>NZ_JBHSMR010000001.1:0-578483 GCF_042655665.1 Massilia suwonensis
AACTGAGCAGTCAAGCCGTCCCGGCCTGACTCACACTAACCGGCCTCCACGAAAGCCGGGGCGGTTCACAGCGGTGAGTAAAGACCTCGATAAGAAACGATCGCAAGCCTCTTAAGGATAAAAATAAAAATGAGTTTCCCAAACCTTAGTGACCTCGCCGCGACCACAATCGAGTTCCGTTCAAAGGACATCGCCGATAACGTCACACAACACAACGCCGCACTGCTGGCAATGAAGAAGTCCGGTGGCTGCACCACCTTTGACGGTGGTACGTTCATCAACGAAAACCTGTCGTTTGCCGAAAACGGTAACGGTGGTTCGTACAGTGGTTACGACACGCTGCCAACAGCAGCCGCAGACGTAATCTCCGCAGCACAATTCTCGTTCTCGCAGTACGCAGTCCCAGTGACCTTCTCAGGTCGCGAAACGCTCGTCAACAACGGCAAAGAAGCGCTGCTCGATCTGGTCGAAGCCCGCGTTAAAGTCGCCGAATCAACAATGTCGAACCTGCTGAACCGTCACTTCTACCTGGACGGTACAGGTAACAGCGGTAAGAACATCACCGGTCTGGGCGCAGCTATTCCGCTGGCAAACACCGTTGGTACTTACGGCGGCATCAGCCGCGCAACTAACACCTTCTGGCAGAACAAGAAGTACCAAGCTTCTGTCGATGGCTCGGGCGTTGCGACTACAGGTACTGCACTGATTTCGCAATGGAACCAGTTCTTGCTGAGCATGACCCGTGGCACTGACCGTCCAAAGATCATCCTGGCATCGCCAGCGATCTACGCACTGTACGAGTCCGGTCTGCAATCCATGCAGCGTATCTCAGATGCGACGATGGGTAACGCAGGCTTCCAGACGCTGCAATTCCAAGGCATTCCAGTTGTCTTCGACACAAACGCTTCGGGTATCGGCGCACAAACCGCGTACTTCCTGAACACCGACTTCATGAAATGGCGTTCCCACAAGGATCGCAACATGGTCGCTCTGGACGACAAGTCCGCAGTCAACCAAGACAGCACTGTCAAGACTTTGGTCTGGGCAGGTAACTTGACCATGTCGGGTCCGCAGTTCTCGGGTATCTACTCGAACACCTAATCAGTGACTTGATTACGAAAAGCTCCTTCGGGAGCTTTTCTGCGTTTGGGCGAAAGGTAAATAGGCGAGCAAGGCAATAACGCCCTGCAGCTTTGCCACCAGTTCGGTGAGCCGCGATAACAAGCGCAACTCGCACCGTTCACGGCAGGAGAAATAGATGGAATCCAACACCAACACCAGCAACATCAACCTTGACGTAGCGATTGCTAATCAAGGTGGCACACACCGCTTTGCAGACGACGAAGCACGCGGCATTCGTGATCCGCGAACAGGCCGCTTCATGCAGCATCAGGACATCGGCGAAGACACGAAACTCAACGTCAAGTTTAGCGCCGAGCCTGTGTTCTCTAAGCGCGAAACCTACTTCGCAGGCGGCGTCCCGAAGTACGTAGACATGGACTTCATCACGATTACTATTCCAGGCAACCGCGATCTGATCGTTCACACGCCAGTTACCGACTTCTACATCTGGCGCTTTCCGCAAGAGTACGAAGCGTACAAACGCGGCCAAGAAGCATCCGTTGTTGGCACGCCGTTGGAAATGTGGCCGGGTCTGCAACCGTCACAAGTAGCCGAGTTGAAGCATCAAGGCATTCGCACAGTCGAACAGCTTGCAACTTTGTCGGACACATCGAGCGGCGTACTGCGCGGCTTCTACGCAATGAAGCACAAGGCACAGCAGTTCCTCGACGACGCCAAGGATAAGACTGCAACCGCCTTTGTTCGTGCCCAGATGGAAGAGCAGAACGAACGCCATCAGGCAGAGCTGAAAGCCGTTGAAGAACGCTTCGCTGCAATGCTCGCGGAGGCAATGGCTACGAAGGACAGTAAGAAGAGCAAGCCAAGTGAAGGCGGCAGCGGCAGCTAAATAGAGCGTTAAGGAGACGACACAACAAACATGGCCCAGAAGACCCTTTTAAACATCGTTCAGCTAGTGACAAGTGAACTCGGATTTCCAACGCCCACAACCGTTGTGTCGTCTACCGACACAAACGTTCAGAAGCTGCTTGCTCTGGTACGTGCGACATGCGATGACCTGCTTCGTGAATACGACTGGCAAGCACTTCAAACAAGCTACTCGTTCACGACAACGAGCGGCGTCGAGGCATACCCCTTCCCTTCTGACGAAGAACGCTTTGTAAGCGGTACTTTCTTCGACCAGAACAGCCGTTGGCCGGTACAAGGCCCACTCACCGCAATCGAATGGGCACAGATCAAGGTATCGAACCTCGCAGCCAGCCCGTTTGAGCGTTACCGCATCTTCGGCGGCAAGTTGCACCTGTACCCAACCCCAGGCGCTACACCGTACACCTTCAACTACGAGTACGTCAGCAACGCTTACTGCACCAGCAACGGCGGCGTACCGCAAACAGAACTCCAACAAGACGGCGACATCATCCGCTTCGATCACCGTTGCGTGATCTACGGCGTCAAGCTCAAGTGGCTCGCGTCTGTGGGGATGGATACCACCGTCGCCCTGGTGGATTACGCTCGTGCTCTGGAATACGCGAAGGGAGCAGATACCCCAGCCCGCCGTTTGAACATTGCGGGTGGTGGCTCGGGCGTCACAATGCTCTCGACTGCGAACATTCCAGACACTGGCTTTGGGGGCGCTGCCTAATGTCCCGATCCTCGTTAAAGCCGCAGCAGCGCAGCGCGATCACAACCCGTATGCCCGCCCCCTACCAAGGCATCAACACGCTCGATCCCCTCGATGCGATGGAGCCGAGCTACGGCCTAAGCATCCAAAATTTCGTCGCGACCAATCAAGGCTTGGCCGTGCGCCAAGGCTACCGCAAGTGGGCAACTGGCTTGCCTGGCTCCTGCACAAGCTTGCTGACCTATCACTCACGTAACAGCGGGTACAACAAGCTGTTCGCGGTATCGGGAGGCGGTATCTACGATGTGACCAATGGCGGCGCTGTAGGCACCCCCGTTGTCTCGGGCCTAAGTACAGTCAATACCTACTGGCAGAGCGTCGTCCAGACCTACACGACCGCATCAAGCAGCATTCTCGTAACAGTCAACGGTGCTGACGCGCCGCGATTCTTCGACGGCTCCAGCTGGATCACAGGCACACAGGTAGCAAGCCCCGCGGGCGTCGGTCAGTTCGCCATCAACGACAACAACGGTACGACAGTCAGCATCAATAACTTCGTTGATGTCGTGCTGCACCAGCAGAGCCTTTGGTTCGTGGCTAACAACACGACTAAAGCGTACTACTGCGACATCGGTTCGGTGGGCGGAAAGCTTTACCCGTTCGACTTCGGTCCGTTCTTCCCTGGCGGCGGCAAGCTGTTCAAACTCGCCACATGGACAACGGACAGCGGCGGCTCAAGCGGTACGTCGGCGATGTTGGTCGCGCTTTCAGACAAGGGCGATGCCGCCGTATTCCAAGGCACGAATCCAAGCTCCGCGACGACCTGGAACCTGATGGGCACGTACAAGATCGGTTCGCCAGTTGGTCGACGTTGCACCACCAAGTACGGCGGCGATCTGCTCGTATTGACGCAAGACGGCCTGTACCCGATGAGCCGATACCTGCAAAGCGCACGCGTCGAGAACACTTCCGCGTTCACGTACAAGATCTCGCCAACGATCAGCAATCTCGTTGCTGCACTGTCAAACACCCCCGGCTTTGAAGCCGCCGTGTACCCAGGCGCGAATGTGATGCTGCTCAATGTCCCGCAAAGCGTCCAGAAGAACAATTTTCAGTTTTGCTTCGACACGATCACGAAAGGCTGGACGCAGTTCACTGGCTGGCCGGCGCAGTGCTACGGACTGTTCAACGACACGTTCTACTTCGGCGGTACTGACTTCGTTGCACTGGCCTTTATCGGCTACAAGGACGGCGCTGACATCAACGGCGCGGGTGGCGACAACATTGTCGCGACCGCGATGACAGCCTTCACGACGCTCGATAGCGCCTTCGGCGGCGCATTGGTCAAGCACGTAAAAATGGTCAAGCCCTTCATCGTAACGGGCAGCTCGGCCCCCAGCGTTCTTGTCGGCGTCAATACAGACTTCAACCTGACACCAATCGTCGGTAGCGCAACCCTTAACCCGGCAACTGGCGCTGTGTGGGATGTCGCCAGATGGGACGACCCGAACGCGACTTGGGTCGGCAGTCTCACGACAGTCAACCGATGGACTGGCGTTGCAGCTTATCCGGCTTCTTACGTCGCCGTCACGATTTCAGTCAGCGCCACAACCGAGACGCTTTGGAGCGCGACAGACTTGATGGTTGCACCGGGCGGCGCATTCGTATGACGAGTAAACGAGTGATCGTTACTGATCAACAGTATGCGCCAGTGTTCTTGAAGTGGATGCGTGACCGTATAGGTGGCGACATCGGCGAGTTCGACGCGAACGAGTGTCGAACAATCGCGCACGTCATGTTTCACGAGGGCCGCGATCCAGAAATCCTCGCAGTTGTCGCCATCAACAGATGGAGTCCATTCGCATGCGAAGGGAACATCGCAAGCGACGGCACACGACGCTGGTTCAGCAGGGATTTCGCGTTCACGGTCTACGACTTCGTATTCCGTCACGCTGCAAAGACACGTTTCAACTTCACTGTCTCAGTGGACAACGAAGCGGCCATCGGTATGCACGAAAAGCTAGGCCACAAGTACGTGGCTTGTCTTGAGGATGCATTCGGTGAGGACAACGATGCGTTTATCTACGGATTGACGCGCAAACAATGGTTGGCAGGCCCATGGTCGAAGCCATCAAAACAGGAGAAGTGAAATGGGCATGGGCACATCAGGAGCACCAGCAATACCAGAAGTACCGGGCGCACCAACAGCACCCGCAGCAACACCGGGCACACAAAAGCCGGGATCAGGACTGACCGATAACCAGATCAAGGCCATCACCATGTTGATGAGCAATCTGGGAAAAACCGGACAGAACTATCAAGGCATCGGCACACCGCAAGGACAAGGCCTGTACCCGCAGACCAGCACGCTGCAAGGCGGTACGTACTTCAACCCGAGCCAGCAACGCTAACTGGCAACACAACTCGACCAACGAGAGAAAGGAGCGCTATCGCTCGCTAAGTAGACGAAACATTTATTGAGGAAGGACGCGCAGATGTCCAAGGGATCAGCACCACCAGCACCGGATTACGTAGGTGCAGCAAAGGCAACAGCAGAAGGCAACCTGCAAAACTTGAATCAGCAAACGGCGGCAAACCGCCCGGACCAGTACACGCCATGGGGTTCGTCTACTTGGACGTCAACACCTGGAGCGGACGGAACTACGTCTTGGACGAACAACATCGTGTTGACGCCAGAGGAACAGCAAGCCCTCAACTCGCAGCAAAAAATTCAGCAAAATCAGTCGCAGCTTGCCCAGGCTATGCAAGGTCAGGTCGCAAGCCAAATGGCGAACGGCTTTACTGCTCCGTCGATGTCGTCGTACATGAACGGCGTCCCGTCGATCAATTCGAATTTCCAAGGCTTTAGCCCATCCGGCGTCGGTAGTGTAGATCAGTCGCACATCAATGCGAATGGCTATACCGGCCAGTATCAAGGCATTAACCAGAGCTTTAATTCGAGCGCTGGGCCACTGCAAACATCAGCCGCGGGCGCGCAAGTCAACACCGATCCAAACGCGTTCACAAGTGGGGCCGGTAGCGTAAACCTAAACGCACCGCAGTTCGATCAAGCGACCGCTGACGCTGGCACGCAAGCCGCGTACAAGGCATCGACTGGCCTGCTTACCGATCAGTGGGCGCAGGACACGAAGAACTTGGACTCACAATTGCGTATTCAAGGTCTTACACCTGGAACTGAAGCGTACAACAACGCCATGCAGAACACGCTGCGCGTTCAGGGACAGCAGAAAGACCAGCTTGCAAACCAAGCTGTCCTGACCGGTAATCAGCTCGCGAACACGAACTACGCGTCTGCACTGGCTGGCTACAGCGCCCGCAATGCAGCGCAGGGTCAAGCGTTTAACCAAGGCCTCAGCAGCTTTGGCGCGGCCAACACGGCAATCGGTCAGCAGTTCGGCCAGAACTTAAGCAACGCGCAGCTGAATAACTCGGCCAGCGCACAGCAGCAGGGCCAAGATCTGAACGCATTCAATGCGAACAACATGGCAGCTACGCAAAGCCTGCAAAACGGCTTGTCGCAGTACGCATCGGCTCTGCAAGGTCAGAGCGCCTACAACTCGGCAGCAGGGCAAGCATACAGCCAGGCACTCGGTTCATACGGCGTGAACCAGCAAGCCCAGTTGAACAGCAACGCGGCGCAACAGCAGTCCTACGCGCAAGCAATGCAACAGTACCAGACCGCGTATCAGGACGCGTACCAGAATTACCTGCAACCACTCAACAGCATGAACGCTGTCTTGACTGGTCAACAGGTGAACATGCCGCAGATGCCGGGTTTTACGGCCGCTGGCTATACGCCGGGTACGGACTACAGCAGCGCAGCAAGTTCGCTCGGTCAGTACAACTCTGGTGTGGCAGCGCAGAACGCAGCGAATTCAAGTTCGACAATGGGCACGATTGGTTCGCTGGCGATGGCGGCAGCGGTAGCTTACTGATGCACAGTCTCAGCTTTGATGAGGTCATGGACGCGCATACCAAGATCGCTCTCCAATTCAGCGGGGGGCGTGACAGCCTCGCGCTGTTGTTGGCGATGCGCCTGTATTGGGATCGCGTCACGGTGTACTACACGAACAGCGGTGACGCCTACCCGGAGACACAAGCGCTCGTTGATGCCGTAAGGGGCGTTGTGCCGCACTTCGTTGAGATTAAAGGCCGCGTTAAAGAGGTTCACGAACAAATGGGGTGGCCCAGCGATGTCATGCATCCAGGTACAGGCTTCGCATTTGCCAAGCAGGACATCGACGGCTACGTGCAGCTGATCGACAGACATAACTGCTGCTTTAACTCGATCATGTTACCGATGCACGAGCGCATGAAGGCTGATGGGATCACGCTTTTACTGCGCGGCCAACGTGACGAAGACACGACCAAGAGCCACGTAAAAAGCGGTGACATTATCGACGGCGTTCAACTAATGTTCCCGATTGCGCACTGGTCAACCGACCAAGTGAACAAGTACATCGCAAGCCAGGGGGTGCCGCTGCCGCCCTACTACGCCGCAGGGCTGACATCAGCGCCCGACTGTATGCGTTGTACAGCCTGGCTTGAACATGGCGCCAATAAATACCTTAAGCAGCATCACCCAGAAGTCGCTTCTGAGGTGAACAAGCGTTTGACAAAAATTAGAGTAGTCGTTGAGCCGTTTATTCGTCGTCTCAGCGAGGCACAGGAGACATTAAATGACAACTAACTGGTTCGGCGGCCCAACTTCGCCATCAGACCCAAGCACGTTTGACTACGAAACCGCCTTACAAAAGGTACAGCGTCAACGAGCCGCCGCGCAAGCCCTTCAACAAATGGGAATGCAGGGCAATCAAGGACAATTCATCAAAAACGGTGACTTTGTCGGCTTTGCCGGTGGTAATACGCTCGGTTCGACCATGGCTCGCCTAGCAGCCGGTTTGTTAAGCGCGAACACTTCCGAGAATGCGGATACAGCACAGAAGCAAGTCGGCCTGGATTCGCAAGCAGCGCTTAGCTGGGCGTTAGACCCTGCAAATTCGCCAGCCGGACAACGAGCAGCAGCGCAGCAGACACAACGCGAAGCCGATGCTGAACTGGCACGTGAAAGCTCACGTGCAACCAGCACGGTCCAAGCGGGCGATGTAATCGACCCGAACGCGCAGTTGACGGATACCGCAGTGCAAACGTTCCCTGTGCCCGCACCCGAAGTCGCCGCGCTACCAAAGCCGCAAGTGCCGCCAACGTCCCGCCGTATCGCTGAGAAAGTACTTGGTGCGGCTCCGGCCGCGCAGGCATCAGCACCTAGCTTGCGACCAAGAGCGGACGCAATTCCGGTCACTGGTGGCCCCAACAGCTTCGGCAGCGGTAACGACTTGACCCGCACTCTCGGCCCGAAAACGTCGCTACCGACAACGGCAACCGGACAGCTAAGCGCTGACGACGTGGCACTCGCTGCAAGGCTTTTGGGTGGCGCTCCCGCCCCTACTGCGAAAGCCTCTGGGACGCACCAGAACGCTCACCAAGCGACGCGCGCGGCACCATCAGCACCGGCACTGCCTCAAATTGCGCCAGCAAAACAAGCGCCGGCTTTGCCTACCCCACCTGCCGCGCCGGCGGCACCGACTCTCGAAAATCGAGCACGCGCTTTGGGTATTGACCCAACTGCACCGCGTGGCGAAGGCGATCCGTCGCTCGCACAGCAAGTTCAGGAAGTCGAGGCCACACAAAACTTGATGGCGCGGGGCATCAACCCCACGGGCGACCCGCGTTCAATGGTCGAGCAAGCTGCTTCGCAAGGCAACGCAACCGCGAGCTATGGCGATCAAATGGCGAACTTGCAGCAGATCGCACGCACAGGTCCGATGGGCCAACAACTTGCAAGCGCGATGATGCAGAGCCAGTTCAGCAAGGACTGGGGCGAAGTAAAGAACGCAGATGGTGCGACCGTTGGCGTCTACAACAAGCGTAACCCTAGCGAGCAGATGGGGTTCAAAGGTGTAGGCATGGGTAGCAAGTCTATCGAAACGATGAGCAATCTGGTCAAGAGTACTGACCCAGACAATCCTGAAGCAGTTGGCCGTCTAAACCAGACATTGGGCGCGATGGGCATCCCGCCAATGACTCCTGATCAGGTGCGCGGTATGGGGATGACTAACGACCAGCGTTTGACGGCGCACCATCACAGCGCAAATGCCGTTAGCTCGATTTCCAAAGCACGCGGCGAAGCGGTCGCACAGGTGGCCGACCTCGGCAAGATCAACAACGACTTGCAGTACGCGATGTCGATCGTCAATGACGCAGCCGGTAAATGGAGGGGCATAGGCGGCTCTATCGCGCAGTGGTTTGGCGGCGGTGAACAGCAGCAGATTCTGAACCGAATTATGAACGACAGCATGCTCATGAGCATCATGCAGGACAAAGGCGGATCAGGTACGGCGGGTGTTGGTTTGATGCAGGCTTACCAGCAACACGGTCTGAAAGCGACCATGCAACCTGAAGCCGTGCAACAAGGTCTGCAACAGATTCAAGCAGCAGTTCAACAGCGCTTCGCCGGTAAGCAAGCAGAGGTGGCGGCGCACGACTATTCGCTTAATCAGCTGGGCTATCAGCCTCAAGTGCCGACTCATCAAACAAGCGGTGGCGCAGCGCCTAACGGTCGTGCTCCCGGCAACTACAGTTTCTAAACATGGCCGACATTAACGACTTCATCAATCAGTACATGTCAGCGGCGGTGAAAGCCGCTTCTCAGCTCGGCACCGACCCGGTTCACGTTCTCGGCCAATGGGGACTTGAGACCGGCTGGGGCCGAAGCGTCATCCCAGGCACGAACAACCTCGGAAACATCAAGGCACTACCGGGTCAGTCCGGCACTGCCGCACGAGACAACCAATTAGGAACCACGGATCAGTACGCAAACTACAGCAGCCCCGAAGCTTCCGCACAGGCTTACGCTGACCTGCTATCCCGCTCGCGCTATCAAGGCACAGTGCAAAGCGGCGGCAATACTAACCAGTTCGTCGGCTCACTCGTCAACGGTGGCTATGCGCAGGACAAGCAGTACGCGGCTAAGCTGGCCGGAGCGATTTCTACAGTCCGTGCCGCTGGCTCGGTTCCGACGCTCGAAGACATGAAAAGCACCCTTGCTCAAGAGGTTGCAAGCGACTATGCAAAAGGCGTTGCACCAGCAGCCATCGTATCTGGTCTGCTCAATAGCAATCTCGCAGGGGCTGACGTAAAGGCGGCGCTTGCTAGCGGAAAGACTGCCGAGCAGATCGTAAACGTTGTCGGTGGTCAGGCACTCGCACACTTCAAGGCGACTGACCCAGGCGAAAAGGTCAAGGCGCAAGGCTTCTTCACGAACGTCGGACAAGGTGCAAGCAACGCAGTTGGCGACCTCGGCAACGGCGCTCGTCAGTTGGTCGACCGTGTAACTGGTGACGACGCAGGCCTCAAAGCTCGCCAAGCCGAACAGGCAGCGAAGGAAGCTGATCCATCACGACAAGCGCTCGGCCATACGGTAGGCGGTATGGTCGGTAGCGGTGGCGTTAAGGCGTTGCCATACTTAGCTGCTGCTGCTGTCGCACCAGAAGGCTTGTTGCCTATGTTGGTGATGGACGGTGCCGTAGGTGCAGCGCAGGGTGCATTGACCCCGACGACAAAGGACGGCCAGTTCGGACACAACATTCTGACTGAAGCCGCCTTCGGTGCTGCCGGTGCCGGTTTGGGCTACGGCGCCGGTAAAGGTGCAACAAGCATCGCGTCCAAGGTACTTGGTGGCGATACGGCGGCAACTGCGCGTTTGGCGGAAGCACAGGCGCAAGGTCTGCCCGCTAACGTCGCCAGCGTCAACGGCGCGAATGGGTTCTGGCGTAACGTCGCCGACTCGATGCCGGAAAACGGAAGTGTTATCTCCGCACAGGCACGCGCTGACCAAGCCGTCGCGACGAAGGTAGCCGAAGGGCTGGGACTCAAGAATTACGCGGGCGCTATCGACACCAACATGCTCAACAGCGCACGCCCAGCAATCAAGCAAGCGCTCGACGACGCGACTAATGTGATGGTCACGCTTCCTCAGTCGTTGAAGACCGACCTCCAAGGCTTGGTTAAGACCGGTACGAATCCGCTGACGGAAGGCATCGCTAATAACAGCACAGTTAATGCGGCGATAAAGAACCTTAACAAGGCCATCGACTCAGGTACTCCGGTTGCGGGCACCGATCTTCAAGGTCTCGCAAGTGAACTGAAAGGATTGTTGTACAGCCAAGGCTCATCACACAGCGAAAAGCAGATGGCGTCGAATGTCATCGATAAGATCAACGGTTCGCTGACTAGCAACATGACCGCTCAGCAAGCGCAAGCGTTCAAGATCGCGAACGAACACTACCGCAACTTGCTTGCTGTTCAGAAGATGGTTAAGGCCAGTAACGATACGGGCGTTGTGACACCACGCCAGATGCTGCAAGCCGCAAAGACAGGTTCGTTCAGTAACTCGTTCTTGAAGGGCGATGCGCCGTTTCAAGACCTGGCTGGAATGGCATCTGAACTGTACGGGCCATCAGCTGGTAAAGGACTTGGCGCGGTCATCGGTAAGGCAACTGGCGGTCACGGACTGGATGCGGCAGCGATGGTACTGCACCCAAGCCCAACAACGTTGCTGGGTGTAGGCGTCAAGTCGCTTGCATCGAGCTTGCTCGCGAAAGCGGCAACGTCCGAAAATCCGGCAATGATTCGTTTGCTTACCGGTGCAGGCGGCAAGCCCATGAGTCCGGTATTGGCTAGTGCAATCAGTCGCGCATTAGGCGGAAGCGGCGCAGCAGGAGCAGGATCGCTTTCACCTTGAACGTAAATAGAAGTCCAAAGCCCACATAACAATAAGAGGCGACTTTAATGTCTTACAACGGTAGCGGGACCTATGTCCCACCAGCAGGGCAACCTGTAGCAACTGGCACTGTAATCCAGTCCAGCACATTCAACACCTTGGTCACTGACATCGGGAACACGCTTAACAATGTGCTTCCACGCGACGGTCAAGCGTCTATGACCGGTCAGCTCAAGCTGATCGACGGGACCAGCAGCATCCCAGGTATTGCCTTCAACAGCGAAGCATCTACGGGCATTTTCCGGCCCACCGCAGGTAACTTAGCGCTCGTAGCGTCGGGCGTGGAAAGCTTGCGCGTCAACAGCGGCGGTCGCGTTCTGATCGGGACGAACGCCGATGATGGATCGAACAAGCTACAGATCAACGGTTCGACCAAGATCACCGGCTCGTTGAGTATGACCGGAGCATCTACGGCCGCTTCGTACACTGGCCCATTGACCGGCAACGTAACGGGTAATGTGACCGGCAACGTGACGGGCAACTTGACTGGTAACGTAACAGGCAACCTGACTGGTAACGTAACCGGTAACGCGAGTGGCACGGCAGCTAACGTGACCGGCGTTGTAGCAGTAGGAAATGGCGGTACCGGTGTGACGACGCTTACGGGTCTGGCTTACGGCAATGGCACTGGTGCTTTCACGGCCGCAACCGCTGCACAAGTGAACAACGTTATCGGTTACACGCCATACAACGCGACAAACCCAAGTGGGTATCAGACAGCAGCAAACGTCACCGCGTCGCTCGCTTCGTATCTCCCGCTGTGGGGCGGTGTAATGACTGGCGGGATTACACTTCCCAACCAAGTTGGTATTTCCGCCAAGGACTCTGGCGGAACCGGTCGCACCATGATGTTCATGGGCGGCGACAACAATAGCTACATCGTCACTGGTAACGGAGGCTATTTAAGAGTTGCTAATGAGTTCGGTACGGGTGTATGGAGTCTTGATACGAACGGCAACATGAGTATGTCTGGGCAGATCCTTGCCAAGCAAGGCACTGCCGCAGCACCAAGTATCACATTCCAAAGTGATGCATGGTCGGATACAGGCTTCTACCACATCAGCGACGGTGCGTTTGGTGTCAGTTGCAATAGCAATCCATTAGTACGCTATGAATCAGGAAAAGTTACGACAGTCGGACAGCTGGCTGTTACGGCTGGTTGGGGTGCCGGCTCGGCGCGTATTCTATTCCTCGGTAGCCAATCAAATGGAACTTCTCGCTTCGGATTAGTTCTTGACGGTAATGACCGTCCATCTATCTGGACATGGGATGCCAATGGAAATTGGTCGGGTGCTGTCGGTTTTTCCGCAGGCGGTATTCAGGCCGATGGTACGGTTAGTGGAGCCGTAGTTACCCAGACATCGGACGAACGCAAGAAAGAGAACTGGCAAGCTGTCGCACCAGACTTCTTGACCAAGCTCGTGAGCATCGAAAAGGTCGGGATGTTCGACTGGATCGAATCGAAAGAGACCAGCCTGGGTGTCGGAGCGCAGTCACTTGAAGCCTGCCTTCCCGCAGCAATTCACACCGACGAAAAAGGCGAGAAGACCGTCAACTACGGCGGCGCAGCAATGGTGTCGGTCGTTGAGCTGACGAAGCTCGTCTTCAAGCTCGAAGCGCGTATTGCCGAACTGGAGGCCGCATAATGGCTCTTCAAGGAAGCGGCACTATCTCACTAACCAATGTATTGAACGAGCTGCGAATCGCAAACCCTAACCGTAGCTCAGTGATCTCTTTAGGCGATGCCGACGTACTGGCATTAGCTGGTAAAGGTAGCCCACCAATCTCGCTAAGTAACTTGTATGGCCGGAGCGCGTACACACCGATGAGCGGTACGCTTTCCAATGTGTACATGACCGGCATGGCGGGCAATACCGGCGCGATGTACAACGAGACGGAGTCGCTCACTATCTCGCTGTCTGGCGGCGCGGCGCCTTACACCTTCGCATGGTCGAAAGTTTCGGGAAGTGGCTCAGTGGATGCTGTGAACAGCGCCTCAACAGTGGTGCGAATGCCTGTTCAACGCTTTGGAACAGCAGGCGACGCTAGTACCCAGGTTGTACAGTGCGTTGTAACCGACGCCAAGGGAAACACGTTGACAAGGCAATGCACCGTCACTATGACCCTGAACTAACACAATGAGACACTTTTTTATGCAATGGCTTACGCACCTGGTAACGGGTGCCGACAACGAAACGGTCGATGTCGCTCGTGTTCTCTGGATCGTGGGCGTTATCGCGTTCCTATGCTTCTCAGGCTACGAAGTCTACAAGACAGGCCACTTTGACATGGCGAACTTTTCGCTTGCCTACGGCGGGCTGCTTGCAGCTGGCGCAGCGGGTGTCAAGATCAAGGAGAGCGCTGAACCGCAGGCGAGGTAGCGTGGTCAGCAGTTGGATGGAAGATTGCAACGATGTCCTTCCAATTACCAATGGCAATGGAGAGTAACGTCGATGCGATAATGCTGTAGATCGCCCATCGTACAGTCGCTTTCACCCCGGATTGCCCCTCAAGCTGAACAGGCCGAATGATGTTTTTGTAAACTTCCTCGTAACGTTCTGCCACAGCAGCTACGCCGCGAAAGTGTTTTTCGATGGTTTCGATTTGACTAAGAAGAGGACGTAACATCTCATTCGCTTTGACCTTTGCCTTCGCATCGACAAGTTGCGCCTCTGCGTCCGAAATTTCGGATCGCAAACGATCTGGGTTGAAGGAAAGGATGTCCTTGATGCGACCGTCCATGCTTTCCAGATCGTCATCTGCCCGGCTTAGAAGGACAGTAAGACGCTCGGCTGTTTTCGGCGTGGTTCCGGCAAGAATAATCGGCTTGAAACCATCTTCGCCGATTTCTTCGTAATAAATACTGCCTTGCTGATTAAGCTCGTAAAGGTATCCTTCCAAAACGTTTCCGTTGGGGAAAATCTTTCCCAGCTCTTGAAAAAGCTCGTTCAACCTTTCGATGGATCCTTTCTCATCTGCGTATCGGATGAAAATCGCGAGAATTCTAGCTACTTGGATAGTTGTAAGTTTGCGCGCCATGTTTTTTGCAATAAGGTTCTCAATGTTTTCGTTAGTCTAACAAACTTTGAACCAAGCTACATAAATAGATGAAATTCAAGAAGCCAAGAGATACTAAATGCTTAATTTCTACACAACCGATGCTGTCGTCACCATGTACAAGGACGACTCCGACCGCAAAACCATGTTGTTCGTGATCGAGCGACCAGCTACCGACGAGGATATTGCTGCACATGCAGAAGCCCACGCCGAGTTCATTGCCTCGATCACGGCACTACCGGAACCAGCAGCTAGCCCAGAAGGTTCGATGTGAGCACCGAGGCGCTGGCAGCAGTTAAGCAAGTCGGTGACGTTGCTGCCGCAAGCGTAACCGTGCTGACAGTCATTAAGGTTTTACCAGCCGTTGCAGCAGGCTTCGCGATCATCTGGTACTCGGTTGGCCTGTACGAGAAGATCACCGGACGGCAGTTCAGCGAATCTTGGCTTGCACGCTTCCTATCTCGCAAATGAAGTGAGTACGTCGAGTTTGTCGAAATACCAGCGCTCTCGATGTACCTTATTTTCTTGGCGAAGGAAGGTGTTATCTTCGCTTCTAACGAAGGCATCTGGCAAGTCAACGACAACAGCCGACTCGCAAGCTCAGAATCGCGCTCTTGTTTCCCAGGTGGTTGGTACTTGGTTCGGAGATGGAAATGCCGGCAGCGGTGGGGTTCCATGTGGGCGCAGCCAATACGTGTAGGCGTCATCAGAAGACGCACCATCAGACGCCATAATTGCAGTTGACTACAGGTGTCGAAATGACGAAAGCCCGCTAAACGCGGGCTTTTTCGTTTATCGGTTCAACCGATAATTATGCGTAATCGCTGCTGCATCCGCAGGGGTTGTGCAGACCGCAAAGCACCAACGCATCGAAAACAACGCTAACGCTTACTTCGTTTTCGTTAGCAACTTCGATCAGTGCTTCCGTTTCAGTTGCGCCGCATTCGATGTAGCCAAGGTATGCGTTGAAGTAGCTGTTATTGTTTGCGTTTGCCATTTTGTTGCTCCAGTTAGTTGCGTTTCGATAACCGGAGGATGCGTTCAGGTGGCTAGCGAATCAACGTAAGAATGACTTGGCTTGTCATTCTTTTTTGCCAAACAAAAACGGCGCTTTTAGCGCCGTTGATTTGCTGCTTAACGCGTTTGCTTACGCGGTCGCTTCGTCTTTCGCTTTACGCGCTGCTCGTGCGCTGTCTCGGAATGCTTGGTCAAGTTCGCCGGTTTCCGCACCTGCTTTAGCTGCTTCGACAAACTTGATCGCAGCTTGCGCGTCACCGACTTTGAAGTGTGCAGTCCCGTTCAGTTGCATTGCCGAATTACCGTTGCGGAAAGTGATTAAGTAGCCGTCTGGGAGCTTCTTGAAGAACTTGCCTTGTTCGGCTGCTGCTTTGATCAGCTTTACAGTCTCGTCGCAATTAGCGCCAAACTTGGTGCGTGCGTTAAGCACCGGGTCGCGTTTTACAGCCACCTGGGAAAGATCAGTAATTGCAGTTGCGAGCGTTCCCAGTTGCGCCAGAAAACCCAGCGCTGCTTGCTCGGTGCCGTTGTTGTTCTCTGCTGGGGTGTTTGCGTTCTTTGCTATTTGCTTGCTCCGTTTGGATCAGTTGCTGCGTTATCGCAGTACACCCAGGATGCGTTCCGGTATGCGGCTCATCAAGCACTAAATGAACCTGTGCCACTTCGCAACGAACCAACTGAAATGTCAATAATTCGCCTTTATTCGGTCGATTTATTGATCCTCGATTAAATAGAAGGTGAGCCGAAACTCTAATCGCTCACTAGGAGAAAACAGAAATGACAAAGCAAGCACGAACACTCGACATCATCACATGCGGCTTTACGCCAGCAAACGGCATCAACCCCGACCGCATTCACTACGGATTCCCTGTTGGCCCAGATCGTCTGTACTTTGCAGACATTTATCCAGAAGGGAACTTTGACCTTGGCACCATCGAAATTGGTAAGCGTTACGTCGTACAGACGAAGCAACTGCGTTGCTTGGCATGGGACAGGAAAGCGCAGCAGTACACGTATCAAGACAAGTTTGTCTGGGTCAAAGCAACCGAAGTCATGCCGGTCGTTAAACTGGCTGCGCGAACAGAGAAGCAACGCAAGCGCAGCGAAGCGCTTGCAGCAGCACCCGTTGTAGACGACGGTTCCCTGTTTACTTGGTAAGCAGTGTTCTCAGATGGTTTTGGCCGGCGTATACAAGGTCGCCTCATACAAGTCTTCCGCATGTGAGTTTTGAATAGTTTCCGTGACCACGCCATCGGTTATGATGTGCTTTCCAGAAGGCAACATCTTGTAACTTTGAACGGAATAGGAAAACAAATGAAACTCAAATTCACTGCAGCCCTGCTGCTGACCTTGCTCGTTGCGGGCTGCGGTGGCTCGCCAGGCCAACTAGAAGGTACATGGAGAGCTGACGCAATGCCGATGACGATCACGTTCCGACCCGGCGAAACAGAGACGATGGGCGTGATCGAACGCGTTGACTATGCGACGAAAGGGAACGTGGTCAAGGTCACGTATAAGGACGGTCTAATGAAAGGGTCGTCGATCAACTTTGTGATCCAGGACCCTAACACTGCAACTAACCCGATGTATACCCTGCGCCGGATTCGATAGAAGTTTAAATAACAGAACCAGAGATCGAATGCTAGCTGACTTTTGCGAACGTAACGGTTGACTGGATTGTTAAATCTTCCACTGCACTACTTGGAGCCTCTTTTCGTCGCCGTAAAGAGCGCGATTTGTTAAGCCCAAGATCAGCGCAACGCATAGGCCATTACAGAGGCAATACGTGATGCTTGTGTTGGCAAACAAGAACCCTTCCGTTTGCACGTTTTTTGTACGGCAAGCTGCGACTACGGTTCCGCCCTACTGGCATCTGACTGTCTGCCAGTTTCGGGGCTAATCCTTGTATTCCACAGTGTGCTCCCGGATGGTTGGATTTGACAGCCCAGGCCGTTCGCGGCACAGGCTGCGATATCGCTTCAGATGGGGATTCACAACATAATTAAAAGTTCTTCGCTTGCCGTATTTACATGGATGCGAGAAGTGATAAATTGAACAAACCTACCATTTGTCACTACGGAGGCATGCATGGGCAAAGCGACGAGATGGACGCTGCGGATCCTGGGTAGCTTAGTGTTGCTGGGCCTGCTGATCGCCGCCGCCGCACATCTGCTGAGTGCGCGCAAACTGCAGCGCACGATCACCGTCAATGTCGCCGCCGTCGCGCTGCCCACTGATCCCGCGCGCATCGCCCATGGCCGCTACCTGTACAGTACCCGCGGTTGTGCCGAGTGCCATGGCAGCACCGGGACGGGTAAAACGGTGGTCGACGCCGATGGCATGCTCGTGATCGCCCCTAACATTACCCGCGGCGCCAACAGCGCCACCACCGCCTATGGCGTGGTGGACTGGGTGCGCACCATCCGTCACGGCGTCAAGCCCAACGGCCAGCCGGTCATCGTGATGCCGAGCGAGGACTATGCCCGCTTCACCGATGAGGACACCGGCGCGCTGGTCGCCTACCTCCAGCAACTGCCGCCATTGCCCGGCGAGCGCCGCCGGATCGAACTGCCGCTGCCGGTCAAGCTGCTGTATGCGGTAGGCGGGATCAAGGACGCGGCCGAGAAGATCGACCACCCCCTGCCGCCGCCGCGCGCCCAGCCCGCCGCCGTGACGGCTGCGCACGGCGCCTATGTCGCGCAAGCCTGTATCGGCTGCCATGGCGCGCAACTGAGCGGCGGCGCCATCCCGGGCGCGCCGCCGGCCTGGCCGCAGGCCGCCAATCTGACGCCGGGCCCTGGCAGTGCCATGCCGCGCTACCCGTCCGCGGAGAGCTTCCTCGCCATGCTGCGCAGCGGCAAGCGGCCCGACGGCAGCGCCATCAGTCCGGTCATGCCCTTCGCTTCCTTCGGCCAGATGAACGAGGTCGATGTGCGCGCCCTCCATGCGTATCTGCAAACGCTGCCGCCACGTCCCGCAGGCCAGCATTGAGCGGCGGCAGCACTATCGCAGGCTTAGCAATTAGACAGTAAAATCATGGGTTTCCGCACCTCGTTTGCCCATGACTTCCACCGCTGCCGCCGCTACCTCGCCCTCCCCCGTCCGCCAGGAAATCGCCACGCTCTGGAAGCTCTCCTGGCCGATGCTGGTCGGCCAGCTGGCAACGGTCGGCATGGGCGTGGCCGACGTCGCGATGACGGGCCACGTCAGCGCCGAGGAACTGGCGGCCGTCTCGCTGGGCGCCTCGGTCTGGTCGATCGTGCTGGTGACGGTGATGGGCATCATGATGTCGATTAACACCGTGGTGGCCCACGAGATCGGCGGCGGGCGCTACGACAAGATTCCGCATTCGGTACGCCAGTCGCTGTGGAAAGGCGCAGGCATCGGCCTGATCGCCTGCCTGGCTGCCAATCTTTGCACGCTGCTGTTCGACCATATCGGCATGGACAAGCTGGTGGCCGAGCGCGCCTCGATGTTCCTGCACGTGACGAGCCTGGGCATGCCGGCCTTTGCCTGCTACCGCGCGCTGTACGGTTACACGACCAGCATCAACGAAACCAAGCCGATCATGATCATCGCGATCCTCGGCCTGCTGTTCAACGTCGCCAGCAACTGGCTGCTGGTGTTCGGCAACTGGGGTTTTCCGCGGCTGGGCGCGGTCGGCTGCGCGGTGTCGACCGCCGCCGGCATGTGGCTGATGCTGGGCGCGATGCTGGCCTGGGTGAAGATTTCGCCCGTGTACCGCATGACCTATCCCTTCACCGGCTGGGAAGGTCCCGATTGGAATGAAATCCGCGAGATGCTGCGCCTGGGCCTGCCGATCGGCGTTACTTATTTTGCCGAGGTCAGCGCCTTCGGCCTGATCAGCCTGCTGGTGGCGCGCTTCGGCGTGATCCAGGTGTCGGCGCACCAGATCGCGCTGAACTTCGCTTCGCTCGTGTTCATGGTGCCTTTGAGCTTCGGCATCGGCCTGCTGACCCGCGTCGGCCAGGCGATGGGCGAAGGCAATCCGTTGCGGGCGCAGTTCGTGGCGCGCGTCGGGGTCGGCATGTCGGTCGCCTTCGGCGTGCTGTCAGCGGCCTGCATCGCGCTCTTCCGCTGGGAGATCGCGCGCGCCTACACCTCCGATCCGGCGGTGCAGGAAGCCTGCGTGCACCTGCTGCTGTTCGCGGCCCTGTTCCAGCTGTCGGATGCGACCCAGGTCGCCACCGCCTCGGCCATCCGCGGCTACCAGGTCACGCGCCCGCCGATGATCATCCAGCTGGTCGCCTTCTGGGGTTTTAGTTTGCCGCTGGGCTATATCCTCGGGATTGCGCCGAGCTGGTTCGCCTGGTCGCCGGGCGCGCCGATGGAAACGACGGGCTTCTGGATCGGCCTGGTGCTGGGCCTGACCATTGCTGCCGTGCTGCTGACCTGGTCGATGGAAAAACTGTCGCGCCAGAAGGTGCGCGCGACAGCAGGCTAAAGATGTGGTTTTACGAGGTGAAAAGGACAAGGTATGTACAGCTTTTCACCCGTGACTCTGGTATCGTCTCGTCCGTTGCACAAAGCTAACTTTCAACGAGACAATCAATGCGCCTTCTTCTCTGCCTCCTGGCCGCTCTTGCGGCTGCGCCCGCTTCCGCGGAACGCCTCACGCTCGACCGCATCCACGGCGAAACCTCCCTCGCCGGTCCTGGCGTCAAGAACCTGAAGGTGTCGCCGGACGGCGAGCGCGTGACCTTCCTGCGCGGCCGTGCCGACAATCAGTTCCAGCAGGACCTGTGGGAATACAACATGAAGGACAAGACCACGCGCCTGCTGGTCGACTCCAAGAAGCTGGTGCCGACGGAAAACCTGTCGCTCGAGGAAAAGGCACGCCGCGAACGCGCGCGTACCGCCGGCCTGTCGGGCATCATCAACTACAGCTGGTCGCCTGACGGCAAGCAGCTGCTGGTGCCGATCGCGGGCGACCTGTACCTGGTCGACGTGGCGCATCCGGACACCGCGCGCAAGGTCGCTTCGGGCAACGTGCTCGATCCGAAGATTTCGCCGAAGGGCCGCTACGTCTCCTTCGTGCGCAACCAGAACCTGGTCGTGATGGACCTGAAAACCGGCGCCGAGCGCCAGCTGACGACGGACGGCAAAGACACCGTGCACAACGGCGAAGCCGAATTCGTGGCCCAGGAAGAAATGGACCAGACCACCGGTTACTACTGGGCGCCGGACGACTCCGCCATCGCCTACAAGCGTTACGACGAGGCCCCGGTGCCGGTCGCGCGCCGCTTCGAGATCTTCGCCGACCGCACCGAAGTGATCGACCAGCACTACCCTGCCGCGGGCGATCCGAACGTGCTGGTGGACCTGTTCATCGTCTCGCCGGAAACGGGCGTGGCGCGTCAAGTCGACCTCGGCGCCGAGAAGGACATCTACCTGGTGCGCGCCGACTGGAGCGCGGACAGCAAGACCCTCGTCTTCCAGCGCCAGACGCGCGACCAGAAGCGCCTCGACCTGGTCGCGGTCGATGCCGGCACGCTGGCCCAGCGCCCGCTGCTGAGCGAAACCTCGAAGACCTGGGTCAGCATCCACAACGACCTGCACTTCCTCAAGAAGCGCCAGGCCTTCATCTGGGCCTCCGAGCGCAGCGGCCGCAAGCACCTCTACCTGTACGACCTGAACGGCAAGCTGCTGAACCCGATCTCGAGCGGCGAATGGGGCATCGACAACGTGCTGGCCGTGGACGAAGCCGCCGGCAAGGTCTACGTGTCCTCGAACAAGGATGCCGTCATCGACAAGCAGACCTACGCCTTGAACCTGAATGGCAGCACGGCCGGCAAGCCGGCCCGCATCACCGCAGGCGACGGCTGGCACGACACGCGCTTCGCCAACAACGGCAAGATCTTCGTCGACACTTATTCGAGCCCGACGACGCCGCCGCAAGTGTCGATCCGCAAGGCCGACGGCGCGATGGTGCAGTGGCTCGAGCGTAACGAGCTGAACGCCAGCCACCCGTTCGCGAAATACGTGTCCGACCTGCTGCCGACCGAATACGGCACCATCAAGGCCAAGGATGGCCAGACCCTGTACTACTCGATGATCAAGCCGGCCGGCTTCGATGCGACGAAAAAGTACCCGGTCTTCCTGTTCACCTACGGCGGCCCGCACTCGCAGCGCGTGACCCGTACCTGGGGCAATTACTTCAACCAATACATGGCGCAGCAGGGCTTCGTCGTGTTCACCCTGGATAACCGTGGTTCGAGCCGCCGCGAACGCGTCTTCACCGACGTCATCTATAACAACCTCGGCAAGAACGAAGTCGAAGACCAGGTCACCGGCATCGACTGGCTGGCACAACAGAGCTTTGTCGATCCGAAGCGCGTCGGCGTGTTCGGCTGGAGCTACGGCGGCTTCATGACGCTGCGCCTGCTGGCGGCGGCGTCGGACAAGATCGCGATGGGCGTCTCGGTCGCGCCGGTCACCGACTGGGCGCTGTACGACACCCACTACACCGAGCAGTTCGTCGGCGCCACGCCGAAATCGGATCCGGATGCCTACGCACGCAGCGGCGTGTTCGCGCACCTGGACGGCCTGAAGTCGCCGCTGCTGCTGGTGCACGGCATGGCCGACGACAACGTCCTGTTCAGCAACAGCACGCGCCTGATCGACGAACTGGTCAAGCGCAACGTCCAGTTCGACCTGATGACCTATCCGGGCGCCAAGCACGGCATCTCGGGCCGCACCAGCCAGCGCCACGTGTATGGCCTGATCGAAGCCTTCTTCAAGAAGAACCTGGGCGGTACCGCGGCGAAGTAAGCCAGAACTTGGCCTGAACCCGGCAAGAAGCCGGAACACCCTGCGGTGTTCCGGTTTTTTTTCGTTCTTTTAGCTCAACAGTTGCTCTGCATGTCACAGAATTTCTGACAACTCAATAAAAAGTCAACGCTGCCTGTTGCAGGCACGCGACATTGTTCAAAATTTTTTTAGAGATACATTTGCCCTCAAATGCATAGTTTTCCTAGGAGAATTGTGAATTCTGAACTCAACAGTACAGGTTGCCTGTAACAAATTCTGTCCCCACGGAATTAATTCCTCAGGGTATTCTGCGTGTTCCTGATCTAGAGACACCGCTTTAAGCGACACCTGAGGACAAAACAATGCAAGCCATCCGTACCAGCGCCACCCGCATCACCTTCGCCGTCACCGCCCTGATCGTGGGCGCCGCAATCGCGGCCCCGGCATCGGCCGCTACCCGTAGCGTCGGCACCGGCAAGACCTATGCAACCCCATGCAAGGCATTCGCCGCGGCAGCCGCTGGCGACGTCATCGAAATCCAGGCCGGCACCTACGTCGGCGACGTCTGCTCCATCTCGAAAAGCAACCTGACCATCCGCGGCGTCAATGGCCGTCCGAAAATCGATGCAGGCGGCAAGAACGCCAACGGCAAGGCCATCTGGGTCGTCAGCGGCAGCAACATCACGATCGACAACGTCGAAATGTACGGCGCCTATGTGCCCGACCATAACGGCGCCGCCCTGCGCCTGGAAGGCACCAACTTCACGCTGCGTAACTCCTTCCTGCACGACAACGAGAATGGCATCCTGAGCGGCGAGAACACCGCCAGCACCATCACCCTCGAGAACAACGAGTTCGGCCACAACGGCCGCGGCGACGGCTACACCCACAACGTGTACATCGGCAAGGCCGGCAAGCTGACCTTCCGCTACAACTTCTCGCACGACGCCAACGTCGGCCACAACCTGAAGACGCGCGCCCTGTACAACACGATTTCGTACAACCGCTTCTCGAGCCTGCGTTCGGGCGAAACCGGCAGCACGGCTGCCGGCAAGCCAAGCTATGAAATCAACGTGCCGAACGGCGGTACCACCTACATCATCGGCAACGTGATCATGCAGCCGACGGCCTCGAACAATCCGGCCATGGTGTCGTATGGCGAAGAAGGCATCTCGACCGATCGCAAGAGCGACCTGTACGTGATCAACAACACCTTCGTGAACGACGACAGCTCGCGCGGTACCTTCGTCACGGTTCGTAACGCCACGACCGCGGCCAAGCTGACCAACAACCTGTTCAGCGGCTACGGCACCGTCACCAACCAGACGAACGCCATCAAGAAGACGAACTACCAGGCGCTTGCGATCGGCTTCGTCAACCTGGCGAGCTACGACCTGCGCCCGCTGGCCAGCGCGCTGGTCCTGAACGCCGGTTCCGCGCCGGGCAACTCGTCCGGTGGCCTGTCGCTGAACGCGACGTCGAGCTACAAGCACACCGCCGCCGCCAGCGCGCGCAGCAAGCTGGGCACCGCGATCGACATCGGCGCCTACGAAGTCCAGTAAGCTGACTTGTATAAGCGAAAAAAAACCCCGGCATGCCGGGGTTTTTTCGTTTTGTCCTGCTTAGTTCGTGGCGTCCTTCAGGTTTTCCTTGACGTCGCCAAACTTCTCCTGGGTCTTGCCTTCGACCTGGTTCTTCAGGCCCTTGACCTGCTGTTCCTGGTTACCGACCAGCTTGCCGGCTTCTTCCTGAATCTTGCCACCGATGTCTTGCAGTTTGCCTTCGACTTGGTCCTTGTTCATGATGATCTCCTTCGGCTAGATGTTTCAGTTAAGGCGCGGTCCGATGACAGCGCGATGGGTCAAGAATACGCTTCGATACGGCCGCGTTCCGTGCGTGTCTTCACATAGCTCGGCAATATGCAGGAAGCGCGATTGCAAACTCATCCATGCGCCGGGGTCGCGCGGCAAATGCTACTGTTGCCTTAACTTTTTGTTAATGGACGACGATCATGCGTGAACCTGCCCGCTCCGCTTCTCCACCTCCGGCACCCGAAGAACAGCGCGACGCCCCGCCGCAGCGCCAGTTGGCCAAGCGCACCGCCCTGATCGACGGCATCGGCGTGCTGTTCATCCTCGGCCTGGCCGCGGTCTGGTACGCGGCCGACGCCCTGCTCCTGATCTTTGCCTGCATCCTGTGCGCGGTGCTGCTCTACAAGTTGAGCGACATGCTGGCGCGCCGCATCAAGCTCAAGCGCCAGTGGTCGCTGGCCCTGGTCGTCCTGCTGCTGTTCGCGGCGATCGGCCTGGGCGGCTGGGCAATGGCGCCGCAGGTTTCCGAGCAGTCGACCAAGCTGGCCGAGGCGGTGCCGAAATCGATCCAGCAGCTCAAAGGCGTGGTCGAGGAATATCCCCTGTTGAAGAAGCTGACGGCCGGCCTGCCGGAGCCGGAACAGATCGTCAAGCAGATGTCGTCATTGGTGCCGAATGCGGGCCTGTTCTTCGGCGGGGTGCTGGGGGCGATCGGCAACGTCGTCATCATCCTGTTCGTCGGCATCTATTTCGCCGCCTCGCCCCATCTGTACACGAACGGCGTGATCAAGCTGGTCCCGCAGGCGAAGCGCCATCGGGCGCGCCAGGTGCTGAACAAGATCGGCCAGACGCTGGCCAGCTGGCTGCTGGGCAAGTCGGTGTCGATGCTGATCGTCGGCACCGCGACCTCGATCGGCCTCAGCCTGCTGGGCGTGCCGCTCGCGCTCATTCTCGGCATCATCGCCGGCCTGCTCGATTTCGTGCCCTACCTTGGGCCGATCATGGCGGGCGTGCCGGCCGTGCTGATCGCGTTTTCCATCAGTCCCGACCTGGCGCTGTACACGGTGCTGCTGTTCGCGGGCGTGCAACTGGTCGAGGGGTATGTGCTGCAGCCGCTGATCGAATCGCGCGCGGTCGATTTGCCGCCGGCGCTGACCATCGTGATGCAGCTGGTGTTCGGGACCCTGTTCGGGTTTGCGGGGGTGGCGCTGGCGACGCCGCTGGCGGCTGCCTTGAAGGTGCTGGTGCAGATGCTGTATGTGGAGGATGTGCTGGGGGATAAGGTCGAGGAATCGGAGAAGGGTTAGAGGGGTGGCGGCACGAACGTGCCGCCCTGCCCAACAAAAAAGCCGCGACACGTCGCGGCTTTTTTGTTGATGAGGACAGGAAAATCAGCGATTGCCCTTGACGATATCCTTCACATCGCCCACTTTTTCCTGCACCTTGCCTTCGGCCTGGTTCGACAAGCCTTCGGACTGCTGCTGGCGGCTGCCGACGGCTTCGCCGACCTTTTGCTGAATCTTGCCGCCGATGTCCTTGGCTTTGCCTTTGATCTGGTCCTCGTTCATGATGCACTCCTTCGGTTGACAGCGAAGCCCAACCTTAGGCCCGATCCTCTACCCCTTCCGTTCGCTGGCTAACATTGGGCTTGCGCCACACACTGGCAAGCCAGGGCTGCTGTTCGCGCGGCAAGCCTGGCGGACGGTAGTAATGCTGCACGGGAAGAAACCCGGCCGCGACCAGATAACGCTCCCAGGTCGGGTAATCGTAATAGCTGCCGTAGCGCGGCCCGTTCCAGCCCTCCTCGTTGTGCCCGCGCGGGTTCGAGCTGAACAGGACGCCACCCGGCTTCAAGGTGGCGAACAGGGCCGCCAGCACGGCATCCAGCGCCGCGCTCGGCACGTGGAACAGCGAGGCGTTGGCGAAGATGCCGTCGAACATGGCCGGCGGCAGGTCGAGGTGCAGGAAATCCTGCTGCCAGGCCTCGCAGCCGCTGTAGGCGCGCGCCATCGCCACGAACTCCGCCGAACCGTCGAGTCCGATCGCGCGGTGGCCGAGCTGGGCGAAAGTCTTCAGGTCGCGTCCGGGACCGCAGCCCAGGTCGAGCAGGGTCCAGGGTGCGGGCGCCTCGATCGCGTCCAGCAGCGCCGCCACGTTCTGGCTGACGTCGTGGTCGATCGTGCCGGCAAAGAAGGCGCGCGCATTGCGTTCGTAATGCGCCAGGGTGCGCCGGGAGATGTTGTCAAAGCGGTCGTCGAGGCTATCGGTCATGGTCATCGTCGATCAAGAGACGCAGGCGGCGCCGGCCGCCTGCTCGTCCCTACGACCTTACCAGATCTTCACACGTTCCTGCGGCGCCAGGTAGAGCTGCTGCCCTGGCTTGACGTCGAAGGCCTTGTACCAGGCATCCATGTTGCGCACGATATAAGTGCGGTACTGGGCCGGTGCGTGGCCGTCGGTCAGCACGGCGCGGCGCAGCGAGGCTTCGCGCATCTTGCTGCGCCAGCCCTGGGCGAAGCCCTTGAAGAACTCGCGATCCGCCTCCGCACTCTTGCCCGACGAGGTCGTCTTGAAGGCATCGTAGGCCGCTTCCAGGCCGGCCAGGTCGGCCAGGTTTTCGCTCAGTGTCAACTGGCCGTTGACAGCGAGGTCAGGGAAGGGCTTATAGTTTCCATATTGAGCAACCAGCTTGCTCGAGGCGGTCTTGAAGTGTTCCAGGTCTTCCTTGGTCCACCAGTCGCGCAGGCGGCCCTGGGCGTCGAACTGGGCGCCCTGGTCGTCGAAGCTGTGGCTGATCTCGTGGCCGATGACCGAGCCGATCGCGCCGTAGTTGGCGGCGTCCGAACCCTTCGGATCGAAGAACGGCGGCTGCAGGATCGCGGCCGGGAAGTTCATGGCGTTCTGCAGCGGCAGGTTGACGGCGTTCACCAATTGCGGCGGCATCGCCCATTCGGTACGGTCCGGCTTGCGGCCCAGCTTGGCCAGTTCCTGCTTGTAATGGTATTCCTCGGCGCGGATGGCATTGCCGAAGGCGTCGCCGGCGACGATGTTCAGGCCCTCGTAGGACTTCCATTTCTCCGGATAGCCGATACCGACGTAGAGCGACTTCGCCTTGGCCTGGGCCTGGGCACGGGTGGCCGGCGCCATCCAGTCGAGCTTGTCGATGCGGCGCACGAAGGCCTCGATGATGTTGGCCACCATCTGCTGCACGCGCGCCTTGTTCTCGGCCGGGAAGTATTTCGCGACATAGACCTTGCCGACCGCCTCGTCCATCGCGGCATTGGTCGCGCCGAGCGCACGCTTCCAGCGCGCCGACTGCTGCGGGGTGCCGCTCAGGGTCTTGCCGTTGAACTCGAAACGCTGGTCGGCGAAAACCTTTGGCAGCAGGCTCGCGTACTGGTTCAGCTTGTGGAAGGCGAGGTAGTCGCGCCAGGTGGCGACGTCGGCATTGGCCAGCAGACGGGCCGCGCCGGTGACGGCGCTCGGGTGGTAGACCTGGAAGCGGTCCTGGCCGGACAGACCGGCCGCCTTGAAGAAGGCGTTCCAGTCGACGCCCGGCGCCTTGGCGGCGAAGTCCTTCATGGTCCAGACGTTGTTCGATTTCTGGATGTCGGCCGATTCCTCGCGGGTGGCGTGGGTCTGGGCCAGCGCCAGTTCGAGCTCGAACACGCGCGCGGCGCGCTCCTCGCTCTTGTCCATGCCGGCCAGTTTCAGCATCGCGGCGATGTGCTGCTGGTACTTGGTGCGCAGCTCGGCCATGCGCGCATTGTTTTCCAGGTAGTAGGCGCGGTCCGGCAGGCCGAGGCCGCCCTGCAGGATGTAAGGCAGGTTGCGCGACGGATCGGTCAGGCCTTGCGCGACCCACAGGCCGAACAGGTTTTCGGTGAAGAAGTTGGTCGCGTTCAGCGGGTCGACGTCGGCGCGGATCGAGCCGCCGAGGGCGCGCACCAGGGCGGCCTTGTCCTTGATGCCGGCAATGCTCGCCAGCATCGGCTTGATCGGCGCCAGGCCGCGCTTCTCGATGCCGGCCTCGTCCATGTAGGCGGCGTAGAAATCGGCCACCTTGCGCGCTTCGCCGCTCGTGTCCTTGGCGGCGCCCAGCTCTTCGATCATTTTGGCGATGCGGGTATTGGTCTCTTCGGCCAGCGCGCCCATCGAGCTCCAGGAACCGCGGTCGGCCGGGATCTCGGTCTTGGCCAGCCAGTCGCCGTTGGCCCAGGTGAAGAAGTCGTCACCGGGCAGCACGGTCATGTTCGTGCTCTTTGCGGGTGCAGCCGGCGCTTTCGCCTCCTGGGCAATGGCGAATCCGGAAACCAGCGTGCTGCCGCACAGGGCGAGGACGATGGCGGTCTTGGTGGCGGTCCAACGAGTCTTCATGCTTTTCCTTTGGTTAGTTACGTTTTTGATTTACTTGTTCTGTACAGCCTGCAAGGCGCCCTGGACTTGCGGCAGCAGGCGCGCTTTCTGCGCGGCGCGCACGCGGATGCCATTTCCGACCCGTCGCGCTTCGACCAGCGCCTCTGGGCCGAAGTTCTGGCCGATATACTTTTCCATCATATCCGCATGACGGGCGTCAGACGATCCCGCCACCACCGAGACGAGCGCGCGGTTGCGGCCCACCGCGTCGGCGCTCTTGAGCAAGGCATCGCGATTGGCCACGGCGAATTCCCAGGCCTGGTCCGGATGCTCGCGCCCGACGCCGGCGACAATGACGCCCGCCAGGTTGGCCGGCAGCTGCGGCGAGACCGCCATGCGCAGCGCGTTCGCGGCCAGGGCCGGGTCTTGCACGATGGTCATGGCAGCGCCGAACCGGTTGCGTTCCTCGTCGGTCGTGGCATGCGCGACCAGCTTGCCCAGCGCCGCGTAGGTGGCAGCGTCGGCGTAGCGGCCGACGGTGAGCACGACGAAATCGAGCATTTCCGGGCTGATCGAGGATGGATCCTCCAGATAGCGCGCGAAGCGCTGCTTCGCCTCCTGGATCGCACGCTCGTCGCCGGCACGCGCCAGGCTGGTGGCCAGCAGCGCGCGCAGGCGGCGGTCTTCGCTCGATTCGCCCGCCTTCGGCTCCCAGCCGAGCCTGGCGAACTTCGGCCCGACCAGCTTGCGCACGAAACCACGGATCAGCGCCTGCTCGGGCTCGCCGCGCGCCAGGTTGTCGAGCGAACCAAGGTTGGACAGGATCGATTCCCACACCGCCAGGCGCGGCTCGTCGGCATAGCTGGCCGCCAGGCGCGTATAGCTGTCGAGCGGCATGCGGCCGCTGGAAACCAGGCTCCAGGCGTCGAGCAGCAGTTTCAGGCGGGTCGGATCGGGCAGGCGCGCGGCATTCCCGGCCAGCGCATCGAAGCTGGCGCGGTCGTACTGGACGCGGAAGAAGCCGACGCTGTGCGGATCGACCACCAGCGTGCCTTCGCAGCTGCCGGTCGTGATCGTCGTGCTGCGGCTGGACAGCAGCGTATACCACGCCTTGCCATTGACGGTGCCGACCTGCAGCGGCACGTTCCACAGGCGGTTTTCCGGCGCCGGTTCGTCGAGCCGGTACTGTTCCTGCGACAGGGTCACCTGGCGACGGCCGTCGACGCAGGCCTGGCTCGCCGAGATCAGCGGATAGCCTGGCTGGGTGGTCCAGTCCGCTGCGAGTTTGCCGACCGGCTTGCCGGACGCCTTTTCGATCGCCGCCCACAGATCGGCCGTGGTCGTGTTCGAATACTGGTGCTTCGCCATGTAGGCACGGATCCCCTTGCGGAAGGGGTCCTCGCCGACCCAGGCTTCGAGCATGCGCAGGAAGCCCTGCCCTTTTACGTAGGTAATGGAGTCGAAGGCGCCGGCGGCCTGTTCCTCGTTGTCGATGCGGGTCTGGATCGGGTGCGTGGTCTTGCGCGCGTCCAGGTTCAGCACGCCCTCGCGCTCGGCGATGCCGTCCAGGTAGGGCCGCCACTCGGGGTGGAAATGCTCGGTGGCCTTGGCCGCCATCCAGGACGCAAAACCTTCGTTCAGCCACAGGTTGTCCCACCAGGCCATGGTGACGAGGTTGCCGAACCACTGGTGCGCCACCTCGTGGGCGTTGACCTCGAAGGTCATCTTCCTGACGTCTTCCGGGCTCTTCTTCGGGTCGTAGAGCAAGGTCGATTCGTTGTAGACGATGCCGCCCCAGTTTTCCATCGCACCATTGAAACCGCCGGGAATGGCGATCTGGTCGAGCTTGGCGAGCGGGTACGGCACGCCGAAATAATTGTTGTAGTAGCGCAGCAGGTCCTTGGTCGCCTGCAGCGGGAAGGCGGTGGAACCGAGCTTGCCGGCGGTAGTGACGACGCCGATCTCGACGCCGTCCTGGCGCGCCGCGACGCGCTCCATTTCGCCCGCCACCAGCACCACCAGGTAGCTCGGCATCTTCGGCGTCGGCGCAAACGAGAAGCGCTGCAGGCCGTTGCCCAGTTTTTCCTGCTTCTCGACCGGCGTATTCGAATAGGCTTTAAAGGTGCCCGGCACGTCGACCGTCAGCTTGAAGCGGGCGCGGAAGGCGGGCTCGTCCCAGGTCGGCAGCATGCGCCGGGCGTCCGATGGCTCCATTGTGGTGGCCACGAGCTTTTTCTCGGCGCCGTTGGCCTTGTAGCGCACCTGGAACAGGCCGCGTCCTTCGCGGTTGATCTTGCCACGGAAGACCAGGCCGAGGACGTAGCGGCCGGGAGCGAGCGGCGCGCCGAGCTCGAGGGTCAGGGTTTCCTGTTTCTCGTCGAGGATGGGTGCGAGCTTGCGTTCGGCCAGGTTGGCCCCTGCGAGCGTGGCGCTGTCGATGTCCAGGTTGGCGGCGTTCAGGACGATGCGGCTGGTCGGGCGCAGCACCTCGATCTCGACGCGCTGCTCGCCGCGGAAGGTGTCGGCGGCGACATCCGGCACCAGGTGGGCGTCGTAGAGCAGCGGGATGACGTCTTTCGGCAGCTTGCCGGGCGTCTCGGCGAACGAAAACGGGACTTCGGCGCGGGCCGGGGCGGCAAGCGCCAGCGCCAGGGCAGCGCCGGCGGTAGCGGCCACGGCTGCGCGCGATGCGCGTGGGTGTCTCATGATTTCCTCTCTACTTTCTTATTGTGGTGGCGCCGCGCCTGGCGCAGCAACCCAGCACGCACTCTAAGCGAAGCGCCGGGCGCGCAGTCCCGGAATGCGACAGACGGCAAAAAGACGCGCTGGAATGCAGAAAACCGGCGCTGCGGCGTCGAATTCCTGCCCTTGCCAGAGTGGCGAGAAAAATTTTCAATTATTTTTTCAAACAGCCCTAAAGTTCTATCGAGCTCTGCCGTAAAAGGAGGACAAGCGCCAATCCGGCCGTAAAAATTGTCACGGTATTCACATGACCCAGAACGAAGTCCTCTCGATGTACGAAAATATTGCCGGCCTGACGGGCAAGATGGCCGTGGCGGCGCAATCGGGTGACTGGGCGGGGTTCGACAGCCTGCAGGCGCAATGCGCGGCCCAGGCGAACGCCACGGCAAGCGGCGTGCCGGCCCTGGAAGGCGCCAAGCGCCTGCGCAAGATCGACCTGCTGAAGCAGATCATGGCCAACGACCGCGCCGTGCGCGACGTGACCGAACCCTGGATGGGCCAGCTGGACCGCGCAATGCGCGCGCACTGAGCCGCTTCCCTCTTTCGAATAAAAAGCGCCTGCGGGCGCTTTTTTTATTGCTGACGCAAAAGGGACAGGCAAACAAAAAGGCGCCCTGGGGCGCCTCGCTGCTACGGACATGGTCCGTATGAATTCGGAGAGCAACACCAGTTAACCCGGTGTCGCCTCTTTGCCGGTTGCATCCGGCGTCCGCTGCCGCTGTTGGCAGCCTGACTGCTTCCGGAAACAGGGTCTTGCGACGTAGCTCCGGTTCCCGCGCCACACTATCGGTGGTGGCTGCGCCGGACGCTGTTCCGTTTTGTGGTTTTGACAACCAACGAGTTCAGTATAGCGCAAATTTCACGCTTGTGTAGACGAATTGTGCGCGACTCTATTCTGGTTGAGAAATCACGTCGGTGAGCACCGGTTCGGCCGGCGTGTCTGCTTCCGGCGCCGGCCCTTTGGCCCGGCCCGGCATCAGGCGCGCCTTGACGGCTTCCATGAATTTCGGCTTCGGCGCGCCCTCTTCCGCAGACGCTTCCTTGCCTGCCTTCGGCAGCTTGGCCGGCTTGTGCGCGGGCTGGATCTTGCCGACGCCGGCACGCTTGCGCCGGCGCAGCAGGGCCAAGGCGAGGCCCGAGATGGCGAGCACGGCGGCGATGCCAGCGCCGATCGGCAGCCACGGCGTTTCCGGCTCGGGCGGCTCGACCTTCTTCGGCTTGCGGTGGATACGCGGCGCGCCTTTCGGGGCGTCTTTCGGGGTTTCCTTCACGGCGGGCGCAGGTGCCGCCTCGTGCGGCGCGGCGGAGGCGGCCTCGTGGGCAGCAGCAGGCGCGGCGGGTGCAACAGGGAGCACAACCGGCGCGACAGCTTGAACGACGGGCGCGGCAGGCGCCGGCTTGGCTACGCCTTGCAGCGCCTTCACTTTGTCCTCGAGCTTGCCCAGGTCGTGGCGCAAGGCGGCGTTCTTTTCGCCGAGTGCGGCGCAGGCGTTCAGGTGTTCGCTGGCCGGCTGGGGCGCGCAGGCCGGCGCTTCGGCGGGCGCCGCATGCACGGGCGCCGGCTTCTTCGCTGGCGCCTTTTTTACCACCGGCACGGCTTGCGGCGCCGGCTTGCGCACGACAGCCGGTGCGTCCACGTATTCTTCGCCCGCCTGCAGGGCAGCGGCCGGACGTGCCACTGGCGCCGGCACCGGCTTCGGCGGCGGGACAGGCAGCGCTTGCGCCTTGACCACCGGCGCGGCTTCCTGCACCGGCGGCGGCGCCGGATTCGGGTCCGGCGTCAGCCACAGGGTCACCAGGCGCACGCTGCGCTGGCCGCCATCGACCAGTTCCAGGTAGACGTGCAGGTGCCGGCTCTCGACCGGCTTGAGCGAGGTCAGATGCAGGAACTGGCGGCCGTCGCGGCGCGTCACAGTCATGTTGAGGCTGGAAAGCACCGGCGGCATGGCGATGTTCGCGCCCCGGTACACGTCCGGATGGGCCAGGCGTACCTGCACCTTGCTGGCGGGATCCTCGACCAGGTTCAGTTCGACGTCGGCGACGAGCGCCTGGCCGATGTAGGAGCGCACCTGGGCCTCGCCCAGTTCGGCGGCATGGCCGGCGCCGAGCATGGCGGAAAACAGCAGGGTCGACAGGAGAATAGGGATGCGCGGTGCCATGAGCAGGAAGAATTTGTAGCCTCAGCGTAATTAACGGGTGTTCGGATACACTCTTTAGCTCCAGCTCCCAAATAACAGGACACCACATGGAAAACCGGATAGAAAAAGACAGTTTCGGCCCGATCGAGGTCCCGGCCGACCACCTCTGGGGCGCCCAGACCCAGCGTTCGCTGCACCACTTCCACATTTCGACCGAGCGCATGGCGCCGGAACTGGTGGCCGCACTGGCCCAGGTCAAGCGCGCCGCGGCCGCCGTCAACCGCTCGATCGGCAAGCTGCCGCGCGACAAGGCCGACGCCATCATCGCCGCCGCCGACGAGGTGCTGGAAGGCCGCTATCCGGACGAATTCCCGCTGGCGGTCTGGCAGACCGGTTCCGGCACCCAGAGCAACATGAACATGAACGAGGTGCTGGCCAACCGTGCCTCCGAGCTCATGGGCGGCGAGCGGGGCGAAGCGCGCCTGCTGCACCCGAACGACCACGTCAACATGGGGCAGTCCTCGAACGACATCTTCCCGACCGCCATGCACGTGGCGGCGGCCCAGGCCGTCTCGAAAGAGGTCCTGCCGGCGCTGGCGCGCCTGCGCGGCACGCTGCAGGTGAAATCGCGCGACTTCGCCGACATCGTCAAGATCGGCCGCACCCACCTGCAGGACGCGACCCCGCTGACCCTGGGCCAGGAGTTTTCCGGCTACGTCGCCCAGCTCGAGTTCGCGGAAGGCGCGCTGCGCGCCGCCCTGCCCGGCCTGCTGATGCTGGCCGCCGGCGGCACCGCGGTCGGCACCGGGCTGAACGCGCATCCGGAATTCGCGCCGCGTATCGCCGCCGAACTCGGTTCGCGCACCGGCCTCGCCTTCAAGACCGCGCCGAACAAGTTCATGGCGCTGGCCGGGCACGACGCGCTGGTGAGCGCCCACGGCGCCTTCAAGACCCTGGCGACGGCCCTCATGAAGATCGCCAACGACGTGCGCTGGATGGCTTCGGGTCCGCGCTCGGGCCTGGGCGAAATCACGATTCCGGAAAACGAGCCGGGCAGCTCGATCATGCCGGGCAAGGTCAATCCGACCCAGTGCGAAGCGCTGACGATGCTGTGCTGCCAGGTGTTCGGCAACGACGTGGCGCTGACGGTGGGCGCTTCGCAGGGCAACTTCGAGCTGAACGTGTTCAAGCCGATGATCGCCCACAACTTCCTGCAGAGCGCGCGCCTGCTGGCCGACGGCATGCGTTCCTTCGACGAGCACTGCGCCCAGGGCATCGAGCCGAACCGCGCCCGGATCGGCGAGCTGATGGAGCGCTCGCTGATGCTGGTGACCGCACTGGCGCCGCACATCGGGTATGATCGCGCCGCGCAGATCGCCAAGCACGCGCAGCACGAAGGCATCACGCTGCGCGAGGCGGCCCGGCAATCGGGTCACGTCACCGAGGAACAGTTCGATCAATGGATCGTTCCGATCGACATGACGCGTCCCGATCCGGAATAAGCGCTCATTCATTGCCAGGCCTGGGCTTGCAAAAGCGGGCCCAAGCGTGCGCCGTTCAATTTATCCCGAGTATATTATGCAAAAAACAACATTCGAACTGACATCCGAGTTCGTCGAACTCAACCAGCTGCTGAAACTGGTTGGCCTGGTGGACAGCGGCGGCGCCGGCAAGAACATGGTGGCCAGCGGCGCGGTGTCGGTCGATGGAAAGCAGGAACTGCGCAAGACCGCCAAGATTCGTACCGGCCAGATCGTGACCGTCGGCGACGTGCGGATTGCCGTTCAGTAGGACTGCCGGCCTCTGCGGCGCACGTTTGCGCGCAGACAAACGCGACCGGTGGTCCATGTTTATATTTTAGATGTGACCAACCGGTTTTTGTGAAGGTGACGGCGATGGAAACCCCGGATGAAAACCCGCAAACGCAGGAAAGGCTGATCGGCGATCTGCGCCTCGTGATCGAAAACGCGGAAGAGCTGCTGAAAAACACCGATCAATACACGAGCGTGCTGTACCAGAACGCACGCGCCAAGCTGGCGATGGCCCTGAACGCCGCCAACGAAGAGCTCGCGCGCTTCGAAGACGCCCAGTTGTGTCGCATGATGGAAGCGACGCGCCAGGCCACCGAAGGCTGCCCCGGCCTGAGCGGCGAAGAGCGTATCCTGCGCGCTTTCCATTGAGTCCGACGCGGCGCCGCAATGGCGCCGCGATACTTCCTTACCGTCACACAGGCGCTGCCGAATATGTAGGGTGGACTCCCGAGTCCACGCGTTGCTACGGCTGAGCAGCCAATTCGGCTCCGTGAACTACCGTGGCATTGCAGGCCTCCTACCGCGTGCGCTCAGAGAGCGCACCCTACAAAACTTCCGAACACCGCCTCATAACAGCACATGCGGTAACCGCGTGCGCTCGAGAGCGCACCCTACATAAGCGAAAACGTCGATCAGGCGGTGGTATTGATCTTGCTGCCCAGGTGAGCCGGCAGGTTCTGCGCCGGCTTCGGCGGCTGGATGCCTTCCAGAAGCTGGCTCATGTGCTGCTTTTGCATGTCCTGCTGCTTCTTCAGCATGGTCATCCCGACCTCCTGCTTGGTGCCGGTTTCGGCGATGGTGGTTGACAGCTTGGCGATGGCGAGGACGTCCACGGAAGTCTCCTGATGAGGGTTATCCCCCATTAACGGCTTGTTTTTTGGAAACTTTAGCCCTGCCCGCCATCCAGTCCATGAGCCAGCGCAAGACGTCCTGCGGCGCGTTCAAGTCCAGCCAAGCGCGCTCGAACCCGGCCGGCGCCGGTACGTCCGAGGCCACGGCCACCACCAGCGGATCGTCGGGATGCAGCGGCGCCCGTCCCAGCGCGGGGCGCCAGACCTCGAGTTTGGGCAGCGGTTCCCACTTGTAGCCTTCGACCAGGGTCAGGTCGGCCGGCGCCAGGCGCGCCAGCTGCTCGGCCAGCGGCGGTTCGGATTCGCCGCGCAGCTCGCGCAGGATGGCGTAGCGGTAGGGAGAGGCGATCATCACCTCGGCCGCCCCGGCCATGCGCAGGCGCGCGCTGTCCTTGTGCGGCGGCTCGAGTTCGATGTCGTGGTGGCTGTGCTTGACCACGTTTACGCGCAGGCCGCGCGCGGCCAGTTCCGCGATCAGGAAGGCGAGCAGCGTGGTCTTGCCGCTGCCCGACCAGCCGACCACGGCAAGGACCGGGCCCGGATCAGTAGCCGACACGGTAGCGGGTGCCCCGGAAATTCATCACGGCATACTTCGGCATCAAGCGTTCCAGCACCAGGCCGGGCGCCAGCTCCTCGCCTTCGCGGCGCAGCGTCTTGTCGACCAGCAACAGGCGGTCGGCCGGATTCGGCGAATAGATGTAGCCGCCCACCGTCACCCTCGGCACCTCGCGCTGGATGGCTTCCGGCAGCTGCTGCAGGGTGCGCAGGTTTTCTTCAAGCACCGGATCGGGCGCACGGACCGGCGCGGGTGCGGGCTCGGGGGCGCGCGCCGGTGCCGGCAGGTAGACCGCTTCGGGCGCCGGGTCGGCAACCGGCGCCGGTGCCGCAGCCTTGCGCGGCGTCGGCGCCGGCTGGGGCGCGGCCGGCGGCGTGGTCACGGGCGGCGCAAGCGGCGCGGCTTGCGCCGCCGGCGCCTGGACTGGAGCGGCCTGCGGCGCCGGCGCTTGCGCAACCGGCACAGGCGCACTCTGCGTTACGGCCGGAGCTGCGGCGACAGGCGGCGGAGGAAGCACGGCAGGCGCGGCCGGCGACGGCGCTGCCGCATTCTGCGCCAGCACGGCCGGCTCCCCCGCCGGCGTCTTCGCCCTCCAGACGAGCCCGGCTGCGATGCCCGCGACGAGCACGCCCGCTCCGAGCCCGATCAGCAGCGGCTTGCGATTCGCCGCGCGCGCCGCCGCAGGAACGGGAACGGCGGTCGGCGTGTGGATGTCGGGCGCATTGCCCAGCTGGCGTTCGGCTTGCGCCTTCTTGAGTGCTTCGAGGATGTACGACATTCAGTGTCCCGTCCCGGCGGCGGCGAGCAGGCGCGGCTCGGCGATGCCGGTCAGCTGGTTGAGGCGCATGTAGGTGCGCGGTCCGGCGACGCCGTCCGCCTTCAGGTTGTTCTTGCTCTGGAACGCGCGCAGCAGCTCGCGGGTGCGCGCGTCGAAAGGCTGGTTGGCCGCCGGCGCCGTGGACTTGTTCAACTGCGCCAGGCGCGTGCCGAGCCAGTCGACGTCGAGGCCCTGGTCGCCCGGCGCCAGGTTGTCGCGGAAGGCGCGCGGCATCTTCCAGAAGGTCGTGTATTCGCCGGTGAAGCGCGGCACCAGGACGGCGAGCTCGACCCGTTGGCGCTTGCCGTCGGCCAGCAGCGTCACGCTGCGCTCGTCCATGCCGGCCAGCACGGCGTAACTGGTAGCGCTGCCGTCGCGCAGGGTGATGACGGCCGGGCGGTCGAGCTGGCGCAATTCGTAGATGCCGCCGCGTCCCGTGTGGCAGCGCAGGTCGAGGCGGAAGGCGACCTGGCAGGGTTCACCCGCCGGCAAGTTCGCATTCCACAGCGAGGCCAGCGAACGCAGCGCCGCGGCTTCGTCGGCCTGGCCATGCGGCACGCGGGCCGCGACGGAGGCCGCAGGCACGATCGCCCCTTTCGCCTCGGCCTTCGCCGGAACAGCCGTCTCCTTGTGCGGCAACACCTGCCAGGCGGCCGCCGCACTCAGCGCCGCGCCCGCCAGCAAGCCGCCGGCGACCAGGGGCCAACGCGCCGCCCGCACTGGCGCCGCGGTCTCGCCGGCAAACACTTCCTCCCCCGCCTTGCGCAGGATCGTGCGCGTTACCTGCCCGCTGTTCTCGACGTAGGCGCCGAGCAGCGCGCGGTCGCACAGCAGGTTGATGCGGCGCGGCACGCCGCCCGTGAGGCGGTGCACCTGCGGCACGACCGCCTGCGGAAACACAGGTGCGCCCTGCGCTCCCGCCACCGCCATCCGGTGCGCGATGTAGGCGCCCGTTTCCGCCTCGGACAGCGGTCCCAGGTGGTAGCGTGCGATCACGCGCTGGGCCAGCTGCTCCAGCTCCGGACGCGCCAGCATGGTGCGCAGTTCCGGCTGGCCGATCAGGATGATCTGCAGCAGCTTGCGCTCGCTCGTCTCCAGGTTGGTCAGCAGGCGCAATTGCTCGAGCACGTCGGGCGCCAGGTTCTGGGCCTCGTCGATGACGAGCACGTTGTTCAGGCCTTCGGCATGCGAGGCCAGCAGGTAGGCATTGATCGCGTCGACGTAACCCTTCACCCCTGCGCCGCCCGGCGCGGCGATGCGGAACTCTTCGCAGACCGATTGCAGCAGTTCGGCCACGGTCAGCTTCGGGTTGAAGATATAGGCGAGCCGGCAATTGTCCGGGATCTGTTCGATGAAGCAGCGGCAGACCGTGGTTTTACCGGCGCCGATCTCGCCGGTGAGCAGGACGAAGCCGCCGCCGCTGCCGATGCCGTAGAGCAGGTGCGCCAGCGCCTCGCGGTGGCGCTCGCTCATGAACAGGTAACGCGGGTCGGGGGCGATCGAAAACGGCGCCTGCTTCAGGTTGAAAAAATTCGTGTACATACTGCTAGCGGCCTGGCGGAAGAGGTTTATACCTCGCGCAGTATATTTTGGATTTGCCCTGGTGATAAGCGATGACGCTGCTGGCACTCGAGACCCGCAGCGGATATTGCGATGCATCAGCCGCCTTGTGGCGTATCCCGACGGCGCCATGGATCGCTTCTTCCAGCTCTTCCGGCCTGGCATCGACGACCGCGGCGATGAAAACCATGGCGTTGGTATCGTCGCTGACCATTAGCTCCTGGACCTGCTTGCCCCACAGCGTGGCCTCGCCCTTGAACCAGAAGGCGCCGCCCTCGTGCTTCGTCGCAGGACCGAAGGCGGTGCTCAGGTAGGAGTGAAAATAAGCATTGTCGAGCTGGCTGCGGCACAGCAGCGCGCTGCCGATCACGGGACCGAAGGTCGAGGGCAAGGCCTGCGCCGCGCTGCAGGCGAGCGCCAGCCATGCCAGGCCGGCAGCGCGAACGAGGCGCGTCACAGCTTCGACAGCCAGTCGCGGTTCGCGGCGATCTTTGCCTTGGCCGAGGCCGGCAAGGCTTCGTAGCAGCCGGGATGCTGCTTGAGCGCATGCTCGCGGACCTCTTTCTCGAGGCCGTTCACGATAAACACATAGACGGTGGCGCCCTCGCTGTTCTTGCGCGTGCCCATGTAACGAATCACTCTGTTCTCCTCTTCGAGCGCCCATTATGACAGGTGCGGCCCGCAACGGCCTGCGCGGACGGTTCAGGCGGCCTGGGGACGCACCGGCCGCCACGCCGCACTGTTGTCATCGAGCCACGCCTGGATCAGGTGGCGGTTGTCGTGCTGCCAGGGGTGGAAGCGCGGCGAGAAATAGTCGAGGCCCGGCTTGAGCAGGTGCCCCGCCAGCCCCTTGCGCCCGAACCAGATTTTGACGGCACTGCCCCAGGTGCGCGGCTTGAACAGCAGGCCGTCCCGCCGCAGGTTGAAACAGGTCTGCAGGAAGGTTTCGAAAGCGAACATGAGGCTCACGTGCACATACCAGAGCACCCGGCGCCAGTAGCCGCCGCCGGCCGCGCGGTAGGCGTCGAAGGCCACGCCCTTGTGCTCGGTCTCCTCGACCGCATGCCAGGTCCAGACCGTGCGCATCTGCGGCTCGGCGCCCTCCAGCCAGTGCGGATGGCGCAGCACGCCGTCGGCCAGCATCGCCGTGTAATGTTCGAGCGCGCAGGTAATCGCCAGCTGGTTCAGCACGCCCATGCGGTCGATCCGCGCGATGCGTTTTTTGGTCGCAGCCTCGCGCGTATAGGGCAGGCCCTGGCGTTCCAGTTCCTTGTTGTACTGGACGTGGATGTAGCGGTGGGTCGCTTCCTGGCCGATGAAGTCCTTGACTTCGGCGCGCAAGGCGGGGTCCGTCAGGCATTCCTGGGGCACGGCGCGCACGGCGTCGATGAACATCTGCTCGCCGAGCGGAAAACTCATCGACAGCGCATTGAACAGCTGGGTGCGGTAGGCATCGCCGCCATTCCAGTGGCGCCCGAAGCCCTGGGCCAGGTCGACGTCGAGTTTCCGGACAGTCAGGGTGGACATGCGTTTCCTTTCGCGCCGTTCAGCGCCCGTTTTTGCTCGTTGATACCGTTATTTTGCACGTCCATCGTCCCGACTGCACGCACGGCGTCGCTTTCGCCTAATGTAGAGGTCCGCCATCACAAAAACAACAGGGACATCATGAACATCAAGCACACCGCCCTCGCCGCCCTCTTTCTCTGCGCGGGCTTCACCAGCATGCACACGGTCTCGGCCGACGAGCGGCGCGCGCCCGTGACGGTCGAGAAGCGCGCCGTCGGCGCCTTCGACGCCATCGAACTGAGCGGCCCATTCCGCGTCATCGTGACCGAAGGCGCGCCGCGCCTGGAAATCTCGGGCCAGCCCAAGCAGCTGGCCGACATCGAAACCGAGGTGCGCGGCGGCACGCTGGTCGTGCGCCAGCGTTCGCGCTCGGGCATCCACTTCAGCTGGGGCAAGCGCGACGAGGCGCCGGTCGTGGTGCGCATCAACGCCAGCGCCCTGAAGTCGCTGGCCAACAGCGGCAGCGGCGACGTCGAGCTTGACGGGATCAAAGGCGAGCGCTTCGTGCTGTCCTCCAGCGGTCCGGGCGACATCCGTGCACGCGGCGCGACGCGCGCGTTCGAGGTCAACAGCAGCGGCAGCGGCGACCTCGACCTGCGCCAGGTAAAAGCGGGCAATGTCGCGCTCAACATGTCCGGTCCCGGCGACGTGCACCTGGGCGCCGTCGGCAACGAACTGTCGGCGCGCATGAGCGGCTCGGGCGACCTGGAAGCGGCCGACGTACGCGTGGGGCGCGCCCTGGCCCAGATCAGCGGTCCCGGCAATGCCACCCTGCGCGGCAGTGCGCGCGAACTGCGCCTGGAGGCCAGCGGCTCCGGCGACCTCGACGCCTGCGACATGCAGGTCGAGAAACTCAGCAGCGTGCAGCGCGGACCGGGCAATGCCTGCGTGGCCGGCACCATCCGCCAGTTCGAGGCCGAAGTGCACGGCTCGGGCGACCTCGAGGCGCGCGGCCTGCAGGCCGGCCGCGCCGTGCTGCGCATGAACGGCCCCGGCAACGTGACGCTGAGCGGCAACGCCGACGAGCTGCGCGCCGACCTCAACGGTTCCGGCGAACTCGAGGCCGACGACCTGAGCGTGCGCCAGGCCACGATCGACAGCAACGGCCCCGGCGACGTCACGCTCTCGCGCGTCACCGACACCCTCGACGCCTCGCTGCGCAGCTCGGGCGGCCTGCGCGCCTCGGTCGACGGCAAGCGCGTGATGCTCAAGATGCGCGGCCCCGGCAGCGTCGAACTCGACGGCCGCGCCGAGCGCATCAGCGCCGAGCTGACCGGCTCGGGCACGCTGCAGGCGCGCCGCCTGACCGTGCGCCAGAGCGACATCAACGTGAGCGGGCCGGGCCATGCCTCCATCAACCAGGTGCGCGAGGGCGGCGGCGGCGAGGAGCTGGTGCAGGTGGGACGCGGCGGGCAGCGCCGGGCGAACTAAGCCAGGCCAGGAAGCGCTGCGTGCGGCTGGGGGCGTGCCTAGCGCTTTTCCTTGTTGATCGTCTGCAGCAGCTTGAACGCCTCATGCTCGATCATCGGTTCCGCGGCCGCCAGCTCCTTGCTCGCCTGGACGTAGGCGGCGCGCTTGCGTTCCTTCTTTTCTTCCGGCGCAACGGCCGCCGTCATGCCCGGCATGCTCAACTGCGGGCCGCTGTTGTACTTGCTGTGGATGACTTTCTTGCCGTACGGAGTCTGGTAGAAGCGGGTCATCTCGGCCGCGGTATCGGCGGAGATGCTGCGCGCCAGCGGCGGCGCCAGGCGCTGGTAGACCTCGGCGGCGGGCGTCTTGTCCAGCTTGGCGAACACGGCCTGGCGCTGGGCGCCGCTTGTGTAGCGGCTGCGCGCGGCGACGCCGCGCAGGACATTTTCCGCCTGCATCGCGCCCAGCAGGTCCTGCACGGCCTTGATGTGCGCGGCGCTCGGCACGGCGGAGGATGCCGCGGGCGGCGTGGCGGCGGCGAAGGCGGGATGCGCGGCGGCCAGCGACAGGCCCAGTGCGAGGTGCAATGCGAATTTCATGCGTTTCCTTGGATTGTTGGTTGAGACCGGCGCCCTAGTCTACCGTTTGCCTTCAAGGAAAAATGCGCACATTGTCACCGGGCCGTCTGCTTCCTCTCCGCCAGGCGCCAGCGCAGCAAGCCCGATGCACCCACCAGGTAGTAGCCGGCGACCACGCCCAGGATCCCCATCGTCAGCGGGCTGCTGCCGAAGGCGGGCAGCTGATGTGCGCCCAGCGTCGCCATCTCGAACAGGCGGTACAGCACGCGCACGATGAAGATCGTGGCGACCAGCATGCCGATCGGCGCGTACGGGGTATAGAAGTAATCCTTGCCGACGCGTTCGAAGCGCACGCGGCGCAGGGCCGCGAAGCCGAGCGCGGCGCCGGCAAGCGTTCCGCCGAGCAGCGTCGCCAGCGCGACGGGCTGATTGACGAGCATGACGGTCAGCGCCAGCAGCAGCGTAGGCAGGAAAGTCACGCCGAACCAGTGGCGCCACAGGCGCGATTTCTGACGCACCGTGAGGCGCTGCACGCGCTTGTAGACGCGCCAGGCGATGAGCGGGGTGGCCGCGAGCATGATGATTTGTGTCTGGGTCATGAACGGAGTATCACTTATTTTTTCCGTTTTGGAAACAAACTGGCTAGCCCATCTCCAGCCCATCCTCGTCCTGCGAGCTGCCTGGGACATAGCGGATGATGTCGCCTGGCTGGCACTCCAGCCGCTCGCAGATTTTCTCCAGCGTCGAAAAGCGCACGCCCTTCACCTTCCCCGACTTGAGCAGGCTGAGGTTCTGCTCGGTGATGCCCACGTACTGCGCCAGCTCCTTCGACTTCAGCTTGCGCTGGGCCAGTAACACGTCGAGCTCGATCACGATCGCCATTACACGAAGCCCTCGTTGTCTTCGGCGAGGCGGCGCGCCTCGTGCATCATCGAGGCGACGACGAAGAACAGCGCGCAGATCAGCACCAGCATCAGTTCCTCCGACGAAACGCCGACGTTCACCGGCCGCGGCGGGCCGCCTGCGACCAGCCGCCAGACGAGCGCGCGCAGGGCCGGCTCCAGCACGGTGAGCAGCAAGGCGCCCAGCAGCGCCGCGGCAAAGGCTTTCATGTGGCCGACCGTCTCCAGCGCGAACATCCGGCCGCTGGCGCAGGCCCGCAGCATGCGGTCCAGGCGCAGGAAAGCATAGACGAGCAGCAGGAGGGCCGGCAGCGCGCACAGCATGCCGCTCCAGCGCAAGGCCGGCGGCAGGCCGGCAACCACGCCCGTCTCCAGGCCGCGCGGCGTAAAGCTGATGTGCACCGGCCCCAGCTGGCTGGCCTCGGGCCACAGCCAGGAGAGCGTGAAGTACAGCAGCTGCAGCAGCGCCAGCACGCCTGCAATGGTGCGTACGACGCGGACGTGACGCGTCATTGACTGATCGTTATTCATTGTTTTATTATCGTTTTACGATAAGTTTTTATTCAATGACAATCATTATATAACAGGAGGCAAGATGGGAATCCGGTTGCTGGCGGCATGCATGGCAGTGAGTGCGGGACTGGCGGGATGCGCCCAGGTGCGCGTCAGCGAAAGCCATTTCATCCGGCCCGACGCCCCGGGCACCGTCGTCGAACAGCGCTACAGCAACGCGGCCGCGAGCGAACTGAGCGTCGCCGGCAGCGACGGCGCCCTCCTGCACGGCATCCTGTTCGAACAGCCCGGCGCGCGCAGCACCGTGCTCTACTTCGGCGGCAACATGTTCCACCTCGACCAGCATGCAAACGCCGCCCTGCCCCTGCTCGCCGCCTGCGGCAGCAACGTCGCCATGTTCGATTACCGCGGCTACGGGCGCAGCAGCGGCAAGCCGACCGTCGCGACCATGCAGGCGGACGCGCTGGCCCTGTTCGATGCGCTGAACGCGCGCTTCCCTGGCCGCGTGATCGTGCACGGCCAGTCGCTGGGCAGCTTCATGGCCGCCCACGTCGCGCAGGCGCGGCCGGTAGCGGGGACGGTGCTGGAAACGACGGCCACCAGTGTCGAAGACCTGGTCCATGCGAACGTTCCCTGGTATGCCTGGCCGTTCGTGCGCATCGAGATGGAGGACTCCCTGCGCCAGGTCGATAACCGCACGGCGGCGGCGCGCTTTTCCTCGGCGGCGCTGGTGATCGCGGCCGGACAGGACAGGACGACGCCGCCAAGGCTAGGCAAGAAAGTGTTCGACGCCATCCCGCGCCAGGACAAGCAGTACCTGCTGCTGGACCAGGCCGGGCACAACGGCGCCCTGCGCACGGAAGGCGCCGGCGCGGCCTATTGCGGGTTCATCGGCAAGCTGTAGCGATTCAGGCAGCCGCCAGGTCGGCGCTGTCGAGCCGCTCGATCAGCTGGGCGAGCGGCATCGGCCGGTGGTACAGGAAGCCCTGCATGTCGGCGCCGTGTCCGGCCAGGTAGCGCGCCTGGGCTTCCGTTTCGATGCCTTCGGCGACCACGCGCAGGCCGAGGTGGCCGGCCATGGACAGGATCGACTGCACGATCGCGGTGCCGCTGAGGTCCTGCGGGATGTCCTGCATGAAGCTCTTGTCGATCTTGACTTCGTAGAGCGGCATTTTCTTCAGGTAGGCCAGGCTCGAGTAGCCGGTGCCGAAATCGTCGATGGAGAAGCGGATGCCGAGCGCGGCCAGTTCGTGCATGCGCGTGATGGTCTGGCCGATGTCCTCGATCAGCAGGCCTTCGGTGACTTCGAAGATGAGTTCGCGCGCCGGCGCGCCCGTCTCGGCCAGGATCGCGCGCACCTGTTCGACGAAATCGGGCTGGCGGAACTGCAGCGGGCTGACGTTGATCGACAGCGGCATCGGGTGTCCCGCCTGGTTCAAGGCCAGCCAGGCCGCGCAGGCCTGGCGCAAGACCCACTGGCCGAGCGCGACGATCATGCCGCTCGATTCGGCGACCGGGATGAAGAGGTCGGGCCGCACCATCGTGCCGTCGGCGCGCTGCCAGCGCATCAGCAGTTCCGCGCCGGCCGGCGCGCCGTGGCGATCGACCTGCAGCTGCAGGTGCATCCCGAGTTCTCCATTCTCGAAGGCCTGCGCCAGCTCGCGCGCGATCGCCAGCTTGTGCTGGGCCTCGTCCAGCATGGCGGCTTCGAACAGCACCACGCCGTTACGCCCGCCCGCCTTGGCGCGGTACATCGCGGTATCGGCTTCGCGCAGCAGGTCGTGCGCGCTGGCGCCGGCCCGCGCGGTGAGCGCCACGCCGATGCTCGCCCCGATGTGGTAGGCCTGGCCGTCGAGGTCGAGCGGCGCGCCCAGGGCGGTGCGGATCGCGCCGGCGGCCTCCAGGGCGGCGCGGCCGGCCTGCGCGGCATCCGGGCCGAGACCATCGAGCAGCACCACGAATTCGTCGCCGCCGATGCGCGCCACCGTATCGTTGGGGCCGACCGCCTGCCCCAGGCGCGCGGCGGCATGCACCAGCAGCGCGTCGCCGGCGGCGTGGCCGCGCGCATCGTTGATGTCCTTGAAGTTGTCGAGATCGAGATAGAGCACCGCGCCGATCCCGCCGTCGGGATCGCTCCGCGCCACCAGGGCGCCCAGGCGGTCCATCAGCAGGCGCCGGTTCGGCAGGCCGGTCAGGCCGTCGTAGAAGGCGAGTTGCTTGATGGCCGCGGCGGCCGCGCGGCGCTCGCTGATGTCGCGCCCGACCACCACCCAGTGGCTGGCGCGCTCGCCGGAGCGCGTGAACGGCACCATCTCGACTTCCACCCAGAACGCTTCGCCGTTGCGCGTGTAGCTCATCAGTTCGGCATTGCAGGGCTGGCCGGACAGCATCGCCTGGGAAATGCGTGCGCTCACGGCCGGGTCGGTCTCGGGCCCCTCCAGGATGCCCAGGCTCTGCCCGACGATCTCGTCGCGGGTGTAGCCGGTGCGGCGCAGGAAGGCGTCGTTGGCGAAGGTGATGGCGCGCTCCGTGCTGCCGGCGTCGCTGGCGCGCGCGATCAGGACCATGTCGTTCAGCCGCGAGACCGCTTCCGAGGTCAGCTCCAGCTCGCTGTTCAGGTTGCGCAGGGCCATCTCGCTGGTCTCGAGCGTGGAAGCGAAGGTGCGCACGTCCGCGAGCGAGAGCGACAGGCCTTTGAGCAGGGAACTGCAGGTAATGGCCAGGATGACGCCGATCGTCGCGTAATTCAGCGCGGCCACCAGCGAGCCCTTCAGGGCGTCATGCTCCCAGCCGGGCACGTTCAGGCTGATGAAGTCGGCGGCGCCCAGGCCGACGAGGGAAGCGGCGCCGACCGCCACGGCCAGCATGGCCGGACGCAGGCTCAGCAGGATGGCGGCGATCATCGGCGGCGCCAGCAGGTAGTTCATGCTGGCCGGTCCGACCGACACCAGCAGGACGATGGCCAGCGCGAACACCACACCGAGGAAATGCAGCACGCGCACGGTGTAGGACAGACGCTTCAGACGCCAGACGGCAAAGATCCAGAGCAGCGCGACCGTATCGGCGAGCGCCACCGGCCACTTTCCCTGCTGGATCAGGAAAGGGACGATCGCCAGGGTCGACAGGGTGCCGACGACCAGCACGACCGACAACAGCGACGAGAAAATCCGTTCCCGCCAGGCGAAAATATCTTTGACATCAAGCATAGAACTGCCGTGCTCACGAAAGAAGGCGACGGCGAAGAAGAGCGAGCGGCCATAATAAATTGCCGGATAGTAACTGTCACTTCAATTCTGGACACGCGCAGCAAGTTCGTGCGCGGTTGGGCGCATTTGTTGTTTTCGGGTTGCATTCTTGATACTCAACCATACCAGTTTGCATACCAGCTTCCGCCCTGCATTTTCATAGGGGTGGACGGCAGCCGTGACAGGGCCGCGCACGAAACAAGTAATACCACTTAAATACCTGTTGACAAGCTCAACCCGCCTCCCTATAGTGCCCCGACCTCCCCGGCATTTATATTCCCATGATCGAATACCTCATCGGCGTCGATGGCGGCGGCACCGGCACCCGCGTGCGCCTGGCCCGTCCCAATGGCGAAGAACTGGCGCAAGCCAGCGCCGGCCCCTCCGGCCTCTCCCACGGCATCGCCAATGCCTGGATCACCATCCTGGCCGCCATCGGCGAAGCCTGCGCCGTGGCCGACATCGGCTCCCCTCCCCTGTCCTCGATGGCGATCGGCCTGGGCCTGGCCGGCGTGCACAACAAGGACTGGGCCGCGCAATTCGTGGCCGCCGATCCCGGCTTTGCCGCCCTCGTGCTCGACACCGACGGCTTCAGCACCCTGATGGGCGCCCACGGCGGCGCGCCGGGTGCGATCGTGGCGATCGGCACCGGCAGCGTCGGCGAAGCGATGCTGGTCGACGGCACCAAGGTCGAAGTCGGCGGCTGGGGCTTCCCCGCCGGCGACGAAGCGAGCGGCGCCTGGATGGGCCTGCGCGCACTGAACCACATCGAACAGGTGCTCGACGGCCGCGTCGAAGGCGGCGCCTTCGCACGCGAGGTCATCACGGCCTGCGGCGGCAACCGCGACGCGGTGCAGATCTGGCTCGGACGCGCCAACCAGACCGCCTACGCCGGCCTGGCGCGCTTCGTCGTCCTGCACGGCGCGAGCGACCCGGTGGCGCGCAGCATTCTCGAACACGCGGGCCGCGAAGTGGCGAGCATCGCCGACGCCCTCGATCCGGGCCACACGCTGCCGCTGGCGCTGTGCGGGGGCCTGGGCGAAGTGCTGCTGGACTGGCTGCCTGCGTCCACCCGCGCGCGCTGCCTGCCGCCCCAGGGCGACTCGGCGCGCGGCGCCCTGTTCATGATCGAAGGCCATTTGAAGAAGAAGGAAGTCCGATGAAAGGCAATATCCTCACGCCCGAGGGCTGGGTCCACGGCACGCTGCGTTTCACGGACCGCATCGAGGCCATCGAGGGCAGCGCGTTTGACCCGGACGCCAACGGCGACGACTACATCCTGCCCGGCTTCATCGACGTGCACGTGCACGGCGGCGCCGGACGCGACATGATGGAAGGCGGCGACGCCCCGCACCTCATCGCCGCCCTGCACGCGAAGCACGGCACCACCAGCCTGCTGGCGACGACCATGACGGCGCCGCCGGAAGACATCGAACGGGCCTTGACGGCCATCGGCGCGGCCTGCAAGGAACGCGGCAAGGGCGAGGCGCGCATCCTCGGCGTGCACCTGGAAGGTCCCTACATCAATGCGGCCAAGCTGGGCGCCCAGCCGCCGTTCGCGAAAGAGGCGACGCTGGCCGAGATCGAAGCCTATGAGGCGCTGGCGCCGATGCGCGTGATCACGGTCGCACCCGAGATCCACGGCCACCTCGAGCTGGTGCGCCTGCTCGCCGACCAGGGCGTGCGCGTACAGATCGGGCACACCAGCGGCTCCTACGAAGACGGCCTTGCGGCGCTCGAACACGGCGCGGCCGGTTTTACTCACCTGTTCAATGCGATGCCGGGCCTGCACCACCGCGATCCGGGCATGGTCGGCGCGGCGCTGGCCCACGCCGAGTACGCCGAGATCATTCCCGACCTGCTGCACGTGCATCCGGGCGCGATCAAGGTGGCCCTGCGCTCGATCCCGCACCTGTTCTGCGTGACCGATTCGACCGCCGCCGCCGGCATGCCCGACGGCGAATACATGCTGGGCCGGCAGGTGGTCCACAAATGCATGGGCGGCGTGCGCCTGGCCGACGGCACCCTCGCCGGTTCGACCCTGACCATGGACGGCGCGCTGCGCAACCTGGTCAAGATCGGCCTGTCGCTGCGGGAAGCCTCGCGCCGCGTCTCGACCAATGCCGCCGACTACCTCGGCGAACGCGAGCGCGGACGCCTGGCCCCCGGCTGCCACGCCGACTTCGTCGTGCTCGACCGCGACCTGAATATCAAAACCGTTTATATCGAAGGAGAAGCCGTATGACCTCATTGATGTTGCAAGAGGCCATGTCGGCCGGCGATTGCGTCGCGCTGCAACTGTCGCAGGACGTCGAGCGCTATGCCGAACTCGGACGCACGCTGCGCGCCACGAATTTCCATAGCGCCGTCACCGTCGCGCGCGGCAGCTCGGACCACGCATCCAGCTATGTCGCCTACCTGATCATGTCGCGCCTTGGCCGCCTGGTCACGTCGCTGCCGATGTCGCTGATCACGCTCTATAAATCGCCGCTCGTCACGCGCGACACGCTGGCGATATCGATCTCGCAATCGGGCCAGAGCCCGGACGTGGTCGAGCCGATCCGCTACTTCCGCGATGGCGGCGCCACCACCGTGGCCCTCGTCAACGACGACACCTCGCCGCTGGCGCAAAGCGCCGCCTGGACCATGCCCCTGCACGCCGGCAAGGAGCAGAGCGTGGCCGCGACCAAGAGTTTCATCACGAGCCTGGTGGCGGGCGCGCGCCTGGTGGCCGAGTGGCAGGACGATGCCGAACTGCGCGCCGGCCTGGCCGCCCTGCCCGACGACCTGCGCGCGGCCTCCCGCGCCGACTGGTCGGCTGCGATCGAGGTGCTGGCGCCGGCCCGCAACATCATGGTGGTCGGCCGCGGCATCAGCTTCCCCATCGCGCTGGAAGCGGCCCTGAAATTCAAGGAAACCTCGGCCCTGCAGGCCGAAGCCTTCTCGGGCGCCGAGATCAAGCACGGCCCGATGGCGCTGATCGAGGACGGCTATCCGCTCCTGATCTTCGCCACGCGCGGACCGGCGCAGGCCGGGCTGGTTGCGCTGGCAGCCGAGATGCGCGGACGCGGCGCGCGCGTGCTGCTGGCCGCGCCCGAGGACATCGCCGAGCGCGACCTCACGCTGCCGGTGGCCGCCACGCCGGACCTCGATCCGATCGTCGCGATCCAGGCCTTCTACGTGATGGCCGCCCAGTTGTCGAAAGCGCGCGGACTCGATCCGGACCGCCCGCGCCATCTCAGCAAAGTCACCAGGACCAACTAAAAACCAAGCCATGGACGACCTGAAAAAAATCGCCGGCCAGCTGATCATGGTGCGCCTGTTCGGCACCGAACTCGATGAGGACACGGCCGCCTTCCTGGCGCAGAACCGCGTGCGCGGCGCCTGCCTGTTCCGCCAGAACATGGTCGACGCCGCCCAGCTGACGAGTTTTACCGGACGCCTGCGCGCCGTGATGGGCCCTGAAGCGCTGATCGCCCTCGACCAGGAAGGCGGCGCCGTGGTGCGCTCGACCTGGGTGCCGGCGCCGCCGTCGGCGATGGCGCTGGGCGCGGCCAACGATCCGGTGCTGGCGCGCGAAGTCGGCGCCGCCATCGCGCGCGCCGTGCGTTCGCTCGGCTTCAACTGGAACTTCGCGCCGGTGCTGGACCTGAACAACAACCCGCACAATCCCGTGATCGCCGAACGTTCCTTTGGCGCCGATCCGGAAACGGCCACGCGCATCGCCCTGGCCTGGATGGAAGGCAGCGAATCGGAGGGCGTGGCCTGCTGCGTCAAGCACTTCCCCGGCCATGGCGACACCCACGTCGACTCGCACCGCGCGCTGCCGACCGTGGACAAGCCGCTGGCGGAACTGGAGCGCTTCGAGTTCGCGCCGTTCCGGATGGCGGCTCCCTTCGCGCCGGCCATGATGACGGCCCACATCGTCTACCCGGCGCTGGACGCCGAGTACCCGGCCACGATGTCGCGCCCCATCCTCACCGGCATCCTGCGCGACAGCTGGAACTACCAGGGCGTGATCATCACCGACGGCATGGACATGCACGCCATCGCCCACCGCTACGGCGCCGGCCAGGCCGCCGTGCGCGCGCTGGTGGCGGGCGCCGACATGGTGATGGCGATCGGCTCGCGCGCGACGCAGGAAGAGACCATCGATGCGATCGCCGCCGCGATCGCCTCGGGCGAACTGCCGATGCCTGAAGTCGAGGCACGCCTTGCCCGTTTGAGCAGGCTGGCGGCCGCGCACCCGGCCGGCGCCGCTGGCAAGCCTGCCGCCGCCGTCACGGCCGCGAGCGAACCGGCGGTGCTGGGCAGCGACGCGCCCGGTGCCGACGAAGCGCCGATCTACAGCACCGATTCCGAAGACCGGGCCCTGATGGCGCGCGCCTGGCAGCGCGGCCTGAGCAGCCGCGGCGTGGTGCGCCGCCCTCCCCAGGGCGCGCGCGTGCGCCTGGTCGCGCGCCAGGACGTGGTCAGCGACGGCGTCTCGGAAGCGGGCGTGCCGGCGGCCGGCATCGCCGCCTCGCTGGCCCAGCTCTACGAAGTCGAGCTGGTGACCTTCGCCGACGCCGACAGCTTCGACTGGAGCGCCCTGCCCCAGGACGGCCGCTTCACCATCCTGGCCTCGACCTCGCGCCGCCGCTACGGCGCGCAGGTGCGCGAAACCTGGCGGCCCGACCTGCACCTGGCGCTGTGGAATCCCTACCAGGCGCTCGACATCGACGCCCCCGCCCTGATGACCTATGGCTTCGCGGCGCCCGCGCTGGCGGCCGTGAATGCCTGGCTGGCCGGCGAGATCGAGGCCACGGGCCACTGCCCGGTGCCGGGCTTCTGAGAGGGCCGGCGTTTCCGTGAATAAAACACGGTAACGCAATGTAACGGCGGCCCCGCACGCTTGCGGCCTGCGGCACAATTGCGCCGCAGGGTCCCCCGGGTTTATGGGACAATGCGCGTTTGCTCAAGCTTGGCAAAACGCCATCTTGCCGCGGATTTCGTACCGCTCATCTTTTTAGAAGGATCATTCATGTCCCATTTCCGCCTCGCTCGCCTGTGCCTGCTGCTGGCCGCCGTCGGCCTGAACACCGCGCCTGCCCTGATGACGAGCGCCCACGCCCAGAAAAAGGCCGATGCGCCCGCGGCTGCGCCGGCGAACACCGTGCGTCCGGAACTCTACAAGCTGCTCGACCCGGCGCAAATCCAGCCGCTGGTCACCGCCAAGAACGCGGCCGAGCTGCAGAACCGCATCGCCCAGGCCGATGCGATGCCGAACAAGACCCCGTACGAGAACTACGTCGTGAACCGCATCAAGATGGTGCATGCCTCGCTCAGCGGCAACGAAGCCGGTATTGCCCAATACGCCGACGAAGTCGTCAAGTCGGGCTTCGAGCCGAAGGAATCGCAGGCGCAGCTGGTGCTGGCCATCGCCGACGTCCAATACAAGGCCAAGAACTATCCTGCCGCCATCGAGCAGCTCAAGCGCTACGAGTCGCTGGGCGGCAACATGGTCCAGGCCCGTCCGCTGCTGGCGCGTGCCATGTACCTGAGCAAGGACTACGCCGGCGCCAAGCCACAACTGCAACAGATGATCAGCGAAGCCGAAGCGGCCGGCAAGACGCCGTCGCAGGAAGACCTGAAGCTGCTGCTGAGCGCCGCCTACGAATTGAAGGACAATGCCACCTACGAGAGCACGGTCCAGAAAATGGTGGCCTCCTACCCGAGCGACGAGATGTGGAGTGAGGTCATCCGCACCGGCGTGATCCGCAAGCCGGGCTTCGACCAGAACAACTACCTGCCGGTGCTGCGCCTGGAATTCGCGGCCCTGAAGACCTTGCGCGAGGAAGACTACGTCGACCTGGCCGAAAGCGCCCTGCGCGACGGCTTCCCGACCGAAGCGAAGAACGCGCTGGACGCCGGCTACGCCGCGGGCGTGCTGGGCAAGGGCGGCAACGCCAAGGCCCACAATGCGCTGCGCGCCAAGGCCGAGAAAGGCGCGGCCGACGACGCCAAGAACATCGCCAGCGGCGAAGCCTCGGCTGCCAAGTCGAAGAACGGCGCCGGCCTGGTCAACCTGGGCTGGGCTTACTCGACCATGGGCCAGCACGACAAGGGCATCGGCTTCATCCAGCAAGGTATCGCCAAGGGCGGCCTGAAGCAGCCCGACGAAGCCAAGCTGCGCCTGGGCGCGGCCCAGGCCAAGGCCGGCCGCAAGGACGAAGCGATCAAGACCTTCGAGAGCGTCAAGGCCGGCGGCGGCCTGTCGGACGTGGCCCGTGTCTGGATCATGACCCTCAAGCAGCCTGCAGGCGCGGCCGCTCCGGCCACCGCGTCGCAGACCACGGTCGCACCGGCACCGGTGAAGTAATCCGCGTACAGCGGGTCCGAAGCGGGCGGTCGCCACTGGCGCCGCCCGCTTTTTTATTGGCGCGACCGTTCGCCAGCGTACATCGCCGTTTTTGCGCTTTGCCGATAATCGGGTCTTCTTGACAGGAGGCTGCAATGACCGACGTTCGCACAGGCCAGGCGCCTCCGCGGCTCGAGCGCGACGAATTCCGGCGCAAATTCTTCGATGGCTTTTTCGATCCCGCTTTCGACGCGGTGGCGTCCGAACTGGCGAAGGTCGAGGAAGTCGCCTGGCACACCTACGAGGACAAGCACAAGGCGCCGCGCACGGTAAAGGCCGGCGTCGGCTTCGCCGATCCCGACTACGACCTCTCGATCGAGTGGAAGGCCACGCGCGACCGCCTGCTGGCGGCCGAGATCCACCAGAAGAAGCCGGATACCCCGAGCCGCATCCTGCTCATCAACGGCTCGGCCCGCAACGACGGCAGCTGTCCGGGCGAGATGTCGAAGACCTGGCGCCTCACGAAAATCGCGCGCGACACGCTGGCCGAATGCGGCATGGAAGCCGACCTGCTCGACCTGTCGCGCCTGATCTCGGATTACGACCGCCACATCCATCCCTGCAAGGCCTGCGCCTCGACCGCCATGCCGCTCTGCCACTGGCCCTGCAGCTGCTACCCGAACCATTCCGAACGCCAGACCGGCGACTGGATGAACGAGATCTACGAACGCTGGGTGGCCGCGCACGGCGTCATCATCCTGACCCCGGTCTACTGGTACCAGAGCCCGTCCACCCTGAAGCTGATGATCGATCGCCTGGTCTGCGCCGACGGCGGCAATCCCGACCCTAGCTCGACGCATGGCAAGGACGCAAAGAAGGCCAAGGAGATGGAGCTGGCCGGCTGGGACTACCCGAAGCACCTCGCCGGACGCGCCTTCGGCCTGGTGGTGCACGGCGACGTGGCCGGCATCGAAGGCACGCGCCGTTCGCTGACGGACTGGCTGAACTGGATGGGACTGGTCGATTCGGGCAGCTTCGGCACCCTCGACCGCTTCATCGGCTACTACGAATCGTATGCCGAGAGCCATCAAGCGCTCGACCGCGACACCAACGTGCAGGAAGAAGTGCGCAACGTGGCGCGCGCGGTGGCGCTGACGGTGCAGGATCTAAGGGCGGGACGCGTCGTGCCGCCGTCGATGAAGCTCGATACGCCGCGGCCCAAGTAGGGTGGGCACTCCGTGCCCACGCGGTTACGGGCGCCCCCGTTTGCCGCGGCAGCGATATGTCGCCCGCAAGGCATGATCTCGCCACGGACGACGACAATGGACACGTGCGTACCGCGTGGGCACGGAGTGCCCACCCTACGTTACGCCACGGCCGCAGGTCTTAAATTGCGGTGAAGCCGCCATCCACCGACAGCTCGTGCCCCGTCACGAACGAAGCCTGCTCGGAACACAGCCACAGCACCGCATCGGCAATCTCGGACGCCTCGGCGAAGCGCCCCATCGGGTGCGCCGCACGCAGCTTCTTTTCCATCGCCGGCTCGCGCTGCAGGGCACGCGCCAGCATCGGCGTACGCACGGCGCCCGGGCACAGCGCATTCACGCGGATGCCTTCTTTCGCATGTTCGAGCGCGGCGCTCTTGGTGAGGCCGGCCAATGCGTGCTTGCTGGCGGCGTAGACGCCCTGCCCCGGCGCGCCGACCTGGCCGAAGCTCGAGGACAGGTTGACGATCGCGCCGCCGCCCTGCTTGCCCATCTGGCGCAGCTGGTATTTCATCGACAGCCAGACGCCCTTGACGTTGACGTCCATGATGCGGTCGTATGCGGCTTCGTCGAACTCGGCCAGCCGCGCGCTCTCCTCGAACAGGGCGGCGCAGTTGACGGCGCAGTCGAGGCGGCCGTAGTGGTGCACCGCCTTGTCGACCAGCGCCGCGACTTCCTGTTCGCGCGTGACGTTGGCCGCCACGAACAGCGCCTTGCCGCCGTTCTCGACGATCATCGCCGCCGTCGAATGGCCGCCGTCGACGGCGATGTCGGCGACCACCACGCAGGCGCCCGCCCGCCCGAAGGCCAGCGCCACCGCGCGGCCGATGCCGCCCGCCGCGCCCGTCACCAGCACGGCCTTGCCGGCAAAGGAAATGCCGGCCTGCGCCGGCTCGCGTCCCTGCTCTTTCTTGCCCTTCATGAAACTGCTCCTACCGCTTATCGATACCGAAAGTGATGCTGAAAGGCAACATTCTACTGGTTCGGCGCAGTTTCACCAAGAGGGTGCAGCGTCAAGGCGCCGGCTTGGCCTTGGACTGGTCACCCGCCATCACGACCGACAGTTTCGCGGGGTCGATCGCCTTCCGGAAGGCGGCATTCAGCTGGGGCAGCGTGACCGCCATCAGCTTGGCTTCGAACTGGCGCGACCACTCGTAGGTGCGGTCGCGGTACAGGTAGGAAGTCCAGCCGGCGGCCAGCGCGCCGTCGTCCGAGCGGGTCTGCTGGCGCTGCTGCATCAGGCCCGACTTGGCGCCGGCCAGCTCGGCGGCGGTGAAGCCATCCTTGACCGCGCGCGCCAGTTCGGCGCGGATCGCCGCATCCAGGCGCTGCAGGTTCTGCGGCGCGGCGATGGCGCTGATGCCGAAGGCTCCGGCCCGATCCAGGTCGCCCGCTTCCAGCTGCGAGCCGCCGCCGTAGGACAGGCCGTCCTTCTGGCGGATGCGGTCCATCAGGCGCGAACGCAGGCCGCCTTCGCCGAAGATGTAGTTGGCCAGCATCAGGGCCGGATAGTCGGGGTCGTCGATGTTCAGGTCGAGGTTCAGGCGCGCCGTATAGATGCCGTTTTCCTTGTCCGGCGTGTCGAGCGTCGTCTTCAGGGGCGCGACGTCGGCGAAGCGGCGCAGCACCGGCGCCACGTTCGCCTGCGGCTTCCAGGCGCCGAACAACTCGTCCACCAGCGGTGCGATGGCGGCGGCATCGAAGTCGCCCACGATCGCCATCTCGGCCGGCACGCTGCCGTAGAACTCGCGGTGGTAGGCGCGCAGCTCGTCCAGGCGCGCCGCCGTCAGTTCGGCCAGGTCCTCGTCGAAGCTGTTCGCGTGGCGCACGTCGCCCTTCGGATACTGGTCGAAGTGGCGCGCCAGGGCACGGCCGGCGACGGCTTGCGGCTCGGCGCGGCTCGCTTCCAGCGCGACCAGCGACTGCCGGCGCAGCTGCTCGAATTCGGCTTGCGGGAAGGCCGGCTCCTTCAGCACGTGGGCCACGAGGCGCAGCGCATCTGGCAGGTGTTCGCGCGTGGTCTGGAAGTGGGTCAGGCCGCCGGCGATCTTGAGGCGGTCGAATTCGTCGGCCAGCTGCTCGCGCGTAAAGCGGCTGGTGCCGCGCATCAGCATGGCGGCCGTCAGCTCGGGCACGGCGCCCTTGCCGAACAAATTCTTCACGTCGCCCATGTGCTGGCGCAGGTCCACGGTGACGGCCTCGCCGCGGTTCTTCTTGGGCAGCAGCGCCAGCTTGACGCCGCCCTTGGTCACCAGCTGGGTGCGTTTCAGGATGTTTTCCTGGGTCGGCTCGAAGTCCTCCGAAACGAGCGTCGAGGCCTGCGGCTTGAACTCCTTGAGGATGCTCTCGACGCTGGGCGCCGGCGGGATCACGGCGCGTTGCGGGGCATCCTCGGGAATGAAGATGCCGGTGACGCGGTTGTCGCGCTTGAAGTAGCGCTTCGCCACGCCCGCCACTTCCTCCGGCGTGATGGTCTTGATGCGTTCGCGGCCCGTGAAGAACAGGCGCCAGTCGCCCAGCGCGATGGTCTCCGACAGCGCCACGCCGACCCGCTGCGGATCGTTCAGGCTGCGCTCCATCTCGTTCTCGTACATGCGGCGGATGCGCGCCATCTCTTCTTTCGTCGGCGGCGTGTTGCCGAAGTTTTCGACGGCTTCGGTCAGCGCCGCACGTACCGGTTCGATCGCTTCGCCCTTCTTCACGACCGCGCCCACGTACTGCATGCCCGGCGCGTAGCCGGTCTCGCCGAAGCTGAACACCTGGCTCGCCTTGCCCGTCTCGACCAGGCCCTTGTGCAGGCGTCCGGTCGGCACGTCGCCCAGGATGGCGGAGGCGAAAGCCATCACGTCGCTGTCGTCGTGCAGGCTCGACGGCACCTTATAGCCGAGCATGACGATCTGGACGTCGCCCTGGCGCCGCACGGCGAAGCTGCGTTCGCCGTCCTGGGTCGGCTCGACCGTCCAGAAGGCAGGCAACGCGCGCTTCGGTTTCGGGATCGCGCCGAACAGGCGGCTGATCTTCGCCAGCGTCGCATCGGCATCGAACTTGCCGGCCACCAGCAGCACGGCGTTGTCGGGCTGGTAGTAGGTGCGATAAAAGGCTTGCAGGTTGCCGATGCGGACGTTCTCAATGTCGCTGCGGTTGCCGATGGTCGAGCGCCCGTAGCTGTGCCAGTCATAGGCGACGCTCTGCATGCGCTTCACCAGCACGCCGGAAGGCGAATTCTCGCCGCTCTCGAACTCGTTGCGCACGACCGTCATCTCGGAGTCGAGGTCCTTCTGGGCGATGAAGGAACCGGTCATGCGGTCGGCTTCCATCTGCAGCGCCCAATCCAGGTTCGCCTGCGAGGCCTGGAATACCTCGTAGTAATTGGTGCGGTCGAGCGAGGTGGTGCCGTTGAAGTCCATGCCGCGGTCGGCGAACTGGCGCGTGATGTCCGGATTCTTCTTCGCGCCCTTGAACAGCAGGTGTTCGAGCAGGTGGGCCATGCCGGTCTCGCCGTAGTTCTCGTGGCGCGAGCCGACCAGATAGGTGACGTTGACGGTGACGGTGGGGCGCGAGCTGTCCGGGAACAGCAGCACCTTTAGGCCATTGGGCAGGCGGTATTCGGTAATGCCCTCGACCGAGGCGCCGAGGGTGACGCCCTTCGGCAGGGGCTTGTTCGGTGCCGCGAACGTACTGCCGGCGGCGAGGAAGGCGAAAGCGCCCGCGATCAGGTGCGCGGGCAGGCCGCGGCGGTACATCGTCGAATTCATGTCATCCCATCAGGTTCGTGCGCCGCTCTGCCGCGGCGCGCCAACGGCGATGGTAACAGATGGTCGCTTTCGATGATGCCGCCGCGCACTAGTTTGGTGCGCGGGTCCGGCTTAGTGGCGGGCGCGCCGTTCTACAGCCTGCTGACTGCCGCTGATGCGCGACAGGTCGCCCATTTCCTCGGCCAGGAATTCGAGCAGGTCGTCGGCGCTGACGATGCCGGCCAGGCCGCCATGACGGTTCACGACCGGTACCCGGCGGATGCCGCGCACGCGCATGTGCTCGATGGTTTGGTAGACGTCGTCCTCTTCGCGGCAGGTCAGCAGGTCGTCGCTCATGATGTCGCCGACCTGCAGGCTGGCCGGATCGAGCCCGAGCGCGACGACCGAGACGACGATGTCGCGGTCGGTGACGATGCCGACTGGAATGGCCGTGTCGTCGCTGCCGTCGACTACGACCAGGTCGCCCACGTGGTGCTTGCGCATCAGGAAGGCGGCGCCCTGCACGGTTTCGTCGCGGTTGCAGCTGATGGTCTGGACGGTGCAGATGTCGCTGATGTTCATGATGGCCTCCCCTGTTGACGTCGTGGTCGCGTTGTAGGGTGGGCACTCCGTGCCCACGTGGAATGCTGGGCTGACATGACACTTGAATTTCGCGTGGGCACAGCGTGCCCACCCTACAAGTCCACGCTAATGCAGGAATATGAGACGCGTTTGATCTGCGTCAAACGCTTGGGGGAACTTATTTCTTGTCGCCAGGGAGTTCGACGAAGCAGGCATCGACGACTTGCAGGTCGTTGTCTTTGGCGAAGTTGACAACGAAGTGATAGGCCAGCGGTTCGGCCTTTTTCAGCTTGTTGTTGACGACCACGGCCTTGACGCCGTTCACCACGGTCGGGTGCACATAGGGCGAGAACTGGAGGTGGGCGTGGCGGCCGCCGCTGCCTTCGGGACGGAAGCAGGACATGACGCCGCACAGGCGTTCGGCCCAGTCGCTGGGGCGGAACTGCTTGCCATTGCTGGTGAGGCCCAGGATGAAGAATTCGCCGACGGCGCCTTCGTTCCCGGTATGCGGTAAGTCGGCCATAGTGCTGCTTGCTGATACAAGAGTGCGTGGAGAGACGAGCCAGTATTATATCTTATAGAAGACTTGGGCACGAGGCTTGTCTCGACAACTTTCAAGCCATGCCTTCCCTGCTCAGCCCAGCCAGACCATACTGGACAGGAGAAGCAGCAGAATCATCCATAGTATCAAAGCACGCCAAACCAGTCCCACAGTGCTCTGGAGTGCGCGCAGGCTCGGCTCTTCGCCGGGTAGGACGTCGGTGTCGGCCTCGCTCAGGTCGACCATCGCCGCATCGGCCGGCAGCAGTTGCGGCGCATTTTCGTTGGGGGTGCCGAGGCGCACGCCCATGGCGCCGCCGCCGGCGGCCAGGATGATGCCGCGCGATTCGTCGGCCCAGCGGTTGGCGAAGTTGCGCCAGGCGTAGATCGCGTCCTCGAAATTGCCGACCACGGCAAAGGCGATCGCGGTCAGGCGCACCGGGATCCAGTCGATCCAGTAGAAGGCCCTGGCGGCGAACTGGCCGAAGGCCTCGTTGCGCATGTGCTCGGGCTCGTTCCAGGCGCGCGCCAGGTATTCGGAGACGCGGTACAGCACCGCGCAGGCGGGACCGGCCGGCATCAGGAACCAGAAGAAGACACCGAACACGCTGCGGTGGGTGGTGATCAGGGATTTTTCGACGGCGATGCGGGCAATTTCCGTCGTGTCCATGCCGACCGTGTCGATGCGCGCCCATTCGGCCAGCAGCGCGCGCGCCGTGGCTTCGTCGCCGCTGTTTAGGGCCAGCTGGATCTGGGTGAAATAATGGCTGTAGTGGCGCAGGCCCAGGGTCAGGTAGACGATCAGCACGTTCCAGGCAAAGGCCAGGAACACGAAACCGAAATACATCAGCACCCAGTAGATGGCCGCGACCGGTACGACCAGCACCGCCATCATCAGGAACCAGCCCAGCCGGCCGTTTTTCGCTTCGCCGGCATTGAACGAGGCTTCGATACGCATGGCCAGGCCCTTGATGCCGGCATAGACCTGGTTATCTGCGCGCAGGGGCTTCAGTTGCTCGATGATGAGCGCGCACAGAATGGAAAAAAATGTCATGCAAGTCCTTCTTTTGTTATGGCAATACCACGCTGCCCGCTACGATAGCGCAGGTCAAGGCCATAATCAAATCAGCACTTGTAAGAATTTTTATGCGCGCAGGAAATGGAACAGGTTGCGTAACATTCCTGCCGTCGCGCCCCAGATGAAGAAGCGCTCATATGGCATGGCATAGAAGTGGCGACGCCCCTTCCCTTCAGGCAGTTCGAAGGACATGCGCTGATGGTTCAGGCCGTTCATCAGGAAGGCGAGCGGGACTTCGAAGATCTCCGCGACTTCGCCCGGATCGGCCGTCAGTTCGAAAGGCGGCTTGACCAGCGCAACGACGGGCGCGACGCGGTAGGCGCTGCCGGTCACGTAGTCGGGCAACACGCCGACGATGGAGATGTGGCGGCGGTGTAGGCCGATCTCTTCTTCCGACTCGCGCAGCGCGGTTTCGATCGGCGAGGAATCGAGCTCCTCGGCGCGCCCGCCGGGAAAGGCGATCTGGCCGGCATGGCTGCTCAGGTGATCGGTACGCTGGGTCAGCAGCACGCTCAGGCCCTCGGGACGCTCGACCAGCGGCACCAGCACGGCGGCGCGGCGCAGCTTGAAGCCCGGCGTCATCCAGGATTCGTCCGGGGTCTCCGGTTCCCAGCGCGGCTGGGTACGGGCGAAGCGCGCGCGCAGGTGTTCGGCTGTCAGCAATGCGGGATCGATGGCAGGTTCGCCGGCGATGGCGTCGACCGGCAGGCGGGAGGGATCGAAATGAACCTTAACCAAAAGCATTATCTCCAACAGATAAAGAAAAAGGCATCCCGGGGGATGCCTTTTTCACGCCACAATCGCGATTACTGAGCGGCGGTGGTGTTTGCAACTTTACGCTGCGGCAGCTTTTCTTTGATACGTGCCGACTTGCCCGAACGCTCGCGCAGGTAGTACAGCTTGGCGCGACGGACGTCACCGCGGCGTTTCACTTCGATCGAAGCGATCAGCGGCGAGTACAGCTGGAACGTACGCTCGACACCTTCACCCGACGAGATCTTGCGAACGATGAAGTTCGAGTTCAGGCCGCGGTTACGACGCGAGATGACGACGCCTTCGTATGCCTGGGCGCGCTTGCGGTTGCCTTCGACGACGTTGACGCTGACGATCACGGTGTCGCCTGGTGCGAAATCAGGAATGGCGCGGCCGAGGCGCGCGATTTCTTCCTGCTCGAGTTGCTGAATCAGGTTCATTTCTTATGACTCCAAAAACCATCTTGCTGGCGCTGTAGGACGCAGTGCGTCGCCCAGTAGAGGATGGGGTTGAACGTACGAGCAACATGCTCATGCGTCTCGCACCGTTATGGTGCATTTTCCGGCTAGCTTTCCGAAGAGAGCGTTGCCAAAAACTGTTCATCGGCCTTGGTCAGCTGGCCCGCTGCGCGCGCCTTGTCCAACAATTCCGGCCGTTTCTTGAATGTCGCTTCCAGCATGCGCTGGCGGCGCCATTTCGTAATCTCTGCGTGGTTGCCGCCCATCAGGACCGGCGGTACCGGCACGCCCTCGTAGACGTCGGGGCGGGTGTAATGCGGCGAATCGAGCAGGCCGTTGACGAAACTGTCTTCGACCGCCGAAGCGTCGTCGCCCAGCACGCCGGGCAATTGTCGCACTACTGCATCCATCAAGGCCATCGCCGGCAATTCGCCGCCGGAGAGCACGAAGTCGCCGAGCGAAATTTCCTCGTCGACCACGCGGTCCAGCAGGCGCTGGTCGACCGCTTCGTAGCGGCCGCACAGGACGACCAGGCCCGGCTCGTCCTTCAGCGCCATGACGCGTTCGTGCGTCAGCGGTTTGCCTTGCGGCGACATGAACACCACACGCGGCGGCGGCAGGCCGAGTTCGACCTGGCGCGCCTTGGCCGCATTGATCGTCGCCTCGAGCGGCCTGGCCAGCATCACCATCCCGGGACCGCCGCCATACGGGCGGTCATCCACGGTGCGGTGGCGATCTGTCGTGAAATCGCGCGGATTCCACAGCGTCAGGCCCCAGCGTTCCTGCTCGAAGGCGCGGCGGGTCACGCCCGACTGCGTCAACGCGGCAAACATCTCGGGAAACAAGCTCACGACGTCAAACTGCATCATGACCTCGCTCCAAACGGACGGGGTTAATAGTCCAGACCCCAGTCCAAAGTAATCGTTTTGGCCTTGAGGTCGACGGTCTTGACGAACTGGTCCACAAACGGAACGAGGCGCTCGGGCGCCTTGTCCTTGCTGTCCTGTTCCGGCACGGGCTCGGAAACGGGCAAAATTCGCAAAATCGATTGCGGACCGTTGCTCATCATGTCGATCACCTTGCCGAGGGCTTCGCCCTGCAGGTTCACGGCATCCATGCCGATCAGGTCAGACCAGTAATACTCGTCTTCCTCAAGCGCGGGAAATTCAGAGCGCGACACGTGCACGGCCGCGCCTTTCAGCGCCTCCGCCGCATCGCGGCCCGACATCCCGACGAGGGTGGCGACCACGTCGCCACCATGCATCTTCGCGGTCCGTACGGTGACGGAGCGCAGGCCCGATTTGTCGAGCCACCAGGTTTTCACGTTCAGCAGCGCATCGGCGTCCGTCGAAAACGGCGTAACGCGGATGGCACCCATGACGCCGTAGGCGCCGGAGATGTAGCCGACCTGGGTCAGGTCGTCAGGGGCTTGCACCCCACTCACTGCTGGATCGCTCAAACCAGGAAAACCTTAGGCAGCCGGCTTCTGCTGGGCAACCAGGCGAGCAACGGTCGGCGACAGTTGTGCGCCAACGCCTTGCCAGTAGGCCAGACGGTCCGCGGTGATCTTCAGGCCGACTTCAGCGCCCGAAGCCATCGGGTTGTAGAAGCCGATGCGCTCGATGAAACGGCCATCGCGACGGTTACGCGAATCGGTTGCAACGATGTTGAAGAACGGGCGCTTTTTTGCGCCGCCACGAGCCAAACGGATAACGACCATAATAATTCCAAAAAGTTGTATTGGACGGAGAAAGCCGACGATTATAGCGCGCAATGCCAAGGAGCAGCAAGCGATAATGACAAAACGGATATCGGAGCGCGCAGTCCCGGCCGAATCGCGCATTATCCGCTATTTTCCGCCCAACCGCCACCGCTCCTCTTTGCGCCCGCCTCCCGCAACAGCCTGATACATTGCATTTACATAAAAACTGATGCTTTTGTCACGTTTATGAACGATACTGGGCCTTTCGTGTAACACATCCGTTTCACTTTATTTGCTTACGCATGGCTCACAAGAACAAGACGCTCGCCACCGCGCTGGCGCTGACCCTGGGGTCGCTGGGGATACATCGCTTCTACCTGCATGGCGGCGTCGACAAATTAGGCCTGCTGCACGTCAGCAGCCTGCCGATCGCCGGCCTCATCTTCAGCAACATGAACGGCATCAATCCCTTCTATGCGCTGCTGCCGCTCCTGATCTCCGCCATCGCCGCCTGCATCGAAGCCCTCGCCCTCGGCCTCACGCCGGACGAGAAATGGGATGCCCGCTTCAATGCCGCGTCCGGCGCCCGTTCGGACTCGAGCTGGATCCTCGCCCTGCTGCTGGTAAGCACCCTGCTGGTCGGCGCGACGGTGCTGATCGGCACTATTTCGCGCCTGTTCGACCTGATGTTCACCGGCGGCGCTTACGGTTGAGCGCCAAGCCTGAGCAGGCAAGCGCTCCTCAAAGCGTGGTCGGCCACCGGTACTTCGGCAGCACGCCTGGTGCCGTGCCGCTGATGATGACGATCTCCCGGTGGGCCACCAGTTCCAGCGCGGCCGGATCGCCCGTATAGCGCGTGAGCCTTTCGTTCTCGATCACATAAAAGCGCACCGGCCCGGCCAGTCCAGCGGTTCCATTGGCGCCCAGCGGCTGGTTCCACAGCGCGAAGAATTGCCCGAGCGTGAACTTCTTCGGCATGTTCGTCTCGATGTGCACCACACCCGTGCCGTCGTGCGTATGGAACTCGTAGGTGCAGCCGCCGCGGCCGACGTTGTCGGGCAGGCCCTGGCGCACGCCGTCCTTGTAGATCGACACCAGCGAATGCTGATGGAAGTCTTCGTTGATCAGGCAGCCGACGCCGCTCACGGTAGCCCGGTTCGGTGGCGCCACCCAGGCATTCCAGCCCGGCGGGCTGTTGATCGTATCGTTGGTCCAGGCGGTAAAGGTATCGGCCAGCACCGGCTCCACCGGGGGCTCCGGGTCGGTCGGTCCCGGCTGGTTCGGCTGGTTCGGCGGCGTCGGCTGCGTAGGTCGCGAAGGCTGACCCGGCTGGGACGGATCGGGAGCGGTGACGACCGGCGCCGGATCGTCGCTGCCGCCGCCACAGGCACTGAGCAGCAACAGGGACGAGACGGCGAGGACCGAAAGGCGCAGCAAGCGTAGTGATGGCGTTCGCATGATCGGGCTCCATGGTTGAGTTGGTGAACCCAGTCTACGAACGCGGCTGTAGTGATTCGTTTAAGCTGAATCAAACTCAGCAAATCGTGCGCAGGGTCCGCTCGTGCATGAAAAAAGCGGCCCGCAGGCCGCTTTCTGACCGACAAGGCTCAGGCTCAGAACTGATCGACTTCCAGCGCCAGCACGCCGGCGCTGCCTTCGACGATGGCCGCGCGCAGGCCCCCCGCGCCGGACAGGATGTGGTCGGCGAAGAAGCGCGCGGTGGCGATCTTCGCGCGCAGGAAGGCGGCGTCGCCTTCGCCCGCATCGAGCTTCTTCTGCGCGACCAGGGCCGCGCGCGCCATCTGCCAGCCGCCCAGCACGATGCCGGCCAGCTTCAGGTAGAGCACGGAGCCGGAGAAGACGCCCTTGATGTCCGACTTCATATTGGCCACGACGAAGTCGACGACTTCTTCCAGCGCGGCCGAGCCGTCAGCGAGCTGCTTGCGGATCGCCACGAAATCGGCGCCCTGCACTTCCGCCAGCGCCGCTTCGGTCTCGCGCACCTGGGCGATGATCGACTTCGCCACGGCGCCGCCGTCGCGCACGGTCTTGCGGCCAACCAGGTCGTTGGCCTGGATCGCGGTCGTGCCTTCGTAGATGGTCAGGATCTTGGCGTCGCGGTAGTGCTGGGCCGCGCCGGTCTCCTCGATGAAGCCCATGCCGCCATGCACCTGCACGCCGTCGCGCGCGACGTTCTCGCTCATCTCGGTCGACCAGCCCTTGATCACCGGGACCAGGTATTCATACACCGCCAGGTTGGCTTTGCGGGTGGCTTCGTCGGCGTGGTAGTGGGCCACGTCCGAGATGCCGGCGCCGACGTAGGCCAGCGCACGCGCGGCTTCGGTCTGGGCGCGCATCGACATCAGCATGCGGCGCACGTCCGGGTGGTTGATGATGGCGACAGGGCCGGCGGAACCTGCCAGGTCGCGCGACTGGATGCGGTCCTTGGCGAAGGCCACCGCCTGCTGGTAGGCGCGTTCGGCCAGGCCGATGCCCTGCATGCCGACGCCGAAGCGGGCCGCGTTCATCATGATGAACATGTATTCCAGGCCGCGGTTCTCTTCGCCGACCAGGGTGCCGATGGCGCCGCCGTTGTCGCCGAACTGCAGCACGGCGGTCGGGCTGGCCTTGATGCCGAGTTTATGTTCGATCGAGACGCAATGGGCGTCGTTGCGCGCGCCCAGCGAGCCGTCTTCGTTGATCAGGAACTTCGGCACGATGAACAGCGAGATGCCCTTCACGCCCGGCGGCGCGTCCGGCGTACGGGCCAGCACCAGGTGGATGATGTTCTCGGCCATGTCGTGCTCACCGTAGGTGATGAAGATCTTGGTGCCGAAAATCTTGTAGGTGCCGTCGCCCTGCGGCACGGCGCGGGTGCGCACGGCGGCCAGGTCCGAACCGGCCTGCGGCTCGGTCAGGTTCATGGTGCCGGTCCATTTACCCGTGATGAGCGGCTCGAGGAAGCGCGCCTTCTGCTCGTCGGAACCAGCGGTCAGCAACGCTTCGATGGCGCCGTCGGTCAGGAGAGCCACCAGCGCGAACGAGATCGAAGCCGCGTTCAGCATCTCGGTGCATGGCGTCGCGACGATCTTCGGCAAGCCCTGGCCGCCGAATTCCTGCGGGTGCTGCACGCCCTGCCAGCCGGATTCGCCGAAGGCCTGGAAGGCGACCTTGAAGCCGGCGGAGGTGGTGACCTGGCCGTCGTGCCAGAAGCTCGGCTCCTTGTCGCTCGGGGCGTTCAGGGGCGCCACGACTTCGCCGCAGAACTTCGCGTTCTCTTCCAGCACCGCTTCCACGGTGTCGATGGTCGCGTCTTCGCAGCCTGGCAGCTGGCTGACCTGCTGCAGGTTCGCCAGTTCGTTCAGGACGAACAGCATGTCTTTGATCGGGGCTTGGTAGCTCACGATATCTCCTCAGAATGTAGACGTAGAACAGGCCACGGTAGCCGGCAGATGCCGAACCAACGTGGCCTGTATTCTTAATTGGCTCCGGCCAAACGGATCGAATCGCATACGGTGAACCGCGTGGGCATAGAGTGCCCACCCTACGTGCTCGCCACTAATCGTAGGGTGGGCACTCTGTGCCCACGCGGTGATACGTGGCGGCGAGATCGTCGAACACGAGATCGGAGCCGACAGCGTTACGCAGCGATCACCGACCAGATTTAGCCGAGTTCCTGCACCAGTTGCGGAATCACTTCGAACAGGTCGCCCACCAGACCGTAGTCAGCTACCGAGAAAATCGGCGCTTCCGGATCCTTGTTGATGGCGACGATGGTCTTCGAATCCTTCATGCCGGCCAGGTGCTGGATCGCGCCCGAGATACCGACGGCGATGTACAGCGACGGGGCGACGATCTTGCCGGTCTGGCCGACCTGCCAGTCGTTCGGCACGTAGCCGGCGTCCACTGCCGCGCGCGAGGCGCCCATGGCGGCGCCCAGCTTGTCGGCCAGCGGTTCGAGCAGCTTGAAGTTGTCGCCCGAGCCCATGCCGCGGCCGCCGGAGACGATGATCTTCGCGGCGGTCAGTTCCGGACGGTCCGACTTGGCCAGCTCGCGGCCGACGAAGGACGACTTGCCGAAGTCGGCAGCGGCGGCGATCGTCTCGACGGCGGCCGAACCACCGGTGGCAGCGGCAGCGTCGAAGCCGGTGCCGCGCACGGTGATGACCTTCACGCTGTCGCTCGACTGCACGGTGGCGATGGCGTTGCCGGCGTAGATCGGACGCTCGAAGGTGTCAGGGGAATCGACCTTGGTGATTTCCGAGATCTGGGCCACGTCCAGCTTGGCGGCGACGCGCGGCAGGATGTTCTTGCCGTAGGCGGTGGCCGGAGCCAGGATGTGCGAGTACGAACCGGCGACGGCCAGGATCTGCTCGGCCACGTTTTCGGCCAGGCCGTCGGCGAAGTACGGCGCGTCGGCGACCAGGACTTTCGAGACGCCGGCGATCTGCGCGGCGGCTTCGGCGGCGGCGCCGCAGTTCGAGCCGGCGACCAGCACGTGGACGTCGCCGCCGCACTGGGCGGCCGCGGTCACGGTGTGGTGGGTTGCGCCCTTCAGGGAGCCATTGTCGTGTTCAGCAATTACGAGTGCGACCATGATGTGTCCTATATTTAGATGACTTTGGCTTCGGTGCGCAGCTTCTGCACCAGCGTGGCGACGTCCGGCACCTTGATGCCCGCCGAGCGCTTGGCCGGCTCGACGACTTTCAGGGTCTTCAGGCGCGGAGCGACGTCGACGCCCAGGTCTTCAGGCTTGATCGTTTCCAGCGGCTTCTTCTTGGCCTTCATGATGTTCGGCAGCGTGACGTAGCGCGGCTCGTTCAGGCGCAGGTCGGTGGTGACGATCGCAGGCAGGGTCAGCAAGACCGTTTCCAGGCCGCCGTCGACTTCGCGGGTCACGGTGACCTTGCCGTCTTCCAACACGACCTTCGAGGCGAAGGTGGCTTGTGGCCAGCCCAGCAGGGCCGCCAGCATCTGGCCGGTCTGGTTCGAATCGTCGTCGATCGCCTGCTTGCCCAGGATGATCAGCTGCGGCTGCTCCTTGTCGGCCAGCGCCTTCATGATCTTGGCCACGGCCAGCGGCTCGGTGTCGCCTGCGGTTTCCACCAGGATGCCGCGGTCGGCGCCGATCGCCATGCCGGTGCGCAGGGTTTCCTGGCACTGGGCCACGCCGACGGACACGGCCACCACTTCGGTAACCTTGCCGGCTTCCTTCAAACGGGTCGCTTCTTCGAGCGCGATTTCGTCGAACGGGTTCATCGACATCTTGACGTTGGCGATATCCACGCCGCTGCCGTCGGACTTGACGCGGACCTTGACGTTATAGTCGACCACGCGTTTGACGGGTACCAGGACTTTCATAGGTGTGCCTTTGAAAAATTGAAGAGGTAGACTGGGCTAAAGTGGTCCAGATTATAAGAGATAAATCGCAGCAAAACTAAATTAAAGCACGATCGTGCGATTTTTAGGTAGAGGAATGCTTCCAAACTTCATCTGACTAAACATTCGACGGAAAAGGGAAACGGGCGGAGCAGGATCTGCCCCGCCGGATCGCGCTTACTTGCGGCGCATGTAGAAGACGAACTCGCCGTGGTTCTGCGAGTGGTGAACCAGCGCGTTGCCGGTCTGCTTGGCGAAAGCCTGGAAGTCACGCACGGAACCCGTGTCGGTGGCAGTGATCCGCAGCACCTCGCCGGTGGCCATCTCGGCCAGCGCCTTCTTGGCTTTCAGGATAGGAAGCGGGCAGTTCAGGCCGCGCGCGTCCAGGTCCTTCTGGAATTGAATCGTATCGGTATCGAGAATGATGTCGCTCATCGCATGCCTGCTCAGGTGGTGATCCGGGGTGATACTGGATGCATACTACTCCAATTCCCGGATTATGACGCGCCGCACCAAAATAGTCACGAATTGTTGCATTATCACAACCGCAACAGATGAGTTGGAGAAAGCTTGACAGGGGGATAAATTGTCGCGGCACGGGCGCTTGTGCCCCGTACCGATGCTGTGTGGCGGGTGATCGTGCCCTTGTCGGGCACTTGGCAAATGTGAATTCGTGCAGAACGGGTTGATTGTTTTTGCACCGTTGCGGTACGTGGATGCACCAAAAACGCATCCGTTAACGACGTAGGGTGGACGGGTCCCCCGTCCACGCGTTCAAGCAGCAGATGAAAAGCCATAACGACCTTGTCACCGTGCGTTGAACGCGTGGACGGCGAAGCCGTCCACCCTACAGGTACTGTTAAGCGCGTTCGCCGACCCAGCCCGGCACCGCAGCCAGCGCGTTCGGCAGTCCCGACGGGTCGGTACCGCCGGCCTGCGCCATGTCCGGACGGCCGCCGCCCTTGCCGCCGACCTGCTGGGCGACGAAGTTGACCAGCTCGCCGGCTTTGACTTTGCCGGTGGCGTCCTTGGTCACGCCCGCGATCAGGCTGACCTTGCCGTCCGCCACGCTGGACAGCACGATGGCCGCGGTGCCCAGCTTGTCCTTCAGCTTGTCCATCGCCTCGCGCAGGGTCGCCATGTCGGCGCCTTCCATGGTCGCGGCCAGCACCTTGATGCCGTTGACGTCGACCGCCTTGCTCAGCAGTTCGTCGCCCTGGCCCGACGCCAGCTTCGACTTCAGCGCCGACACTTCCTTTTCCAGCACTTTCACCTGATCCTGCACCTGGGCGATGCGCGACGGCAGTTCGTCCGGCGCCGTCTTCAGGGCCGACGCGGCGGCCAGCAGCTTGGCATTGGTCGCCTGGACCCAGGCCAGCGCGCCCTCGCCCGTCACCGCCTCGATACGGCGGATGCCGGCTGCGACGCCGCCTTCCGACACGATCTTGAACAGGCCGATGTCGCCGGTGCGGGTCACGTGGACGCCGCCGCACAGCTCTTTCGAGGAGCCGATGTCGAGCACGCGCACTTCGTCGCCATACTTCTCGCCGAACAGCGCCATCGCGCCGTGCTTGACGGCGTCGTCGAAGGACATGTGCTGCGCCTTGGTCGGGTGATTCTCGAGGATCTCGCGGTTGACGATCATCTCGACTTGCGCGATCTGCTCGGCCGTCACCGGCGCATTGTGGCTGAAGTCGAAACGGGTTTTATCGGGATCGACCAGCGAGCCCTTCTGCTGGACGTGGCTACCGAGGACTTCTTTCAGCGCCTTGTGCATCAGGTGGGTCGCCGAGTGGTTGCGGATGGTGCGGGCGCGCTTGGCCTGGTCGACCTGCGCGTCCACGGTGTCGCCCACCTTCAGCGAACCCGAACGCAGCACGCCGTGGTGGCCGAACACTTCGGCCTGGATCTTCAATGTGTCTTCGACTTCGAAGTCCCCTGCGCCGGCGCGGATCAAACCGTGGTCGCCGACCTGGCCGCCGGATTCGGCGTAGAACGGCGTCGTGTCCAGCACGACGATGCCTTCCTGGCCGGCCTTCAGCTCCTGCACCGAGACGCCTTCCGAATACAGCGCCAGCACGTGGGTGTTATGCACCAGCGACTCGTAGCCGACGAATTTCGTCTTCTCGCCTGCGTACTCCACCTTGGCGGCCATCTTGAACTTGCCGGCGGCGCGCGCCGTCTTCTTCTGCTGCTCCATGGCGGCGGCAAAGCCGGCTTCGTCCAGGGTCACGCCGCGCTCGCGGCAGATGTCGGCCGTCAGGTCGAGCGGGAAGCCGTAGGTGTCGTACAGGGTGAAGGCGGTGGCGCCGTCCAGGTTTTTCGCATCCTTGGCCAGCTGCGCTTCCAGGATCTTCATGCCGTTTTCCAGCGTCTCGCCGAAACGCTCTTCCTCGGCCTTCAGCACTTGCGCGACGCGGTCCTTGGCTTCGGTCAGTTCCGGATAGGCGGTGCCCATTTCCGCATCGAGGTCTGCCACCAGCTTGTGGAAGAACGGACGGGTCTGGCCCAGCTTGTGGCCGTGGCGCAGGGCGCGGCGGATGATGCGGCGCAGGACGTAGCCGTGGCCTTCGCTGCTCGGGATGATGCCGTCGACGATCATGAAGGACGCCGCGCGGATGTGGTCGGCGATGACCTTCAGCGAGTTGTTCTCGAGGTCGGTGGCGCCGGTTTCGCGCGCGGCCGCCTTGATCAGGGCCTGGAACAGGTCGATCTCGTAGTTGCTGTGCACGTGCTGCAGCACGGCGGCCAGGCGCTCCATGCCCATGCCGGTGTCGATCGACGGCTTCGGCAGCGGGGTCAGCACGCCCGATTCGTCGCGGTTGAACTGCATGAACACCAGGTTCCAGATCTCGATGAAGCGGTCGCCGTCTTCTTCCGGCGAGCCCGGAGGACCGCCCCAGATGTCGGCGCCGTGATCGTAGAACACTTCGGTGCACGGACCGCATGGGCCGGTGTCGGCCATCTGCCAGAAGTTGTCGGAGGCGTAGCGCGCACCCTTGTTGTCGCCGATGCGGATGATGCGCTCTTTCGGCACGCCGATCTCGTTGGCCCAGATGTCGTAGGCTTCGTCGTCCTCGAAGTAGACGGTGACGGTCAGCTTCTCGGCGGGCAGCATGTAGACCTTGGTCAGCAGCTCCCAGCAGTAGTTGATGGCGTCGCGCTTGAAGTAATCGCCGAAGCTGAAGTTACCCAGCATCTCGAAGAAGGTGTGGTGACGCGCGGTGTAACCGACGTTTTCCAGGTCGTTGTGCTTGCCGCCGGCGCGCACGCAGCGCTGCACGGTGGTCGCGCGCGAGTAGGGGCGCGAATCGAGACCGAGGAAGACGTCCTTGAACTGCACCATTCCGCTGTTGGTCAACAACATGGTCGGATCGTTGCCCGGCACGAGGGGGCTGGACCGTACGATCGTATGGCCCTTGGACTCAAAGAACTTGAGGAACTTTTCGCGAATTTCGGAAGATTTCATGTTGGTGGGTGCGGAAAGAGCGCGGTACGGTAGATAAAGCAACGATTATATCAGTCACTTCGTGAGTTTATTTACACGGGGTTCGCAGGCGATTTTTAGAAGCTGGTGGGGCGCATAATCGGTGGGCACGGAGCGCCCACCCTACACGACGCCGCATTCGTAGGGTGGGCGCCCTGTGCCCACCGCCCTTACGCGAAATCCGGCCCGATCAGGTCGATCCGGTCGGTACAAAACGCCTCCACACCCCAGGACAGCAGCTCGCGCGCCCGCGCCGGCTCGTTGACGGTGTAGCAGAACAGCCCATAGCCCGCCGCCCTCACCTCCTGCGCCAGCTCCGGCGTCAGATGCCTGTGGTTCGTATGAATCGCCACCGCCTCCACCGACTGCGCCCTTCTCTCCCAATCCGGCGGCAGTTCGCTCATCAGGCAGGCGCGCGGCAGCTCCGGCGCCACTTCGCGTGCCGCTTCCAGCGCCAGATGGCTGAACGAGGACAGCAGCGGCACGGCCGCCACCTGCCCCGCCGCGATCTCGTCCGCGAACAGGGCCGCGGCGATGCGCGCCACCGTGCCGCCGGTCTCAATCTCGTAGCCCGGCGCCGGCTTGATCTCCATGTTCATCCAGATCCCGTGCGCCTTGCAGTACGACGCGAACTCGACGAACAGCGGCACCGGTTCGCCCTCGTGCGCGCGGGCGAACCAGCTGCCGGCGTCCATGCCTGCGAGCTCCAGCGCGTCGTAGTCGAAGACATTGCCGGTCCCGAGCACCGTGCGGCCGAGGTAAGGGTCGTGCATCACCACCGGCACGCCGTCGCGCGCCAGCATGATGTCGTATTCGATGGCGCGAAAGCCGCGCCGCATGCCCTCGTGCAGGCCGGCCATCGTGTTCTCCGGCGCCAGCGTGCCGCCGCCGCGGTGGGCCAGCACGCGCGGGTAGCGCCAGGCGCCGGGCTTCATTTCAGGCTCCCGCCAGGCGCGAAGACAGCCACACGAAGCCGGCGACGTTGGCGACGACCGTGAACCAGAACATCTGCTGGAACGAAGGTTTCGCCGTTTTGTGGCGCAGCCATTGCTGGGCAAGCACCCCGCCTGGCCAGCCGCCGACTAGGCCCAGCAGCAGCAAAGTGCGCTCGGGCGTGCGCCAGCCGCCGTTCCTGGCGGCGGACTTATCGATCGCGTAGGCGACGAAGCAGGTCAGGCTCGTGACCAGGTAGGCGCCGCCCACCAGCCAGGGCAGGTTCCAGGCCAGCATGGCGCCTGCATAAATTGCGGCAAATAAAAGAATGGGCAGGTAGGGCATCTCGTCAGCTTAGCGTCAGTAGGTCCCGCATGCAAATTGCTGATAAGCATGCATGTGGCTGTTTTATCCGTTGACGGTTCGATACCGAACCGAAACCTGCAATCGTGCGCCCTACCCTCATCCTTCAACTTGTCACCGCATGCAGGAGGACGTCATGGCTTTTGATTTAGGCAATCTGTTGAACCAATACCTGGGCGGCGCGGCCGGCGCCGACAATGCCCGCACCGAAGAGGATTTCGAGCGCGCCACCCAGGCGGCGCCGCGCGAGGCGGTCGCCCACGGCGTGACCCAGGCGCTGCGCTCGGACCAGACCCCGCCTTTCCCGCAAATGGTCGGCCAGATGTTTGGCCAGAGTAACCCGAATCAGCAGGCGAGCATGCTGAACCAGCTGATCGCCGCCGCTGGCCCTTCGCTGATCGGCATGCTCTCCGGCCGTGGCGGCATGGGCGGCATGGGCGGCGGCCTCGGCAACCTGGGCGGCATGCTGGGCAACCTGCTCGGCGGCGCCGGCGGCGGCCAGCCGCAGATCACGCCGGAACAGGCGTCCCAGCTCTCGCCTGAGCAGGTGCAAGAGATCGCCCAAAAGGCGGAACAAGAGAACCCTGGCGTGGTCGAGCGTATGGGCGACTTCTACGCCGAGCATCCGAACGTCGTCAAGGGCCTCGGCGCAGCCGCGCTCGCCATCGCGCTCGGCCACATGGCGCAGAACATCCAGCGCCGCTGATCTGCAGTCCAACCCACCAACAACAAGGAGCATCACATGGGCATTCTGAGCAATATCTTCAACAAAATCTTCCCGAACTCGGACTCGGCCAAGAAAGCACAGGCGCAAGCACAGGCCCAGGCACAAGCGCAAGCCCAGGCACAAGCCCAGGCGCAGCGTCCGACGACGCCAGCCGCTCCCGCACCTGCGGCGCCTGCGCCCGCGCCTGCTCCGGCAGCAATGGAGCAAGTCGACGTCGAAGCCATCCTGAACCAGAAGCTGCAAGCCTCGGGCCAGAACCTGAACTGGCGCACCTCGATTGTCGACCTGCTCAAGCTGCTCGACCTCGACAGCAGCCTACAGTCGCGCAAGGAACTGGCTGCCGAGCTGCACTACACCGGCGACACCTCGGACTCGGCCTCGATGAACATCTGGCTGCACCGCCAGGTGATGAACAAGCTGGCCCAAAACGGCGGCAAGGTGCCGGCCGACCTGAAGGACTAAGCCTTGATCGCGGCACCGGCCCGGCTCAATCGGCCAGGCTGGTGTTTGCCGCTGTCCCGCACGCGAAGCAGAACCTGCCGAAGGCATTCTTGCGCGTGGCGCAGCCGCCGCAGCGGTCGAACAGGCCGATGCCGCAGTGCGGGCAGTAATCCGTCTTGTCGTCCTTCAGGTCGACGGGCCGCTCGCAGCCCGGGCAGACGCTTTTTCCCAGACGCGCCAGCGCCGTGTCGTAGCGCAGGGTCTGGCGCCGCTGCACGTCCGGCAGCGCTTCGCTTTCCTTTTGCCGCGCCAGGTAGGCCTGCAGCGCGGCGATCGCATAGCGTCCGACCACCACGGTGAGGATGATGCCGACGATGTAGCGCACGTAGCCCCCATAGCTCGGCAGGTAAGGCACCAGCTCGAAGAAGAAGGCGAACAGGGCGAAAAAAATGAAGCCCCAGGCGAAGGGCCAGGATGGTGTCTTGCGCTTGTGCTTGAACAGCCAGCCGGCGACCAGCAGCAGCGGCAGGGTCAGCGCCAGGCGGTAGCCGAAGACGCGCAGCTCCTTGCTGCGCATCGCATCCCGAAAGGCGTCGACGGCCGGGCGTTCCAATGCGTTCCAGCGGGTTTGCGCGCGCTCGGCCGCCTGGCTGGCGTCGAGCATGGCCTGGCGCTCTTTCTCCACCGCCGCCAGGGCGCGCCGCTCGCTCGCTTCCAGCGCGTCGAGCTCGTGGGTGCGCTTGATCAGTTCCGGATCCTGGTCGGGGCGCGCCGTGGCCTGGCGCGTGGCGCGCCAGTTCTCGAAGCTGGCGCGTGCCGACTGGGTGTTCGATTGCGCCACCTGATGCTGCTCGCTGGCCTGCTCCAGGTTCAGGCGCGCATTATCGCGCCCTTTGTCGGCCTGCTCGATCTCGGCGCGCAGGGCCGCGGCCTGGCCCGCATCCATGAACTGCTCGACCGTCAGTTCCGGCTCCACGTCCCACAGGTTGTCGACGATCTTGCCGCCCAGGCCAATCAGAAAGGCCGCGAAGGCAAAAGCCACCAGCCACAGCGCCCGCTGCAGCCATTTCTCGGTCAAGCGCAAACCCTTGCTCATATTCCCTCCCGTCATGATGAAGCGGCGATCATCGTCGAATCGCGTGGGACGGAGCTTGGCATGGCGCAAGGCGCGATGCCAGCGCGGGTGATGAGGGAGCGTATGGCGCTACCACGGGTGGCACGAAGCGCACCCGTTGTTACATCAGCGACAAATCAGAAGTACGACAGCCCCAGCGCGCGGCGCACTTCGTCCACGGTGCCGGCCGCCACTTCACGCGCCTTCATCGTGCCTTCCTTCAGCATCTGCAGCACCGCGCCCTTGTCCTTGGCGAACTCTTCGCGGCGGGCGCGGATTGGGGCCAGCATTTCCTGCAGCACGGCATCGAGGCGCTTCTTGACGATGCTGTCGCCCAGGCCGCCACGGGTGTAGTGGGCTTTCATCTCTTCCAGCGCCACTTTGTCGTTGTCGAAAGCGTCCAGGTAGAGGAAGGCGACGTTGCCCTCGACGTGGCCCGGGTCCGAGACCTTCAGGTGCAGCGGGTCGGTGTAGACCTGCTTCACGGCGGCGCGGATTTGGTCTTCGCTGTCGCCCAGGTTGATGGTGTTGCCGAGCGACTTGCTCATCTTGGCCTTGCCGTCGATGCCGGGCAGGCGGCCGATTTCCGGCACCAGGGCCTTGCACTCGACCAGGATGTCCTTGTTGGCCAGGCGGTTGAAGCGGCGCACGATCTCGTTGCACTGCTCGATCATCGGGATCTGGTCCTCGCCCACCGGCACCAGGGTCGCCTTGAAGGCGCTGATGTCGGAAGCCTGGCTGACCGGATAGGTCAGGAAGCCGGCCGGGATGTCGCGCTCGAAATTGCGCAGCGCAATTTCCGTCTTGACAGTCGGGTTGCGTTCCAAACGGGCGACGGTCACGAGGTTAAGATAATAGAATGTCAACTCAGCCAGTTCCGGAACCTGGGACTGGATGAAGATCGTCGAGCGCGTCGGATCGATGCCGACGGCGAGGTAATCGAGCGCCACTTCGACGACGTTCCGGTGTACCTTGCCGGTGTCATCCATGTTGTCGGTGAGCGCCTGGGCGTCGGCCAGCATGATGAACTGACGGTATTCGTTCTGGTAGGCGACGCGGTTGCGCAGGCTGCCCACGAAGTGGCCGAGGTGCAGCGGGCCGGTCGGACGATCGCCGGTCAGGATGACGGGTGCGGGAGTGTTGGTCGCGGTTTGGTTCATCGGTTTTTCCTAGGATTTGTGGGTTTGCCCCGATCCCGCCGCGCCAAACAAAACGCCACCTGAATCGAGGCGGCGTTCATTGAGTCACATCTTCTCGTTACGGCCGCGCGCTGTCAGCGGCGCCACCAGGTGCAGAAAGAATGTGGGTTGATAAATTTCATGGATGGCATGTTTGCAGGTTGGCGGCGCGCTGTCAACCGGAAGTGAAACAGGACCGCGACGGGGGAAGCGGTTCCGTCCGGCCATGAAGGAAGCGCTCGTTGCACGAGCGGCAGCAGATCCAGACAAGTCGATTATTCCGAACTTTATCTTTTCGGCGACCGTCTAAAAGTTTTTTGTTGTTAAAATTCTAATAAGTGATGAAATGATGAATAACACGAGCCCGAACAGCCAACCCCGCCCACTGGAATTGTGGGGCGGCCTCGAATGTACCGTGAACCGTGTGCAAGACGAATACTTCAGCCAGCTCGACCGTAACGGCCACGCGCTGCGCAACTGCGACATCGGGCGCTTCGCCTCCACCGGCATCCGCGCCATCCGCTATCCGATCCTGTGGGAACGCACCGCCCCCGACGGCATCGACAAGGCCGACTGGAGCTGGCCGGACGAGCGCCTCCCGCTTCTCCGCGATGCGGGCGTCACCCCGATCGCCGGCCTGATCCACCACGGCAGCGGTCCGCGCGACACCAGCCTGCTCGACCCCGCCTTTCCGGAACGCCTCGCCGAATATGCCGGCGCCGTGGCCGCCCGCTATCCCTGGCTCGAGTACTACACCCCCGTCAACGAACCCTGCACCACCGCGCGCTTCGCCGGCCTGTACGGCGTCTGGTATCCGCACGCGCGCGACGATAAAAGCTTCATCCAGGCCCTGCTGATCCAGTGCCGCGCCGTCGTGCTCTGCATGCGCGAAATCCGCAAGGTCAATCCGAACGCCAAATTGGTGCAAACGGACGACCTGGGTAAAACCTACAGCACGCCGGAGCTCAGCCGTGTCGCCGAGTTCTACAACGAGCGCCGCTGGCTGGCCTGGGACCTGCTGTGCGGCACCGTCGGCCCCGAACACAAGCTGTGGAAATACCTCACCGGCACCGGCGTCGACGTCGCCGACCTGCTCTGGTTCCGCGAGAACACCTGCCCGCCCGACCTGATCGGCGTGAATTACTACGTCACCAGCGAGCGCTGGCTCGACCACCGTCCGGAACGCTATCCGCAGCACCACCGCGGCGTGGCCGACGGCATTCCCTGCGCCGACATCGAAGCCTCGCGTGCGCTGGCCACGCCGACGGCCGGCATCGCGCCCCTGCTGACCGAGGTCTGGGAGCGCTACCGCCTGCCGCTGGCGATCACCGAAGCCCACATCGACGCCAACCGCGAAGATCAATTGCGCTGGCTGCTGGAAATCTGGCAGGCGGCCGAGAACGTACGCGCCAACGGCGTCGACCTGCGCGCCGTCACCGTCTGGTCCCTGCTTGGCTCCTTCGACTGGAACAGCCTGGTCACCCAGAACCGCGGCTATTATGAGCCTGGCCCCTTCGACGTGCGTTCGCCGATGCCGCGTCCGACCGCGCTGGCCGCGATGATGCGCGAACTGGCGTCCGGCCAGCCGCTGAGCAACCCGGTGCTGCGCGGCCAGGGCTGGTGGCGCCGTCCGAACCGCTTCCTGTGCCCACCGGTCGCGACTCCGGCCGCCCTGAGCTCGATCCCGGCACCGGCCCAGCGCCTGACCGGCATCAGCGCCGCGCCGATCCTGATCACGGGCGCCACCGGCACCCTGGGCCGCGCCTTTGCGCGCCTGTGCCAGAAGCGCAACCTGGCCTATAAGCTGCTGTCGCGCCAGGACATGGACATCGCCGACCCGGCTTCGGTCGAACGCGCGCTGGCCCACTACAAGCCTTGGGCGCTGATCAACACCAGCGGCTACGTGCGCGTAGACGACGCAGAGCGCGAAGCCGAGCGCTGCATGCGTGACAACACGGTCGGTGCCGCGATCCTGGCCGAGGCCTGCGCCCGCCACGGCGTGCACCTGACGACCTTCTCGAGCGACCTGGTGTTCGACGGCAGGAAAGAAAGTCCGTATGTCGAAAGCGATCCGGTCACGCCGCTGAACGTCTACGGCCGCAGCAAGGCCGAATCCGAGCAGGCCGTGCTGGCCGCGCATCCGGGCGCCCTGGTCGTGCGTACCAGCGCCTTCTTCGGTCCCTGGGACCGCCACAACTTCGTCACCCTGGCGCTGAACGCGCTGGAGCGCGGCGAGACCTTCGCCGCGGCCGACGACATGACCGTCTCGCCGACCTATGTGCCGGACCTGGTGCACACCTGCCTCGATCTCGCCATCGACCGCGAAGCCGGTGTCTGGCACCTGAACAACGCCGGCTGCGTCACCTGGTACGAGCTGGCCAAGCTGGCGGCGGACAAGGCCGGCATCAGCGCCGCGACGCTGGTGGCGCAATCGTCCGGCACGATGGGCATGGCGGCGCCACGTCCTGGTTACAGCGTGCTGCACAGCGAACGCGGCGTGCTGCTGCCGAAGCTGGAAAATGCGCTGGAACGCTATATCGAACTGCGCGGCGTCGACGATCCGGAGTACGAAGAGCTGGTCAAGACGATGGAAACGCGGGTGCCCGCCGCCGCCGGCCATCGCCAGCTGGAAGAAACGCCGGCCGAAGCGGTGGCCGGTCAGCTCTGAACGTAAGTCTGCCTGTAGATCGGCGGCACCTCGTAGGGCTGCAGCTTGCCCATGAGGGCCGCCACGACCAGGCTCGAGACCAGCGCGCCGGCGCATAGCGGCACGACCAGCGCCGCCGTTCCCGCGCGCCGCGCCAGCGCGCAGCCGAGGTGAGCGAACAGCGCCAGCACCGCCAGGAAATAATAGGGCACGAAAAACAGCTGGTAGGGCCAGACCTGCAGCCCGGCAGCCGCGAAGTGGACGTTCGTGTCCAGATCCAGCACGGCGCGTCCAAACAGGACCGCCGACACGTGAATCAGCAGGAACAGCGCGAGGTAGACGCCGGACGCCGCCTGCAGCCGCGCGATCGGGTCGCTGCGGCGCTTCCCCATCAGCATGCGCAGGCCGCTCGCTGCCTGCGCCAGCAGCGCCAGCAAGAGCAGGCCTTCGACCAGCGGCTGCCGGTACACCAGCCGCACCGCCTCCATGAAGCGCAGGTGCGCATCGATGCCTTGCAATGCCGCCAGGTGGTTCGCCAGGTGCATCAGGACGAAGATCCCGACGAGCAGCGCGCCGCCACGGTGCAGCTTGCGCACGGTCTTCACGCCATTCTCCTTTCCAGCACCAGGTGCAGCGGTTCGCGCGGACGCAGCGTGATGTTGAATACCGGCTCGGGCGGCGCCATGCCTGCGGGTGCGCGCACGGCAAAACGCTGCAGGAACATGGCCGCAATGACCGTCATCTCGGTCAGCGCCAGGTGCTGACCGATGCACACGCGCGGGCCGGTACCGAAAGGCATCCAGGCGCCGCGCTCGATCTCCGGGGCGCCGTCGGCGAAGCGCTCGGGGCGGAACGCGTCCGGCTCCGGAAACAGGCGTGCATCGCGCTGCATCAGGCCGAGCGGCACCGTGAACATGGTGCGCGCCGGGAAGCGCCAGCCGCCGAGCGCGACCGGTTGCCGGGTGCGGCGCGTCAGCAGCACCGGCGCGGCCGGATACAGGCGCAGGGTCTCCTGCAACGTGCGCGTCAGATAGCCAAGCTGCGGCAGGTCCGACGCGGCCGGGACGCGGCCTTGCAGGACGGAGTCGACCTCCTCGCGCGCGGCCGCTTGCGCCGCCGGGTTGGCGGCCATGCACCAGGCCCACCAGGTGAGCGTGGCGGCGGCCGTCTCGTGGCCGGCCAGGAAGGCCGTCATGCATTCGTCGTGCACGGCCCGCAAGGGCCAGGCGGCGGGATCGGCGCGGTGCAGACTGAGGAGCCGGGTCAGCAGGTCGGCCGGCCACTCCTCCTGCGCCAGCGCCAGGCGCGCCGTCACATGGCGTTCGATCAGGCTGCGCAGCACCCGCATCGCGCGCCGCTTCGTTCTCTTCCAGGGCATCCAGTCCGGCCAGCTCGCCGGCCAGTACATCTCGGCATTGCCCGCCACCGAGACCGTGTGCACGGCGCGCTCGGCCAGCCGCGCATCGGCCCCAACCGCGCTCGAAAACATGGTGCGCAGGATGACGTCCATGCCGAGCGAGGTGAAGGCCTGTTCGATCGGCCAGCCTTCCGCGCCTGCCTGCCAGCCCTTGAAGGCCTGCTGCGCCGCCGCCGCGATGACGGGCACGAAGGAGTGCGCCGCCCTGGGCGTGAACGCGGGCTGCAGGGCCTGGCGCCGCGTGCGCCACAGCGCGCCTTCGGCCGTCAGCACGCTGCGCCCGTGCAGTTGCGACATGACCGCGATGCCGCTCTCCCAGCGCACCAAGTGCGCGTGCTGCGTGACCAGCAGTTCGCGCACCAGGGCCGGGTCGGTGAGGACGATCTGGTGCTCGGGCCAGATGCGCAGGTGGACGACGTCGCCATGCTGGCGGCGCCACTGCTCGAGCGAGCCGAGCGGGTCGCGCGACATTGCGCGCAGCAGGCCCCAGCCGGTGAGACCCGGCGCCGGCCCGGGCGGCCAGGACAACTGTGCCGGCGAATGGTCGAGGGGCCGTGGTGCTGCGCCGGCGTGGAAAGGACATTGAGAAGTCGTGTCGGGTTTCATGGCACCGATTCTCCAGCGTCCCGCACGACGGGTCTTGTACGAAAGCGACATGCAGAGAGCATGACATTTTGACAGCACTTCCTTGCTATACTCGGCGTTCATGGCCGCCCGACCTCACATGTCGCCACCCTCCCCGCTCGAACGCGCGCCGCTTGCCCCGCGCACGGACGGCACCGCCCTCGAATGGCTGCGGCTGGCGCCAGCCTCCTTGCAGGGCGCGCTGCTCGCACTGATCACCCGCGACACGAGCGGCCTGGCGCTGAGCGATGCGCAGCGTCTCACCCACTTTCCAGCCTCGCCCTTCGTCACCCTGTCCTGGTTCCGCGGCGCCGACGTGGGCCTGGTGACGAACGAGCCGTGCTGGTCGCCCTTCGGCGCGCCGGTTGTCGTCTCCGGCACGCAGTCGCACCCGTCGGTGAGCTGGGCGCCGACCACCGGCTACGGCCACGTCCTGTGCTTCAATGCCGATGCGGCGCAGGCACTGTTCGGGCTGGATCTCGCGGCGATCCAGGACCGCTTCATCTCCGTCGACGAGGCGATCGGTCCCGCATTCGCACCGCTGTGGGCCGATCTTCTGGCCAGCAGCGACGCCGACATACCCGCCGTACTGGAGCGCCACCTGGCCCGGCGCTGGCAAGGCCTGCAGGGACGCGATTCAGCCCGCCCTTCGCTGCAGCAGTTGGGGCGGCACTGGGTCGAGCGCCTGGCCTGGCAGGCCGGCCAGTGGGCGCGCGTGCACAGTCCGCGCCACGTCGAGCGCCGCGTGAAATCCTTCAGCGGCAGGTCGCTGCGCGAATGGCAGTCCATCGTGCGCACCGAAGGCCTGTTCTTCGCCGCGCGCGAACGCCACGAAGCCGGCCTGCCTTTCGACTGGCCCGCGCTGGCGCTGGACCAGGGTTTTACCGACCAGGCGCACATGATCCGCAGCGTCAAGCGCATCACCGGCTTTTCGCCGACCGAGTTTGCCCAGCGTTTTACGGACGACGAATCGTTATGGATGTACCGGCTGTGGGTGTAGGGCACCGGTTGTAAGCCTCCTGATTTGTCTCAAATTACATGAAAGTGGATCTGAAATGTTGCCAGCTATCATTGACTGTCGTCGATAAATTAGCTGAAAATCAATAGCAACAAATCAACAAGGAGTTCATCCGTGCACACGTCCGCTTTCCTGTTCGCCCTCGGCATGGCCTTCGGCTGTTCTTCCGCCCTTGCGCAGGGAGTAGGGGCGGCAGCGGGCGAAGTGACCCTCAAGCTGCCCGGCGGCGGCACCTATATTGGCACGGTCACCAATGGCGTCCCCGACGGCAAAGGCTATTTCAAGGATGCCGATGGCATGCAGTACGAGGGCGAAGTGCACATGGGGCAGCGTACCGGCGTGGCCGAGGCCCTGTACCCGAACGGCAACCGCTATAAGGGAGAATGGAAAGACGGCAAGCCGGACGGCAATGGCACCATGACCTACATGCTCGGCGGGAGTTATGAAGGCCGCTGGAAACAAGGCGTACGCGATGGCCGTGGCATCATGACCTTTGCCGGCAGCGGCCGCCGCGCCGAGGTCGGGTTCATGGAAGGCGAGCGCGTCGACATCAAGTCGTCCGTCCCGGAACCGGAACCGCCAAAGGAACGATACGCACTGCGCGACGCCAATGCGAAGATCGGTTCCCACTTCTCGCACAAGATCAGCACCTCGGCGATCCCGCTGAACGTCGGCTGGGAGCAATTGACGCCGGCGCAGCAGCGCATCGTCCGCGACGACTTCCCGGCGCTGGACGAGGCTGACGAACCGCCTTATCCGGTCAAGGGGCCGCAGACATTCTTTGCCAGGCTGGCCGAACTGGGCGGAAAGTACCAGCTCCACGAGGACCTGCGCGTCTACGTGCTGATTGGCGCGGACGGCAAGGTGGTGTCGGTGACCTCGATCGGCATCGAGGACCCGGAAGCAAGGCGCCTGGCCGGAGTGCTTGCCGGGCTGGTGAAGTACAAGCCGGCGCGCTGCGGCGGCCAGCCTTGCCAGATGATATTTCCGTTCAACGTGCGCCTGAGCGTGACTTACTAAGCGGAAATCCGAGGGCAGCCCCTGCTGCCCCGCTGCGGCCACGCCGGGCCGCCGTTATAAAATGCCAATGCCAGTCAACAACCGCAAAGGCCGCCCTCCGTGCAAGAGCAACACGCTTTCCCGTTTTTCCGGGAAATCATCCTTTTCCTGATCCTCGCCGGCATCCTCATCCCGACCTTGCAGCGCCTGCGCATCAACCAGGTGCTGGGCTTCCTGGCGGTCGGCGCCATTGCCGGCCCCTTCGGGCTCGGCCTCCATGCGGCCGAATTCCCCTGGCTCGCGTGGCTGAGCTTTCCCACCGGCCCGGGCGTCTCGATGCTGGCCGAGATCGGCGTGCTGTTCCTGATGTTCATGATCGGCCTCGAACTCTCTGCCGCGCGCCTGTGGGCGATGCGCGCCTGGGTGTTCGGCGGCGGCACGGTACAGGTGCTGGCCACCGCCGTCCTGATCGGCGCCGCCGCCATGTTCCTTGGACTGCCCTTCCCCGCGGCCGCCATCCTCGGCGCCGTGCTCTCGCTCTCGTCGACCGCCGTCGTCATGCAGCTGATGAGCGAGCAAAACCGGACCGGCAGCCGCCTGGGCCAGGCCGCGTTCTCGATCCTGATGCTGCAGGACCTGGCCGTGGTCCCGATCCTGGTCATGATCGGCGTGCTGGCGCGCGGCAGCGGCGACGGCGTGGCGACGCTGGCGCTGGTAACGATGGCCAAAGCGGGCGGCGCCATCGCCCTGATCTACCTGGTCGGCCGCCGCGTGATCCACCCGCTGTTCAAGGCTTTTGCGCGCCACCGCCAGCCGGACGTTTTCATGGCGCTGATCCTGCTCAGCACTTTCGGCATCGCTGGCCTGTCGGCGGCGGCCGGCCTGTCGATGGCGCTCGGCGCCCTGATCGCCGGCCTGCTGCTGGCCGAGACCGAGTTCCGCCACGAAGTCGAGCTCATGGTCGAACCCTTCAAGGGCCTGCTCATGGGCCTGTTCTTCATGACGGTCGGGATGGGCATGGACACGCGTCAGCTCGCCGAGGCGCCGCTGTGGCTGGGCGCCGTCGTGCTCGGCCTGGTGCTGGTGAAAGCGCTGGTCGTCACCCTGCTGCTGCGCGCCGGCCGCCTGCCTTGGCCGCGCGCACTCGAGGGCGGTCTGCTGCTGGCGCAAGGCGGCGAATTCGCCTTTATCGTGCTGGGCGACGCGATCAACGCGAAGCTGCTCGACCCGGGCCTCGGCGCGCGCGTGATGCTGGCCGTCGGCCTGTCGATGTTCATCACCCCGCTGCTGGCGCGCCTGGGCCGCAGCATCGGCGAGCACGCCGAACGCGCCGCCGTCGAGACCGCGGCGAAGCACGACGAGGCTGCGCTGGCCGCCGGACAGGGACAGATCGTCATCGCCGGCTTCGGCCGCGTCGGCCAGCAGCTCGCCAAACTGCTGACGGCCCAGCACATCCCCTTCATCGCCTTCGAGAACGACGCCGCGCTGGTCTCGAAATTGCACGCGCAAGGCATCCCGGTCTACTACGGCAACGCCGCGCGCCCGGAACTGCTGCGCCTTGTGAAGGCGCAAGACGCGCCGGCCATCGTGCTCACCATGGACAATCCGGCCTCGGCCCTGCAGGCCGTGCGCGGCATCCGGCGCGAATTCGAACACGTGCCCCTGTTCGTGCGCTCGCGCGACGAACGCCACGCGCGCCTGCTCAAGCGCGCCGGCGCGACCGTCGTCGTGCCGGAGACGCTGGAAGCGAGCCTGCAGCTGTCGGCCTTCGTGCTCGAAGCGATGGGGCTGGATGAGCGCACGGTGGACGACATCGTCGACTACGAACGCGACCTGTTTGCGGAGCAGCTCAACGATGCGGGCCTGCGCGAACCGGGGCACCGGACCTGACTGGACGGCCAGCTATAATCGCGGCTCGACAAGCTTGCATAAAACATCATGACCGATTCCGCTCAAGCAGGAAGCGCCGCGAAGGCGCTGGGACATATCCGCGTACTCGACCTGTCGCGCGTGCTGGCAGGTCCCTGGTGCGCCCAGAACCTGGCCGACCTCGGCGCCGACGTGATCAAGATCGAGCGTCCCGGCTGCGGCGACGACACGCGCGCCTGGGGCCCGCCCTACGCGCGCGACGCGCAGGGCAAGGACACGGGCGAAGCGGCCTACTACCTGTCGGCCAACCGCGGCAAGCGCTCGGTGACGGTCGATATCGCCAGCCCCGAGGGCCAGGCCCTGATTCGCGACCTGGCGCGCCATGCGGACGTGGTCCTCGAAAATTACAAGGTCGGCCAGCTGAAACGCTACGGCCTGGATTACGAATCGCTGAAGGCGGTGAAGCCGGACCTGGTCTACTGCTCGATCACCGGCTTCGGCCAGGACGGGCCATATGCGCACCGCGCCGGCTACGACTTCCTGATCCAGGGCATGGGCGGCCTGATGTCGGTGACGGGAGAACGCGACGAACTGCCCGGCGGCGGCCCGCAAAAGGCCGGCGTGGCCCTGACCGACCTGATGACGGGCATGTATGCGACCATCGCCGTGCTGGCCGCCCTGACCCACCGCGACCGCACCGGAGAAGGCCAGTACATCGACATGGCCCTGCTCGACACGCAAGTCGCGATGCTGGCCAACGTCGGCAGCAATTACCTCAACAGCGGCAAGGCGCCGCAACGCTGGGGCAACGCGCACGCCAACATCGTGCCCTACCAGACCTTCGCCTGTTCGGACGGGCACATCATCGTCGCGGCCGGAAACGACGGGCAGTACCAGAAGTTCGTCGACGCCGGCGGGCGGCCGGAGCTGGCGCTGGACCCGCGCTTTGCCACCAATCCGCAGCGTGTCGCGAACCGCGACGTGCTGGTGCCGCTGCTGGCGGAGATGGTCGCGACACGCACCCGCAATGAGTGGATCGCCGCGCTGGAAGCCGTCGGCGTGCCCTGTGGTCCGATCAACGACGTCGGCGAAGTCTTCGCCAACGAGCAGGTGCAGGCACGCCGCATGGCGGTCGAGCTGCCGCATCCGAGCGCCGGCAAGGTCAAGCTGGTGCGCAGCCCGATGAAGATGTCGGCCACGCCGGCGACGAGCGACAAGGCGCCGCCGCTGCTGGGCCAGCACACCGAGGAAGTGCTGCGCGATGTGCTGGGCCGAAGCGGCGAGGAGATTGCGGCGCTGCGCGCACGCGGGGTGGTGTAAGGGGCGCGTTCTACACGCCTGGTACGGCGGGCGGCGCTGCCGCCCAGCGCTCGCTGCACCGGCTACGCGTTTGCGTAGGCCGGCGATGGCTTGCTTAGTGCAGCTTGTGCTTGAAGTCGGACAGCTCGGCGTGCACGCGGGTGACGACCGCCTCCAGGTGCGCCGGCATCTGCGGGCTGGAACGGCTGATGCGCTTGGCTTCGTCGCCCATGTCTTCCATCCTGTCCACGGCCTGGACGATGCGCGCCTCGTCGTTCGACTGCATCACATCGCGCGCCTGCTTCACTTCGCGCGCAATGCGCTCGATACAGTCACGCATCTCGGGCGGCGTATCCCGCGACGCCTTGCAGGCCTGCTCGGCTTCGCCGATGGTCTGCTGCAGGTGGCTGTATCGTTGCTGGATTTCATTGGATTGCAGCATGATGACCTCCTCAACATAAAGAGAGCAGGTCATTTTAGCGCTGGATCAAAAAGGGGCGCGCGCGGTGGCAGTTCGTGCATTAATAGTCGAGTAGCCTCAGTCGGCGCAATACAGAACTTACTTCAAGCTCAAATAGAGCAAGCCCTTGGCTGAACCATTGCAGATGAACCCACCCACTCGTTGCCCAGTTTCCCTCAGCTTTCCATGTGCTGCACGACAGTTATAGTGGCTGGATAAGTCGACAGAAGCATTACGATGCTGACTCAGCAACGACCGAAAATCTGAGGAGATCCAGGGTCGTGCTGCCTCGGGTGCAATCCATACGGTTCCTGACTTCGCTCTTTTCTTAAATTCGGCTTCGTTGAGACCAGGCACCTCGGCGACAAGCGTCACGAAATCCGTGGGGCCTTGGACTGCTCCGACGTATTCCGGCGTTCCGAAAATCTCCCAGCGAATTGCCCTTGGCGCTACATCGAGCTCGACTATGTTGTGCAACGCATCAACGTCATCGGAGATATTTCTGCTGTCAGTCACCTGACAGCCGGCAAGCAAGATGCAGAGGCCCAACCGAGTCAGGCGCGCGATTGCCGGCTTCACCTAGGCACCTTTGCGCCGAATCTCCATGAGGCCGCCCATGGCGTCGAAATAAAAGTAGTCGCTCTTATGTTTCGAAAGACCGCCGATGCCAGCGCGCGTACTGCCCCGCACGTAACACATCATCCCTTGAGACTGCTCTTCGATGCGCAAGCATTGCGCGTCCTTTGCTTTGTCGGCAGGCCACCACATTTGCTCCCAGAATGCAGCCTTTTCCGAATCGCTTACGAGCCTGGCACCTGCGATTTCGTTCGAGCCGTGGACACGTACCTTCCATACACTCCCGGTTTTCTTCACAGTCCAGACCGAGTCGTTCTTGATGCGTGTGAAGTCATGCGTAAAGCTTCCGACGAGAGGATCGGTGCCGGCGCTCACACCACCTGCAAACGCCCACAAACAGAAAACAGTCAGCAAACGATTCATTTAAGTCTCCTTTTTGTACAAGATGAGAATTACGATGGGCGTTGCTAGTTTTCCTGGTTCTCTTCCCACTGCCAGAAGGTCTGTCCATAGGATGAGTTCACGCTCGGAGCGATTTCACCGGCAGAGAAAAATCGACGCGATCCGGGCGCAGCGGGAGCGAAGTAATAGCCTGACTGGACGAAGCGATCGCCAGACGCGACGCGATCAGGTATCTGTGCTTGGGTGGTGTCCGTCTCGGCAGACGTATCGAGCTCCTCGAATTCGTTCGGGACGATATCGACCAGTGCCCAGCGGCACGGCTTCTCGGTGAAAGCAGATCGTGCAACCGCCGATGGAGCGAGTGACGGATACGGTTCATCACCCAGGTAAACCGAATCGTGGAAAAGCTTGGCGTACGGTTCGGATGTCGCAAAGGCGAACATTTTTTCATCATCAAGCCACAGCGATTTCCGCCCGACCGCAGCGAATGCGGCGAGGCCGATTTCGTTGAACGTATTCGCCATTCGAAGCTTCACCCCATCAGACCCGCTCCATACGAACTGTAGCGAGGCATGGGGATCATCGAGTGCCACGTATACTCCGGTCCTCTGGGGCAGCTCCCCGGCAAGGACAGAGAAGTCGGGGCGCACCTCAAATTTTGGCATCCGCAGCATTTGGCGAGCGAATGTTGGATACACATAAGCAAAGCAATAGTCGTCCCACCTGTTCTGGTAGGGGTTAACGGCGTCATCGTATTGAGATGCATATTCGCTGATCGTTGCTGTTGCCAACTGCAGAATTCGCTCTTCGTCAGGGGTAGCCCAGTCCATAGAGTACTCAGCCACTCCACGCAATGACTCGTTAACAGCTGTACGTCGAAACTTCTCGGACGTTCGCAACGCGATATCTTTAGCAAGGGATATCTGAAGGTCATTTAGAAACGGCCATGCATTATACTCCCAATTGCGCGCTGTATTACGATCGCCCCATACTTCGCTCACCAGCACTTTGTCCCGGCCTTGCGTCCTCGCTGTTTCTAGCAACGGACCTACCAAACCGCTGATAAGCTCACCAATCAGTTTATGCAATCCTTTTAGATAATCGACGGACGTGAAGTGATATAACATTGCGGCTTGCGCCTTCTGCCACGGCGTCAATCTTATTGGTGCAATTACTTTTGCCATAGAACTCACCGGTCACTCCGCATTAGTGCAGCCGCCCAGGCAGGTCGGGAGGCCAATCTTTAGAAAGGATTAAAGGCAAATTTACATGTAAAGATCTTCAATGCCAAGAGCGCAGGATCGACCATTAGTAAGGGATGAATATGTTCATGGTCGTATTGAACAGTATCACTTGGTGTTTTCCAGATACTGAAGGAATACCTCCTTGATTTCCTCTTTTGTCAAATGCGGAGACTGCAAAACGGCAGCAAGCTCCTTCCGCGTAAGGGGATATTCCCTTAACGCCCGGTTCAACGCCTCCTTGTCGAAGGCGCGAGCCTCGAGAGGATCAATCTCAGTTGGATCGGTTAAATCGCGTAGCGTCAGAGGCATACGATCAACGTTGACGTACACCTTATAGCGTGTAAATCCTTCGGGAAAACTCTCTTCAAAATAGAGCGTCGTTCCGGGTGGGAGTGTATGCAAGACCTTGTCGCTTCGATCACTCGAAATTATCAACGGTTGAGTTAAGGTGTGGACCTTGACAAGCCGCTGCCCCTTCCAGATGAGCATCGACGCAGCGACAATGACGAGCGCAGACAGAAATCCTGACATGAAAATTCCTGTGGCTCTCATTGTTTCTCCCCTATTTATAGAAGCGTCAGGGCCGAAAAATATGCGAATTGCGGGTACCGATCTAGCAATAGCGCGCCTATCAAGTCACAACGCCGCTTTCTTGGTTGTCATCCCACTGCCAGATTGTCTTTCCGTAATCTGAGCTCAGGGATGGAAACTGTTCGCCATACTGGAAATGGCGGCGTGAACTTACCGCTGCTGGAGAAAAATAGAACCCGTCTTTCGCACACAGTTCACCGGCAGCACAACGCAGGGTTTCCTGTCGAGTTTCGTCAACTTCAGGCTCGATCGGCTCGTACTCATCTTTGGCAAGCTCTACATAGCACCAACGTGACGGGGCTGAGGTGAAGGCGTTTCGCGCAACCAAACTCGGAGCGAGTTCTGCGGTCTTCGAATCTTCAAAAAAAGAATCGTTGATTAAATCCGGATTCGACAAGTTGCCGAGGACAAAGCGAAGCATGGCTTCGCCGTCCCTCCATAATCCCGCTCTACCAACTGCTGCTAGCGCGGATTTTCCCGTAGCGTTAAAGGTGGTCGCGTCCAGGAGCTTGCCAATGGGTGAGCCCGTCCATGCGAATTGAAGTGTCGCGTCCGGATCGTCCAGCGACACGTAGACACCCGTCTTGGGTGGCATTTGGCCACTGTGCGCAAGAAGATCAGGACGAATCCTCATTTTTGGTAAGACGGGGAACTGGACCGCATGGTGTTCCCATGCCAGTGTTAACCCAAAGTCGTCCCATCTAGTTGCGGCCGTCGTCCGGTCCGTCGTCTCGTCGATGTATCCGGCATACTTGTATAGTTCTGCGAACATCTCATCAAATTGGTCTTGTTCCGTCGAAGTAGTCCATTGCATCGAGAATTCACTCATCGCCCGGGCGCATTGATATGCACCCGTCTTGTGGTATATGTTTGATCTTTGGTCAACAATACTCTGCGCCACAGACCGCTGAAAGTCGCTCAGCAAAGGCCAGCCGTTATTTGCCCAGTTTTCTCCAGTATTGCGGTTACCCCACTGCTTACTTCTGAGATATACATCCCGACCTTCCGCATCGCTCGTATCCAAAATTCCTTCCGCAAAGATCCTTAGCGCACGCACACGATCTCGCAATCCTTCGAGATAACTCGACGATGCAAAATGGTAAAGCAATACCGCTTGTTTTTTATGCCATTGAGACAAATTCATTCTTGACTTTCCATTATATGTTCTATACAAAACGTTGAAATCAGCCATAGTAAGGCGGGATTATTTTTGCAAAACCGTTGACTGACCTGGCAGATTTGGAAGACCAATCTTACCCGCGAATCCAGCGCCTTCGAAATCCGTATATCCCCAACCCGTCTCAAACGGCCCACTAATGTTTGGATGGGTTATCGTTTCCCGTATCGATACATACTCTTTTTTCTGAACGTCCGAGAGCTTGTTGAATTCTGTTTGCGATATGGCTTGTTGCAATATATTTTTTTGACCACCCTTCAGCTTGTAAAAGCGCACCACATCGTTTCTCGAGTCTGTTCGCGCAACATTAAAAACAATCTGCTCCCACCCTCCTTCAAGATGCGCATCCGGCAAGAATTCTTTAGTTTGTCCGGAAGCGGGTCCCCTCCAGACTTTGAGAGACTCTCCGGGCTTTATGTCGTAAATTACGAATTGACCGTTTGCGTTCCAATCCGGCCATACTGCGAGAAACTTACGCCACGCCGCCCTGGGGTCAGAGGAGTTTTGAATGTCATTAAAAACTTTTTCACTCACCCAGCAGTCACTCATTGCTCTACTGTTCGGCGACAAGATCCGATACAGGCGTTCCGGCCCTTTAATCTCAGCGCTGGCCAATTTATGGAATGACTGTATATTTCCGTCTGTTAGATTCGGCCACCCATCTTTTACCTTGGCCGCTACAACAGGTCTAGCCGAAGCGACTTTCGCCTGGGCCCACCTCAACGAAGCTCCGTCACTGAGCCACGTCGGACGTGTTCTTGCATTGCGCATCAAGGAAACTGCTTTTGCCTCAGGCAAGGTCCCTCTAAAATGCACGTTTCTTACATCTACTATTCCCTTCTGCTGTTGTAATGCTTCGCGCTCCAGTTTCATTATCGCGGAGTCGACTACGTGTTGCACCGGCTTTAACGCTTCTGCAAAGTATTTGTCCGCTTGCATACGAATCCTCTTTACTTCGACCAAGGCTTGTTTTGCTTTGCTCCCTAAAATAGGAACCAACTCAACCTTATTGGCCATTACTTCCACGACCTTGATTGTCCTGTCAAAAGCCGCAGTCAACTCGCCCACGTTGATTTTTGCACGAACCGCTTTGATCTCTGTGGCCAGCCACTTCAGAACCTCGTCGACCTTGTGAGCCTTCAAATATTCTTGCACCTTGCGTCGACGCAGGAATGAGATTATCCAGCTCATGGCAGCTTCGACACCTTCCGTTATCTTGTCTGCGCCACTTCTTCTAACAAAACCAAAAAATATTTTAAGCACACCCTTCACCAGCGAACCTAACGCTGGAAACAATCCGATAAGCGTCAGTACAAGCGCGACCCAGTTCCACACATCAGTATGGTTCTGAGAAAGCTTGCGGCAGTTGGCGATGAGATCTCGCAAGTCGCAGAGCTGATCGACCAGAGGTATCATCGAGATACCCGCATCTACGAGAATTTGGGACGTCGATCTGCTTTCGTTGAAGTCCCCTTCGATAGCCTCCCAGAACCATACAAAAGGGTTCTTGCTCGGCTCGTCAGGTTCAGCGTCATCTGTCGCCCACGCCAGTGCGTCGCGCATTTGAGTTGCGTTTACCTCTGCCATAAAGTTCCTTTCGATAGGAAGCAGCGACATTCATGGGGGCCGATCGTCAGCCAAGGATTTTCTCTAATGGATCGTGAGACTTCTCTTTCGTTGGCGCACGCGGCTTATACACGACTTTCTTGACAGGCTCCTTTAAGACATTTTCGTGAAGGGCTTTACCATCCTTGTCGAGCGTTCCCGACAATACTGTTCCCTTCTCGAAATGGATCTGATAGTCGACCTCAGGTATCCCTTCCGCCAGTTCCGGATCGAGATAGTGCAAGGCGATCCAGTGCTTCGCCTCTTCGCTTAGCTCGCCAGGCAAATTCAGCGAGTTGGCAGCCTTGCTCGCGCCACTATCGAAGAAGTGCTTCCCACCCTTCACCGAAAACTTCCCCGGACAAGCAAACGTAATATCCCCACCCTCCAGCGTGATCGCCGACTGCCCGGCCTGCAGCACGATCTTCTGCTTCGCCTTGACCTCGATGCAGTCGTTCACCGAGATCACCGTGATTTCCTTGTCCGCCAAAATCTCCAGTGCATCCGTATGCGCCTGCAGCGACAGCGGACCGTTGCCGGCGATCGCCTGGATGCCTCCGGCATGCGTGAACAGGCTGGCCGAGCCACCGGCAACCGACGACACCGTATGCGCCGCCGTCATGTGCGAGTCCGACTGCGTGGTCCAGTGCAGCTGCTGGCCCGCGTAAATGACCGTCGAGGCCGGCGTAGCCCAGTTGATGCTGGCGGCCGAGTCCATCAGCACGATCGATGAGCCGAATTTCTCGACCGGCTGTTCGCTATCGAGCTCGCGCGAACCGCTTCTCGCTTTCAGGGCCGCATGCCCATTGACCGCACCGGCGAACTTGCCCCTCTCCTTGGGGTCGATCTGTCCGATAAGGTCGGCCTCGGCCTTCAAGGCATCCGCACTGAACAGCGCCTGCTGCTGCGCCGCCGCGTCACCCAGCGTCTTGCCAAGCGCCTGCGCGCCCTTCAGCAGCGAGACCGCCTCCGCTGCGTCCATCTGCGTCGACGTCACGCCGCAGCCCTGTCGCGTTCGCGCGCTGGTCGAGAGCAGCACGCCCTCCCCGCCACGCACCACGGCCCAGGCGTCGGTGCGCAGTTCAAAACCGCTGCCGCGGTAGCCGCCGCGCTGGGCGGAGCCAGGGGATTGCTGGATCAGGTAGCCGAGGTTCAGCTGGGTGCTGGCGGTGCTGGTCGCCAGTCGCGTGCGTACCTGGCCCTGCGTATCGTCGAGCTGCCATTGATTGAAGCCGCCGCCGTCGAAGTTGTGGCTGTGGATGCCCGACAGGGTGCCCGGATGCTCGACGCCGGAATCGATGCCGGCCGAGAAAGGCGGCAGGTCCGAGCCGGTGAACAGCTGCGCCACGATCACCGGGCGGTCGATGTCCCCTTCGATGAAATCGACCAGCACCTCGGTGCCGATGCGCGGGGCGAACAGCGTGCCCCAATTCGGGCCGGCCAGCGCTTCGGCGACGCGTACCCAGGTGCCGGAGCGCTCGTCGCCGGGAGCGCAGCCTGTGCTGTCCGTGTCGTGTTCCAGGCCGCCGGCGTTCGGGCGGACGCCGCGCTGCCAGGGGAACTGGATGCGCACCTGGTGATCGCGCGTGGTGGTCGATACCGCATCAAGCAGGCCGACGACGATCGCGCATTGCGGTCCCAGCGCCGTGATTTGGTGAGGCTCCGCCGTCAATGCGGGCAAAATGGCCACCGTATCGCGCACGCAGCCAAAGCGGTTGCGGTAGGTGCCGTTTTCGATACCGGCCCGCGCGACCTGCGCGATGCCGGCATCGAAGTTGTTGCGCGCCTCGTGCTGCACCCAGAGCACGGTGAAGGCATTCTCGCCCTCGGGATAGCGCTCGTGCTGGGTGAGCTGGAAGGCGTGACCGGCCGCCAGCCGGCGCGCGGCGCCCGTGCCTTCGAACTGTTTGTTCTCGAGTTCCAGCGCCTGCAGCATCAACTCGCTGTGCGTATCGGCGGCGCTGCGCCCGCTCGCGATGCGTTCGCCGCTGCCGTCGTACAGCCAGAGTGCAGGCAGATCTCCCGCGTCGAGGTTCGACTGCTGCTCGCAGCCTGGCGCCATCAGTTGCGCGGGGTCCCAGCTGCTGATCGCGACGCCGTTGGCGGCCACGCGGCGCTGCGCGCTGAAGCTGTCGATGGCGTCGTCGCGTTCGGTGGCGCGTACGGCGTGGAAGCGGATAGTGTCGTCGCCGGGCGTGGCGGGTGGAACGGCGCGGCTATCAAAGATGATCAGGCGATGACGGATCTCATGTTCGAAGCGCCAGCTCAGGCCTTCGGAGGCCAGCAGGCGCACGAAGAAATCCAGGTCGCTCTCGCGGTATTGGGTGCAGATCGCGCGTTTCGGCAGCTCCTGCGTGAGCTCGAAATCGAAGTCGACTTGCGGATAATCGGCCAGCAGTTCGGTGACGATGTCGCGGACGTTCTTATCCTGGAAGATCCAGCTGTCGCGGCGCCGTTCCAGCAAGGCCAACGCCGGTTCCAGCCGCAGACGGTAACGGGCGACGCCGCCGTCGGCGCCGAGCCAGGCCGCTTCAAGGCACAGGCCGTGCCAGGCGCGGCGGCTGCCGTCGGGCTGCAGCAGCGTGAGCGTGAGCTCTTCGCCGATAAAGGCGTCGATGTCGAGATCGGTCGAGGTGCTCAGGACATCGACGTCGAAGCAAAACAGTTCGTTGAGCGCCTCGCGGCCGGTGAAGGCTTCGGCCGCCAGCGCTTCGGGCAGCGCGCTGTCCTGGCTGGTTTCAAGCGTGATGAGCCGTGCATGCTGGCTCAGGCCTGTGCCGAACAGGCCAAGGGTGGGAAAGCCGGGCGCGTTCATGCGCACTCCTCCGTCTGGGATTCGACGGCAAGCAGGACGCTTGCCAACCGTCGATGTTACCGGACGTAAAGAGGACGAAGATGCCTGCGGGCATGACCCGCATCAAGACTCGCGCGGGTTCAGCCGGGCGGCGCGGCGGTGGCGGGTTCGAGCGGCGCCAGGCCGCGCAGGCGCAATGCGATCAGCATGGCGCCGACCAGCACGGCGCCGAGCAGGCCGACCACGCCGCTCCAGCCGCCGTGTTCCCACACGTAGCCGCAGAACCAGCCAACCACGCTCGAACCGAGATAATAGAAGAAGAGGTACAAGGCCGAGGCCAGCGCCTGCGGTGCCCGCGCGCGCCGTCCGACCCAGCTGCTGGCCACCGAGTGCGAGGCGAAGAAGCCGAAGGTGTAGAGGCCGACGCCGGCGACCACCGCGACGAGATTGCCGAACAGCGTCAGCAGGAGCCCCGCGAACATCACCGACATCACCAGCCACAATACGTTGCGCCGCCCTAACCGGTCGGCCAGGCGCCCGGCCCAGACCGAGCTGAAGATACCTAACAGGTAGAGCACGGACAGCGCGCCGACCGCGCTCTGGCGCAGGCCGAATTCCGGTCCCAGCAGGCGGTAGCCGATGTAGTTGTACAGGCTGACAAAAGAGCCCATTAGCAGGAAGGACAGCGCGAATAGCCAGGGCAGGCCGGTGTCGCGCGCATGGCGCCGTACGCCGTTGACCAAGCCGCCGAAGCCGCCCTGCCCGGGCCGGAAGCGTTTCGAGGCGGGCAGGCTGCGCCAGAATTCCCAGGCCGCGTACAGGCCCGCCGCGCCCATCAGGCCGAGGGCCATGCGCCAGGACCAGAAGTCGCTGATGAAGGAGGCCAGCACCCGCCCGAACATGCCCCCGAATGCGCTGCCGCTGATGTACATGCCCATGGCCAGGCCGAGCGAGGTCCCTTCGATCTCTTCGCTCAGGTAGGCCATGGCGACGGCCGGCATCCCGCCCAGCATGAAGCCGAGCAGCGCGCGCAGGATCAGCAACTGGTTGTAGTCGCTGGTGAAGGCGGCCAGCAATGTCAGCAGGCCGCCGCTGAGCATGGAGGCGGCCATCAGGGGCTTGCGGCCGAATCGTTCGGACAGCACGCTCGAGACCAGCAGCGAGACCGCCAGTGCGGCGGTGGAGATCGACAGGGCGAGGCTGCTTTGGGCGGGCGTCAGGGCGAAGTCGCGCGCGAGCAGGGGCATCAGGGGCTGGACGCTGTAGAGCAGAGCGAAAGTGGAGAAGCCACCGAAGGCCATGGCGCGGTTGACGCGTTTGAAATCGCTGCTGCCGGCGGCGATGGGGGGAGAAGACATGGGCACATCCTGGAACTGGACTGCTCATGATAGCGAAAAATGGGAGGGCTCGTCGGCGGAGGGGCGGTTTGGGAGTGTGTGTTTACGATGATGCGGGCGACGGTTGAACGCGTGGGCGGGGGACCCGCCCACCTTACGTTCCTGCGCTTAGGGCGACGTTTTGCGGGCATTGGTGGGCACGGAGCGCCCACCCTACGGCGGATTGCGATCACGGGCGTATGCAAACCGTAGGGTGGGCGCCCCGTGCCCACCGCTCCAAAGCCGGCGTTACGGATACTCGGTATCGAGCTCCGACCCCGCATAGTTCTCCAGCTCCGCGATCAGCTGCGTCATCGGCGCCTTGGTGCGGATGCTCTGCAGGACCGTGCAGTGTTCGCGGTAGGTTTGCACGCGCTCGGCGATGATGGCCTTGTGCGGCGCCGGTACCTTGTCGAGGAAGGCGGCCCAGCCGGTCTCGTAGTCGGGATTGTTCTTGCGGACCGCCTTCACGAAGCGCTCGAAGTCCTTCTGCCCTGCCCGCGCATGGATCGTGCCGCCGTCCACCGCGAAGATGACGGCGAGCGCGATCACGCCTTCGGCGTTCAGGTCCGGATCGTTGATCGGGCCTTCGAAGTGGTTCTTGCGCAGCCACTTGGCCGCGTTGACGACCGCCTGCACGCCTTCGCGCTGGCGCAGTTGACCCAGGTAGCGCTCGTAGCCGCTCCAGCTTTCGCCCGGATCGGCGGTGCAGATGTCGACGAACAGCTCCTTCAGGCGGCGGCCGGCGTAGACCGGGTCGTTGTCGTATTCGCCGACCAGGCTGTCCTCGGGCAGCGCGGCCAGTTCGCGGATCATGCGAAAGCCCGCCTGGAACACGTACTCGGCGCCGTCCGCGATCAGGATGTCGAGCGCGGTCTCGTCGCTGTCGTCGTCGACCAGGTGCTCGAGGCCCAGCGAGACGCCGCCGATGGTCAGCATCTGCGCACGCTGGATGCCTTCGGCGGTGCGGTCGTTTGTGAACTTCTCGGCCACCATCGCGGTGATGGACGCGAGTTCGTCGGCCAGGCCGATCGCCTCCTCGGCGTCGGCCTGGGTTGCGGCCAGCTTGATCGCACGGATCAGCCGGGGCAGTTTTTCAATGACGATTGCAGGCAGCATCGATGGCGATCCGGTCACGAGAAGATGTCCGTGCCCATGCTCTTGCGCGTGCTGCGCCTTGGCATGGTGCGCACCGACGGCACCTGCTTGCGCAGGCGGTACAGCAGGTCGCGCGTGCTCCGTTGCTGGAAGTCCGGGTCTTCGTCCGGGTCGTCCGGGAATTCGGCGTCGGCCATCTCGGCGCTGTGACGGAACTCGGGGAAGAGCTCGATCAGCGAACGCTCCCAGCCGTCTTCGCTGGCTTTCGCCAGGTCGATGGCCAGCGGCACGATGTCGCTGTCGGACGAGGTCTGGCCCGTCACGTAGCGGCCCTTCGAGATGATCTCGCCTGCCACTTCCAGGATCTCCTTCGGCGCCAGCGACCACAGGATCGCGAACACGGTGGCGCCATGGTCGGTGGCCGAAGCCTCTTGCAGCAGCTCGTGGCGGCGGTCTTCGTCCTCGGTCGCGTAGACGACGCCGTGGACGTGGTTGAACAGACCCTCGGCGATGCGCTCGGGGTCGTCCTCGATCATGTTGTCGGGCCAGGTCGCCGCCATGTAGGCCAGGCTCTCGGCCCAGGCTTTAGGAGGCACCAGCATGGTGGCCAGCGAAGTCTTGGCGCCGTCGAAGCCGGCCAGGTGCAGGGCCGTCACTTGCGGTGGCAGCGTGGACAGCACTTCGGCCACGGCGTAGTCGCCGTGCTCGTCGGCCGCCTGCGAGAACGCCTCCTCGGCGTGCTGCAGCGAGCCGGCCAGCACCAGTTCGCTGACCTGCTTGGTCAACGCGGGCAAATTAGCTTTGTCGCTCATTCCCGTTCTCCTTCGGCGTCGAAGATCTGCGTGAAGTCGTCCGACGCCATCGTGTCGTCGTTCTCGTCCTCGTCGTCGCCCTCGTCGCCCCGGCCGAGCTGCTCGAGCGACTGGTCGTCGTCTTCCCAGCGGCCCTGGTGCTTGAACAGGAAGGCGGTGATGATCGCCTGGCGCGCCAGTTCAGGGTGGTTGTCCGTCATCGCGGCATACATCGCGGCGCCGTCCTCGCCCGTGCACTCGGCCATGGCGAAGACCTTGGCAGGATCGTCACCTTCGTAGTCGGCCGCTTCGCGCAGCAGGCCTTTCGGGTCGATGAACTTGATCTTGTCAACGAGGGCGAAGGCCATCAGGTTGACGTCGTCGATGCCGGAACCGCTCGCGTATTCCGAGACCAGGGCGTCGACCATCATCTGGTAATTCTTCTTGTTGGGCGGATCGCCCAGCGTGCCTTCGATCTGGCCTTCCAGTTCGCGCGACTGGTAGGCGAATTCGGGATGTACTCTTTTCATATTGTGTCCTGTAATGGGGAGCTCAGCCCTGCAATGTGACGCCGTTCAGCGCGAACAGCGAGCGCCACAGCTCGAAGGCTTCGGCTTCGGCGTCGAGCACGATGCGGTGGTTCACGCTCTGGTTGTATTCTTCGCGCTTGGTCCGGTCCGACAGGATCTCGTAAGCCTTCGTGACAGCCTTGAAGCGCGCTTCCGCGCCCGGCGCGTCGTTGCGGTCGGGGTGATAGCGCATCGCCAGCGAGCGGTAGACCTTCTTGATCTCCTCGTCGGTGGCATTCGGCGCGACGCCGAGGATCGCGTATAAATTTTCCACTTTGGAACTCTCCGGCTGGGGCCGAACGAACGGCAAAAACGAGATTATCCTATAGAAAACGCCAACATGACAGGGACGGCAAAGCGCGGCGGCACCGTCCCCTGCCCTTGCAAGCGGGCCGATGCGCCCCAAGTATGTTCCTTGCATAGCGCGCGGACCGTGCGCTCCACCACATAGGCGGCCCCTGGCCAGGCCGTGTACGGTAAAATGCCGTTAACTTTACCTATCCAAAACACCATTCATGAGTAACGACAAGAACAAGGCGGCGGCTGCCCCCGTGCCTCCGTCAAATTTCCTGCGCGCCATCATCGACAACGACCTGGCGGCAGGCACCCACAAGCGCGACGGCATGCCGCCGGTGATCACCCGTTTCCCGCCGGAGCCGAACGGTTACCTGCACATCGGCCACGCCAAATCGATCTGCCTCAATTTCGGCCTGGCGCGCGACTACGCCGGCCGCTGCCACCTGCGCTTCGACGATACCAATCCGGAAAAAGAGGACCAGGAATACGTCGACACCATCATGGACAGCGTCAAGTGGCTCGGCTTCTCGTGGGAGCAAGGCGGTGAACAATACCTGCACTACGCCAGCGACTATTTCGACAAGCTCTACGAGATCGCCGAATACCTGATCCAGAAGGGCCTCGCCTACGTCGACAGCCAGAGCGCCGAAGACATGGCCAAGAACCGCGGCAACTTCGGTACGCCGGGCACGAACTCGCCTTTCCGCAACCGCCCGATCGAGGAGTCGCTGCAGCTGTTCCGCGACATGAAAGCCGGCAAGTACAAGGACGGCGAGCACATCCTGCGCGCGAAGATGAGCGAAGACGCCATGTCCTCGCCCAACATGACCAACCGCGATCCGGCCCTGTACCGCATCCGCCATGCGCACCACCACCGCACGGGCGACGACTGGTGCATCTACCCGATGTACGACTACACGCACCCGCTGTCGGATGCGATGGAGTCGATCACCCATTCGATCTGCACGCTGGAATTCCAGGACCACCGCCCCTTCTACGACTGGCTGATCGCCACCGCGACCGAAGGCGGCTTCTTCACGCCGCCGGTGCCGCGCCAGTACGAGATGTCGCGCCTGAACCTGACCTATGTCGTCATGTCCAAGCGCAAGCTGCGCCAGCTGGTCGACGAGGGTATCGTCTCCGGCTGGGACGACCCGCGCATGCCGACCATCGTCGGCCTGCGCCGCCGCGGCTACACGCCGGAATCGATTCAATTGTTCAGCGAGCGCATCGGCGTCTCGAAGTCCGACGGCTGGATCGACATGAGCACGCTGGAAGGCGCGCTGCGCGACGACCTGGATCCGAAGGCGCCGCGCGCGATCGCCGTGCTGCGCCCATTGAAACTGATCGTCGAGAATTTCCCGGAAGGCGAAGCGCACGAGTGCAGCTCGCCGGTCCACCCGCACCATCCGGAATGGGGCGTGCGCACTTTCCCGTTCACGCGCGAACTGTGGATCGAGCAGGAAGACTTCATGGAAACCCCGACCAAGGGTTATTTCCGCTTCACCCCGCCCGTGGGCGACCAGCCGGGTTCGCGCGTGCGCCTGAAATACGGCTACGTGGTCGAGTGCACCGGCTACGACAAGGATGCGGACGGCAAGGTCACCGCCGTGCGCGTGAAATACTTCGAGGATTCGAAGTCGGGCACGCCGGGGGCCGACAACTACAAGGTCAAGGGCAACATCACCTGGGTCAGCGCCGCGTCCGCGCTCGAAGCCGAGGTGCGCCTGTACGACCGCCTGTTCCTCGATGCGCACCCGGATGCCGGCGGCAAGGATTTCAAAGCCCTGCTCAATCCGAACGCGCTGGAAACCGTCACCGCCTACCTCGAACCGGGCATGGCCAACGCGCAGCCGGAGCAGCGCTTCCAGTTCGAACGCCATGGGTATTTCGTGGCCGACCAGGTGGATTCGAAGCCGGGCAAGCCGGTGTTCAATCGCGTGACGACGCTGAAGGATAGCTGGGGCAAGTGATCGTCCACACGGACGATTAACGCCTTTCAGCTGTATTCCAGCATCCCGCCCCGGCCTGGCCGCGGCGGGATTTTTTTTGGCAACGTGCGCTCCTCTGCAACTAGCAGACCTGAGAGGTTTCATGCAGGAGCCATCTAGAGGATTCTGATATTTATCAAATAAGTCGGATTTCGATTGATGGAGACAAGAATGTCCGGCCCAATCAAGCAGATGAAAGCAATCAAGCTTGGCTCCTGGTTGGGTGCATTGCTTTCACTAAGCGTGGGCGTCGGCTTGTACGTCAGTACCAGCCAGGCGATCGAGAACGACGCGCGAACGCGCTTCGACCATATGGCACGCAACGTCCAGTTGATTCTCGACGGTCGCATCAAGACCTATACCGATCTGCTGCGTAGCACGGCCAGCCTTTTCCTCGCCGACGACGAGGTGACGCGCGACGACTTCCGTCGTTATGTGGCAGGCCTCGACCTGCCACATCATTTCCCTGGCGTCGAATCGATCAACTTCGCCCGGCACTTCGCTGACGCCGACCGCGAATGGTTCGAAGCGAACATGTTGCAAAACATCGACGGACGCGGCCGTAATGCCCGGATCACGCCCCCGGGCCGACGCGCCGAATACACGGTGCTGACCTTCGTCGAACCTGGCGAGGCCTGGATCGACCGGATCGGCGTCGATATGCACGCGAAGCCTGGAGGTGCGACGCTCTTCGCGCATTCGCGCGACACTGGCGACGTACTGACCTCGGGCGCCCCGGTGCGTACCGGATCCCTGGTCATGGGTCTCGCGATGCGCTTGCCGGTGTACCGTGGTGCCGTACCTCCGCAGACCGTGGCCCAGCGCCGCGCTTCCTACCTCGGCACACTTGGGATCGGATTCAGCGTCAGCAGTCTCGCCCACGGCGTGCTCGACAACACGCCAAAAAACGCCACACGGCTGGTGATTTCCGGAACCAGCCCGGTCAAGGAAGCCGGCAAGCCGGGCTACTATCGCCGCACCGTATTTTTCGACAACCGACCAGGCTCGCTGCCAGACGAGCAGGCCGAGTTTCGCGCCTTGCTGCCAGTAGGCCTGGGTGGACGCGAATGGGATATCGATTTCACCGTCAGAAAACGCAGCCTGTACTCCTCGCTCGACAGCGCCCTGCCTTGGGTGGCAATGCTGGCCGGGCTGGTCGGCACCGGCCTGCTGTACGCACTGTTCCAGACCCTCAGTTCGTCGCGCCGGCGCGCCATCGGCATCGCCGAAGAGATGACCGGGGAACTGCGGGCCAGCGAAGCGAAACTGCAGAAAACCAACGACAACCTGCGCCGCCTGGCAGCCCATGCCGAAAGTATCAAGGAAAGCGAGCGCAAACGCATTGCACGGGAAATCCATGACGACCTCGGCCAGAACCTGCTGGCGCTACGCATCGAGGTCGACCTGCTGGCTTCACGCACCAACAAACGCCATCCGCGCCTGCATGCCCGCGCGCACTGGATGCTCGAGCAGATCGATGCGACCATCAAGAGCGTGCGCCAGATCATCAATGACCTGCGTCCACATGTGCTCGACTTGGGCCTGACGGCGGCGGTCGACTGGCAGATCGCCGAATTCCAGCGACGCACGGGGGTGGCTTGCGAACTGGTGTCGCATAATCACGACCTGCATGTCAGCGACCGCTGTGCCACGACCTTGTTCCGCATCCTGCAGGAATCGCTCACCAATGTGTCGCGCCACGCCCGGGCTACCAAGGTCCGGGTCGAACTCACGGCCGATCACGAATCGATCTCGATGACCGTCAGCGACAACGGCATCGGCCTCACCAAGGCCGGGGGACAGAAGCCGGGCTCCTTCGGCCTGGTCGGCATCGAAGAAAGGGTCCGTATCCTGGGCGGCAAATGTCTCATCACCAGCGTGGCAAACGCCGGTACCACGGTCCACGTGTCGCTTCCTGCGGCCGACAATCTCCTATCGGTCTCCTACGTGCCGGAACCCCCGGCAGCCCTCCGTCCCGTCTTTGACACCCTGTAGGCGCAAAGATTGCGATCTTGTAGGCCTACTGCCCGCAGCCCTGTAGGCGAATTTGCTACACCAATCTTGTTGACCTCCTCCAACTTGCGCGAAATCAACGATTTTCAGCTGCTTGAGGTGGAAAATTCTCATCAATGCTTCACGTCAATAACGACGGCAGCAGCAAAAATCGAGGAGGCCTACCCATTTGCCAGCACCACTTCATCGCTTGCCGATACGCACACCAAAATAACGATGCAGTAGCCAAAACAAAAGGATAGATCATGATTTCGAATAACGACTTCGCCCTCATTGCCGCGCTGGATTTGAACCCAATTAAAATGAAGCTGATGCACAAGGAATCCGGCGAAGGTTGGTCGCTGGAACGCGCGAGCGCCGTGGAAACCGAATACCGTCGCTTCCTGTACCTGATGAAGGCTTTTCCGCACGAGCAGACGGCGCCGCTGATGGACGTCGATACCTTCTGGCACTACCACATTCTCGACACGATGAAGTACACCCGCGACTGCGAGCAGGCCTTCGGCTACTTCGTGCACCATTACCCTTACCTCGGGCTGGTCGGTAACGACAGTGCGGAAATGCACCAGCAGGCAGGCGAACGCATGCGTCGCCTGTACGAGTCGACCTTTGGCGTGTCGTATGTCCGTCCGCTGCGGACCGACGGCGCACTGGAAGCGGCTGATGTGCAGACAGCATGCGAGCCGGGCGTGAGCGAGGCCGCGAACTCGGCCTGGTGTTTCGGTCCGGATCACCCCAAGGCGGCCGACGTCCAGACCGCATGGTGCTTCGGCCCGGACATCAAGGCAGCGGATGCCCGCACCGCGTGGTGCTTCGGCCCGGACATCAAGGCCGGCAGCGCCCGCACCGCCTGGTGCTTCGGTCCTGACATCAAAGCCGGCAGCGCACGCACCGCCTGGTGCTTCGGTCCGGACATCGTCAAAGCTGGTGACGTGCGCACCGCCTGGTGCTTCGGTCCGGACATCGTCAAGGCCGCCGACGTCCAGACCGCCTGCAGCCCTTTGTCGGCGGTTGCGCAAGCGGCTTGATGGTTCACATGTGTATTGGCCGGCGCGGCAGGGTCGGCCAATACGGCGCGGGCGCAACTCAGCGCATTCTCACCCAGTCACAGCACAGCCTCCATCGCCCCGGCCTCGCCGGGGCGTTTTTTTGTCCTCGAATCAGATACCCTCAACGATCAATCTGGACAGGCTGCGGCCAGTCGACATCACGAGCATTCCGATTTCTGTCAGACAATTCGCGGAGAAATGCGGCGGCATGACAAGGCTGGCTGGAACTCGGCCCGCATGCCCGGACTTGTGAGAAAGCGTCTTGACCAGGGGCCCTCGAGCCGATCAGGACCAGGCTGATGCGCGCAAAATCCGGCGAAAGTGGTCGCAGGAACGCGCGGACGCCGTGGAAACCGAGTACCACTAGCCGGCGGTCCCTCTTTCAGACGCCGGCCGCTCCCGCTTCCGGCGCAATCATCAGCGCGCGCAGTTCGCGAATACTGAAATCGCTGATCTCATGCATGCGCAGCAGGATCGTGGCGCCGATCGGTAAGGTGTTGTGACGGATCTTGCTGATCACCGGCGGCGCCACTTCCAATGCGCGCGACAGCGCAGCGTCGTTCTTCAGGCCGGTCTTCTCGATGATCGCGTCGAGCACGCGGTTAGGGTCGTACTGCGCGCCTTCCGGCAGCCTTCTCACTGGCATATCAATTCTTTCCAATTGTCACAAACCGCAGGTAATTTTTCACAATGTTTCTTTTATAGTGAAAAGTTAGCCTCACCGGCAAAATATGCACCGTTTATGCGGTGATTTTCTATCGGTGGCAATGATAATAGGAAAGTGAATTATTTCTCAAGCAACTACTGCGGATAGCCCACGCCGTGTTGCAGACGCGTCAGCTTTTCTTCTGGCGGGCGCGCAGTTGCTGCCTGCTTTGCGTCTGCACCTTGTTCTGCTTATGGGTGAACAAGGTCTTCGCTTCCTTGCGCGCCTGCTCGACCGTCCGCATTTCTTCGTGATCGTCGTGCGCGACGAAATGGTCGTTGGCTTGCGCGTCGACGACCAGCTTGATGGCCGCGGCATCGTCCAGGTCGTACAGCTCGGTCAGCAGGGTTGCGATTTCGTCGAGGAAGGCTTCGTAGGTCAGGGTCGTCATGCTGGTGCCTTATGGTGGGTGCTTGTCGAAAGGGGGCGCTATTCTATCAGCGCCTGCCGCTGCCCACCGCGCGAGCGCGTGCTGCACGTCCGGATAGCGCAGGCGCACGCCGAGCTCGCGCCGCATGCGCGTGTTGTCGAGGCGGCGCGATTCCGACATGAAGGAGAGCAGCATCGGCGACACCGCCGCGCGCAAGTCCTCGCGCGCCAGGCGCGGCGGCCGCGCCAATTGGTAGGCGTCGGCGACGACGTCGAAATAGTCTCCCATTTTCAGGCGCGTGTCGTCGGCCGCGTGGTACACCCTGCCCGGCAGGCCGCGAAACAGGGCCAGCGCGACGATGCGCGCCAGGTCGTCGGCCTGGATGTGGTTCGTGTAGACGTCGTCTTCCGCGCGCAAGGCCGGCGTGCCTTCGTGCAGGCGCCTCAAAGGCAGGCGGTCGGCGGCGTAGATGCCGGGCACGCGCAGGATGGCGACGCTGCTTCCCGTGCGCACGGCCCAGGCGCGCAGCACGCGCTCGGCATCGACGCGGCGGCCGGCACGCGCGTTCTTCGGCGCCACGCTGCGGGTTTCGTCGACCAGCGCTCCTTGACAATCGCCATAGACCCCGCTCGTGCTGACATAAACGAGGCGTGCCCCCTCGGGTAGAATGGCGGTCAGCCGGCGCGTGCGCAGGTCGACCGCGCCTTCTGTTGGCGGCGGCGCCAGGTGCACGATCCGGGTGGCCAGGCCGCGCAGGCGTGCCAGGCTTTCCGGCCTGTCGAGATCGGCCACGACCGGCACCGCACCCAGCGCGCGCAGCTGCGCAGCGCGGCTTGCTTCGCGCGTGACGGCAAAGACCCGGAAGTGCGGAACGAGTAGCGGCAGCAGGCGCATGCCGACATCGCCGCAGCCGACCAGCAGCAGGCGCGGGCGGCCCAGACGAAATTTATTATTGAAATTCATGTTGAGGATTGTATGACGTTCCAGATCACTGTCCAGCCTAGCGGCACCCAGTTCGCCTGCGAGGCCGACGAAACCGTGCTGTCGGCCGCGATCCGCGCCGGCGTGGGCCTGCCGTATGGCTGCAAGAACGGCGCCTGCGGTTCGTGCAAGGGCAAGGTCGTCGGCGGCAGCGTCACTCACAAGCCGCACCAGGCGCGCGCCCTGTCCGAACAGGAAAAGCTGGGCGGCATGTCGCTGTTCTGCTGCGCACTGCCCGAAGGCGACGTCGTGATCGAAGCGCGCGAAATCGGCGGCAGCAGCGATTACCCGATCCGCAAGATGCCGACCCGGGTGCAGTCGATCACGCGTGCCGCGCCGGACGTGGCCATCGTCACCCTGCAGCTGCCGGCCAACGAGGCGCTGGCCTACCGTGCCGGCCAGTACGTCGAATTCCTGCTCAAGGACGGCAAGCGCCGCGCCTACAGCCTGGCCTGCGCGCCGACCCTCGAGCGTCCGCTGGAACTGCATATCCGCCACCTGCCGGGCGGCCTGTTCACCGATCACGTGTTCGGCGCCATGAAGGAGCGCGACATCCTGCGCTTCGAAGGACCGCTGGGCACCTTCTTCCTGCGCGAGGAGTCGGACAAGCCGATCGTGCTGCTGGCCTCGGGCACCGGCTTCGCGCCGGTGAAGGCCTTGGTCGAGCACCTGATGCATTTGAAGTCGACGCGTCCGGTACGCCTGTACTGGGGCGGCCGCCGTCCGCAAGACCTGTACATGGACGAGCTGTGCCAGGCCTGGACCACGACCATGCCGGACTTCCAGTATGTGCCCGTGATTTCCGACGCGCTGCCGGAAGATGGCTGGACTGGCCGCACCGGCTATGTGCACGCGGCTGTGATGCAGGACATTCCGGACCTGTCGGGCTGGCAGGTGTATGCCTGCGGCGCGCCGGTGATGGTCGATGCGGCGCGCACGCAGTACGTGGCGCAGTGCGGGCTGCCGGCGGAGGAGTTTTATGCGGATGCGTTCACCACGGAAGCCGATCTCGCGGCGGACTGACTTGTAGGGTGGGCGCCCCGTGCCCACCAGATCGATGAGCAAACGTGACGCATGCATCGGTGGGCACAGGGCGCCCACCCTACAGCAGCAACTTGCCGTTTCAGGCACAATTGACAGCTTCTCGCCAGTCAATGTTCCTCATTCATGTCTTTGCTCTCGTCTTCCAGCGGCCTCGCCGTCCTGCGCAACCGTAATCTCTCCTTTTATCTTTCCTCGCGCTTCCTCGGCACCCTGGCCGTCCAGATGCAAAGCGTGGCCGTCGGCTGGCAGGTGTACCAGATCACCGGCAGCCTGTTCGACCTGGGCCTGATCGGGCTCGCGCAGTTCGCGCCTTTCCTGGTGCTGATCCTATGGGCCGGCCATGTGGCCGACCGCCATGACCGGCGCAAGATCATCGTCGGCTGCATGCTGACCCAGCTGCTGGTGAGCGCGCTGCTGCTGGCCTTTACCGCCAGCGGCAGCCACGTCGTCTGGCCCGTGTTCGCGGTGCTGGTGCTGTTCGGCAGCGCGCGCGCTTTCATGATGCCGGCCTCGCAGGCCGTGCTGCGCAACCTGGTGCCGGACAAGGATTTCGGCCAGGCCGTCGCGCTCGGCTCCTCGACCTTCCACGTGGCCGTCATTGCCGGTCCCGTGCTGGGCGGGCTGCTGTACACCTTCGGGCCGACCGTCGTGTACATGATTTCCGCCGCGCTGCTGATTGTCGCCACCTTGCTCATGGCCTCGACCACCAGCGCGCCGCAGGTGCGCAGCACGCAGCCGGCCAGCTGGCATACCCTGCTCGAAGGCCTGCGTTTCGTGCGCTCGCGTCCGATCGTGCTGGGCGCGATCTCGCTCGACCTGTTCGCCGTGCTGTTCGGCGGCGCCACCGCCCTGCTGCCCGCCTATGCCCACGACGTGCTGCACGCCGGCCCCACCGCGCTCGGCTGGCTGCGTACCGCCCCCGGCGCGGGCGCCGCGCTGTGCTCGATCGCGCTCGCCTTCGTGCCGATCCGGCGCCACGTCGGCGCCTGGATGTTCGGCGGCGTCGCCGTGTTCGGCCTGGCCACGCTGACGCTCGGCTGGACCGACCGGTTCCCGGTAGCCCTCGTCGCCCTGTTCCTGCTGGGCGCGGGCGACATGGTCAGCGTCTACGTGCGGCACCTGCTGGTCCAGTATGAAACGCCGGACGAGATCCGCGGCCGCGTCAGCGCCGTGAACGCCGTCTTCATCGGCGCCTCCAATGAACTGGGCGAATTCGAGTCCGGCGTCACCGCCGGCTGGTTCGGCCTGACGCGCGCGATCTTGCTGGGCGGCGCGGCGACCCTGGTCGTGACGGGACTGTGGACCGTGCTGTTCCCGGTGCTGTCGAAGATGGACCGTTTTCCGCATCACAAGGAAGAGGCGAAGGTCTAGTCTCCCGGACGCGTCGAAAAATGCAAAAAGTGTAAGATCGGCTCCAAGATCTTTGATAAGGGAGCCATCTTTATGCAAATCAATGTTAATACCGACCGTACTATCGACAAACACCAAGGTCTCGATGAACACGTGCAATCCGTCGTCGAGAGCTCGATCGGCCGCTTCCAGGACCAGGTCCACCGCGTCGAAGTCCACCTGAGCGATGAAAACAGCCAGAAAGGCGCCGACGGCGGCAGCCGCTGCATGATGGAAGCGCACGTCGCCGGCTATGCGCCAGTCGTCGTCAACGAACACGCGGACAACCTGCACCAGTCCGTCACCAGCGCCGGAAACAAGCTCAAGCGCGCGCTCGACAGCGCCCTGGGCCGCCTGGCCGACAAGGCCAAGCGCGAGCCGGTGCCGCTGGGCGATGCCGACGGCGATCTCGCCCCGGAGCAGGCCAAGAACCTGACCAGCGGCATGTAATCGTTGCGGATGCAAACGAAGCGCGGCCTGGCCGCGCTTTTTCTATCCCTCGAGCATCGCGCGCAGCTGGCGCAGATAGCGCAGCCCGGCCAGCGCCCGGCTGCCATACCAGGACATCATTTCCCCATCGACCAGGAACACCGGAATGCCGAGCTGTTTTTCGAGCGCGTCCGCGTGTGCTTCGGTGAAGCGGTAGGGTTCGGTGGACAGCAGTACCGCGTCGAGCTGGCCGACCAGTTCCTCCGACCACGCAAAACGCGGGTAGCGGGCGCTGTCGGGCAGCGCCGGCAAACTCCAGCCGAGTTCGGCCAGCATGCGCGCGATATACGTGTCGCTTGAGACGCTCATCCACGGATCCTGCCAGATGCAGTACAGCACCGTGCGCGGCGGCCCTGCCCGCTCCTGCTTCAGCGCCGCGTACTCGGCCTCGAAGTCCGCGCACCAGCATTCGGCCGCCTCCTCCACGCCGAAGATGCCGCCCATCAGCCGTGCCAGGGCCAGGTTGTCGCGCGGCCCGAGTGGATGGGTAACGACCAGGTGCGGCACGAAGGCAGCCAGGGCGTCCGCCGTCGGCTTCTCGTTCTCGTCGATGTTGACGATCACGTGGGTCGGCGCCAGCTTGCGGATCTTCTCGAGATTGACGTCCTTGGTGCCGCCGACTTTGGGGATCGCCGCGACCGTATCCGCGGGATGGATGCAGAAGCCGGTGCGTCCGACCAGCAAGTGGGCCAGGCCCAGGTCGCACAGCAATTCGGTGATCGAGGGAACCAGCGAGACGATGCGCGCGCCGGGCGCTGGAGGATGGGCGACGCCGAGGGCGTCGATGCGGTGTGCGAGGGGTGCGGTCATGGCCGCTATTGAAACACTCCTGTTTCCGAAATACCAGCGGGAACGCGGCGGCGAATGGTTTATTATGCATGCTTATTTCCCTACAAATTCCTGCTACCAGCGAGCACGCGGAGGAACGTTTTGAAACTGATCGGAGCATTTCGGGATTCGGGCTACACGGTGGACCAGCTGGAGCTGTTCCGCGGCGCGGACACGCAAGCCGTGACGACGGCGCTTGCCGATTGCGAAGTGGTGCAGGTCGCCGCCGGCGAACCGATCGAGGATCCGGTGCGGGCACGGCTCTACATCGTGCTGACCGGCGTGCTCGAAGTCGAGACCGATGGCCACACCGGCAGTTCCGACGGCAACGTCAACCGCATCTTGCCGGGCGAAAGCGTGGGCGAGCAATCGGTGCTGGACGACGCCGCCAACCTCGACGCCGTGCACGCGGTCGAGGAAACGCAGTTGCTGGTGATCGAATCGGAGCTGGCCTGGGAATTGATCGACCATTCGAACGCGGTGGCGCGCAACCTGCTGCGCCTGATGTCCTTCCGCATCCGCGCCGCCAACGCCCTGCTGCGCCGGCGCCAGAAGCTGGGCGAGTTCTACCGCCAGCTCTCGCTGAACGACACTCTGACGGGCCTGTACAACCGCACCTGGCTGGCCGACATGCTGCCGAAACTGGTGGCGCGCGCCCGCGCCCAGGGCAGTCCGCTGTCCCTGCTGATGGTCGACCTCGACAATTTTAAAAAGTTCAACGACACCCACGGCCACCTGGTCGGCGACGCCGCCCTGTGCGCGGCGGCAAATGCCATCCGCGACGGCCTGCGCCCGTCCGACTTTGCCGTGCGTTATGGCGGCGAAGAATTGATGGCCGTGCTGCCGGAAACCAATGCCGAACTGGCCCACATGGTGGCCGACCGCCTGTGCCAACAGATGCGCGAGGTGGTGCTGTTCCCCGACATGCGGGTGCCGATGCCGCACCTGACGGCCTGCTTCGGCGTGGCCGTGCTCGATCCTGAAGGCGATGAAATGAGCCTGATCGAAGCGGCCGACGCGGCGCTGTACCGTGCGAAGGAAGCCGGCCGCAATTGTGTGAGCGTTTGATTGGTGTGGGCGTTTGATTGACGGATCGCGACCGCGCACCGACAATCCGTGCCACGCTGGACGCTTCAGCACGAAGGCACACACAATAAAACGATGAGCACACACACTTTCCTCTGGCACGACTACGAAACCTTCGGCGCCCAGCCGCGCCGCGATCGTCCGGCGCAGTTCGCCGCGATCCGCACCGACGCCGAGCTCAACGAGATCGGCGAGCCGCTGATGCTGTTCTGCCAGCCGGCCAACGACTACCTGCCCGATCCGCAGTCCTGCCTGATCACCGGCATCACGCCGCAGCAATGCCTGGAGCAAGGCGTGCCCGAACACGAGTTCGCGCGCCAGATCGAGGCCGCCTTTGCGGAACCGGGCACGATCGGCGTCGGCTACAACACGATCCGCTTCGACGACGAAGTCACGCGCTTCCTGTTCTGGCGTAATTTGCTGGACCCGTATGCGCGCGAATGGCAGAACAATTGCGGCCGCTGGGATCTGCTCGACGTCGTGCGCATGACCTATGCGCTGCGTCCTGAAGGCGTCACCTGGCCGACGCATCCGGACGGCCGCCCCAGCTTCCGCCTCGAGGACCTGACGCGCGCCAACGGCCTCAGCCACGACGCGGCGCACGATGCGCTGTCCGACGTGCGCGCGACGATTGCCCTGGCACGCCTGATCCGCAGCAAGCAGCCGCGCCTGTTCGACTTCTGCCTCGAGTTGCGGCGCAAGGACAAGGTTGCCAGCGAAATGGGCCTGCACCTGGAACGCAGCACGCGCCAGCCATTCCTGCACGTGTCGGGCATGTTCCCGGCCGAAAACGGCTGCCTGGGCCTGGTCTGGCCGCTGGCCCAGCATCCAAGCAACAAGAACGAAATCCTGGTCTGGGATTGCCGCCACGATCCATCCGAGTTGTTCGGGCTGGACGTCGACACGATTCGGCAGCGCATGTTCACGCGCAGTGCCGACCTGCCGGAAGGCGTGACGCGCTTGCCGATCAAGAGCGTGCACCTGAACAAGTCGCCGATGCTGGTCGGGAATCTCAAAACCCTGAGTCCGGCGATGGCCACGCGCTGGGGCATCGACCTCGAGCAGGCCAAGGTCCACGCCCAGCTGGCGGCCAACGGCCCCGACATGACGGCGGTCTGGGCCCAGGTCTACCAGAAGCCTGCGGCAGGCAACGAGACCGATGTCGACGAGGATCTATACGGCGGCTTTGTGAGCAACAACGACCGCCGCAAGCTGGAATCGCTGCGCATGCAGACGCCGGCGCAGCTCGCCACCGCCCGTCCCTCCTTCGAGGACGCGCGCCTGGACGAGCTGCTGTGGCGCTACCGAGCGCGCAATTTCCCGCAGACTTTAAATGAGCAGGAAATGGAAAGCTGGGAAGAGCACCGGGCGGCGCGCTTGTTCGACGGCGCCGGCGGGGCGCGCACGGTGGATCAGTTGTTTGGGGAAATCGATGCGCTGTCGGAGACGGCGGACGAGCGGGCCGAGGAAATCCTCGGTGCGCTGTATGAATATGTAGAGGCGATTGCGCCGAGCAGGTATTGAAGGTCGTGGGGCTGTCGCCTGCCCTGCTATCGGTTGGATGAATCCGCGTGGGCACGGAGTGCCCACCCTACGGGACACGCTACGTATCCGGTTTTCGTGTGACCTTGCCGTTGACGGCGACCGTAGGGTGGGCACTCCGTGCCCACGCCGATCATGCTTACCACGACCGGCACAGGCAACAGCCCCCTGTCAGCACATCATCCCCGATACCGGTTGATCTCGTCGCGCGTCTCACGCGCAACCCGCCGCGCCGCGGCCGCAAAATCCTCACCCTCCTGCGCCGCCGCATACAAGATTGCGCGCGAAGAATTGATCATCATCCCCGTCCCGTTCGCCGTGCGACCTGCACGCACGGTCGCAGCGACATCGCCCCCTTGCGCACCGACACCCGGCACCAATAAAGGCATGTCGCCGATGATCTTGCGCACCTGCGCCAGTTCTTCCGGGAAGGTCGCCCCCACCACCAGCGCGTACTGGCCGTTGCGGTTCCACTTCTCGGCCACGAGTTTCGCCACGTGCTGGTACAGCGGCACCCCGCCCACATCCAGAAATTGCAGGTCCGAGCCGCCCGCATTCGAGGTGCGGCACAGCACGATCACGCCGCGGTCGGGCCAGTCGAAATAGGGCTCGACCGAATCGGAACCCATGTAGGGGCTGACCGTGACGGCGTCGGCGCCGTAGCGCTCGAAGGCTTCGCGCGCGTACTGGTGCGCGGTGGCGCCGATGTCGCCGCGCTTGGCATCGAGGATCAGGGGAATGTGCGGGTAGGTTTCGCGCAGGTAGCGGCAGATGGCTTCCAGCTGGTCTTCGGCGCCGAGGGCGGCGAAATAGGCGATCTGCGGCTTGAAGGCGCAGGCGAGATCGGCCGTGGCGTCGATGATGGCCTTGCAGAACTGGACAATCGCGTCCGGTTGATCCTTCAGGTGCGTGGGGAAACGCGCCAGGTCCGGATCGAGTCCTACGCACAGGAGCGAGTCGTTGCGGGTCCAGGCCGCGGAGAGTTTATCGATGAAATTCACGTCCAGCCCCTTGTCAGTAGTCGTTGCAAACCCATTATTGTACCCGCCGCATGGGCCGCGGTGGCACGACGGGCGCGACCGTGCGACCGCCAACGGGCGACTCCTGTATATTTTTATTCATTCGACAACTCGCAATGGACAGGACATCATGACGTCTTCCGTATTCTCGCGCTGGACCCGCCTGCTGGCGGTCGCCGCCCTGGCAAGCTCGCTGCTCTCGGGCTGCGGCTACAACGAATTCCAGACCAAGGACGAAGCCACCAAGGCCGCCTGGGGCGAAGTGGTCAACCAGTACCAGCGCCGCGCCGACCTGATTCCGAACCTGGTGAACACCGTCAAGGGCTACGCCTCGCACGAACGCGAGACCCTGGAAGCGGTCACCCGTGCGCGCGCCGCCGCCACCAGCTTCCAGATCACACCCGAAGTACTGAACAACCCGCAAGCCTTCCAGAAGTTCCAGCAGGTGCAGGGAGAATTGTCGAGCGCGCTGTCGCGCCTGATGGTCGTGTCCGAGAAATATCCGGAACTCAAGGCCGACACCAGCTTCCGCGACCTGCAGTCGCAGCTGGAGGGTACGGAGAACCGCATCACGGTCGCGCGCCAGCGTTATATCGCCTCGGTGCAGGACTATAACGTCACCGTACGTAAATTCCCGACCAACCTGACCGCGATGATGTTCGGCTACGAAGCCAAGCCTTCGTTCACGGTCGAGAACGAAAAAGCGATCTCGACCGCACCGACGGTCAACTTCGGTAAGTGACGATGCGCTTCCTACGACCACTCTGGCTGTTCGTGCTGGCCTTCATGCTGGCCGGCGCGGCCCAGGCCCAGCTGAAACCGGTGCCGACGCTCACCAGCCGCGTCACCGACGAGGCCGGCATGCTCGACGCCACCCAGCGCCAGCGCCTGGAAGCGGTGCTGGCTGAGCACGAAGCCAAGAGCGGCAACCAGATCGCGGTCCTGCTGGTGAAGTCGACCGAACCGGAAGCGATCGAGCAATACGGCATCCGCGTGGTCGAGGCCTGGAAGCTGGGGCGCAAGGGCATCGACGACGGCGTGCTGCTGCTGGTCGCGCGCGACAACCCGAGCTCGCTACGCCGCCTGCGCATCGAGGCCGGACGCGGGGTGCAGGGCGTGCTCACGGATGCGCAATCGAAGCGCATCCTGCAGGACGTCATCGCGCCGCACTTTCGTCAAAACCATTACTACGAGGGCCTGGTCGCAGGCGTGGGCGCGATCGCCACGCTGCTGAACCGGGAGCGATTTCCCGAGCCGGCACCGCAGGTAAGCCCTGCAAACACGGCCCAGGCAGAACAAGGAGGCGGGATCGGTATGTTTGGCATCTTGATGTTGATCTTTGGTTTCATGCTGGTGCGCTCGATGTTCAAGCCGCGCCGCTCGCGCCTGTCGCGCGGCGGCTGGGGCAGCAGCGGCGCCACCGGATTCATTCTCGGCAGCATCCTGAGTAATGCAGGACGCGGCGGCGGCGGCTTCGGCGGCTTTTCCGGCGGTGGCGGCTTCGGCGGCGGCGGCGGTGGTTTCGGCGGCGGTGGCGGCAGTTTCGATGGCGGCGGCGCCTCGGGAGACTGGTGATGGCGGACCACATGACCCACGAATCCTTCGGGCAGCGCTGCGGCCGCGTGCTGCGGCACTGGCGCAGTAGCAAGGCCGACGCCCAGCGCGCCTTCCCCGACAGCACGCTCGAAGCCGTCGCCCAGGCGATCACAGCGGGCGAGCAGACCCACCGCGGCGAAGTGCGCTTCATCGTCGAAAAATCGCTGCCGACCGACGAGGTCTGGGACGGCGTGACCAACCGCCAGCGCGCCCTCGCCCTGTTCGCCGACTACGGCGTCTGGGACACCGAGGACAATTGCGGCGTGCTGATCTACGTGAACCTGGCCGAGCATAAGGTCGACATCGTGGCCGACCGCGGCATCGACCGCAAGATCGACGCCGCGACCTGGCAGGCCGTGTGCCGCACCATGACCGAGGGTTTCAGGCAGGGCAATTACCGTGATGCCACGCTCGCGGCCATCGAACAGGTGAACACGCTGCTGCGCACGCATTTCCCGGCCAACGGCGCCCGTCCCAACGAATTGCCCGACAGCCCGATCATGCTGTGAGCGCCGGCTATCACGGAGACAGGGCCGCCGTTAGAATGACGGCAACCTCATTCTGTGAAAGCCTGCCATGAAACTCGAAAACAAGATCGCCCTCGTCACCGGCGCCGGCCAGGGCATCGGCCTGGCCTGCGCCCAGCGCCTCGTGCGCGAAGGCGCGCGCGTGATGCTGGCCGACGTGCGCCCGGAAGTGGCCGAAGCCGCCGCCGCGCTAGGCGACGCCGCCCGCTACTTCGTCGCCGACGTCAGCCAGAAAGCCGACGTCGACGCCCTCTTCCAGGCTACCTTCGAAGCCTTCGGCCGGATCGACATCCTGGTCAACAACGCCGGCGTCACCCATGCGGCCGACTTCCTCGACCTGCGCGAGGAAGACTTCGACCGCGTCATGCGGGTCAACCTGAAGTCGATGTTCCTGTGCAGCCAGGCGGCCGCGCGCGACATGCTCACGCGCCAGAACGGCTGCATCATCAATATGTCGAGCGTGAACGCCGAACTGGTGATCCCGAACCAGGTGCCCTACGTGATCTCGAAAGGCGGCGTCAACCAGCTCACGCGGGTGGCGGCCGTCAGCCTGGCCCAGCACGGCATCCGCGTGAATGCCATCGGTCCGGGCACAATTTTGACCGAACTGGCGAAACAGGCCGTGCTGTCCAGTCCGGAAGCGCGCCACACCATCCTCTCGCGCACGCCGCTCGGACGCTGCGGCGAGCCGGAAGAAGTGGCCGCGATTGCCGCCTTCCTCGCCAGCGACGACGCCTCCTACATCACCGGCCAGACCCTCTATGCCGACGGCGGGCGCCTGCCCCTGAACTACACGGTGCCGGTGCGCGAATGAACGCCGCTACGCAAGCAAACTCAGCCATATTCACAATTCGCATGTCTGGTATCTGAATATACAATTAGACAAATATATGGCGGCGCAACATAATGCACCTGTCTCCACTATTCTCCTCCAAGAAAATAGTTTTAAGCCCGCCACGAAGCGGGCTTTTTTTTGCGCCTGCACCAGGGCAGTACTTCCCGTATTGATAGATTCTCATCGGTGAAATTCGTTCGTCCCAGCGCTCTCATGCTTGCGCTAGGTCATACTCGGGTCACAATCCCTGCCTATACTGGATTCATCTGCGGTACACGCAACCGATATGCCTGACTGCAGACAGGTGTGCAACGCAAACGCGTTGCGCACCCACCGAACAAAGTCTCTTGGCCCGATCTTGGGTTGTGCCCACCTCTCTCTCCGGTGGGCATTTTTTTCTTTGGCCCTACCCGTATTGTATAAATATGAAGACCGGCCCTTGCGGCCTGTCGACTTTTGACTATGATGAAGTTCGCGCATGTCACGAAGTGCTCGCAAGCGGGATTGCCGTCAAGATTCCAAGGCGAGCGCTGCCATACACCAGACAAAGGGAGCCGGACCGATGAATTTTCAACTTTCCGAAAAGCACACCCAGCACGAATCCGCCAGCCGCCGCCAGCACGAGCATGTCGATTGCCTGGTACTGAGCGAGCTCAACCCACTGGTCGTGGTCGACCATCTCGACGGCGAGCACGCGCCGCTCACCCTCCTTACCTTCGGCAGCGTGCGCGAAGTCTGTCCGAAATGCCAGCAAGGCAAACTCAAGCTCGTCCTGCGCCAGACCTCGGTGCGCATGGCTCACCTGTTTTGCGCCGAATGCGAAAGCTGCTTCGACGCGCGCTATGCCGACGGCGCCCCGGCGCTGACCATCTGATCCCCCGTTGTAACCCGACCGTGCGGGCGCGCGGTCGCATGCCGTGATATGGTTGCTGTTTTGCCATTTCGCACGCCATGCTGCCGCTTCTTCACCTCGCCCTCCTCGATCCGCGCCTCAACCGGCTGCGCCATGCCGCCGCGATCGTCCTGTTCCTGGCGATCGTGATCGCCGGGTCGATTCCGGGCGCGCGGGCCGACGTCGGCGAATACGCATCCGGCCTCGTGCTGCATTCGACGGCCTATGCCGTGCTCGCCCTGCTCTGGTTCACCGGCAGCCGCGGCAACGGGAGCGCCAGGGCGCGCGCGACCGTGCTGACGATCGCCGTCATGGGTGCGATCGACGAATCGGTACAGAGCTTCTTCCCCTACCGCGGCGCCGACGTGCACGACTGGATGGTCGACGTCAGCGCGGCCCTGGTCGTCAGCGCCATCCTGTGGGCGCTGCTGCCGAAAGCGGCGCAGGAACGCAGTTAAGGGCAGCTGAGCCCGGCACCAGCACACATTTCCCCACACCACCTCTCCTTGATCTGGCTCATGTGATACCCGAGTCGGCTGGAACGTCGTGCCCGATTGTCCCTCTTACCGGAGTGGCAGACGTCATCGTCACGCATACCCACTGACAAAATCCAACGGAGGATCAATCATGAAACAACAACATCAGAGCATGGTCCTGGCGGGCTTGCTGGCCATGGCGCTCGGCCTGTCCGGCTGTGCCAGCATGCGCGGCGGCAGCGATGCGGGCGGCGGCGACACGTCAAGCAGCGGCGCCAGCGGCAGCAGCAGCTCGCCCGGCACCAGCAGCGGCAGCTCGAGCACGGGCGCCACCGGCAGCGACGCCGGCGGCATGTCGGGCACGGGCGCCGGCACCAGCTCGGGTTCCTCGGGGACCACGGGTACTTCCAGCAGCAGCGGCTACGACCAGTCCAGCAGTTCCGGCAGCACGACCCAGGGCAGTGCGACCGGCGCAAGCGCCGATGCCGCCAGCGGCAGCTCCCAGGCCGGCAGCGCCACCGGCAGTTCCAGCGGCGGTGCAGCCGCGGCCAGTTCCAGCCCGAACAGCACCGTGGTCTCGATCGAACTGGTACCGCGTCCCAGCAGCGGCGTGGGCGGCTCGGGCGCGACCGGCAGCAGCGGCGCCGGCGCCACGGCCAGCTCGATGAGCTCCGACCGCGTCTACCGCGTCACGCTGCGCATGGACGACGGCAGCACCCAGGTCGTGACCCAGGAAACCACGCCCGACTTCCGCAGCGGCGACCGCGTGAACCACAGCAGCGGCACCATTCAGCGCTGATGCGAGCACCATCCACCTGAGCATGCCCGGCGGCTGGGCGACCGAGAGTCACCTGGCGGCCCGTGGCCAAGCGCCGCCGCCGGTGTGCGCGTTCAGGTCGGTCCGGCGCGTTCCTTGTTATCGTCCATACCCTCGCCGCTGGCCTCGTCCTTGGCCGGCTGCAGCTGGGCATTGCGTGTCGCCGCCGAAATCACCTCGAACGGCAGCTTCGGCGTACGGTCGGCGTTCAGCAGACCGTTCGCTTCCTGGAAGGTGTCGGCGAACTGGGTGTAGCAGAAGCCGCTGAACATGAAGGTTTCGTTCACCACCTTCAGCAGGCCGCGGTACAGGTTGTGGAAGCCCTCGGCCGTGGTCGAGCGCGAGTAGCCCCAGGTGCCCTCTTCCGGCGTGCCCCGGGTATCGTAGGCGATGCCGCCGAACTCGGTCAGCACGATCGGCTGGCCGCGGTGCGGGAAGCCGTCCAGGGTCAGGATGCGTCCGCCCGGACGCCGCTGGTCGAACAGGGTGCGCACCGGGTCGCTGACTTCGTAGCGCGCCTTGACCTTTTCCGGGTCGCAGTCGTAGTCGTGGATGCCGAGGATGTCGGTGGCCGAGGCTTCCCAACCGTCGTTGCCGATCACGGGGCGCGTCGCGTCCAGTGTGCGGGTCAGGTGGTACAAGGCCTCGACGGCATTGCGATGTGCCTGCGTCAGGGTCAGGTTCGGCACGCCCCAGGATTCGTTGAAGGCGACCCAGACAATGATGCAGGGGTGGCTGTAGTCGCGGTCGATCGCCTCGGTCCACTCGCGCACCATGCGCGTGATCGCCTTCGGGCTGAAGCGGTAGGCCGAAGGCATCTCTTCCCAGACCAGCAGGCCGAGTTTATCCGCCCAGTACAGGTAGCGCGGGTCTTCGATCTTCTGGTGCTTGCGTACGCCGTTGAAGCCCATCAGCTTGGCCAGTTCGACGTCGCGTTTCAGATGGTCGTCCGAGGGGCCGGTGAGGAAGGATTCCGGCCAGTAGCCCTGGTCGAGCACCAGGCGCAGCTGGTAAGGCCTTCCATTGAGCATCAATCGGTCGCGGTTGATCGCGAACGAGCGCAGCGCCGTGTACGACCTGATGCGGTCGACCACGCGGTCGCCGCAGCGCAGCGTCACCTCGGCGTCGAGCAGGGTCGGACGTTCCGGGCTCCACAGCAACTCGTTACGGGAATCGTCGATGCCCGGGTCGGACAGCGCGATCTTGCGGTTCGCTTCGCCGCCCAGCAGCTTGTAGTGGTCGTCCGCCAGCAGGTGTTCGCCATGCCAGATTTTGACTTCGACGAACATGTCGTCGCGGATCTCGCCGCCGGCAAAGACTTCGCAGCCGATCTCGAAGGTCTCGAAGATCGGGGTCCATTTGAGCTTGTTGATGAAGGTCTTCTCGACCTGCTCGACCCAGACCGTCTGCCAGATGCCGGTCGTGCGCGGATACCAGATCGAGTGCGGTTCCAGCAGCCAGTCCTGCTTGCCGCGCGGCTTGGCGAGGTCGGCCGGGTCATCCTCGACGTACACGGTCACCAGTTGCTGGCCATCGGCCTTCATGGCCGAGGTGATGTCGGCCGAGAACGGCGTATGGCCGCCCTCGTGCTCGGCCACCAGCTGGCCGTTGACCCAGACCCGCGCCGCGTAGTCGACGGCGCCGAAGTGCAGGATGGTGCGGCCTTCGGTCGGCATCACGGTGAACTCGCGTTCGTACCAGCAGACGCGGTGGAAACCCGTGTCGGCGATACCGGACAGTTTCGTCTCCGGTGCGAAGGGCACCTCGATCTCATGGGTCCAGGCGGCGACGTCGCCCGGCAGCTTGAAGCGCATCTCGTCGTCGAAACAGAAGCGCCACTTGCCGTTCAGGCTGATCCAGTTGTCGCGTACCAGTTGGGGACGGGGATATTCAAACTGACTCATTGTTTTCCTTTCCTTCATGCGGAACCGGGATCAGGAGCCGGCCCTGGCGTCCGTTCTTGTTGTATTCATTAAGCGCGGCCTCGGCCGCCCGTTGTGCGTATCCGGCCTTGCACAGCGCCACGCAGGCGCCGCCGAAGCCGGCGCCGGTCAGGCGCGCGCCGACCACGCCTTCCTGCGCGCGCAGCAGTGCGCACAGTTCGTCGAGTTCGGGAATCGAGACTTCGTAATCGTCGCGCAGGCTGAAGTGCGATGCATCCATCAACTCGCCGAAGCGTTCGAGCGAGACGCCGTTCGCCGCTTCCAGCACGCGCAGGTTTTCCTGCACCACGTGGCGCGCACGGCGGCGCAGCGGCTCGGGCAGGGTCTCGACCGAGGCCGGATCCTGTACGTCGCGCAGGGCCGTCACGCCCAGCTTGCGCGAAGCCTCTTCGCATTCGGCGCGCCGTTCGTTGTACTTGCTGCCGGCGAGCTTGCGCGCGATGCCCGAGTCGATGACGATGATCTCGGCGTCGGGCGGCAACGGCGCGAGCCGGTGTTCCAGCGTGCGCGCATCGATGAACAGCATGTTCGATTCGTCGGCGAGACTCGAGGCCATCTGGTCCATGATCCCGCAGTTCACGCGCGCGAATTCGATCTCGGCGCGCTGGGCGATGCGCGCCAGCTTCACGTCGTCGAGTTCGAAGCCGAGCATCTGGCGCAGCGCGCGCAGGGTCGCCACTTCCAGGGCGGCGCTGGAGGACAGGCCGGAGCCGACCGGCACGTCGGTCGAGACCCAGACCCGCAGCGGCGGCACCTGCACGCCCTCGGCTTCGACCAGGCGGATGCAGCCTTCGATGTAGCTGCCGAAGCCGGACGGCGCGCTGCCTTCGGGCGCGAAGGTGACGTTGGCATCGAGCGTGCTCGAATAGAACACGAAGTGGCCGTCGTTGCTGCGGCTGAGCGCCACCGTGGTGCGCTGGGGCGTCGCCACCGGCAGCATGTAGCCGTCGTTGTAGTCCGTATGCTCACCCAGCAGGTTCACGCGTCCGGGCGCGGAAGCATTGACCTCGGGTGCGCCGCCAAAAAAGGAATCGCTTGTCACCATCAGTTCGTCTCCAGCCAAAGGGGCCGCTGGCGGCCATGCACGGTCACGGCGGGCCACTGCGGATCCAGGGTGATGTTCTCCAGTCCCTGCGGCCCGAGGAGGAAGGTGTCCTCGATCTTCAGGCCGTCAAAGCTGGGGTTGAATGCGAAGGCCATGCCCTCTTCCAGTTCGGTCGCCGTGCTGGCGGTGGCGACGATTTCGCGCGCCAGGTAGCCGGTGATGCCGCCCTGGTGGTGCTCGTTGATCGCGTCCTGGCGGTCGGCATGCTTGTAGGCCGCGTCGAAGGAGTGGTACACGGCGGACAGGGATTTGCCGGGCGTGACCGTGGCAAGACCCGTGGCCTCGACTTCCATCAGCGCGCGCTGGTCCTGCGGGGCCGGGCCGAAGCTGACAAAACGCGTCAGGTTCGCATACAGGCCATGGCGGCGCGCGCAGAACACGAGCATGGCGCGCGCGCCGATCGGCTCGTGCGAAGGCGTCGGATGGCGGTAGAGCGGCAGGCGCCGCTCGCCCGCGGCCAGCACCAGGGCTGGATGAATACCACGCCGCCAGAGCGCGGCCGCGCCGGCGCCGGCCAGCTGGTATTCGGTCCATTCCGGACGCGCCGCGTGCATGACTTCGGTCATGGCTTCGGCCGCCTCGCGTCCCAGCAGGCGGTAGCGCGCCTGCTCGGCATCATTGAGCACCAGGCGGCGCTTGAGCAGGCTGGTGGGCAGCGGCTGCTCGCCGTTGCGCGGACGGTCCGACAGCACCGGACGCTCGCCGGCCAGGCCCAGCACATAGCGCTCGCGCAGTTCGACCTGGGCCCAGGGCGTGACGTGGAAGGTAAAACCCGCCGGGACTTCTTCCTCGCGCAGGCGCGCCACTTCGATTTCGTCGGTGAGGACGACCGCTTCCTCGCGCGTGACCAGCACTTCGGCCACGCCCGTTTCCATCGTGTGCAGCACTGCGCTCGATCCGCCCGCGGTGACCCAGGCGAACCAGTCGCTGCCGCGCAGGCAGATCGCCGCGGCGCCGCTGCGTTCCAGGCATTCGCGCAGCACGGCCAGCTTGTCCGCCACCTCGGCGGCGCGCTCGAGGCCGCTCATGCGCCCTCCTCGATCGTCACATTCACGGCCTGCAGTTCGGCCGCCGTATTTTCGGGCAGCACGTCCATCGCGAACATGCCGGCGCCCAGCTCGGTGCCGGCCAGGTATTTCAGGCGATCGCGCGAGCGGTAAGGCGGATAGAACTGCGCATGCAGCTGGGTTTCCGGATGCGCCGCGCCATCGGTCGGCGCCTGGTACCAGGCCATCAGGTAAGGGAAAGGCCGGTTCCACATGGTCTCGTACTTCAGCAGCACGGTCTTCAGGCAGCGTGCCAGGCTGGCGCGCTGCACGTCGGTCAGCGACGCGAAGTCCTGGCAAGGCCCGGTCGGCATGACCCAGACCTCGTAGGGATAGCGCGCGCAGGCCGGCACGAAGGCGACGGCGTGCTCGTCCTGGTAGAGCACGCGGCGGCCGTCGGCGATTTCGTTCTTCGCCATGTCGCACAGCAGGCTGGTGCCGTGCTCGAGATAGTATTCGCGCTCCTGGGCCAGCATGCGCGCCGGCACCTGGGGCACGAAGGGATACGAATAAATCTGGCCGTGCGGATGGTGCAGCGTGACGCCCACCTCGGCGCCGCGGTTCTCGAAGGGCAGCACGTATTCGATGTGCTCCCTGGCGCCGATGCGGCGCGTGCGGTCGCCCCAGACCTGCAGCAGCAGCTCGATGCGCGACAGCGGCAGGTGCACCAGGGCCGTGGTCGGGTCCTGGGTAAACACCACCACTTCGCAGTGGCCGTTGGCCGGCGCGGTCGGTACCGTCAGGTGCGGCGGATCGTGCGATTCGAGCGCCAGCGAAGGGAAGCGGTTGTCGAACACGGCCACCTCGTAGTCGCCCGGCGGCAGTTCGGTCGGGTTCGCGGGGTCGCGCGTGACCGCCAGCGGGTTGTATTCAGGCGGCGGCAGGAAAGTGCGGTTCTGGCGGAAACCGGCATAGGTCACCCACTCGCCGCGCAGGGGATGCCAGCGCAGGTGCGGATTGGCATTCATCGGATCGGGAAACGGGCTGGGCGCGACGATCCCGTCCGGAATCGGCCGGTTGCTGTAGAGGGTCAGGTGTCGTCCGTCGGGCTTTGTCAGTTCTTTACTATGCATGGCAACGCTTCATTTCGGCAGATCACAGGCACACATGCGCACGCAAGTCGGCAGCTCCTGCATACGCGGCTAGGAAATGATCCTAACATGGCGTTTACGCCACATTTTCCGAGCAGAACGTATGTTTTTTCCAACAGTTAATGCGTTAGCGGACGAGCTGGAACGAGTGCCATGCAAGGCCTGCGTTCTCTCCTATGAAAACGCTGCGCAGGGCTGTTTCGGCCTGGCGTGCACAGCCGATTTTGTAGGCCTATACCTACAAAACGATTAGAAGTATTTACGGGGTTTGGCAAGACAAACACTTACAAGCTCAACCGGAGCGAAGAGCGGCAGGAAGGAACGCCGGCGCAGCAGCGCCGGCGTTTCGAATAAGAGCGCCTAACAAAAGCTTCAGGGCAAGGCGCACCGTCGAAGACAGTACAGACGTACGGCGAGACGGTGCAACGCAGCCATGGAGATTTTGTTAGGCGCTCTAAGGCTTACTTTGCCAGTTCGGCCAGCACGGCCGTGTACATCTGCAGGTTCAGCAGCAGCTGCTTGAGCGTGATGAACTCGTGTTCGGAGTGGCCGGTGTACACCTGGCCCGGCATGCCTGGACCAAAGCTGACCGCGTTCGGGAACAGGCGCGAGTTGGTGCCGCCGCCGATCGCCACCGGTTTCGGGTCCTTCATGCCGGTGAAGTAGGAGAACACGTTCATCAGCACCGGCAACTGCGGCGCGTCGAGGCGCTGCCAGGGTTCGCCGGTCCGCACGGTGACGTTCGCCAGTGTCAGGTTGCGGCTCTGCCAGCCATCGATGGCCGCCCTGGCTTCGCCCGTCAGCTGCTCGATGCTCTTGCCGCGCGGACGGCGCAGGTTGATCGAGACCTCGATCCCCTCGTCCTTCTGGCGGATCACGGTCGGGGCCACCGTCATCGGGCCCATGAAGCTGTCGCGGTAGGCGATGGCGCCGAACTTCTCGCCGTACAGGCCCGTGCCCACCAGCTCGTTCAGGTAGTTCACCGCGGCGCCGGCCGTCGTGTTCGGCCAGGGACGCACGGCCAGCGCATCGGCCAGCATCGCCACGGCATTCACGCCGTCCTCGGGTTTCGAGGAGTGGGCAGACACGCCGTGTGCGCTCACTTCCAGCTCATTGCCCTTGCGCGTGAATTCGTAGCGCATGCCTTCCTGCTGGGCGCCGCGTGCGCGCACCTGCGCTTCGATCTCGGGCGTCGCGTTGGCGATGGTGGCCGTGGCGTCTTCCGGGATCTGGCTGCCGAAGAAGCCGCCGCCGAAGGCCGCGATGTGCGGCTCGCCCGCAGCCGGCACGACGGCGCCTGCTTTCGGGAAGGTGACGGCGATCGTGCCCGAGGCCTTTTCGGCCACCACCGCCGGATACTCGGCGTCGAGCGTGATGTTCATCTGCGGCGGCTCGTGGGTTTTCAGGAAGTCGACCAGCGGCTGCCAGTTCGATTCCTCGCCCATGTACACGTACAGTTCGATGCGCTTGGACAGGGGCAGCTGCTGGTCCTTCAGCGCCTTCATTGCATACAGGGCGGTGGCGATCGGTCCCTTGTCGTCCTCGGCGCCGCGCGCCAGCAGCTTGCCCGGTTCGCTGGTCTGGTCCAGCACGAAGGGCGACTTCTTCCACTTCGACGGATCGACCGGCTGCACGTCGCCGTGGGTCACGATGCCGACCCGCTCCTCCCCTTTGCCCATGCCGATGACGACCACCCAGCCGTGGTCGGCGAAGTCGAAACCGAGACGGCTTGTCTCGCTTTTCAGGTAGTTCTTGAAGGCGATGTGCTGCGGGTCCTGGTCGGACGGGATCTTGGGATCGGCCACGGTGTTGAAGCTGACCAGGCCGGCCAGGGTCTTGACGACGTCCGTACGGTAGGTGGTGACGGCATACTTGGCGGCCTTCACGGCGGCGGGGCTCGGCGCCGCCGTCTTCGGTGCAGCGTGAGCGTGCAGGGCGCAGGCCAGCAGCAGGCTGGCGAGAATCGTTCTTTTCATGTTCTTCAATGTCTCCATTGCATAGGCGCAACGAGTCTAGCACAGCGTCCGGCGGCAGGCAGGCGCGCAATCCGGTATCGTTGCAGCCAAGGACAACACCAACAACGAGGCAAGACATGAGCGACAAACTGGTACGCCGCATCCACCCGGCGATGCGCGACGATATCGGCGACCTGATCACCCAGCGGCCGGTGCCCTCGCCGCACCTGGACCAGGTCGATCCCTTCCTGTTCCTGAACCACCACGGCCCGCAAACCTATGCGCCGCATAACCGCGGCCTGCCCTTCGGCCCGCATCCGCACCGCGGCTTCGAGACCGTCACCTTCATCCTCGAGGGCATGCTGATGCACAAGGACAGCGCCGGCTACGAGAGCATCATCCGCGCCGGCGGCGTGCAGTGGATGACCGCCGGCAGCGGCCTGATTCACGCCGAGATCTCGCCGCCCGAATTCCTGCAAAGCGGCGGACGGCTCGAGATCCTGCAGCTGTGGGTCAACCTGCCGCCGCACCTGAAAATGACCAAGCCGGCCTACACCGGCCTGCAAAGGGACGAGATTCCCGAACTGTCGCTGGACGGCGGGCGCGTGACCATGCACCTGACGGCGGGCGAATGGGAAGGCCGCAAGGGGCCGGTGGAGTCGCTGACCTGCGTCTTCATGAGCACCGTCGCCTTCCAGCCGGGCGGACGTCTGCGCGTGCGCGGTCTCGCACGGCGCAACGTTTTCCTGTACGTGGTGCGCGGCGCGCTCGAAGCCGGGTCGGCGCAGGACCGCATCAGCGCCTTCCACCTGGTCGAATTCGGCAGCGAGGGCGACGAGCTCGAGATAACGGCGCTGGAAGACAGCGTGGTCCTGCTCGGCCACGCCGAACCGATCGGCGCGCCGGTGGTGTCGCACGGGCCCTTCGTGATGAACTCGCGAGGCGAGATCGAGCAGGCGATTCGCGACTACCAAGCCGGCAAGTTCGGGCCGCCGATGTAAACCGCTGAAAGGTGCGCACCGTAGGGTGGGCACTCCGTGCCCACGCGGACGTTCGCACCATGTTAGCGCAATGGGAACCTGCGAAAGAAGCGCCGCGTTACCGCTTCACCGAGCGTCAACGCGGCTCAGGCTTCGCCATAAAGCGATCGCCAACACGGTGCCAGCGTCCGCGTGGGCACGGAGTGCCCACCCTACCACGGCAGTTCCGACGCCGCGGTGCGCTGCATTTTTCCAGCCTCGTTTAGAGTGAAGACATCACCACTTCACGAGATCCGAGCATGCAAGCAGTCCCCCTTGCCGCCACCACGCGCGGCTATGCAGAAACCGGCTATACCGTCGAAAACGTCCACGCCGGTTCGATCGCCGTCGTCGATACCAGCGGCCGCCTGCTGGCCTGGGCCGGCGATCCGCAGTACCCTACCTTCACCCGCTCAGCATTGAAACCCTTCCAGGCCCTGCCCTTCCTGCTGTCCGAAGGTCCAAGCAAGTTCGGCCTGCTCGAAGAAGAGTTGGCCCTGCTGTGCGCCAGCCATTCGGGCGAGGAAAAGCACCTGCACGGCGTGCGCTCCATCCTCGGCAAGATCGGACTCGACGCCGGCCATCTCGAATGCGGCTGCGGCGTGCCGCTCTACTACGAGTACAACAACATGCCGGTGCCGCAGGACCAGACCTGGACCCCGCTGCACCACAACTGCTCCGGAAAGCACAGCGGCTTCCTGGCCTGGTGCCGCCAGCACGACGTGTCGACCACCGGCTACGTCGCGCCCGACCACCCGCTGCAGCGCGCCGTGCGCGCCGCGCTGGCCGATGCGGTGCAGCTGCCGGAAAGCCAGCTGCCGCGCGGGATCGACGGCTGCTCGGCGCCCAACTACGCCCTGCCCCTGGCCAGCCTGGCGCACCTGTACGCGCGACTGGCCCAGGGCCCGCTTGATGCGCAGCTCGGCAACGCGCTCGGCCCCCTGTTCGACGCCATGACGCATCGTCCCGACATGGTCTCGGGCACCGAGCGCAGCGACCTGGTGTTGATGACGGCGGGCGGCGGCGACTGGGTCGCGAAGATCGGCGCCGACGCCGTGCAGGCGGTCGGCATCCGCTCGAAGGGCATCGGCATCGCAATCAAGATCGCCGACGGCAACAACCGCGGCCTGCACACGATCACCTACAACGTGCTGGATCAACTCGGCCTGCTCGACGACGAGAAGCGCACGGTGCTGGAGCGCTTCCGCCAGCCCTTGATCCGCAATGCGCGCGGGGCGGTGGCCGGGGATATTCGTCCGCTGTTCACGCTGCAGCACGCGTAATCTTTACGTAGGGTGGAGTCCCGACTCCACGCGTGCGGCAGGTGATCAGCCGCAGTCTTATTCATGGCCGAACGCGTGGAGTCAGGACTCCACCCTACGTTTGCAGCAGATCGCCGGTCACGTTAACTCACCAGCCGTCGAAGCATCGCCGCCAGCGGCTCCAGCACCTCCTTGTCCTGCCAGTAGCCGTTGTGCGACAGCGGATTCCAGCTCTTGAGCATCCAGCCCACCGCGCCCTGGCCGGCATTGATGGCGCGGTCCTCGACCAGCACGCGGTAGCCCTCGGACAGCGGCTGCAGCGGCCAGCCGAGGACGTCGTCGGGGTCGTACAGGTTCAGCCAGCGGAACATGGCCGTCGGCGGTGCGATCGGCTTGATGTGCATTTCCTTGTGCGCAGCCACGAAGATCGGGATATTGCAGCCGGTCGTTACCATCCCGGCGCAGGCGCCGCCCGCCAGGTACAGGCGTTCGCGCTCGCTGAGCAGGCGCCCCAGGGCCGGGCGCGACCAGGCGTCGATGTCGCGCCAGATGCCGGCCTCGACCCGCCCGCCGCCGAGCGCCTTCTGCGCATCGTAGATATAGCTCGACAGGACCTGGCAGCCGAGCGAATGGGCGAGGAAGACGACCGGCATGCCGGCATCGACCGGATTCGCCGCCGAGGCGGCCAGCAGCGCACGCGCGATCTGGCCCTGCGCCAGTTCGTAGACCGAGCCCGGGTCTTCCTTGCGGTTCTCCAGGCCGGCCGCATCGGCGAAACCGAACAGCATGAACTTGCGCAGCTGGTCGTAGTGGACCTTGCTGCCCGCATCCACGCGCGCCCAGACGGTCTGCTCGTTCTTTTGCAGGATGTCCTGGTAATACACCGAATAGAAGGCGGCGCGCTCGCGCAGGGCCGGACCGAGCCGGGTGCGCATCTCGCCGAACACGCCGGCCGCATAGTCGCGCGGCGTTTCGCCCATTCCGTGGACCGTGATCAGTGCGACCTGGGGCATGGCGGCCTCCTTCGAGATAGAGGGTAAGAAACGGCCTCATCAATGAAGCAGATTCCTAACTCCAGCTTACCACCAGCCGTAGCGCAACGGCAGCCCGCACGCCAGCGCAACAGGAAGCTTTACTCAATTAGTTGTAGGAACTATAATTTTCTTAAATATAACTGTATTTGCTCAATTGTATGTACACCCGACCGCGCCACTGGACAGGAACCACGTCCCGCCATGCTGAATGCATGAAGGCGTGCGCATGCCCGGGCGCCGCAGGGGGACAGCCATGACGCCGATCCTCTTTCCGCAGTACGCCGACGCGATCCGCGACCTCGACCTGGCGGCGATCGATTCGGCAGCGAGCCTGCCGGAACGCTTCCTGCTGGCGCGCGAGGGCAAGTTCAGCGTGCACTACATCCCCTTCGAATATGTGAACCCGGCGGCGCGCATCGTGGTCGTCGGCATCGCGCCCGGCTTTGCGCAGTGGAAGAACGCGATGCGCGAGGCCCAGCGCCGCATCAAGGCCGGCGCCGGCCAGGACGAGGTGCTGCGCGCGGCGCGCCTGGCGGGCGCCTTCAGCGGCGCGATCCGCCCCAACTTCATCGCCCTGCTCGACGCCATCGGCGTGCAGCGCTGGCTCGGCATCGAAGGCTGCGCCTCGCTGTTCGACGCGCATGCCCACCTGGTGCAGATCAGCGCCATCCTGCGCCACCCGGTGTTCGTGGACGGCCGCAACTACAGCGGCACGCCGGGCATGGCCAAGCTGCCTTTTCTCCGCGAGCAGGTGCTGCGCTATTTTGCCCAGGAGGCGGCCCGGCTGCCCGACGCGCTCTACATCCCGATGGGCGGCAGCGTGGCCGAAGGCCTGGACTGGCTGGCGCGCGAAGGCGTGATCCGGCGCGACCGCATCCTGCACGGCCTGCCCCATCCGTCCGGCGCGAACGCCGAGCGGGTCGCCTATTTCCTCGGCCGCAAGGAGCGCGCCACCCTGTCCTCGCGTACCAATGCGCGCCAGATCGACGCCTCGCGCGCGACGCTGCTGGCCCAAATGGCCTCCCTCACCGAGGGATAGGATCAGGCACGCGGCGCGCTCGCCGCATCCTGCAGGATGCGCACCAGCGCCCCCATGTCGACCGGTTTCACCAAATGGTGCGCAAAGCCGGCCTCGCGCGCCCGCGCGCGGTCCTGCTCGCCCCCGTAGCCGGTGGCCGCGATCAGCACCGCATCGTGCAGCCCGGGCTGCGCGCGCAGCAAGGCGCCGAGCTGGAAGCCGTCCATGTCCGGCAGGCCGATGTCGACCACCATTGCATCCGGCAGCTCGCGCGTGGCGCGTTCGAGCGCAGCTCGCGCCGTGTAGTCGACCGCCACCACGTGGCCCTGGACCCGCAGCAGCGTCGCCAGGCTGTCGGCCGCATCCTCGTTGTCGTCGACGACGATCACGCGCAAGGGGCGGAAGGCCGCCGCATCGGCGGGACGCGCGGCGCCGGCGGACGATGCGTCGCCCTCGCATTGCGGGCATGGCAGCTCGATCGTGAAGGTGCTGCCCAGCCCCACCCCCTCGCTCGCCGCGCGCGCTTCGCCTCCGTGCATCTCGACCAGCTTCTTCACCAGCGCCAGGCCGAGCCCGAGGCCGCCCTGCGAGCGCGCCAGCGTGCGCGCGCCCTGGCTGAAGGGCTCGAACACGGTCGGCAGCAGGTCGGCCGGCATGCCCGAGCCGTTGTCGCGCACCTCGATGCAGGCGCGGCCTGTCCCCACCGTGAGCGTGATGCGGATGGTGCCGGCCGGCGGCGTGTACTTCGCCGCGTTGTTCAGGATGTTGACGACCACCTGGATCAGGCGCGTGGCGTCGCCGCGCACCCGCACCGGGCCGCCGGGCAGGACCAGGTCGACCCGGTGCGACTTCTCGTCGATCAGCGGGCGCGCCTGGTCCAGCGCGCTGCGCACGACCTCGCACAGGTCGACCTCGTCCACCTGCAGCGTGACCAGGCCGCGCGTCACGCGCGAGACGTCGAGCAGGTCGTCGATCAGGCGGCTCATGTGCTTGACCTGGCGGCCGATGATGGCGCTGGCCTGGCGGATGCGCGGCTCGTCGCGGAACTGGATGTTGAGCAAGGCCGCCGAACTGCTGATCGGCGCCAGGGGATTACGCAGCTCGTGCGCCAGCATCGCCAGGAACTCGTCTTTCATGCGGCTCAGGCGCTCGGCCTCGACCCGCGCCGCGCGCTCGCTCTGCAGCAGCGCGTCGCGCTCGCGCGCCGACTTGCGCAGCGATTCCTCGACGCGCGCGCGGCGCACGGCCTCGCGCGTCTGGCGCGCCACGTCCTCGGCCAGGGCCAGTTCGGACGGGCTCCAGCGCCGCGGCGCGGCCGCGTGCAGGTAGAACACGGCCGCCAGGCGCCCGGCCTCGATGATCGGCACCACGATCATCGCGCGCGCGCCGATGTCCGCATACCCGGCCGCATAGGGCGCGGTCATGGGATCGACGCGTACGTCGTCCAGCCCCAGCGAACGCCCGGCGCACAAGGCCTGGCGCGCCTGCGCGCCGAAGTTGTCGAGCACGAGCGTCCGGCCGGCCAGGCTGGCGATGCTGCCGTCGGTCCAGTCGCGCTCGACGCTGACCGTCTGTCCTGCCCCATCGATCTCGCCGTAGCCGACCCGCCCCACGCCGAGGTGGCGGCCCACGAGCGCGCTGGCCGCTTCCATGATCTCCACCGGATCGAGCAGTTCGCGCAAGGTGGCGCCGAGCTCGCGCTGGAAGCCGTGCTGCCGGGCGGCGAGCGCGCGTTCGGTGGTATCGGTCAGCATGCACAGCACGCCGGCGACTTCCTCGCCTTCGCGCAGCGGCGAGATCGACAGTGTGATGTAGTGGCGTGCCGCATGGCCCGGCCAGGCGATGTCCAGCGGCAGGTCCTGGAGCAGCGCCGTCTCGCCGTCCAGTCCCGCCTCCAGCACCGGCATCAGGCCGGACCAGGAATCGGTGAAGGCCTGCTGCAAGGGCTGGCCGAAGGCGGCCGGATGGCGCTCGCCGAGCAACTCGACGAAGGCGTCGTTGTAGACCAGGCGCCGTTCAAGGCCCCAGGCCGCGAACATCGGGAAGCGCGAACCGAGCATCAGGGCGGCGACGGCGCGCAAGCCCTCCGGCCACGGCATGCCGCCGGCCAGCGGCACGGCGCGCAACAGCGCGCGCACGCCCTCGCTGTCGGCATCGAACGGAAGTGCGCGCATCGCTCGGTTCATGCGGGATGAATGCCCGGTCGGCCCTGTTGTAATCAGCCGATTATAGCCGCCGAACGCGCACCAAAACAGCGCGCCGCGGCCTTCCGTGACCGGGTCATGCAGGGCGAATGAAGCCTATGCGCGGCGGGTCGAAACAGCGGTGAATTGGCGACAAACCGGGTGCGCTCAGGCCTCGCTCGAAAACCGGAAGCGCGATTCGGTGGCGTAGGTCTCGCCGGGCCGAAGGATGGTATTCGGGAAGGACGGCTGGTTCGGCGAATCGGGAAAGTGCTGCGGCTCCAGGCAAAAGCCGCTGCGGTAAGGGTAGCTGCGGCCCTTGCCCGCGAGCGAACCGTCGAGGAAGTTCCCGCTGTAGAACTGCACGCCCGGCTCCTGGGTGAACAGTTCCAGCACCCGGCCCGAACGCGGCTCGCGCACCCGCGCCGCCAGGCGCAGCGCGCCCGGCGCTCCATTCAGGACGAAACAGTGGTCGTAGCCGCCGCCGTGCCGCAGCTGTTCGTCCTGCGCATCGATGCGCGCGCCGATCGGGTTTGGGGTGCGGAAGTCGAAAGGCGTGCCGGCGACCGGCATCAGCTGCCCGGTCGGAATCAGGTCCGCATCGATCGGGACGATATTGTCCGCATCGATCATCAACTCGTGGCCGAGGATGTCGCCGCCGGCGGCGAGGTTGAAGTAGCTGTGCTGGGTCAGGTTGACGGGCGTGGCGCGGTCGCTCACGGCCGAGAAGCGCACCACGATGGCGTTGTCCTCGCCGAGGCTGTAGCGCACGGTCGCATCCAGGGCGCCCGGATAGCCCTGCTCGCCATCGACGCTGCGGTAATCCAGCACCAGCTCATCCCCCTCGATGCGCGAGCGCCACAGCACGCGGTCGAAGCCCGGCACGCCGCCGTGCAGATGGTTCTTGCCGTTGTTGACCGGGAGCGTGTAGTCCTGGCCGTCGAGGCTGAAGCGGCCGGCGGCGATGCGGTTGCCGTAGCGGCCGATCAGGGCGCCGAAATACGGGCTGTCGCCGAGGTAGGGATCGAGCGTGTCGAAGCCGAGCGCGACGTCGGCGAACACGCCCTCGCGGTCGGGCACGTGGATCTCGGCGATGATGCCGCCCAGGTCGAGGATCCTGACGGTCATACCTGCCGCGTTGGTCAGCGTGAAGACGTGGACTTGCCGGCCGTCGGGCAGCCGGGCGAAGGGAGCTTGCTGGATGGGCGCTTGCACTGGGTCGGATCCTTGTCGTGGCCTGTCGTGATGCGATGCTAGCACGGGGGCCGGTGCCCGCCGCGCAGGCTTGCACGCACGAAAAAAAGGCCTGCTTGCGCAGGCCTTGTCACACTCGATCAGACGGCGTGGATCAGAACTCTTCCCAATCGGCTGCGCCTGCCGCCACCTTGACCGGCCGCTTCGCGGCGGCCGGGCGTGCCGGAGCCGCTGGACGCTGGGCCGGGCGTGGCAATGCAGGCCGCGCGACGGTGGCCGGTACCGCTGCCGCCTGGACTGCCGGCGCCGCCTGCGCCATGCCGCCTGCGACCTTGAAGACGCTGACGGCGCGCGCCAGGTTGGCGGCCTGCTCCTGCATCGAGGCCGACGCTGCCGCCGCTTCCTCGACCAGGGCTGCGTTCTGCTGGGTCACCTGGTCCATCTGGATGACGGCTTCGTTGATCTGCTCGATGCCGGACGTCTGCTCGGCGCTGGCGGCGGTAATCTCGCTCATGATGTCGGTGACGCGGCGCACGCTCTCGACGATTTCCTGCATCGTCGCGCCGGCTTCGCCAACCAGTTTGCTGCCCGCTTCCACCGCCTGGGTCGAGTCGCCGATCAGGCCCTTGATTTCCTTGGCCGCCGCGGCCGAACGCTGGGCCAGGTTGCGTACTTCCGAAGCCACGACTGCGAAGCCGCGCCCCTGTTCGCCGGCACGCGCCGCTTCCACCGCCGCGTTCAAGGCGAGGATGTTGGTCTGGAAGGCGATGCCGTCGATGACGCCGATGATGTCGGCGATCTTGCCGGCCGAGCTGTTGATGCGGTCCATGGTGCCGACCACGTCGCCGATCACGCGGCCGCCGCGCTCGGCCACTTGCGAGGCCGCGTCGGCCAGGACATTGGCCTGGCGCGCGTTGTCGGCGTTCTGCTTCACCGTCGAAGTCAGCTCTTCCATCGAGGATGCGGTTTCTTCCAGCGCGCCGGCCTGCTGCTCGGTGCGCGCCGACAGGTCGAGACTGCCGGCCGCCACTTCGCTCGATGCGGTGGCGATGGTCTCGGTGCCGCTGCGCACCGCCATGACCGTGTTCGCCAGGCTTTCGTTCATGGTCTTCAGCGCTTGCAGCAGCTGGCCGGTTTCGTCCGTGGTGGTGACCTCGATACGGCTGGTCAGGTCGCCGGCGGCGACGGTGTTCGCCACGTCGAGGGCGCGCGCCATCGGACGGGTGATCGAACGGGTGTTCCACCATGCGATCAGGCCGGCCAGTGCCAGCGAGACGACGGCCAGCACCGTCATCATGGTGCGCGTCGATTCAAACGTCGACTGGGCCTCGGCGGCGGTCTTGGCCGCGATCTCCTTTTGCAGCGCCAGCTGGTCGATGACCGCATGCTTCAAGTCGGCCAGAATTGGACGCAGCACGTCCTTCAGGTAGCGCCGCATTTCCGTTTCGTCGCCGCTATCGATGATCTTGAACAGTTCTTCCTGCGCCTTGACGTAGCGTTCATGCGCGGCCGACATGCGCTGGTGCAGCACGATCGCGTTCTGGTACACGAGGCCCTTGCCCAGCTTGTCCAGGTTGTCCCGCGCCTGACGGCGCGACGACGCGATTTCCTCGCGCTGCTTCTGGCGGTCCGCGGGATCGGTCGTCAGGATGATGTTGCGCATCGCGATGGCGGCGTCGTTCACCTCGGACAGCACCTCGGTGGTGGCGACGATGTTCGGAATGCGGGCGTTTGCCAGGTCTGCCGTGCCTTCATTGGTTCGGCCCAGCATGTTGATGCCGAAGATCTGGATGCCGACGAGCAGGACGCACAAGGCGCCGAAGCCGAGCGCGAGGCGCTGGGCGATTTTCAGGTTTGCGAGTGTCATGAAAAGTTGTTGAAAAAAAGTGAATCAGGCGGCCAGCGGCAGTGCGGTCGACACGTTCGACACCAGGCCCATCTCGGGCGCGGTCATCAGGCGCTCGATGTCGAGCAGGATCAGCATGCGTTCGCCGACCGTGCCCAGGCCATGCAGGCACTCGGCATCGATGCTGCCGCCCAGCGCAGGCGCCGGACGGACCTGTTCGGGCGCCAGCGTGACGACGTCGGACACGCCGTCCACGACCATGCCGATCACGTGCTGGCCGATGTTCAGGATGATGACGACGGTGAGGCCGTCGTAGCGCGCCGCGCCCAGGCCGAAGCGCAGGCGCATGTCGACGATCGGCACGATCTGGCCGCGCAGGTTGAGCACGCCCAGCAGGTAGGCCGGTGCGTTGGCGATGCGGGTCGGCGCTTCATAGCCGCGGATCTCCTGCACCGTCAGGATGCCGATGCCATATTCTTCCTTCCCCAGGCGGAAGGACAGTACTTCGATGTCGGTCCGTTTGCTGCTTGTTTCGACCACGTTTAACTCCAGAAATCATGAGAGGGCATACGGAGCCCGATATTGAATGAGGGAACTTTAAATTTCCCCTTGGAAACCATATTACGGCGTGCAGCCGGCAAACTCGATGGACGTTTGTTAACTCTGGTGAAAAATTTGTGAAATCACGCACCGGTTTGGCGCAAACGCGACAGAATTGCAGGTCCGTCAAGGCGCGCCGAAAAAGCGCGCCCAGCCTCCCTGCGGCGCCGATCTGCTACAGTCTGGATATCCTCCGTACATGCACGATGCGTAGCTTGCCGCGCGCATCCGAACCAGGAACCCATGCCAGCAGCCAGCCCACCGCCCGACGAACTCGAACGCCAGCAACTGCTCAGGTCACTCGACCTGCTCGACACCGAGGAAGAGGAAGTCTTCGACCGCGTCACCCGGCTCGTGAGCCGCCTGCTGAAGGTGCCGATCGCCCTGTTTTCGCTGGTCGACGAGAACCGCCAGTGGTTTAAGTCGCGCGTCGGCCTGGACGTCAGGGAAACGCCGCGCGAGCAGGCCTTCTGCGCCCACGCCATCCTGCAGGACCAGCCGCTGGTGGTTCCCGACGCCACCAGCGACGAGCGCTTCGCCGACAATCCGCTCGTCACCGGCGCGCCGAACATCCGCTTCTACGCCGGCGTGCCGATCCGCTCGAGCGGCGGCCTGCCGATCGGCACCCTGTGCGCGATCGACGACAAGGCGCGCGTGCTCACCGCCGACGAACTGTGCGTCATGATCGACCTGGCCGACATCGTGCAAAAAGAGGTGCAGTACCGCGAACGGCTGGCGGTGGCCGGGCGCCACGTGCTGCGTTCGCAGTCGGTCCTGAACGCGAGCGAGGCGCGTTTCCGCTCGATCTTCGACCTGGCCAGCGTCGGCATCGCGCTGGTCTCGCCGGTAGGCGGCTGGGTCAGCGTCAATCGCGAACTGTCGCGGATGCTCGGCTATGCGCCCGAGGAACTGCAGCGCCTGACCTTCCAGCAGATCACCCATCCCGAGGACCTCGATCTCGACCTCGACCTGCTGCAGAAGCTGCGCAGCGGCGAGCTGGAAAGCTATACCCTGGAGAAGCGCTACATCCGCAAGGACGGGACGACGGTCTGGGCCAACCTGGACGTCAGCGCCAAGCACAACGAGGACGGCGCGGTCGAATACTTCATTTCCGTGATCAAGGACATCAACGCGCAGAAGGAAGCGGAAGCGGCCCTCGGCGCGCTGCATGCCGACCTCGAGGCGCGCGTGGCCGCGCGTACCGAGGAACTGCGCGAGCGCGAGCTGGAACTGCGCAGCGTGATCGAGAACGCCAACGACGCCTACATCGGCCTGGACCAGGCCGGCGTGGTCACGGTCTGGAACCGCGCGGCCGAGCAGACCTTCGGCTACACGGCCCTTGAGGCGATCGGCGTCGCGCTCGACCGCCTGATCATCCCCGACACGCTGACCGGCGCCCACCGCGAAGGCATGTTGCGCTACGTGACGACCGGGGCATCGACCGTGCTGGGCAAGCGCATCGAGGTGCCGGCGGTGCGCAAGGACGGCTCGCCGCTGATGGTCGAACTGCGCATGAACGTCCTCGAACTGCATGGCCAGAAGATGTTCAGCGCCTTCCTGCACGACATCACCGAACGCAAGGAAGCCGAGGCGCGGCGCGAATACGAGAGCCGGCACGACATGCTGACCAACCTGCTGAACCGGCGCGCCCTGCTGGAGACGCTGCCCATCGCGCAGGCCCGCGCGGCGCGCAACGGCAAGAGCATGGCCCTGCTCTTCATCGACCTGGACGGCTTCAAGGCCGTCAACGACGACCACGGCCACGACGCCGGCGACGCGGTGCTGCGCGCGGTCGCAAGCCGCCTGCAGGACGTGGTCCGCAAGACCGACAGCGTGTTCCGGCTGGCCGGCGACGAGTTCACGGTGCTGCTCGAATCGATGAGCGACACCTTCGGCGACGCGCGCCAGGTAGCCAGCAAGATCGTCGCCGAGGTGGCCCGTCCGGTGAAGGTCGACGGCGCCAGCGCCAATGTCGGCGCCAGCATCGGCATGGCGGTTTTTACGCCGGACGGCAAGGCCAGCGCCGAAGACCTGATCAGGGAAGCGGACCGCCAGATGTATGCGGCCAAGCGCGCCGGCAAGGGGCAGGTGTATCCGCGTCCTTGATGGCGCCCATCTTCAGCGCTTGACGCTGCCGAAGGCGTCGCCCGCCTTCCAGGAAGGCATGGCCGGCGCATTCGCCACCGCATAGCCCAGGTTCAGCGTGAACTGGGCTTGCTGGGTCATGCCCGACAGGTCCCAGTTCGCGTGGTACTCGTCCGTCACCTGGTGATAGTCGCCCTTGAAGCCGACCATCGCGGCGCTCGCCTGCGCGTGGTCGTGCTCGAAGCTGAAGTGGCCGTCGCCCGAGAACACGGCCGAACCGACGTTGAAGGCCGGGACGCCCGCTTTCGCAAAATTGAAGTGGTCGGCGCGGAAGTAGGCGCCCGAGAGGTCGGGGATAGTCGGCGCCAGCTTCAGGCCCATCTTCTTCGCCACCTGGGCCGCGGTGCCGTACAGGCTGCTGCGCTCGGCGCCGGGCACGCCGATATCCTTCGTGCGGCCGACGAAGTTCAGGCTGTCGAGATTCAGGTCGGCGGCCGTCTTCGCCAGCGGCACCACCGGGTTGGCGACATAAGCGGCGCTGCCCAGCAGCCCCTGCTCTTCGGCCGCCGGCCACAGGAAGACCTGGGTGCGGCGCGCGGGTTTGCGCACCGCCTCGGCCGCCATCGCCAGCAGCGCGGCGCTGCCGGTGGCGTTGTCGACGGCGCCGTTGAAGATGCGGTCGCCCCCTGCGGGCAGGTTCTGGTCGATGCCGAAATGGTCCCAGTGCGCCGAGTAGACGACGGCCTGCTCCTTCAGTTTCGGATCCGTGCCCGGCACGATGCCGACCACGTTGTATTCCTCGACCTGGCGGATCGCCGATTTCAGCGTCACGCGGGCGCGCGTCTTGAGTTCGACCGGAGAGAAGTCGCGCCGCTCGGCGCGGGCACGCAACTGGTCGAGGTCGAAGCCGGCGCTTGAAAACAGGGTGCGCGCCATGTCCTCGTGCAGCCAGCCCTCGATGCGGTTGCCCTGGCCGGCCAGGTGGAAGCGCTCGTGCGAAAAACTGTTGGCCGGCACGCTCCAGGCGTAGGACGCCGAGGGCGTGGTGTGGATCAGCAGCGCGCCGGCCGCGCCGCGCCGTACGGCTTCCTCGAATTTATATAGCCAGCGGCCGTACCAGGTATAGGCCTTGCCGGCAAAGCGCTTCGGTTCCTCGCTGGTGGGCTGCGGGTCGTTGACCATCATGACGAGGATCTTGCCCTTGACGTCGACGCCCTTGTAGTCGTCCCATTTTTCTTCCGGCGCGCTGACGCCGTAGCCGACGAAGACCAGCGGCGCGTCGAAGGCGACATCCGTCTGTCCGCTGGCCGTGCCGAACACGATGCCTTCGCCGATCTTCGGCTCGAGGCGCTTGCCGCCGGCCTCGAAGCTGACCGTGCTGCCCGGCAGCAGGCGGCTGCCTTCGATCGCGACCTTCTGGCGGTAGCCGCCGCCCGGGATGGGCTGCAAACCAAGTGCCGCGGCTTGGGTTTCCAGGTAGCGCACCGTCAGCGCACCGCCGCGCTGGCCGGTGCCGCGCCCTTCGAGCAGGTCGTCGGCCAGGAAGGACAGGTGGGCGCGCAGGGCCGCTTCGGACACGGCGGGCGCTTCTTGCGCGAAGGCGTTGCAGGACAGGCTGAAGGCGGCGCAGGCGGCCGCGGTGCTCAAGGGGCAAAGGCGCATCGTATCGTCGTCGGTAGTGGATGGGGTGGCCACATGTTACCCCAGCGCGCCTGCCGCCGGCGATTACAGCGGCACGCGCTCCAGGGCGTTCTTGAGCGCCTGGAAGCAGCGCGGATCGAGCGCCGTGCCGACCGTCTTCTCCATCATCTCGAGCGCCTGCGGAACGGGAATCGCGCCCCGATACGGACGCTCGGCGGTAATGGCGTCGAAGATGTCGGCGGTGGTGATGATGCGCGTTTCGAGGTCGATCTGGTCGCCCGCCAGGCCGCGCGGATAACCGCCACCGTCGAGGCGCTCGTGGTGGGCGCCGGCGATGCGGCCCAGTTCCGCGAAGGCGCCGATGCGGCCCAGGATGATCTCGGTGAATTCCGCATGGCGGCGCACCGCGGCCCATTCTTCGCGGTCGAGCGCGCCCGCCTTGTCGAGCACGCTGTTGCTGACGCCGAGCTTGCCGACGTCGTGCAGCAGCGCGCCGCGCTTGAGCCAGCGGCGCCGCTCGGCCGGCAGCCCGAGGGCTTCGGCGATCATGTCCGTGTACAGGGCCACCCGGCTGCTGTGGCCGCTTGTGTAGGGACTCTTCGAGTCGACCACCTGGCCGAAGGCGGCGGCGATGTCGTCGAGGTAGTCGTCGTCGAGCGGGATCGTGTGTTCGGCCGGTTCCATCGCGAATACGGCCCGGTCGATGTCGGACGCGGCCAGCATTTGCCAGAACGCCTCGTTTTTCGCCGCGCGTTCGAAGGCGTCGACCAGGCGCGGATCGAACCAGCTGCCGGCGCGGGCACGTGCCTCCTTCAGGGCCGCCGCCGGGCCGCCCTCGGCATGGAAGACGTCGATCACCTGCGCCAGCAAGGCGATACGCGAATAGACGGGAATCGCCTCGCCTGCCAGCTGCGCCGGCTTGCCCTTGCCGTTGAAGTGTTCGTCGAGGCTGTAGATGCCGGCGGCGACGCGCTCGGGAAAGCGCAGCAGGCGCGCGATCTCGGCGCCGCGCGAGCAGCGGGTTACGATCATTTCCTGGGCGATCGCCGGGCCGTCGCGCAGGATCGTCATCACGCTGCGGAAGCGTTCGGCCAGGCCCGCCTTCAGGCCGGTATGCTTGAGCACGAAACCGAGCACCTGCGGCAGGCTGTCGCCCACCGTCTTGAAGTCGCGCTTGAAGTCGAGATCGTCGGTGAGATAGAGCTCGCAGATGCGGGCGGCATTGCTGCTGCAGCCGAGGTCTTTCAGCAGCAGCGTGTAATACAGTTCCCAGAGCTGCTCGGGACTCATGCCGGCATCGCGTCCGATATGCATACCGATCCAGCAGACGCGCACGCAATGTCCGGCCGGCTGGCCTTCGGTGATGTCGAGCGCGTAGCTCAGCGAGCCGATCAGCTCGGAAAGTTTCAGGTCGGTCGGCTGGATGGCGGCGGCGTGCGGGAATCGGTCCATGGTTTTGGAATTGCCGAGATGAAAGATTTGATTGTACTCAGCAATATCGACGCGTGCGCATGCAGGGCTTCTTAAGCACGCTTCGCCAGCCGATTTGTGCGTTTCTGTCGTCAGGCGGCCACGGAAGTCCCAATGCGAAGCGCCGCGCATGCGGTCGGGAGACCGGTTGCGCGGCGCGTTTTCGCACGGCCGGAAGGGAGAGTTTCCGCCGCATACTGCATGCGCCTGGCCGGACGCCGATCGGTCGCCGGCCAGGGTAGCGACGCAAGCTCAGCGATTGTCGTCGTTCTTGCGGCTTTGACGGCCGGCTTCGGCATGCTGTTCAGGAGAGCCGCCGCGGGTGTTGCCACCCTGGTTGCCGCCCTGGTTGCCGCCCTGGTTGCTACCTTGATTGCCGCCGCTTTGCTGGTTGCCGTCGTTCTTGTGGCTCATCGAGCCTGCACGGCGTGCTTCTTCCGAAGTGAATTCGTGGGCATTGCCCGAAGCATGCGCCGCACGGCCGCCTTCGCTGGCGATCTCGCGCTGACGCTGCGGATCCATCGATGCGAAACCGCGGTTGCTGGTATCGCCGCTCTGCCTGCTGCCCTGGTTACCCTGGTTTCCGCCTTGGTTACCGCCTTGATTGCCCTGCTTGCCGCCCTTGTTGCCGCCTTGATTGTTCGCTGCCATTGTTGCCTCCTGTTATCAAGAAAGTCCCTGCCTGTGGCTGGCTGGGACAGGGGACCATCCTAGTCAGCATGGCCCATTATGACCACCAAGGTCCGGCCGTCGCCGGGTAGGACCAGGCCTTATCGGCGTGTCGGCCCAGACTTCCAATCATGGCTCAACGCCTATTATTTTTATGTCATCGTGATCTTATTTACAGCGAACTCGACGTTATCTTTCAAGCGGAGCACCGACCCGGATCGGTGCTCCACGGGCTAAGAATCAACCCTGTTTGCGGCGACGTGCAGCCATCATGCCGGCCATGCACAGGGCCGGCAACATCAGCGCGAAGGTCGACGGTTCGGGCACCTCCGCGCTGATCACGAAGGTGTCGCCGGCAGCCAGGCCGCGCGTGTCGAGCAGCCAGTCGGCGCCGCCGGCGGCCAGCAGCGGATTACCGAAATGGAACTCGGCCCACTCGGGCGAGGCGAAGGCGATGCTGGCGTAATCGAGACCGCTGCTGACGCCGCCGAGCGCGCCGAAGGTCGGCGTCACGCTGCCGGCGGACAAGAAGGAAATGCCCTGCAAGTTGAAGTGAAAGCCGTTCAGGGCGGCGCCGCTCAGGTTGCGCACGATGGCGTTCAGGCTCAGCGGGCCAAGCAGGTCGGCTTCCTCGAGCTGGAAGCGCAGCATGGTCGGGCTCAGGTGTTCCAGATCGAGGTCGAAGGAGACGGCGCCGGGCGTGCTGAAGTCCGACACGGTGTTGGCGGACGAGCCGCTCGAGTTCAGCAGGAGCGCGGCCTGGGCCGAGCCGGAGAAGGTCAAGGCGGCGGCGAGCACCGCGGCGAATTTGGCGAGTTGCATATTGTTCCTTAATGTGCGTGGAGGCTTACAGCGGGCCCTTGGCCCAGGGGCCGGCGATGGCAAAGGTGATGCCGGGCGTCTGGATGTTCACGAACAGGTAGCGTCCGGTCGGATCGAAGCAGGCGCCGGCGAACTCGTTGCCGCGGTGATCCCCGGCCAGGCCGGCCTGCTTGCCTGCGCCCTGCAGTTGGGTCGCGCTCAGGACGACATTGTTCTTGGCGAAGATGTAGGCATCGCCCTCGTCCGTGATGCCCATCAGGCGCTGGCCGAAGCCGAAGGAGTCGGTGGCGGCGGTCGAAGCGTCCTCGCAGACCAGGATCGCGTTGCGCGGGCTGACCGTCAGGTTGTCGCCCATGTTGCCGACCAGCGGGCTCGGGCTCGAGTAGATGCAGGTGAGCGTTTGCGTGGCCAGGTCGAGTTCCCAGATCGCGCCGCGCTGGACGGCGCCGCCCGAGGTATCCATCACGAACATCTTGCCCTGCGCATACCAGATGCCCTCGCCGCGGTTCATGCGCAGCGCGCCCAGCTGCCAGCCCTGCACGAAAGGACCGGCCGCGTTCGTGATCGGCACGCCGGCCTGGCCGACGGCGTCGCCGCGGTTGGCATCGGGATCGGCGATTGTCACCCACTCCAGCGCGTAGCGTGCATTCAGGGGCGCCGTCGCCAGGTTCACGTTCGGCATGCCTTTCACCTTCGCCATCTGCAGCACGCCGCCTAAGGCCAGCGAACCGTGCGCGCCATTCTTGACGTCCGGCACGTAGCGATAAAAGCCCGACTTGCCCGAGCTGTCCTCGGTCTGGTACACATTGCCGGTAGCCGGATCGACGGCCGCCGCCTCGTGCGCGAAGCGGCCCATGCCGACGATCGGCAAGCCGGTAGTGCGCGCCGGATCGGCGTGTACTTCGAACACATAGCCGTGCTTCCTGCCGGAGGCGCTCACTGCATCCGAGCCGACCTCTTCGCAGCTGAGCCAGGTGCCCCAGGGCGTGATGCCGCCGGCACAGTTGGTCTGCGTGCCGCCCAGGCTCGGCGTCATACCGACCCAGTTCCCATCGCGGAAAATCAGGTTGGTCGTGCCGCCGCCGAACTTGCTCGACGAACCGGCCGTGTTGTTGCCGCTGTCGTAGACGCCGGGTGCGTTGATGAAGTTGCCGGCCGAAGTCGCGCCGATCTCGTGATTGCGCACCAGCACCAGTTCGCTGCTGCGGCCGACCTTGCGCGCCACGACGACACCCATGCCGTCGTGCCCGCCCGGGCAAGCCAGCCCATTGGCCATCGTATCGCCGCGCCAGCCGAAGCTTTTATAGGTAAAGCCCGGCGGCAGCTGCAGCAGCGGCAGGCCGGTCGTCAGGTCGGCGGTCGGGCGGATCGGCCCATAGGGGCTGTCGATCAGGGCGGTCGCGCCATTGGCGGCCCGGGTTTGCTGCGACTGCATCGCCATGAACGCGCCCACGAAGGGCAGCGCCGACGCCCCGGCGACGCCCTTGAGCAGATTGCGCCGCGATGGCGAGAGATTATCGTTGGTCATGCTGTGCATCTCCGAGTAATTGAAGCGAGCCGGGACTTCCGGCAAGGATGGTCGGGGTACGGCCCGGCTGCGCAGCGGGGATGCATGCATTACAACAAACAAAGATGTCCGTTCGATGACAGCAACATGACACGTGGGGATTTTTTACCGGCCCATCGGGCTGCCGGAACAGGGTGATGCGGGCGCACGCTTACAATGAGGCATTTATTGACGATAGGGATAACTTGGAAACGTCATCCACCCGCTTGCTTGCGTGCCGGACCTTCCTTGCTCTCTGCCTTGGGCTGGGATTGGCCAATGCGGCCGGCTGGGTGCTCGACATCCCCGTGCTGATTTCCCTGTTCGAACGGCTTCCCAAGATGGTGCCGTGGACGACCGCGCTGGTCCTGTCGAGCGCGGTCGGACTCTGGCTGCTGCTCGATGCACCAGCCTCGCGCCGGGCCGCAAGCATGCTCGGCGCGCTGGTCTGCGCCGCCGGGATCGTCATGCTGGCCTGCTACCTCGCCGGCGCCGCGCCGCCGCCCTTCCTGCTGTCGCGTCCGGGAGTCCAGACCGCGGTTACCCTGTCCTCGCCCTTGACGGCCGGCTTGTTCGCCTTGCTCGGCATGGCGCTGGCCTTGCTGGCGCGCGGCCACAACGTCAAGCTCGCCCAGTTGTCCGCCATGGTCGTGCTGCTCGTGTCGCTGCTCAACCTGGCCGGCTATTTTTTCCAGGACACGCGGCTGTATGCGCTGCTACCCGGCAAAGGGGTGTCGATCCCCACGACCCTGGCGGCGATCTCGCTTGCCTGCGTCACGCTGATGCTGCATCCGGCACAGGGCATCATGGTCGTCGTGGCGGCAGCGTCCTCCAGTGCCCGCATCGCGCGCTGGCTGCTGGTGTCGGCGCTGGCGGTCCCCGTCCTGCTCGTCGCCGTCGCCATGGCGGCCCTGAACAGCGGGCTGTACGACGCGGAGACCCTGCTTCCCTTGCTGGCCTGGGGCACCATCGTGCTGCTGGCGATCCTCATCTGGCGCTTTGCCTTCCAGCTCTACGACGTCGACCTGGCACGCAGCTCCGCCCAGCAAGAATTACAGATGGCCTTGCAAGACCTGCGCGCGGAGCGCGACCGCAAGGACATCTTCCTGGCCACCCTCGCCCACGAGCTGCGCAATCCGCTCGCGCCGATCCGCTCGGCGGCCGAGGTGCTGCGCTACCTGCGCGAGCCGGACAAGACGCAGACCGACAAGCTGAGCGGCACCATCCTGCGCCAGGTCGATCACATTGCGCACCTGATCGACGACGTGATGGACGTGGCGCGCATCGGACGCGGCCAGCTGGTGCTCGATGCGCGTCCGGTCGAGGTCCAGGCCGCGATCGTGGACGCCCATGAGCAGGTCCGCCCGACGATCGAACGCAAGCGCCACAACTGCCGCCTCGACCTCGCCGCCGAACCGGTGACGATCGTGGGCGACCACCAGCGCCTGGTGCAGATGATCGCCAACCTGCTCAACAATGCCGCCAAGTACACCCCGGAAGGCGGCGAACTCGACGTGCGCCTGCGGGCCGATGCGCGGCAGGTGGAGATCGCCGTGATGGACAACGGCGCAGGCATCGACGCTGGCCTCCTGCCAAAGGTCTTCGACACCTTCACCCAGGCCGAGGTGACGCCCGACCGGCGCGAAGGCGGCCTGGGATTAGGGCTGGCATTGGTCAGGCGGCTGACCGAGCTGCACGGAGGAACGGTCCGCGCGGAGAGTGCCGGCCCAGGTAAGGGCAGCACGTTTACGGTAGTACTGCCGCGCGCGGGAGCCGAAGGCAGCCAAGAGGCCGTACCCGATCCAGGCTAGCCGTCCGCAAGGGCGGCGGGATTATGCTTGAACTGCCGAGAATTGTTGCTATAATAGGCGGCTTCGCGAGAGCGGAGCATCAGGAGAGATGGATGAGTGGTTTAAGTCGCACGCCTGGAAAGCGTGTATAGGTTCATAGCCTATCGGGGGTTCGAATCCCCCTCTCTCCGCCAAGTTTAATACCCCTTCGTAAGTCCTTGATTTAAAAGAAATTTTCAGGATTCATGAAGCCCCATTTGGAGTAGCTATTTGGGGTAACGAATGGGGTAAGTCAACCATCCCAAAGCGACCGCCAAAGCTTCCCAGCACGGGGCAACGCCGCTGCCGCACCCTTAGACTTTCAAGCCCTGCCAAACCCGTCCAGAAGCGCGCCTAGGTAGTCAAATTTGACTGGTACTTGCGCTTGACTACCTAAGGCGGTTTCAGGGCTTCTTGGGGCTTCCTTTGCCTTCCTTTGGGCTACGGGGTCAGAATTCGTTCGGATCAGCCTTGGACCAACTGAAGTCCTCAGGGTCCACGTTGTGCATCTTCAGAAAGTGGTCCGTAAGGTTGCTATCGTATTTCCTGACGGCTTCCCAGAACAGTTCGGGCTTGCGTTTGAATTCCTTGCCAAACGTATCGCTGAGCTTCTGGGCGACCTTGGCAATCCGCTTGTCGCGCCATTCAAAATCAGGTTCAAAGTCTTCTTCTTCCTTGCCTTGGTATTTCCTAAGGGCTTGATGCCAAGTCAGTTCATCCAGGTCAAGACCCGGATCGGTTTCCTTCAGGGTCCGCATGACGTTCCGCATCTGGATAATCGTCGGCTTGGAAATCGTGGATGCGTCTACCAATTGGTTCAACGACAAGCCCGTGCTGATGACCAGCCGCCAAGCTGCGTTCGTCTTCTCCGACTTCGACATAGCCAGCTTGTCTTTGGAATTTCCCTTCAGGGCTTGTCCAATCGCTTCGTCCAGCGTTCCAGAGAACACCGTCACAGGGACAGGGTCAGCGTACCCGATGGCCTTGTATGCCTTGTAGCGGTGATGACCGTCAATCAATGCCCAGCCGTCGCCAATCCAGAATACCGTCAGCGGTTCCAAGGGCTTCTTCTTTGCCGCCTTGGTCGAATTCTTGATGACCTTGACCAGCGTTTGCACATGGTCGTCCGAAGCCCATTGGGCGTCTTCCCGATGCTGGAACACTTGGGGGATGATTTCGATGGATTCCAAGGGCAGGGAATTGGGGATTGCTGGCGGTGGCGAACCAGCTTTGATCCTGCCTTCGATGATGACTTTACTTCTTACTAAACTGTTGGTGTCCGTGGGATTCATTGGTGCCTTTGCTTTGTCTGTGAGCTTGTACAAGCGTCCGTTGCCATCATCCCTATAAAAAAAATTTACAGGAATGCAAGGAAACTAACGTCTTTCTTCTGTTTCGCTACGTCCGGCCTTGATTCATCGCTACGGGGCTTTGCTAACGCTTCGTGGCCCCTGTTGCGATCATCCAAGCCTTGACAGTAGGTTCGATACAGAAGTCTTGTACCAAGCGCCGCCACGCGGGGTTCTGATGCCCCGTTCGTTCAAAGCTTTAGTGATCGCACCAAGCGATGTAATCCCTTCAATTGCCAAACCTTGCAGTACAGGCCGCAAGTCTTCGGCATGTGCGTCTGCCTGACATTGGATGGCCCGCACCCCGGCTGTATTGCCCTTTCCAGCGCGTTTCAAGGCTGCTGCGCCGTTGGGGTTGCCCAGCACCGTCCCGCGCCGTTTAGCGGCTTCTAAGGCTTCCTTGGTACGCTTAGAAATGGCTTCCCGTTCCTGTTGGGCTACCAAGGCCATGATGCCTACGGTAAGTTCGTTCGCATCGGGCATATCGGCCGCAATGAACTTCACGCCAGAGTCCCTAAGGGTCAGCAGGAAGGCCGCATTGCGCGAAAGTCTGTCCAGCTTTGCAATGACCAATACTGACCCCGTAACCTTCGCCAGATGCAGGGCTTCTGCCAGCTTGGGCCTCGCGTTGTCTTTGCCGGATTCGACTTCCACGAATTCCCGCACGACGCTGGCATGCTTGGAGTCGGCATAGGCTTGGATCGCGCTACGCTGCGCATCGACACCAAGACCGCTACGGCCTTGTCGTGCTGTAGAAACGCGCAGGTAGCTAACAATTTTCATGGGGTTTCCTATGGGTATAATTTCAAGTAACGACCGTTAGTGGATTTTATACCTTTAGCATCGCAAACGCAACACGGGCGCAGCGGAATGCAATGTTGTGCTATTTCGGGTATTCGCAATTTTCGAAGTCTTCAACAACGCTATCTATGCAAATTAATAGCTTTACTCTAGAATTTGCTTTAAAGACAAGATGGCGGCGACCGGGGCGTTTGCAGCTATCTTAATTTATATGATCACTATCCGTATAAACGGTAGCAAGCTTGCTAACGAGACAGTTACCAGATAGTTGGAATGATGAAGGAAATCACTTGGCTAATACAGAGCCGTTGCCTGCACAAGACTGGCGATTTAAGACTGCGGACGAGCATAAGGCAGAGTTCAAATCTAATGAGGCTCGTTTTGACATATTGGTGCCATATGACGCTGATGAGCTTTCAATTGTCCTGAAAGGCCATCTACTAATTGAAGAACAATTACGATTAATTGTCCGGTCGCTATTAGCAAACCCGGAGTATTTTGATAAGGCTCGACTTAACTTTGCTACCCTGCTAAAGCTTGCGAGGGCAGTTGCAGGACATTTTAATCAAGGCGCTTGCTGGGCAGCTGCTGACAAATTAAATACTTTGCGTAACCATATGGCGCACCAAGTTGAGCCTATAGCAGCCCCTGCACTGTTAGAAAGATTCTATGCTGTTTGTGAAGCCGACGAACGTTGGTCTAACATTCACGCTCTACCACGAGGCAGGTTAAAGCTAAGGGCATACATATGCGCTACTTGGGTTGTTTTCGATGCTCTACGAGCGGTTGTTCAGGTCTGCGTGCGAACTTGCCCGAACCCTTTAAACAATAGGCCATCAGGTTATGATCTGCCTAAGGATGTTGAATGAGTCCTTTTTGTTTTTCTTCGCAGGACGGCATTAGCTTGTCTTTTCAGGAACGCAGTTGAAAGTTATCTTCTGAAATTGTTGTAGAGTTTTCCAGTAACGGGTCGCTTTCCATAAAACGATTCAGCCTATGCCAAGTACTTTCGGATCAAACCAATAGGATTGTCTCAACATTAGTACGGGTCTAAAGAAAAACCTACGTCATCCATAACGGCTAAGAAATCTGCGTTAGATCGTAAGTAATTTGAGGCAGGGTATGCCGTGAATTGCATAGCCATCACTACTAATCGTAACTGGGCAAATTCAGTAAAATTAATTAGTGTGCGCAAGAACTCGCGGCGAATACCTTTATCAAAACCTCGATCATCTGATAACCTTTCGCAAATCACCTGTACAGTGATATAAAATGAACGAAGAATTCCAAAAATTTGTTCGTTCACGTCTTCTTCTTCAAGATAAGCCGAGACCTTATCGTCTTCTTCGTTGGCTTCCCGCAACTCTTCAACTTTATTCTCTAGATGAATTACGGCAGCAGTCGCATACGTATTTTTATCGACGCCGCCGGTTGAGATTTTGAATGAGGAAAACATTTCCCGCTGCGAATTTATCATGCTAAAAAATAGCGTGGTTACTGCTTTTATCTGCTCATTTTTTTCGTTTTCTTTCAATTCTTTCCGAAGGTCATGGTTCGCATCGTTTTGAAGAGTTACGGACCTTATTAGCAATATTAAAGAAAGAAAACTCAAGACAGGGTTGACCGTACCGCCAACATAGTCACCGAACGTTCCCCATACTGCAGGGTCTTGCGCAAAGCCGAGATTGAGCCGGTATGCAAACCAAAACACGTACGAACCCACAGACAAAACGGCCAATATAATTGCTACAAGAACGTATCGGCTAATCATAAATTCCTTTCACAATATATTTCACAACTCTTCCGTCTTTCAGTTTTATTGGACTTACTGATAGTTTTACGAAATCCCATTTATCCTTTGGTACCCCGTTATTTTTATCTAGATTAATAGAGAATCGCTTTTTGGCTTCAAATTTCACATTAACATACTCTGTATTAAACCCAAACGCAACCGTCTCTAATTCATCTTTTAGCTGAAGTCGTCCATTGCCAGTTTTCGTGTTGAAACGGGTAATTCCAGCGACTATATCAATAACTTCCTTTGATTCGCCCGCCTCCAAGACCTTTGCAGTCTCTTGGTTGATAGCTACCAGTTGCAGCTGCCGATCGCGACTAAATCGGTACCTAAGCTTAACATCTTGATTAAATTTTATAGAAATGTCATGCATGTTTTCTAAGGCAGATTTCCTTAGCTGAGTAATTAAATCATCTGATTTCGCGCCCAACCTGTCTACAATTCCTTGGGCTTCTAAAGACAAATCTTCAACATGCTGATACATTGCTTCATTAAGGTAATAAGATACCAATTCAGCGTATGTGGTTTTCTTAATTTTCTGAAAGCGCGTTTCGAACTTCGGATCGCAAAGCTCTACTGAAAATGCAATTCCATAAGACCCCTTAAAACTGTGCTTAAGTAGAGTTCTTACCTTACCTTTATGAGTTTGTCTTTCAGGTACCCTTTCCGTCACTATTGTTTCCACAATGCAACGAACTGCATCTGACGCTCCGGTGAATGTGTTGAGACCAGCTTTCATATCAATTTCATTCTGATCCGTACTGACTACAGCATCAAAGCTTAAAGACATAACTTACCTTCTATTTTGGATTGTGTTGATTATTGTTATTTTCCCTATGGTAACATGCTTTGCTAGTTAAGAGCTTCGGAATTACCTTGCTGCTTCGTTTCCTAGGTCCTGACTGACGCATAGTGTCGTCCCTTTCAATTTTTAGTAACTTATCGTCGAAAAGGCCGTATAGATGCCTATAGTAGGTATGAGGCTCGCACGCATCGCCCGTCTTTCGGTTATAAGCAATGTATGGATGACTGAGTGCGTCAACAGGGTCGTTTCGAAGAACGTAGAACCGAAAGCTGATACGGCCAACGAAGGAAGACTTGAAGTGCGATCAATCGACCATGAAAGTGGTGCGCAGGGCGATACCTAGGCCTATCTAACCGGTGCTCTAGGTTGCTTATGGTCTACCATGGCCCAACTGGCCCAACTGGCCCGGTGCATTGGCGAGCCATACGAAGCGCCAGCAGGGCTAATATCAGATGCCCTCATAGCTGTATTTGGTTCGGCAATGTCGCCAGGGATGCCGCAGGCGCAGGGTAATTTAGCGGTGCAGTAGACGCGCTGGACAGGTAGCGGCTGAGTAGCCTGCTTTTTTTCCTGTCCTGTCCAAAGTACCCCCTTGGGTTCGCCTATCGGACAGATTCAAAAAAGGGGTTAAAGGTCGATTTCTATTGTTGTTGTTGGACTTTCAACGAGTGCGCGCGTTTTCTGTACGCATTCCGCTAGGGTCAAACGGCGGGGTAGGCGATCTTATGGACCGCATCCCGTTTCTGCTGCATGCTGGACCCGCCCGAATACAGCCCGTAGGTGATCGTCTTTTTTTCGTGGCCGAGAATGTCAGATGCCACCCCCTCGACTACCCCCGCCTGTTCGAGCAAAGTGCCCACGGTCTTGCGGATACTGTGGAATACCTTGTCCCGGCCCTTGAACCCCATATCGGTCTTGAGCCTGCCAAATCGCTTTCCAAGGGCTTTGCCCCGTTCGCCGCGTGCGTCGATGTTCAGGCCATGAATAACGTATTCGTCGCTATGGTCGGCCACTAGCGCGGCAAGGATGGGGACCAAAACGGGATGCATGGGGACTTCGCGCACCGCCGCCTTTGTCTTCGTGCCTTTGAAATGGATGAATTCTTCATTCAGGTCAAGCGCGGCCTTTTTCAGCATTGCCAGTTCTTCAATCCTTGCGCCCGTATACATGCCCAACGTAATCAACAAGGAAAGTTGCGCATCCGTCTGTGCTACAGGGGACCGCAGGAACTCAACAACTTCCCCGGCAGTAAAGGGCTTGACTTCGTTCTTCTTGGTGGCGGACTTCGGAACAGCCAGCTTCGCATGGGTAAAGGGGTTCGGGTCACGCGGTACGATTTCGTATTCGACCAAGTAATTCCAGAACGTTTCCGCTTGGCCGATCATGCGGGTAATGGTCTTTGCCGCAAGGTTGTCGTCGTTTGCCATAGCGTCAACCCATAGCTTCAGGTTCTTCGGCGTGACTTCCTGATCATTGTCAAACCGCTTCAGGAAGCGTTCGACTGCGGCCTTGTAAGCTGCTTGGGTCTTGATGTTATGGTTACGGTACTGTTTAAGATAGTCGTCTTTGTGGTCGGCCAGAACAACTCGACGACCGATAGCAACTTCAAATGCGGCCTTAGCTTCGGGCACGGTAATTTGGCGATCCTGCACCATGATTTCCAATTGATCGATCATGATACCTTCGACAACTTCCCTATCGCTCGGAAGATCATCATCAGCAGGTTTGGTGCTGGCTTGACGCAGTTCCTTGGCCCATTCCTTCGTCCATTCCCGAACGTTCAGGCCAGTGCGCGCCGTATAAACTTCGCGCTTCCATGCTGCGACCATTTCCGCACCGATGATTGCTGCCTTGCGCTTATCCCCCGTACCCGTGGTACGCCAGAGTTCAGACTTGTTACCGAACTTGCTACGAACGTCCTTGGGGATGGTAAGACGGGCGTGATACGTCGAGCCTTGCAGCTTCAGATTTGCCATGCAAAATGGGTTTTGGAGTAGAAAGTTGGAGTAGTGTAACCGGCAGAAACCCAGCAACCAAGCGGCTTATAGGGGATTTGTTGTTTCCGTCCGACAATCCCCCTCTCTCCGCCAGGAAACAATGCAAAAAGCCAACCCACGGGTTGGCTTTTTGCATTGTTTCCTGGCGGAGAGAAGCAGAGCCCCTGCGGGCTCTGCGCGGGGGATTCGAAGGCCTCGCCCCTACCGGGGCGTGCCTCTTCGAATCGTCCGTCTGCCGTCGCCCGGACGGGCGACGGCGCCGCGCGCCGAGGGCGCGCGCTGTAACGCCAGATCTGACGCCGCGGGTTGCTCAAACTCAGCAACGCGTGGGCATGCCCACCCTACGGTACGCAACGGCCACGATCCAATCGGAAATCCCAAACAGTTCAACAACAACCTGTTGAACCCACCTCCCATTAATGGCAAACTGACACCTCCAGCGCAGTCAACCAGGAGCCACCCCATGACCACCATGACCGGCGGTAACATCCCCGCAACCAAACTCTCCGCCAAACGCCTGCTCCGCATCACCCTCGTCACCGCCGCCATCCTGATGGCCCCGCTCATCGCGATGCAATTCACCCGCGAAGTGAACTGGACCCTGAGCGACTTCGTGATCATGGGCATCCTGCTGATGGGCACCGGTCTCCTGTTCGACCTGGCCGCTCGCAAGATCCAGACCCGCAAGGCCCGCCTCATCACCATCGGCGTGATCGCCTTCGGCTTCCTCTTCATCTGGGCGGAACTGGCCGTCGGCCTCGTCGGCAGCCCCTTCGCCGGCTCCTGAGCCGCAGCGCCGCAAACGAAAAGGCCGCCCGTGAAGGCGGCCTTTTTCATTACAGGTCGTACTTCACTTCCGCCAGCCAGGTCCGCTGCGGATACGGATGGAAATTCCAGTACTTGTAGTTGTTCAGATTATCGATCCCCAGCGCCACACTCCACTGTTTGGAAAGCCGGTACGTCGCCCGCAAATCCGCCGTGAAATACTTGCTCGCCCCCTGATACGCAAACCCGTTCGGATCGGAGTTATCCAGCGTCGAGAACTGGTCCCCACTGTAGCGCGCAGCCAGCGTCACCGCGAACCGGTCATTGAAGCGATACGACGCCACCCCAGTCGCCCGCCACTCCGGAATGCGCGGCTGGCGCTTGCCCACACTGGCCGGAAACTTGTCGTTGCGCTCGATCGTCGAATCGGTCCAGGTGAGACTCGCATTCAGGTCGAACCCGGGCTTGAACACGTCCGTCACGCCATAAGCCAGCTCGATGCCCTGCGTATCGATGCGCCCCACATTCTGCACATTGGTGACGTTCGGCGTCACCAGCACATTGGTCTGCGAATACAACGCATCCTTCGTGCGCTCGCCGAAGGCGGTGAGGCGCAGCGAGCCGGTCTCGAGCTTGCGTTCGGCCGTCAATTCTCCGGTCCAGGAGCGCTCCGGCGCCAGGTTCGGATCGTTGTTGATCAGCACGCCCGCGCCGTTCACGCCGCCCTGATAAAGCTCGGAGACGGTCGGCATGCGCACCGCGCGGCCGAGCGAGGCCTTCAATGTCCAGTCCGGCGTGACCTGCCAGGCCAGCGCCGCCTTGGGCGAAGCATAGTGTTCGCGCCGCTCGCCATGCGCCACGGTGGCGGTCGCGTTTGAGGTCAGGCCGTCGCGCGCTTCCCAGCGCTCCAGGCGCAGGCCGAGCACGGCTTTCCAGTCCGGTGCGAAGCGCCAGGTGTCCTGGCCATACAGCGCCTGGGTCCGGGTGCGGCCGCTGAAGGCGGAATTACGCGCACCAGGCGCACCGTCGATCCAGTTGCCGGTAGCGCGCTCGATGCTGGCCAATTTGTAGGCTTCGCGCTGGTAGCCGAACTCGACGATGTGGCCGCTACCTTTCCCCTGCGGGCGCCAGATGCCTTTCGCGGCAAAGGTATTCCAGCCGGTGCCGCTGCCGTCGACGATGCGCCCTGCCCCGCCGTTCAGGGCGCCCGGCAGCGCCACTGTCGCGGCGCGCAGCTCGTCCTGGTCGTAATCGTAGAGGCTGGCCGCGAGTTCCCAGTCGAACACGCCTTTCGTGTTGCTCTTGACCGACAGGCCGTGCATCAGGTGGCGCAGTTCCTCGTTCGAGACGTTGAAATCGGTCTGCCCGAGCGTGTAGGTGCGGCCTCCTATCGTGACCGGTCCGCTGTTGACAGGCTGGCCCGAGCCGTTCGCCAGGAAGCTGGCGGGCCGGCCTTCCGATTCGTTCTGCCACACGCCCAGCACGTAGGTCGCGCGCACGGTCGGCGAAAAGTCGTAGGCCAGCTTGGCCTTCAGATGATCCTGCACCGTGTGGTATTGGGTCGCCGTGCCGAGGATCAGCCAGTCGCGAAAGCTCCGGTCCTGGCCCGGCACGGCGCCAGTGACAGTATCCGCAGCGCCGGTCGCCGTGCCGGCGGTCGGCAGGCGCGTAACAAAAGTCTGCGGCTGCCCATCGCTGTCATTGCGGCTGACATCGATGAACCAGGACCAGGCCCCCTGCCGGTTGCCGAGCGAGACGCTGCCCTGGCGGCCATTGAAATCCTCGTGCGTGTTGTAGAGCCGGAAAGGCTGGTGCGACAGCGAGAACCTGGCGTGCGCCTCGAAGCGGCGCGGCATGCGCGTCACGTAGTCGACCACGGCGCCGACGGAATTGCCGCCATAGGCCGCCGAGAACGGTCCGTAGAGCACGTCGACGCGCTCGATCTCGCTGGGCGTGACCATGCCCCAGCGCGGGGCGAAGGTGGCACCGTTGCCGAGATAGTTCGAGAGCAGGATGCCGTCGGCGTACACGGCCGAGCGCGCGCTGTTGCCGGTGCCCGAAGCGCGCGTGGACAGCACGGCGTGGTTGTAGTCGCCGATGTAGCGCTTGCGCACCAGCAGGCTCGGCAGGTATTTCAGCGCGTCTTCGGCATCAAGGGCGTTGATGGTGCGTGCGATCTCGTCCGCGGTGATGCCCTCGATCGTGGTCGGGATCTGGGTCGGCAGCGAGCTCGGGCGGTTGCCGGTGACGACCACCGTGCCCATCTGTTTTTCGCGGGCGACGGCACCGCTGTCTTGCGCATGGGCCGTGCTGGCGAACGCGGCTGCGATGGCGAGCGCGAGGGTGGATTGGCTTCGTTTCATTCTTCTTCCTGTTCGATACGGTCACGTCACGCGGACACACGACATTGGATGTCGCGACATCGGCGCGTGTGCGAGACGTGTGAAAGCTGCGTGCCAAAAGGCATGCGTACTGGTTCAGCGTGGAATCAGGAAAGAAGCGGCGGCGCGCGCGATTGCGGCGCGGCCCAGTGGAACAGCGGCGCGGGCGCCTGGTAGAACAGCGAAGGGAAGGAAGCGCCGCCGACCGCAACCAGCGCCAGGGCCGATTGCGGCAACAGCCCTGGAGCATGATGCTGGTCCGAGCAGTACGGACAATGCTTGAGTGGATCGGGACCGAGGTCGGGCAGACCGGGCAGCTTCAGCTCGACCGTGTGCCCGGCCGCGCTACAAATCGGAAAGTCGAACGACTGCGACGCCGCAGGCGCGAAGGCATGCGAGAGCGTCGGGGCCAGCGCGCCGAACAGCATCGCGAAGGCCGCGATCCACGTAGTCAGCGCATGTCGAACAATCCGTCTCATACGCAAATTATAACGAGGCCCGGTCCGCGCACGGAACGCGGGCGGGCTCCTGCACACAAATCAGGCCGATTCCTTGAGCTGCTCCAGAATCGCCGGATTTTCCAGCGTCGACACGTCCTGGGTGATGGTCTCGCCCTTGGCCAGCACGCGCAGCAGGCGACGCATGATCTTGCCCGAACGCGTCTTCGGCAGGTTGTCGCCGAAGCGGATTTCCTTCGGCTTGGCAATCGGACCGATTTCCTTGCCGACCCAATTGCGCAGCTCGGCAGCCAGCTTCTTCGCCTCTTCGCCGGTCGGACGCGCGCCCTTCAGCACCACGAAGGCGCAAATCGCCTCGCCCGTGGTGTCGTCCGGCTTGCCGACCACGGCCGCTTCGGCCACGTTCGGATTGGCGACCAGCGCCGACTCGATTTCCATCGTGCCCATGCGGTGGCCCGAGACGTTCAGCACGTCGTCGATGCGGCCGGTGATGGTGAAGTAGCCGGTGTCCTTGTTGCGGATCGCGCCGTCGCCGGCCAGGTAGTACTTGCCGCCCAGCTCTTCAGGGAAGTAGCTGGTCTTGAAGCGCTCAGGGTTGTTCCAGATGGTGCGGATCATCGACGGCCACGGACGTTTTACGACCAGGATGCCGCCCTGCCCGTTGGGCACGTCGGCGCCGGCTTCGTCGACGATCGCCGCCATGATGCCCGGCAGCGGCAGCGTGCAGGAACCCGGCACCATCGGCGTGGCACCCGGCAGCGGCGTGATCATGTGGCCGCCCGTTTCCGTCTGCCAGAAGGTGTCGACGATCGGGCAGCGTTCCCCGCCGACGTTCTTGTAGTACCACATCCAGGCTTCCGGATTGATCGGCTCGCCCACCGAGCCCAGCAGGCGCAGCGAAGACAGGTCGTATTTCTGCGGATGGAATTCAGGATTGACGTCGGAAGCCTTGATCAGCGAGCGGATCGCGGTCGGCGCCGTGTAGAAAATCGAGACCTTGTGCTTGGCGATGGTTTCCCAGAAGCGGCCGGCGTTCGGGTAGGTCGGCACGCCTTCGAACACGATCTCGGTGGCGCCGACGGCCAGCGGGCCGTAGGCGATGTAGCTGTGGCCGGTGACCCAGCCGATGTCGGCCGTGCACCAGAACACGTCGCTTGGCTTGATGTCGAAGGTCCATTTCATCGTCAGCGCGGCCCACAGCAGGAAGCCGCCGGTCGAGTGCTGGACGCCCTTCGGCGTGCCGGTCGAACCCGAGGTGTAGAGGATGAAGAGCGGATGCTCGGCATCGACCCATTCCGGCTCGCAGTCCGCGGACTGGTTGTCGACCAGGTCGTTCAGCCAGATGTCGCGGCCCTTATTCCAGGAGATGTCGCCGCCGGTACGCTTGTAGACGATGACGTCCTTGATCGTATCGCAGCCGCCCAGCGCCAGCGCCTCGTCGACGATGGCTTTCAAAGGCAGCGACTTGCCGCCACGCTGTTGCTCGTCAGCCGTAATGACAGCCACCGCGCCGGCGTCGATGATGCGTTCCTGCAGGGATTTCGCCGAGAAGCCGCCGAACACGACCGAGTGGGTCGCGCCAATGCGGGCGCAGGCCTGCATCGCGGCCACGCCTTCGATCGACATCGACATGTAGATGATGACGCGGTCGCCCTTCCTGATCCCGCGGGATTTCAGGCCGTTGGCGAACTTGCAGACGCGCTGGTGCAGCTCGCGGTAGGTCACGTTGGTGACGGCGCCGTTGTCCGCTTCGAAGATAATGGCCGTCTTCTCGGCATTCCCGTTCAGCAGGTTGCGGTCGAGGCAGTTGTAGGAGGCATTCAGCTGGCCGTCGTTGAACCATTGGTAGAACGGCGCGTTCGATTCGTCGAGGGTCTTGGTGAAAGGCGTTTGCCAGTCGAGGTGTTCCCTGGCCAGGCGGCCCCAGAAGCCTTCGTAGTCGCTGGCCGCTTCCGCGCACAGCTTGTCGTAGGCTTCCATGCCGGCAATCGCGGCGTTCGCAGTAAATTCCTTTGGCGGCTGGAACACGCGGTGTTCTTGCAAGCCATGGTTCTCGTCGGTGATCTCGTTCTCGGCCATGCTAGTCTCCATCATGTAGTAGTTTTGCCAGACACCTTAGGCGTGCTCGCTTACTGAGCGCTTACAGCTTCGACACTGCACGCCCTTCCCTATTCCAGTGCGATTTTACCAAGCTTGCCACAAAGCGGCGCTATTCGAGGTGGTGGTCTGCAAGCGTGCGCCAGAGGTGTAAAATGATGGGCTGAATTTTGTCGGAAACCTGGAGCCGTACTCGATGTCGCAAAACCTCCCCGCAAACGAACAACGCAAGCTCACCCCGCTCAACAACCTGATTTTCGCCAGCCGCTGGCTGCAGTTGCCCCTCTACCTGGGCCTGATCCTGGCGCAGTGCGTCTACGTGTTCCATTTCTGGGTCGAACTCACGGACCTGATCGGCGCCGCTTTCGGCAATGCCGATTCGCTGCAGCATATCCTCGAGGCCGTGGGCATGACGGGCGGTCCGAAAAAGCTGACCGAAACCACGATCATGCTGGTCGTGCTCGGCCTGATCGACGTGGTCATGATCTCGAACCTTCTGATCATGGTGATCGTCGGCGGCTACGAGACCTTCGTCTCGCGCATGAACCTGGAAGGTCATCCGGACCAGCCGGAGTGGCTGTCGCACGTGAACGCCTCGGTCCTGAAGACCAAGCTGGCCATGGCGATCATCGGCATTTCGTCGATCCACCTGCTGAAAACCTTCATCAACGCGGGCAACTATGACCCGAAGGTGCTGGTCGCCCAAACGGTCATCCACATCGCTTTCCTGCTGTCGGCCCTGGCCATCGCCTGGACCGACCGCATTACCACCGCAACGCACCACCAGCCCAAGCATTACTAACATCCAACGAGAACAGTCATGACAGTCATCAAACAGGAAGACCTGATCGAATCGGTCGCCGCCGCGCTCCAGTACATCAGCTACTACCACCCGGCTGACTACATCCAGCACCTGGCGCGCGCCTACGAGGCCGAGCAAAGCCCGGCGGCGAAAGACGCGATCGCCCAGATCCTGACCAACTCGCGCATGTGCGCCGAAGGCAAGCGCCCGATCTGCCAGGACACCGGCATCGTCAACGTCTTCCTGAAGATCGGCATGGGCGTGCGCTTCGAAGGCTTCAGCGGCTCGGTCACCGACGCCGTCAACGAAGGCGTGCGCCGCGCGTACAACTTCGCCGACAACAAGCTGCGCGCCTCGATCGTCGCCGACCCGCACTTCGAGCGCAAGAACACCAAGGACAACACCCCGGCCGTGGTCCACATGGAACTGGTCGAAGGCGACACCGTCGACGTCAAGGTCGCTGCAAAAGGCGGCGGCTCGGAGAACAAGACCAAGTTCGTGATGCTGAACCCGTCCGACTCGCTGGTCGACTGGGTCCTGAAAACGGTGCCGCTGATGGGCGCCGGCTGGTGCCCGCCGGGCATGCTCGGCATCGGTATCGGCGGCTCGGCCGAAAAGGCGATGCTGATGGCGAAAGAGTCGCTGATGGAAGACATCGACATGTACGAGCTGAAGCAGCGCGGCCCGCAGAACAAGCTGGAAGAACTGCGTATCGAACTGTGCGACAAGATCAACGCGCTCGGCATCGGCGCCCAGGGCCTCGGCGGCCTGACCACCGTGCTGGACGTGAAGATCAACATGTACCCGACCCACGCCGCATCGAAGCCGGTCGCCATGATCCCGAACTGCGCGGCCACCCGCCACGCCCACTTCGTGCTGGACGGCTCGGGCCCGTCGTACATCGAACCGCCTTCGCTGTCGACCTGGCCTGAAGTGCACTGGACCCCGGACACCGAAAAATCGAAGCGCGTCGACCTCGACACGCTGACAAAAGAGGAAGTCGCATCCTGGAAGCCGGGCCAGACCCTGCTCCTGAACGGCAAGATGCTGACCGGCCGCGACGCCGCGCACAAGCGCATCCAGGACATGCTGGCCAAGGGCGAATCGCTGCCGGTGGACTTCACCAACCGCGTCATCTACTACGTCGGCCCGGTCGATCCGGTGCGTGACGAAGTCGTGGGCCCGGCCGGTCCGACCACCGCGACCCGCATGGACAAGTTCACCGACATGATGCTGGAGAAGACCGGCCTGATCTCGATGATCGGCAAGGCCGAACGCGGCCCGGTCGCGATCGAATCGATCCAGCGCCACAAGTCGGCCTACCTGATGGCGGTCGGCGGCTCGGCCTACCTGGTGTCGAAGGCGATCAAGTCGGCCAAGGTCGTCGGCTTCGAAGACCTGGGCATGGAAGCGATCTACGAGTTCGAAGTCCAGGACATGCCGGTCACCGTCGCCGTCGATTCGACCGGCACCTCGGTGCACCAGACCGGTCCGAAGGAATGGGCGGCGAAGATCGAATCGCTGAAGGGCATTCCGGTCAACGTGGCCTGATGACGTTTGGGTGGACGGCTCTCGCCGTTCACCCATTGACGTTCGCATACCCGCCTATGCCTACTTCCCTCCCCGACGCCCCCATCGGCATCTTCGATTCCGGCGTCGGCGGCTTGTCCGTCCTGCGCCACATCCGCGCGCAACTTCCGCACGAACACCTGCTCTACTTCGCCGACTCCGGCTTCGCCCCCTACGGCGACAAGCCCGAACACGTCGTCACCGCACGCGTGCTGGCGATCGGCGCCTTCCTCATCGACCAAGGCGCGAAAGCCATCGTCGTCGCCTGCAACACAGCCACCGTCGCCGCGATTGCCGCCCTGCGCGCGCGCTATCCCGGCATGCCCATCGTCGGCGTCGAACCGGGCCTGAAGCCTGCGGCAGCCAGCAGCCGCAACGGCCTGGTCGGCGTGCTGGCCACCGAGCGCACTTTAAGCGGCGCCAAGTTCCTGCTGCTGCGCGACCAGGTCGCCGAGAACACCGGCGCGCGCTTCCTGCTGCAGCCCTGCATCGGCCTGGCCGACCAGATCGAGTTCGGCACGCTGGAGTCGAGCGAGACCGACGCCCTGCTGCGCCGCTTCATCTCGCCCCTGCTCGATGAAGGCGCCGACGCGCTGGTGCTCGGCTGCACGCACTATCCGCTGGTAGTGGCGTCAATCGAACGCGTGATTGCCGCCTGCACAGATCGTCCTGTCACCCTGATCGATACCGGCGAGGCGGTGGCACGCCAGCTGGCGCGGCTGCTCTCGGCGGATGGCATCGCACGCGCAGCCGGCGACGTGCCCGCACGCCTCGACGGCTACACCAGCGCCAGCGGTACCGCCTTGTCGGCCGCCTTCAATGGCCTGCTCGGCGTCGATCCGCCTGTGCACGAGGTCGTCGCGGACGCCGGCCAGGGCATCGTGATCGGACCGAACAATTAGATTTGCCAGTTTGCTTCGGAGTTTGTATAATCTTGTTCTGTCTCGGCAGTGCTGAGATAGAAAGCAAGACAATGGTGGCTGTAGCTCAGTTGGTAGAGTCCAGGATTGTGATTCCTGTTGTCGTGGGTTCGAGTCCCATCAGCCACCCCAAAGATTCAAGCGAAAAGCCCGGTCGATGACTGGGCTTTTTGCATTGCTGCCTTCGCTTTTCATTCACGGCCAGTCACTCGCTCGCTTGACGGATCTGCATACGCGGGACTGCGTGGGCACGGAGTGCCCACCCTACGATACTGCCTAACCGACTGGCTTCACCCCGTGGATGGCCTATATACGGACTGTCTGCACCCGCGCAATCGTCTCGATCAGCTCATCCGCCGCCACCGGCTTGACCAGGTGCGCGGCAAACCCCGCCTCTTCCGACATGCGCCGGTCTTGCGCCTGCCCGTAGCCGCTAACGGCCACCAGGACGCTGTCGCCGCAGCAGGGCAAGTTCCTTAACGCGCGCGCCAGTTCGTGGCCGCTCATGTCCGGCAAGCCGATGTCGAGCAGGACGACGTCGAATTCGTCCTGCGCGGCGGCCGCCAGCGCGGCCTGGGCGGAATGCTCGACCCGCACGCTGTGGCCCGCGGTCTCGAGCAGCATGCCGAGCGTGGCGGCGGCGTCGACGTTGTCGTCGACCACCAGAATGCGGCGCGCAGCCGCGGGCACGGGAACAGACGCGGCGCGCGCAGCAGGCGCCATACCGTCGGCGCCAGCCAGCAAAGGCAGGCGCACCGTGAACACGCTGCCCTTGCCCTGCCCTTCGCTCTGTGCTTCCACGCTGCCCTCGTGCAGCTCGACCAGCTTCTTGACCAGCGCCAGCCCCAGCCCAAGGCCGCCCTGGGCACGGTCGGGCGTGCGCTCGGCCTGGGTGAACAGGTCGAACACGACCGGCAGCAGCTCAACGCCGATGCCGATGCCGTTGTCGCGCACCTGCAGGACCGCCTGCCCTTCCTGTTCTTGCAGCGACACCTGCAGCGCGCCGCCGTCGGGCGTGTATTTTGCCGAGTTGTTGAGGAGATTGACCGCCACCTGGATCAGGCGGATGCGGTCGCCGCTGACGAACAGCGGCTGCGGCGCGATCTCGAGCGCCAGGTGGTGATGTCGCCCCTCGACCGCCGGCATGATCTGCTCGACCGCTTCGCGCACGACGGCGCCGAGTTCGACCTGCGTCTTGTTGATGGTGACCAGGCCGCGCGTCACGCGCGAGACGTCGAGCAGGTCGTCGACCAGGTGGGTCATGTGGGCCACCTGGCGGCTGATCACTTCGCTGGTCTGTTTGATCCGCGGCTCATTCGCGAACAGCACGCGCAGCAGCTGGGCGGCGCTGCTGATCGGGGCCAGCGGATTGCGCAGCTCGTGCGCGAGCATGGCGAGGAACTCGTCCTTGCGCTGGTGTTCGCGCTGCAGGTCGGCCTGCTGGCGCTGCAGGTGGTCGAGCATGCGGTTGATGGAGCGGGCCAGGGTCACGGTCTCGCTGCTGCCGGCCAGCTCGGCACGGCGTTCGCTGATGCCCTCCTCGCCCAGCCTGGCGGCGAACTGGCCGAGCCTGCGCAGGTCGCGCGTCAGGTTGAGCGAGAGACGTGAACCGAGCAGGAACACGACCAGGGCCAATGCCGCGGCGGTGGCGACGATCAGGCTGTATTGCGACCAGGGCGTACCCAGGTCGTCGTCGAATGCGGAGACGTCGAGGCGCAGTTTCAGGCCCAGGTGCGCGAATTCTCCCGGCACTTTCACCGGCATTTCCAGGCTGTGCGCCTTCGGCGCCACGCGCGCCTGGCCCGTCCAGGTCAGGACCGAGGCCGGCACCGGCCGCAAGTCGCCCAAGCCGATCTTGTAGGCGAGCGCGCCCTCCGGCGTGTTCGTGCGCGAATAGCGCAGCAGGCTGACGCCGACCAGCTCCGCACCCTGCGGGCCATCGAAGATGGCGGCGGTGTCGCGGCCCCGGTCGATCTGGGCGCGCAGCCAGTCCATCTGCGGCGCGTCGAAGCGTTCCTGGCCGTTGCCGGCAATCGGCTTGCCCTCGAAATCGGTGAACAGGACCTGGACCGGAATGCCGTTAATCTGGCGCAGGCTGCCCAGGAAAGGCGTCAGGTAGGTTTCGCGGCCGGCGCTGTCGACCAGGGCGGTGGCCAGGATGGGACTGTTGGCCACGTCCGTCATGCGCGAGGCCAGCGTCGCGAGCGTGCTGCCCACCATGTTCGCGTTATAGGCCGTCTCGCGCTGCTGCAGCACGGCGACCGCGGCGGCATGCTGGCGGTTCACCAGCCAGAACGAGGCCGCGGCCACCAGCAGGACCGCGGCCGCGGTCAGGACGGCCGCCGCGATCGCAAAGCGCCGCGTCAGGCTGCCGGGCCGCAGCGTGGACCACATGGTCATCGGTCGTCGGTCGGCACCAGCGTACCGTCCGGACGATAGCGTGCGATCAGGAGTTCGCGTTCGCCCAACGCCTCATGGCGTCGGGGCGTGAACGGCGGCGCATAGGTCTTGATCAGGCCGCGGTGCACTTTCAGTTTTTCCAGGGCGTCGCGCACCGCCTTGCGATCGGTGCTGCCGGCCAGGTCGATCGCCCTGGCGAGGATGTGCATCAGGTCGTAGCTGTGCGCCACGCCCACCGGTCCCTGGATGTCCTCGATGCGGCGGATTGTCGAGACCGCCGCCAGGCTTTTCATGAAGCGCGCCAGCTGCTGCCTGTCGGCCCTGAAGAAGGAAAAGGTCTGGATCACGGAGAAGTCGACCTGCTGCAGCGCCGGGCCGGCCTGCTTGGTGAACTCGCCGCCGGTCACGCCCCAGTGGCTCAGGATGGGCAGGTGCTGCGCCTTCGGCAATGCCGCGACTTCGCGTACCAGCACGGCCGCCTCGTCGTCGTTGGCGACCAGGACGATGGCCTGGGCACCGGCGCGGCGCAAGGATTCGTAGCGGGCGACCAGGCTCTGGTCGCGCCAGTTGTACCACGCCGTCTGGACGATGCGCAGATCCCTGGCGCCGGCGACATACTCCTCCGCCGCGGCCAGGTTGCTGCGTCCCCAGGAGGTATTCGTCAGCAGCAGGCCGACGCGGCGCAGGCCGCGCTTGCGCGCCGTCTCCAGCAGCTTGGGCATCGCCAGGCTGTCGCGCAGCGACAGGCGGTAGACGTAGTTCGGCTGCATGCCGTTATCGACGATCATGTCGGCCGAGGACCAGGGCGCCATGAACAGGGTTTTGGTCGCCTTCAGGGTCGGCAGCTCCTCGATGACGACCGGGCTGAAGCGGCCGCCGAACACCGCGACGAGATCGGGCATGCGCGCGAACTCCTCGATGTTGCGGATGCCGCGCGCCGGCAGCGAGCGGTGGTCGCGGGTGACCAGCTCGAGCGGCCGTCCGCCCAGCACGCCGCCGGCGCGGTTGATCTCGCCGATGGCGGTACGCAGGCCCAGTTCCACGGCCTGGGCAGAGGTGCTGTTGTCGAGGCCGAATTCGGCATCGAGTCCGATGCGTACAGGTGCCGGCCCGGCCACGGCGCCCGCGCAGGACAGGACCAACAGCGTGCCCAGCGCGAGCAGGCGTACGAGGGCGGAACGGCGGCGGTCGGCGGTGAAAATCGGCATAGGCGGGACGAAAGTGAAGTCCAGTATTGTAATCGTTTAGCTCGAAACCCCTACGCACGGCCCGGGGCGTTGCCGGCTCAGCCGTGCGCAAATGGAAAAAGCCACCTGCAGAAGACTGCAGGTGGCTTTTCCCGTCAGGCGCCGGCTTGGCCGGCCCGTTTGACTAGTAACGGTTCGGATTGTTCGGACGCGCATCGGCGCGGTTCGGGACGCCGTCGTTGTCGCGGTCGCGGTCCATGCGGTTCGGGATGCCGTCGCGGTCGCGGTCGCCGCGCTGCCAGCCGCCGCGCTCCAGGACCCAGCCGTTATCGCGCTGGCGCCACTCAGGGCGGGCATAGACGTAGCCGGTGCGGACGCGCTCGTAATGGCCTTTGGTCCAGACATAGCGGCGGCCATTCCAGTTCCAGTAACCCGGGACCCATTCATAGCCGCGGCGTGCCGCAGGAACCGCTTCGCGGCGCAGCGGAGGCGGCGCCTTCTGCACGACGATCACTTCGGTTCGCGGGTGATGCTGTGCTTGCGCCACCGGGGTGAAGGCAGCGGTACTGATCACGGCAGCTGCAACAGTGAAGAGGATTCGTTTCATGGTAGTGCTCCTTTCGGTTCGGTGTGAGATCACTATAGCCAAACGTTCCAGTGCACAGTAGAACTGATGCAAGTGCTTACAATCGATACATTTGGCAGGAATCCATTAACAGACTGGAAACCTTATGCTACTCCGCCGCCGTTTTTTCCAGCGCACGGACGAGTTCGCCAACGCATGAAACAAAACAGCCGGCGCTAGGCCGGCTGTTTTGTTTCATGCAGGATACTGCGAGAAATTAGTCGAGCTTCCATGCGTAGTCGACCTTGGCCCAGGTCTGGGCTGGCGCGCCGTCCTTGGTGCCCGGCTTGAATTTGCAGGCCGACAGGCCTTTCTGGGCTGCCTTGTCGAGGCCTTTGAAGCCGCTCGACTTGTCCAGCTTCGAATCGGCGACGCTGCCGTCGGCGTTGACCAGGAACGACATCGAGGTCGTGCCCTGCTCTTCATTCATCAGCGATGCTTTCGGGTATTCGACCTTGCACTTTGCCGGGTCGAAGGAGGCTGGGGTTTCACCGGCGAAGGCCGAGCCGGCGACAGCGGCGAAAGCGATGGTGGCGATGAGGTTCAGGGTGCTTTTTTTCATGATTATCGTTCCTAAAGATGAGTTGGTCTGCCGCTGACTGCTGCGGTCTTTCAGTGTCTCCGGCGAAATTGCCGTAATTTAAAATTCTTCCCATTCGTCGTTGCCTGCGGCAACCGGGGCCTTCTTCGGCTTGGCCGGTGCGGCGGCGGCGGGCTTCTTCAGGGCAGGACGCGCTGGGCGTACTGCCGGGGTGCGCACTGCCGGCAGGGTCGTTGCCGGTGCCGCCTGTGCCACGGGTGCCGCCAGGACCGGTTCGATGCTGTGCTCCTCGCCTTCGACCAGCTTGAAGATGCTGACCACGCGGCTCAGTTCGCCGGCCTGGTCCTGCAGGCTCTGGGCGGCGGCGGCTGCCTCTTCGACCAGGGCTGCATTCTGCTGGGTCATGCTGTCCATCTCGATGATCGACATGTTGACCTGTTCGATGCCGGCGCTCTGCTCGGCGCTGGCGTTGGCGATCTCGCCCATGATGTCGGTCACGCGTTTCACGCTCGCCACCACTTCGTCCATCGTCACGCCGGCCTGGCCGACCAGCTTGCTGCCGCGCTCGACCTTCTCGACCGAGTCGCCGATCAGGGTCTTGATCTCTTTTGCCGCCGCAGCCGAACGCTGGGCCAGGTTACGCACTTCCGAGGCGACGACCGCGAAGCCGCGGCCCTGCTCGCCGGCACGTGCCGCTTCGACGGCCGCGTTCAGCGCCAGGATGTTGGTCTGGAAAGCGATGCCGTCGATGACGCCGATGATGTCGGCGATCTTGCTGGCCGAGCTGTTGATCTCGCCCATGGTGCCGACCACTTGCGAGACCACGTCGCCGCCCTTGCGGGCCACGTCCGAGGCGCTGGCCGCCAGCTGGTTGGCTTCGCGGGCATGTTCGGCGTTCTGGCGCACGGTGGTGGTCAGGGTTTCCATTGCCGAGGCGGTCTTTTCCAGCGAGCTGGCCTGCAGTTCGGTACGCGAGGACAGGTCGATGTTGCCGGCGGCGATTTCACGCGAGGCGGTGCCGATGGTCTCGGTGCCGCGGCGCACCTGGCCGACGATGTCGACGAGGCTGTTGCGCATGCCGTTCATTTCGGCCAGCAGGCTGCCTTTTTCGGCGGTACGGGTGTCGATGGCGATGGCCAGGTTGCCGTGGGCGATGCTGCCGGCAATCCTGGTGGTGTAATCCGGTTCGCCGCCGAGTTGCTTGATCAGGCCGCGGGTGATGACCCAGGCTGCGGCCACGCCCATGGCGACGGCGGCGATCAGCATGGCGATCATGAAGTTACGGGCATTCACGAACGCGCTGGCCGCTGCTTCCTGGCTCTCGGCGCTCTGCTTGTCTTCCAGTGCGACCAGTTTGTCCAGCGCTTCGGTCCACTTCTTCTGGACCGGACGCACTTCCTTGATCATGACGCGGGTGGCGCTCATGGCGTCGTTGGCCAGGTAGAGCTCGGAGGCCTTGGCAATGGCAGGCATCGCGGTCGCTTCATGGCCCTTGATCTCGGCCAGCAGGGCCTTCTCGGCGTCGCTGCCTTCGGCTGCGAAGATCTTGCCGACCTTGTTCTGGGCGGCTTCGTACAGGGCGGTCTGTTCCTTGAACTTCTTGAGTTCCGGCTCCATTTCGGTGGCGTCGGTCATCAGGGTCAGCACGCGCAGCGAAGCGAGGCGGTCATGCACGTTGTTGCGCATTTCGATGACGGCACGGCTCGACACATTGTTGACGCTGACCACGTGGTCGAGGCGGTCCTGGATCTGCGCCATGCGCAGGACGCCCACCACGGTGACCGCAACGAGCAGCACCAGCACCAGGGCGAAGCCCAGTCCCAGACGCATGCCGACTTTCATCTTCGATAAATTCATTTCGCTTCCTGTCTGTTGATCAGATTTGCTTCGCTGGTGCTGTCATGAGATGCATTCCATACGGCAAGTTGCTCGTAGGATAAATCAAAAGCTGGCCGCCAAGAAACTGAAAATTGTGGATTTCCACAAATATGTGAAGCTGGCGGATCACGTCTGTTGCAAATCTTCAATTCCGTGGTCGAAATTATGTCTGCGGTCTTGCCTCAGGGCAAGCACGGGTTTGACCTGTCTACACAAATATGCATTTTCGTGTAGTAAATTTCCTACAGGAAAGCGAAAGAGAACGTACGTTCTTGTCGAGCTCACTACATTCAGTGACACAGGGCAATCGGAATGAATTTCAATGCAATGATTTACTTGCAACACAGCAGGCATCGGGCATGCGCAGGGGCGCGCCTGTCGATGCAAGTGGAGAAAAGAGACAGCAGGCGGCAGCCATTCCGGCCGCCTGCAGGGTAGGACGAGACTTACAGGGAGCGGATCTGCGCTGCCGCTTCGAGCAGCAATTCCGGATTGGCCGTGGCCAGCTTCTTCGGGTCCGACAGCATCTGGCGGAAAGCGCGCGCGCCCGGCAGGCCGGCCGTCAGGCCCAGCATGTGGCGCGTGATGCTGTTGAGCTTCAGGCCGTGGCCGCCGTATTGCGCCAGCTGCGCCGCGATGTAGGGCACCATCGCCGCCAGCACCTCGGCGCGCGTCTTCGGCATCGCATCGTCGCCATAGAAACGGGCGTCCCAGTTCGCCATCCAGTAGGGGTTGTGATAAGCCTCGCGCCCCAGCATGACGCCGTCCACGTGCTGCAGGTGCAGCGCGATCTCGTCGTCGGTCTTGATGCCGCCGTTGATGATGATTTCCAGCTCGGGGAATTCGCGCTTGAGCTGGTAGGCCACTTCGTAGCGCAGCGGCGGGATCTCGCGGTTCTCCTTGGGCGACAGGCCCTTCAGGATGGCATTGCGCGCATGGACGATGAAGGTGCGGCAGCCGGCCTCGGCGATCGTGCCGATAAAGTCGCGCACGAAGCCGTATTCCTCGTTCTTGTCGATGCCGATGCGGTGCTTGACCGTGACGTCGATCGTCACCGCATCGCGCATCGCCTTGACGCAGTCCGCCACCAGCTGCGGCTCGTTCATCAGGCAGGCGCCGAAGGCCCCGCGCTGCACGCGCTCCGAAGGGCAGCCGCAATTCAGGTTGATCTCGTCGTAGCCCCACTCCTGCCCCAGCTTCGCGCTCTTCGCCAGGTCGGCCGGCTCGCTGCCGCCCAGCTGCAGCGCGACCGGGTGCTCGATCTCGTCGTAGCGCAGGTGGCGCTCGACGTCGCCGTAGACGAGCGCGCCGGTGGTCACCATCTCGGTGTAGAGCCAGGTGTGGCGGGTGATCTGGCGGTGGAAGACGCGGCAGTGGCGGTCGGTCCAGTCCATCATCGGGGCGACCGACAGGCGGCGTCCCGGCACCTGCGGGGGAGTCGTTTCGAGAGTCATGTGGGAGAAAATATCGGAGACGGCGAGGATGCCGGCGTCAGGGTCCGATATTGTACACAGCTATGCGCTTGCATGCTGCGCCGGGAATCCGGGCGGCGCGCTGCGGCGCAGTCCTTCGGCCAAGGGCATGCGCGCCCGCCAGCCGGGCGGCGCCTCGACATCCGTCCAGGCCCGCATGGTCTCGCGCGGGCGGTCGGGACGTTCGCCCCAGCCGGCCTCGAGGCGTACGCCGAGCGCGGCTTCGAAGGCGGCGACCAATTCCTTCAGGCGCAGCGGCGCGCCGGAAGACACGCCGTAGTGCAGCTGCACCGGGCCGGCGCCCCGCAGCGCGCGTTCGGCCGCGAGATAGGCGTCGACCACGTCGTCGATGTAGACCATGTCGAGCAGCTGCTCGCCGCCCGACATCGACAGGGCCTGGCCACTTGCCGCCGCCTTGTACAGGGCGCTCATCAGCTTCGGACGCGGATCGCCGGGACCATAGGTGTCGAACAGCGCCAGCGTCGCCGCCGAGAAGCCGAGCGCATTCACGTAATAGGCCAGCAGCGCCTCGAATGCCTGCTTGGTAGCGGCGTACAGGTTCACCGGGTCGTAGGCGCGGTTCTCGAAGTGCTGCCAGGCGGTGCCGGTGTTGACGAGGATGCGCACGCCATTGGCGGCCATCGCTTCCAGCAGCCGGGTCGGGAACAGGATGTTCGCCTCGATCAGCGTTCCGACGTCTTCGGGCTTGTGCTGGGCCAGGAAGACGGCGGCCAGGTGAAACACGGCGTCGGGTGCGGCCGCCTTTACGATGTCGATCAGTTCGCCGTCGTCGAGGCGGTGTACGGTGAGCCGGTCGAGGACGGGTGCGAGGGCATCCAGGCGGGAGTCCGGGCGCAGCAGCACGTGCACGTCCCAGCCCTCTTCCACCAGACGGCGCGCCAGGTGCGAGCCGACGAAGCCGCTGGCGCCGGTGACGAGGGCGCGGCGCTTATGCATGGTGGGAAGCCTTATCGACATGCGAGGAGATGGAAATGGTGGCGGCTGTTTGCACTCGCAGTCTCCTTCCATCTAAAATAGCCACAGCGAAAGTTCGCGGTCGATGCCTTGCGGTACACGCGGATTATACCGGCCTAACCGTTTTCGCAAGTCAACGGCATGCCATCGGTTCCCCCACTTCATCCCGCACAACTATGAGCATCGTAATACTTAACTGGCAAGGGGGGGAGAACGATCCCTTCACCTATTTCAGCGCATGCATGAAGCACGCGTTCGAACGGATGGGCCGCCCGACGCACATCGTCAACATCGACGATTCGATGATGGAGAAGCTCATCGATCTCGACAGCAAGGGCATCGACTTTGTCATCTGCTGGCAGGGCGTGGGCATGCAGCTTGGCGCGACCGACACCGATCCCACGACTGTCTGGGACCAGCTGCAGGTGCCGGTGCTGTGCTATCACGGCGACCATCCATGCCACATGCCGATCAACCACAAGGCCTCGTCGCCATGGGCGCAGCATATCTACGGCACGGGTTCCTTCGCCAGGTTCGCGAATACCTACCTTCCACGCAAGCACAGCGCAACCTACTTCCCGACGCCTAACTGGTTCACCGACGGCGTCAAGGGCCAGTTCGACGGAGACTTTTTCGTCTTCCCCAAGAATCTCGACGATGTCGACGAGACGCTGGGCCTGTGGCGTGCGCAACCGGATCGCTTCGTCACCCGCTTCCTGCTCGAGGCCGCGGACGCAATCATCGGCGAATTCAGGAACGGCAATCGAACCAGTCACCACGACATCGCCGATCGCATGATGAACGAGGAGGTGATGGCGGCACTGCGTGCGGACCTGAACAGTTCGGAAATGTCGGTGCGTTTCCACATCCATACGCAGCTCGACAAGATTCATCGCAATGTCGTCTCCGAGCATGTCGTCAACGATCTCAAGGATGTGCCGCTCAAAATCTACGGACGCGGCTGGGAGCGTTTCCAGCGCAGGGAGAATCCCCATCACGAGTTTCTCCCGTTTGACGCGATGTCGGACAATGCTTTCCAGTTCGCGTCCCAATACGGCATCATCGATGCGGCGCCCATTCACGACGCACTGCACGACCGCACCCTGCGTGCGATGAGCAACGGCTCGGGCTTCCTGATGGGGTCCAACTGGTCGTACGAGACTTTCCTCGGTGGCGACTACGCCGAGCTGTTCTTCGACGGCGCCCCCGGCGCCTTGCGTGAACGCGCCGAGCGTGTCATGCAATCGCCCGAGGCCCATCGGGCGCAGTGCCGCGATTTCGCGCGGCATTATCAGCAGCAGTTCTCGCTCTTCGGTTTCGTCAAGCACCTCGAACAGTTGAGCGACATGGTCAGGGCGCGAGCCAGGGTGTGAGCCGGCGCCGCGAATCGCTGAATTGAGCGTGAATCGAGTGTGTGTTCCCCGCCTGTCCGGTCTGCGCCGGCACATATACTCTTTCATTATTTGAAGCCGGCTCGGACAATTGGAAAGGTGGGACAATGGCTGTTTTCGACGACATCGGCTACGAGGATTTTCGCCGGATGGCAATGGATGAAAGCCTGAGCGCCCATGAGAAGATCGGCTTTCCGGACGCTTACCGGGATGCGCATGAAGCGGCCATCTTCGCCGATATCGCATCGAAGCTGAGCAACCTGTCGCGCCCGGGCCAGAACGTGCTCGACATCGGCCCCGGCTGCGCCGGCCTGCCACGCCTCCTGATCGACGCATGCCAACAACGCGCGCATTCGCTCGTCCTGGTCGACTCGCCCGAAATGCTGGCGCACCTGCCCGATGCATCCGGGGTGATCAAGCTGCCGGGCTTCTATCCGGATTGCGATACTGAACTGCAGCCCTGGCTCGGCCGTTTCGACGCCATCCTGTGCTACAGCGTCTTCCAGTACATCTTCGTCGAAGCCAGTTTCTGGAAATTCCTGGACCTGTCGATCCAGCTGCTTGCACCGGGTGGCCAGATGCTGATCGGGGACATTCCGAATGTCTCCAAGCGCAAGCGCTTCTTCGCAAGCGAAACGGGTATCCGGTTCCATCAGGAGTTCATGCAGACGACCGAGGTGCCCGACGTGGATTTCCTCGCAGTAGAGTCAGGCAAAATCGACGATGCCGTCATCCTCGGCGTGATCATGCGCGCCCGTGCGCAAGGCTGCGACGCCTACTGGCTGCCCCAGGGAGCCGCGCTGCCGATGGCAAACCGGCGTGAAGATGTGCTCATCGTGAAGCCATAGCGTGAACCAAGCGGGATACGTCCGGAAAGCGAGTATGAATAAGAGAAAGCTTGTCATTGTCGGCGACTCGGCATTTGCCGAAATCGCGCGCGAATACTTCGACGTCGATACGGACTACCAGGTGGTCGCATTCGCGGTCGAAGCGGCCTACCTGAAGCAGGAGGCCTTGCATGGCCTGCCTGTGGTGGCCTTCGAACAGTTGACTGCGCTGTATCCGCCGCAGGAGCACGACGTGTTCGTCGCCGTCGTCTATACCCAGCTGAACCGCCTGAGAGCGCGGCTTGCGGGCGCGGCGAAAGACATGGGTTACCGGCTCGCGTCCTATGTCAGCCCACGCGCCTTCGTCTGGCGCAACGTCAAGCTGGGCGAGCACGTGTTCATCTTCGAAGACAATACGGTGCAGCCTTTCGTCGAGATCGGCAACAACGTCGTGCTGTGGAGCGGGAACCATATCGGCCATCACAGCAAACTGCGCGACAATATCTTCGTGTCATCCCATGTCGTGATTTCCGGCTTCTGCGATATCGGCGAGAACGCTTTCCTCGGCGTAAACGCAAGCATTGCCAACAACGTGACGGTCGGCAGGGATAACTGGGTCGGACCCGGCGTCACCCTGATGAAGGATACCGTGCCGGACAGCCTGTTCAAGGCGGAGCACGCCGAGCCTGCAAAAGTGACGGCAACGCGTTTCTTCAGGGTGGACCGATGAAGTGGCTCAAGCATGGCGTCGTGTGGACGCCGTCGGGAACGCGGTGGTGGGCGCGCACCCATGCCACCTGCCCCACCCCGATCCGGCTCGACGAGCGAACGCTGCGGGTGTACGTGCAATGCCGCGACGAGCACAACATCGGGCGCATCGGTTTCGTCGACCTCGATCCGCTCGATCCGCGCAAGGTGATCCGCGAGAGCCGGGAGCCCGTGCTCGACATCGGCTCGCCCGGCTCCTTCGACGACAATGGGGTGTTTCAAACCTCGGTCATTCGCGTTCCGGATGGCCGCCTGTTCATGTATTACGTCGGGTTCGAGCTCGGCCACCGGATTCGCTACCGTCTCCTGACGGGACTTGCCGTCAGCACGGACAACGGCGACAGCTTCCAGCGCATCCAGGCCACGCCGGTGCTGGAGCGCAGCCCGGAGGAGCAGTTCTTCCGCTGTGGCCCTTGGGTCGAATGGAAAGACGACCGTTTCCGCATGTGGTACGTCGCCGGCAGCGAATGGGAGACGATCGACGGCAAGCAGATGCCGATCTACGACATCCGCTATGCGGAGTCCGCCGACGGCATCCACTGGCCGGCCAAGGGACAGCTTGTCATGCCGGTCGCGCTCGAGAACGAGCACGGCTTCGGCCGCCCGGTGGTGCGCGCAGGCCAGGACGGCTACCGGATGTTTTATTCGATACGCAAGCGCGACCCCGCCCGCTATCGGCTCGGGTATGCGCAATCGCGCGACGGACTGGCCTGGCAGCGGCTCGATGCCGAGCTGGGACTCGGCGTCACCGAGGGCGCATGGGATGGCGATGCCGTCTCCTACGCCATCGACGTCGAAGCCGGCGGCAGAACCTGGCTGCTTTATAACGGCAATGATTTCGGCGGTACCGGGTTCGGCATCGCGGAGCGTGTGCAGCCATGATGCAGGCGCGCTTTTTCGATGCCGGCGACGCGAGCGCCTGGGACGATTTCTGTCGCGGCGCGCATGGCGCCACCTTCCTGCATTCGCGCGCCTTCCTGTCCTATCACGGCGCACGCTTCATCGACCGCTCCGTCGTGATCGAACGCGATGGCGCGTGGCTGGGCGTCATCCCGGCTGCGCAGCGTCCCGCCGACCCATCGGTCGTCGCGTCGCACCCGGGCGCAAGCTACGGCGGGATCGTGCATCAGGGACGCCTGCGGGGTATGCACATGCTGCATGCACTCGATGCAGCGCGTGCATTATGGGCGTCGGCCGGCTACGAGCGGCTGCAGTACAAGGCGGTCCCGCACATCTACCATGCAGCGCCCGCGCAGGAAGACCTGTATGCGCTGTTTCGCGCGGGGGCGGTGCGCTATCGCGTCGACCTCTCCAGCTGCATCGACTTGCGCCATCGCCTGCCGGTCGGCGCACGCCGCACACGCGGCAAGAAGAAAGCACAGCGGGCAGGCGTGCAGGTTGCCCAGGGAAGCGCGCAGCTTGCCGCGCTGTGGCCGGTGCTTGCCGATAACCTGATGCGCAACCACGGCGTGGTCCCGGTACATACGCTGGAGGAAATCGGCTTGCTCGCGGACCGCTTTCCCGAGCATATCCAGGTCATGACCGCGCTGCTGGACGGCGTTGTCGAGGCGGGCATCGTCCTGTTTATCGGGCCCACCGTGATGCACGCGCAGTACATCGCGTCGAGCGAAACCGGCTATGCGCTGAACGCGCTCGATCTCCTGTTCGAGGAGGCGATCGCGCATGGCGCCCGGTCCGGCAAACGCTATTTCGACTTCGGCATCAGCACCGAAGACCAGGGACGGGTCCTGAACGAGGGTCTTGTCCAGTTCAAGAACGAGTTCGGCGCCGGCGGCGTCGTCCATGAATTTTACGAGTTGGACCTGAAAGGAGCCGGGAATGCCTCTCAATGATTGCCGCCTGATCGAATTACCGAAGATTACCGATCCCCGCGGGAACCTGACCTTCATCGAAGGCGGGAACCACATCCCTTTCGACATCAAACGGGTCTACTATCTGTATGACGTTCCGGGCGGCTCCGACCGCGGCGCGCACGCCCACAAGAACCTGCATCAGTTCGTCGTGGCCATGTCGGGCAGTTTCGATATCGTGCTCGACGACGGCGAGCGCCAGCGGCGTTTCCAATTGAACCGGTCCTATTATGGACTGTATATCTGTCCGATGATGTGGCGTAAGCTGGATAACTTCTCGTCGGGCGGCGTCTGCATGGTGCTCGCGTCGGCACCCTACAGCGAGGACGACTATATTCGCGACCATGACGAATTTATCGCTCGCGTCCGGGGCAATGGTGGCCAATAAGATGTCGATCGACTTTCTCAATCTCGGCCGCGTGAATGCCCCCTACGAACCGGCGATCCGGGACGCGATCGACCGCGTGCTGCGCTCGGGCTACTACATCCTGGGCCAGGAAACCGCCGCATTCGAACAGGAGTTCGCGCACTACTGCGGAGTCAGGCATTGCATCGGCGTGGCCAATGGCCTGGACGCGCTGCACCTGATCCTGCGCGGCTACGACATCGGCGCGGGCGACGAAGTCATCGTGCCCGCCAATACCTTCATCGCCACCTGGCTTGCCGTCAGCCTGGTCGGCGCACGCATCGTACCGGTCGAACCCGACGAATCGACCTGGAACATCGACCCGCAACGGATCGAGGAAGCGATCACGCCACGCACGCGCGCGATCATGCCGGTGCACCTGTACGGCGCGCCGGCGCAGATGGATGCAATCCGCGAAATCGCGCAGCGACACCGTCTTTGCGTCATCGAGGATGCGGCGCAGGCCCATGGCGCGCGTTACGGAGGGCGGCGTGCGGGTGGCCTGGGCGACGCGGCAGGCTTCAGTTTCTATCCCGGCAAAAACCTGGGTGCGCTCGGTGACGGCGGCGCGATCACGACCAACGACGACGAACTGGCCGAGCGTCTGCGCAAGTTGCGCAATTACGGCTCGTCGATCAAATACCAGCACGATGTCGCAGGCGTCAATTCGCGCCTGGACGAGATCCAGTCCGCCGTGCTGCGCGTGAAGTTGCAGCACCTGGATGCGGACAATGCGCGGCGCGCGGCGGTCGCGCAGGCTTATCGTGAAGCGCTGGCCGATACGCCGGTCGAGCTGATGCGCGTCCCTGGCGGAACCGAATCCGTCTGGCACCTGTTCGTCGTGCGTACGCCGGAGCGCGATGCCCTGCGCGATTACCTGACAGCGCATGGGATCGGCACGCAGATTCACTATCCCCTGCCCTGCCACCGCCAGGAAGCGTTTGCCGGCCAGGACTGGCCGGCGCTGCCTGTCACCGAGCGCCTGCAAGCGCAGATCCTGAGCTTGCCAATGGCGCCCTACCTGAGCGTGGACGATGTGGCGCAGGTTGCGGCGCAGGTCAAGGCCTTTTTTGGCTGAGCACGTGAATATCTTCCAACTGGCATCGACAAATCCGCTATGAATACCAATCCCCATCACTATGGAATTCAGAATGTCAATCAATCGACTGACATGATGGATCATCACATCGAAGAAATTCGCAATCAAGGCTATACGATTGTCGACGGTGGTTTTTCCGATGAAGAATTAAAGCTTTATTCCCGCAAGCTGGATCTGGTCTACGAAGCGCAAAAGGAAGAAGTGGGCGGGGAGGAAAATCTAACCAGCATCAACGATGACAACGTTGTACGTTGCCCGCTCGCGTACGACGACGCTTTCCTGAACCTGGCAACGCACTCATCGGTAATGACGATATGCGAACGTATCCTGGGAAGTAACTTTGTTTTGCTCATGCAAAATGGCGTGATCAATGACCCGGATAAAGAGCACTATCAAACAAGATGGCACAGGGACTTGAATTACCAGCACTGGGTGTCGTCGCAGCCTCTGGCCCTCAGTGCCTTGCTATGCATGGATACCTTCTCCGAGCTGACTGGAGGCACGCGTGTCCTGCCGGGCTCGCATTTGAAAGAGACCTTCCCATCCGATGCGTATGTCACAAAACATGAGCAAACCATCGAAGCGCCGGCCGGCTCGATACTGGTGATGGATGCGATGTTGTTCCATTGCGCCGGCAGAAACCTGTCCAACGCGCTTCGCCGGGCTTTGAATCATGTCGTTGGGGTGCCGATCCTGTCGCAACAGCTTAGCATCCCTGACATGCTTCAAGGAAAACACAAGAATGACCCCTTCCTGGAAAAATACCTGGGTTACCGCTGGCAACCGAAATCGAGCGTCAAGGAATGGCGGCTTGAAAAACTGGCTGGGGCACGCAAACATGCCTGACAAGACCAATGCCACTCTCGACGAGATTTTTGGCGGCAATCCGGAGTCGAGGATTGCAGACACTGGAAACGCCATCAGGAAAACCTTGAGCGATTCCAGGGGCGTGCTTGTTTTCGGTGCCGGCAATAATGGCCGGCGCATCGCCAGCCTGCTGCCGTCCCAAGGGTGTCCGGTACTTGGATTCATCGATGAGGTTGCGGAAAACCAAGGCAAGCTGATTGCAGATCTGCCGGTCCATTCGCTTGAAGCAGCGTCGCAATTGTATGGACCCGATGTCGCAATTGTCGTGTCCATCTTCAATCCCGCTCATTCCTTCGTAAAAACGAGGAAAAAACTGGGATTGCATGGCTGGACTTCCTTGTCCATTTTCCACCTGTGCCTGCTCTACCCCGATACATTTCTTCCTTTTTATTCCGCGGGTGTCTCCGACGCCATTTTGCAGAACCGGCAGACATACGAAACACTCTATCGCTCGCTCGTCGACGATCGTTCAAAAGACGAATTGATCGCGCATCTGAAGTTTCGCCTGTTCGCAGATTTTGATGCCTTACCCGATCCGATCGGCCTGGATTTCGCACATATCAAGGACAGACTGGCCGATGACATTGCATTCATCGATGGGGGAGCGTTCGATGGGGACTCGATCCAGGCTTTCCTGAAGGTAGCCGGCGATCGTTTTGCCAGCATAGTGGCGTATGAACCGGATAGCCGCAATTTCAGTAAACTGTCCGCTTTCTGCCAATCCCTGCCGCCATCCGTACGAGATCGGATCGGCATCAGGAACAAAGGCGTCTGGTCGCACGGCGGACGTATCGGCTTTAATGAAACGTCCACGCCAGGGTCGTCGTTCCATCCCGAGGCGGTCAATACAGTGGAAGTGGTGTCGCTGGACGAGGATATTCAGCTGGAATCAGCCGCCTTCATCAAACTGGATGTCGAAGGCGCGGAGATGGCAAGCTTGCACGGCGCAAGAAACATCATACAGCGCGGAGAGGCGATTTTCAGTATCGCGGTTTATCATGAGCCGGATGATCTGTGGAAAATACCGCAGCTGATCGAGCAATATAATGAACATTACAGGTTCGGCTTGCGGTCTCATGGCTATGATGGTGCCGATCTGATGCTGTATGCCTTTCCGGCATGAATGACATTGCGTCTACGTCGTTCTGCATGGAGCGACCGCAGGCCGTTCCACTCCCGATGTGCATCACGCCGGGAGTCTGCAGGACAAGCTGACCTGCTGGAGCACTGGACGGCTTTTCAGGCCTGCGCGGCCGCCCCTCCCTGGAGATCGGCGCGCACGCGCGCCAGCACCGGGCCCCACTCGCCCAGCTTTTCCTGGCGATACAGGCGCGCGCTGGCATACCAGGGGCTGTCGCTGCGCCCGAGCTGCCAGCGCCAGTCGGGCACGGCGCCGCCCGGCAGCAGGATCCAGACCGGCTTGCCCAGGGCGCCGGCCAGGTGGGCGACGCTGGTGTCGACGGTGACGACCAGGTCCACCTGGGCGATCAGGGCCGCCGTCTCTTCGAAATCCGTCAGGCGCTCGCTGAACTGGCGCACTTTCCTGTTCGTCTGCAGCAGCACGCGGTCGATCGGGCGCACGTCCTTTTGCAGGGCGACCAGCTCGACGCCCTCCGATGCCAGGCCGGCCATCGCCGTGAACGGCAGGCTGCGGAAACGGTCCAGGCGGTGGTGCGGGTTGCCGCTCCAGACCACGCCGACGCGCGGCCCGGTCTTCTCTCCCAGCACCTCGCCCCAGGCCGCCACGCGCTGCGGGTCCGCCGTCAGGTAGGCGCCTGATGATGGAATATTGTCGTTGCGGGTGCCGAAGGCAAGCGGCAAGCTCAGCAACGGGCACTGCAGGTCGACAGGCGGCAGCGCGGCGCCTTTCGGCAGCACCTGCTCCACGCCCGGCAGGCGCGACAGCAGGCTCACCAGCGCCGGCTGCACTTCCAGGATCACGCGGGCGCCGCGCGCGGCCAGCAGCGGCGCGTAGCGGCAGAATTGCAGGGTATCGCCCAGGCCCTGCTCGGCGTGCAGCAGGATGGTCTTGCCTTCGACCGGTTCTTCGCCCAGCCACAGCGGCGCCGTAAAATCGCGCTTCTCGTGGAAGGTGCCGAGTTCCTCCACGCTCCAGCGCGCTTCGTAATCCGGCAGGCCGCGTTCGAAGTCGCCCAGCAGCAGGTTCATCAGCCCGCGGTTCCAGCGCGCCGATGCGAGCCCGGGCATCAGCTCCAGCGCGTAGTCGAGGCTGGCGCGGGCTTCGTCGAAGCGGCCGAGGTCGCCCAGCACCATGCCGCGGTTGGCGTGCGCCGCCCCGCCCTGCGGACGCTGCTCGAGCGCGCGCTCGAAGCTGGCCAGCGCCTCGTCGTAGCGCAGCAGCGTACGCAGCAAGGCGCCACGCATCAAGAGGTAGTCGTAATTGTCCGGCGCCAGCGCCAGGGCGCGCTCGATGCTGGCCAGGGCGGCGTCGATCTGCCCCAGTTCGCGCAGGGTCTGCGAACGCAGGTGCAGGGTCTTCGGGTCGTCCGGCCGCTGCGCGCCGAGCTGATCCAGGCTGTCGAGCGCGGCGGCGTGCATGTTCAGCTGGGTCAGCAGGCGGCCGCGGTGGCGCAGGATTTCCGGGTTGTCCGGCTGCAGGATCAGCGCGTTCTCGCAGCTGGCCAGCGCTTCGGGATAGCGCCTGAGCATCTGCAGGACCAGCGCACGGTTGTGCCAGCCGGCGGCCGACTGCGGATTCGGCTGCAGCGCATTGTCGTAGCTGGCCAGGGCATCTTCCGGCCGGCCCAGCACCTGCAGGACGATGCCGCGGTTGTACCAGGCGTCGCTGAATTGCGGGATCAGGCTCAGGGCCGCTTCGTAGCTGTCGAGCGCTTCCTCGGCGCGGCCCAGGTCGCGCAAGACGTTGCCGCGATTGTTATGGGCATGCGCGAATTGCGGCTGCAGGGCAAGCACCCGGTCCAGGCTGGCGAGCGCTGCCTCGTTGCGGCGCAGCTCGTGCAGGACGACGGCCTGGTTGTTCAGGGCATCGAGGTCGTTCGGGTTCAGGGCCAGCGCGCGCGCGAAGCCGGCCAGCGCCTCGTCGTAGCGGCCCAGGGCCTGGAGCGCGGTGGCGCGGTTGTAATGGGTGTCGGCGTCGTCGCCCGCCAGCTCCAGCGCGCGCTCGTAGCTGGCCAGCGCTTCCTCGAAACGGCCCAGCTCCTTCAAGGCATTGCCGAGATTGCCATGCGCCGGCCCCATGTTCGGGCTGAGCGCCAGCGCCGAGCGGATGAAAGTGGCCGCGATCTGGTATTTGCCGCCCTGGAAGGCGGCGATGCCGGTGTGGTGCAGCGCCTCGACATGTTTCGGCACCAGGCGCAGCACCTGCTCGTAGGCGGCCAGTGCGCGGTCGAGCTGGCCGTTCTGGTGGAACTCCACGCCTTCGGCAAACAGGGCCGCCGCTTTCGCCGCAGTCGGGTTGGCGGGCGCAAACGCTGCGCCTTTGCTGTGTTTTCGCATGCTGGAGAACCTTTGGTGATGAGAGGGAGCGGGACTGCGGGGAGACGCACTATATAGAGGCACAGGCCGTGGCTCATTATAGGTGGAGGTGTTTACGTACGGCAAGAATAGCGGCGCCCCCATGTCACAATCGTCGTGATCTACGCCACAGTTCGGTCAAAAAAAATAATTCAAAAAAATTCCGTGTGGCATTTAATGGATCTGTGGAAACGGTCGTCTTGTACTTGTGAGAGCAGATGAGCTGCTCCTTCAAACCAACCAACTGGAGCCCAACATGCTGAGCCTTCACACCAACGCCGCCTCGCTGTCGGCACAAAATTCCGTCTCGTCGACCCAGAACAAGCTGTCGACCTCGATGACCCGCCTGAGCACCGGCTTCCGCATCAACTCGGCAATGGACGACGCAGCCGGTCTGCAGATCGCCACCCGCCTGAAAGCCCAGACCAGCGGCATGTCGGTCGCCATGCGCAACACCCAGAATTCGATCTCGATGCTCCAGACCGCCGAAGGCGCCCTGGACGAAACCGGCAACATCCTGCTGCGCATGAAGGACCTGGCAACCCAGGCCGCCGACGGTTCCTCGTCGAAGGACGACCAGACCGCGATGCAGGCAGAGTACGACTCGCTGGCAGACGAACTGACCAACATCATGAAGAACACCAAGTTCGGTGGTACTTCCCTGCTGAACCAGAACACCGGCAAGCTGTCGACCTCGATCACCTTCCAGATCGGCGCCGACAAGGCCGAGACGATGGCCGGTAACTTCACGACCGAACTGACCGACGTGCACACCAAGCTGGGCGCCACCAGCACCCGTTACGCCGGCGGCACCGCAGCAGCAGCAACCGCTGCCGGTACCGACGTCAGCGGCACGACCGACGCCGTCGGCGCATCGAACGCCAACGTCACCATCGACGACCTGTCGAAGGCGATCGACTCGGTCAGCGCCCTGCGCTCGAAGATCGGCGCCGTGTCGAACCGTCTGGACCACGTCTACAACAACCTGTCGAACATCAGCACCAACACCGCGAACGCGACCGGCCGCATCATGGACGTGGACTTCGCAACCGAAAGCGCGAAGATGACTTCGAGCCAGATGCTGATGCAGGCGGGTACCGCGATGCTGAAGCAGACGAACCAGATGTCGTCGATGGTCATGTCGCTCCTGCAGTAATCATGAAGTCTCCGGCTGAACATCGCCGGGCTTTCGAAAGGCCAGCCGCATTCCGGTTGGCCTTTTTTATTGTCGAGTGTGTTGTTAAAGCGGCAAACGAAAATAATTTAAAAAAAATTTCCGCGTGGCACTTAATGGATCTGTGGAAACGGTCGTCTTGTACTTGTGAGAGCAGATGAGCTGCTCCTTCAACCAACCAACTGGAGCCCAACATGCTGAGCCTTCACACCAACGCCGCCTCGCTGTCGGCACAAAATTCCGTCTCGTCGACCCAGAACAAGCTGTCGACCTCGATGACCCGCCTGAGCACCGGCTTCCGCATCAACTCGGCAATGGACGACGCAGCCGGCCTGCAGATCGCCACCCGCCTGAAAGCCCAGACCAGCGGCATGTCGGTCGCCATGCGCAACACCCAGAATTCGATCTCGATGCTCCAGACCGCCGAAGGCGCCCTGGACGAAACCGGCAACATCCTGCTGCGCATGAAGGACCTGGCAACCCAGGCCGCCGACGGTTCGTCGTCGAAGGACGACCAGACCGCGATGCAGGCAGAGTACGACTCGCTGGCGGACGAACTGACCAACATCATGAAGAACACCAAGTTCGGCGGCACCTCGCTGCTGAACCAGAACACCGGCAAGCTGTCGACCTCGATCACCTTCCAGATCGGCGCCGACAAGGCCGAAACCATGTCCGGTAACTTCACGACCGAACTGACCGCCGTGCACACCAAGCTGACCGCCACCAGCGCCCGCTACGCCGGCGGCACCGCGGCTGCCGGTTCGGCCGTCGGTACCGACATCAGCGGCACGACCGACGCGGTCGGCGCATCGAACGCCAACGTCACCATCGACGACCTGTCGCAGGCGATCGACTCGGTCAGCGCCCTGCGCTCGAAGATCGGTGCCGTCTCGAACCGTCTCGACCACGTCTACAACAACCTGTCGAACATCAGCACCAACACCCAGAACGCGACCGGCCGCATCATGGACGTCGACTTCGCATCGGAAAGCGCGAAGATGACCTCGAGCCAGATGCTGATGCAGGCGGGTACCGCAATGCTGAAGCAGACCAACCAGATGTCGTCGATGGTCATGTCGCTCCTGCAGTAATCGCGGCGACCTCCGGCTGAACCCAGCCGGGCGACTCATCAGGCCAGCCGTCGATCGGCTGGCCTTTTTTTTATCCAGGACCGCGCCATGAATCCTCTCTCGCTTTCCGCTCCCCTGCTGCCTCCGACCGTCCCTCCGCTGCAGGTTGGCGCGGTCATGCCGGTTGGTGCCGCTGCCGCGGTTGCCTACGCCGCCGCCGAGGCCGAACTGCCGCTGCCGGTGTCGCAGCCCCTCCCCGCTTCCCAGCCCACGCCCGGCGCCGCTCAGCACACGGACGGCGCGGCGATGCGTCCGGACCAGGTATTCATGTCGCGCCAGATGGTGTTCGGTCCGCAGGACGCCCGCAGCCTGGCCGGCAACTGGCGCGCGATGGTCGGCAACTACGGCGCGGGCCTGATCGAGCGCGCGCTGCGCGAGCGCACGGGCGCGCTGGCGCCGGCCCTGCTCCTCGCGGGCCAGGAAGGCCGCACGCAGGGCCGTGCTCCGGAGGGCCAGTTGCCGGCCGACGCCTGGCGTTTCACGGTGCATGCGGGCAGCGCCCAGGCCCAGCATCTGCAGGTACTGCGCCAGGGTCCCGATGGCGGCAGCGGACGCCGGCGCCAGCCGCGCGCGGCGCTGCGCCTGGAACTCGAACTGGCGGACGGGACCCACGTCGCGCTGCAGGTGGAGCCGATGCCGGGCGGCGTCGCGATCGAAGTGGCGGCGCCGGACGCCGCGGCGCTGGCGCGGCTGCGCGCGCTGCAGCCGCAGCTCGACGCGGCGGTGGAGCGCGCGGGGCTGATCGTGGTGCGCTGGAGTTTCAGGGCGGGGATCGTGCCGGCCGGGTCGGCGCATGCGCTGCTGGCGGCGGAGGATGTGGGGGATGTGTTGACGCTGCCGGTGTTTCGGGCAGTGGCGGAGCTGGCGTTGATGTTGCCGGCGCAGGGGTGAAATATTATTTCAAGGGGCGGCTTGGGGTGAAAGGATATTTCACTTTCTGTGGCTACGCTTGATGGTCGTGGTATGCGGCGGTAACGCGTGGAGTCGGGACTCAACCCTACGAATGGTGGCGAATCGTAGGGTGGAGTCCTGACTCCACGCGTTTACGTCGTGTGATCTACCCCACCGTCCCCACGATCGACACTTCCCGGTTCTCGGGAATCTCGTTATACGACAGCACATTGAGACCAGGCGCAAACAGCTTGGCATAACGCGCCAGCAGCGGCCGCACCTGCGGCAGCACCAGCAGCAGCGGCGGCGTGTGCTGCCCCTTCATCTGCTCGCGCGCGACCGGCATGTTGATCTGCAGTTGCGACAGCAGCTGTGGATCGATCGGGTAGTTATCGAGCGCGACCTTGCCGCCGCCGCTCTGGCGCGCCTGGTTCAGGGAACCGAGCAGCATGTTCTCGAGTTCCGCCGACAGGTTAAAGGCCGGCATGTCCTTCTTCTTCCCGAACAGGTTCGAGACGATCTGGCGCCGCAGCGCGCAGCGCACTTCGGCCGCCAGCAGGATCGGATCCTTGGTCGTCTCCGACGCGTCCAGCAGTGTGGTGCCGATGACGACGATGTCCTTCAGCGAGACGCCCTCCGCCAATAACACGCGGAACACGCGCAGCAGCTGGGTGTGATTCAGGGCCTTGCCCAACGCGTCGGCCAGCTTCGGCGACAGCGCGGTCAGGCGCTCCATCAGGGCCGGCACGTCCTCGTGGCGGAACAGTTCGTGCAGGTGGTCGCGCACCACCTTCGAGCAGTGGGTCGCGATCACGCTCGGCACCTCGACCACCTGGTAGCCCAGGCCCAGCGCGTGGCCCTTCTGGTCCGGCGTGATCCAGGTCACGGCCATGCCGAAGGCCGGTTCCAGGCCCGGGATGCCATCGAGTTCGCCATACACGTTGGGCGACGGGATCGCCATCAGGTGCTCGGGATGGACCTCGCCCTCGGCCACGACCACGCCCGACAGGCTGACCGAATACTGCGCCGGGCGCAATGCGAGATCGTCGCGCACGCCGATGCTTGGTAACACCACGCCCATCGATTCGGACAGGCTCTGGCGGATGCCCTTGATGCGCTTGGTGAGCTGTTCGCCCTGCGCCTTGTCGACCATGTTCACGAGTTTATAACCGACCGCCACCGAGATCGGCTGCACCACCGGCAGCTGTTCCCAGTCGAGGTCCGGCGCGCGGTCGTCGCGCAGGGCCGCTTCGATCGCGGCCACGCCGGCATTGTCGGCCGGTACCACGCGGTTGTGCAGGCGCCAGCCGGCATAGCCCAGGGCCGCGGCGAAGATGAAGAAGACCAGCTTCGGCATGCCCGGCACCAGGGCCAGGATCACCATCACGCCGGCGGCGGCGAACAGGGTCGTCGGCTGGGCCAGCAGCTGGCTGCCGACCTGCTTGTCGAGGTCCCCGGCTTCGCCGATGCGGGTCACCAGGATCGCCGCGGCGGCCGACAGCAGCAGCGCCGGGATTTGCGCGACCAGGCCGTCGCCGATGGTCAGCAGCGCATACACGCGGAAGGCTTCGGCGAGCGGCAGGTCGTACATCAGCGCGCCGATCGCGATACCGCCGATCAGGTTGATGATCAGGATCAGGATCGACGCGATGGCGTCGCCGCGCACGAACTTGGAGGCACCGTCCATCGCGCCGTAGAAATCCGCTTCGGCGGCGACGTCTTTCCTGCGCTGGGTCGCCTTTTCCTGGTTGATCAGGCCCGCGTTCAGGTCGGCGTCGATCGCCATCTGCTTGCCCGGCAGCGCGTCGAGGGTGAAGCGCGCAGAGACTTCCGAGATACGTTCCGAACCCTTCGTCACGACGACGAAGTTAATGATCATCAGGATGATGAACACCACCAGGCCGACCACGAAGTTCCCGCCGATGACGACGTTACCGAAGGATTCGATGACGTTACCGGCGGCGTGCGTGCCCTCGTGGCCATGCAGCAGGACCACACGCGTGGAGGCCACGTTCAGCGCCAGGCGCATCAGCGTGGTCCCAAGGATCACGGTCGGGAAGACCGAGAAATCCAGCGGCCGCTTGGCGCTCACCGCGACCAGGATCACGATCAGCGCCAGCACGATGTTGAAGGTGAACAGGACGTCGAGCAGCACCGGCGGCAGCGGCAGCATGATCATCCCCAGCAGCATCAGGAGGAAGACCGGGGCGGCGTACTTCTGGCGCCGCAGCTCGGCGACGAAGGCGTTCATCGAATTCATGAAGGTGTTACCTCGCTTAGGTGGGCTGGCACAGCCACGTCAACTGGAAACCGTGGGGGCGCCTGGCGCCGGCCGTCACGGAAAGCATTCAATTGCAGCACATAGTTCAGCACCTGCGACACGGCCTGGTAAAGCTGGGCCGGAATCTGCTGCTGCACCTGGCTGGTGTTGTAGATCGCGCGCGCCAGCGGCGGCAGCGTCACGGTCTCGATCTTGTGTTTCGCGGCGACGCTCTTGATGTAGAGCGCCATCTCGTCCACTCCCTTGGCCACGACAAACGGGGCTTCGGCGCGGTCCGTATCGTACTTCAAGGCCACCGCATAGTGCTCGGGATTGACGATCACGACGTCGGCGGTCGGCACCGTCTTGTTGACGTTGCGCTGGGCCAGCTGGCGCTGCAGCTGGCGAATGCGGCCCTTGATTTCCGGGCTGCCTTCGCTGCTCTTGTGCTCTTCCTTCTGGTCCTGCTTGCTCATCCGCTGGTTCTTCGCGAACTGGAAGGCCTGGATCGGCACGTCGAGCACGGCGAAGATCACGAACACGGCCACCAGCGCGAACAGCGCGTCGAACATCATCGAGCCGCCATGCACGATGGCGTCGCCCAGCGGCAGGCGCTGCAGGTCGACGTAGCCGGAGATGCCGGAGCGCGTCACGTGCACCAGCACGAAGCCCAGCACCACGGCCTTGGCCACCGAGGTCGCAAAACCCACCAGGTGCTTCTGGCTGACCAGGTTGCCCAGGTTTTTCATCGGGCTGAGACGGTCGAACTTCGGCGTCAGGTTTTTGCCCGACATGATCCAGCCGCCCGGCACCAGGCCGCCGATCACGATCGCCGCCGGCACCACCGCCAGCGGCAGCACCATTTTCACGAACAGCATGGCGGCAGCCATGAAAACCACCGACATCGCATTTTCCATCGCCCCCGCCTCTCCCAAAGGCACGAACACCAGCCGAAAAATGGCTCTGAACGACTCAAGGTAGGTCGGCAGCAGCAGCGAGAACATCTTGAGGCTGGCCAGGATGCCGATCGCGGTCGCCAGGTCGCGCGAGCGGACGACCTGCCCTTCCTCGCGCGCTTTTTTCAGCTTTTGGGCTGAGGCCTTTTCGGTTTTGTCGCCGTTGTCAGCCATGGGCCGCCCTCATCTGCTGCTGCAGCATCTCGAGTACCGCGTTGGTAATCTGGATATAGTGTTCCGGGATGAAGCGCACCAGCTGCACCAGCATCAACAGGCCGAACACCGTCACCAGCGAAAAGCCCAGCGAGAACAGGTTCAGCGAAGGCGCCACGCGGTTCAGGAAGCCGAAGCCGATCTGCACCACCATGGTCGAGAACACGATCGGGATCGCCAGCAGCATCGCCGCGGCGAACACCCATCCCACGTTCAGGGCCACCGTCTGCAGCACGATCGAACCGAGACCGGTGCCCACCGGCCAGGCGCGGAAGCTCTGGCCCAGGATGGTCATCAGGACCAGATGGCCGTCGATGGCGAAGAACACGAAGATCGCCACCAGCGCCAGCAGGCTCGAAATCACGTCGGACTGCTGGCCGTTGACCGGGTCGTTCATCTGCGCCATCGAGAAGCCGATCTGGCTCGAGGCGAGAAAACCGAGCATCGAGATGGCCGAGGTGGCGAACTGCAGCGCGAAGCCCATCACGCCGCCGATCACGGCCTGCTCGAACATGGCGACCACGCCGGCCAGCGAGAAGGGATCGGGCATCGTCATCCCTTTCGTCATCGGCAGCATCAGGAAGGCGAGCACCAGCGACAGCAGCGCGCGCACGGGAATCGGCACCATGCCGTCGCCGATCGCCGGCGCGGCGGACAGCATTGCCATGATGCGGCAGAAGGGCCACCACAGCGCGCCGATCAGCGGCAGCAGATAGCTGACGAAATCCATCGTGCCTTAACTGGCGATGGTCGCCGCGCGCTGGAACACCGACACGCAGTAATCCATCAGATAGCTGGTCATCCAGTGGCCGGCCAGGATCAGCGCCACCAGCGTCACCAGCAGGCGCGGCAGGAAGCTCAGGGTTTGTTCGTTGATCTGGGTGGCCGCCTGCACCAGCGCCACCACCAGGCCCATGATCAGGCCCGGCACCACCAGCACCAGCACCAGCAGCATCACCACGCGCAGCGCTTCGGCGACCAGGTCGACCGCAATATCAGGACTCATCGAATACTCCGTTAATAGCCGTGGATACTGCCCACGAGCGTGTTGACGGTCAGCGTCCAGCCGTCGACCAGCACGAACAGCAGCAGCTTGAAGGGCAATGAGATGACGAGCGGAGACAGCATCATCATGCCCATCGCCATCAGCACCGAAGACACCACCAGGTCGATGATCAGGAAGGGAATGAAGAGCATGGCGCCGATCTGGAAGGCGGTCTTCAGCTCGGACAGGACAAAGGCGGCCAGCTTGACGGTGAAGGCGCGCTCCTCCGGCTTCATCGCCGCCGGCTCGCCGGCCAGGTGCGCCACTTGCGCCAGCGCGCTCTTGCTGGTCTGGGCCAGCATGAAACGCGACAGCGGCACTTCGGCGGTTTTCAGGGCCTGCTCCAGGCCGATCTTGTTCTGGTCGTAGGGCAGGAAGGCTTCGTTCCAGACCTGGACGCCGATCGGGCGCATCACCAGCAGCGTCAGGATCAGCGCGATGCCGGTGACGACGCGGCTCGGCAGGCCCTGCTGCAGGCCGAGGGCCTGGCGCAGCAGCGACAGCACGATCACGAAGCGGGTGAAGCTGGTCGTCATCATGACGAACACGGGCAGCAGCCCGAGCAGGGTCATGAGGACCAGGATCTGCGACTTGACGCTCATCCCGGTCTTGGCGCCGGGGATGACGCCGGCCATCAGGTCCTGGGCAGATGCGGGTGCAGTAAACAATAGGAGAGCGGCGCCCGCCAGCCCGAGGGCGGCGGCGCCGCGGCGCAGTGCGCCGCTCTTCTTAAATACGGTCATGCCTTGATCAGGTCCAGGTTCAGGCCGTCGAGATCGATTACTTTCAGGCCGTACTGTTCGCCCGCCACCACGACTTCGGCGCGGCCGATCGGGGCGCCGTTGACCTTGATGACCAGCGGCTCGCCGGCCACCGCGTCCAGCGGCAGCACGCTGGCCGGACCCAGGTCCATCAGGTCCTGCAGCGAGATGCGGGCCGAGCCGACTTCCAGCGTCAGCGTAACCGGGATGCGGCGCATCATCTGCGGCAGGCGCGGATTGCGTGCCGGGGCGCCGACTTCCACGTTCTCATCCAGGAGGACGTCGACAGACAGTTCATCGTTGAGGTTCATATCCATTTATTCAGCGTCTTCAAAAGAGGTTAAACACAGCTTGCCTTTGTGCTCGGCCACGGCGGCCGTGAACAGGCGCGCCTCGTCGAGCAGGACGTCGGCGCGGCCGACGGATACCGGAATGACGTCGCCCACCTTCAGTCCGAACAATGCTTCGAGCGTGATCTCGTGGCTGACCAGGCGCCCTTCCAGCTTGACCTTCAGGCCGGTGCCGATCGATTCGGCGTTGCGCGCGGCGCGTTGCGGGCGCTCGGGCTGCAGCGCCTGCAGGATCAGGCCCATCATGCGTGCGTCCGGCGCGATGAAGCAGCGCGCGGTACTGCCGCCCTGCGGCTCGCGCAGCGTGACGGCCAGCACCCAGGCGTTCTTGCCGGGTGTCGGCGCCGGGACCGGCGCGCTGGCGCCGGAGGCCGCAGCGCGGCGCTCGACTTCCACGCCGGCGGCGCTGGCGGCAACGCGCACGCGCATCGCCAGCACTTCGAACAACTGCTGCGTCAGCGTCAGGGCCAGGCGTTCTTCGGTGGCGGTCACGCGCTCGCCGGCGGGATCGCGCAGCGGCTTGGGAGCGCCCTTGCCGCTGTAGCGGGCTTCCAGCAGGCCCACCAGCAGCGCACGTTCGAAGGCGACGGCGGCGACGCCATGCGGGCCGCCCATCGACAGCCAGCGCAGTGCGCCGCTTTCGGGTGCGCGCTCGAACGCGACCTCGGCCAGCTCGAAGCTGCCCCAGTAGCGGCGCCAACCCGGAGCCGACAGCATCGCCGTCAGGTCTTCGGAAAAGGCGCCGGCAAAGGTCGGCAATAAATGCACAGGCCGGCCTAACAAGGTCGGATCGAGTACCTGATGCGGACGCGCCTGAGCGGTTGAATTGTTAAACGGCATAAATAACGAACCTGAGGTCGTATTAAGGATTTTGGAAAGGAAGTGTTTTTATTTCATTCCCTAAGGCAACAATTATACCTGCTTCGATGTTTCGGATCACTTGATATTCCTCTTTGAATTCCGCATTGCCCTACGGTAAGATCGTATCTTGATTTGCAGCGCTCCCTAGGACAACAAGCCGTCTCACGAGGGAAAACGTCAAATTCACGGGGTTTTGAATCACGTTTCCATGCAAGTCTTACATGCGCAAGATTTAACATTTGACCTTCGAATGACCCCGAATAGATCGTCAAATGTCGCAAAAAAGCGACTCAGCCTGTCACTCAAACGCCACAACGAACGCATAGGATTTAACAAATGGGAATTGAATTAGCCGGTCAAATTAAAGCTGACCTTGCCGCACTGACAAACGAAGCGCAGCGCCTGGCGATTGCACCATCTGTCGAACTGGCAACGCCAAGCGGTCACACCGACTTCTCTTTCGCCCAGACGATGAAGAATGCGATCCAGAGCGTCGACGCCCAGGACCAGGCGGCCAGCGCCAAGATGGCCGACGTCGACAGCGGCAAGAGCGACGATCTGGTCGGCGCCATGCTGGCCAGCCAGGAAGCCAGCCTCTCCTTCTCGATGCTGATGCAGGTACGAAACAAGGTCATGGGCGCGGTCGACGAACTGATCAAGCTGCCGGTTTGACGTCCTTGGAATAAACGGATACTCACAACGTGATTTCGAAACTCAAGAATGCTTTCGGTGCCGGCAAGCTCGGCGCCCTGCCCGGCCTGCCGCCGGCGCTGCGCAACAACCTGACTCCCCTGCTGGTGCTGGCGATCGTGATTACCGCCGCCGTCATGATGTTCATGTGGCAGGACCAGGCCAACTACAAGCCGGTCTTCGGCGCGCGCGAAAAAGTCGCCGCCAGCGATATGATGACCGTGCTGGAAGCCGAACACATCCCTTACCGCATCCACCCGGACAGCGGCCAGGTCATGGTGCCGTCGAACGAACTGGGCAAGGTGCGCATGCTGCTCGCCGCCAAGGGCGTGACCGCGCAGCTGCCGGCCGGCCTGGAACTGATGGACAAGAACGACCCGCTGGGCGTGTCGCAGTTCGTGCAGGACGTGCGCTTCCGCCGCGGCCTGGAAGGCGAGCTGGCGCAGAGCATCCTGACGCTGGACGCGATCGCGTCGGCGCGCGTGCACCTGGCGATCGCCAAGACCAATTCGTTTGTCGCCGGCGCCTCGGACCAGAGCTCGGCCTCGGTCGTAATCGCAACCAAGCCTGGCCGCACCCTGGGCAACGAGCAGATCGCCGCCATCGTGAATATGGTTTCGGGCAGCGTCGCCAGCCTGAGCCCAAGCCGCGTGTCGCTGGTCGACCAGAACGGTAACTACCTGTCCTCGCGCGTCGATCTGACCGAAGGCTTCGACGGCGCCGCCCAGGGCGACGCCGCCGCGCTGCGCGTGTCGAACGAAGTGCGCGCCAACGTCATGGAACTGCTTGGCCCGGTGCTGGGCGCGAACAACTTCAAGGTCAGCGTCACCGCCGACATCGACAACGACAAGATCGAAGAAACCCAGGAAAAATACGGCGAAGCGCCGAAGGTCACCAGCGAAGCGATGCGCGAAGAGCTGGAGAAGAGCCGCCTCGCGATGGGCGTGCCGGGTACGCTGTCGAACCGTCCGCCCGAGCAGGCCGCACCGGCCACGCCTGCGGCGCCAGGCGCCGATGGCGCCCCGGCTGCCGACAAGCCTGCCGACAACGCCAACTCGCGCAAGAACGCGACCACCCGCCAGTATGCGTACGACCGCGCGATCACCCAGATCAAGCGTTCGCGCGGCCGCCTGCGCAAGCTGTCCGTCGCCGTGGTGCTGAACAACGCCAGCGCGGCCAACGCCAAGGCTGGTTTTACCCCGGCCGAACTGGCGAACATCGACAAGATCCTGCGCGGCGGCCTGGGCATCGACCAGGCGCGCGGCGACGTGCTGGCAGTCTCCGCCCTCACCTTCCCGGCAGCCGCCCCGGTCGAGCCGTGGTACCAGGAGCGCGACACCATCGTCGACGCCACGCGCTACGGCCTGTGGATCCTCGGCGCCCTGTTCGGCTACCTGCTGCTGGCGCGTCCGATGCTGCGCACGATCACCGCCCGCATGGCACCGGCCCTGCCGGCACCAGGCGCGGCCGGTGCAGCCGCTGCAGCCGCCGCCCTGCCGAATGCAGCCGCGGCGCCTGCGCTGGCGAATGCCCCGGCTGCTGCTGCCGTCGCGGCGCCTGCCGGCAGCGGCGTCGCCGCCGTCGTGCCGCTGCTCGAAAACTATGATCTGCCGCCTGCGGGTTCCGCCGTGGATGTGATGGTCGATCACCTCAAAGTGCTTGCCGGTAAAGAGCCGGAGCGCGTTGCCGAAGTCGTCAAACAATGGGTGCAGAAAAAACATGGCCGAACTGAACAATAACGCCGAGGGCGTCGTGCTGACCCCGGTCGAGCAAGCTGCGATCGTCCTGCTGTCGATCGGCGAAGAGCCGGCGGCTGCCGTGCTGCGCTGCCTCGAGCGCGACGAACTGATCGAACTGACGCAAGTCATGTCGCGCATGAGCGGCATCAAGGTCGATTCCGTGAAATACGCGGTCCAGAATTTCTTCGACGACTACCGCGAGCAGAGTGGCCTGCACGGCGCTTCGCGTACCTACCTGAAGCGCTCGCTCGACCTGGCGCTGGGCAGCGACATCGCCAACAGCGTGCTGAACACGATCTACGGCGACGCGATCCGTCCGATGATGGCGCGCCTGCAGTACGCGTCGCCGAAGTGGCTGGCCGAATTCATCTCGCACGAACACGTGCAGATGCAGGCCGTGTTCCTCGCCTTCCTGGCCCCGGCGCTGGCCGGCCAGATCATCGAAGGCCTGCCGGAACAGAGCCGCGACCTGGTGTTGCTGAACCTGGCGCGCCTGGACGAGATCGACCGCGACCTGCTGCAGGAACTCGAAGACCTGGTCACGCGCTGCCTGTCCGCGCTCGACACCCAGAGTGCGAGCGTCGAAGGCGTGCGCCAGGTCGCCGAGATCCTGAACCGCCTGCCGAACAACCGCGCCGGCATGGTCGAACTGCTGCGCGCCCACGATCCGGAAGTGGTGTCGCAGATCGAGATGTCGATGTACGACTTCTTCATCCTGTCGCGCCAGACCGAACAGGTCATCACGCGCCTGCTCGACGACATTCCGCTCGAGCAGTGGGCCATCGCATTGAAGGGCGCCGAGCCGGCCCTGCGCGACGCCATCCTGTCGGCGATGCCGAAGCGCCAGGCGCAATCCTTCGAGGACCTGATGCGCCGTTCGGGTCCGGTGCCGATGTCGCGCATCGAGCAGACGCGCAAGGACATCATGGTTGCCGTGAAGGCGCTGGCCGACGCCGGCGAGATCGACGTGCAGCTGTTCGCCGAGGCTACTGCTGAATGAAGCAGTTCCGCCCCTATCACTTCCCGCCCCTGCACCAGGTCCGCGCTGCGAGCGGCACCCTGCCCGCCAGCGGCGAGGGCGCGCCCTCGCAGGAAGACTGGGACAGCGCGCTGGCCGCCGGCTACCGCCAGGGCCAGCAGGACGGCTATGACGCCGGCTACGAGGCCGCGCAGGCCGAAGGCTTCGCGCGCGGCCACGCCGAGGGACTCGAACGCGGCCTGGAAGAAGGCCGCGCCCAGGCGCTCGCCCATCTGGAGCAGATCGGCAAACCAGTCGACAACGCACTCAAGGCACTGAAAAAACTGAAGAGCGATTTCAAGGCCGCCCAGCGCAAGGAAGTCGTGGACCTGGTCGGCAAGATCGCGCGCCAGGTGATCCGCGCCGAACTGGCGCTGCAGCCGACCCAGCTGCTGGCCCTGGTCGACGAGGCGCTGGCCGCGATGCCGCCGGCGCGCGACGCGGTCGAAGTGCTGATGAATCCCGAAGAACTCAAGCGCGTCTCCGAGCTCGATCCGAAGCGCGTCAAGAAGTGGAGCCTGCTGGCCGATCCTTCGCTGGCGCCGGGCGAGATCCGCGTCAAGGCCGGCGACCATGAAGTCGACGCCGGCTGCCAGGGCCGCCTGGCCGCCTGCATGGACCAGGTGCGCGACGCCGTCGAGGCGACCGAAGGAGGCAAGGAATGACGGCCCTGCTCGACACCCTGCGCTCGCTCGACATCGATGCGGTGCCGGTCGCCACGCCGACCGGCCGCCTGGTCGGCGCCCAAGGCCTGCTGCTGGAGTCCGTCGGCTGCAAGCTGCACACGGGCCAGCGCTGCCGCGTCGAACTGAACGACGGCGGCTGGCTCGACGCCCAGGTCGTGGGCTTTCGCGACAAGGTCTCCTACCTGATGCCGTTCAAGAAGGCCAATGGCCTGGCGACCGGCGCACGCGTGCTGCCCGAGAAGAATGCGGCGAGCCTGATGGTCGGTCCGTCCTGGCTGGGCCGCATGGTCAACGGCCTGGGCGAAGAGATCGACGGCCTCGGAAAACTCGGCGGCGACCAGCCGCTGAATTTCACGCCGCCGAAGGTCAACCCGCTGCGCAAGACCCCGGTCGACGAGCCGCTCGACGTCGGCGTGCGCGCCATTAACTCGATGCTGACGCTGGGTAAAGGCCAGCGCGTCGGCCTGATGGCCGGTTCCGGCGTCGGTAAATCGGTGCTGCTCGGCCTGATCACGCGCCAGACCGTGGCCGACGTGATCGTGGTCGGCCTGATCGGCGAGCGTAACCGCGAGGTGCGCGAATTCGTCGAGAAGTCGCTGGGCCCCGAAGGCCTGAAGCGCGCGGTCTTGGTCCTGGCCCCGGCCGACGAATCGCCGATGATGCGCGTGATGGCGACTGAACTGTGCCACTCGATCGCGGCCCACTTCCGCGACCGCGGCCAGAACGTGCTGCTGCTGTGCGATTCGCTGACCCGCTATGCGATGGCGCTGCGCGAAGTCGCGCTCTCGCTGGGCGAACCGCCGGCCACGCGCGGCTATCCGCCCTCGGTGTTCTCGAACCTGCCGCAGCTGGTCGAATCGGCCGGCAACGGCGAAAACCCGAAGGGCAGCATGAGCGCGATCTATACCGTGCTGGCCGAGGGCGACGACCAGCAGGATCCGGTGGTCGACACGGCACGCGCGATCCTGGACGGCCACATCGTGCTGACGCGCGAACTGGCCGAGCGCGGCCACTATCCGGCAATCGACGTCGCCCAGTCGATCAGCCGCTGCATGGCGCAGGTGGTCACGCCCGAACATGCGAATGCGGCGCGCAAGCTCAAGGCGACGATGGCCAGGCATGCGCGCGTGCGCGACCTGATTCCGCTCGGCGCCTATACGCCGGGCGCGGATCCGGAGACCGACCGCGCGGTGAAACTGCATCCGCATATCGAAAACTTCCTGTGCCAGGGCACGCGCGAAGGCGCGCCGCTCGACACCTGCGTGACGCAGCTGCAGGGGATGATGCAATGAGGTTACGTAAATGAGCCGCCGCGACCAGATTCATAGTTTAGGCACGCTGGTCCAGCTGCGCAGCAGCGAAGTCGACAAGCTGCAGACGGAACTCGCGCGCCAGGAAGCGACGCGCGCCCGCTACGCCGCCAACCTCGAACGCCTGCATTCGCTGGCCGAAGGCAGCGGCGCATCCGGACGCCTGCCTCCTGCGCTGGCGCTCAACTGCGGCCAGTACAAGCAGGCCGTGTTCGCGCTGGCCGACACCCACCGCACCGACCTCCAGCTGCACGAGGCGAACATGGCGGTCTCGCAACGCAATCTGGCGCAGGCATGGACGCGCCGCGAACTGCTCGGCAAGGTGCTCGAGCAACAGCAGGACGCGCTGGCGCGCGAGCAGGATCGTGCCGCCCGCAAGCGCGAAGACGACATCGCCACCCAGTCATGGCTGGCGGGCCGGGCATAACCGGACCTCAAGGAGAACAATATGGCAGGCATTACCAACACCTACGATCCGACGACCACCGCGCAAGCCCTGGCCGAAGCCTTCACGTCCGGTCGCCAGACCATCCTGACGCGCCAGACCACGCAGGCCTCGGCTACCGAAAAAGGCCTGTCCACGCTGGGCACCGCGCTGAACACCTTCCAGAGCAGCCTGGCCAACCTGACGGGCCTGAACAAGACGATTTCCGCCAACAGCGCCGTCTTCAGCGACACGGGCATCGCCAGCGCCACCGCCTCGGCGACTGCTGCCGCCGGCACCTACAGCTTCTTCGTCGAGCAGGTCGCCAGCGCGCACAAGGTCTCGTACGGCGGCATGACCGACTTTGCCGGCGGCGGTTCGCTGACCCTGGGCGCGGGCACGAACTCGTTCAACATCGACCTGAGCGCCAAGGCCACCTGGACCACCCGCGACCTGGCCGCGGCCATCAATGGCGCGACCGGCAACACCAGCGTGTCGGCGGCCGTGGTCACCACCGGCTCCACCTCGGAACTGGTGCTGACTTCGAAGACGACCGGCCTGGCCAACAAGATCACCGTGAGCAGCACGGGCGCCGACGCCGGCCTGACGGCCAAGCTGGGCGCGGCGCCGACCGAACTGGCGCAGGCGCTCGACGCCGTCGTGCGCGTCGGCTCCAGCACCGGCACGGCCATCACCCAGCCGAGCAACACCTTCAACGTGATCGACGGCGTCACCATGACGGTCTCGAAAGCGCAGACCGCAGGCAGCGCCCCGGTCACGCTGACGGTGGCCTCGGACGCCTCGAAGACGAGCGCGAACGCCCAGGCCTTCGTCGATGCCTACAACAAGCTGAAGTCGGCGATCGACGGCCTGGTCAGCCCGGGCGACCCGGAAAGCGGCGGCGCGGCCGGCGCCTTCGCCGGCGACAGCGGCGTGCGCGCCCTGCGCGACCGCCTGGTCAACCTGCTGCGCAACACCGGCGCCACGACGCTGGCGAACTTCGGCATTACCGCCAACCGCCAGGGCACGCTGAGCCTGGACAGCACGCGCCTGACGAAGGCGCTGGCGGCCGATCCGACCGGCCTCGACACCCTGATCGGCAGCAGCGCGGCGACCGCGCCGAGCGGCATCGCCGGCCAGCTCGACAGCTACCTGAAGCTCTGGACCAACAGCGCCAACGGCCAGATCGGCACCCGCAAGGATGCCGTCAGCAAGCTGCAGGACGAGTTGGCGGATCGGCAAACCGCGCTCGACAAACAGTACGACGGCGCCTATGCGCGCTACCTGAAGCAGTTCACCCAACTGCAGTCCGTTCAAAGCAATATGTCCTATAACACCTCGCTGTTCGACGCTTTGTTCAGCAGCTCAAAAGACTAAACTCATAGCCATGTCCTATCAAGAAGCCTACGGCAATTATCACGCGGTCAACCTCGATTCCCAGACCTCGCGCGCGACCCCGGTCGAGCTGGTGCTGCTGCTGACCGACGGCCTGCTCGACGAGCTGGCGCGCGTGCGCGGCCACATCGTCGGCAAGCGTTACGAACAAAAAGCGGCCGGCATCGACAAATGCTGCGAAATCATCAACGGCCTGTCGAGCTCGCTCGACTTCGAGCAGGGCGGCGAAGTCGTCGCCAACCTGGCCAACCTGTACGACTTCTGCTCGTCGCGCCTGCAGGGCGCCGGCATCAAGATGGATCCGGCCATGGTCGACGAAGTGGTCGGCGTGCTGACCACGATCCGCCAGGGCTGGCAAGGCGTGCAGGAACGGAATGCCTAGGAGCGCGGCGATCGGCAAGCTGGCCGCCGCCATCAAGGATGCGGCCGCCGCGCGCGACTGGGAACGCCTCGGCGCCCTCGCCCGCGCGCTGGCACCGCAGTTGTCAAACCTGCGCGAGCGCGGTGCCTGGACCCGCGGCGAACTGGCTGCGCTGGCGCAGCTGCGCGCGGTCCACGACGGCGCCGCGGCCGCCTGCGGCGAAGCGCTCGACACGCTCGCCCTGCGCCTTGCCGACATGCGTAACAACAAGGATGGCTGGATGGCGTATGCGCTCGCCAGCGAGACGGAACCTGCCGGATACCAAGAATGAACCTGACCCTGACCCAACTGAACCAGCCGGCCGCGTCGGCCAGGAGCGCCGCGCCTGCCGCCGCCAGCGACGCCGCGGCGCCTGCCGCTGCGACCATCGACGCGGCAGGCGCGGCACCGGCGCCGGCGGACGGCACGCAGCCGGCCGCGGCCCAGCCTGCGCTCGGCTTCGCCCAATGGCTCGGACTGGACCCGCTGGCGGCGCCAATCGCCGAGGCGCCGGCTGCGCCTGTCGAAACCGCGCCGCTGGAAACCGACGCTCCGGCCGATGAGCAGGCTGCCGCCGACACGCCCCTGCTGGGCGCGATGGCCATGGCCATGCCGCTGATGCCGGTCGCACAAGCCACGCTGGCGGCCGTCGTCGCCGCACTGCCTGGCGTGCCGGCCCCTAAAGAATCGGCACCGGTTGCCGATACCGGAACTTCGCAGCAGGCCGCCCCGGCTGGCCAAGGCCGCGAAGGCAAGATCGAACTGGCCGCCCTGCCGGCTGCCATGCCCGTGGCGCGCGCTTCCGTCGAGGCGGCGGCAAGCGCCGCGGCGAAGCCTGCCGCAGCCGCCCTGCCGGCCGAAGCGCTGGCCGTCAATGCCAATGCCGACGCGGCGCAGGAACAAAGCGCTCCCGCACTCGACCGCACGGCGGCGAACAGCTTCGGCGTGGCCGCACCGGCGCCGGGCGCAGCCCAGCGCACGGGCGATACGGTCACGCTGTCGGGTCCCCCGACCGCGTGGCGCCAGACCCTGCAGGAAGCGCTCGGCGAGCGCCTCCAGCTACAAGTCGGCAAGAGCGCCGATCAGGCCGTGATCCGCCTCGAACCGCCGATGCTGGGCCGCGTCGAGATCGCGATCCGCCACAGCGCCGGTTCGCTCGAGGTGCACATCTCGGCGACGCACGGCGAAGTGCTGCGCCAGCTGCAGACCGTCAGCGAAGGCTTGCGCAACGACCTGGCCCAGCGCCAGTTCAGCGACGTCTCGGTCAACATCGCCCCGGCGCCACGCGGCGCGGCGGGTGCGAACAATACGCCGATGTTCGCAGGCGGCGATGGCCGCGGCCGCCAGCAGGATGGCCGCCAGCAGGAACAAGGTCCGGGCGAAGCCCTGGCCGAAGCGAATACCGGATCTTCCCCGTTCTCGCTGAACGGACGCGGCCACGGTTTTACTTAACCTGGCGCTTAACCATTTAGAACGAACAATGAACAGCAAGCTCAAGATGATTCTCGGCGTTTTCGCCGTCGTGCTCGTCGCTGCGGGTGCGGCAGGCGGCGCCATGATGTACATGAAGTCGCAGGAAGCCGTCGCCGGCACCGAGAAGACCGCCCACGCCGAGCCGAAGAAGGAAAAGTCGGACAAGCCGGTCAAGTACGTCACCCTCGACAAAGTGATCGTGATGCTCAAGCGCAGCCCGAACGAAACCGTCAACCACTACCTGTCGACCGACCTGGTGCTGGCCACCGACGACAAGGGTGAAAAGGAAACCAAGGCGCACCTGCCGCTGCTGCGCGCGGTGGCCGTGCGTACGCTGTCCTCCCACACGCTGGCCGAAGCCTCGAGCATGACCGTCGAGCAGTACGCCGCCCAGCTGAACAAGACCTTCGATGCCAGTTATGCCAGCGACGACCGGGAAAAGCCGTTCGGCGAAGTCATGATCGGCAAGCTGATCGTCGAATAAGGCCCGGGGACCGAATGGCCTATTCAGCCGACTACCTCGACGCTTCCTGCGCCAGCGAATACCAGGAGGCAGCCGCCGGCGCCGGCATGAGCCCGCGCGAGGAGCAGCAGCACCTGGTGGCCTACACGCCGCTGGTGAAGCGCATCGTGCGCCAGTTGAATTCGCAGGTGGGCGCGATGTCGCGCGAGGACATGGAGCAGATCGGCCTGATGGGCCTGCTCGAGGCGCTGCGCCGCTACGGCACGCCCGATACCGGCTTCGGCAGCTTCGCCTCGCTGCGCATCCGCGGCGCGATCCTCGACGAGCTGCGGCGCCAGGACTGGCGTCCGCGCGCCGTGCGCCAGGATGCGCACCGCCTGCGCGACGGCCTGCGCGCCCTCACCCGCACGCTGGGTCGCGAGCCGACGCCGCAGGAAGCGGCCGACTCGCTGGGCATCACCCAGGAGGCGTACTGGCAGCACCTGCTCGACGACGGCGCCGAAGAGATGCTGAGCTTCGACGAAGTGCTGCAGGAAGCGACCGAGCAGGCGCACAGCGCCCCTAGCCCGGAAGAATCGCTGCTGCTGCGGCGCAGCCTGGAACAGGCCCTGGCAGGCCTGAGCGAGCGCGAGCAGCGCGTGATCCAGATGATCTACGAGTTCGAGCTCAGCTACAAGGAAATCGCCGCCGTGCTCGACCTGTCCGACGCCCGCGTCTGCCAGCTCAACAAGAGCGCGCTGGCCAAGATGAAAGCCGCCATCGGCGCGCGTTAATAGAAAAGAAACAACCATGATCCTCATCCAGAAAGGCCTGTCATGCAGCAATTCCTAGGTATCTTCATCGTGCTCGGCTGCGTGTTCGGCGGTTTCGCGCTGATGGGCGGCACGGCCACCGCGATCTGGCATCCGGTCGAGATCCTGATCATCGTCGGCGCGGCCTTCGGCGCGCTGGTGATCGGCAACGAGAAGCACGTGCTGTCCGAAATGGCGCACCAGCTCAAGAAAATCGCGTCGCGCAAAAAGCACGACTCGGAATTCCAGCGCCAGCTGCTGCTGCTGATGTACGAACTGCTGCAGCTCGCCGCCGGTGGCCTGAAGGCCCTCGACGCCCACGTCGAGGCGCCGAAAGACAGCGCCATCTTCCAGCGCTACCCGCGCATCCTGGAAGAGCCGAAGCTGCTGGCGTTCATCGTCGATAACTTCCGTCTGATGGCGATGGGCAAGATCAACGCCCACGAACTGGAAGGCGTGCTCGAGCAGGAACTGGACGCAATCCACGAAGAGCTGACCCAGCCGTCGAAGTCGCTGCACAAGATCGCCGAAGGCATGCCGGGCTTCGGCATCCTGGCCGCCGTTCTCGGCATCGTGATGGCGATGTATTCGGTGGCCGAAGGCGCCGATTCGGGCGCGATCGCGGAAAAGGTCGGCGCGGCGATGGTCGGTACCTTCATCGGCATCTTCTTCTGCTACGGCCTGCTCGACCCGCTGTCGAACATGATGAAGCAGCTGGTCAACGGCGAAGCCTCGACCATGGAAACCGTGAAGGTCGTGCTGTGCACCCACGTGGCCGGCAAACCGGCCCTGCTGGCGATCGACGCCGGCCGCCGCCTGATCCAGCTGAACACGAAGCCGAGCTTCGCCCAGCTGGAACAGTGGATCAACGCGATGGGCGGCGACGACGAATCGCAGAACAAGCGGCGCCGCTCGAGCGACCGCATGACGGGGTAAGCTGTGTCCAAGCTGAACGACAAGCATCACGAGCAGACCATCATCAAGCGTGGTGGCGGCAAGCACGACCATGACGAGCACGGCGGCGCCTGGAAAGTCGCCTTCGCCGACTTCTGCCTGGCCCTGCTCTCGCTGTTTCTGGTGCTGTGGCTGATGGCCGCGCGCGAGAAGGAAGCGGTCCAGAACATGACCAAGGACGCCGCCGCCGGCCAGCTCGAGGGTCCCGGCAAGCGACCGGAAATCGCCAACGCGCCCAGCGGCAGCCTGATCGAACGCTTCCCGACCATGCACGACGGCACGGGCCCCGCCCAAAGCAATGGTGCGACTGCGGATGCGCGCGTGTCCTATGATTCCCCTGCGGACCTCAAAGCCTTGTCGAAGAAGCTGGAAAAGATGAGCGAAGACGCGGGCCTGGCGGCCAACCTGCAATCGGAAGTCACGCCCTACGGCTTGCGCGTGATGCTGCACGATACCGACCGCCAGGGCATGTTCATGCGCGGCAGCGCCCTGCCTACCGGCCGCTTCGCGCGCCTGCTGCAGAAAATGGGCCCGTTGTTCGCGCAGATGGAAAACCAGATGCTGATCGTCGGCCATACCGACTCGGTGCAGTACCAGTTCGCCGAGAAGACCGGCATGTCGAACTGGGCGCTGTCGTCGAACCGCGCGATGGCCGCGCGTGCCCAGCTGCTGCAGGGCGGCATGCGCACCGACAGCGTGCTGCAGGTGGTGGGCATGGCCGACCGCGCGCCGCTCGACGCCAGGCAGACCGACGCCGGCATCAACCGCCGCATCGAACTGATGATCCTGACCCGCGCCCAATCGCGCTCGGTCGCTGCGATGTTCGGCGCACCCGGCGCCACCGAGAAGCTGCTCGACGGCGTCTCGGTCAGCGCACCCGCACAGGCCGGCGACGCGAATGACAATACTGCGTCGCTGCGCGGCCAATTGGCGAAGTAAGCATGACTATTCAATCCAAATCCCGAGGTAACCGCATGAAAATCACTGGAACCGGCGCGCCGTCCATGGCGCCTGCAATCGGCGGCGCCACGAATGCGCCCGCTCCGGCGGCTGCGGCCCCGGCCCCGGCGGCGGAAACCGGCGCCGTCCTGCAATCGGAAGTTCTGAAACCGGCCGCCAAGGCGCTGGCCGCCCTGCCCGACTTCGACGCCGCGCGCGTGGCCGAACTGCGCGACGCGCTGGCCAAGGGCGAGCTGCCTTTCGATGCCTCGCGCCTGGCCGGCCTGATCCAGCGCTTCCACGGGGGGCGTTGATGAGCAAAATGACCCGCCAGCAGGCGGTCGCCGCCCTGGTCGACGGTGTCGAGCAGGACCTGCAGGCCACGCAATCGATTCACGCCCTGCTGGAGCGCCAGTTCCAGGCCGCGCTGCGCCACCAGGGCGCGGAACTGGGCGCGCTGGCCGCAGAGCTGACGCCGGCGCTGGACGCCATGGATGCGCGCCGCAAGCAGCGCGTGGCCCTGGTGCGCGCGCTGCACGGCGTCGACGGCACGATGAGCGGCTTCATCGCCGCCCAGCCGGAACCGGGCCGCGCCAAACTGGCCGCCGCCTGGAGCGAACTGGAACGCCTGGTCGTCGCCTGCAAGAGCGCGACCACGCGCAACGGCAACCTGCTGGCCGAGCAGTTCACGACCATGCAGCGCGTGCTGCACGATTCGGACGGTACCTATGCGCCACGCTGAGTTCTCGACCTCGTCGATCTCGGCCACCCTGCCGACCGCCCCGACCCGTCCAGCCGAAGCGCTCGGCGGCGGCGCCGGTTTCGGCAAGGCCTTCGCCGCCGTGCAGGGAGAAGTCGCGGAGTTCATCCAGAACGGCGGCGGCGCCTCGGCGCCGGAGCTGACGCCCGAGGGCAGCCTGTGGCGCAACCGCAGCGCCGCCTCGGTGCTGGCAGCCCCCGAAACCGATGAAGGCTCGACCAACGAAGACCAGCAGGCCTTCCTGGACAGCATCGCACCCTGGGCGAAGGAAGCGGCGGATCGACTCGGCGTCGCGCCGGAACTGGTGCAGGCCCACGCCGCCCTCGAATCGGGCTGGGGCCAGCGTCCCATCCGCAGCGGCGATGGCGCCAGCAGCCACAACCTGTTCGGCATCAAGGCCGGCGGCAAGTGGGACGGCGCCGTGGCCGAATCGGCCACTACCGAATACGTGGGCGGCGCGGCAGTGAAGACCAAAGAGCGCTTTCGCTCGTATCCGGACGGCGCCAGTGCCTTCCGCGACTACGCCAAAATGCTGCTCGATAACCCGCGCTACAAAGGCGCGATCGGCGCCGGCAACGACGCCCATGCGTTCGCGCAGGGCCTGGCGAAAGGCGGCTACGCCACCGATCCGGCCTACGCGGCCAAACTGGCGCGCCTGGCAGGCAAGCTGCAGGGCAACGGTTGATCGATCAGCGCTTGAGTTTTCAGCGGCTTGCGCGGGGCATGTCGATTGGTTCGACCGTCCCCGCGCCGGTCACCCGCATGCGCACCGTCTGCCCGCTGGTGCTGTTGCGCACCCGAACCGTCGCGCCGCGCGCCCCGGCATCGAGCGCCTCCCCCGCCGTACTGACTTCGATCCCTTCGACCCGCGCCACCATCACGACGGCGTCGCCGCGCTTGATCAACACCGGTGCGGATAGCGAATTGTTACGTAGAACGTCGCCCGCGCGCAACATTCTGCGGCTGGTTTGGCCTACAGCGTCATTTGGATCAATTACCGGGTCCGGAATGCTGGTAATCTCCCGTTGCTCTACGGTAACATGTGTATCCGTGAGAATTTCATTTGCGGCGACCGGCGCGGCCAGCACCACCACCGATGCCGAAATGCGGGCCCGCACGATGTATTCGAGACGAGTGGCGCCGGCTCCGGGGCAGCGCACCGCGAAGCGCATCCGGGTCGGCTGCCGGGTATCGACGGTTTCCACCTCGACCGGCCCGCTGCAGGTGGCGGCGACACGCGGCGGCACGACGGTCAGCTCGAAGCGGGCGTCGGGCAGGTTGGAAGCGGCGGCCTGCTTTTCCAGCTGGGCGCGGGCGGCTTCCTCGACCTGGGCGCTAACGGTAGGTGCAGCGAAGACAGGCGCGCCAGCAAGCGCCAGGGGCAGGACAAGAAGACGAGCGGTACGAAGAATCATTGCAACAACCCTGGCAATCAAAGATTTAACCATTCTAACGAAACACACTGCAGTTCACCGACGAAGGATCGACCATGACGATTAATTTTAAGGACGCACTGGGACTACACGCCGACGCGCTGCACGTGCGCGCCGAACGTACCAAGGTGCTGGCCGCGAACATCGCCAACGAAAGCACGCCCGGCTACACGGCGCGCGATGTCGATTTCGGCGCGGTGATGCAGGAGCGCGCGGCCGAGGAAGCGGGCGAGCTGTCGCTGGGCGACGGCGCCGAGGCACTGTACCGCGTGCCCTTCCACCCCAGCGCCGACGGCAACACGGTCGAAATCGGCGTCGAACAGGCGGCGTTCTCGCAGAACGCTTCGGACTTCCAGACCAGCCTCACCTTCATCAACATGAAGCTGCGCGGTCTGCAAAAAGCCATTAATGGTCAATAAAGCGGGACAGTAATCACATGGGTTTCAAGGACATCTCCAATATCGCCGGCTCCGCGATGGCCGCCCAGTCGGTGCGCCTGAACACGATCGCGTCGAACCTGGCCAACGCCGACACCGCCGCCCCTTCGGAAGCGGAAGCCTACCGCGCCCGCAAGCCGGTCTTCGCCGCCGTCATGGAAAACGACGCCGGCGGGCGCGTGCAGGTGCTCGACGTGGTGCAGAGCGCCGACCCGGTGCGCAAAGTGTATGAGCCGGGCAATCCGCTGGCCGACGCCGAAGGCATGGTCGTCTACTCGAACGTCAACTCGGTCGCCGAAATGGCCGACATGATGTCCGCCTCGCGCGCCTTCGAGACCAACGTCGAGGTGCTGGGCCGGATCAAGAACATGCAGCAGTCGCTGCTGAAACTGGGCGAAGGCTAAGACCATGCTGACCAATAATTCCCTCGCGGCCTCGAACAACACCGCCGCCGCCGGCACCGACGCCGTCGCCACCAGCGCCGACGTCTCCGCCAACAAGGACATGTTCACCAAGCTGCTCGTGGCCCAGATCCGCAACCAGGATCCGCTGGCGCCGTCGGACCCGAGCCAGTTCGTCAACCAGCTGTCGCAGCTGTCGCAAACCGAAGCCCTGCAAAACCTGAGCAAGACCACCAGCGCCAGCGCCAGCGTCCTGCAAAGCCTGCAGGTGCTGGCGATGGGCGGCCAGGTCGGTTCGCAAGTGTCGGTCGCGACCGACCGCGTGCGCGTCGACGGTTCCGCCATCAGCGGCAGCATCAGCCTGCCTTCGGCTTCCGGCGCCACCAACCTGGTGCTGACCGGCGTCGACGGCCAGCCACACACCATGACGCTGCCCTTCCATTCGGCCGGCAGCCAGGCATTCACGATCGACCCGAGCGCCCTGGGCCTCGCACCGGGCAGCTACTCGATCTCGGCCCAGACCGCCGACGGCGCCTCCGTGCCCGTCGAAATCGCCGGCACCGTGAACAGCGTGCGCTTATCCAGCACCGGCTCCGTCGTATTGCAGGTGGCTGGCGTCGGCGACGTCGACCCGTCCGCCATTACTGGTTTCAACGGCAAGGCCTCGCAGGTCGCCGCTAACTAATATCTAAGGATCAGCCATGAGCTTCAACATCGCCCTCTCCGGTATCCAGGCCATCAACGAACAGCTGGAAGCCGTCTCGAACAACATCGCCAACTCGAGCACCTACGGCTTCAAAAGCAGCCGCGCCAACTTCTCCGCCATGTACGCGGGCGAGCAGGCGAACGGCGTCTCGGTCGGCTCGCTGACCCAGAACATCGGCACCAACGGTTCGGTCGAATCGACCGGCCGCTCGCTCGACGCCGCCATCGAAGGCCGCGGCTTCTTCGTCACCCGCGATTCGCAGGGCACCATGTCGTACAGCCGCGTCGGCATCTTCGCGGCCGACAACGCCGGCAACCTGGTCGATGCCGCCGGCCGCAAGGTGCAGGGCTACGGCCCGGCCGTCAACGGCACGCTGGGCGTGATGGGCGACATCAAGATCCCGACCGGCCAGATCGCCGCCAAGGCTTCGACCGGCGTCAAGTACGTCGGCAACATGTCGGTCGACTGGCAAGTCCCGACCAACACGACCTTCAACGCCAACGACCCGTCGAGCTACAACATGGTCAAGCAGTCGGTCCTCTACGATTCGCTCGGCACCCAGCACACCGTGTCGCAGTACTTCGTCAAGACCGGCAGCAATGCCGTCACCGTGCACTATGGCTTCGACGGCGCCGCCCCGGCCACGACCAAGGCCCTCACCTTCGACGCGCAAGGCCAGCTGCCGGCAGCGACCAACAGCGGCAACCTGACCCTGACCCCGACCAACGGCGCAGCGCCGATCGCTTTCTCGATCGACTACACCGGCACCACCCAGTTCGCCGGCGAAGCGACCAGCACCACCAACAGCACCGACGGCTACGCCTCGGGCAACTACGTCGGCGTCGAGCTGGCGGCCGACGGCTCGGTCGTGGCGCGCTACAGCAACGAGCAGAAGCAGACCGTGGGCACCATCGCCCTGGCCACCTTCGGCAACGAAGGCGCGCTGACCGCGACCAGCGACACCAGCTGGCAAGCCAACGCCGCTTCGGGCCTGGCCCTGTACGGCACCCCGGGCGCAGGCCTGGCCGGCAAACTGAATACCGGTTCGCTGGAAGGCTCGAACGTCGACATCACCTCGGAACTGGTCGGCCTGATGACCTCGCAGCGCAACTACCAGGCGAACTCGAAGGTCATCACGACCGAGAACCAGATGATGCAAGCCCTGATGCAGGCCCTTTAATAAAGGGATTACCGCTCCATGGATAAACTGATCTTCACCGCCGTCTCCGGCGCCGAGCACACGCTGCGCGCCCAGCAGGTCCACGCCAACAACCTGGCCAACATGGACACGCCGGGCTTTCGCGCCAACCTGGAACTGGTGACCAGCCAGCAGCTGGGCGCAGGTGTGAACTACGGCTACGACGACGTCCACATGGCCCGCACCCAGGCCGACGCCATCTCGACCAGGCCGGGCACCGTGCGCGAAACCGGGCGCCCGCTCGACGTCGCCATCAACGGCAACGGCTACTTCGCGGTCGAATTCGGCGGCAACGAAGCCTATACCCGCGCCGGCGCGATCGACATCGGCGCCGACGGTGCCTTGTCCGTGGCCGGCCGTCCGCTGCTGGGCGAAGGCGGCGCCATCGTGCTGCCGCCGCACTCGGCGGTAGAGATCGGCACCGACGGCACGATCTCGGTGCTGGCCGAAGGCGCGACCACGATGCAGGTGATCGACAAGCTGCGCCTGGTGACCGGCGAAGGTCCGGAGCTGACCAAGAACGAAGCCGGCCTGATCGTGTCGCGCAATGGCGACCCGCTGCCGGCGGACGCCAACATCAGCGTGCGCTCGCGCGCCCTGGAAGGCAGCAACGTGTCGGCCGTCGAAGAGATGGTCGCGACCATGGCCCTGAACCGCAGCTTCGAAATGCAGATGAAGCTGTTCCAGGCCAGTGACAAGATGAACGAGGCGGGAAACCGTCTTCTCGGCGCTTAAAACCCGCGTCGCATCCGGCATGATTACGTCCGGAAACTTATAAGCGGCGCATTTCTGCCGCGCTCAAGGAGAATTCATGAATCCAGCAATGTGGATCAGCAAGACCGGCGTGCAGGCGCAGGACGCCAAGCTGCAGGCGATCGCCAACAACCTGGCCAACGTCAACACCGTCGGCTTCAAGCGCGACCGCGTCGTGTTCGAAGACCTGCACTACCAGGTCGACGCCCAGCCGGGCGCGCAAAGCGCCGACAACACCGTCTCGAACGGCGTCCAGCTCGGTAACGGTACGCGCCTGGTCGGCACGCAGAAAGTATTTACGAATGGTTCGATCCAGACCACCAGCCAGCAGCTCGACGTCGCCATCTCCGGCAACGGCTTCCTGCAGGTGCGCCGCCCGAACGGCGACGCGGCATTCACCCGCGCCGGCCAGTTGCAGGTCGACGCCAACGGCACCCTGGTGAACGCCCAGGGCCTGCCGCTGGTGCCGCAGATCACCGTGCCGAACAACGCCACCGCGATCACCATCGCAGAAAACGGCACCGTCTCGGCCACCGTGCCGGGCCAGTCGGCGCCGACCGAAATCGGCGCCCTCACCCTGACCGGCTTCGTCAACCCGGCCGGCCTCTTGGCCCTGGGCGAGAACCTGTTCTCCGAAACCGCCGCCAGCGGCGCGCCGACCGAAGGCCGTCCGGGCGACGGCGCACTGGGCAAGCTGAAGCAAGGCGCTTTGGAAGGTTCGAACGTGCAGGTCGTCGAAGAAATGGTCGACATGATCGCTGCACAACGGACTTATGAGATGAATACCAAAGTGTTGTCGGCTGCCGACAATATGCTGCAATACCTCGCGCAGGCAGCCCGATAATGATCCGTTCTAGCCTCACGGCAACTATCATCTTGTTGCTGGCCGGTTGTGCTTCCAAGGCGCCGATCGCGCAAGTTGCCGACGAAGCACCGGTTCCGGTCACGCGTGCAGCCGCACGCGGCGTCTCCGGCGGCGTCTTCAGCAGCGACGCGCTGTCGCTGACCTCGGATGCACGCGCCTACCGCGTCGGCGACGTGGTCACCGTGATCCTCCAGGAAACGACGCAGGCGAGCAAGCGCGCCGGCACCAGTTTCAACAAGGGTTCCTCGGTCGGCATCGCGCCGCTGGGCGCCCTTGGTAAAACCTTCGGCAAGACCGGCATCGACGTGACGGCCGACCGCAGCTTCGCCGGCGACTCGACCAGCACCCAGCAGAACGCCCTGTCCGGCGCGCTGACCGTGATCGTGCAGGAAGTGATGCCGAACGGCCTGCTGCGCGTGGCGGGCGAAAAGAACATGACCCTGAACCAGGGCGAGGAATTCGTCCGCCTGAAGGGTTATATCCGCGCCGCCGACGTCGACGCCGACAACCAGGTGTCTTCGCTGCGCGTGGCCAATGCCCGCATCGCCTACTCGGCGAAAGGCGTGCTGGCCGATGCCAATTCACCAGGCTGGCTCACGCGTTTCTTCACCGGACCGCTGATGCCCTTTTAATCTAGGACCAACATGATTCAGTTTCGCCGCATTGCCCTCGTAAACCGTATCATTTTTGCCGCCGCGCTCGCCCTTGGCGCGGTTGTGCCCGCGCAGGCCGCCCAGGCGCTGCGCAATCTGGTCAGTGTCGAGGGCGTGCGCGAAAACCCGCTGGTCGGCTACGGTCTCGTGGTCGGCCTGAACGGTTCCGGCGACTCGACCCAGGTCAAGTTCGCCAGCCAGTCGGTGCTGAACATGCTCAAGCAATTCGGCGTCAAGCTGCCCGAGGGCCAGGACGCCAAGAACAAGAACGTCGCCGCCGTCATGGTCTCGGCCGTGTTCCCGCCGGGTTACCGCCGCGGCCAGGCGATCGACGTTACCGTCTCCTCGCTGGGCGACGCCAAAAGCCTGCGCGGCGGCACCCTGCTGCTGACCCAGATGCGCGCGGCCGACAACGAAACCTATGCGCTGGCCCAGGGCAACCTGGTGGTCGGCGGCCTCTCGGCCTCCGGCAAGAGCGGCTCCTCGGTGACCGTCAACACCCCGACCACCGGCCGCATCCCCAACGGCGCCATGATCGAGCGCGAAATCGCCACCGACTTCGCCACCCGCCCGCAAGTGCTGCTGCGCCTGCGCCACCCGCATTTCGAGACCGCGACCAATGTCGTGGAAGCGATCAACCGCCGCTTCGGCCCGGTCGCGACCACCGCCGACGGCACCAGCGTCGAAGTCGTCGCCCCGTCCGACCCGACCGCGCGCGTCGCTTTTGTCGCCAAGCTGAACGCCCTGAACGTGGAAGCCGGCGTCGAAGTGCCGAAGGTCGTGTTCAATTCGCGCACCGGCACCGTGGTGATTGCCGAAGGCCTGCGCGTGAAATCGGCCGCCGTCACCCACGGTTCGCTGAAGGTCGTGATTTCCGAATCCTCGAACGTCAGCCAGCCCGGCCCGCTGTCGCGCGGCCAGACCGCGGTGACGCCGCAGTCGCAGCTGTCGGTCGACCAGGGCGGCGGCCGCCAGATGTTCAAGTGGCCGGCCGGCGCCAAGCTGCAAACCATCATCGACGTGGTCAACAGCCTGGGCGCATCCCCGGACGACATCATGGCAATCCTGCAGGCGCTCGACCAGGCCGGCGCCATCGAAGGCGAACTGGTGGTGATCTGATGGACCGCTCGATCGCCCTGAATCCCCTGCAGCCGCAGGCCAACGGCGCCAAGACCGATGCCGTGGCCCCTGCGTCGGAAGATGCCGCCTACCTGGCCAAGGCAACCAAGGCCGCCGTCGAGTTCGAAAGCTTCTTCATCTCGCAAATGCTGAAGGACATGCGCGCCACCACGCGCGAGATGGCCGACGAGGACAGCGTTTTCAAGGACAAGGTCAACCAGGACATGCAGGACATGGCCGACGGCATCCTGTCGAAGCAGATGGCCGGCCAGCGCGCCTTCGGCGTGGCCGATGCGATCCTGCGCCAGCTCGTGCCGACAAAAATTACTCCCGGCAATACTTAATATTCTCCAGCAACTGGTCGCCTATCTACGGTAGGCCCCTGTTTCTTCAGAAAGACCTCCATGACCATCATGACCAACGCCCTGTCGGGCGCGCTTGCTTCGCAGATGGCGCTGTCGGCATCCAGCCAGAACATCGCCAACCTGCAAACCAAAGGCTATACGCGCCAGGCGGCGCTGCTGTCGGCCGTCGGTGCGGATGCCAGCGGCAAGGCCGTCGGCAATGGCGTGCAGGTCAGCTCGCTGCTGCGCTTCTCGGATGGCTATAAAAGCCAGCAGATGTGGCGCGCAGCCAGCGAGACCGGCCAGTATTCGCAAACGCAACCCTACCTGACGCAGCTCGAGCGCGTGATGGGCGACGACACGGCCAGCCTGTCGGTCGCGGTCGACCAGTTCTTCGCGTCGCTCAACGCGGTCGCCGGCGACAACGCTACCTCGACCCCGCTGCGCCAGCAGGTGCTGACCGCCGGCGGCCTGCTGGCCCAGCGCTTCAACAGCCTGAACAACGTCTACAACGCCCAGCAGCAATCGGTCAGCCAGCAGCGCAGCGCGATCGTCGACGCGGCCAACGCCAACATCAGCAAGATCGCCGCCCTGAACGCGCGCATCACCCAGGCCAACGCCGTCGGCGCGCCGGCATCAAGCCTGATCGACGCCCGCGACCTCGCGATCGACGAGCTGGCCGGCCAGATGGCGCTGGAAGTGTCGGACCAGCCGGGCGGCGTGCGCGACGTCTCGCTCAGGACCGGCCAGGCGCTGGTGATCGGCAATGTCGCCGGCGAACTGAAGGCTGTCGGCGGCGTCGGCGCCCAGACCTTCAAACTCGAATTTGCCTCGACCACCTTCGGCCTCGATGCGGCCAAGCTCGGCGGCCAGCTGGGCGGCCTGACCGTGTACGAACAGGACACGCTGCGTCCGATGCAGCAGGGCGTGGCCGACATTGCGCGCCAGTTATCCGACAAGATCAATACCCAGCTGACGGCCGGCTACGCCATGGACGGCAGCCCGGGCAAGCCGCTGTTCGTCTACACGGCGGGCGCGACCAACATGCTCACCATCGCCCCCGGCATGGAGCCGACCGGCCTCGCCTTCTCCAGCGACGGCACCCAGGGCGACACCGGCAACCTGCTGAAACTCGTCGGCATCAACAGCCAGACCGTCAGCGTCACGGGCCTCGGCACGGTGCTGCTGAGCGACGCCGACACCCAGCTGGTCGGCAAGCTCGGCGTGCTGAGCCAGCAGAACCAGGCAGCGCTGGCCACCGCCGAGACCATGCGCACCCATGCGCTCGACGACTGGCAGGCCACGAGCGGCGTCAACCAGGACGAGGAAGCCGTCAACCTCGTCGAATACCAGAACATGTACCAGGCCAACATGAAAGTCATGTCGGTCGCCAATTCCCTGTTCGACGCCACGCTGGCGATGATGGGTTAAGGAATTATCATGCGCATCGCCACCGCCCAGTACCAATCGAACATGAACAAGTCGCTCCAGCTGAACCAGGAGCACATGAGCAACCTGACCCAGAAGATGGCGACGGGCAAGCGCATCTCCGTGCCCTCGGACGATCCGGTCGACAGCGTGCGCCTGTCGCGCCTGCAGCGCGAGGAAGCGGCCATCACCCAGTACCGCGACAACATCGCCTCGATCAAGATCCGGCTGTCGAAGAACGAGGGTTATCTCGGCAGCATGGTCAACGACATTTCGGCCGGCCGCGACCAGATCGTCTGGGCGCTCGACGGCAGCAACACGCCGGACGACCTGAAAGCCATGGTCAAGCCGCTCGAGGCCCTGCGCGACGGCCTGCTGTTCAGCGCCAATTCGGTCGACCAGGAAGGCCGCTACGTCTTCTCGGGCACCAACACGGCGACGGCGCCGATCGCCTACAACGCCGGTGCGGCTGCGGGCGCGCGCTATAGCTACGCGGGCAACGTCAACGAACAGCGCGTCGTGGTCGGCAACGGCCTGACCCAGGTCGCGAACGACAACGTCAAGGGCATGGAGAAGCTGCTGAACCGCCTGGATGCGACCATCGCCCTGCTCGGCGGCGCCAGCCTGAACGTCAACGACCCGGCCACCCGCTCCGTTCTGGAAGACAACCTGAGCGGCTTCGACGAAGCACTCGACCTGGTGTCCGGCAAGATCGCCGTGCTCGGCGGCAAGCAGAATATCCTCGACACGCTCGACGCCAACCATGGTAACGTCAGCCTGTCGAACCAGATGGCCATCACCGACATCGGCCAGCTCGACATGGGCGTCGCCGCCACCGAGCTGAACGGCTACTCGACCGCCCTGCAAGCGACCTACAAGGCGTATAGCCGGATCGGCACGCTGTCCCTGTTCTCTGCCCTGTAATCGATGGACACCACGCTTCGCACCGCTTCCACCACGCTTCCAGTCAATACCCCGGTCAACCCGGGTAACGGCGTCGGCCCGGCCAAGACCGTGCCGGCGCCGGTGCGCGTCGAGACGCCGCAAGACGCCGCGCCCGATGCCCGCGTCCCCGCGCGCCCGGCCCTGCAGGCGCCGCAGCGCCGCAGCCCGGCCAACTGGGACAGCCGCCTGCAGAGCGACGTCGCCAGCGCCCAGCAGGCGCGCGAATACCTCGACCGCGTCGCCGCCCAGCTCGAATCGGTGAAGGCCGCGCTGAGCGCGAAGATCGCCGGCATGAAGAGCGGCGCGCGCGACCTCGAAGCGCGCGCGCGCCAGCTCGGCGCATCGATCGCCGCCCGCAGCGCCCAGGCCGGCGGCTCGGTCGACGCCCAGCTCGAGTTCTCGGACGGCGCACCGGCCCAGCAGCGTTTCCGCATCCAGGGCCTGGACGTGGCCACGCTGCAGTCGGCCGCGCCGCTGTCGCTCGCCTTTTCGGTGGGCGGCGCCGGCGGCCCGCAGCTGGCGGCCAATTTCGAGCCCGGCATGACGGCCGAAGAGATCGCCGCGCGCCTGGACCGCACCCTGGCCCCGGTCGGCGTGCGCGCCGGCCTGGACAAGCAGAACCGCATCGAATTCGCCACCGCCGAAGCCAACTGGCCCGGCGTGCGCGACAACATCGCCATTTCCGGCCGCGGCCGCGCCGCGACGGAAGCGGTCGCCCCGGACCTGAAGCTGCAGGACATCGGCACCGGCAATGCCGAAGCCTTGCGCCAGAGCCTGCGCGAAGTGGTGCAGGCGCTGGAACGCGTGCGCCGCTCGCAGGATGCGGCCAGCGCGGCACTGAGCGCCGCTACCATGCGCGCCGCCCAGTCGGAACTGAGCGCTGCCGATCTCGCCATCTCGGCGCAGGATTTCGCCAGCACCGCGGCCAGCCACGATTACGAGTCGCTGCTGGCGATTACCTCGGCGCTGGTCGGGGTCAGCCGCGAGCGCGTGCTGGCGCTGCTCGGCCTGCGTTAAGGATTGCGATGGGCGGTACGGCTGATCGACGGCCGAACCCGCGTGGGCACGGAGTGCCCACCCTACGATCCGCCGTTACCCGTAGGGTGGGCACTCCGTGCCCACGCGGTATCGCCGCCCGCATTTGCTACGCCCTCGCTCACCGGTCCCGGCCGCTCCCCGATCTGCTGCCGCCACATCGCGTAATACAATCCCCGCGCCTCGAGCAGCTCGCCATGCGTACTGCTCTCGACAATCCTCCCCTTCTCCAGCACGAAGATCGTATCCGCATGCATCACCGTCGACAGCCGGTGCGCGATCAGGATCGTCATCTGCGCCGCGCGCCGCGAGATCTCGCGCACCGTATTCGTGATCTGCTCCTCGGTAATCGAATCGAGCGCCGAAGTCGCCTCGTCGAAAATCAGCAGCGCCGGCTGGCGCACCAGCGCCCGCGCGATCGACAATCGCTGCTTCTCGCCGCCCGACAGCTTCATGCCGCGCTCGCCGATCACGGTGTCCAGTCCCTCCGGCGAACGTTCCAGCAGGTAGGCGCAGGACGCCTGCTGCATCGCGGCCACGATCTCCTCGTCGGTCGCGTCGGTCTTCACGAAGCGGATGTTGTCGCGGATCGTCCCCGCGAACAGATAGGTTTCCTGCGTGACGAAACCGATCTGCCGGCGCACCCGGTTGTAGCGCAGGTCGGTGGTGCGCACGCCGTTATATGAGACCTCCCCGCCGGCCGGCGTGTACAGCCCGACCAGCAGTTTCACCAGCGTCGACTTGCCCGAGCCCGACGGCCCGACGAAGGCGACCGTCTGCCCCAGCGTTGCCGCGAACGAGACGCCGGCCAATGCATCTTCGGGCGCGCCCTTGTGGCGGAAGCGCACGGCGTCGAAACGCAGCTCGGTGAGCGGCCCGATCTCGACCGGATCGGACGGCCGGCGCTCGACCGGCTTGTCCATCAGGTTTTTAAAATTCAGCAGCGAGGCCTCGGCCTCGCGGTGCGCCAGGATGATGTTGCCCAGCTCCTGCAGCGGCGCGAAGATCGATACCGAGATGAACTGCATCGCGATCAGTTCGCCGGTCGAGAGAACGTCGCGGAAGATCAGCCACAGCAGCGCGAACAGGATCGCCAGTTTTAAAAGACTCAGCGTCGAGCCCTGCAAAAACGACAGCAGGCGGATCCGTTTCACCTTCTCCATCTCGAGCGCGAAGATCGCATCGGTCTGGCTGCGCAGGCGCCGTATTTCGGGAAAGGTCAGGCCCAGGCTTTTGATCAGTTCGATATTACGCAACGACTCCGTGATGAAGCCGGAATTGCGATTGGTCTCGCGCGTGATCGAGCGCTGCTGGGTCTTGATCTCGCGGGAGAGCAAACCCGTCAGCCCACCCAGCACCAGAACGCCGACCAGGAACACGGGCACCAGCAGCCAGTGCTTGGTCACCGCATACCACGCGAGGAAGCTGACACCGACCAGCGCTGCGAAAGCCGTGTTGATGAAAGTATTGATCAGGCGCTCGCTGTCCGCCCTCACCTTCTGCAGCAAGGAAAGCATTTCGCCGCTGCGCAAGTCCTCGAATTCCTGGAATCGCAAGCGCATCAGGTGGCGCAGGCCGTCGTTGAAAATCGCCACGCCCAGCTTCTGCACGACCAGGCGCGTCACGTATTCCTGCAAGGCCTTTGCCAGGCGCGACAGCACAGCGACCAGTACGGCCAGGCCCAGCAGGCGCATTACGTAAGGCATCGGGTTGGCATCGCCTGCATGACGCGTGGTGACGTGGTCGATGATGCGCCCGAAGATGATCGGGTCGACCAGGGCCAGCACCTGGGCGATGCCGGCGAAGACCAGGGCCAGCAGGCCGAGGCGCCAATGGGGTTGCAGGTAGGTCCAGAGGATGCGCATGGACCCATCTTAGCGACCCGGTCCGAAATCCGGCACACGGATGAGCCTGCCGCCGACCGCCGGAACGAAAAAAACCGCTGCCCCGCATTCGCATGCGGTGACAGCGGTTTTCGACAACGCGGGACTTAATATCCCGCGTTTATATTACGCTTCGCGCGACGCCTTCTTGCGCTCGTGCTCTTTCAGGTAACGCTTGCGCAGACGGATCGACTTCGGCGTGATCTCGACCAGTTCGTCGTCCTCGATGAACTCGACGGCGTATTCGAGCGACATCTGGATCGGCGGCACCAGGCGCACTGCTTCGTCGGTACCCGACGAACGCACGTTGGTCAGCTGCTTGCCCTTGATCGGGTTGACGACCAGGTCGTTGTCGCGCGAGTGGATGCCGATGATCATGCCTTCGTACACCGGGGTGTTGTGCTCGACGAACATGCGGCCGCGGTCCTGCAGTTTCCAGATCGCGTAGGCGACGGCGGCGCCGTCGTCCTGCGAGATCAGCACGCCGTTACGGCGGCCGGCGAGTTCGCCCTTGCTGTTGTCGACCGGTGCGTACTCGTGGAACACGTGGCTCATCAGGCCGGTGCCGCGGGTCAGGGTCATGAATTCGCCCTGGAAGCCGATCAGGCCACGTGCCGGGATCAGGTATTCCAGACGAACACGGCCCTTGCCGTCCGATTCCATGTTCTGCAGGTCGCCACGGCGGCGGCCCAGTTCTTCCATGACGCCGCCCTGGTTGGCTTCTTCGACGTCGACGGTCAGGTTTTCGTACGGCTCGTGGCGCACGCCATCGACCATCTTGTAGACCACGCGCGGACGCGACACGGCCAGCTCGAAGCCTTCACGGCGCATGTTTTCCAGCAGGATCGTCAGGTGCAGTTCGCCGCGGCCCGAGACTTCGAAGGTGGTGTCGTCGTCGGTCGGCGAGACGCGCAGTGCGACGTTGGCCTTCAGTTCGCGCTCGAGACGTTCGCGCAGCTGGCGGCTGGTGACGAACTTGCCTTCGCGGCCGGCCAGCGGCGAGTTGTTGACCATGAAGTTCATGGTCAGGGTCGGCTCGTCGACGGTCAGCATCGGCAGCGCTTCCGGCACGTCGGCCGCGCAGACGGTCGAACCGATGCCGATTTCTTCGATACCGTTGATCAGGCAGATGTCGCCGGCGACGGCTTCATCGACCAGCACGCGCTCCAGGCCCTTGAAGTTCAGCACCTGGTTGATGCGGCCGCGGATCGGGGTCGAATCAGGTCCGTTCAGGACGACGACGTCCTGGCCGGTCTTGACACGGCCACGGTTGACGCGGCCGATGCCGATCTTGCCGACGTACGACGAGTAGTCGAGCGAGGTGATCTGCATCTGCAGCGGGCCGTCCGGGTTGTCGTCGCGCACAGGCACGTACTTCAGGATGGCGTCGAACAGCGGCTTCATGTCGCCGCCGCGCACGCTTTCGTCCATGCCGGCGTAGCCGTTCAGGCCCGAGGCGTAGACGATCGGGAAGTCCAGCTGCTCGTCGGTGGCGCCGAGCTTGTCGAACAGTTCGAAGGTCTGGTTGATCGCCCAGTCGGCGCGCGCGCCCGGACGGTCGATCTTGTTGACGACGACGATCGGCTTGAGGCCCAGGGCCAGCGCCTTGCGGGTCACGAAGCGGGTCTGCGGCATCGGGCCTTCCTGCGCATCGACCAGCAGCAGCACCGAGTCGACCATCGACAGCACGCGTTCCACTTCGCCGCCGAAGTCGGCGTGGCCCGGGGTGTCGACGATGTTGATGTGGGTGCCTTCGTACTCGACAGCGCAGTTCTTCGACAGAATCGTAATGCCGCGTTCTTTTTCGAGGTCGTTCGAGTCCATCACGCGGGTGTCCACCGCCTGGTTTTCACGGAAGGTGCCGGACTGACGGAGCAGCTGGTCGACCAGGGTGGTCTTGCCGTGGTCAACGTGGGCGATGATTGCAATATTACGAATTGCGCGTTTGGTATTTGACATGTATTTTCAGCGTGATTTGCGTGATTTGCGGATGAACTCGCGGAGGTGTCCGATGCAGCCAATTTCGGAAACCGCGTAGTATAGCAGGTTTCATGTGACCGCCTTGTGAAAAGGCCCGTATTTTCAACGAGTTGCTGGGTTTCCAAGGCTTTTGCAGCCGTTTTGGCACGTTTTGACCGACTCCCGGAGATATGTAAGGTGGGCGGGTTTCCCGCCCACGCGTCCAAGCAGCGGGTGAAATATCGCCGCGTTGTTCTTGCTCTGGTCGAACGCGTGGGCGGGAGACCCGCCCACCTTACGTTGCAGCGATCAGCCGTTCGGGCGCCAGGATCGCGTACTCCTGGAGGTTTGCAGTCCCAAGCAGCTTGCCCTCGTGGTAGACGCGCACCCTGCCCAGCTCTTGCGGCACCATGACCGATTCCTTGCCCAGCGCCAGGCGCTGGCCGTTCAGGAAGCGCTTCGCCAGTTCCGGCGTCAGCTGGACCGACGGGAAGCTCGACAGCAGCGCATCGACCGGCGCCAGCATCGACAGCGGTTCGGCATGCGCCTGCAGGTCTTCCAGCGTGATCATCGCGTCTGCCGTCAACGCGCCGACCTGGATGCGGCGCAGCGCGTTCAGGTGGGCGCCGGTGCCGAGCGCGGCGCCGATGTCCTCGCCCAGCACGCGCACGTAGGTGCCCTTGCTGCAGGTGACCCGGATCTTCAGCATCGGCGCTTCGTAGCCGATCAGTTCCAGCCCGTGAATCGTCACCGGCCGCGCTTCGCGTTCCAGCGTGATGCCTTCGCGCGCATATTCGTACAGTGCCTTGCCGTCGCGTTTGAGGGCCGAATACATCGGCGGCACCTGCAGGATCGGGCCGCGGAAACGCGCCAGCGCCGCTTCGATCTGCTCGAGCGTGACGTCGACCTCGCGCGTCTCGATGGCCTCGCCTTCGGTGTCGCCGGTGTTCGTCATGATGCCGAGGTGGACCGTCGCCTCGTAGGTCTTGTCGGCTTCCAGCAGGTCTTGCGAGAACTTGGTCGCCTCGCCGAAGCACAGCGGCAGCAGGCCGGTGGCGAAGGGATCGAGGGTGCCGGTGTGGCCGGCCTTTTTCGCGTTCATCACGCGCTTGGCCTTGATCAGGGCGTCGTTCGAGGACAGGCCGACCGGCTTGTCGAGCAGCAGGACGCCGTCGACCAGGTCACGCGGCTTTTTTTGCGGGCGGGCGTTCACTGGGCGTCTTTGTCGGCGTCAGACTCGTCCTGGCCGAAGTCGGCGGCGCGCACGGCGTTGGCCTGGTCGATCAGGGCCGACATCTGCAGGCCGCGCGAGGTCGAGGTGTCGTGCATGAAGTGCAGTTGCGGCAGCGTATGGATGTGCAGGCGCTTGCCGAGCATGTTGCGCAGGTAGCCGGCCGCCTTGTTCAGGCCTTCCAGCGTCTGCTTCACTTCTTCCTTGCTGTCCTTCAGCACGGTGAAGTAGATCTTGGCGTGGGCGTAGTCGGGCGTGAGCTGCACTTCGGTCAGCGTGATCATGCCGACGCGCGGGTCCTTCAGCTCGAAGGCGATCAGTTCCGACAGGTCTTTCTGGATCTGGTCGGCGACGCGCAGGCCGCGCTGGGGGATGGTTTTGCTGTGTTTTGCCATGGTAATTACTTTGGTTTTTTCTGACGATGGTACATCTAAGTGTGCGGCGGGGGCGTACGGTGACGCGACGCAAGGTGCGCAAACGCGTGGACTCAGGAGTCCACCCTACGGTGCACCGCAGCTAACAGTAAAAAAGCGCCATCGGCTAGGCAATCATGCCCGGCGGATGGCGCTTTTTGGTCGCGCTTTAATTTACAGCGTACGAGCCACTTCCGTCACTTCGAACACTTCCAGAACGTCGCCGACCTGGATTTCGTTCATGTTCTTCAGCGACAGGCCGCACTCGAGGCCGGCGCGCACTTCTTTCGCATCGTCCTTGAAGCGCTTGAGCGAGTCGATCTCGCCGGTCCAGACGACGATGTTGTTGCGCAGCAGGCGGACCGACGAGGTACGCTTGACCACGCCATCGGTGACCAGGCAGCCCGCGATCGCGCCGACTTTCGAGACCAGGATGACCTGGCGAATCTCGACCTGACCCGTGATGGTCTCGCGCTTTTCCGGAGCCAGCATGCCCGACAGTGCCGTCTTGATTTCGTCGATCGCATCGTAAATGATGCTGTAGTAACGGATGTCGACGCCGTTCGCTTCGGCCAGCTTGCGCGCCTGGGCGTCGGCACGGGCGTTGAAGCCGATGATGACTGCCTTCGAGGCGACCGCCAGGTTGACGTCCGACTCGGTGATGCCGCCGACCGCCGCATGGACGACCTGCACGCGCACTTCCGAGGTCGACAGCTTCTGCAGCGAACCGACCAGCGCTTCCTGCGAACCCTGCACGTCCGTCTTGATGATCAGCGGCAGGTTCTTCACCTCGCCCTCGGCCATCTGGTCGAACATGTTTTCCAGCTTCGCCGCCTGCTGCTTGGCCAGCTTCACGTCGCGGAACTTACCTTGACGGAACAGACCGATTTCACGCGCCTTGCGCTCGTCGGCCATGACCATGACTTCTTCGCCGGCAGCCGGCACTTCGGTCAGGCCCTGGATCTCGACCGGGATCGATGGACCGGCTTCGGCGATCGCCTTGCCGTTCTCGTCCAGCATCGCACGGACACGGCCGTAAGCCGAACCGGCCAGCACCACGTCGCCGCGGCGCAGGGTACCCGATTGCACCAGGATCGTCGCGACCGGGCCGCGGCCCTTGTCCAGACGGGATTCGACCACCAGGCCACGGGCCGGCGAACCGACCGGCGCCTTCAGTTCCAGCACTTCGGCCTGCAGCAGCACTTGCTCGAGCAGGTCGTCGATACCGGTACCGACTTTTGCCGACACCGGCACGAACGGCGAATCGCCGCCGTATTCTTCCGGCACCACGCCTTCGGCCACCAGTTCCTGGGTGACGCGGTCGGTATTGGCACCCGGCTTGTCGATCTTGTTGATCGCGACGACGAGTGGCACGCCGGCAGCTTTTGCGTGAGCAATTGCTTCCTTCGTCTGCGGCATCACGCCGTCGTCCGCCGCCACCACCAGGATGACGATGTCGGTTGCCTTGGCACCACGGGCACGCATGGCGGTGAACGCCTCGTGGCCCGGGGTATCCAGGAAGGTGATCATGCCGCGCGGGGTATCAACGTGGTATGCACCGATGTGCTGGGTAATGCCGCCGGCTTCGCCAGCCGCCACTTTCGCACGGCGGATGTAGTCCAGCAGCGAGGTTTTACCGTGGTCGACGTGACCCATGACGGTCACGACCGGCGCGCGCGGGGTCGCTTCGAACTCGGCGTGCTCGCCCTGGTCGGCCAGGATCGCTTCCGGATCGTCCTCGGCGGCAGCGAAGGCTTTATGGCCCATCTCTTCCACCACGATCATCGCGGTTTCCTGGTCCAGCACCTGGTTGATGGTGCACATCTGGCCCAGCTTCATCAGCTGCTTGATGACTTCCGACGCCTTCACCGACATCTTGTGGGCGAGTTCGGCCACGGTGATCGTTTCAGGAACGTGGACGTCCTTGACGATCGCCTCGGTCGGCGCCTGGAAGTTGCTTTCGCGGTCCTCGTTATGCGAACCACGGCGGCCACCGCTGCGGCCACCCGCACGCCAGCCATCGCGACCGCTCGGCGCACTCGGGGCGCCACGGCCCTTGCCGCCGCCCGGCGCGCCACGCTTCTTGGCATCGTCCGACCAGGTCGAGGAGACATTCGCCGACTTGATCGACTTCTTGTCGCCCGGCTTCTTGTCGCCCGGCTTGGCAGCGGTACCGTCGGCCGGCTTCTTGTCGGCAGGCTTGTGCAGCGTGCCGGCGGGTGCGGCCGGCTTGGCGGCGACCGGCGCAGGAACAGGTTCCGGCGCCTTGATCACGCGGCGCGGCTGCGCCATCATCAGCTTGATCTGTGCCACTTCGTCGGCCACGGCCTTGCGCGCACGCTCGGTGGCGGCGGCGCGCTCCGCGGCTGCCTTGGCGGCTTCGTCGGCTTTCTGCTTGGCCTCGGCGGCTGCGGCCTGCTTGGCCTGCTCGCCCGCGGCCGAGTTGGCGGCAGCTGCGGCGGCGGCGTCGCGCTTGGCGGCTTCGGCGGCATCGCGCTTGGCCTGCTCTTCCTCGGCCTTGGCCTGCTCGGCGCGCTCGGCTTCGAGCTTGGCCAGGCGTTCCTGCTTTTCGCGCAGGTCCGCTTCCTGGCGGGCGACGAGCTCGGCGTGGCGGCGTGCCTCTTCCTCGCGGCGAGCGATTTCGGCGGCGTCGATGACCGGTTCGGTCGGCGCGACAGGGGCGGCCGGGGCCGGGTCGTCACGTTGGACGAAGGTGCGCTTCTTGCGCACTTCGACCTGGATCGTGCGCGACTTGCCCGAGGCGTCAGCCTGCTTGATCTCGCTGGTTTCCTTGCGGGTGACCGTGATCTTCTTCTTCTCGGTCGATTCGCCCGCACCGTGGGTACGGCGCAGGTGGTTCAGCAGCTTGTCCTTATCATCCTTTGACAAGGGATCTGACGTCGAACTTTTTTCGACGCCGGCAGAACGCAGCTGCGTCAGCAGCAAGTCTGCAGGCATCTTCAGTTCGGTGGCAAATTGGGCTACGTTGTTACTCGCCATTCAGTCCTCTTTTCTATGTGTCGCGGAGATGATAAAGATTTGCAAATTACGCCTTGGCCGTTTCTGCCAGGCTCCAGGCTTTCGCCTGCAGCGCTTTGGCGCGGTCATCATATTTGCTGTCGACCAGCTTCATCTCATCGTCGGTCACATCATTAAATTCACTCTTGATCAGTTCACGGGCGCGGTCCGACGACAGGGCCAGGATGGCGCCGAATTCGTCGTAGGCCAGGCCGGCGAAGGCTTCCACCGTCTTGATGCCTGCAAGACCAAGCTTGCCGGCAGTCGTGCGGTCCATGCCTTCGAGGTTGACCAGCTCCTCTTCCATGCCTTCCAGACCCTCTTCCGAAGCGATTGCTTCAGTTACCAGGGCGTCACGGGCACGGGTGCGCAGTTCGTTCACGGTCTCTTCGTCGAAGGATTCGATTTCCAGCATTTCCGAAATCGGCACGTAGGCGATTTCTTCCAGGCTCGAGAAACCTTCCTCGACGAGGATGTCGGCCACTTCCTGGTCGACGTCCAGCTTTTCCATGAACAGCGAACGGATTGCCGCCGTTTCCTGGGCCACCTTGTTGGCCGATTCCTCGGCCGTCATGATGTTGATCTTCCAGCCGGTCAGTTCCGAGGCCAGGCGCACGTTCTGGCCCGAACGGCCGATCGCGATCGCCAGGTTCTCTTCGTCGACCACGACGTCCATCGCGTGCTTTTCTTCGTCGACCATGATTGACGACACGTTCGCCGGCGCCAGGGCGCCGATCACGAACTGGGCCGGATCGTCCGACCACAGCACGATGTCGACGCGCTCGCCGCCCAGCTCGCCGGTGACGGCCTGGACGCGCGAACCTCGCATGCCGACGCAGGTGCCGATCGGGTCGATGCGCTTGTCGCTGGTGAAGACCGCGATCTTGGCGCGCACGCCGGCGTCACGGGCCGCCGATTTGATTTCCAGCAGGCCCTGCTCGATTTCCGGCACTTCCAGCTCGAACAGCTTCATGATGAATTCCGGCGCGGTGCGCGACAGGATCACCTGCGGGCCGCGCATATTGCGGTCCACGCGCAGGATGTAGGCACGGACGCGGTCGCCGATGCGCAGGTTTTCCTTCGGGATCATCTGGTCGCGCGGCAGGCGGGCTTCGATCTTGCCCGACTCGACGATCGCGTCGCCGCGTTCCATGCGCTTGATGGTGCCGGTGACCAGCGAATCGCCGCGCTCGAGGAAGTCTTGCAGGATCTGCTCGCGCTCGGCGTCACGCACGCGCTGCAGGACGACTTGCTTGGTGTCCTGGGCGAAGCGGCGGCCGAACTCGACCGATTCCACCGGCTCTTCGATGTATTCGTCGACTTCAATGTCGGCGATCTGCTCTTTCGCTTCGAAATGCAGGATTTCCTGGTCCGGCAGCTGCAGGCCGGCTTCGTCCGGCACCACGTGCCAGCGGCGGAAGGTTTCGAATTCGCCCGTGTCGCGATCGATGCTCACGCGAATGTCGACCTCGCCTTCATAGCGTTTTTTCGTGGCCTGGGCCAGGGCGAATTCGAGCGCCCCGAACACCACTTCCTTATCGACGTTTTTTTCGCGCGCAAGCGCATCAACCAGTAACAAAATTTCGCGACTCATGCTTTGCGACTCCTAAAATCCACCTGCGGCACCAAGCGTGCCTTGTCCAATTCGGCCAGCGTAAATTCCAACAACGCCGGCCCATCTTTACCTTCAAATTCCAGACCGATCTTGTCGCCTTCCGGCGCGACCAGGATGCCCGTATAGGTCTTCCGGTTCGCGGTGCCCGGCATGGCGACGCGCAGCTTCACCGTGCATTCGTGGCCGGCGAAGCGCTCGAAATCGGCCAGGGTGCGCACCGGGCGGTCCAGTCCGGGCGACGAAATCTCGAGACGCTCGTAATCGACGTTCTCCACCGTCAGCATGTGCGACAACTGGTGGCTCACCGTTGCGCAGTCCTCGACGGTAATCAAGCCCTTTTCTTCCGCGACTGCAGCCGGGAAATCGATAAACACGCGTAGAACCCCGCGCTCGCCCCGTTCGACATCAACGAGCTCGTAGCCCAGGCCAGACACTGTCTTGGCGATCAAATCAAACTGCTGCACGACACTTCTCCAAGGGCGTTAAAACGTTTTACCAAAAAAAAAATGGGCATCTGCCCATCTTTTTGTATTCACAACCCAACCAGATGTAAGCACTTGCACCAAATTAATACTGGGGAAGGACTTCGATTAGGCTGCAAATTATAACGTATTCGAGGGCGTGCTGCAATCGACATACCATTTTATGAGCAAGCAAACAACGGCCGCGCACGTTATCAAAGCAAAAACAGGCGGTATCGGGAACACAATGAATCCTTGGCGCCTGATTTCACCCCGGAACCGTTGCGTAACGTACGGGGTCACTGAGGCCAATGGCCTCAGTGACAGGTTCACCGGGCATGCCCACGCGTTCAACATCGGCATAGAGCTAGCGGCGAGCCAGGTCCCTTACATAAGGACATGGCGCCGAAATTCAACCGTTGTTAACGCGTGGGCATGCCTACCCTACGGTGCACCGCCGTCGCGGGCAATAACCGGCGACGGCGGCGTGCCATCAACCCCGACGACCGCGGCGCGGCAGGCCGTGCTCGGAACCGCGCGGACCCTGGCCGCCGCGACGGCCACCGCCGCCCGTGCCGGCAAAGCCGAAGGTCGTCTGCAGCGGATCCGGCTGCTTCGGACGGCTGCTGCCGCCACTGCCCGGGCGGCCCGAGCCGCCGCCGAAGCCGCCGGCATTGCCGCGGCCCTTGCCACCCGCAGGACGCCCCATCGGCGCCGCAACACCACCGCGCGGCGGCACGCCGGCGCGCGCCACCGGCGGGCCGAACGGATCGACGTTGCGGTTGGCGTCGGCGCGGTCGATGCGATTGCCGTCCGAACGGCGCGGATCGGCCTGCTGGGCGCCCTTGCCGCCCTTGCCGCCTTTGCCCTGATCGGCGCCGCCGCCCTTCTTCTCGATGCCGAAGGCGGCCATGAAGTTGCGCACGTCGTTTTCTTCCAGCTCTTCCCAGCGGCCGCGCTTCAGGCCCGACGGCAGGGTCATGGCGCCGTAGCGGGTACGGATCAGGCGCGAGACGGTCAGGCCGACTGCTTCGAACATGCGGCGCACTTCGCGGTTGCGGCCTTCGCCGATCACCACGCGGTACCACTTGTTGATGCCCTCGCCGCCGCCATCGGCGATCTTGGTGAAGTTGGCCAGGCCGTCTTCCAGCTCGACGCCGGCCAGCAGCTTCTGGCGCATGCCTTCTTCCAGCTCGCCCAGCGTACGCACGGCGTATTCGCGGTCGATGTTGTAGCGCGGGTGCATCAGGCGGTTGGCCAGGTCACCGGAGGTCGTGAACAGCAGCAGGCCCTCGGTGTTGAAGTCGAGACGGCCGACGGCCAGCCACTTGCCGGTCTTCATGGTCGGCAGGCGGTCGAATACCGATGGACGGCCTTCCGGGTCGTCGTGGCTGACGATTTCGCCGGCCGGCTTGTGGTACACCAGCACGCGCGGCGGCTTGCTGCTGTTGACGCGGCGCTGGATCAGCTTGCCGTTGATGCGCACGGCGTCGGTCGGCAGGATGCGCTGGCCGATGTGGGCCGGCTCGCCGTTGACCGACACGCGGCCGGCGACGATCAGTTCTTCCATGTCGCGGCGCGAGCCGAGGCCGGCTTCGGCCAGCACCTTGTGCAGCTTCGGCGCGTCATCGTCCGCGGTCAGGTCGCGCCGTGCCGGCTTCGACTTCTGCTGGCCCTGGCCGCCTTCGTTGGCGTCGAAGGCATCCGAGGTGACGAAGGAGAACACGGCGTCGGCGTCGTTTGGTTTACCGCCCTTGCCCTTGCCTTTGGCATGCTGCTTGCCGCCCTGCTGACGGCCTTGCTGGCCTTGCTGGCCGGCTTGCTGGCCGCCCTGCTGCGCGTTGCGCTGGCCGTTCTTGCCATTCTTGTTCTTGCCCTTGCCCTGACGCTGTTCGCGGCGGACTTCGCCGCCCTGCTCGCCCTGTGCCTGGACCGGCGCCGCATCGGCTGCCTGGTCCTGGGCGACAGCTGGCTGGCGCGCTTCGCGGCCGGCGCGCTGCTCGCGCATCTGGCGCGGACCGCGCGGCTTGCGCTGGCCGTCGGCCTGGTTCCGTTCCTGACGCGGCGTATCGGCGGCGGCCATGTTGTCCGTCGTCGGAGCGACTGCAGGCGCGGCGGACGGCTGCGGCCAGGTTTCCATCGCCTGGGCCGGGGCCGGCGCCTCGGCGGCCGGCTTGGCCTTGGCGGCGCGCGGCTTGCGGGCCGGCTTGAGGTCGGCAACAGGCGCGGCGGCAGGCGCAGCAACTTCGGCGGCTGCCGGTGCGGCGGCCTCGGCTGCGGCTGCAGCCTTGGTGCGGCGTTTCGGCTTCTCTACGGTCGGCGCTGCGGCCGGCGCAGCATCGGCAGCAGGCGCGGCCTTCGGTGCGGCCGCCTTGGTGCGGCGCTTCGGCTTGGCCGCCTCGTCCTGGCCAGGTGCGCCAGGCGTGGTATCGGTGTCAGTAGGATTCATCATTGGTTTCGTTGTTGTCGACCCTGTCCACGCCGTAGGCCGGTTGCGGGTCGTGTATCGGGACTTCAACGGGTGAAGTAGTTTGTTCTTCTTCGACGTCCGCCGCTGCGTCCGTCTTTTCGAAATTCTGTTGCAGGGCCGCTTCCAGCGCCTCCAGGCTGCGCCCGTCCTGGGCATCGGCAATGCTCTCAAGTGGAGGCAATTGCCCCAGCGATGCCAGGCCGAGGTCGTCCAGGAACTGCTTCGTCGTGCCCAGCAGGGCCGGCCGTCCGACCACTTCGCGGTGGCCGACGACGTCGATCCAGCCGCGGTCTTCCAGCATCTTGATCGTCTGCGAGTTCACCGCGACGCCGCGGATCTCCTCGATGTCGCCGCGCGTGACCGGCTGGCGGTAGGCGATGATCGCCAGCGTTTCCAGCGTTGCCCGCGAATACTTGGGCGGCTTTTCCGGCGTGATGCGGTCGAGATATTGCTTCATCTCGGGGCGGCTCTGGAAGCGCCAGCCCGAGGCCAGGCTGACGATCTCGATGCCGCGGTCCTGCCAGTCGTGGCGCAATTCCTCGAGCAGCAGCTTGATCGTATCGAGCCCGACCGGCGTGCCGAGCATGCGCCCATTGGCGTCGACGTCGGCAAACAGCTTCTTCATGCCGTGCAGCGACATCGGCTCGCGCGCGCATAGCAAGGCGGTCTCGAGGACCCGCTTGGCCTCATCAGTCTTCATTCTCGATGTCGTCAGGCCCGGGGCCAGGAAACGTTCAAACAAATACGCGATCGGCGGGCAGCGGCTGGCCGGAGTCGGCGCAGCGCAGGCCATCACGCCGACGCGGTTCGCGGTGCTGCTCGCTAAAACTGGAATCAGTGGCCCGCGCTTGGACGCGGCGGGCGCAATAACGGTGGCGGGACAGGACCCGGCCACAGTGCTCTCCGCGTGCCAGGCGGACAGCCACAGGTGATTATTCAGCGAAACGCGGACGTGTCACGCGGCTTCGAGGTGCGCGTACCATGACAGCAATCGACGTCGTTTCTTCCAACTGCGGGCCATTGTAACCGATAAAACCCAGGTCGGGCCACTTGCGCAAGGGTGCGCGCCCGGCATTGGCCTTAAGCCGACAGTTTTTCGGCCAAAACGGCGGACACGCCAAGGAAAGCCGGATATTCGGCAGTGATGACGTAGGTCGGCACCCCGGCCAGGTAGGAAGCGAAGCGGCCCTTCTGTTCGAAGCGGCTGCGGAAAGGCGAAGCGGCGAAGCGTTCGCCCAGGCGCGGCACGATGCCGCCGCCGATGTAGACGCCGCCCTGCGCGCCCAGCGTCACGGCGAGGTTGCCGGCCACGGTGCCGAGCATGCCGCAGAAGACCTCGAGCACCTGCTTCGACAGCTCGCACTCCCCGGCCAGCGCGCGGCGCGAGATTTCCGGCGCCGCCAACGGTTCCAGCGCCAGGCCCTGCACGTGCGCCAGTGCGCGGTAGATCAGTTCGACGCCGGCGCCGGACAGGAAGCGCTCGGCCGAGACGTGTTCGAACTCGCGCCAGGCGTATTGCAGCACCGCGACCTCGAGTTCGTTGGCCGGCGAAAAGGTGACGTGCCCGCCTTCGCTGTTGAGCGCGGTCCAGCTGTCGCCGGCCGGGATCAGGCCCGACACGCCCAGGCCCGTGCCCGCACCCAGCAGGCCGAGCGGCGCGCCGGCGCGCGGACTGCCGCCGCCGACCTGCACCTTGTCGCCTTCGCCCAGGTGCGGCAGCGAGCGCGCCAGCGCATAGAAATCGTTGACCACCAACAATGTCTGCAGCCCTACTTCGCGACGCACGGCCTCGATCGAGAATTGCCAGTGGTGATTGGTCATGCGGATCCGGTCGCCATCGACGGGATTCGCAATCGCCACCGCCGCATGCTCGACCTTGCCGAAGGCAGCCACTTCCGGCGAGGCCAGGTAGGCGCGCATGGCGTCGGCAAAGCTCGCATGGTCGCCGCAGGCCAGCACCTGCACCGCCTCGAAGCTGCCCGGCGCCAGCTCGAGCGCGAAGCGCGCATTCGTGCCGCCGACGTCGGCCAGCAGGCGGGCGCTATCGAAAGACGCGGCGTGGGAAGCGGAGTGTGCAGGCAGAGAAGCAGTCATTGCAGGACATAAGGCTGGGGATGTCCAAGCTTACTGGATTTCTTTGCTGACTTACAAGAAGATTTTGTAGTTTAGGTACAGAGTTGCCCTACCTATGTGTCGATTAGCCGCAGCGAGTCAAGTAGTACGACTACGCGGGGCCTCAGCACGGCGCCGGCTGCGCTCCCTCCGGCCGGGCATGGTGCGCATGCCAGGCGTCGAGCCCGCCATGCAGCGGACGGGTGCGGTGAAAACCGTTGGCCAGGAACGCCTTGGCCACCTGCGCCGCCGTGACGTCGTTCGGACAGCTGCAATAGACGACGATGTGGCGGTCCTTGTCGAGGCTGGCCATCAATTGACCCGGCTCGCAGCTGTTGTACAGCAACGCACCGGGAATGGCGTGCTCGAGCGCCTGGGCGGTGACGCTGCGCGCATCGATGATCAGGGGATCGTGCCCGCCTTCCATCAGCGCCTTGAGTTCGGCAATGGCGATGCGCGGTATGGCGAGCGTGGCGCGGTGGCGCCGGCGCTCCACATATTTATAGACGACGAACAGGGCCAGCAGCCCGGCCAGCACCATCAGCGCGGCGCTGCCCATGGTGTCGAGCATGGCCAGGATGCCGTCGACGCTGTCGTGGAAGATGGCGCCCAGCGCGATGCCGGTGCCGCCCCAGAGCAGCGCGCCGCTGGCCGAAAAGCCGAGGAAGGCGCGCGTGCGCGTGCCGAGCGCGCCGGACATCGGCGCGGCGATGGTATTGAAGCCGGGGACGAATTTCGAGACCAGCAGGGATTTCGGACCGTAGCGGCGGAAGCGGTCTTCGGTCTGGTTGACGCAGGAATCGGGCGACAGCGAAATGCGGCACAGCAGGCGCAGCACGCGCTTGCCGTAGTAGCGCCCGGCGCTGAACCAGAAATAGTCGCAGATCAGGCAGGCCAGCAGCACGGCCGCCAGGCACAGCTGCCAGCTGGCGCCGCCGTCGACCGCCATCGCCCCGGCCAGGATCAGCACGGGAAAGGCGGGAATCGGCAGGCCGAACTGCTCCAGCAGCACGGTGCCGAAGACGAGGATGACGCCGTATTGCTGGATCAGGAGAGTGAGCTGGGACATCCGTTCATGGTAGCCCAAATCCCTGTTTCCAGCTGGCGGCCGCAGGGTTTTTGCAACGCTTTTGGCGCCTTCCCTATCTTCAGGCCAGGCGTGGAATCGCCGCCAGCAGCGATTGCGTATAAGGATGCCGGGGATTGCGGTACAGCTCGTCCGAATCGGCCATCTCGACCACGCTGCCATGGTGCATCACCATCACCCGGTCGGCGATGTAGCGCACCACGGATAAATCGTGGGAGATGAAGATGTAGCTCAGCTTGTACTCATCCTGCAGGTCCTGCAGCAGGTTCAGCACCTGGGCCTGCACCGAAACGTCGAGCGCCGAGACCGATTCGTCGCAGACCAGGATTTCCGGCTTCATCGTCAGGCAGCGCGCGATCGCGATGCGCTGGCGCTGGCCGCCGGAAAACTCGTGCGGATAGCGGTGGAAGGCCTGGGCCGGCAGGCCAACCCGCTCCAGCAAATTTTGCACTGTTTTGGTGCGTTCGTGCTCGCTTGCGCCGATGCCGTGGATGCGCATCGGTTCCAGCAGGATCTGGCCAACCGTAAAGCGCGGATTCAGCGAAGCATACGGGTTCTGGAAGATGATCTGGATGCGCCGCTTATAGGCCGCATACTCGCGGTCCGACAGCGCGAACAGGTCGCGTCCGTCGAAGTGGGCGCTGCCGCCGGTGGCGCGGTGCAGGCGCAGCAGGGTCAGGCCGACCGTGGTCTTGCCGGAACCCGATTCGCCGACCACGCCCAGGGTTTTCCCGCGCGGCAGCGTGAACGACACGTTTTTTACCGCGTGGAAGACGCGCTTGCCGAACAGGCCTTCGCGCAGCGTAAAACTCTTGGCCAGGTTCTGCACCACCAGCACGTTGTCGTCGCCGGCGGCGTACCCGCGCGTGCGCTGCGGCAGCACGTCGAGCGGGTCGCTGCGGCCGCTGAGGTAATCGTCGATCACGGGCAGCCGCACCGGACGGCTATCCAGGCTCGGCCGGCAATGCAGCAGCGCGCGCGTGTAGGCGTCGCGCGGCGCGCCGAACACCTGGGCCGCACTGCCCTCCTCGCGCACTTCGCCATGGCGCATCACGATCACGCGGTCGGCAATCTCGCCCACCAGCCCGAGGTCGTGGGTGATGAACAGGACCGACATGCGGTGCTTCTTCTGCAGCGCCGCGATCAGCTCCATGATCTGCTTCTGGATCGTCACGTCGAGCGCCGTGGTCGGCTCGTCGGCGATCAGCAGTTTCGGCTCGCAGGCGATCGCCATCGCGATCATCACGCGCTGCTGCTGCCCGCCCGACATCTGGCCGGGATAGGCGTCGATCTTGTTGGCCGGGTCGGGAATGCCGACCTCTTCCAGCAGTTCCAAAGTACGCGTGCGCGCCGCGCGCTTGCCCATGCCCATGTGCCGCTGCAGCACCTCGCCGATCTGGAAGCCGACCGTGAACACGGGATTCAAGGAGGACATCGGCTCCTGGAAAATCATGGCGATGTCCTTGCCGCACAATCCACGGCGCGCGGCCGGCGGCAATTGCAGCAGCTCGCGCCCGTCGAACAGCACCTGCGAGCCCGGCTCGATGATGGTCGTCTCGGGCGGCAGCAGGCCCATCACGGCGAGCGAGCTGACCGACTTGCCGCTGCCCGATTCGCCGACCAGGGCGACGGTGGCATTCCTCGGCACATCGAAGGAAATGCCCTTGATCGCTTCGACCGTGTTTTTCTTATCGACGCGGAAGGCGATGCGCAGGTCGCGCACCTGGAGGAGCATGTCGGTATCGTGTGTCATTTGAGTTTCGGATCGAGCGCGTCGCGCAACGCATCGGTGAACAAACTGAATGCCGTCACCAGCAGCGCCATCGCGCCGGCCGCGGCCGCCAGCTGCCACCATTTACCCAGGATCAGTTCGTTCTGCGCTTCGTTCAGCATGCTGCCCCAGGACACGGTCCCGACCGGCACGCCGAAACCCAGGAAAGACAGGATCACTTCGGCCTTGATGAAGCCGACGACGAGGATCGACAACTGCACCAGGGCCACGTGCGAGACGTTCGGGAAAATGTGGGAGAACATCTTGCGCCAGCTCGATGCCCCGATCGCATCGGCCGCCATCACGTATTCGCGCGCCTTGTGCTTGATGTACTCGGCGCGGATCAGGCGATAGGGCCCGGTCCAGCCGGTGAGACCCAGGATCAGCACGATCGTCATCACGCCCTTCTGCTGCAGCACGGCGGCCACCGTCAGGATCATCAGGATCGAGGGGATCGAGGTAAAGATGCTGTAGAACCAGTTGAACAGGTCGTCGACCACGCCGCCAAAAAAGCCGGACAGCGCGCCGAACAAGGTTCCCAGCGCCACCGCCACGAAAGCCGCCACCAGGCCGACGACGATCGAGGTCTCGCCGCCCTTGATGGTTTTTTTCAGCACGTCGTGGCCCCACTTGTCGGCGCCGAAAGGCAAGGTCACTGCCTTGGCGCGCGGAGGGTGACTCGCTTGCACCTCGGCCTTCAAGACTTCGAGTTCCTGCGCCAGCGGATCGAAGGCATTCGGCGGCACCGGCGCCTGCGGACGGGCCAGCGCGGCGCTCGCGGCATCGGGTCCCACAAAAGTAGGCGGCGCGTAATTGACCGCCACCTCCTCTTCCCAATCGTTCGCCACCAGTCCGCTCCAGGACAGCAGCAGCAAGAGGATGAAGGCGCCGACGACGGCCAGCGCCGCCATCGCGATGCGGTCGGCGCGCAGGCGGCGCCAGGCGAGCGTCCAGAGGCCGGGCGAATGCAATTCGTTCGTCATCATTTCAATTGCACACGTGGATCGACCGCGCCATACAGCAGGTCGGCCAGCAGGTTGAACACCATGGTTGCCGCCGCGACGTACACGGTAATCGCCTTGATGACGGGGAAATCGCTGCGCTCCACGGCCAGGATGACTTCGCGCCCGATGCCGGGAATGCCGAAGAAACGTTCGAGCAGAAAAGCGCCGATCAGGAGCGCCGGCAGATTCGCCATCACGTGGGTGATGATCGGAATCGCGGCATTCCTGAGCACGTGGACCCAGACGATGCGCCGCTCCGGCAAGCCCTTCGCGCGTGCCGTGCGCACATAGTCCTGATGCACTTCGTCGAGCACGAAGCTGCGGTACAGGCGTAGGGTCGGCGCGATCGAGACGGCCAGGCCGATGATGATCGGCAGCAGCGCATAGCGCAGCAGGTTCTCGCCCAGGCTTTCTCCCCAGCCCTGCACCGGGAACAGGCCGAGTTTATAGGCGAAGAAATACTGGAACACGATGATGTAGACCAGGATCGAGATCGACATGCCGACCGTGCAGGCCACCATCACGGCGCGGTCCGTCAGCGAGCCGCGTACGAAAGCGATGGCCAGGGCCAGCGCGATGCCGAACAGGGTTTCCAGGATGGTCAGCGGCACCAGCACCGTCAGCGAGGGGCCAAGGCGGCTGGCGATGATGTGCGACACCGGTTCGCCCGTGCTCCAGGCATTGCCGAAATCGAAGCTCGCGATCTGCTTCAGGAAGATGCCGAGCTGAACATAGTACGGTTGGTCGATGCCGAGCTGGGCGCGGATGTTCGCGATCGCCGCCTCGTCGGCCATCTTGCCCGCCAACAGATAGGACGGATCGCCGCCCACCCAGTTGAAGAGCACGAAGACGAGCACGATGACGCCTGCCATGGTCGGCAGCATTTGCCACAGGCGCCTGAGTATGTAAGCCAGCATGGAGCTTCCCGCGGCCGCAGCTTGCCTGGCTCGGCCGTTTGAAAAACGCTCACGATAACGCAATTTGCCGCGGGCGGGTCATCAAGTTCTGTTGTTGACCTATAACCTGGGGGCGATGCCCCCCTTCCTTACGCGTCCTCGCGCAGCCGGCGCTGGCGCACCGCCGCCGCCAGTCCTTCCAGCACCCCCACGCTGGTCTCCCAGTCGATGCAGCCGTCGGTCACCGACTGCCCATAGGTCAGCTCCTTGCCCGGCACCAGGTCCTGGCGCCCGGCCAGCAGGTGCGATTCGACCATCACGCCGACGATGCGCTCGTCGCCGGCGGCGACCTGGCGCGCGATGTCGGCGCACACCGGCACCTGGTTTTCCGGCTTCTTCGAGCTGTTCGCATGCGAGGCGTCGATCATCAGGCGCGAAGCGAGACCCAGGGCGGCGATCTGGCGGCTGGCGTCCTCCACGCTGGCGGCGTCGTAGTTCGGCGCCTTGCCGCCGCGCAGGATGATGTGGCAGTCCTCGTTGCCGGCGGTCGAGACGATGGCCGAGTGGCCGCCCTTGGTCACCGACAGGAAATGGTGCGGCGTCGAGGCCGCCTTGATCGCTTCCACCGCGATCTTGATGTTGCCGTCAGTCCCGTTCTTGAAGCCGACCGGGCAGGACAGGCCGGAGGCCAGTTCGCGGTGCACCTGCGATTCGGTGGTGCGCGCGCCGATCGCGCCCCAACTGATCAGGTCGGCGATGTACTGCGGGCTGATCACGTCGAGGAATTCGGTCCCGGCCGGCAAACCCATCTCATTGACGTCGCGTAGCAGCTCGCGCGCCATGCGCAGGCCGTCATTGATGCGGAAGCTGTTGTCCATATAGGGGTCGTTGATCATCCCCTTCCAGCCGACCGTGGTGCGCGGCTTCTCGAAATACACCCGCATCACGATCTCGAGCTCGCCGATGAAGCGGCGGCGCTGCTCGACCAGGCGACGCGCGTATTCCATCGCGGCCTTCGGGTCGTGGATCGAGCATGGGCCGATCACCACCATCAGGCGGTCGTCCTGGCCGTGCAGGATGCGGTGCAGCGCCACCCGCGCCGCGGATGCGGTGTCTTCGGCCGCGGGCGTCACCGGAAACTCGCGGATCAGGTGCGAGGGCGGCGTCAATTCCTTCATTTCGCGGATGCGTAGATCGTCGGTACGAGGCATGCGGTACTCCGTTTCGTTTATCTGGGCTGCAAATGAAAAAACCGCCATCGCTGGCGGTTTCTGGTCGTTCGGGCTGTTCTCTTGCTGCGTGAACCTGCCGCTACTCCACCGCCTGAAGGCTGGAATGGCTAAACCAAAAATAGGTAAAGAAGGCAGCGTTGCGCATAGGGAATCCGAAATGGTTAAAACGACTATAACCCTTGGCTATGAAGCTTGGCAAGCGTTTTGTCGCACTGCGTCATTTGCGGCACCAAGTGGGAATGACTGGCAAGTGGTTGCGACAAACCGACAGCATTTTGAACAGGAGACTTCTGTTTGAGGGATATCAGACATGGCCTTGTCATGACTGCAAAAGTCGAGGCAAGCCCCCGTTCAGCTGCGTTTCTTTGTGCTGGATCAGCTCGCTTCGCTCCAGACCATGAGGTTAATTAAGCTGCGGCGCCTGGATGGGAATGTGAAACCTCACAACCCTTGGAGTCCGGACATGAACGAAACCTTGTTATCCCGATCCGTGCGCCGCCTGTTCGCCGGCGGCGGCGCGATCGGCCTGGCCTTGCTGGCGCAGCCGCAGGCAGCGGCGCAGCAAGCGGCCGAGCAGCCGGTGGCACGCGTCGTCGTCACCGGCAGTAACATCCGCCGCGCCGAAGCCGAAACCGCGTCCTCGGTGCTGACCGTCAACCGCGCCGACATCGAACGCTCCGGCAAGACCACCGTGTCCGAACTGCTGCAGACCCTGGCGGTCGACAATCAGGGCTCGGTGCCGGCCGGCTTCGGCAACGGTTTCGCGGCCGGCGCCACGGGCATCTCGCTGCGCGGCCTCGGCGCCGCTTCGACGCTGGTGCTGCTCAACGGACGGCGCATGGCGCCCTACGGCCTGGCCGACGACGGCCAGAAAGTGTTTGCCGACCTCAACGTCATCCCGACCGATGCGGTCGAACGCGTCGAGATCCTGAAGGATGGCGCGTCGGCCATCTACGGCTCCGACGCCATTGCCGGCGTCGTCAACATCATCCTGCGCCGCGACCTCAAAGGCACAGCCGTGCGCGCTTCGCTCGGCATCACGGAGGAATGGGATGGAGAGAAGCAGAACTTCGCCATCACCCACGGTTTCGGCGACCTCGACCGCGACGGCTTCAATGGGCTGCTCAATTTCGAATTCAAACGCAGCAACAACATCTGGCTGCGCGAGCGCACCGACCGCCGCCAGGTCGGCCGCATCGACCTGCGCCCCTGGGGCTTTTCGGCTCAGGAAGCGCTGGGCGGTACCGGCGCCATCACCGGCAACAACGCCTCCGGCAATGCGATCAACGGCAACGTGCGCAACCCGGCCACGAACGACTACTTCAACCGCGGCAACCTGTCCCCGGCAACCGGCTTCACCCAGCTGTTCCCGGGCGCGGCCTGTGCGAATTTCACCAGCCACCCGCAGGGCGATCCCGGCGGCGGCTGCCTGATCGACTCGACCCAGGTCTACAACCAGGTCCAGCCGCAGCAGGAGAACTACAGCCTGTTCGGACGCGGCACCTGGCGCCTGACACCGGACATCGAGGGCTACACCGAGGTGAACCTGTACTCCAGCAAGACCGCAACCTCGACCACGCCCAGCTCGATCAGCGGCAATGCCGGCTTCCCGGGCGGCCCGGTCAGCAACGCCGGCGTGCAGCTCGGTGCCGCCCATCCCGACAACCCGTACTTCGGCACGGCGGCCCGCCTGCGCTATTTGCCGGCCGACGTCGGCCCGCGCACCTCGACATTCGACTCCTTCTTCGTGCGCGCGCTGGCCGGCGTGCGCGGCACCCTGGCTGGCTGGGAGTACGACAGCGCGCTGCTGTTTTCGCGCAGCACGGTGCAGAACAACCGCAACGGCTACCTGCAGCGCGACGTCACCTTCGCCCTGCTCGATCCGAGCCCTGCCAACGTCGCAGCCGCGCTGGCAAACAGCCCGGCCTATGCCGCGCTGCCGCCGGGTACCGTCTGGCGCATTGCCGAGAATGCCGGCCTGAACGACCCGGCCGTGTACGCGGCGCTCTCGCCCACGATCGGGGCCGACGCCCACTCCAAGATCATCCAGGGCGACCTCAAGGTCACGCGCGAATTCGGCAAACTGGCCGGCGGCGCGATCGGCGTGGCGGCCGGCGCCGAATGGCGGCGCGAGGAGTCCGAGCTGAAACCGGTCACCGGCACCGAACGCGGCAACATCATCGGCCTCGGCTATTCGGCATTCCGCGGCGCGCGCAACGTGTTCGCCTTGTATGGCGAGGCGCTCGCCCCCGTGCTGCCCGGGCTGGAGGTGACCGGCGCGCTGCGCTGGGACCATTTCACGGATGTGGGCAACTCCTACACCCCGAAGGTCGGCGTCAAGTGGCAGCCCTCGCGCCAGCTGGCGCTGCGCGGCACCTTCTCCCGGGGTTTCCGTGCCCCGAGCCCGGCCGAGAACGGCGTCGGCGGGCTGGCGGCATTCTCCACCGCCGCCGACCCGCTGCGCTGCAGCCTGGGCGTGGAAGCCGCCTGCGATCCGGCCGCGATCGCGCTCGTCACCTCGCCCAACCCCGACCTGTCGCCGGAGCGCTCGAAGAACTTCAACATCGGCATCGTCTGGGATCCGCTGCCGCGCACCAGCATCTCGGTCGACTTCTGGCGCATCAAGCGCAAAAACGAAATCAACCAGGAGCTGGTCGATGTCGCCATTGCCAACGGCAGCGTGGCGCGCGACCCATCCACGGCGGAAGTGGGCATTCCCGGCGACCCGGGCGCCATCACGGCAGTGCTCGCGAACTACGTCAATTCGGCGCAGTCCGAAGTGCGCGGCATCGACCTCGACGCCCGCTACACGCACCGCCTGCCGAATGGCTGGGGCAATCTCCTGCTCGACGGCAAGTGGACGTATATCGACAAGTGGGAGCGCACCGAACGCGACGGCAGCTCGCGCGATTTTGCCGGCACCCACGGCAACTGCGACGTCACCAACTGTATCGGCACCCCGGACCACCGGGTCAATCTGCGCGCCGCCTGGGACTGGACCGACTGGCGCGTGGCGCTGAACGCGAACTACCGCGCGCCGATCGACAACGTGCGCTTCAAGGGCGCCCCCTGCGCCAGCCACTTCGCCAATGGCGACGACGCGCCGGCCGGTTGCGAAATCGCCTCGTTCACGGTCTTCGACCTGGTGCTGCGCTGGAAACCGATGCCCAACCTGGAGGTGTTCGGCTCGATCGAGAACCTGCTCGACAAGATCGCGCCGCTCGACCCGCTGACCTTCGGCGCCCAGTCCTTCAACCCGCTCGATTACCAGGGCGCGGTGGGACGGACTTACAACATCGGAGCGCGCTATACCTTCTGACGGCAGGCCAGGATCCGCGTTACAGGGCCCCGCTCGGCGGGACGGTGTACGCGCGGCTGACCTACAAGTTTTAACTGTAGGGTGGGCACCCCGTGCCCACCAGCGGCAAGCGCCGCGTTAGCGCATCGTTTCGGTGGGCACAGGGCGCCCACCCTACGCCTTCCGCTGTAGAGTATTGGACAAAAAAAATGCCCGGCTTGCCGGGCATTCCCTCATCGCAGCAGCGCGAATTACGCAGTACCGCCCACCGTCACGCCATCGATCCGCAGCGTCGGCTGTCCCACGCCCACCGGCACGCTTTGTCCCTCCTTGCCGCACACGCCCACGCCCGAGTCGAGCGACATGTCGTTGCCGATCATCGAGATGCGGTTCATGACGTCCGGGCCGTTGCCGATCAGGGTCGCGCCCTTCACCGGGTAGGTCACCTTGCCGTCTTCGATCATGTAGGCCTCGCTGGCCGAGAACACGAACTTGCCGTTGGTGATGTCGACCTGGCCGCCGCCGAAGTTGACCGCGTACAGGCCGTTCTTGACCGAGGCCAGGATTTCGGCCGGGTCCTTGTCGCCCGCCAGCATGTAGGTGTTGGTCATGCGCGGCATCGGCAGGTGGGCGAAGGATTCGCGGCGCGCGTTGCCGGTGATCGGCATCTTCATCAGGCGCGCGTTCATCGTGTCCTGAATATAGCCCTTCAAGATGCCGTCCTCGATCAGGGTCGTGCACTGGGTCGGGTTGCCTTCGTCGTCCATGTTGAGCGAGCCGCGGCGGTCCTTCAGGGTGCCGTCGTCGACCACCGTCACGCCCTTGGCCGCGACGCGCTGGCCGATCATGCCGGCATACGAGGACGAACCCTTGCGGTTGAAGTCGCCTTCCAGGCCGTGGCCGACGGCTTCGTGCAGCAGCACGCCGGGCCAGCCCGGGCCGAGCACGATGGTCATCGGGCCGGCCGGCGCCGGACGCGCTTCCAGGTTCACCAGCGCCGACTTGACTGCTTCGGTCGCGTAGCGGTCGAGGATCTCGTCGTCAAAGTAACCGTAGTCGAAACGGCCGCCGCCGCCCGAGGAACCGGTCTCGCGCCGGCCGTTCTGCTCGGCGATGACGGTGACGGACACGCGCACCAGCGGGCGGATGTCGGCCGCCAGCACGCCGTCGCTGCGCACCACCAGCACCACGTCGTATTCGCCGGCCAGGCCCGCCATCACCTGCACCACGCGCGGATCCTTGGCGCGCGCCATCTTCTCGACGCGCTCGAGCAGCTTGACCTTGGCGGTGGCGTCGAGCGAAGCGAGCGGGTCGCGCGGCAGGTAGAGCGAACGGCCGCCGGTCGGCGTCGTCGCGGCAGCTACCTTCACGCGGCCGGCGCCGGCGCGCGCGATGGTGCGCGTCGCGGCCGCGGCGTCCAGCAGCGCGGATTCGGAAATTTCATCGGAGTAGGCAAAGGCCGTCTTCTCGCCCGAGATGGCGCGCACGCCCACGCCCTGGTCGATCGAGAAGCTGCCGGTCTTGACGATGCCCTCTTCCAGGCTCCAGCCTTCGCTCTTGGTGAACTGGAAATACAGGTCGGCGTAATCGACCTTGTGGGTGAACATCGTGCCCAGCGTGCGCAGCAACTTGCCTTCGTCGAGGCCAAACGGCGTCAGCAGCACATCGCGTGCGACAGCCAGGGAAGAAAGGTTCGGTTCGAATGGAGTCATTTTGCGTCTTTGTCTCGGTCTCGGTTGGATGGGGGCATTGTGCCATATCCGGTTGGATCGTACCGATGCGGACGCGGGTGTGGGCAAGATTACATTTTGCGGTGCTTCAGCGCCGGCAAGCTCTCGCGCACCGAAGCCAGGAAAGCCGGATCGAGTTCGCCCGACACCACGCCTTCACCCTCGCGCAGCACGTCTTTCACTTCGCCCCAGGGATCGACCAGCATGCTGTGCCCGAAAGTACGGCGGCCATTGGCATGCGTGCCGCCCTGGGCCGAGGCCAGCACGTAGCACTGGTTCTCGATGGCGCGGGCGCGCAGCAGGACTTCCCAGTGGGCGCTGCCGGTGGTGTGGGTAAAGGCGGCCGGCACCACGATCAGGGCGCACTCGCCCATCGCACGGTAGAGTTCGGGGAAGCGCAGGTCGTAGCAGACCGACAGGCCGACGCGCCCGAACGGGGCGTCGAAGCTGCCGACGGCCGCGCCGGGCACGATGGTGCGCGCCTCGTCGTAGGATTCGCTGCCCTTGTTGAAGCCGAACAGGTGGATCTTGTCGTAGCGGCTCACGGGCGCCCCGCTCGGGTCGTACACGAGCGTGGTGTTGAGCACCTTGCCGTCTTCAAGCGAACGCAGGGGCAGCGTGCCGCCGATCAGCCAGATGCCGTGCTCGCGCGCCAGCGCGGCCATGCAATCCTGGATCGGGCCGCTGCCCTCGGGTTCGGCATGCCCGACCTTGTCGGCGTCCGTCATGCCCATGATCGGCCAGTATTCGGGCAGGGTCACGAGCGTGGCGCCGCCGGCGGCGGCCTGGCCCACCAGGCGGCGCGCGGTCGCGAGGTTATGGGTGACGTCGGGGGTGGACACCATCTGGACTGCGGCGACACGGGTCATGTCTTATTCCTTCGCTTTGGCGGCCGCGGCGGGCGGCGGGTTGTCGAGTTTGACAATGGTAGGCGATTTCCACGGTCCCGTAACCCGCATGTGATAAGTCAGCGCCTTCATCACCGGCGCGCGCAGGAACAGCTGCGCCAGGTAGGAGCCGAGGCCGATCACCGGGTTGACCGCCAGGCCGTAGACCAGCGGTCCGGTGCCGAGGTTGAATTCGGGAATCACGACCACGTGCAGGTCGGTCGATTCGTTGGCGATGTCGGCCGTGCCTTCCATCAGCACGGTAGCCGCCACGCCATGCATCTTGAGGTTGTCGGTCTTGACGACGCCGCGCGTGATCATCGCGTTCGCGCTGATGCCATCGAACGCCAGGCCTTCCGAGAACACGTCGTGGAAGTCGAGCTTCAGCAGGCGCGGCAGGGCCTGCAGGCTGAGCACGCCCAGCAGCTTGGCGGCGCCCGGATCCTGCTTCAGGAACTGGCCGCCGGTCACGTTCATCTCGATCTGGCCCGACAGGCTCGGAATGTCGAGCGCGTAGGGCAAGCCGGCCCAGGACAGGTCGCCCGACAGTTTGCCCTTGCCTCGGCGCAGGGTTTCCGGGAAGCCGAGGCGGTCGAGCAGGCGCCCGGCATCGAGGATGTCGAGCGTGAAATTCATGCCGGTATTGCTCTTGCCGTCCTTGGTCAGCCAGCGTCCGGTGGCCTTCAATTGGCCGTCCGGATTGGTCAGCGACAGGCGGTCGATGCGCCATTCCTTGCCGGCCAGGGCCTGGACATTGCTCGCCTGCAGGTCGAGGCGGCCGAACTGCTTGTTGAAGAGCTCGAAACGTTCGGCCACGATGTCGAGCGCCGGAATGGTGGCGCTGGCGCCGCGGTTCGATTCGAGCAGGTCCTTCACGTCGGCCGCCTGCGATTCCGGAATCACGAGCGAAGCCAGGCGCGCCGTGACCTTGCCCACGCCCTGCCCCTGCCCTTCGCTCCAGGTGAGGTAGCCGGTGGCCTGGCGCGAGTGGATGTTGGCCTGCCAGGCCGTTCCCCGGTGGGTGGCGCCGACCACGACGTCGGCCATGCGCCGCTCGCCGATGAAGAGTTCCGAGGCGCGCGCGGCGATGGTGGTCGGCAGCACGTATTGGGAGAAGTTCGGTCCCGCCGGGCCTGCGCTGGCCGTTCCCGTGTCCTCGCCCGCGATCGCCCGTCCCGCGGCCAGCCAGGCATCGACGTTGACCGACTTCATGTCGACGTTGATCATCATGCCCTCGTCCGGCTCGGGCGCCGGCAGGTTGACGCCGATGCCGCCGCGCTCCACGGTCCAGGCACCGCGCGGCGCCCTGCTGCGCAGGTAGCGCGCGGCCACCGCATTGCCCAGCGACAGGCGCAGTTCGTCGCGACCCGCCCCCTCCGGTGTCGTCGGGGCGCCATTGAGCACGAAGCGCAGCGGCAAGGCATCGGCTTCAGGCTTGTTCAGCGGCGCCGGCAATTCGATGCCGAGGCCGGCAAGACTGGAATCGAGCGTAATGCTGAGTTGATGGTCGCGCAGGCCAATCAGGCCGGTGTAACGCGTGCTGCCCGACAGGCGCTGCCCGAGGCGCGCCAGGGCCGGCGCCGGCGCGGTCCGGCGCATGCCCTCGGCCGACAGGGTACCGCCCAGGCGGATCGCGATGGCGCCATCGCGCTGGGTGCCGCCGGACAGCGCCACCGGCCCGCCCAGGAAATTCGCGCCGACGCCGTTCAGGTTGACGCCGCGCTCGGTGAACTCGACCTTGCCGACGGCCGCCTGCAGCGGCGGCAGGTCCGGGAACAGGCGCACCTCGTTCTCCAGCAACTGCAGCGCGCCCTGCACCTTGGTTTCATGCAGGTCCGCCAGCGGCATCTGCAGCTTCAGGCCCAATTTGGCGTTGCCGGTGCCGAGCGTGTCTTCCGTAAAGTGCCCGATCCAGCCCAGCACCGGGCTAGCGGCGACATAGCGCAGGAAGTCCTGCAGCGCGCCGGCGGCGTTGCCGTCGATGTCGAGCTGCGATTCGTGCGAGCCGAGGTTCGGGATCACGGCGCGCACATTGCTCAGGTTCAGGCCCTGGGTGCGCAGGGTCTCGCCCACGATCTCCATGCGCGCGCGGTCGAACACGATGCTGCCGTTGATGGCTTCGGCCAGCGGCCAGGCCGGCTTGTTGTCCGGCGTGCGGTGGCCTGGCGCATATTCCAGCACGGCATTGTGCAGGCGCCCGGCGACGCGGAACTCGCCCTTCGCGCGCGTTGCCGGGTTATCGGCGCGGAAAGGGAAATCGGCCAGGTCGCCGCGCAGGCGCAGGCGCACGTCGTTCAGCATGCCGCCCTGCAGCGCCCCGGCCAGCCAGTCGCGCAGGTGCTCGGGCGTGGCCAGCGGCAGGAAACGGCCGACCTGGGCGATCTGGAAGCCGTCGAGCGAGCCTTCGATGTCGGCCACGCCCGGACCGTGGTGCGCGCCCAACGGCAGCAGGTGGCGGCCCGACAGATTGCCGCGCAGCGCGCCTTGCGCGAACTCGAGCTTGTCGACCTCGACCAGCAATTGCTCCTGCGGCTGGTAGGTCCAGCGCGCGCCCAGCGCCAGCCGGTCAAGCGGCATGGCGGGGTCGGCGAACCAGGCCGGCATGCGCAGCGCCAGCTCGGTCGAATCGAGGGTGATGCTGCCGCCCTTGTCGGTGGCGTCGATGGAGCCGCTCAGGTTGTCGAAGCCGGGCAAGGCCGGCATGGCAGGTTGCGCCGATCCGGCCGGGGCACCCGGCGCAGCCGGCACCGCCTCGCGCGCCGCCTGCGGCCGCAGGCTCAATCCCGCCACTTGCCCCTTGATGCGGTAGCCGGCCAGGCGCGGATACTGCCCTTCCCAGGACGCCGAGAAATCGAGCAGGCGTCCGCGCGGCGCGAAGTCGGCCAGCGCCTGCCTTTGGTACGCCGACAGCGGCAGCTGGGCCGCCAGTTCGCTGAGGGCCGCCAGGTCCACCTGGCGCGCCTGGACCGAAACCTGCTGCGGCCTGCCGTTCCTGGCCGGAACGAAGGTTTCGGTCAGGGTGGCGGGCGGCAGGCTGCGGCCGTCGTGCGTGGCCACCAGAAAATTGTCGAGGCTCACCGTGTGGCCGTTGGCGCCAAACGTCGGCTTGCCGTCTTCCTTGCCGGGCAACAGGGTTTCCTGGGCCGACAGCCGGCCCGACACGCGCGCCAGCCTGAGCGGCGGCAGGTCCGGTTTGATGCGCGCCGAGACGCCGGCCAGCGCGAGGTCGGCGGTGAAGCCGGCCAGGCGCGCATTATCGAGCGTCATCCAGGCGCGCAGCGAGCCGCGGCCCTGGCTGAGGGCGAAGGGATAGTCGATATAGCGCTGCCAGGCCGCCAGGTCGGCTTCGCGCAGGTCGGCGTAGAGTTCGCCTTTCCAGAGTGCGATGTCGGAGGCGCGCCCGCCGAAGCGCGGATGGGCGAAGCGCGCGCGCACGTCGAGCGGCTGGGCCAACTCGCCCGGGGGCGTGGCCTTCAGGGCAAAACGGTGCGTGGTCCAGTGGTTCTGCAGTACCAGGCCGACTTCGCGCAGGCTCAATGTCGGGGCGCCGCGCTGGGCGTCGGTCCAGTCGACCCGGCCTTCGCGGATCAGGATCTCGCGCTGGCGGAACACCCAGTCGCCGCCCTCGCCGCCCTTCTCGTCCTTCGGGTCGATGCGCATGCCGGCGACCTGGATCACGCCGTCCGGCCCCCGCCGCACGTCCAGCTGGGGCCGGATCAACTCCAGCGTTTCGAAACGCGGTTCGGCCGCCAGCACGCTCCACCAGGAAAAGGTGGCCGAGACCGAAGGCAGCGCCAGCACCTGGCGCCCGGCCGCATCCTTGAGCGACACGTCGCCCAGGAACAGCGAGGGATTCAGTCCGCTCCAGGTGGCGTAGATGCGGGCGATGCTGACCTGGTTGCCGAGCGCGCGGCTGGCGGCGCGCTCGATGTCGCCTTTATAGAGGTCGATATTCGGGAGGATGGCGTAGCGCAGCGCGAGGAACAGCAGGCCGAGGCCGAAGTAGACGAGCAGCGTCAGCTTGACGGTGAAGCCGAGTACATGATGCGAAGCCAGGTTGGCATAGCGATAGGCGGCACGCAAGCGCCGCCAGCGTTCCGCCAGCGGCACGGGCGCCGCCGGGGGCGCCTGCGGTTCCGGATTTTGCATCAGGGTGCTAATAACAAAAGGCTCGCCGTAAATATGTTCTTAAAAGAAGAGCGCTTGCTTGAATTGCGGCGTCTACCTTACCATCGTGCTGACCGGGGCGGCACGGCGGGCAATTCTACCGCAAGCTGCTTGTCGGAACGTTTTTCCTCTCGTGCCGGACCACCGATGACCCCTGCCTGCCCCGCCAATACCTCGCGCTTCTATCAACGCTGGATCGCCGGCGCACCCGGACGCGAAGAACGCGTCGCCCAGTTGGCCCAATTATCGCTGGCTTGCCCGGATTTCGGCGCGTTATTGGAGCACGAGCTGGCAGCCGGGATTCCCCTGCCGCGCGCCATGCGGCGCCTGCGCAATCTCGTGCTGGCGACCCTGATCCGGCGCGAGCTGGAAGGCTTGTCCGACATGGACGAAGTCGTCAGCGCCATGACCGGCCTGGCCGACTTCGCGATCCGCACCCACCTGGCCGACCTGATGGCGGAGATGGTGGCCGCCCACGGCATGCCGATCGGCGTCGAATCCGGCCGCCCCCAGGAAATGATGGTGCTCTCGATGGGCAAGGGAGGCGGCGGCGAACTGAACGTCTCCTCCGACATCGACCTGATCTTCGTGTATCCGGAAGACGGCGAGACGGCTGCCGGACCGAACCAGCGCGAATTGTCGAACCACGAATTTTTCGTGCGCCTGGGCCGGCGCCTGATCGGCGCGCTGTCGGAAGTGATCGAGGACGGTTTCACCTTCCGCGTCGACATGGCGCTGCGCCCGAACGGCAACTCGGGGCCGCTGGCGGCCAGCCTGAACATGGTCGAGGAATACCTGATCGTGCAGGGCCGCGAATGGGAACGCTATGCCTGGGTCAAGGCGCGCGCCGTGACCGGCAACCCCGAGGACATCGCGGCGCTGGAAGCGATCGTGCGGCCCTTCGTGTTCCGGCGCTACCTCGATTTCGGCGTGATCGACGCGATCCGCAACATGCATGCGCAGATCCGCGCCGAAGTCAAACGCCAGGAACGCCTGCATCCGGACCGCAGCAACAACGTCAAATTGGGACGCGGCGGCATCCGCGAGATCGAATTCCTGGCCCAGGTCTTCCAGCTGATCCGCGGCGGGCGCGACCCGGCCCTGCGCGAGCGCTCGACGCGCCTGACCCTGCGCCTGCTGGCCGAGCGCGAGCTGATGATGCCCGAGACGGTAGAGCGCCTGCTGGACGCCTACACGTTCCTGCGCAATCTCGAGCACCGCCTGCAATACCTGGACGACGCCCAGACGCATACCCTGCCCGCCAATGAGGCCGACCGCGAGACCGTGGCGACGATGATGGGCCTGCCGGACGCGGCCACCCTGCTCGCCCGACTCGAGGAAACCCGCAATTTCGTCGCCGCCCAATTCGACGACATGTTTGCGGATAAAAGCGCGCCCGCCGGCGAGGAGCGCGCCGAACTGGACGCGATCGCGGCCGACCCGGAAGCCCTGGCCGCGATCGAAGCCCACATGCGGGCCCTCGGCTACGACGACCCGGCCGCAAGCGCCCGGCGCCTGGCCACGACCTGGTCCGCGCCGCGCCTGCAGAGCCTGCCCGACGCCAGCCGCGCGCGCCTGCTGGCGCTCGTCAACCTGGCGCTGCCGCTGGTATCGACCGTCGTGCGCGAAGCCGGGGTCGGCAGCCATGGCGCCACCCTCGGGCGCCTGCTCGACTTCCTGGAAGCGATCGCCCGGCGCTCGGCCTACCTGTCGCTGCTGACGGAATACCCGCACACCCTCGAACGCGTGATCCGGATGATGCACGCCAGCGGCTGGGCGGCGACTTTTTTGACCCTGCACCCGATCCTGCTCGACGAGCTGCTGGACGACCGCGGCGGCATCGACTCACCAAGCCACCTGGCCGCCAGCCTCGATGCCAAGCTGGAAGAAGCCGCGGGCGACACCGAGCGCCAGCTCGACATCCTGCGCGACACCCACCACGCCCAGCTGTTCCGCCTGCTGGCGCTGGACCTGGCCGGCGAACTGTCGGTCGAACGCCTCGCCGACCATCTATCCGCACTGGCCGACGTGGTGGTCGCCGCCACGGTGCGCTGGGCCTGGCAGACGGTGGCCACGCGCCACCGCGAGGACCCGCGCTTCGCCGTCATCGCCTACGGTAAGCTGGGCGGCAAGGAGCTGGGCTATGTTTCGGACCTGGACGTCATCTTCCTGTTCGACGACGAGGACGACATGGCGCCCTCGAACTACGCGAAACTCGGCCAGCGCTTCATCACCTGGATGACGGCGCACACGCCGGCCGGCATCCTGTTCGACATCGACACGGCCTTGCGTCCGGACGGCGCCAGCGGCATGCTGGTCAGTTCCCTGTCCGCCTTCGAGCGCTACCAGCACAATGCGGCCTGGGTCTGGGAGCACCAGGCGCTCACGCGCGCGCGCTTCTGCGCCGGTGACGCCGCCATCGGCGCGCGCTTCGAAGCTATCCGCGAAGCCGTGCTGCGGCGCGACAGGAGCAGCCAGGAAGACGAACTCAAGCTCGAGGTGATCAAGATGCGCCGGCGCATGCACGAGGCGATGCCGAACCGCACTGCCCTGTTCGACCTGAAACAGGACACGGGCGGGATGATCGACATCGAATTCATTGTCCAGTACCTGGTGCTGCGTTACGCTTTCCAGCATCCCCAACTGACGGCAAATGCCGGCAATATAGCGCTTCTGCACCGAAGTGGCGAACTCGGCCTGATCGATCCGCCCCTCGCCGCCGGCGCCGCCGACGCCTACCGCGCGATGCGCAAGCTGCAGCACCAGTTGCGTCTGCAGGGTCGGGAAGCGCGGGTCGAGCCTGCCCTGGTGGAGCGACACGCGGCTGGCGTAACCCGGCTTTGGCAGGCGCTGTTCGGTCCGGCATCCGCTGCAGCCTGAGCAAGGACTTTTGAAGTACATATGCACGCCATACGTACAAATTAGGGCGAAATTAAGCGTATTTACAACAGTTTACTTTCTTACAAATCGTGCGCGTTGACAGCGCTATCCCCCAATGTTTTTATGCATTCGTGACAAGACGGCGTTGCTTTCCACGCCGAGAAGCTGACATACGTTTGCCGGGCTTCCACGCGGATCGCCTGGCATTCCCATGCATATATAAATAGGGACAGCCATGTTTAACGAAACAGTGTTGGCGCAATCCTTGCGCCTGATGTTTTCCGGCGGCGTCGCTTTCGGCCTGGGCGCCGCCGCCCTCCCCGCCTTCGCACAAGAGCAAACGGAACAGCCGGTAATGCAGCGCGTGGAGGTGACCGGTTCCTCGATCAAGCGGATTGCCGCCGAAGGCGCATTGCCGGTCACGACCGTGACCGCCGAAGCCATTCGCGCATCGGGCGTCACCTCGATGGCCGACCTGGTGCAGCGCATGTCGACGGTGCAGGGCTCGACCGGCGAATCGGCCTCGGTCGGCGGCCAGACCTTCGGCTTCTCGGGCATCTCCATCCACAACGTGGGCGAGACCCGTACCCTGGTCCTGCTCAACGGCAAGCGCCTCGCGCAATTCGGCGGCCAGACCCTGACCGGCTTCGCCGCAGGCTTCGACCTGAACTCGATTCCGCTGTCGGCCATCGACCGCGTCGAACTGCTGACCGACGGCGCCTCCGCACTGTACGGTGCCGACGCGATCGCCGGCGTCGTCAATTTCATCACCAAGCGCGACCGTACCGACGCCGACATCACGATCGGCTATTCGCACCCTGAAGACGGCGCCCGCGAGCGCCGCTTCAGCCTGACCAAGGGCTTCGGTTCGCTCGAGGACGACGGCTGGAACGTGATGCTGACCTTCGGCCACGACGAACGCACCAAGCTGAGCTCGGACAGCCGCTCGTTCGCCAACACTGGCCAGCGTACCTTCTCGGCGAACGGCAAGCAGTACCGCATCCAGCAATTCTCGGCCAGCCCGATCCCGGCCAACGTCCTCAACGACCGCGGCGAGCTGATCAGTCCTGCCCTGCGCACCGCCGGCAGCTGCCCGGAGAAGACCTTCCGCGTTACCCAGCCTTACACCGTCGACGGCGAGAATTTCGTCGACGACTATTGCGGCTACGACTTCGTGAAGGACCTCGAGATCTTCCCGGAACGCAAGCGCGATAACCTGATGGTGTCCGCCACGGCCAAGGCCTTCGGCCAGGAACTGTACGCCGACGTGCTGCTCTCGCAAACCAAGCAGAACTCGCGCATCGCGCCGGTACCGGGGCAGGTCTCGATCGATGCCGGCTCGGCCCTGCACAACCAGTACCTGGCGCCGCTCGGCATCACCGGCGACACGGTCGCCTTCTACCGCCTGTTCGACCTGGGCCAGCGCACCTCGAAGGACGTCGCCCAGTTCGCCAGCGCCGTGCTCGGTTCGCGCGGCAGCTACGCCGGCTGGGATTACGACGCCTCGTACAACTTCTCGAAGAGCAAGGTGCGCGGCGATATCTCCGGCTATCCCGGCGCCCTCGCCGTCAGCAATCTGACCAGCAGCGGCCTGCTCGATCCCTTCGTCGGACCGGGCCAGCAAAGCGCCGCCGCACAGGAAGCGATCAACGCGATCGCCTTCGACGGCTACTGGGATGGCGGCGTGTCCGAACTCAATTCGGTCGCGCTGACCGGCTCGCGCCCGCTGATGCAGCTGGCGGGCGGCGCCATGATGCTGGGCGTCGGCGTCAACTTCAACCGCGAGGAATTCTCCTCGAAGCCCAGCCTGTTCGCCCAGGGCGCGCTGGCCGATCCGGTCGCGGGCACCCTGTGCGGCCCGAGCACCGGCCTCGAATGCGACCAGCGCTTCGGCGATGCCGCCAGCTCGCTGCCCTACACGGCGAAGCGCAATTCGAAAGGCGTCTTCGCCGAGTTGGTGATGCCGGTTATCAAAAACGTGGAACTGGGCGCCGCAGCCCGCTACGACCACTACTCGGACTTCGGCAGCGCCTGGACCGGCAAGGCCAGCTTCAAGTGGTCGCCGACGACCAGCTTCCTGGTCCGCGGTTCGGTCGGGAACGGCTTCCATGCACCAACGGTGCCCCAGGTCAATGCCGCGCTCCAGAGTTTCGGCGTGACGAGCGAAAACTACACTTGCACGCCCGAATTGCAGCAGGTCGCGACGGCCAACGGTGCGATCTGCCGTCCCGGCAGCGCCCAGTACGACCAGCTGGCCGGCGGCAACCAGGGCCTGAAGCCGGAAAAATCGCGCCAGGCCACACTGGGCTTCCGTTACGAGCCGTTCCGCGCGCTGAGCCTTGGCGCCGACATCTGGACCGTGTCGATCCGCGATACCTTCGGCCAGCTGAGCGAGCAGGTCGTGTTCGCCAATCCGCTGCAATTCCCGAACTCCTGGGGTTCGCAGGTGGACATTGCAACGGGCCGCAACTACCTGGCCTTCAAGGCGGATAACCAGAACCTGGGCAAGTACTACGCCACCGGTATCGACTGGGACATCACGGGCCGCTACCGGACGCCCTGGGGCGCGCTGACTTCGCAGCTGAACATCTCGCAGATGCTGCGCGAGAAGAGCCAGCTGGAAGAAGACGGCGAGTATTTCTCGGCCATCGGCAACTTCGCCGAGCTGGGCACGGTCACCTTCCGCAACCGCGGCACCTGGCGCAACACCCTCAAGACGGGCGACTTCTCGACCACGCTGAGCGCGAACTTCAAGTCGGGCTACAGCGACCAGGCAACCCTGGTCGACGTGCTCGACGCCGGCGGCAACGTCACCGGCCAGGAAGAAGTGCGCTACAAGGTCAAGTCCTTCGCCACCTTCGACCTGCAGACGGTCTGGACCCCGAACCCGACCTGGTCGGTCACCGCCGGCATCCTGAACCTGACCGACAAGGATCCGCCCTTCGTTCCATCGACCTCGGGGGCGAACCGTGGCCAGCAGTTCGGCTACGACGACCGTTACTACGATGCGCGCGGCCGCACCGCGTACATCAACGCGTCCTACAGGTTCTGACGCGACTCATGCAGCGTGGCGGCCGCCACGCTGCGCCAGCCCAGATATCCGCCGGCCTCCCCGGCGGATTTTTTTCGTGCATACGGCATACATATAAGCTGCCTCGCCGGGCCGGCACCAAGGCTGGCCGCCTGCCCAGCATTAACTGCTGCCGGGTATAGCGTCAAGACGCGCACGGTTGGAACTTTGTAATTACACAATTTTGCAACATTTCTAAATTTAAAATTGAGTCTAATTGACAAGCTTGCATCCGAGATGATTCCATTGCCCGGTTGTGTATTTGCGCGGCAGTTGTTTTTGATTAAAACAATGGCCAGCATCACGATGTAGCCAGTGGCCTGCTTGCAGGTTTGACTGATTTTTTTCTGAGGAGTGTTGCAAAATGATGGAAACAATTTTGTCCCGGTCGATCCGCGTGATCTGCCTGAGCGGCCTCGCCGTGGGCATGAGCACCGCGTACGCGCAGGAGATGCAGACGCAAGGCGGGCAAAACCAGAGTGGTGCTGCCCAGCAGCAGGCCGCCGCGGCAACTGAAGCCCAGCAGCCTATGCAGCGCATCGAAGTGACCGGTTCGCGCATCCGCTCGCCGAACGCCGATTCGCCATCGCCGCTGCAGGTGCTGTCGGCCGCCGACATCGCCGCCTCGGGCGCTGCCAACCTGCAGCAGGTGCTGCTGGATAACCCGACCATGGGCTCGCCGGCAATCAGCCGCACCAACTCGGCTTTCCAGACCGCCAGCGTGGGCGTGGCTACCGTCGACCTGCGTAACCTGGGCACCTCGCGTACCCTGGTGCTGGTCAACGGCCGCCGTTTCGTTTCCGGTATCCCGGGCGAATCCGCAGTCGACCTGAACTCCATCCCGACCGACTTCATCGAACGCGTCGAACTCCTGACCGGCGGCGCCTCGGCAGCCTACGGCTCCGATGCAGTGGCCGGCGTGGTCAACATCATCACCAAGCGCAGCTTCAACGGCATCATGCTGGACGCCCAGATGGGCGAGAGCTCGAAGAACGACGACCAGAAGCGCAAGTTCTCGGCGACCTTCGGCACCAGCAACGACGACGGCTTCCTGATGGGCCACCTGGGCTACTCGCGCCAGGGCCAGGTATGGTCGCGCGACCGTGAGCGCTCCTCCGTCGACCAGCAGACCCGCGCAGCCAGCACCGGCAACAGCGCGGACCTGTTCACCGTCCAGCGTCCTTTCTACTCCAGCTTCGCGCCACAGGGCACTTTCTTCCCTGACAGCGGCAGCTTCACCTACGACCGCAGCGGCAACGTCATTCCGGCGAACACCAACGGCACCAATGGCGGCGTGGCCACCGGCTTCAACCGCAACGAGTTCCGCTCGATCGCCGTGCCGGTCGAACGCTACCTGTTCGCCACCAACGGCGAACTGAAGATCAACGAAAAGACCCGCGCCTTCATGGAAGGCACCTACGCGTCTTCCCACGTGTCGACCAGCATCGAACCGTTCGCCCTGGGCGCGGAAGACATCTTCCCGTCGACCGGCGGCTCGGTGCCGGCCGGCTCCATGGTCAACGGCAGCCTGGTCATGAATCCGCTGGTGCCACAGTACCTGCGAGACCGCATCAGCGACAACGATGGCGACGGCATCCCTGACTACTACTTCACCCGCCGCCTGTCGGAAGTCGGTAGCCGCGGCAGCACCGCCGAGCGCGACACCTTCCGCTTCGTCACCGGCGTCAAGGGCGAATTCGACGCCTGGAAGACCTGGAACTATGAAGTCTACGGCGGCTATGGCCAGACCAAGGAAGCCCAGCAGTCGACCGGCCAGGTCAATGTCCTGAACTTCGCCAACGCGCTGCAGGCCATCCCGGGCGAGAACGGCGGCGCCCCGGTTTGCGCCAGCGCCGACGCCCGCATCCAGGGTTGCGTGCCGATCAATATCTTCGGCTTCAACACGATCTCGCCGGAAGCGCTGAAATACGTGACGGCACCTGGCTCGCTGCTGACCCGCACCACCCAGAAACTGGTGGGCGGCCAGATCAACGGCGAAGTCTGGGATCTGCCGGCCGGCCCGCTGGGCGTGGCGGCAGGCTTCGAATGGCGCAAGGAATTCTCGAGCGCCGTGCCGGACGCCCTGACCCAGGCTGGCCTGAACGCCGGCAATGCGACCCCGCCGACCTCGGGTGAGTTCAGCGTCAAGGAAATCTTCCTCGAATCCCGCGTACCGCTGCTGAAGGACATGCCGTTCGTCAAGAGCCTGGACTTCCTCGGCGCCTTCCGCCATGGCGATTACTCGTCGGTGGGCAGCACCAACAGCTGGAACGCCGGCGTCGAATGGTCGGTGATCGACGACGTCAAGATCCGCGGCACCCGTTCGCTGTCGACCCGCGCGCCGAACATCAACGAACTGTACCAGGCGCCGAGCCAGGACTTCCCGTCCGGCCTGAACGATCCTTGCCTGGGCGTGACCGCGACCTCGAACGGCCAGTACGATGCACTGTGCCGTGCCAACCCAGGCGTGGCGGCAAATATCGCCGCCAACGGCGAGTTCACCCTGAACCAGGCCGACATCCAGGGCGTCAGCGGCTTCAACCGCGGCAACCCGGACCTGAAGGCGGAAAAAGGCCGTTCGACCACCTTCGGCGTGGTCTGGACCCCGCGTGGGATCGATGTCCTGAAGCGCTTCACCTTCACGGCTGACTACTTCAACATCAAGATCGCCGACGCCATCCTGTCCACCGGCCGCCAGTACGCGCTGCAGAGCTGCTACAACGGTTCGAACCCGGCAATGTGCTCGTTCATCACCCGCCGTCCGACCGCCACCGGCAACAACAGCGCCGGCTCGCTAGACCTGGTCGACACCGCCGTGTCGAACACCGGCGGCTTCACCACCGAAGGTATCGACCTGACCGCAGCCTGGAACGACCGCGTCGGCCCTGGCCGCCTGTCGACCAAGCTGGCCTATACCTACGTGAAGCAAGGCTGGATCAAGGAAACGCCGGACGCCGAACAAGATCCGTTCGCAGGTGAAATCGGCGCGCCGAAGAACAAGGCCCTGTTCGACATCGGCTACAAGTGGAACGACCTCAGCGTCAGCGCGACCATGACCTACATCGGCCGCTCGGCGCTCGACGACCAGTTCCTGGCCGCCCTGACCCCGGCTCTGCCGGCGAACTCGGTCAAGTTCGGTTCGCGTACCTACACCGATCTGCAGGCTTCCTACCAGATCATGAAGGGTACCGAGCTGTACTTCGGTCTGAACAACGCGTTCGACACCAAGCCGCCTGCAATCATCTCGGGCATGCCGGGTAGCGACACCGGCGTCGAAACCGCTGCCGGCACCTACGATCCGATCGGCCGCCGCTGGTACGCCGGCGTGCGCGTCGCGCTCTGATCCTTCCCTTTCGGGAACTGAAAACGCCGGGTCCGCCCGGCGTTTTTTTATTCCCGGTTATCATAGGGGCCAAGCCGGCGCACCCGTCCGGCGATCACACTCATATTTATGGCCATCAAACTCAAGAACGACAAGGACATCGCGAAAATGCGCGTGGCCGGCCGCCTGGCCGCCGAGGTCCTGGAAATGATCAAGGAATACGTCGTCCCCGGCGTCTCCACCGAAGAACTCGACCGCCGCTGCAACGACTACATCCGCAAGGTGCAGAAGGCCACGCCGGCCAATGTCGGCTACCACGGCTTCCCGAAAACCCTGTGCACCTCGGTCAACGGCGTGGTCTGCCACGGCATCCCGAGCGAGAAGGAAATCCTCAAGGACGGCGACATCGTCAACATCGACGTCACCGTGATCAAGGACGGCTGGCACGGCGACACCAGCCGCATGTATTATGCAGGCACCCCGAGCCCTGAAGCGAAGCGCCTGGTCGATACCACCTTCGACTGCATGATGGCGGGCATCCGTACCGTGCGTCCGGGTTCGCGCCTGGGCGACATCGGCCATGCGATCCAGAAAATCGCGGAAGCGGCCGGCTATTCAGTGGTGCGGGACTATTGCGGCCACGGCATCGGCCGCGTCTACCACGAAGACCCGCAGGTGCTGCACTATGGCCGCCCGAATACGGGTCTGCTGCTGAAGGAAGGCATGACCTTCACGGTCGAACCGATGATCAATGCCGGCGACGACGAAGTGGCCCAGCTGGACGACGGCTGGACCGTGGTCACGCGCGACGGTTCGCTCTCGGCCCAGTGGGAGCACATGATCGCGGTAACCGCGCACGGCTTCGAGATCCTGACTCCCTGGCCGCAAGAACGCTAATTCTCCTGGCGCTTGCAAGACCTCCTGTGCTTCAGCATAGCCGCCCCCGTGCAGTCCTGAGTAACATAAAGTAACAACGCGGGCGCCTGGCTGCTTGGTGCTGCCTAAAAACAACAACTTGTGTTGTTGTGCATGTTTCTATCTTTGTTTTCTTTGATGCAAGGTAATTTTCTGCGAGACTTGCTCGTCCATTCCTTGCGGGTGGACAGACAAAAAGAGAATTGCAATTTGCAATAACGAACGGAGAGATTTTGAAACAAGCATTCGCATTGAAACCAAGCGTCATCGCAGTTGCGCTGACCATCGCCGCCGGCTCGAGCCTCGTGCCGGCCTCTGCATTCGCGCAGACCCAGGGCACGACCACCGGCACCGCTGAAGAAAGCCAGCCGGTCGCCAAGGTGTACGTGACCGGTTCGAACATTCGCCGGATCAACGCCGAAACCGCGTCCCCGGTCCAGGTCATCACCCGTGACGAAATGGTGCGCGGCGGTGCAACCTCGCTGACCGAAGTACTCAAGGGTATCTCGGCCAACGTCGGCGGCATCAGCGAAGACCGCACCGGCGGCTTCTCGGCCGGCGCCTCGAGCCTGAACCTGCGCGGCATCGGCAGCCAGGCTACCCTGATGCTGATCAACGGCCGCCGCCTGGCGCCGTATGCCCAGCCTGAATTCCAGACGACCTTCGTCGACCTGAACTCGATCCCGGTCGGCGCCGTCGAGCGCATCGAAGTGCTGAAGGATGGCGCCTCGGCGATCTACGGTTCGGAAGCCATTGCCGGCGTCGTCAACATCATCATGCGCGACAGCTTCGAAGGCGTGGAGATCGGCGGCTCGGTCGGCAAATCCTCGCGCGGCGACGGCCAGCAGGTGCGCAGCACCCTGAGCGCCGGCTTCGGCAGCCTGGTGGACAACCACTGGAATGCGTATGCCACCCTCGACGTGCGTCAGCGCAAGCCGATGTTCCTGAGCAACCGCGACGACTACATCGGTACCCAGGACTGGCGCGAGTGGGGCTACCGCGATGCGCGTACCCTGTACACCTACCCGGGCAACATCTACTGGACCGACAAGGCCACCGGCAAGTTCGTTGCCCGTACCCTCGACGGCAACTGCCCGGCTGACCGCCTGGTTCCAGCCAGCACCCAGTTCGGCGCCGGCACCCAGGGCAACGTCTGCGTGTTCGACGACCTCGCCGACGGCGACGTCAATTCGGGCGGCAAGACCGACCGTATCGGCATCACCAGCCGCGCGACCTGGCAGATCAATGCCAACACGACCGCCTTCGCCGAAGTGATCGCGCACCAGAACAAGGCACGCGTTACCGGCCTGTACCACTGGGTCGCCGGCCAGAATGGCCAGCCTACCGGTGCACTGCCGATCACCTCGCCGCAGTATCCGAAGGACCTGATCGGCCCTGACGGCAAAACCCTTGCCGGCGGCAACGGAACCGTGCGCGTGCGCGCCAGCCTGAAGGACCTGCCGGGCCAGGGCCAGGACAACAAGACCGACTTCGGCCGCTACCTCGCCGGCGTCAAGGGCTCGATCGGCAACTGGGACTGGGAAAGCGCTGCCTTCGCCAGCACCAGCAAGGTCGAATCGCACAACACCAGCGGCCTGCTGCTCACGCCATTTACGCAAGCTTACAACAGCGGCAAGTTTATCTTCGGCAACGCAGCCGGCAATGCCGACCTGCTGAAGTCGATCATGACCGACTCGGTCGACGGCTTCAAGTCGTCGCTGTACCAGATCGACGGCAAGATTTCCGGCGAGCTGTTCACGCTGCCGGCAGGCGCAGTCGGCATCGCAGCCGGCGTCGAAGCGCGCCGCGAAAAACTGACGACGTCGCCGGATCCGCTCTCGGTCGAAGGCGAGCTGTATCACCATGCCCAGAGCCCTCCAGGCTACACCAACAGCCGTACCATCAAATCGGTCTACGCCGAGATGACGGCTCCGATCCTGAAGAGCCTGGAAGCACAGCTGGCCGTGCGTCATGACCGCTATTCGGACTATGGCACCTCGACCACGCCGAAACTCGGCCTGAAGTGGAGCATCTCGCCACAAGTCGTCGTGCGCGGCACCTATGCCGAAGGCTTCCGTGCCCCGACCCTGGTGGAAAACTCGAGCGACGTGCGCCACGCATTCCTGAACGGCTTCCGCGATCCGGCACGTTGCAACGCAACGTTCAAGGAAGGTTGCAACTCGAGCAGCGCCTACGACAGCGGCGCCAACCCGGCGCTGGCGCCGGAAACGGCCAAGAGCTACACCATGGGCCTGGCGATCGAGCCGACCTCGTGGCTGGTGGCTACCCTGGACTTCTGGCGCATCCGCCGCGACAACGAGATCGGTACTTACGATCTGACGCGCGTGCTCGAAGATCCGGCCCGTTACGCCAACGACCCTGCCGCAGTGATCGTGCGTGATCCGCTGACCGACGCCGACAAGGCCCTGGGCGCAACCGCCGGCGAAATCTCGCTGGTCAAGCTGCTGCTGACCAACGTGGCGGTAACCGACGTGCGCGGTGTCGACCTCGACCTGCGCGGCAAGTTCAACTTCGGCGAATACGGCCGCCTGGAACCACGCCTGCAACTGGCGTACCAGCACTCGTACAAGTACGCGCCGTCGCTGGAAGACGAGCAGATCCAGTACGTCGGCACCCGCGGCACGCCGCGCCTGCAAGGCACCTTCGGCCTGGCGTGGAAGAAGGCGGCATGGCAGCTGTCGGCTGACGCCGTCTTTGTCGGCCACATGGCGCCGGTCGGCGACTACACTGTCGATTGCGTGTACGAAACCGAAGGCTTCCCGGCATTGTGCGAAAACAAGATCCCTTCGTTCACCGTGTTTAACCTGGGTGGCAGCTACAAGGGCGCATTCGGCGTGAAGGACCTGAAGCTGGGCTTCGCGATCCAGAACGCATTCGACCGCAAGCCGCCGTTCAACCCGTACAGCGGCCTGGGCTTCTACCAGCCACTGCACAACCCGATGGGCCGTTACTTCCAGGTCAGCGCGGATTACAGCTTCAAGTAATCTGACTGTTTGACAAGTAATTGAAGGACGAGAAGCGCCGCAACCTCCGGGTTAAGGCGCTTCTTTTTTCATACAGCTGAACGTTTGCGAGAACGAACTTTGAAAAAAAACCTCATCCATGCGCTGCTGGCTGCAGCCCTGTTCGGACCCGGCCTGGCCGCTGCCGCCGCCGACGTCCCTACCCCGACCGTGAACATCCACGGCGAGCGCCTGATTCCGATCGCCGATTTCTTCAAGAAACCCCAATTCGGCGGACAGCCGATCCTGTCGCCGGACGGCAAGAACATGGCCGTGCTGACCCCGCGTAACGGCCGCTTCGTGCTGGCCGTGATCGACCTCGATACGCGCCAGCCCAAGGTGGTCGCCTCCGACCCGGACTGGAACATCAGCTCGCCCATGTGGGTCAACAACAAGCGCCTGGTATTCGGCATCAGCAAGGGCAGCGACGAGACGATGGAGAAGAACGACGGCGGCGGCGGCCTGTACGCCGTCGACCGCGACGGCGGCAACTTCCGCAAGCTGAGCGCCAGCCTGCAGGAAGCGCGCAACGCCAACGTGCCGTTCAAGCCGGTCAGCGTGCTCAAGCGCGCAGGCGGCGACAGCAACGACCTGTACGTGGTCGACAATGCGCGCGGCCGCGATGCCGCGCTCGGCGCCAGCGACGTCTTCCGTCTGGACACCACCACCGGACGCCGTACCCTGCTCACCTTCGACAACCCGGGCAAGGTCAACGGCTGGCTGCTGGACCACGCCAACGTGGTGCGCGTCGGCACGGCGATGACCGTCGAAGCGGACAAGCGCATCCGCCAGACCGTCTACTACCGCGATGACGAAAAGTCGGCCTGGAAACCGATCTATTCGGCCTACCTCAACGAAGGTCAGGAAATGGATCCGCTCGGCTTCGATTTCGACAACAAGACCATGCTGGTGGCGGGCCGTTTCAACGGGCGCGACAAGGCGGCGGTGTTCGTGTGGGACTTTGCCAACAACAAGCCTGGTGAACTGATTGCCGAGCATCCGCAGGCCGACATCGATGGCCTCCTGCTGTACGACGAGCAGCGCAAGAAAATCGTCGGCATCGGCTTCAGGAGCATGGTCGACGAGCTGTATTATTTCGACGAGGACTACGCCAGGATGCAGGCCACGCTCGACGCCAGCCTGCCCGGACAGAAGGTCAGCTTCTCCTGGCGCGGCGATCACGTGGTGGCAGTGGCGCACAGCGCTACCCAGCCCGGCCAGATCTACTTCTTCGATACCGCGAAAAAATTACTGGAGCCGGTGTTCAGCCTGATGCCGCAGTTCGACAACAAGAAGTTGTCGGCGCAGACCGTGATCAACTACGCGGCGCGTGACGGGCTCAACATCCCGGCCTACCTGACCTTGCCGGAAGGCCGGGCTCCGAAGGCGCTGCCGCTGGTGGCCTACATCCACGGCGGCCCGCACGCGCGCGACCAGCCGGGCTACGATCCGATGACGCAGATGCTGGCCTCGCGCGGCTACGCGGTGCTGCAGCCGCAGTTCCGGATGTCGACCGGCTTCGGCTGGAAGCACCACACGGCCGGCTGGAAACAGTGGGGCATGGCGATGCAGGACGACATCACCGATGGCGTGGCCGCGCTGGTCAAGCAGGGCATCGTCGATCCCAAGCGCGTCTGCATCATCGGCGCCAGCTACGGCGGCTATGCCACCATGTACGGGATGGCGAAAGACCCCGACCTGTACAAGTGCGGCGTGAACTGGGTGGGCGTGACCGATATCAGCCTGCTGTTCTCGGTGTCCTATTCGGATACCAGCAACTCGCCGTTCATGGACGACCTCGGCGTGCGGATGCACGGCGATCCCAAGACCGACCTGGCCTACATGAAGGAACGATCGGCGCTGGAAAACGTCAGCAAGATCAAGGCGCCGGTACTGATGGCCTACGGCAGCGAAGACGTGCGCGTGCCCCTGGTCCATGGCGAGCGCATGCGCGACCTGCTGCGTAAAAAGGGCAACGAAGTCGAGTGGATGGTCATGACGGGCGAAGGCCACGGCTGGGCCAAGGAAAGCAACAACATCAAGTTCGGCGAAGCGGTCATGAGCTTCATCGACCGCCACATCGGCGACGCGCCGGCAGGCAAGCAGTAATCGCGCCGCGGTAACGAAGCACAACCGCAGCAAAAAAAAACCGTTCGGGGCAATGTCCCGAACGGTTTTTTTACATCCGCGCCCCAGGGCGCATCAGGGGATTACTTCGCGTTCATCAGCGCGACGGTGGTGTCGAGCATGCGGTTCGAGAAGCCCCACTCGTTGTCGTACCACGACGAGACCTTCACCAGGCGGCCCGAGACTTTCGTCAGGGTAGCGTCGAAGTTCGACGATGCCGGGTTGTGGTTGAAGTCGACCGAGACCAGCGGATCGGTGTTGTAGGTCAGGATACCCTTCAGGGCGCCTTCCGATGCCGACTTCATGATCTGGTTGACTTCATCGACGGTGGTGTCGCGCTTGGCGATGAAGGACAGGTCGACGATCGAGACGTTGATGGTCGGGACGCGGATCGCGAAGCCGTCCAGCTTGCCGTTCAGCTCAGGCAGCACCAGGCCGACCGCGGCGGCGGCGCCGGTCTTGGTCGGGATCATCGACTGGGTGGCCGAACGGGCGCGGCGCAGGTCTTCGTGCATCACGTCGGTCAGCACCTGGTCGTTGGTGTAGGCGTGCACGGTGGTCATCAGGCCGGTTTCCAGGCCGATGGCGTCGTGCAGCGGCTTGACCAGCGGGGCCAGGCAGTTGGTGGTGCACGATGCATTCGAGATGACGGTGTCGCTCGACTTCAGCACGTCCTGGTTGACGCCGTAGACGATGGTCGCATCGACGTCCTTGCCGCCCGGTGCCGAGATGATGACTTTCTTGGCGCCGCCCTTCAGGTGGGCCGAAGCCTTTTCCTTGGTGGTGAAGAAGCCGGTGCATTCCAGCACGACGTCCACGCCCAGCTCGCCCCATGGGATTTCGGCAGGGTTACGCTGTGCGAACACGCGGATCTTGTCGCCGTTGACGATCATGTTGTCGCCTTCGACCGTGACGGTGCCCGGGAACTTGCCGTGGGCAGTGTCGTAGCGGGTCAGGTGGGCGTTCGATTCGGCGTTGCCGAGATCGTTGATCGCCACGATCTGGATGTCTTGCTTTTTGCCGCCTTCGTAGAAGGCACGCAGGATGTTGCGGCCGATGCGGCCATAACCGTTGATTGCAACTTTGATCGTCATTGCTTTAGCTCCTGATTAGAAAAAAACTTTTTTCGGACCTCGAATACGAAACGGGCCACCCGCAGGCAGCCCGTGAAAAACATTACGCAGCGATCACGCCCTTGGCCTTGGCCACGACGTTTTCGACGGTGAAGCCGAAGTGCTTGAACAGCACCGGCGCCGGAGCCGATTCGCCGAAGGTGTCGATACCGACGACGGCGCCTTCCAGGCCCACGTACTTGTACCAGAAGTCGGTGACGCCGGCTTCGATCGCGACACGCGGCACGCCGCGGGTCAGCACGCTCGCTTTATACGCTGCATCCTGGCGCTCGAACACGTCGGTCGACGGCATCGAGACGACACGGGCGGCAATGCCCTCGCCTGCCAGCGCATCGGCTGCCTTCATCGCCAGTTCGACTTCGGAACCGGTGGCGATCAGGATCACCTTGGCGTCAGCGGCGTCGCGCAGCACGTAGCCGCCCTTGGCGACGTTGGCCACGGCAGCGGCGTCGCGCTCCATGAACGGCAGGTTCTGGCGCGAGAAGATCAGGGTCGACGGGCCATCACGACGCTGCACTGCCGCGCCCCAGGCCACTTGCGATTCGACCGTGTCGCATGGACGCCAGTTGTCCAGGCCCGGGATCAGGCGCAGCGACGAGACGTGCTCGATCGACTGGTGGGTCGGGCCGTCTTCGCCGAGGCCGATCGAGTCGTGGGTGAACACGAACAGCGAACGGATCTTCATCAGGGAGGCCATGCGCAGGGCATTGCGGCTGTAGTCCGAGAAGGTCAGGAAGGTCGCGCCGAAGGGGATGAAGCCGCCGTGCAGGGCGACGCCGTTCTGGATCGCGGCCATGCCGAATTCGCGCACGCCGTAGTTGATGTGGTTGCCCGGGATGCCCGAACGCACGGCGACGATCTCTTTCCAGTTCGTCAGGTTCGAGCCGGTCAGGTCGGCCGAGCCGCCCAGGAATTCCGGCAGGATCGGGGCCAGGGCCTGGATCGCGTTCTGCGAAGCCTTGCGGGTGGCAATGGTTTCTTTCTTGTCGATGCAGGTGGCGATGGCGGCGTTCAGCACGTCGTCGAAGTTACCCGGCAGCTCGCCCTTCATGCGGCGCTCGAATTCGGCGGCCAGCTCAGGGTGCTGGGCGCGGTATTCGGCGAACATCGCGTTCCAGCCGTTTTCCAGCTCGGCGCCGCGTGCTTTCGCATCCCATGCCTGGTAGATTTCGCCAGGAATGTCGAACGGGATCGGGTCCCACACCAGGTGCTGGCGCACGGCCGCGATTTCCTTGTCGCCCAGCGGGGCGCCGTGGACCTTGTCGCCGCCTTCCAGGTTCGGAGCGCCCTTGCCGATGATGGTCTTGCAGCAGATCAGGGTCGGACGGTCCGACTTCTTGGCTGCCTCGATCGCGTTCGAGACGGCGGTCACGTTGTGGCCGTCGACCTTCGGGATCACGTTCCAGCCATAGGCCTCGAAGCGTTTCTGGGTGTCGTCGGTGAACCAGCCTTCGACCTTGCCGTCGATCGAGATGCCGTTGTCGTCGTACAGCCAGATCAGCTTGTTCAGGCGCAGGGTGCCGGCCAGCGAGGCGACTTCGTGCGAGATGCCTTCCATCAGGCAGCCGTCGCCCAGGAATGCATAGGTGTAGTGGTCCACGACTTCGAAGCCTGGACGGTTGAATTCGTACGACAGCAGCCACTCGGCCAGCGCCATGCCGACCGCGTTGGCGATGCCCTGGCCCAGCGGGCCGGTGGTCGTTTCCACGCCCGGCGTGATGCCCACTTCCGGGTGGCCCGGGGTCTTCGAGTGCAGCTGGCGGAAGTCGCGGATGTCGTCCATCGACACATCGTAGCCGGCCAGGTGCAGCAGCGCGTAGTGCAGCATCGAACCGTGGCCGTTCGAGAGCAGGAAGCGGTCGCGGTTCGACCAGTGCGGGTTGGCCGGGTTGTGGCGGTAATGCTTGTCCCACAGGGCGACGGCGATTTCCGCCATGCCCATTGGCATGCCTGGGTGGCCGGAGTTGGCTTTCTGGACAGCGTCCATTGCCAGCGCGCGGATTGCGTTGGCCATCAGGGTCGTGGTTTGCATAGATGTCATGATTGGTAAGTCTGGATTTGGAAGGCGGCGGCGCTACGGGAGGCCGTAGCCCGCTATTCTACCAGAGCCCGTGCTGCCTATTTAAAAAGCGTTCAAGCAACTAGTGCAGCGCAAAAAAAGAAAATGGCGGACCGAAGTCCGCCATTTCATTCCTTACTGGCCGGCAGCGATCAGAACTTGACCGAAGCGCCCAGGGTCACGTAACGCCCCACCGCGTCGTAGCTTTGCGGGAAGGTGTTGCCGCTGTTCGGACCGGTACCGCCGATCGAACCGCCGACGATCGGCGGCTTCTTGTTGGCCGCGTTGGTCACCGAGGCCACCAGGCGCACGTTCTTGGTGACGTTCCAGCTGGCGTTCAGGTCGACGTAGTGGTACGACGGGATGCTGGCGAAGGCCGGCAGGAACACGGTGCCGCCCGGCTCCTCGATCACGCCGCTGACATAGCGCCAGTTGTAGCCGACCGCCCAGGCGCCGAAGGTCCAGTTGGTGCGCTGGTTGAACTTGCGCTTGTAGACCGGCGCCGACACGATGTTGTTGCAGGCCACGCTGTAGTAGCCCAGGCAATCGCGCTCGACCGCGGTCGGCGTCGCCTGGAAGGTGTAGCTGTTGACCTGGTTGGCGCCGAGGCTGATGTCGAAGTTGCCCCAACGCGAATCCAGGCCCACGCGGCTGGCGGCCAGGCGGTACGAGATGTTCAGGTCGACGCCGCTGGTGCTTTGCGAGCCCAGGTTCGACAGCGGCGTGGCGACGCCGCGCGCCTCGTTGCCGTTGAAGGTGCCGTTGATCGTGTTACGACCGATCATGCCGCAGAACTCGTTGAGCGTGAAGCCCGGATTCTGGCCCGCGCTGTAGCAGCGTTCCAGGATGTCGGTGGTCGCCGGCGACGAGACGGCATCGGTGATGTCGATCTTGTAGTAGTCGAGCGACAGGTTCAGGCGCGGCAGCGGCTCGATCACGAAACCGATGGTCTTGGTCTTGGCCGACTCGGGTCCCAGCGCCGGGTTGCCGCCGGACAGGTTGTTGATCTGGCCCGAGGACGGCGCCGGCAGTGCGCCGACTTCGCTCAGCGGCACGCCGGTCTGCACGCACAGGTTCGACAGGGTACCGGCGCGGGCGGCGTCGGCCTTGTTGATGTTCGTGCCCTGGCAAGGATCGGTGGCCAGGTTCGACAGGCCGGTCACGGCCGGTGCGAACAGCTCGTTCACGTTCGGCGCGCGGGTCGCTTTCTGGACCATGGCGCGGAAGCGCAGCTTCTCGATCGGCGCCCACTCTCCGCCTGCTTTCCAGCTGCCGTAGTCGTTCTTGGCGCTGGCGGTGGAGAATTCGGTCTGGCGGTAGCCCAGCTCGACGTTCAGGGTCTTCACAAACGGCAGGTCGCGTACGACCGGCACCAGCATCTCGACCGCGTATTCCTTCAGCGAGAAGCGGCCCGAGCGGTCAGGCGTCGGCGCACCGGTGCCCAGCACTTCGCCCTGCAGCTGCGAAGCGGCGTCCGATTGCGTACCGGCCGTGACTTTGCGGTTTTCGGCCAGCAGCGACATGCTGATCGGATCCTGCGCGAACGGGCTGCGGATGGTGTCGCCCAGGTTGCCCGAGAGCGCAATGGCGGCCACGTCCTGCTTGACGCTCTGGTTCAGGATCGCGCTGTTGTTGATGAAGGCAGCCTGTGCCGGCGTGATCGAACCTTCGGCGCCGAACACGTTCAGCGGCACGCAGCCGTTGGTGTTGTTGACGCAGGTGGTCGTGTTCAGCGCGTTCAGGGCCTGGCCGACTTTCGCCAGCGAGCCCCAGTTGCGGCGCGTCTGGGTCTGGTCTGCGGTGCCGCGGGTCCAGTAGGCGTCGTAGGTCCAGTCGTAGGCGATCTCGCCCTTCAGGCCGATCGTGTACTGCAGCGTCTTGTTGTCGAAGTCGTTGTAGCGCGGGCCGAGTTCGGTGAAGCGGCGGTTGACCAGCAGCGGCACGATGGTGTTGTTGCCGGCGACGCAGTTGGCGGCCGGAATGCCGCGCCGTGCGCAGATCTGCTCGCGCGCCGCCTGCGGGATGTAGGGGTTACCGATCGGCACGTTGAAGGTGTTGCCGAAGGTGCCGGTCGAGGCCAGCGCCGAAGCGACCTTGCTGTTGGTGACGAACACCTCGGTATAGGCTTCGGCGTACTCGTTGATCTTGTAGTTGCCGAGCGCGGTCGCCTGGGTGCGGTCGAGACCGGTCACATAATAGTTCGGCGGATTGGTGTTGTAGAGCGCGACAGGCTGCACCAGCGTGCCGGTGGCCGGATTGATTTGCCATGCGCCGGACAGCACGTTGGCGTTGCCCGCAGTGCCGGCACTGGTCGAGAAAGCGGCCGGTACGGTCGTGCCCGAGCCGGTCGGCGCGCCGGTCACCGAGTTCAGGCTGGTGACGCCGTAGTCGCGCTCGCCCTGGGTCAGCGGATCGGACTTGGTCTTGCCGATGCTCAGCACGACATTGCCGCGGCCGCCGTCCAGGTTAGCGCCCATGGTGACGTCGGTGCGGCGGCGCTTGGCGTCGTGCTGGTCGCCGGTCATGCCGTAGGAGGTGGTGACGTCGACGCCGGTGAAGTTGCGGCGCAGGTTGAAGTTGGCCACGCCGGCGACGGCGTCAGCGCCGTACACGACCGAGGCGCCGCCGGTCAGGATGTCGACGCGGCTGAGCAGGGCCATCGGGATCGAGTTGGTATCGACCGTGCCGCCGAGGCTGTAGGGAACGAGGCGGCGGCCATTGACCAGTACGAGGGTACGGTTGGTACCGAGGCCGCGCAGGTCGATCGTCGCGGCGCCGCCGGTGCCGTTGTTGGTGGCCGGACCGACTGCGGGAACCGCGGCCGGCAGGGCCTTGAAGAACTCTTCCACGGCGACCGGCTGGGTCGAGCGAATCTCTTCCGCGCTCACGGACCCGATCGGGCTGCTCGAATTGAAGCCGGGCGCCGTCATGCGCGTACCCGTCACTTCGACGACGGCGGGTTTCTGCTCCTGCGCCCAGGCGCCGGCACTCAGGCCGGCCAGCACGGCACCGGAAAACATCAGGCGTACAGACCGCGACAAAATCTTCTCTTTAGTCATTATTGTGATCTTCCTCGTATGAACAACCGAACAGTGCCGGTCCGGATCGCGGTCCCGGGACGCTCCCCTCAGCAAGCAATCAAGCCATATGCCATGACGTAAATACTGCTAGAAAGATATGACCATTTTGTATTGACGTGTGTCAATACGTTAAGGGTAGAGTTTCGTAAATACAACAGTTGCAATGATGCAGCGACTCTGATCTTGCATGCGGTAATGATCGGTGCCTATTACAATGCGCCCTTCCCTTTCTCCTTCGCAGCTGCTCATGCCACGTTTCTACTGCCCTCAACCCCTCGCCGCAGGCACCGTCGCCGACTTGCCGGAAGCGGTCGCCCACCATCTGCACGTGGTGCGCATGCAGCCGGGCGAAGCATTGACCCTGTTCGACGGGCGCGGCGGGCAGTACCGGGCCAGCCTGCTCGAGGCCGGCAAGAAACGCGCGAGCGCCGCGGTCGAAGCGCATGAAGCGGTCGAGGCCGAGCTGCCGTACGCGCTCACGCTGGCGCAGGGCTTGCCCGAGGGGAGCAAGATGGACTGGATCATCGAAAAGGCGGTCGAGCTGGGCGTGGCCGCGATCCAGCCGCTGGCCGCACGCCGCAGCGTGGTGCGCCTGGCGGGCGATCGCCTCGACAAGCGGCACGCGCACTGGCAGGGCGTGATCGTCGCGGCCTCCGAGCAATGCGGCCGCAACCGCCTGGCCGGACTGGCGCCGCTGGCCGGCGTCGATGCCTGGCTGGCCGCGTCCGCGGGCGCGGCGCAACCGACCATCCTGCTGTCGCCGCGCGCGCAGCAGTCGCTGTCGGGCTGGGCGCGCGCAGCGGGACCGCAAGACGTGCGCATCATGATCGGGCCCGAGGGCGGCTTCAGTGCGGAGGAAGAGGATGCGGCCGTCGCCGCCGGCGCGATTGCCCTGTCGATCGGGCCGCGCGTGCTGCGCACGGAAACGGCCGGGCTGGCGGTGGTGGCTGCATTGAATGCGCTGTGGGGCCAGTGACCCGCCGATGAGGTATCGAAGGACGTAAAAAAACCGCAGCCGAGGCTGCGGTTTTTTTCCAAGTGCAATGCGTCGGAACTGCCGGCGGCAAGCGCCGGCAGCCCTGATGCTTAGAACTTGTGGTTGTACTCGACGGTCAGGCGAACCGAGCGTGGAGCCTGGTAGTAACGCACTTCGCGGTAGTACGGCGAGATGATGGTCTCGTCGCCTTCGTCGTATTGCGACTCTTCGGCCAGCGAACGCTGCGAGTTCAGGGCGTTGAACACGTCGACCTTCACGGCCAGGCCCTTGACCAGGGCTGGTGCGTAGGTGGCGCTCAGGTCCAGGCGCTTTTCCCAAGGCAGACGGCCTTGCGAGCCGCGTGGGCTGTTCTTGCCGCCGCAGTAGTAGTACTCGTAGGCGTAGCCAGGACCGCCGTACTCGTAACCCAGTGCCCACGATGGATCTTCACCCGCGTCGACAATGTTGTTGGTACCGTAGCACAGGCGTGGACGGCCCGACTGGATCAGCACGTTGCCGCCGACGGTCAGCTCAGGCGTGACCTGGTAGAAGCCGAAGGCTTTCAGGGCATGCTTGCGGTCGTTCGGCAGCAGGCCGTTGGCGCCCACCGAGAACTCCGGGAAGTCCCATGCCGCCGAGGTGCCGACGTCGGTCTGGCCGGTATCCGAACGGGTCTGGCCTTCCATGTTGCCCTTGCTGCGCGACAGCGTGTAGTTCACGCGGCCGTACCAGCCGTTACGCAGTGGGTGCTCCAGGAACATGTCCAGGGCTGCGTAATCGCGCTTGGCTTTCGGCTGGCCGACTTGCTCAGGCGAGAAGGTCGCGTACTGGCCCTTGCCGGTGACGACAGGGTTGCCCGCCGCGTCATTGCCGTCAACCCACACCGTCAGCGGACGGCCAGGATTGTAGATCTGGCAGCCGAGAGCGTTCGTGTTCTGGACGTCGATGCCGTTCTTCAAGGCAAAGTCGTACAGCAGGCGCCAGTCGCAGGTATCGTCGATACCGGCGCCGAGCTTGCGGTAGGTGAAGCGCGCACCGAAGTTGACGTCAGGCGTGTACGAACGCTCGAAGCCCAGGGTGAACTCGTCCTGGTAGTTCGGCTTCAGGTCCTGCGTGACGATCGCGCGGATGTCCTTCTTCTGGCCGTATTCGCCGTTGTTCGAGCTCGGCACGTTGATCGGATTGATGCCGGTCGGCACGCCCGTGGTTGGATCGATGCCGGTATAGGTCACGTCCTGGGTGGTGTAGGTCGAGCGCGATGCCGCACGTGCTGCGACCTGGGTCGGCAGCTGCAGGTAGTAACGGCCGAGGCTACCGTAGACCTTGAACGAGTTGTCGCCGTTCACGTCCCACGATGCGCTCAGACGCGGCGCGATCTGGCGCTTCATGTCGATGAATTTTTCGCCATCGCCGTTGCTGTTGCTGTACGAATCGTTACGCAGGCCGGCAACGATCAGCAGGTCCTTGGTTGCCTGGTAGCGGTCTTCGATGTACTGGGCCGACTGCTTCGACGAAGCGGCGGTGACCGAGCTGAAGATGATCTGGCGAGCGTAGTAACCGTCGACGCCCGAGCCGCCGAAGTTGGAAACGATGGCGGTACGGCCGTTCGACATCGGGGACGAGACGTTCGCATTGCCCGCACCCACGTAGCGGTAGGTCCACTGGCTGCCGCCGCTGGTTGCGTAACCGGCGGTGCTGCTTTCCAGTTTGCTCTGGTCGATACCGGCGCGCAGCGTGTGCTTGCCCAGCTTGTATTCCAGGTCCAGGCGGCCGGCCTTGACTTCGTCGTCACCCGGGTTGCTGCGCGAGCCAGGGAAGACGTTGTAGTTGCGGTAGAGGCCCGAATTGAGCGCCGGCCACTGGTTCACGGCTGCCGTGGTACCGATGGTCGGTGGCAGGACGCCGCTGACGGTGTTCGCGCCGGCGAGGTTGTAGACGGTGCCGCGCTCGGTCTTCATGATGCCGTAGAGCGCCGTGACCGTCAGGTCTTCGGTGACGTTGCCGATGTAGCGCAGGCTGTTCAGCTTGGCGCCTGGGGTGCCCGGGTAGGCCGGATCGGTTGGGCCGAGGTTGTGCGCCGTTGCCGACGTGTACAGGTTGTTGGTGCGGTTGCCGTCCAGCGTTGCACGCGCGTTCGGATTGTTCGGATTCAGCGCGTAGCCATACTTTTCGTAGGTCGTCTTGAAATCGTCGCCGGCGCTGGTGAATTCCAGGCGGTGTTCGTCGGTGATGTTCCAGTCGATCTTCGCCAGCCAGCGGTTTTCGCCCGAGCGGTTCTGGTTCCAGCCCTGCTGGCCGATGGTGGTCGCGTTGGTCTGGGTGGTCGAAGCGACGTAGCCGTCGTCGGTCGTGGTGCGGTCGGCCGCGACGAACATGAACAGCTTGTCCTGGACGATCGGGCCGCCGACGTAGACGCCGTACTGGCGGCTGCTCAGCTCGCGGTTGTCGCGACGCAGGTCGAGCTTGCCGTCGGTGCTGACGTTGTTCGCGTCGCCGGTGTTCGGGTAATAGATGTTCTTCTGCGAGGCGCGCAGGCTGTCCGGGGTGATGCTGTAGGTCGCGCCGGCTTCCCACTTGTTGGTGCCGCTCTTCGAGGTGACGTTCAGCACGCCGCCGATCGAACGGCCGAATTCGGCGCCGAAGCCGCCGGTCAGGACCGATGCCTGCTGGATCGCGCCGAACGGCAGTTCCATGCCGCCGAGCTGGCTCAGCGGGTTGGTGATCGGGAAACCGTTCAGGTAGAACGAGTTTTCGGAAGCACCGCCGCCGCCGATCGAGGTCGTGTTGCCGAAGGCCGAGTCACCCTTGGTGGTGTTCGGCGCGAGCAGCACGATCGAGGTCAGGTTTTGCTGGACCGGCAGCTTGGCCAGTTCCTTTGCGGTGAACACGGCGCTGTTGGTGGTGTTCGACACGTCGATGCGGCTGCGGCGGCCGGTCACGCGGACCGACTGCACGCCTGCGCCGTTGGCGGCGACTGCGGCGGCAGGTGCGAACTGGGCTTCCGCGCCCTGGCCGGCGACGACGTCGAGCTGGGTCGTACCGACAGCAGCGCCACCCTTCATCAGCGTTGCGGTGTAGGTACCAACCGGCAGGTTGGTCACGCGGAACGAGCCATTTGCGTCCAGGGTGCCCGTACGGGTCTGGTTGGTGTCGTTGTTCTTCAGGACGACCGTGTCGCCGCTACCGGCGGCAACGGTGCCATAGACCGAACCTGCGGCGTTGGATTGCGCCATGGCGGTCGGCATTGCGGCTACGGTAATAGCACCGGTTGCGAACGCAACCTGCAACGCGCGAACCAAAACTGTGTTTCTCAACATACTTTGTTCCTATTTGATTTTGAACCTATGACAGTCGTGCCGTGGCACGGAGCCCCCCAAGCAGCTCCAGCCACTCTCCTCGGCACGATGCCTGCGAGGTCAAGTAGCACGGCAAGTGTTACTTAACTTACAAATATAAACACGTGGCATCTGTATGTGTCAACGGCAACAGACACACATGTGCAGGAATGCAACAGTATTTTTCTTGTAAGTACAGGTTCTGTAGAACACCCTGACTCAAAAAGTAGGTTTTATAGATTATTTTTATGAATAAATACGCTGATTGTTAATTATGCGATGGGGAAATATGTTTCCCTGTATTTATTCCGCGCTCTTAAAGCATCGGCACAATATGTAGTTTGACTATATTTACTACATTTTTATTTATTTTATTCTGGAAATGAATGTGAGGGAAGTCGACTGTCACGGATGCGCTTTCGCTGCACTCTTTCCAGCAATGAATTAACAAGAAACTAGAAACTTTGCGACGGACGAAAAAAAACCGCAGGCCGAAGCCTGCGGTTCATTGCAACTTAGGGGCTTGAACAGCCACCTTGCGGTGGCCGCCCTTAGCTCATCAGAAGCGGTGGTTGTACTCGACGCCCAGACGGACGCTACGTGGTGCGGTGTAGCTGATCACGCGGCCGTAGGTCGGGCTGACGTCAGTCGTGCTACCCACGTTGTAGGTCTCGTCGATCGTCTGCACGGTCTGCTTGTTGGCGACGTTGAAGACATCCAGCTTTACAGCCAGGCCCTTCACCATTGCTGGACGGTAGGCCACGCTCAGGTCGAGGCGCACGTCCCATGGCAGCTTGCCGCTGGTGCCGCGTGGAGCCGGACCACCGTTGCAGTAGAAGAACACCGAACCGTAGTCAGCTTCTGGCGGTACGTTCGGATCCCAGCCGAAGCAGTTCTTCGGACGGCCCGATGCAGCCAAGAAATTACCACCCAGCGTGACTTCCGGAGTCAGATCATAGTAGCCGAAGGCCTTGATCTGGTGCTCGCGGTGGTTAGGCAGCAGGCCATAGGCGTTGACCATCAGCTCAGGGTTATCCCAGGTCGAGGTCGCTGCGACGTCGGTCTGTGCATTGTCCGACTTGGTCTGGCCTTCGGTGTTACCACGGCTCTTCGACCAGGTGTAGTTCACGCGGCCATACCAGCCATTACGGTATGGGTGCTCGGCGAACAGGTCGACTGCCGTATAGGTACGCTTCGGATCGTCGAAGCCGAGGTCTGCCTTGCTCAGGTTGACTTCGGTCAGGTTGTTGCCCGTGCCTGCGTAGTCGACCAGGAAGGTCGAAGCTTCGCCTGGATTGAAGGATGCGCAACCGAAACCACCCCAGTTGTCGGTGTTGATGTTGTTACGCTCGGCGTAGGCTTCGAACGGACGCGGATCGCACAGGTCGTCGATGGTCGCCTTCAGCGTACGGTAGGTGATGCGGGCACCGACGTTCAGGTCTGGAGTCAGGGCGCGCTCGAAGCCCAGGGTCAGTTCATCCTGGTAGGTCGCTTCGATGTTACGGGCGCTGACAGTACGAGCATCCTTCGCCTGGCCCAGCTCGTTGTTGGTCGAGTAGACGCCCGAGATCGGGTTTAGGCCGGTCGGCTGGCCGTACTGGTCGGTGCCGGTGTAGGTGAAGGCCTGGCGGGTGAAGGTCGAACGGCTGGCGCCGCGCACTGCCAGGTGGGTCGGGATCTGCAGCGCATAGCGGCCTGCCGAACCGTAGACCTTCAGCGAAGCATCGCCGAAGACGTCCCAGCTTGCCGCTGCGCGCGGCGAGATCAGGTCCTTAGCTTCGAGGAAGGTTTCGCCGTCGCCGTTGATGTTCTTGAAGCTCTCGTTACGCAGGCCAAGGGTCACCAGCACATCCTTGTTGACTTGCCAGCGGTCTTCGATGTACTGGGCTTCCTGCTCGGAGCCGGCACTGGTCAGCGAGTCGAAGATACGACGCGAGACATAGTAGCCCTGGGTACCCAGGCCGCCACCGCTGGCGGTCGAAGCGCGGGTCGGACCAAAGGCCAGTGGCGTATTCGGGTTTGCGGTTTTCGCATAGACCCAGATACCGCCGCCGCCGTACACCTGGCCGATGGCTTCCGAATCGAGCTTGTTGCTGTCGATACCGGCGCGCAGGAAGTGGTCGCCCAGCTTGTATTCGACGTCGAAGCGGCGCGACTTGACCTTGCTTTCCGAGCTGCCGCTGGAGACGGCGCCGGACAGCACTTGCGGGCTGAAGTAGTTCAGGCCAGGAGCGCGTGCATTGCTCGGTGCGCTGATCTGGAAGATATCAGCAGGAACATTGCCGACTGCATCGTACGACGCCGACGCCGGCGTCTTCATCTGGCCGACCAGAGCGGTCACGGTCAGGTTGTCGGTCAGGGTGCCGGTATAGCGCAGGATCTGGACATTACCGCCGACGCCAGGACCGAAGTCTTCGCTGTTCTTGTAGTGTTGCGAAGCGGTCTGGGCGCCGATGGTGCCGCCGGTCACGCCACTGGTCGGATAGGTGTAGCCGTACAGCTGGCGGTCTTCCTTGCCCTCGTCACCGATGAAGGTGGCTTCCAGGCGGTGGTTGTCGGTAATGTTCGCGTCCAGCTTGACCAGGTAGCGGTCGGTCTTGTCCTGGGTGCTTTCGAAGCCGGTCGATGCCAGTGCGCTCGAGGTGCGGATACCGATGACACGGTCGAGATCGTCGGTTCGGCGCTCGATGGCGGCGAACATGAACAGACGATCCTTGATCAGCGGGCCGCCGACGTAGGCGCCGTACATTTTCTCTTCGCGCTCGAGGTTGTTACGCTGGACGTACAGGGTACCGTCGGTCGTGGTATTGAGCGGCGAACCGGTGTTTGGATAGTAAATATCCTTCGGGCTGGCGCGCAGCGACTTCGGGGTGATGTAGGCGCTCGCGCCTGCTTCCCAGGTGTTGGTACCGGACTTGGTGGTGATGTTGACCACACCGCCGACCGAACGGCCGAACTCGGCGCCGAAGCCGCCGGTCAGGACCTGAGCCTGGGCAATCGCGCCGAACGGCAGTTCCGATGCGCCGAGCTGGGTGACTGGGTTGGTGACCGGGAAGCCGTTGATGTAGTACGAGTTTTCCGAAGCACCGCCGCCGCCGAAGGAGGCGCCGGCCGAGTAACGCGAGTCGGCACGGGTGGTGTTCGGTGCCAGCTGGATGATCGCTTCGACGTTCTGGGTGGTCGGCAGGCGGGCCAGTTCCTTGGCGGTGAAGACTGCACCGTTGTTGGTGTTCGACACGTCGATACGGGTACGGCGGCCGGTCACGCGCACCGACTGGACGTTGGAGGCGACGGCAGCCGAAGCGAACGATGCGTCCACACCCTGGCCGACGATGACGTCGACTTCGGTCGTGTTGGCAACAGCGCCGTTACGGAGCAGTTCCACACGGTAGTGGCCTGGCGCCATCGACGTAGCGGTATAGCGGCCGCTTGCGTCTGGCGTGATCGAACGGCGCGTACCGGTCTCGGTATTGATCATGTTGATCGTCGCGCCCGCCGGCGAGTCAACGGTACCGAAAATGGTACCGGCCGCATTGGACTGGGCCATTGCGGTTTGCATCGTCCCGACGGTCAGCGCTGCGCCGCCAAAGGCGATCGCGAGTGCGTGTACTAATACGGTTTTCTTGAGCATGTGATTCCCTATTATTTGTATCGGACTGTTCTGTCGACCAGCCGTCTACAACAGTTTTTGATCACCAAAACGGCTTGTTACAGTACGTTCTTCCCTCTATTCACAGCCACGGATAATAAGCCTCCGTTGCAACACGAATATGTATTAATAGAAACATACATATTCTTCGGCTGTCAATTGCCCGCATTCGAGCTTTACGCATAAGAAAATGCGGAAAACATGCACCAAACCGGTGCAAGCATGCATACACAATTTGGGCTGCGCAGCAATGTGCAGATAAATAGCCGTGCTAACAGCACAATTTCGGCTAAAACCCTCACAAAATTGCCTCAGCAGACGCGAACTCAATATTTACGCATTACATTGCGGTGCACCAATAAATGTCGTCGGATTTCTTGGACTCGCACGCATTTCGCGCATGAAAGCTTCGTAAATATTTTCGTGGAGATACAAAAATTTGTTGGTGCGATACAACGCCTCGTCTATCTCACCCGTTTTCAGGCCTGCGACGCTGCCGCCAATGAGCATGGATGCAATCCATCGGCACTGCAGCGCATTTTCTGACAACCATCCATGTCAAAATAACAGTCATCACGAAATAATTTTTTACTAATGAAAGATTAAACGATTTAATTTCAAGAAAATCGCTTTTTAAGCAATATTTACACCATTTCGTTTGATTTGTTGGAGGAATCGTCCATCATACGATCCGCCCAGTACGCGCGCAGCAAGGTACAATGGCAGGTTGAACCGACCAGCTCCAAGCAAACCGACATCCGATGCTGCGCATTAACGAACTCAAACTCCCCCTCGACCATCCCGACCACGCGCTGCGCGACGCCATCCTCGCGCGCCTGGGCGTCGGCGCCGCCGACCTGATCGACTTCAATGTCTACAAGCGCAGCTACGATGCGCGCAAGAAGGCGGCGATCGTCCTGATCTACGCGATCGACGTCGAAGTAAAAAACGAAGCGGCCGTGCTGGCGCGCCTGAAGGGCGACCAGTACGTGGTACCTTCCCCCGACACCGGCTACAAGTTCGTCGACGCGCCGCGTCCGCCCGCCGGTACGCCGCGCCCGGTTGTGGTCGGCACCGGTCCCTGCGGCCTGTTCGTGGCGCTGATCCTGGCGCAGATGGGCCTGAACCCGCTGGTGCTCGAACGCGGCAAGGTGGTGCGCGAGCGCACCGTCGACACCTTCGGCTTCTGGCGCAAGCGCAAGCTGAATACCGAGTCGAACGTGCAGTTCGGCGAAGGCGGCGCCGGCACCTTCTCGGACGGCAAGCTGTACAGCCAGATCAAGGACCCGAAGCATTACGGCCGCAAGGTGCTGACCGAGTTCGTGAAATCCGGCGCACCCGAAGAGATCATGTATGTCAGCAAGCCGCACATCGGCACCTTCCGCCTCGTCAAGATGGTCGAGCAGATGCGCGCCGAGATCCTGTCGCTGGGCGGCGAGATCCGTTTCGAAACCCGCGTGGACGACATCCGCATCAGCGAGACGAATGGCGTGCGCCAGGTGCGCGGCGTGGTGCTGGCCAGCGGCGAGGAGATCGCCACCAACCACCTGGTGATGGCCGTCGGCCACAGCGCGCGCGACACCTTCCAGATGCTGTACGACCGCGGCGTGTATGTGGAGGCGAAACCGTTCTCGATCGGTTTCCGCGTCGAGCACCCGCAATCGCTGATCGACGTCTGCCGCTTCGGTCCGAACGCCGGCAACAAGATCCTGGGCGCGGCCGACTACAAGATCGTGCACCACGCCTCCAACGGCCGCTCGGTGTACAGCTTCTGCATGTGCCCGGGCGGCACCGTAGTGGCGGCGTCGTCGGAAGAAGGCCGCGTCGTCACCAACGGCATGAGCCAGTATTCGCGTAACGAACGTAACGCCAACAGCGCCATCGTGGTCGGCATTACGCCGGAAGACTATCCGGGGCACCCGCTGGCCGGCATCGCCTTCCAGCGCGAGCTGGAATCGCGCGCGTTCCTGCTGGGCGGCAGTACTTATGATGCGCCGGGCCAGCTGATGGGCGACTTCGTGCGCGGCGTGCCCTCGAAAGAATTCGGCTCCGTGATCCCTTCGTTCAAGCCGGCCGTGCACCTGACCGACCTGGCGCCGTCGCTGCCGGAGTATGCGATCACGGCGCTGCGCGAAGCCTTCGTCGCCTTCGACAAGCAGATCAAGGGCTACTATAAGGAAGACGCGGTGCTGACCGGCGTCGAGACCCGCACCTCTTCGCCGATCCGCATCAAGCGCCGCGACGACGACCTGCAAAGCCTGAACACGCGCGGCCTGTTCCCGGCCGGCGAAGGCGCGGGCTACGCCGGCGGCATCATGTCGGCGGCGGTGGACGGCATCCGCGTCGCCGAAGCCGTGGCCATGGCGATGGGCGTGCCGGTGCCGGCACTGCAGGACTGATCTTGCAGGCCGCGCCCGCCCGCAGCTTCGCGCCCTTCCTGGCGATCGTTGGTTCGCTGATTTCCGTGAACGTGGGCGCGGCCTATGCCAAGGGCCTGTTCCCGCTGGTCGGTCCGGCCGGGATCACGGCGACGCGCGTCGGCCTGGCGAGCATCCTCCTGATGGCCTTCTGGCGGCCGTGGCGCGCGCCGCTGGCGCGGCCCGATGCGATCAACGTCGTCATCTACGGCGTCATGCTGGGCATGATGAACCTGCTGGTGTATGCCGCATTTGCGCGCATCCCGATCGGGGTGGTGATCGCCATCGAGGTCATCGGGCCGCTGGCGGTGGTCGTGCTGTCCTCGCGCCACCTGCGCGATTTTCTATGGGTCGGCTGCGCCGCCTTCGGCCTGTGGCTGCTGGCGCCGACCACCGCGGGCGCGGCCGCCCTCGATCCGATCGGCGTCGCCGCCGCGGCCGGAGCCGGCTTCTGCTGGGCCATGTACATCGTCTTCGGCAAGCGCGTTTCGACTTTAAAGGGCGGCCATGTGGTCGCCTGGGGCATGCTGGTAGCCGCGCTGTGCACGGTGCCGGTCGGCCTGGCCCAGGCCGGAAGCGCCCTGTTCGCGCCGCAGGTGCTGCTCGGCGGCCTGATGGTCGCCCTGCTATCCTCGATCCTGCCCTACTCGCTGGAGATGATGGCCTTGTCGCGCCTGCCGCGCCGCGTGTTCGGCATCCTGGTCAGCGCAGGGCCAGCCGTGGGCGCACTGGCCGGCTTCTTCGTGCTGGGCGAAGTGCTGACGACGACGCAGTGGCTGGCGATCGGCATGATCGTGGTCGCCACCGCTGGCAGCGCGGCCACTGCAGGAAAAAACTAGAGCCAGCCCGACTTCTTGAAACGGTAGTAGAGGTATCCGCAGACGGCGAACATGATGCAGACCGCCGTCGGATATCCATACTTCCACTTCAGCTCGGGCATGAATTCGAAATTCATGCCCCAGACGCCGGCAAAGGCGGTGAACACGGCAAAGATCGCGGCGTAGGCGGCGAGCTTCTTGTTGATGTCGTTTTCCTCGATCGTCACCATCGACAGCGTCACCTGGATCGCCGTGGCGATGGTGTCGCGGATGCTGTCCAGGCGCCCCGCGATGCGCAGCAGGTGGTCGTGGACGTCGCGGAAGTAATCCTGGGTTTGCGCCGCCAGGTCGGGCACCCGTCCACCGTGCAGGCGGTCGACGGCGTCCATCAGCGGGATCACCGCATGGCGCAGGACCAGGGTATTCCTCTTCAGGTCGTACAGGCGCTCGATGTTGTCGCGCTGCGCGCCCTTGCCGCCGAAGATGCGGTCCTCGATCGATTCGAGGTCGGATTCGAGCTTGTCGACGACGGGGAAATAGCGGTCGACGACGGCATCCATTAGCGCATACAGCACGAAACCGGAACCCATCTTCAGCAGGCGCGGCTCGCGTTCGGCACGCGCGCGCACGCCGAGAAAACCCTGGGCCGAATCGCGCCGCACCGACAGTACGTAATTGGGACCGGCGAAAATCGCGACCTCGCCGGCGCACAGTTCGTCGCCGTTCAGGTTCACCGTGTGGACGACGGTGAACACGGAATCGCCATACTCTTCCAGCTTCGGACGCTGGTGGCCGCGCGAGGCGTCTTCCACGGCCAGTTCGTGCAGGCCGAACTCCTCCTGCATGGTCGCCAGTTCGCGCGGATCCGGATCGCGCAGCGCGACCCAGACGAAGCAGCCGGGTTGTTTCAGGTACTCGCTGATATCCTCGACCGGGATATCGGATAGTTTCTTGCCTTCCTGGTAGGCGACGCAGTTGATCAGCATGGGGCGGTATGGATGGGACAGCGATGCAAGAGCTTACACCATCCCGTGCGTGGCGCCGATGGGCGGACGTTCACGCATTCGCTGCTCGTAGGGTGGGCACTCTGTGCCCACGCCGTTTCATTGCATGATCCGTGGCGACGCAACCGCAGTACCGCGTGGGCACGGAGTGCCCACCCTACTCCTCGCGCGCACCGTCGATGCCGAGCTCCACGATCTTGCGCGTGATCGTGTTCCGCCCGATCCCCAGGCGCATGGCCGCATCGTTCTTGCGCCCGTGCGTGTGCTTCAGCGCCGTCTTGATCAGCGCCGACTCGAACTGCTTGCCCAGCGTGTCCATCACCTCGAACTGGCCGGCACTGAGCATGCTGGCCGCCTGCAGCTCGAGGAGCCCGATCCAGCCGTCCGGCGTCGGCGGGGTGGTCAGCATGGGCGGGACCTGTGCTCCGCCATCGAGCGGTGCCGCCACGAAGGACGGCGTACCCGCCGGCGGCGCCTGGGTCAGGTCGCGCGGCAGGTCCTTGATCTCGACCGTCTGGCCCGGCGCCATCACCGTGATCCAGTTACACAGGTTTTCCAGCTGGCGCACGTTGCCCGGCAATTCCAGACTGCTGAGGAAGCGCATCGCGCTGTCGCTCATGCGCTTCGGTTCGACGCCCAATTGGTGTGCGCTCTGCACCAAAAAGTGGCGCGCCAAGAGCGGGATGTCTTCGCTGCGCTCGCGCAGGCTCGGCAGCCTGAGGCGGATCACGTTCAGGCGGTGATACAAGTCTTCGCGGAACAGGCCGTCGCGCACGCGCTGTTCCAGGTTCTGGTGGGTCGCGGCGATCACGCGCACGTTGGCCTTGACCGGCTGGTGGCCGCCGACGCGGTAGAAGTGGCCATCGGAGAGCACGCGCAGCAGACGGGTCTGCAGATCGAAAGGCATGTCGCCGATCTCGTCGAGGAACAGCGTGCCGTCCTCGGCCTGCTCGAAGCGGCCGCGCCGCATCGCCTGCGCGCCGGTGAAGGCGCCGCGCTCGTGGCCGAACAGTTCCGATTCGAGCAGGTCCTTCGGGATGGCCGCCGTGTTCAGCGCGATGAAGGGCTGCTGCGCACGCGGGCTGTGTTTATGCAGGGCGCGCGCGACGAGTTCCTTGCCGGTGCCCGATTCGCCCGTGATCAGCACCGTCACATTCGATTGCGACAGGCGGCCGATCGCGCGGAACACTTCCTGCATCGCCGGCGCCAGGCCGAGGATTTCGGGCGTCTCGGCGGGCGCCGCTTCGACGCTGGCTTCGCGCAGGCTCTCCTCCAATGCGCGCCGGATCAGGGCGACGGCCTTGTCGATGTCGAAGGGTTTGGCGAGATAGTCGAAGGCGCCGCCCTGGAAGGAGGCGACGGCCGAATCGAGGTCGGAAAAGGCGGTGATGATGATGACCGGCAGGCCGGGGTGCTTCGCTTTGACGGCCTGCAGCAGGTCGATGCCCGATTCGCCGGGCATGCGGATGTCCGATACCAGCACCTGCGGCGTGTCCGTTTCGAATGCGCTCAGCGCATCGCGCGCGTTGGAAAAGCTGCGCGTCTCCAGGTTCTCGCGCGCCAGGGCTTTTTCCAGCACCCAGCGGATCGATGCGTCGTCGTCGACAATCCAGATTGGTTTCATGTAGTTCGTGGCTTTCCGCAATATGGTGTCATCAATGACCGCGGCGGCCTGCCACGGCCACTCATGGCAGCGGCAGCAGGATCCGGAAATCCGTCAGTCCAGGCCGGCTTTCGCACTCGATCATGCCCAGGTGCTGCTGCACGAAGGTTTGCGCCAGCGTCAGCCCCAGGCCGCTGCCGCCATCCCTGCCCGACACCAGCGGGTAGAAGATACGGTCGCGGATCTCCGGTGCGATGCCCGGTCCATTGTCGATGATATGCAAGTCTAATGCCAGCCCGTAGCGGACCTTGGCCAGCGTGACTTGCCGCGCCACGCGGGTGCGCAAAACGATCTCGGCGTCGCCCGCCGCGATGCGGCTTGCCAAGGCCTGCGCGGCGTTGTGGACGATGTTCAGGACGGCCTGGATCAGCTGTTCCTTGTCGCCCCTGAATTCGGGGATCGAGGCGTCGTAGTCGCGCCGGATCGTCAGGCCATTCGGGAATTCGGCCAGCACCAGCGAACGCACGCGCTCGCACACTTCGTGGATGTTGACGTCGCCGACGATGTGGGGTTTACGGTGCGGCGCCAGCAGGCGGTCGACCAGGGTTTGCAGGCGGTCGGCTTCCTTGATGATCACCTGCGTGTATTCCTTCAGCTGGCTCACGTGCAGCGGCGGCAGTTCGAGTTCGAGCAGCTGCGCCGCGCCGCGGATGCCGCCCAGCGGGTTCTTGATCTCGTGCGCCAGGTTGCGTATGAGTTCCTTGTTGGCCTGGCTCTGGTCGAGGAAGCGCTCCTCGCGGTCCAGTTTCAGCTGCTGCACGTTCTCGCGCAGTTCGATCAGCACCTCGCCGCCTTCCAGGCTGCTGGCGATCGAGTGCACGTGCAGGGTCTCCCTACCCGGTCGATCCAGGGCCAGGTCCTGCCGCAGGTCGGCGTACTGGTGGGCGCGGGTCTGCTCGCACAGGGCCGCCAGTTCCTCGCCGTTCGAGAACAGCGATTTTAACGTTTGGCGCGACAGCGATTTCAGGGAGGCGTCGAGCATGTTCTCGGCCGCCGGATTGGCGTAGCGCACGCGGTCGGCGGCGTCGATCAGCAGCACGCTGGAGGCCAGCAGTTCGAGGCCGGCGAAGCGGGCCTCGCCGGCAGGACGGTCGGGGAGGTTCATCGGATATTCGAAATCTCGCGGCGCAGCGCCTCGATGTTGCGCTCGGTGCGGCTGATGTCGTCGCGCATCTGCGCCACGCGTTCCTGGTACTTGGCGTAGTTGCGCTCGTTGCCCTGGCGTTCGGGCTCGCCGTTGTTGAAGACCTTGCGCAGGTCCGCCAGCTTCTGCTCCTCGGCGCGCAGCTCCTCGTTCAGGATGCCGCGGCGGTCGTCGTCGCGCGCGCGCTGCTGCGAGCTGTCCACGCGCGGGAAGTTGGCGGGGCTCGGCGTTGCGGCGGCGGGCGCCGGATTGTTCGGACGGCTCGCGGCCGGCGCTGGAGCGCTGCGCGCGGGAGGCGCCGGAATATAGCCCGGCAGGTCGAGCGCCTTGCAGCCCTTCTTGCCGGTATCGGTGAACTCGACGCGGCCCTGGGCGTCGACGCATTTGTAGACCGTGGTCTGGGCTGCGGCCGCACCGCTGAAGAGCACGCCGGCAGCCAGTGCCAGGCGGGTCATGCTGGTTGTCATTCGCATCGGTAGAAAGCTGCACGGCATACGCGTGCCTAGGTCATCGTTGGGCCGAATATACCGCATCCAAATAAAAACGCGGGGAAAGCCACTGGCCCTCCCCGCGTTTGTTACCTGCGCTTACAGCTTTTGATGCCGTAGCGCAACGGTATGGTCAAGCAATTACGACGAGTAGTACATGTCGAACTCGGCCGGGTGCGGGGTCATGCGCATGCGCTGGACTTCCTGCATTTTGAGCTCGAGGTAGGCGTCGATCATGCTGTCGCTGAACACGCCGCCGCGGGTCAGGAACTCGCGGTCCTTGTCCAGCGCTTCCAGGGCTTCTTCGAGCGAGGCGCAGACGGTCGGGATCAGCTTGTCTTCTTCCGGCGGCAGGTGGTACAGGTCCTTCGAGGCGGCTTCGCCCGGGTGGATCTTGTTCTGGATGCCGTCCAGGCCCGCCATCAGCAGCGCGGCGAAGCACAGGTAGACGTTGGCCAGCGGGTCCGGGAAGCGCACTTCGATGCGGCGGCCTTTCGGGTTCGCCACGTGCGGGATACGGATCGAGGCCGAACGGTTCTTGGCCGAGTAGGCCAGTTTCACAGGCGCTTCGTAGCCAGGCACCAGGCGCTTGTACGAGTTGGTGCCAGGATTCGTGATCGCGTTCAGGGCCTTGGCGTGCTTGATGATGCCGCCGATGTAGAACAGCGCCGTTTCCGACAGGCCGGCATAGCCGTCGCCTGCGAACAGGTTCTTGCCGTCCTTCCAGATCGACTGGTGCACGTGCATGCCCGAGCCGTTGTCGCCGTTCATCGGCTTCGGCATGAAGGTCGCGGTCTTGCCGTAGCTGTGGGCGACGTTCCAGACCACGTATTTCAGGTTCTGGGTCCAGTCGGCGCGCTCGACCAGGGTCGAGAACTTGGTGCCGATTTCGTTCTGGCCGGCGCCGGCCACTTCGTGGTGGTGCACTTCGACCGGGATGCCGAGCGATTCGAGGATCAGGCACATTTCCGAGCGCATGTCCTGGAAGCTGTCGACCGGAGGGACCGGGAAGTAGCCGCCCTTGACGGTCGGACGGTGGCCGCTGTTGCCGCCTTCGGTTTTCGCGTCGGTCGACCACGAGGCTTCGTCCGAATCGATCTTCACGAAGCAGCCCGACATGTCGATCTTCCAGCGGATCGAGTCGAAGATGAAGAATTCAGGTTCCGGGCCGAAGTAGGCGGTGTCGCCCAGGCCGGTCGACTTCAGGTAAGCCTCGGCGCGCTTGGCGATCGAGCGCGGGTCGCGGTCGTAGCCCTTGCCGTCCGACGGTTCGATCACGTCGCACTGCATGAACATGGTCGTTTCTTCCATGAACGGGTCGATGTTCGCGGTGTTCGGGTCCGGGAGCAGGAGCATGTCCGATGCTTCGATACCCTTCCAGCCGGCGATCGAGGAGCCGTCGAAGGCGTGGCCCGACTCGAATTTGTCGAGGTCGAAGTGCGACACAGGAACGGTGACGTGCTGCTCTTTACCGCGGGTATCCGCAAAGCGGAAATCCACGAACTTGACTTCGTTATCCTTCACCATCTGCATCACATCTGCGGCGGTCTTTGCCATGCGTTTCTCCTAAATGAAATCGGTTGCTGCAGAACGGGCGAGGTCTTTGTCGACCGGTCAGCCCTCTACAACATGCTTGCAGGAACATATGCAGGAACCATGCCAGCCGCTTATCGGACTTTTCAGCATGAACAAATGCATAATCCTTCTTTAGCGCGCCGAGTGTTTGACCATAAAATCAGGCATCCGGCCATGGTGCAGCTTTGCTCATCCATTGCACCAAAACGGTGCGCGCACTCCAAAGCGCACCATTTTGATGCAGAGCGCACCGTTTCGGCAAGGGCGCTCCACTGCGGTGCGCATGCCCGGTGCGAACGTTTACGAAAGGACATCATGCAAACGACCAAAGAAATACTCGACGCCGCGCGCGAACGTGCCCCGGGCCAGCCTTATGCCGGCGCCGTCACGCCAGGCGAGGCCTTCACGCTGCTGCAGGCGGCCCCAAACGTGAAGCTGGTCGACGTGCGCACCAACGCCGAGCGCGACTGGGTCGGCCGCGTCGTGGTGCCGGAAGGCCAGCACCTGGCCGTCGAATGGGCGAGCTACCCGGGCGGCCAGCCGAATCCGCAGTTCGGCCAGCAACTGGAACGCCTGGCCCGCAAGGACGACGTCCTGCTCTTCCTGTGCCGCTCCGGCGTGCGCTCGCGCCACAGCGCGCGCGTGGCGGCCGAACTGGGCTACGCGAACGCTTTCGACATCCTGGAGGGTTTCGAGGGCGACAAGGATGCGGACGGCCACCGCAAGACGGTGGGCGGCTGGTGCAAGGCGGGGTTGCCCTGGGCAGGCGCGTGACCCGCACCTGACGACAGCTGTAGGGTGGGCGCCCCGTGCCCACCAAACGATGCGTCGACGGTACCTATGCTCATGGTGGGCACGGGGCGCCCACCCTACGCCTAGCGTTACATTCCTGCCGGCAGCACCATCACCTGCAGGCCCGAGGCTTGGCCCGGCGCGCGGTACACGCGCTGGGTCGCCTTGACGAAATCTTCCGGCTTCGCTTTCGGGATGTGGGTGAAGGTCTGCGGATTCAGGTCGATCAGCGGGAACCAGGAGCTCTGCACCTGCACCATGATGCGGTGGCCGCGGCGGAAGGTGTGGTTTACCTGGCCGATGTCGAAGCTGAGCGCCTCGACCTTGTTCGGAGTGAACGGCTCCGGCTTCTCGAAGCTGTTGCGGAACTTGCCGCGCAGCGGATTGCCGCGCACCAGCTGCTGGAAGCCGCCCATCTCCACGTCCGGCGCACCGACGTCGCCACCCTTGCGCTCCGATGGCGTTGCCGGATACGCGGCCGGATACACGTCGATCAGTTTCACGACCCAGTCGGCGTCGGTGCCGGTGGTCGACACGAACAGCTTCGGCGTCACCGGACCGGCAATCGTCACGTCCTCTTCCAGTACTTCGCTCTCGTACACCAGCACGTCCGGACGGGTACTGGCGAAGCGCTGGTCGGAGACCATGTACTCCTTCGGCATGCCGGTGGACGGGTAGCCGATGAAGGGCACCGGCTTTTTCGGATCGGCCACGTATTCGTCGAAGGCGACGCCCGCGGCGGCCGGCTGGGTCCAGCCCAGTTTGCCGTCGGCGCCGAAGTAGAGCGTGCGCGGCTTGGCCTGCACCGGCGGCCAGGCCGCATAGCGGCGCCAGACATTGCTGCCGGTCTCGAAGGCCGTCACTTCGGCAATCGCGGCAGCCGGTTTCACGCCCTTCAGGTGCTGCTCGAAGAAGGGAAATTGCAGCTCCTTGCGGAAGTACTCGGCCGTCTTGCCGTCGAAGGACACGTGCCCGAGCCGCGCGCCCTCCCCGTGCGCCCAGCCGCCGTGCACCCAGGGCCCCATCACCAGGCTGTTGACGATGCCCGGGTTCTGCTTCTCGATGGCGCCGTAGGTCGTGAACGGTCCCTGCGGATCTTCGGCATCGAACCAGCCGCCCACCGTCAGCACGGCCGCCTTGATGTTTTTGAGGTGCGGCGCGATGGCGCGCGCTTTCCACCAGGCGTCGTAGGTGTCGTGTTCGATGTTCGGCATGAAGAGCGCGCGCTGCTCCGCGCTCATGCTGGCGGCGATATTCGACAGGGTCAGGTGCTTCAGGAAGAAGTCGTAGCCGCTGGTCGTGCCGTAGTCGAATCCGGTCCAGGTCTTGGGCAACGGAGTCGGGTTCGGCGCCTCGGTGAAGGCGGCGTAGAAACCGAAGTTCGCGGCCAGCATGAAGGCGCCGCCATGATAGGAGTCGTCGCCCATGTACAGGTCGGTCACCGGCGCCTGGGGCGAGGCCGCCTTGATCGCCGGATGCGAGTCGATGATGCTGGCCGCCGTATAGAAGCCCGGATAGCTGATGCCGTAGATGCCCACTTTACCGTTGTTGTTCGGGACGTTCTTCAACAGCCAGGCCACGGTGTCGTGCATGTCCTCGCTCTCGACGCCCTCGCCCGGCGCGCGTTTGGCTTGAGCGTGCGGCGTCATCTCCTGCCACTTCCCTTCCGACATGTAGCGGCCGCGCACGTCCTGGCTGACGAAGATGTAGCCGGCGTCCTCGAACTCGCGCGAGGGGCCGATCGCGCCCGGCATCCACTGCACGCCGTAGCGCAGCTCGCCCTCGGCATGCACGCCGGCGCTGTAGGGCGTGCGCGTCATCAGGAAGGGATAGGGGCGCGAGGCGTCCTTCGGCACGTAGACGGTCGTGAACAGCTTCACGCCGTCGCGCATCGGGATGCGGTATTCGTACTTGGTGTAGGTGTCGCTCAGCTTGCGTTTGGCGGCGGGGGCGTCGGCCTCCTGCGCTGCGGAGGTGGCCAGTACAGGGCTGGAGGCGAAGGCCAGCGCAAGGCTCAGCGCAAGCAGGGAAAGCGGACGACGCATGGTGGATTCTTTCGAAGCAATTACATTGGGGCCGCCAGTGTAATCCGATTCGGAACCGAATTGCTATTCGGGCAAGCCGTCTCCTTCGGTGGCGACCGCTTTCAGACGCTGGCGCACGATGTTGATGTGGCCGCGCAGGCCATACAGGCCGTCCGCATAGGCCAGCGGGATCGAGATGTGGTTCACCTGCTCCTCGATCTCGTCGAGGCGTTTCAAAAGATAGGCGCGGACGATCTCGCGCTGCGGCTCCTGCACGCCCTCCCAGGCCTGCTCCACCGCCCGCAGTTCGCCATACCAGCGGTAGACGCGCGAACGCACGCGCCACACGTACAGCGGCGGCACGATCTTCGACAAGGGAATCACCAGCGCCGCCAGCGCCACCACCACGACCCAGAGCCGCTCGAACAAGTTGGCCAGCCAGAACCGCATGTAGCGCTGCAGGAGCGGCGGACCATCGCGGTAGTACTTGGCCGCTTCGTCGGCTACCGGGATTTCCGTGAACTTCGGCGACGGGAACTGGCCCTGCTGCTGGAACCACCCTGCCCCGCCGTGGATTTCGCCGGCCGCCTTGACGAACAAATCGATCAGGGCCGGATGCAGGTCTTCGCGCGCTACCAGCGTCGCTGTGGGCGCAATCAGGTGATAGTCCTGCGAAGGAATGTCGCGCCCGAGGTCGACGATCCCGCGCGGCAGGGTCACGTGGGTGAGGAAAGGCAGGCGCCGCGTATAGGCTTCGGCCTGCGTGAAGTTGAAGAGGCGGATACCAGGGGTCTGCAGCAGCATCTGGATCAGCGGCGCTTCCGGCGCCGAACTGAAGACCAGGCCATCGATGCGTCCGGCCAGCAGTTCGACCGTGGCCGGCGTGTTCTCGAGCGCGCTGATGTTCAGCTCCTGCGGCTCGACGCCGTTCACGCTCAGGATCTGCCGGAACAGGTTCGGCACGCCGGTCCCCTCCGGCCCCAGGTTGATGCGCAGGCCGCGCAGGCCGGTCAGGTTGTTGGTCTTCACATTCTCGCGCAGGAAGAGCCAGACCGGTTCCGTGAACAGGCTGCCCAGCGAGGCCAGCCCGAGCTGGGCGGCCTGCTCCGCGCTGGTCGAGCCGCTCTGCACGAAGGCGATGTCGGCCTGGCCGCTGCGCAAGCGTTCGAGATTGTCCTGCGAACCGAGGGTCGGCTGCAGGCTCAGGACGATGTCGTCCTTCTTCAGCGCGGCGGCGTATTGCGCGCCGAAGGCCTGGTAGGCGCTGTTCTCCTGTCCCGTCGCCAGGCGCACTTGGCGCGGCGGCGCCGGATCGACCAGCCAGTAGGCGACGATGCAGGCGAGCGTGACGAGGATGATGGTCGGCCCGGACGCGACCAGCAGGTCGCGCAGCGAGACGAAGGAGAAATTACGGATTTTCGAAACAGCGCGCCGGCTTGCCCGGCGCGCTTTCTCTGACGCCGTCAACGCACGCACTGGCGCGTGGCGCCCACGCTGCCCTGCGGCGGTTCGATCATCGGCATCAGGCTCGGCGCCAGGGTCACCAGCAGCTGCGAAGGCAGCGCACTGGTGAAGTCGTAGTGCTCCGACTGCGGACCATGGACATAAGCCGTCATCGAACCGAAGAAGCGCTCGCCGATGTTGAAGACAAAGGTCGCCGAACGGTTCACGTAGCGCGATTCGATCAGGCGGCCGCCGCGTGCATAGACGTCGAAGCGCTGGTCGCCGGTACCGGTCTTGCCGCCCACGGCGATGACGTTGCCGTCCGAAGTGGAAAACGCCGTCTTGACGCGCTTGGCGGTGCCGTCCGAGACCACGCCGCGGATCGCATCGGCCACGGCGCGCGCCACTTCCGGTGCCAGCACGACTTCGTTCTCCACTTTCGGCGCGCGCTTCACGAGGGTCTCGTAAGGCGTGCCCTTGGCGAAGTGCAGCGAGTCGATGCGCTCGACGGGTTTGCGCACGCCGCCGTTGATGATGATGCCCATCAGTTCGGCGAGGGCCGCCGGACGGTCGGCCGAGGCGCCCAGGGTCGTCGCATAGGACGGCACCAGCGAGTCGAACGGATAACCCATCTTCTTCCACTGGGCGTGGATCTTGAGGAAGGATTCGACTTCCAGCAGGCCCGCGATGCGCTTGTCCTGGGCGTTCTTGCGGTTGGTCTTGAACAGCCACGAGTACACTTCCTGGCGTTCCTTGACGCTCGCCGCCACCGCTTCGCTCCAGCTGGCCTTCGCATGGGTACGCAGGTAGCCGACCAGCCACAGTTCCAGCGGATGGACCGAGGCGACGTAGCCGCGGTCGGCCAGCGACATGTTGGCCGGGGCGTACTGGTCGTACATCTTGGCGATGCGCTCGTCGTCGACCTCGTTGGCCGGCAGCGAGGCGTCGATGAAGGCGCCGAATTCCTGCAGCGTCGCGTTCGGGGCGATCGTGCGGTGCACGGCGGCGAGCTTCGAGGCCATCGGGCGCACGCCCTGCACCAGCAGCGTGGTCGCCTCAAGCCCGGTCTTGCCCTTGTACTTGTTCCAGAACTTCGCCAGGAAGGTCTTGCCCTCGGCATCGGCGAAGCGGGCCAGGTACTCGGCGCGGCGCGGATCGTCGGCGTCGGCCAGCAGCGCGGCCGAGGAGCCAGGCAGCTGGAACATGTAGTAGCGCGCGACGTCGCGCATCAGGCGCACGAACACCAGGTTGGTCGACTGCTGCAGCGCTTCCTGCACCGTCATGATCTTGCTGTTATCGAGCTTGCTGAAGTTGCCGAAGTAATGCAGGCCGCCGCCGGTGAAGAAGCCTTCGCCCGGATTGCCCGAATACTTGCGCGCCATCGCGGCGGCCAGCATCGGCTTGAGGCCGCGGTCGGCATTCGCCGGCAGCGCCTGGAAGTATTCGACGGCCCACTGGCTCAGGCGGTCCTTCGGATCGATGCGGGTTTCGCGCAGCGCCTTCGGGTCGAGCGGCTCGTAGCGCTTGTGCAGCTGGTCGACGATGTCGAGGTAGGTGACGAGCGTGCGCAGCTTCGCGGTCGAGCCGAGATCGAGCTTGGCCTGCTCGTTGATGTCGAGCGGCTGGTCGTAGTTATCGGTCTGCACGCGCAGGTAGTTGACGTTCTCGCCGCGTTCCATCAGCGTGAAGCTGTACACCACTTGCGAGGGGTCGCCGTTGCCGAGCAGGCCCTTGCCGGTGAGGCCCGCCTCCGCCGCCGCTTCCGGCGTAGTCAGGCGGCGCAGCGCCGAGGTCACGGCCTGCTGGGCTTCGGAGTCGAGCGTCGAGACCACCGACATGTCGAGGCGGTCGAGGTTGTACAGGCGCGGTTCGCCGAGCAGGTAGCCGAGGTGGTTGCGCACCGCGTTCGAGGCCTTGCGCGAGACAAAAGCGTTGGCGGCCGGCGCCTCGACGCCCGAGTGGAGCGCGGGTTTGAGCTTGACGGCGAGCGCGGCGTCGCGCAGCTGCGGCGTGATCACGCCGGCCTGCGCCAGCACGCGCAGGTGGCTGTTAGTCAGCGTCTCGAGGTCGGCTTCGCCGGCGCCGAGGTAGTAGGCAGGGCGGCGCTGCGCGATCATCAGCGACAGCGCTTCCTTGTAGATCAGGACCGCTTCCGGCGTATCCATCGCGCCCTTCAGGGTCGCGCCGACCTTCTTGAAATCGCGGCCGTACCAGACCCACATGCCGTCGCCGATGCCGTTTACTTCGCCGTAGCCCAGCTTTGCCGACAGCGGCACCGTGTTCAGGTAGTCGAGCACGATCTGGCGCCGCGCGCCGGTCGTGTCTTCGCCATCCTGGTAGGCGCGCAGCGTGGCCGATGCCATCTGGATCAGCTTGTCGTGCAGCGAGGCGGTGCGGCCTTCCGGCGAGTGGCGGTATTTTTCGATCTGGGTGGCGAGCGTCGAACCGCCGGCCACGCGGCCGCCGCCGCTGATGCCGATCGCGGAGAGCGACTTGTCGAATACGGCTTTCGAGAAGCGGTCCCATTCGATCGCCGGATTGCGTTTCGGGTAGGCCGGGTCGAGCAGCTCGCGGTTCTCGATGAAGAGCAGGCTTTGCACCAGCAGCTGCGGCGTGTCGTCGAAGCGCTCGTAGAAACGCTCGGGGAAGCGCGAGGCGAACAGCGGCTGGCTGCGGCAATCGAGGATCTCGAGACCGGTGCGGGTCTTTTCGCGGTAGGTCGCGAAGATGCCGCGGTCGGCCAGCTCCAGCATCTTGGGCGACATGCGCGCCTGGGCGTCGATGACGTAGTCGCGCGTCTGCAGCTTGGTGAGGAACGCGGGCAGGTGCGAGTAGCCGAGGCGCGCGTCATACGGGCTTTCGGCGGGGAAGCGGATCGCATCGCTCGGGCCCTTGTCCATGCGGTAGTGGACGTCCTTCATCATGCCGGCGAAGAGCTTGGCCTGCAGGGTCGAGGTGCGCGTTTCGTAGACCGCGTAGGCCGAACCGGCGGCCACAACCACCAGCAGGATCCCGAACAAAACGAGCTTGCCGCGGCCCTTGCCTTTCGGCGGCTCGCCTTCGCGTTCGGGTTCGGGGCTGATCCCGTCTTCCGGGCTGCTGTCGGCGGGCGCGCCGGCTTCGGTCACGAGCGACAGGTGGGGAACGGTCTCGGGCAAGGTTTCTTCCTGCGCGGCCGCATCGATTGCGGGCGCGGCGTTGCCGTCGGCTTGACCGCGCAGTGCGCGAAATACGTTACGAGGCCGTTTGAAACGGCGGGTGCTTTCCATGATGGCTCAACTGGTTTTGAATCGATATGCCTGCAATCCCGTCAACCTGCTCGCCATCCATGCTGCCGGTTTGTTCGAGTGATTACGGTAGTCTTTTTGTTCACGTTTGTGGTGCTTTTTTCAAGCGCCGATCCAGTGAGAATTGTGTCGGCGCCCAAGACATCATTCCACCACATCAACAGGTATTGGATGAAGCGCTGTTCAACAAATTTGACCTGCCCTGATTTTTTTCGCAAAAAAACAACGGCAGAGTTATCGGGATAGCATTGATGCCTACAAGCATCCTTCTCGCTATCCTACACAGCAGTCATGTCGGGTCTGTGACAGGCAGTTTCATCAACGTTCGAGGGTGCCCATCGGTGCACTTGCGTCCTGCCCGCGCAGCTCTTCCAGTGCCTGCAGGCAGTAGTACTGGAACCACAATCCCGTGAACAGGAAGATCAGCACATACAGCCAGGCCGACAGGATGGCGAGGAAGGGAAACAGGGCCACGGCCAGCACCGCGCCGCCCATCCAGGCGATGCCCGGCAGCGCGCCCAGCACGCCCGAGGCCATGCCGATCGCCAGCAGCGGCCAGCGCCGCGTGTGCATCAGGGTCTTGCGTTCGGCGGCGCTGGCGTGGGCGGCGAGCGCGTCGTAGCTCATCACGCGCGAAGACACCCAGCCCCACAACGCCGCCTGCACCAGCACCGCCAGCGGCGGGATCGCATACAGGGGCACCGTGCACAGCCACAGCAGCGCGAACACCAGCACGCTGCTGAGGTTCATCCAGACGCTGCCGGCGAAGCTGCCGCCCTCCTTCTGTTCGAGCTTGGGGAACTGGCGGCGGCCGACATAGCGCTCGATGGCCGGCATCGCGAACACGCCCATGAACAGCAAGGCGGAGGCGATCATCAGCGGAAGCAGCAGCAGGATCGCCATCAGCGGCACGACCACCACCTTCAGCACGCCCAGTCCCAGGCTGGACAGTACGCTGCCGCTCGACTGGAACCAGCCGTAGTCGCGGAAGACGCCATCGAGCCAGTCGAACAGCGCCGGCCCGTAGGCCCACAGCAGGCCGCCCCAGAGCAGCAGCGACAGCAGCAGCGGCGCCAGCGACAGCAGCATCATGCGCGGCGAAAAGCCGGCGGCCAGTGCGCGGCCCCAGGCCGTGGCGATGCCCTTCATGGAAGACTCCCGATGTCAAAAGGACATTGTAGAACAGGGCAACGAATGGCGGTTTGCAGGTGCATGCACTACAATCGCCGTTCACAGATTATCGAGGGAACAACATGTCCACTACCACCACCGCTTCCGGCCTGCAATACGAAGACACCGTCGTCGGCGAAGGCGCCGAGGCGAAAGCCGGCAACTACGTCACCGTCCACTACACCGGCTGGCTGCGCAACGACGACGGCACGGCCGGCGCCAAGTTCGACTCCAGCAAGGACCGCAACGACCCCTTCCAGTTCCCGCTGGGCGCCGGCCACGTGATCCGCGGCTGGGACGAAGGCGTGCAGGGCATGAAGGTCGGCGGCCAGCGCCGTCTCACCATTCCTGCGAGCCTCGGCTACGGCGCACGCGGCGCCGGCGGCGTGATTCCGCCGAATGCGACGCTGATCTTCGACGTCGAACTGCTGGCAGTCTAAGTAATCAGGTAGCACCTGCCTTGCCCCGCCTCGCGCGGCAAGGCAGCATCGAGTATCCCTTCTAAAATTCCCCGCCAAACGGCACGCTCAGCCGAACCCTGCGCTAAGATGGCCGCGCGCATTGCCATCCCGTCAATGCACCTTCATCCACAGGAGTAGTTATGAGCTTGCAAGACCAGTTCACCCAGGCCCAGGCCGATTCGAAGAACCTGCCGGAACGCCCGGACAACATGACCTTGCTGAAGATTTACGCGCTGTTCAAGCAGGCCTCGAGCGGTGACGCCACCGGCGAGCGTCCAGGCTTCACCGACATGGTCGGCCGCGCCAAGTTCGATGCGTGGGACGCCCTGAAAGGCACCTCGCAGGAAGACGCCATGCAGCAGTACATCGATTTGATCGAAGAGCTGAAGGCTTAAGAGAATCGATCGGTTTTGTAGGGTGGAGTCCTGACTCCACGCGTTGCAGCGCTTGAACCGCGTGGAGTCAGGAGCGGTTCGCCGCCCGCTCCACCCTACAACGGCAACCCCGACGCCGTCACGCCGCGGTGAACACCCGGCGCATCTTGTCCGCTACCTTCTCCTCGATCATCGGGCGAAACGCACTCATCAGCATTCCCAATTTGATCCGCAGCGCCGCGCGCTGTTCGCCCAGGGTCAATGCTCCCTCCACGCCGCTGCGCTCGAAGCGCAGGACGTCGCCATCCCAATGGCACTGCATGCCGAATTCGGCGGCCACCTTGTCGGCCACCTGCTGCGCCGCGGCGCGTGCCCCTTCCGGGCTCAGCTTGTGCTCCTGGACGATCTGGATGTCGGCCATGTGTGATTCCTCTCTCTCTACAAATTGCGCAAACAGTCCGCCATGATGCCAGTTGCATGGGTCTGATGCCAGTCCAGTGTGCAATTGATCCGGGTCAAAACCATATCCGGCTGGGGGACGAGTATTGGCTGAGCTAAGTCAATCGCCATCAATAACATGAGGATTGCGCAATGGAACGAGCCTTGCTGCCGGACGACATCGTCACCCCAGAGCGCGACCAGCCTCCGGTCGCCTTCATCCCCACCCCGAGCGCGCCCTACCGCCAGCACCGCAAGGCGGCCCAGCTGCTCGACCAGCCCGGCGCCCCGCGCGCGGTGGATGCGCCGCCGGCCCCGGACGTGCCCCTGCCCTACGCCTTCGGCGCGCGCGTGCTGATGTGGAAGCAGGACCCGTCGGTGCTCGAGATGGGCACCCGCAAGGCCTTCCTGCCCGGCGTGGTGCTGGCCGGACCGCGCGACGCCCGCATCGCCTCGGGCGACCCCGGGATCAGCCCGGTCGAGCCGAATGCCTTCGGCGACTTCGTCACCATGCCCGACACGCCCCAGTTCGACGCCGTCCACACCTTCGCAGTGGTGCGCCAGACGCTCACGATGTACCAGCGTTCGCTGTCCTCGGCCGGCGCCGAGATGCCGCTGCCCTGGCAATGGAACAGCAGCATCGACACGGCGCCGCTGCAGATCTTCCCCTACGGCCTGCCGAACGTGATGAACGCCTTCTACAGCCGCGCCCAGACCTGCCTGAAGTTCGGCGACTTCGTGCCCGCCGGGGAAAAGGAACGCGTATTCACCTGCCGCTCCTTCGACATCGTCGCCCACGAAACCGGCCACGCCGTGCTGGATGGCCTGAAGCCTCACTGGCTGCTGGCCGACGCCCCGCCGCAGACGGGCGGCCTGCACGAATCCTTCGGCGACCTGACGGCGATCTTTCTCGCGCTGTCCCAGCTCGACCAGTGCGAAGCGGTGGTGGCCCAGACCAAGGCACGCCTGCACGACAAGACCTTCCTGGCCGACATCGCCGAGCAGTTCGGCCTGGCGCTGGGCGGCACCACCGGCCTCCGGAACGCCGACAACGACCTGACGCTCTCGCAGGCCGGCACCCAGGTGCACGCGATCTCGCAAGTGTTTACGGGTGCCGTCTACGACATCCTGGCCGACCTGTTCGCCCTGGAACGCAATCCGGCTTTCGAGGACGATGCCGCCGTACTGCACCGGGTCGCCGCCTGGCTGCGCGGACTGGTGCTGCGGGCGCTGGTCGCCGCACCCGACATCGCCGCCACCTATGCCGACGTGGTCAACGAAATGCTGCGCCTGGCGAGCGAGGACGGCAAACCGGTTGGCTACCTCGATGCGATCCGCCACCAGTTCACGATCCGCGAAGTCGTGGGCGGGCCGGAAGCGGCGCAGGACGCGCCACTTCCCGTCGAGCCCACCGGCCCAAGCGCCTCCGCCACGGTGCCCTGCGCCTACACGCGCCTGGCGGCGGCCGTCTGCGACGCCCCCGGCGCCCAGCAGGACCGGCGCGCCTGCTGCGGCACCATGAACCTGGCCGAGTACTACAACATCGAGCGTGTTCTGGATGCCGAGGCAGAGGCGCTGGCGCGCTGGTGCGCCGAGCGCGGCCGCAACGGCCCTGCCGGCGAGGAGTTACCGATCGAAACCGTCCCGTCAGGCGACCAGAGCCAGGCGGCCTTGCACCAGCCGGGCAAGTGACACGCGGCTCTGCCCCGGGGCAGCTTGCGGTCTGCCACGGGGCAAATCGCGCGTCACGCATCACATTTGCTTATGTATATTGTGTCTAAGCCCAATTTGTAGGAAAAGGCGAATTGCCCTAAAATACAGTGCTTTGCCATGTTGGCGGCCCCACCCTGCGCTGATGGCCGCGGCACCCCACCATAGATAGGACTGTTATGACCCACGTTGTCACCGAATCGTGCATCCGCTGCCGGTATACCGACTGCGTCGATGTATGCCCGGTCGATTGTTTCCGGGAAGGCCCGAATTTCCTCGCGATTGACCCTGACGAGTGCATCGACTGCGCAGTGTGCGTGGCCGAGTGCCCGGTGAATGCGATCTATGCCGAGGAAGACGTGCCGGGCGACCAGCAGCAATTCATCAAGATCAACGCCGACCTGTCGCGCTTCTGGCCGTCGATCACCAAGACCAAGCCGGCCCTGCCCGACGCGGAAGAGTGGAAAGACGTCAAGAACAAAGTGGACCAGCTGGCCCGCTAAGCGTCATGCTTCTTCGCCGCTGGCGCCCGTTTTGACCGGCGCCAGCAGGCACGCTCCATCCATGGCACACTAGCGGCCATCGCAGCATCGGGCATCCCCCGCGCGCCCCTCTTTTACAAAATCAACAGGACCCAAGCACATGACGATCAGTGCCACCCATGATGCGGGCAGCATCGCCCCCAACAGTTCGTTCGCCGGCGCCATCGACGCCGACGCCGTCATCATCGGCGCGGGCCCGGTCGGCCTGTTCCAGGTCTTTGAACTCGGCCTGCTCGAGATCAAGGCCCACGTCATCGATTCGCTCGCAGCCGTCGGCGGCCAGTGCGTCGAGCTGTATCCGGACAAGCCGATCTACGACATCCCTGCCGTGCCTGTCTGCACCGGCCAGGAACTGACCGACAACCTGCTCAAGCAGATCGAGCCTTTCGAGCCGACCTTCCACCTGGGCCAGGAAGTGACGACCGTGCAGCGCCGCGAAGACGGCCGCTTCAACGTCGAAACCTCGACCGGCACCCAGTTCATCACCAAGACCATCTTCATCGCCGCCGGCGTCGGTTCCTTCCAGGCGCGCACGATCAAGGTCGAGGGCATCGAGAAGTTCGAGAACACCCAGCTGCACTACCGCGTCAAGGATCCTGCCCTGTTCGAAGGCAAGAACCTGGTCATCTGCGGCGGCGGCGACTCGGCCCTGGACTGGGCCCTGAACTTCGTCGGCAAGGCCGAATCGGTCGTGCTGGTGCACCGCCGCGAAGACTTCCGCGCCGCGCCTGCCTCGGTCGCCAAGATGAAGCAGCTGTGCGAAGAGTACGAAATGCAGCTGATCACCGGCCAGGTCACCGGCTTCGACGAGAAGGACGGCCAGCTGAGCGAAGTGAAAGTCACCGGCGCCGACGGCGTCACCCGCCGCGTGCCGCTGGACATGCTGATGGTCTTCTTCGGCCTGTCGCCGAAACTCGGCCCGATCGCCGAGTGGGGCCTGGACATCGAGCGCAAGCAGCTGAAGGTCGTGGACACCGAGAAGTTCGAGACCAACGTGCCGGGCATCTTCGCCGTGGGCGACATCAACACCTATCCGGGCAAGAAGAAGCTGATCCTGTCGGGCTTCCACGAAGCCGCGCTGGCCGCTTTCGGCGCCGCCCCGTACATCTTCCCCGACAAGAAGATCCACATGCAGTACACGACGACTTCGCCGAAGCTGCACAAGATCCTTGGTGTGGAAACCCCGGTCTTCGATTAATACGACCGTTCAGTTTCCTAAAAACGACAATGCCCCGGACCTCCGGGGCATTTGTTTTTATGTGTGCCGCATCACCGACGGCCTAGCGTAATCGGGTGTATAAATTCTCTTAAGCGTGTGCCGAATAAGCTTGGGAGGGAAATGGATATTTCCACGCGTCAAGCAAGTTATCCTATAATTGGTTGATGAATTTTCGCGCACCGAGACGGCCCGCCCACACGGCGGCCATGCCGGGCGCAAGGGCCCTGGCGACGCGCCAAGGCGACACGCACCACATGAAGGAAATACTATGCTTTATCAACTGCACGAGATGCAACGCTCCTTCCTGACCCCGCTGATGCAATGGGCGGATGCGTCCTCGAAGCTGTTCTCCAATCCGGTTTCCCCGTTTGCCCACACCCCGTTTTCCCAGCGTATCGCCGCCGGGTACGAGCTGATGTACCGCCTGGGCAAGGACTACGAAAAGCCGGCCTTCGGCATCGACACCGTCCCCATCAAGGGCGAGACGGTCAAGATCGTCGAACGCGCGGCCGTCACCAAGCCCTTCTGCAAGCTGCTGCATTTCAAGAAAGACCTGCCGGACGCGGCTTTCGAAGCGCTGGCGCAGCCGACCGTGCTGGTGGTCGCGCCGCTGTCGGGTCACCACTCGACCCTGCTGCGCGATACCGTGCGCGCCCTGCTGCCCGACCACGACGTGTTCATCACCGACTGGATCGACGCGCGCATGGTGCCCCTCTCCGACGGTCCGTTCCACCTGGACGATTACATCTATTACGTGCAGGACTTCATCCGCGCCCTGGGCCCGGACGTGCACGTGATTTCCGTCTGCCAGCCGACCGTGCCGGTACTGGCCGCGATCTCGCTGATGGCCAGCGACAATGACCCGAAACTGCCGAAGACGATGACGATGATGGGCGGTCCGATCGACCCGCGCAAGTCGCCGACCGCCGTCAACGACCTGGCCACCGAAAAACCCTTCTCGTGGTTCGAGAACACGGTGATCTACGCCGTGCCGGGCAACTACCCGGGTTTTGGGCGCAAGGTCTATCCGGGTTTCCTGCAGCATGCCGGCTTCATCGCCATGAACCCGGGCCGCCACGCCCAGTCGCACCGCGAGTTCTACCAGCACCTGGTGCGCGGCGACGAGGAGTCGGCGGAAAGCCACCGCCAGTTCTATGACGAGTACAACGCCGTGCTCGACATGCCGGCCGAGTACTACCTCGACACCATTAAAACCGTGTTCCAGGAGTTCCGCCTGCCGAAGGGCACCTGGGAAGTCGGCGGCAAGCTGGTGCGTCCGCAGGACATCAAGAGCGTCGCCCTGTTCACCATCGAAGGCGAGCTCGACGACATCTCCGGCGCCGGCCAGACCCAGGCCGCGCACGAACTGTGCAGCAGCATCCCGGAAAACATGAAGCGCGACTACGTGGCGCCGAAGGCCGGCCACTACGGCATTTTCTCGGGCCGCCGCTGGCGCGAGACCATCTGCCCGAAGATCGGCGAATTCATCCGCGAATTCGGCTGAGCATCCCTCGCCCTCCTCCAAAAATGCCGCAGTGACTGTGGCATTTTTTTTTGCCGTTCCTCCATGCTCGCTGGGTAAAAGCAGACTAAAGTTGTAAGTACGCAACACAAAATCTTGTGTTATGGCATCTTTCGTACGGTCTGCCCGGACCATCCGAAACCCATAGCCCCTGTACGTACGGGGCCTATGTGAATTATCACCTGTTCGCGGCACAGCTCCATTTGTGCAAATCTATCCAATTCTCACAAATTTCTCTTCGTCATTGTTGAGTTCTTCTACATAATTTATTTCGGCAACTGCGAAGCCAGCTTCGCAGGCATGCCGGAGACCACATCGTTATAACGAAACAAGGTAGATAGAGAAATATGATGTTTAGAGAAAAAATGGGTGTACGTTCCGTACGCCTGGCACTGGGCCTGCTGACCGGCCTGGCTGCAACCCAGTCGTTTGCACAAGAACAAGCAATGCAGCGCGTCGAAGTGACCGGCTCGGCGATCAAGCGCATCAATGTCGAAGGCGCGCTGCCGATCCAGACCCTGTCGCAGGAAGTCATCGCCAAGACCGGCGCGACCAACGTGGCGGAACTGATCCAGACCCTGCCTGCCATGCAGGGCTTTACTATTTCGGCCGTCGCCGCCGGCTCGAACTCGGGCGGCCGCGTCAGCGCTTCGATCCACGACATCGGCGAAAGCTACACCCTGGTTCTCCTGAACGGCCGCCGCCTGGCGCCGCAAGGTTCGGGTAGCGCCGTCAACCTGCAGGCCATCCCGATGAGCGCAGTCGAGCGCGTCGAGATCCTGACCGACGGCGCCTCGGCCCTGTACGGCTCGGATGCCATCGCCGGCGTCATCAACTTCGTCCTCAAGCGCAACCAGCAAGGCGGCGACATCGAGGCCAACTACAGCACCCCGACCAGCAACCGCGCAGGCGATTCGAAATACGTCGCCGCCAGCTATGGCTTTGGCGACCTCGACACCCAGGGCTTCAACGTCCTGCTGAGCTATCGCCACGACGACCAGAGCCAGGTGCGCTCCACCGACCGCGACTTCGCGAAGACCGCCTACCTGCCGTTCGAATACGGCGGCAAGAACTACATCTACGACCGCACCAGCTCGGCAACGATTCCGGCCAACGTCACCGTCACCTTCAACGACCCGAAAGTGGCTTCCGCGGCCTTCTCGCCTTACCTGCGCAAGAATGGCAACTGCCCGGAACTGAACTTCGCCAGCCTGACGAACACCGCTGCGATCCAGAACTGCTCGTTCGACTTCGTTACCCAGGTCGAAATCGTCCCCGAAAACAAGCGCGACAGCCTGTTCCTGAAGGGCTCGCTGAAAGTTGCCGACAACGTCACCCTGTTCTCGGACGTCGCCTACTCGCGTTTCGACCTGACCGCGCGTATCGCCTCGAACACCGCGCCGTTCACGATCGCGACGAACTCGGCCATGTTCACCCAGTACGTCGATCCCTACCTGACGCCTGCCCAGCGCGCCGCCGGCATCAAGAGTGTGGCCGGTAACTACCGTACCTATGACTGGGGTACCCGTGACAGCCAGACCATCACCGAATCGAAGCATGCCGTCGTCGGCGCCGACATTGATGTGGCGAACTGGAGCGTAAATACCGCCCTGACCTGGTCGCAGAACGCCATCGACGAGCGCTATGTCGGCGGCTACGCAAAGAACGCCGAGTTCCGCAAGATGCTGGCCGACCGCTCCTTCGATCCGTTTGCACCGATCGGCGCCCAGAGCGCAGCGACCCAGGAACTGATCAAGAACTCGATCTTCCACGGCTCGATCCGCGAAGCCTCGACCACCCTGAAGGCGGTCGACCTGCGCGCCTCGCGCGAACTGTTCGCCATGGCGGGCGGTGCCGCCGCCGTCGCCCTTGGCGCCGACTATCGCGAGTACCGCTACGACCAGGTGCCGCATGCCACCTCGTCCGACATCTACAACTTCAACACGTCGCCAGCCTACGACATGAAGCGCGACAACATGGGCGCCTTCACCGAGTTCCGCGCACCGTTGACCAAGCAGATCGAACTGAACGCAGCCCTGCGCTACGACAAGATCTCGGCAATCGACGACGCCATCCAGGGCCGCAAGTTCGGCAGCGATCAGTCGAAGTCGACCTACAAGCTGTCGGCCCGCTACCAGCCGACCCAGCAACTGCTGTTCCGCGGCTCCTACGGCACCGGCTTCAAGGCACCGAGCATGCTCGACATCGCCCAGCCGCTGGTCAACGCCGGTTTCACCGCCGGCAACTTCGATTGCCCGATCGCCGACGCCAACCTGTGCCGTCCAGGCAAGACCCAGTACAACGTCGTCTCGAGCGGCAACGAGAACCTGAAGCCGGAAACCTCGAAGCAGTTCACGATCGGTACCCGTTGGGAACCGAGCGCGCGCCTGTCGATGGGCCTTGACCTGTGGGACGTGAAGATCCGCGACGCCGTCTCGGCCGTCAGCGAGCAGCAGGCCTTCGCCGATCCGGTGAAGTTCCGCGACCTGTTCACGACCTACACCGAGCCGTCGACTGGCAATACCTACTGGGCGTTCCGCAGCTCGTCGGTGAACATCGGCCGTACCCACAACCGCGGCATCGACTGGGATATCACCGCCCGTCAACGCCTCGGCTTCGGTAACCTGACCGCGACCCTGAACGGTACCTACACGCTGAAATCGGATTACACCCGTCCGGGCACCAGCAACGACTGGACCAACAGCATGAACTACTTCGGCATCAACAATGCCGTCACGTTCAAGAACATCGTGCGCCTGCTGACCACGCTTGACACCGGCAAGCTGTCGAACAGCATTGTCGTCAACTACCGCAACGGCTATACCGATGCCGCTGCCGACGTGCGCGACGTGGCTGCGAACGCGACCGTGAAGAACTTCCGCATGGAAGTGCCGTCGTTCACGACCTTCGACTGGCAGGCACGCTTCAAGTACAACGAAGCGATCACCGTTCGTGCCGGCATCAAGAACCTGTTCGACCGCGAGCCGCCGCTGTCGCTGCGTAACTCGTCGGGCCACCAGGTCGGCTTCGATCCGCGCTACGCCGATCCGCTGGGCCGCCAGTTCTACCTGACCGGCAACTACAAGTTCTGATTCAGGGCAGGCTGAAATAAACAATGCCGTCCGGTGCAAGCCGAACGGCATTGTCGTTTTTACTGCCGCGTCTTGTCACACCCGGTACAGGCAAACTTGCCGATGTGACAAAGGGAGAGATTTCCAGCTCAGCAATACTATATCCTCGAGTGTCGGCATCTTGCCGCATTCAAAACACGAGGGGATACATGACATGAGTACTGCCTTTGCACGCACGCTGCGCCGTGCCGCCGTCGCTACGCTGATGGCCGGTTCCGCGCTGCTGACCGGTTGCGCCAGCTTCTATGTGGACACCGCCACCCGCGACGTTCCGGTCGCCCAGCTCAAGAAAGTCGCCGCTCCGAAGCCGGTCGCCTTCAGCTTCGAGTTCAAGTCGCGCGGCGCACCGAATCCACGCGCTACCGAGTTCCTTCAGGCCCAAGTGCGCGACCAGGTCGCCGGCAGCGGCCTGTTCTCGGCCGTCAACGGCGGCAGCGACAGCGCCCGGCTGAACGTCGAACTCAACAACGTGCCGAAGGAAGGCGAGAACGCATTCGGCAAGGGCTTCGTCACAGGCCTGACCTTCGGCGTGGCGGGCAATGTCGTCACCGATCTCTACGAGTGCAAGATCACCTACCTGCCGCCGGGCCAGGGCGCGCCGCTGGTCACGACCGCGCGCCATGCGATCCACACCTCGATGGGCGCGACCGGCGAGCCGGCCAACGCCGTCAAGTCGGCCAACATGGAAGACGCCATCCGCACGATGACGCGCCAGATCGTCGCCAATGCCCTGAACGACCTGTCGCAGCAAGCCACTTTCAACTAAGGAAAACAAGATGACCGCTTCCCTCCTCCGCAAGCTCGGCCTCGCCCTGGCCGCCGCCGTTGCACTGCAATTGACCGGCTGCGCCACCCCGATGGGTGCCCCGCAGGCAAGCATCGACAACACCACGAAACTGCGCGCCGCCGCCATCGCGCCGGCCAGCCTGGGCAGCTTCACGATCGCGCCCGGCAAGGCGGCGGGCATGGACCAGGGCGTGAGCCTGCGCGGCACGAAAGTGCACTCGCCCTATAACGAATCCTTCTCCCAATACCTGAAGGAGACGCTGCGCGTCGAACTGGACGCGGCCGGCCTGCTCGACCCGGCCTCGCAGGCCGTCATCAGCGGCACCCTGACCGACAGCGAAGCCGATGCCGCCATCGGCACCGGTACGGCCAAACTGGGCGCGCGCTTCGTCGTCACCCGCGGCCAGACCGTGGCCTACGACCGCACCCTGCAGGCGGACGCCAGCTGGGAATCCTCGTTCGTGGGCGCGGTGGCGATCCCGCTGGCGGCGGGCCAGTACCAGGGCCTGTACCGCAAGCTGGCCGGCCAGCTGTTCGACGATCCGGAGTTCCGCAAGGCGCTGGCGCGTCCGGCGCTGTAAGGCAGCCAGGACGGAAGACGAAAAAAATGCCACGACACGTCGTGGCATTTTTTTTGCGGTATGGCTCAGAGCACGTCGTCGCGCCGGTCCTCGCCGCGGCCGAAGTCGGGATCGGCTTCGTCGTCGTGGTTGTCGCGGCGCTCGCCATGGCGGCGATCACCGCTCTCCTCTTCGGCCTCGTCCTGCCCTTCGGCGCTGTGCGCCGAAACGCGGTGCGCGATCATGCCGGTCGGGTCGGGTTCGAGCAAGGGGGCGATAATCCATTCGTTCATACATTCTCCTGTCAGCGTTCGCCGCGTCATGCGGCCGATGGTCTATTAAGCCATCGGCGGCGGATCACATCTGTTAGATACGCCACTTACGAGAACGATACGCACTGTCTCAATTGCGTAGCCTGGGCTCCCGAGCGTAGCCTGGGCTCTCGAGCCCAGGACTGCGGCGCAAACATCGTGTTTGCTCCACTCGCTTAATTATTCAACAGGACGCTTGCAATGATCCCCGTCGCAATCGCCGCCAGCACGTAGTCGCCGCCGACCTGCACCCAGTGGTAGCCGCGCGGCGGCGCGCTCAGGCGGTGCGAGCGCCAGTTGTCGACCACGTATTGACGGTTGTGGTAAGCGGAGGGCAGGCGCTGGCCGCGGTACAGGTCGTGGCGCGGGCCGGCGCCGCGGCGGGCGTCGCGGTAGCCCTCGCGGTAAGCCTGGCGCTCGTCGCGGCGGTCGTCGCGGTAGTCGCGGCGGGCTTCACGGCGCTCCTCGCGGCGCTCCTGGCGGTACTCGCGGCGTTCCTCGCGGCGTTCCTGGGCGCGGTCGTCGCGGTGATCGCGGTAGCCGCGGTCCTGGGCCATCGCCGGCAGGCTGCCTGCCAGCATGACGGCGATCATGGCGCGTGCAATCGTCTTGTTCTTCATGGATTTCTCCTGTTGTCAAAGCCGGCAACGGCCCGGCGGAACACTCAGTAGGCCACACGCGGGCTTACGGCTCTGTACGCTCACCCACGCAAGCGCCGAGCTCGCCGGTGCAGGTCGCACCCTGCCCGCTTTTGTCGGATAATGACGCCTTTGACATCGCTTTCGCCGCGCCGTGACCAAGACCCTTGCCGACCTGATCGAAGACCAGCTGCCGCAGACGCAATGCACCAAGTGCGGCTATCCGGCATGCCGGCCTTATGCCGAAGCGATCGCCGCCGGCGAAGCCGACATCAACCAGTGCCCGCCCGGCGGCATCGAGGGCGTGCGCCGCCTGTCCAGCGTGACCGGCCGCCCCGTCATTCCGATCAATCCGGCCAACGGCGTCGAGCGCCCGCGCCCGGTCGCCTTCATCGACGAAGCCTTGTGCATCGGCTGCACCCTGTGCATCCAGGCCTGCCCGGTCGACGCCATCCTCGGCGCGGCCAAGCAGATGCACACCATCCTCCCGAGCCTGTGCACCGGCTGCGATCTGTGCGTGGCGCCCTGCCCGGTCGACTGCATCAGCATGGTGCCTGTCACCGGGAACGCCACCGGCTGGGATGCCTGGTCGCAGCAGGCGGCCGACGCTGCCCGCGCCCGTCACGATTTCCGCAGCGCGCGTTTGCAACGCGAACGCGAAGAAAACGAGGCACGCCTGGCGGCCAAGGCGCTGGAGAAGATGCGCGAAGTCACGGCCGAGGCGACCAATACGCCGGAGGAGCTGGCGGAGAAGGAACGCAAGCGCGCCATCATCGCCGCCGCCATGGAACGCGCCCGCCAGCGCGCAGCAGGCACTCCGACCGAAGCGCCCGAAGATAAGCCAAATTAATGAATCCGGCCAAACGTTTAGAAATATTTACGCGCTTTCGCGCCGCCAATCCGCATCCGACCACCGAGCTGGAATACTCGACGCCCTTCGAACTCCTGATCGCGGTGCTGCTGTCGGCGCAGTCGACCGACGTCGGCGTGAACAAGGCCACGCGCCGCCTGTACCCGGTGGCGAACACGCCGCAAAAGATCCTCGACCTTGGCCTGGACGAACTGAAGACCTATATCTCGACGATCGGCCTCTACAACACCAAGGCGAAGAACGTGATCGCCACCTGCCAGATCCTGGTCGAGCAGTACGGCGGCGAGGTGCCGCGCCAGCGCGAGGCGCTGGAAGCCCTGCCGGGCGTGGGCCGCAAGACGGCCAACGTGGTGCTCAATACCGCCTTCGGCGAGCCGACCATGGCGGTCGACACCCACATCTTCCGCGTTTCGAACCGCACCAAGATCGCACCGGGCAAGAACGTCGACCAGGTCGAGATGAAGCTGCTGAAATTCGTGCCCAAGGAGTTCCTGCAGGACGCCCACCACTGGCTGATCCTGCACGGCCGCTACACCTGCGTGGCGCGCCGCCCGAAGTGCTGGAACTGCATCATCAACGACTTGTGCGAGTTCCGCGACAAGACGCCGGCGCCGGATGGGCTGATCGCACCGGAGGCGGTGCCGCCCGTCGCCGCCTGATTGCGGCATAAAAAAAGCCCGCGCGGCACAGGGCGCCGGCGCGGGCTGTCAAGGCAAAACCGTTCGAATTAAAACGCTTCCCAGTCGCCGCCTGCGACGCGCTTTGGCGCCGCACGCATGCCGTGCGCCGGCAAGGCACGCACCGGCGCGAGGGGGATGGCCGGCGCATCGTTGGCCGCGAGCGCCACGCTGCTGTCGCCATCGAGCTTGAACACGCCGACGACGCCATTGAGCGCCACGGTCTGCTCGCGCAGCGCCTCGGCCGCGGCCGCCGCTTCCTCGACCAGCGCTGCATTCTGCTGGGTGACGGTGTCCATCTCGGTCACGGCGATGTTGATCTGTTCGATGCCGGCGCCCTGCTCGGCGGTGGCCGCGCTGATCTCGGCCATCACGTCCATCACGCGCTTCACGCTGGCGACGATGTCGGTCATGGTGGCGCCCGCTTCGCTGACCAGCGCACTGCCCGCTTCCACGCGTTCGGTGGAGGCGCCGATCAGGGTCTTGATTTCCTTGGCGGCGACGGCCGAACGCTGGGCCAGGCTGCGCACTTCCGAGGCCACCACGGCGAAGCCGCGGCCCTGCTCGCCGGCACGCGCCGCTTCCACGGCCGCGTTCAGGGCCAGGATATTGGTCTGGAAGGCGATGCCGTCGATGACGCCGATGATGTCGGCGATCTGCTTCGAGGATTCGCTGATCGCGGCCATGGTGCCGACCGCGCGCTCGACGATGTCGCCGCCCTTCACGGCTACGTCACAGGCGCTCACCGCCAGCTGCTTGGCCTGGCGCGCATTGTCGGCATTCTGCTTCACGGTCGACGTCAGCTCTTCCATCGAGGAGGCCGTTTCTTCGAGCGCGCCGGCCTGCTGCTCGGTGCGCGAGGACAGGTCCATGTTGCCCTTGGCGATTTCGTTGGAAGCCACCGAGATCGTCTCGGCGCCGCCGCGCACCCGGGTGACGATCTGCTTCAGGCTGGCGTTCATGTCGCGCAGCGCGGCCAGCAGCTGGCCCGTTTCGTCGTTCGACGTCACCTCGATGCGGGTGCGCAGGTCGCCGGCGGCCACCGTCTTGGCCACTTCGACGGCGCGGTCCAGCGGACGCACGATCGAACGCGAGACGACGATGCCGGCCACGATCGCAGCGGCCGAGCCGAGCACCATGGCGAGCAGGCTCAGGAACGTGGCCCGCTGGCTGCCGGCCTGTGCTGCCGCCACCTCATGTTCGGTTTCCGCCACGATCTCGTCGGACGCCTGCACCAGCAGTTCGGAGGGCGCGCGGTCCTTGCCCTTGACGGCGGCGTCGCCGGCGGCCGGTTCGAAACCGGCGGCCTCGAACCGGGCGTAGCCGGTACGGAAATCCTGGCCCATCTTTTCATGTGCTTGCGCGAACTGCTCGAGCAGCGTGCGCTCCTTGCCTGCCGGGAGCGATGCGATCAGCTTGCCCGCCTGCCCGGCCACCTTGCGCTCGCCCTCCTGGAAGGCTTGCCAGTACCTGGCGCGCTGCGTCTCGTCCTTACCGCGCAGCAGCGTATTCTTCCATTCCTGGACCTGGGTCTTGAAGCTCGACTGCAGGGTCTCGACCGCTTCGGCCTGGCTGTAGCTGGTGACGGCGCCGCCGTAGGTCGCGATCGAGCTGTTCAGTTCGTAAAGGCCGAAGAAGCCGGCGCAGGCCACCACGAGGGCGACGGCGGCAAAGCAGAGGGGAAGTTTACGGCTCAGTTTCATGGCGATTCCAGGTAGCGGCGGTGCAGGTATGCACGCCGGGTCCCGGCCAGTCTACGTGAGCTGTATCCGTGCGGCAATAAAACGCGGCCGAGAATGGCGAATGTCCGGCGGGATGTCAGCCCGCCACAACACAGTTAATTGAACCATATGAGCGAAGCGGCAAGTTCTTTGGTCAGCCTGGCAAGCCTGCCGCCCGACCGCTTACCATTTGCCGTAATGCTCGACCACGCCGCGCCAGAAGGCGTCGGCTTCCTTGCCCAGCGACGTCCCTCCCGCCTTGGCCGTGGCATTCGCAGCCGTCTGCACCATCACCAGTTTCAGCTGCGGATCGACCACGATCATCTGCCCGTACACGCCGAGCAGCGCGAAACGCCGCTTCTCGCTCGGGAAGGTCCAGAACTGGTAGCCATAGCCGTAGTAGGGCGTCGCCGCCAGCGGACGGAAGGCCGGCGGCGCCTGGCGCCAGTCGGTGGCCTCGACCAGGTAGCTGTTCGGAATGACTTGCGTACGCGCCGGATCGTCGGGACGCGCGCCGTCGTTGGCCAGCACCACGCCCAGGCGCCCGTAGTCGCGCAGCGTGGCGTTGAAGTTGCCGGCCGCGCGCTCCAGGCCGGTGCGGTCGGCGCGCCACAGGGCCGGCGTCTCCGCGCCGATCGCCTGCCACAGGCGCGTGCCCAGGTAGTCGCTCAGGTTGCCGCCGGTCGCGCCGCGCAGGACCGCCGCCAGCACTTCCGTTTCGGCGCTGGCGTAGGAAAAGCGCGCGCCCTGCGGCGCATCGCGCGTCGTGATCGCCTTGGCCGCCTGCTCGACGCCGCCTCCGATCACGGCGCGCGCCCAGCGCTCCAGGTCGTCCTTGCCGTCGTAGCGCTCTTCGAAGTGGGCGCCCGAGGCCATGCGCAGCAGGTTGCGGATCGTGGTCTCGCCATACAGGGTGCCGCTCAGGCCCGGCGCGTACTTGTCCGCACGGTCGTCGAGCGAAGCGATCTTGCCTTCTCCCAGCGCGATGCCCACCGCCAGCGAGACGAGCGACTTGGCCATGGAATTCGAGACGAAGCGCTGCTGCGCCGTGCGGTCGTACTGGTAGCGTTCGACCTGGATCACGCCGTCCTTGATGATCAGGAGGCCCATGATGCGCTGGCGCGCCAAGTAGTCGTCGATGCTCAGCTTGCGGCGCATGTCGAGCGTCCAGCGGATCGGCGGCTCCTGCTCCAGGCGCGGCAGCGGCATTGGCGCGCCGCTGGCCGGAAGCACGTTGGCCTTGCCGCCGAAGATGCCCGGGATCTCGCCCTGGGCGGTAAACGAACCCACCCGCACCGATTCGTCGTAAAACCAGCTTTTCGCCGTGCCGACCGGGTAGCCCAGCGGCTTGCCCAGCTTGTCTTCGTCCGGTGCGGGCGCGGCGCAAGCGGCGCCCGTCCACAACAGCAGGAATGCTAGGGCGCGTGCGTACGGCATGGGTCGATCCTCGTCCGGTGCTGGAATGCCGGACATGTTGCCACGAAGTTATCCTTCAGGCAACAACCAGAACCGGGTCTCAGGCGGCGAACAGGGTGGTGGCGCCGGTGGCAAAGGAAGCGCGCGCGATGCGCCCTTCCACCACCTCGTAGATGCACAGCATCTCGACCCTGCCCTTCCCTTCCGGGAAGTTGCGCGTCACGACTTCGAGGTCGGTGACGAAGTTGCCCAGCACCGTGCGGCTGAGCAGGCGCGCGTGCAGGTCGGGCTCGGCGAAGCGCGCCACGTAGCGCGGGCGAATCGCATCGATGCCTTCGGCCAGCAAGGGACCGTGCAGCGTGAACTGCTGCGCATTGGTCGCATACGTCGCCATCAGGGCATCGACGTCCTTGGCGTTATAGGCCTCCAGCTGGGCCTGGACGACGGCGGCGGGATCGAGATAGGTCATGCGTGCTTTCAGAGGAGGACGAGGTTGTCGCGGTGGACCAGTTCCGGTCCTTCGATGTAGCCGAGGATGGCTTCGATCTCGTTCGAGGAGTGGCGCATGATGCGGCGCACCTCGCTGCTGGTGTAGCTGGTCAGGCCGCGCGCGATCGGTTGGCCGGCCTCGCTGACGCAAGTGATCACCTGCCCGCGCCCGAACTCGCCTTTCACCGCGATGACGCCGATCGGCAGCAGGGACTTGCCCTCCTTGGTCAGCTTTTGCACGGCGCCGGCGTCGAGCACCACTTCGCCGGACGTGTGCAAGTGGTCGACCATCCACTGGCGGCGCGCGGTCAGGCGCGTGGTGGGCGCCTGCAGCTCGGTGCCGATCGATTCGCCGCCGGCGAGGCGCGTCAGCACCTCCGGTTCGCGGCCCCAGGCGATCACGGTATGGGCGCCCGAACGCGCGGCGCGCCGTGCGGCCAGCACCTTGGTCAGCATGCCGCCGCTGCCGATATTGCTGCCGGCGCCGCCGGCCATCGCTTCCAGGCTGGCGTCGCCGGCCTGGGCCCGTTCGATCAGGGTGGCGCCTGGGTCCTTGCGCGGATCGGCCGAATACAGGCCGCGCTGGTCGGTCAGGATCACCAGGGCATCAGCTTCGATCAGGTTCGCGACCAGGGCGCCCAGGGTGTCGTTGTCGCCGAACTTGATCTCGTCGGTGACGACGGTGTCGTTCTCGTTGATGATCGGGACCACGCCCAGGCGCAGCAGGGTCGTGAGCGTGGCGCGCGCGTTCAGGTAGCGCTCGCGGTCGGCCAGGTCGGCGTGTGTGAGCAGCACCTGCGCCGTTTTAACACCGTGGGCCTTGAAACTGGTTTCGTAGATCTGGGCGAGGCCCATCTGGCCGACGGCGGCGCAGGCCTGCAGCTCGTGGATGTCATGCGGGCGCGTAGCAAAACCGAGGCGCAGCATGCCTTCGGCGATCGCGCCGGAGCTGACCAGCACGACCTCCTTGCCGAGGCTGCGCAGGGCCGCGATCTGGGTGGCCCAGCGCGCGATGGCGTTGTGGTCGAGGCCGCGGCCTTCGTTGGTGACGAGCGAGGAGCCGACCTTGACGATGATGCGGCCGGCGGTGTGAATCACGGAATTCATGGCGAGAGTCTCTTTTCCCTGGGACGCAAAGCAAGCAGGGCCAACCCTGCCAGCAACTCGATCCCGCTGACGACGAACAAGGACCCATGCGGCAGGCCGATCGCGAAAGCCGCGACCAGGCGCCCGGCCGGCTGGGCCAGCAGGAACAATGCTACGAGATCGCCGAGGATGGGCTGGTCGCCCCGCCTTGCCGCCAGCACAGCCAGTCCCGCGGTGGCGAGACGGACTCCGACATAGATGGCGTAGAACTGGCTGTAGCCGTTCACGCCAACGAGAAACAGGCCCATTGCGGTGGCGACCCGGTCCGGATCGAGCAAGGCAACGAGCGCCGCCAGCGAACTGGCGGTGGCGACCAGCTGCAGGAGCTGGCCGCGAGCCCAGGCGCGGGTGGGCTTAGTCTTCAAGGATCTTGAAGCGAGGATCGTCCGGATCGATCGAGACGATGCCGCGTGCCTCTTCCGTCATCTGGGTCGTCTCGTCGGCGCGTACGTCGAGCGCGCGCTTCTCTTCCAGGTGCAGGTAGATCGCATTGATCAGCTCCTGGCAGCCTTCGCGGCTGAGGGCCGAGATCTCGAAGACAGGGCCCTTCCAGGCCATCTTCTTGAGGAAGTCCTTGACGCGCTTCTTGCGCTCTTCTTCCGGCACCATGTCCAGCTTGTTGAGCACGAGCCAGCGCGGCTTGTTCAGCAGGTCCTCGTCGTACTTTTCCAGCTCCTTGATCAGGGCTTTCGCTTCCTTGACCGGATCGACGGTCGCCTCGAACGGCGCCAGGTCGACGATGTGCAGCAGCAGACCGGTACGCGCCAGGTGGCGCAGGAACTGGTGGCCGAGACCCGCGCCTTCGGCCGCGCCTTCGATCAGGCCCGGGATGTCGGCGATCACGAAACTCTTCGCGTGCGACACGCGCACCACGCCGAGGTTCGGATGCAGGGTCGTGAACGGGTAGTCGGCGATCTTCGGCTTGGCGTTCGAGACGGCCGTGATGAAGGTCGATTTTCCGGCGTTCGGCATGCCCAGCAGGCCCACGTCGGCCAGCACCTTCAGCTCGAGGCGCAGCGTGCGGCGCTCGCCTGGTTTACCGTCGGTCTTCTGGCGCGGCGCGCGGTTGGTCGAGGTCTTGAAGTGGATGTTGCCCCAGCCGCCTTCTCCGCCCTTGGCGAGCAGTTCGGTCTGGCCGTGTTCGGTCAGGTCGGCGATGATCTCGCCGTTGTCGTTATCGATGATCAGGGTACCGACCGGCATGCGCAGGGTGACGTCGTCCGCGCCCTTGCCGTAGCAGTCCGAGCCGCGGCCCGGCTCGCCATTGCGCGCCGTGTGGGTCTTCGAATAGCGGAAGTCCACCAGGGTGTTGATGTTACGGTCCGCCACCGCCCAGATCGAGCCGCCCTTGCCGCCGTCGCCGCCGTCCGGACCGCCGAAGGGGCGGAACTTCTCGCGCAGGAACGAGGCGCACCCGTTGCCGCCGTCGCCAGCAATGACATCAATTCGTGCTTCGTCGATAAACTTCATTTTTGACCGCCAAAAAACTAAAAGGCTCTACGTTAAGCAGAGCCTTTCGATGGAAGGCTTGCGCCTTACAAGATGCGCCGCTCGGGGCGGCGCTTGCATGCTTGAATTAAGCAGCGACTGCTTCGTTGGCAACGACGGTCACGAACTGCTTCGAGCCCACGCCTTGCTTGACGAATTTCACGGTGCCGTTGACCAGGGCGAACAGGGTGTGATCCTTGCCCAGGCCGACGTTCACGCCAGGACGAACCTGGGTGCCGCGCTGACGCACGATGATGCCGCCGGCGTTGATCGCCTGGCCGCCGTACACTTTCACGCCGAGGCGTTTGCTTTCTGAGTCGCGGCCGTTACGGGTAGTGCCGCCGCCTTTTTTGTGTGCCATTTAGTTACTCCTTGATGACTGTTTAAATAGACCGGGGCAATTAGCCGTTGATCGAAACGACTTCGATCTCGGTGAAGTTCTGGCGGTGGCCTTGACGCTTCTGGTAGTGCTTACGACGGCGCATCTTGAAAATGCGGACCTTGTCGTGGCGACCATGGGAAACGACCTTCACCAGCACCGTCGCGCCTTCGACCAGAGGAGCACCAAACTTGATGCTTTCGCCCGCGCCAACGGCGAGGACCTGATCGATGGAGAGTTCGGAACCAATGTCTGCCGGTATCTGTTCTACTTTAAGTTTTTCGCCAGCGACAACTTTGTATTGCTTGCCACCGGTTTTTATGACCGCGTACATGATTGAAAACCTCATCAATTGTTAATTAAAAATCCCTGCGGCGACGACCGATCAATGACCGCGTTGCGCTTCTCTGGTGCCGGGGAACAGGGAATTATACACGGATGATCCTGTTGCGTCAAAAGCCGGAATGATCGCCTTACTGTCGTGGCAACGCGGCAACGCCGCCCGGGAGGCCGGGATCGCGGGCACGCACGCGCAAACTTGGCCAAATGGCACGGCTCATGCTTGCATGTCGTATAATCGCCGCACTCTCAACGCATATAACAAGCAGGTTCGCCTTGTCCGCCGCTACCCCTCACGCCCAGAACACCATCACCCAATCGATCGCCGCCGACATGGATGCGGTCAACGCGGTGATCCGCCAGCGCCTGCATTCGGAAGTGAGCCTGGTCAACCAGATCGCCGAGTACATCATCAGCGCCGGCGGCAAGCGCATCCGCCCCGTGCTGGTGCTCCTGCTGGCCAACGCCTACGGCTACAAGGGCACGGCGCACCACGAACTGGCGGCCGTCGTCGAATTCATCCACACCGCCACCCTGCTGCACGACGACGTGGTCGACGAATCCTCGATGCGCCGCGGCCGCCAGACGGCGAACGCCCTGTTCGGCAATGCCGCCTCGGTGCTGGTGGGCGACTTCCTGTACTCGCGCTCCTTCCAGATGATGGTGAGCCTGGAAAACATGCGCGTCATGCAGATCCTGTCGGACGCGACCAACGTGATCGCGGAAGGCGAAGTGCTGCAGCTGCTGAACATGCACGATCCGGACGTGAGCCACGAGAGCTACCTGAAGGTGATCCGCTCGAAGACGGCCAAGCTGTTCGAAGCGGCGGCGGAACTCGGCGCCCTGGTCGCCGGCGCCAGCAGCGCGCAAGTGGCCGCGGCCGGCGAATACGGGCGCTCGCTGGGCACGGCGTTCCAGCTCATCGACGACGTGCTCGATTACGCCGGCGACGCTGCCGAAATCGGCAAGAACGTCGGTGACGACCTGCGCGAGGGCAAGCCTACCCTGCCGCTGATCTACCTGATGGAACACGGCACCGCGGAACAGCGCGAACTGGTGCGCACCTGCATCGAGCAGGGCGACGAGCAGCATTTCGACGCCGTGCTGGCCGCCGTCACCTCCAGCGGCGCTCTCGATTACACCCGCCGCGAAGCCGAAACGGCCGCGCGCCGCGCCGCTGAATCGATCGCCGATCTGCCCGACAGCATCTACAAGGACAGCCTGCTCCAGCTGTGCCGTTTCGCTGTTGACAGGAACCATTGAGCAAAATTATAGTAATGCTTCCTGAGGCAGGGTTTCAGCGCCTCGAACCAGTCGGGGTGTAGCTTAGCCCGGTAGAGCGCTACGTTCGGGACGTAGAGGCCGGAGGTTCGAATCCTCTCACCCCGACCATCCGATTCCTTGCGAATCATGACAGCAAAGCCCCTCATCGAAGGGGCTTTTTGCTTTCAACTGCCCGTGCGCCGCGTACAGTAATCGTAGGCATCCGCCTTCGGCGCCAGGTCGGTATCGACCAGGATGATGACCGGCGCGCCGTCGCCGCGCTTGCCGAAATGCGCCTCGAAACCCTTGCCCAGCGGACCGCTGGTGAAGGCGATCTTGCCGCTGGCGCTGTCATACGTCATGGCGCCGGGCTTCTTGCCGCCGCTGACCCAGGCGTACTGGGTCGGGCTGCCGAATTCGACGACTTTATACGTGTAACCCGCCTGGTTGTACTGCTGGCGGCAGGCATAGGTGCCTGGCTCGAAGGCGCCGCCACGCTCCTTGAAGACGCTGAGCGGCTGGATGTCGGCCAGCGCGGGAGAGGCGCATGCCAGTGCCAGTGCGGAAAGAAGGAAGGAGTGCGTGAGCCGATGGATGGGTTTCATGGATTCTCGCTGGGCGGGCTGGGAAGGCTTGCACATTCAAAAATACCATAGATCGCGTGCCGGCGGACGAGCTCGCCAGCCGCGATTCAGCCCCTGCCCTGCTTCAGGAAGGATTCGTGCCCCGGCGCGAAATTCGCGTGCAGCGGCAGGTAGGCCGCCCCGATCACCTTCGCATCGCGTCCGATGGCGCCGGGGATGATCTCGGGCCGGATGATGCCCTGCCAGCTGTACTGGCCCAGCGCCATGCGGATCGCATCGACCAGGCCGTCCAGCAGCGATGCATGGAGCGCGCCGTCGACGATCACGCCATCCAGGTCGAGCAGGCAGGACCCGCCGTTGACGGCAAAGGCGATCGCATTCGCCGCTTCTTCCAGCCAGCGCGCCGTGACCGGCGCCCAGGGCGCCTGCAGCAGGCGCGCGTCGCCGGGCGGCAGCTTGTCCAGGCCCACGGCCGCCAGCATGTCCTCGAGCGTGGCCAGCGAGGCGCAGGACAGCAGCTGCTGCGCGCCGCCGGGACGCAGGCCGTCGGCCACTCCCAGCGGCATCGAACCGATTGCGCCGGCGTTGCCGTAGACGCCGGCATGCGGCTGGCCGTTCAGCACCAGGCCGCCGCCGATCAGGGTGTCGATGTACACGTACAGGTAGTTCTTCAGGTGGCGTCCGCGCCCGGCCACCAGTTCGGCGACGCAGGCGGCCGCCGTGTCCTTGGCAAAGGCGACCGGCAGCCGGGTCATGGCTTGCAGGCGCTCGCGCATATTGGTGCGGGTCCAGGCGTCGGCGTCCTGCGGCGACAGGCCCACCAGCTCGCGCCAGCCGCCGAAGGCCAGCGGCGCTGCCAGGCCGATGCCGCTCACGCGCCGGCCCTTTTCCGCGCCCAGCTGGTCGGCAATGCGTTCCAGGTGCTCGCCGATCTCGCCGAACACGGCATCGACCGAGGGCGCGCCATAGACGATCGATTTGCGGTAGCGCGGCGCGCCGGTGAAATCGATCAGGGCGACATCCAGGTTGCGGCGCCCGATCTGCACGCCGATCGAAAAGGCGCCGTCCGGATTCAGCGCGATCGGCTGCGAAGGCTGCCCTACCCGGCCGCGCAGGGAGTCGCGCTTGACGACAAAACCTTCTTCCAGCAGGCGGTTGATGATGACCGAGACCGTCTGCGTACTCAGGTTGGTGAGCCGCGCCAGCTCCGCCTTCGGCAGGCTGCCGTGCAGGCGGATCGCATGCAGCACCACGCGCTCGTTGAACTCGCGCATGCCGATCTGGTTCGAGCCCGGCATGCGGGGCGTGGCGGTGTCGGAAAGAGCGCTGAGAGGGGCGAATGAATGCATGCGAAAACAGAATCGGCGTAGCGAAAAGACACCGAGTATAAATTTCACTAATAAATAAATCAATGTGAATTATTATCTTGGCGCTAATTTATTACGTGTTTCGCATTGCAGCGCAACAAGAAGACGCTGGTGTTCGCAGAACTGGAGGGTGGGTCGCGCCGATGAGGCAGAGAGCGTCGGAAGGCGGCATTGACGCCTCGATAAATATACGTCTGGCTTATCATGGACATCACGAACTGAAAGTATATTTATGGACGCAAGGCATTTATACTGCACCGCAACATCACAGTATTTATCTCTGGAGCGACACATGAACGCAGCAACGATCACCCAGGCGCAGGAAGACGGTCTGCGCCACCAATCCACCGGCCTGTTCGCAACGGTCCGCAGCTTCGCCGAACAGCTGTTTGTCGCCCACGGCGGCTGGCTGGCAGCGCGCAAGGAACGCGCCGCCCAGGCTTCGTATGCCGTCGCCGAGCGCGCGGGCCGCGCCGAACTGTTCGCGATGGCCGCACAGGCCGAGAAGCATTCGCCTAACCTGGCCGCCGAACTGCGCTGGCTGGCGAACCGCTAAGCTTTGTAGTAGCAGCAAGCAGTAGAAGCAGGTAGTACCTCGCGCCCAGGCTTTCGCCGCTTCCGCGGCACCCTGGGGGCACACTTCCCTCCTCCACCCGGAACATGGTGCCCACCGTGTTCCGGGTTGCTTTTATCCCCTCTCCGATTCACCGCACCTGGCCTCGGCCAGCAGCTTGCCGATCTCCGGCACGCAGGAACCGCAATTGCCGCCCGCCTTGAGGCAGCTCGTGACCTGCGCAGTCGTTTCCAGGCCCTGCTTGCGGATCGCCGCGTAAATCGTGTTGCGGCCGACGCCAAAGCAGGAGCAGACCGTCGGTCCCGGGTCCGCGCCGGCCAGCGGCGCACGCCCCGCCAGCAAAGTCGCGCGTTCGCCCGGCGCCAGCGTCTCCTGCGCGAACAGGCCGGCCAGCCACTGGCGCGGCGGCAGCGCCCCTCCACGCGTGACGAAGATGCAGGCCTGCAGCCGGCCCTCGACCAGGTGCGCCGCCCGGTACACGCCGGCGCCGGCATCGTCGTACTCGATCCAGTCGGCTTCCTCGTCCACGTCCAGCAGCGTGCGCGCCCACCCGGCCTGCGCGGGACCGCGGCCGCCCAACTCGTAGCGCACGAAGCCCGCGCCCTGCACCCGCGTCCAGTTGGCGACCTTGTCCACGGCCAGCGGCGTGCGGCTCAGCACAAAGGCCTGCCACTCGACGACGAAGGGTTCGACCCGCACCGGCGTGTGCTTGAATTCCGGCTCGCCCGAGACCGGATCGACCACCGGATTGACCAGCGCGCCGACGCGGGCATCCGACGCCGTCTGGCCGCTCCAGTGGATCGGCACGAACACGCTGCCGCGCGCGATGCCGCCGCCGTGCGCGACGCGCGCCACCATCGCGCCCCAGCGGCTGGTGACGCGCGCCAGTTCGCCTTCGCGCACGCCGCACAGCAGGGCGTCGTGCGGATGCAGGTCGATGGTCGGTTCCGGCGCATGGTTCGCCAGGCGCGGCGACTTGCCGGTGCGCGTCATGGTGTGCCACTGGTCGCGCAGGCGGCCCGTGTTCAGGGCCAGCGGGAAGTCCTCGTCGACGGCGTGCACCGGTGCGCGCGGCGCCGTCGCGATGAAGCGCGCCTTGCCGTTGGCGTGGGCGAAGCGGCAGTCGGCGAACAGGCGCTGCGTTCCTTCGCTGCTGCCTGGCGCTACCGGCCACTGGACCGGTTCGAGCGCGTCGTAGTCCTTGCGGTGCATGCCGGCGAGGCCGGAGATGTCGAACACGCGCCGATTGTGTGCATCGTTGCGCCAGCCCGACAGCCGTGCATGCTCGTCGAAGATCGCGTGCGCGTCTTCGTAGCCGAAACCAGTAAAACCCATGCGCCGCGCGACTTCGCACAGCGCCCGCCAGTCGGCGCGCGCTTCGCCCGGCGCCGGCAAAAACGCGCGCTGGCGCGAGATGCGGCGTTCGGAATTGGTCACCGTGCCGTCCTTTTCTCCCCAGCCCAGGGCCGGCAGCAGCACGTCGGCGTAGTCATTGGTATCGGTCGCGGCCACGATGTCGCTGACCACCACCAGCTCGCACTTGTCGAGCGCGCGCCGCACTTTCTCGGCGTCGGGCAGGCTGACCAGGGGATTGGTGGCCATGATCCACACGGCTTTTACTTTGCCCTCCTCCACCGCGCGGAACAGGTCGACCGCCTTCAGGCCCGGCTTGTCGGCGATGCGCGGCGCATCCCAGAAGCTGCGCACGAGCTCGCGCTGGGCCGGATTGTCGAGGTCCATGTGCGCGGCCAGCATGTTGGCCAGGCCGCCGACCTCGCGCCCGCCCATCGCGTTCGGCTGGCCGGTCAGCGAGAAGGGGCCCATGCCGGGCCGGCCGATGCGCCCGGTGAGCAGGTGGCAGTTGATGATGGCGTTGACCTTGTCGGTGCCGCTGGAGGACTGGTTCACGCCCTGCGAATACGCGCTGACGACTTTATCGCTTGCGGCGAAGGCCTCGTAGAAGGCAAGCAGCTTGCCAGGGTCGACGCGGCAGATGCGCGCCACCTGGACCGGGTCGCTGCAATCGGTATCGGCCGTGGCCAGGGCGCCTTCCAGCCCTTCGGTCTGCGCCTGCACGAAGGCCGCATCGGCGTGTCCGTGGCGCGCGAGATAGGTGAGCAGGCCGTTGAACAGCCAGACGTCGGTGCCGGGCTTGATCGGCAGGTGCAGGTCGGCCAGCTCGCAGGTGGCTGTGCGGCGCGGGTCGATCGCCACGATGCGCAAGCCAGGCCGCGCTTCCTTCGCCTTCAGGATGCGCTGGAACAGGGTCGGATGGCACCAGGCCGTGTTCGAGCCGACCAGCACGACCAGGTCGGCCAGCTCGAAGTCCTCGTAGCAGCCGGGGACCAGGTCTTCGCCGAAGGCGCGCTTGTGGCCGGCCACGCTGGAGGACATGCACAGGCGCGAATTGGTGTCGATGTTGGCGCTGCCAACGTAGCCCTTCATGAACTTGTTGGCGACGTAGTAGTCCTCGGTCAGCAGCTGGCCGGAGACGTAGAGCGCGACCGCGTCCGGGCCGTATTCTTCGATGATGCGCGCGAAGCCGCCAGCCACGCGCTCCAGGGCTTCGTCCCAGCCGGCGCGGCGCATCGCGCCCTCTTCACGGATGTGCGGATACAGCAGGCGGCCGTCGAGATCGAGCGTCTCGCCGAGGGCCGCGCCCTTCACGCACAGGCGTCCGCCGCTTGCTGCGTGCCGGGCATCGCCGGCGATGATCGGGATCGTGCCCGGCTTGACGGTGGCCGTCACGCCGCAGCCGACGCCGCAGTATGGACAGGTGGTGCGCACGGTGGGCGCGGGCAAGGACATGTCCATGGTGCTTCCTTTTCTTATGTTGCAGTACAGAGCGCCTGGCCGAACAGCAGCCGGTCGCGCAGTTGTGAAACGTCGGCACCGCGCTGGATCAGGTCGAAATACCAGGGGCCGTCGCCGACGTCGCCCATCAGTACCGCGCCGGTCACGCGCCCGCCCTCGAGCACGAGGCGTTTATACACACCGGCCGTGCGGTCGCGCAGCACCAGCTCTTCGCTGCCTTCGCCGCCGAGGATGTCGCCGGCCGAATACAGGTCGATGCCGGTGACTTTCAGCTTGGTGGCGGTGGCGGCCTGCACGTAGCGGCGGTGTCCGGCGCCGGCCAGGTGGGCGGCGCAGACGCGCGCCTGTTCCCACACCGGTGCGACCAGGCCGAAGGTGGCGCGCCGGTGCTGCACGCATTCGCCGACGGCATAGACGCGCGGGTCATAGGTCTGCAGGGTGTCGTCGACGACGATCGCCCGTTCGCAATGCAGGCCCGCATCGCGCGCCAGCGCGATATTGGGGCGCACGCCGGCCGCCATCACGACCAGGTCGGCCGGCAATGCGCTGCCGTCGGCGAACTGCACCGCTTCGACCTTGCCTTCGCCCGTGATCGCCGTGGTCTGGGCACCGAGCACGATCTGCAGGCCGCTGCGTTCGAGCGACTCCTTCAGCAGGCGCCCTGCTTCGCCGTCGAGCTGCTGGTTCATCAGGCTGGCCGCCACGTGCACGACGGTCACGCGCATCCCGCGCCGCATGAGCGCGTGCGCCGCTTCCAGTCCCAGCAGGCCGCCGCCGATGACCACCGCAATACCTTTCTCGCGCGCGGCGGCCAGCATGGTGTCGACGTCCTGCAGGTCGCGAAAGCCGACCACGCCGGGCAGCGTATTGCCTGGCACTGGAAGCATGAACGGCGTCGAACCGGTCGCCAGCAACAGGCGGTCGTAGGGCGCTTCCAGACCGGAGCGGGCAACGACGACGCGCCGCTTGCGGTCGATGCGCACCACCGGATCGCCCGCGTGCAGGGTGATGCCGTGCTCGGCATACCAGGCGCGCGGATGCAGCATGATGTCCTCGACCTGCTTGTCGCCGGCCAGCAGCGGAGAGAGCAGCACGCGGTTGTAGTTCCCATGCGGCTCGGCGCCGAAGACGGTGATGTCGTACAGCTCGGGCGCAAGCTTCAGCAGTTCCTCGACCGTGCGCATGCCGGCCATGCCGTTGCCGATGAGGACGAGACGGGGTTTCATGCGGCGACCCACACGGTGCCGTTCTCGATCCGCACCGGGAAGCTGCTCACCGAGTGCGCCGGCGCTTCCAGGCACTCGCCCGTCTGCAGATCGAAGTGATGCTTGTAGATCGGCGACGCGACCACGATGCGCTCGCCGATGCTGCCGACCAGGCCGCGCGAGAGCACGGCGGCATGCGCGTTCGGATCGTAGTTATCGATGGCGAACAGGCGTTCCCGGCCGACGCGGAACACGGCGACCTGGCGGCCGTTCAGCAAGGCGCAGACGCCGGTGTCGGGCACGATCTCGTCGACGGGGCAGATCGCATTCCAGTTGTGAAGCTGAATATCTCGGTGCATGGCGAACTCCTTCAGTTGATGGCTGCGATCGGGATCGTGCGGCGGCGTTCTTCGATGGTGGCCGGACGAACCTGGCCGCGCTCCGGCATGAAGACCACGTTGTCGTCCTGCGCCGGACTGTTGACGAAGTGGCGGAAGCGCTTGCGCACCTCCGGGTCCTCGACCGCGCTCTTCCATTCGCAGGCATAGCTGTCGACGACTGCCTGCATGTCGGCTTCCAGTTCTTCTGCGATGCCCAGCTTGTCGTCGACGACCACGCTCTTGAGGTAATCCAGCCCGCCTTCCAGGTGTTCGCGCCAGGTGCTGGTGCGCTGCAGGCGGTCCGCCGTGCGCACGTAGAACATCAGGAAGCGGTCGACCAGCTTCACCACGGTCGCCTCGTCCAGGTTGGAGGCGATCAGCTCGGCGTGACGCGGCTTCATGCCGCCGTTGCCGCACACGTACAGGTTCCAGCCCCTGTCGGTGGCGATCAGGCCGACGTCCTTGCCCTGGGCCTCGGCGCATTCGCGGGTGCAGCCGGAGACGCCGAATTTCACCTTATGCGGCGTGCGCAAGCCCTTGTAGCGGTTCTCCAGCGCGATGGCGAAGCCGGCGCTGTCGCCCACGCCGTAGCGGCACCAGGTCGAGCCGACGCAGGACTTCACGGTACGCAGCGACTTGCCGTAGGCATGGCCGGACTCGAAGCCGGCGGCGATCAGTTCTTCCCAGATCGGCGGCAGCTGGTCGACCCTGGCACCGAACAGGTCCACGCGCTGGCCGCCCGTGATCTTGGTGTACAGCCCGTACTTCTTGGCGATCTGGCCGACGGCGATCAGGCCGTCGGCCGTGACTTCGCCGCCCGGCATGCGCGGCACCACCGAATACGTGCCGTCCTTCTGGATATTCCCGAGGAAGTAGTCGTTCGAATCCTGCAGGCTCGCGTGCTCGGGCTTCAAGACGAAATCGTTCCAGGTCGAGGCCAGGATGTTGGCGGCGACCGGCTTGCAGACGTCGCAGCCGAGGCCCGTGCCGTGCTTGGCCAGCAGTTCGCCGAAACTCCGGATGCGCCCGACCCGCACCAGGTGGTGCAGTTCCTGGCGCGAGTGCGCGAAGTGTTCGCACAGCGCGCGGCTGACGGCCACGCCCTGCTTCGCCAGTTCGGCGTTCAGCACCTGCGTCACCAGCGGCACGCAGCCGCCGCAGGCCGTGCCGGCCGTCGTGCACTTCTTCAGCGCGCCGATGCTGGTGGCGCCGTCCTGCACGGCCGCGCACAGGGCGCCTTTCGAGATGTCGTTGCAGGAGCAGATCTGGGCCGTGTCCGGCAGCGCGTCGACGCCGAGCCCCTTCTTCGCTGCGCCGCTGGCCTGCGGCAGGATCAGGCTCTCGGGTGCTTCCGGCAGGTCGATGCCGTTCAGTGCCATCTGCAGCAGCGTGCCGTATTCGGCCGCGTCGCCCACCAGCACCGCACCCAGCAGGCGCTTGCCGCAATCGCTGACGACCAGCTTTTTATAGGTCTGGCGCCGCTCGTCGAGGTACTGCACGCTGCGGCTGCCGCTTGTCGCGCCGTGGGCGTCGCCGATGCTGGCGACGTCTACGCCCATCAGTTTCAGCTTGGTGCTCAGGTCCGCGCCGGCGAAGCCGCCGGGCGCGCCCAGTACGTGGCGGGCGGCGGCGCGCGCCATGTCGTAGCCCGGCGCCACCAGGCCGAACAGCTGGCCGCGCCAGGCCGCGCATTCGCCGACCGCGTAGATGTCGGGGTCGGACGTGAGGCAATCGTCGTCGATCGCCACGCCGCCGCGCGGCCCCAGCGCGAGATCGCAGGCGCGGGCCAGCTCGTCGCGCGGACGGATGCCGGCCGAGAACACGATCATGTCGGTGTCGAGGTGAGTGCCGTCGGCGAAGCGCATGCGATGGGTGCCGGCTTCGCCGTCGACGATCTCCAGCGTGTTCTTGCCGGTGTGGACCGTGACGCCGAGTTCTTCGATACGGCCGCGCAGCACGCGCGCACCGGGGTCGTCGACCTGCACCGCCATCAGGCGCGGCGCGAATTCGACCACGTGCGCCTCCAAACCCAGGTCGCGCAGGGCTTTCGCGCATTCCAGGCCGAGCAGTCCGCCGCCGACCACGACGCCGGTACGCGAACGGGCGCCGCATTCCTGCATCGCTTCCAGGTCTTCGATGGTGCGGTAGACGAAGCAGTCGGCGCGTTCTCGGCCCGCTACCTGCGGCACGAAGGGAGAGGAGCCGGTCGCCAGCACCAGCTTGTCGTAGACGAGGACTTCTCCGCTTGCCAGCGTCACCGTGTGTTCCGAACGGTCGATGGCGACCACCCTGGCGTCAAGCTTCAACGCCAGATTGCTGCGCTCGAAGAAGCCCGGCGCGACCAGCGACAGGTCCTCCGCCGTCTTCCCCGCAAAGAATTCGGACAGGTGCACGCGGTCGTAGGCCGGGCGCGGCTCTTCGCCCAGCACCGTGATGTGGATGTGGGGCGCGGCGGCGGCCAGGCTCTCGACGAATTTGTGGCCGACCATGCCGTGGCCGATGACGATGACGTTCATACTGCTCTCCTCATGCACGCGCCGCGGCGGCGGCGCTCGTTGCGGTATTGCTGAATCGGGCGCCCAGGGCGCACAGGCTGGCCACCACCACCAGGCCGCCCAGGATGAACAGGGTCTGGCGCACGTCGCCCGTCCCTTTCATCAGGAAGCCCGCCAGCACGGCGCCGACATTGCCGCCGGCGCCGACGATACCGGCCACGCCGCCCAGCGCGCTCGGGGCGACGAAAGGCACCAGCGCATAGGTGGCGCCACAAGCCATGTGGGTGAACAGCCCGAAGACCAGCATGGCGGCGAGTGCGAAGGCGACGCCGTCGGCATTCGCGAACAGGAGCAGGCCCAGGCCTTCGCCCACCATCAGCACGAACAGCACGGTGACGCGGCTGTTGAGGTCACCACGTCCGGCGCAGCGGTCCGACAGCCAGCCGCCCAGTGCCCGGGCGAACAGCGCCAGCACGCCGAAGCTGCCGGCCGCCAGGCCCGCGGCCTTGAGCGACAGGCCGAAATGGTCGACGTAGTACACGGCGGCGATGTTGTGGATGAAGATCTCGATGCCGAAGCAGGCGCCGTAGGTGACGAACAGCAGCCAGGCGCGGTGGTTGCGGCAGGCCGCCTTGAAACTGGCCCAGCCGCCCTTGCCGCCGCTTTCGACAGGAACGCCGGCCGCGCGCAGCTCGCTGAAATTCCCGGCCGGGCAGTCCTGGGTGTAGCGCCAGTAGACGACGGCCATGACCAGCATCGCGACCCCCGGGACGATCAGCGCGACGCGCCAGCCCAGGGTTTCGGACACGCCCGCCATCAGCAGGGCCGCCAGCAGCAGCGGCATCGCCGCCTGAGCCGCCCCGCCGCCGGCATTGCCCCAGCCGGCGGCGGCCGCGTTGGCGGTGCCGACGACCTTGGGCGCGAACATCACCGAGGTGTGGTACTGGGTGATGACGAAGCTCGCGCCCACGGCGCCGATCCCGAGCCGGAACAGCAGGAAGCTTTCGTAGCTCTGGGCGAAGGCGACGCCCAGCACGGGAATCGCGCCGAGGGCCAGCAGGCCGGTGTAAGTCTTGCGCGGACCGTATCGGTCGCACAGCGGACCCACGACCAGGCGCACCAGGATCGTGATCGCGACCGCGGCGATATTGATGTTGGCGATCTGCGCCACCGACAGCCCAAACTCGCCTTTGATCACCGGCATCAGCGGCGCGCAGGCGAACCAGGCGAAGAAGCAGACGAAGAAGGCGACCCAGGTCAGGTGGAAGGCCCGCATCTGGGGCGTGTGGAACTCGAGTAAGTTGATGCTGTTCGCTTTGCTGGCCATGGTATCCCTCGTTTGAAAACAAAAAGGCGTCCGCGTCCCGAGGTGGTCACCTGGGAGGCGGACGCCGTTGTCCGGATGAGCAGGTCCTGCGTTGGACCTGCCAGATAAATGAAGGGATCGCCGTTGATCCTGTCCTCTGTGTTTGCAAGAGGCGTGCCAGAAGCGGCGCGGGGCGGGAAGGACCGTCAGGGCGGTGCGGGCGCTCTATTGCAGTGCACAATGCGCGTTAATGATGCAAGAATGCGCACCGGGATGATTCGGTACAGGTGAACTTGACCCGTAAGGTGGGCGGGTTCCCCCGCCCACGCGTTCAACCAGCTAGGGAATGGACGCGATATCAAGATAGATACGCCTGTTGAACGCGTGGGCGGGGAACCCGCCCACCTTACGGGTTAATGATGCGAAAGCGCGCACTGTCGTAGGGTGGGCGCCCCGTGCCCACCGATGGTCGAGCAGGGTTGGCGCACGCGGAACCGGTGGGCACGGGGCGCCCGGTGAAACCGTGGGCGAGGCCATTGGCCTCGCCCACCCCTACGCCCTCAGGGCTTGCGGATCGCGCTGGTGAATCGCGAACGAGGCCGTATACCCCACCGGATCGCTGCCATCCCACACCCGCCCATCCATCAGCCGGCTGCTGCGCATCAGCCCATCCGGCACGTCCACGCCCGCCAGCGCCGCCGCCTCGCGATACAACTCCACCTGGTTCACCGCGCAGGCCACGCCCAGGTAATCGGGATCAGCACGCAGCAAACCCCAGCGCCGCTGCTGGGTCAGGAACCACATCCCGTCCGACAGCCAGGGAAAAGTCGCCTCCCCTTCGCCGAAGAAGCGCAGGCCGGGAAAGTCGCCGCGCCGCGGCAGCAGGCAGGCGCGCAGCAGGTCGACCCTGGCGTGGACGTAGGCTGGACTGGCCAGCACTTCGGCCGCCGCTTCGCGGTTGGTGGCCGAAGCGTCGAGCCAGCGCGCGCTGTCGAGCAGGGCCGCGACGAGAGCCCGGCAGCTGTTCGGATGGCGCGCGACGAAATCGGCGCGCGCGCCGAGCGCCTTGCCGGGGTGATTCGGCCAGACCTGGCTGCTGGGCGCAACCAGCGCGCCGCTCGCTTCCATCACCGCGCGCCGGCTCCAGGGCTCGCCCGCGCAAAAGCCGTCCATGTGGCCGGCTTCCAGGTTGGCCGCCATCTGGCCCGGCGGCACCGTCACGAGGCGCATCTGCGCCAGCGGATCGATGCCGGCCGCGGCCAGCCAGTAGCACAGCCACATCGCATGGTTCCCGGTCGGGAAGGTGTGGCCGAAGGTGTAGCGCCGCGGCTGTTCGCGCATCAGCGCGGCCAGGCCGGCGCCGTCCTTCACGCCGGCGGCCGCCACGGCGCGCGAGAGCACGATGGCCTGGCCGTTCTGGTTCAGGTTCATCAGCACGGCCATGTCGCGCGGGGCGCTGCCGATCCCCATCTGCAGGCCGTACAGCAAGCCGTACAGGGCGTGCGCGCCATCGAGTTCGCCGTTGGTGAGGCGGTCGCGCATGGCCGACCAGGACTGCTGGCGCTCCAGCACGAGCTTGATGCCGTACTTCTCGTCGAAGCCGAGGATGGATGCCATGACCAGCGGCGCGCAGTCGGCCAGCGGCATGAAACCGATACGGAGTGTCTCGGTTTCGGGGCGGTCGGAACCGGCGATGTTCATGGGTTTCCTTTCGCCGGGCGTTCGCCCAGCAAGTCCTCGACGTCCAGGATCCGCTGCGCGATCTCGGCCAGTCTCATGTTCTTGTTCATCGCCAGGCTGCGCAGGCGGCCGTAGGCTTCGTCCTCGAGCAGCCCGTGGCGCGCCATCAGCAAGCCCTTGGCGCGGTCGATCACCTTGCGCTCGGCCAGCTTCTGGCGGGTGTCGGCCAGTTCGCCCAGCAGTTTCTGCTCGCGCTTGAAGCGCGCCAGCGCCACGTCGAGCACGGGGCGCACGCGCTCGGCGCGCAGGCCGGCCACGATATAGGCCGAGACGCCGGCCGCCACCGCCGCTTCCATCGTGTCGGCGCTGTCGTCCTCGGTGAACAGCACGATCGGCCGGCGCGCCTCGCGGGTGGCGATCACGATGTGTTCGAGCACGTCGCGCGCGTCGGACTCGCTGTCGACGATGATCAGGTCGGGCTGCAGCTGGGCGATGCGCTCGGGCAGGAAGATGTCCGGCGGGAGCGAGGCGACGATGTCGTAGCCCGACTCGAGCAGGCCAACGCGCAGGGCTGCGCTGCGGCAGGCCTGGGCAGCGAGGGCGGCGTCGTCCGCCTGCGCGTCGCCGCCATGGACGACGACGATGCGCAGGCTGCGGGAAGGATCGGGAGCTTTCATGCCCCTGGTCGATGCAAGAAGCGGGCCACGCCGCTGTCCATACAACACAGCCGCAGTCGAGATATTTCACTCATCAATATCTGGCGACGCCACGAATGCTCATCCATTCACAAAACGCATCGCCGAGATCACAAACAAAAAGTTCGTTTATGACTGGGAGGGACTTATACTGCAACGCAACATTACCAACAAACCCAAGGAGCTCCAGCATGACCGTTCTCGAATTCCTCCCTGTCGGCCTCGCCGTGCTCGCCGTTGTCGCCCGCATCGCCATGTTCCTGCCACGCCAGCCGAAGTCGGCCGCACAAGCCGGCTAAGCTGCAACGCAGCACCCGACGCTCCAAGGCGCGCCCGTCAATACGCGGGACGCGCCTTTTTTCATGGGCCGGATAAATCTTCCGTGCGCTCCCCTGTCGCAGAGTGGCTGAGCTAGAATGCATGCGCATTTTCTGGCCAGAAAGCTATTTTCACTCACTCACACATCCACGATGCGACTTCCTGCCCTCACTTTTATTGCCGCGCTGAGCGCCCTTCCGGCGGCGGCAGCCCCCACGCCGATCACCCTCGAGCAGGCCATGGCCCATCCGGACTGGATCGGCAATCCGGTCGAAGCCGCATGGTGGAGCTGGAACGGCAAGGATGTGTACTTCAAGCAGAAGCGAAGCGGCTCGCAATTGCGCGACACCTTCCTCGCCGCGCAAAAAGGCGCACAGAAAGTCGACGACGCCGACCTGGCGAAACTCGACAGCCCGGCCGTGGTCTACGATCGTGCACACACCCGCACCATCATGGTGCGTAACGGCGACCTGTTCGAGCGCGACCTCAAAAGCGGGCAGCTGGTCCAGATCACCCGCGGCGTGAAGGCCGAAGATCCGCAGTTCTCCAGCGACGAGCGCGCCATTCAATTCCGCGTCGGCCACGACTGGTTCAGCTGGGACCGCGCCAGCCGCGTGCAGGGCCCTGTGGCCCAGCCGCGTGCTGCCAAGGACCCGGCCAATCCGGAAGCGGACGCGCTGCGCGACATGCAGCTGCGCCTGATGACGACCCTGAAGCGCGCCAGGGACGACCGCGACGCCGCCCGCGCGCGTACTGAAGAAGAGCGCCGGGCCGATGCCACGCGCGCGCCCGGCCAGGTATACCTGGGCGACAAGGTCACCATCGAGGGCAGCGCCCTGTCGCCAGACGGACGCTGGCTGCTGGTCGTCACCGCCGCCAAGGGCGCGGATAAAGGCCGCGTCGGCAAGATGCCGCGCTATGTGACCGAATCGGGTTACGAAGAGATGGACGACGAGCGTACCCGCGTCGGCCGCACCAATCCGGTGCCGCACCAGCTCAAACTGATCGATCTCACCACCAGCCGCGTGCAGGACGTCCCCTTCGACACCCTGCCCGGCATTGCGGTCGACCCGCTCGCCAAGCTGCGCGCCGAAGCCAAGCTCGAGCCGCTGAAGGGCAACCGTCCGCTACGCATCGCCGACCGCGCCGACGCCGTGCGCTGGACCCTCGACGGCAAGCAGGCCGCCGTCATGCTGCGCGCGGTCGACAACAAGGACCGCTGGATCGCCACCGTCGACCTGAAAGCGGCGAAGCTGGTGCCGCAGCACCGACTCAGCGACGAAGCCTGGGTCAACTTCGACAACAGCGATTTCGGCTGGCTGCCGGACAACCGCACCCTGTGGTTCGTGTCGGAAGAAAGCGGCTACGCCCACCTGTACACGCAAACGCCAGGCGGCCCGCACCGCGCGCTGACCAGCGGCCAATGGGAAGCCGGCGACGTGCGGTGGAGTGCCGACGCCGCCACCGCCTACATGCTCTGCAACCGCAAGAATCCGGGCACGTATGAAGTCTGCGCCGTGAACGCCAAGGACGGCGCCACGCGCGAAGTGACGCAGCTCGAAGGCGTCGAGCGCTTCACCCTGTCGCCGGACAGCCGCAAGCTGCTGGTCCACTATTCGTCGAGCTACATGCCGGCCCAGCTGGCGACCGTGCCGGCGAGCGGCGGCGCGGCCGTCAGGCTGACCGACACACGTACCGCGGACTACAAGGCGCGCGAGTGGATCCAGCCCGAATTCGTGGCGGTGCCGTCGAGCGACGGCGGCGCGCCGGTCTGGTCCAAGCTGTACCGCCCGGCGAACATGGTCGCCGGTAAAAAATATCCGGTCGTGATGTTCGTGCACGGCGCCGGCTACCTGCAGAACACCCATAAACGCTTCCCGGTCTACTTCCGCGAGCAGATGTTCCACAACCTGCTGGTCGAAAAAGGCTACATCGTGCTCGACATGGACTACCGCGCATCGCAAGGCTATGGCCGCAACTGGCGCACCGCGATCTACCGCCAGATGGGCCACCCGGAACTGGTGGACTACCAGGACGGCGTGAAGTACATGGTGGCGAACCACCAGGGCGACCCGGCGAACGTCGGCATCTACGGGGGCAGCTACGGCGGCTTCATGACCTTCATGGCCCTGATGCGCGCGCCGGAGATGTTCAAGTCGGGCGCAGCCCTGCGTCCGGTGACCGACTGGACCAGCTACAACCACGAGTACACCGCGAACATCCTGAATACGCCGGACCTCGATCCGCAGGCCTATAAAATCTCGTCGCCGATCGAGTACGCCGACAAGCTGCAGGGGAACCTGCTGATCGCGCACGGCATGGTCGACGACAACGTGTTCTACCAGGACTCGGTGCGCATGGCCCAGCGCCTGATCGAACTCCGGAAGGACAACTGGGAACTGGCGAGCTACCCGCTCGAACGCCACGCCTACACCCAGCCGGAAAGCTGGTTCGACCAGTATCGCCGCATTTATAAACTGTTCGAACGCACGCTGAAACAGTAAGCCTGCAGGCTTCAGACGGACAAACGGGCGCCCCGCGGGGCGCCTTTTGTTTTACTGTTCACCTTGTTTTCGTTTCGCTTTCCGATTGCCCTCATGACGCCTTCCGTTTCCCGCACTCTCTCCTGCCTGCTGGCCCTCCTCGCCTGCGGCGCCGTCCACGCCCAGGACAAGGGCAAGTCCGGCGACCTGGGTTTTGTCGGCTTGCCCGTCACCGGCCAGCTCGATGCGAACCGCGTGCTGGCCGAGCGCCACGGCGAAGCGCCTGACGATGAGGACAAGGATCAGGACAAGGACAAGGACAAGGACAAAGGCAAGGACAAGGACAGGGCCGGCGCCAGGGAAGACGCCGCGCCCGCGCGTGCAGCGCGCAGCACGCCGATTCCAGCGGGCGGCATCACCGGCGTCGTCATCGAGAGTACCGCGCGCGAAGACCAGGCCGACGTGCCGGTCAGCTTCGGCCAGGTCTTCGCGCCCGGCGACCTGCCGCGCGGCGCCGGCCTGGCCGCCAGGCTGGCCGACGGCAGCCTGCTGCCGCTGCAGCTGGACGTCAAGGCCAGCCATCCGGACGGGTCGGTGCGCCACGCCGTGATCTCGCTGATCCTGCCGCGCCTGCGTGCGGGCAAGGACCTGGGCCTGGCCCTGGTCAAGAGCACGAAGAAGCCGCAGGGAAGCGCGAAGGCGGGCAGCGCGCCCGACACCGTGGTCACTGTCGTGATCGACGGCGAGCGTTATACCGCGTCGAGCGCGGTCCTGCTGAAGGCGCAGAAGGCGCAGACCTGGCTGCAAGGCCCGGTCGTCACCGAGCTGCAGGTGGCCGCGCCGCTGAAGAACGCCAAGGGCGACGAGCACCCGCACCTGGCGGCGCGTTTCGCGCTGCGCTGGTATCCGGAAGCGCGCCAGGCGCGGGTGGACGTGACGCTCGAAAACGACTGGGCCTACGAACCCGATCCGCGCAATTTCACCTACGACGTGACGATCACGGCCGGCGGCAAACAGGTCTACCGCAGGCAGGACCTGACGCACCACCACCATGCGCGCTGGCGCAGCGTGGCCTGGACCGGCGAGGCGCCGGCCCTGCACCTGCGCCACGACAGCGCCTACCTGATCGCAACGCGCGCGCTGCCGAACTACGATCTCTCGGTCGTCATGCGCGAGAAGGCGCTGGCCACGATGGACGCGCAGTGGGAAGGGCCGAAGACCGAACCGATGGGCGTGGGCCTGGCCGCGCGCTCGATGCACGCCCAGGGCGGACGCCCCGACATCGGCCTGCTGCCCGGCTGGGGCGCGGCTTACCTGATCAGCATGGACCCGCGCGCGAAGAAGGTCACGCTCGGCACCGCGGACCTCGCCGGCAGCTGGCCGATCCACTACCGCGACAAGCAGACCGGCCTGCCCGTCAGCCTGCTCGACTATCCCTACATGACCCTGCTCGGGCGGCCGAACGACACCCGCAATCCGAAGACCGGCAAACTGGAAGTCTTCCCGACCTGCCGCAAGGAGCTGTGCGCGTCGCCGAACGGCGCCGACGATTCGCACCAGCCGGCCTTCGCCTACCTGCCCTACCTCGTCACCGGCGACCACTACTACCTGGAAGAGCTGCAATTCTGGGCCATGCTGAACGTCTTCGCGACCAACCCGGGCTACCGCAAGAACGTGCAGGGACTGCTCGCGCCCGGCCAGGTGCGCGGCCAGGCCTGGAGCCTGCGCACGCTGGGCGAGGCCGCCTACATCACGCCCGACGGCCATCCGCTCAAGCAGGCCTTCACTACCCTGCTCGACAACAACCTGGACTGGTACAACGCCACGTACAGCCACAACAAGGAAGCCAACAAGCTGGGCGTCATCGTCAACGGTTATGCGGTCCTCTACAACAAGAAGACCGGGGTCGCGCCCTGGCAGGACGACTTCTTCACCGCCGCCGTCGGCCACCTGGCGGAGCTCGGCTTCAGGGAGGCCGAGCCGCTGCTCAAGTGGAAAGCGCGGTTCCCGATCGGGCGCATGGTGGGCGACGGCGTCTGCTGGATCGAAGGCGCGGCCTATGCCTGGGCGGTACGCGCGACGCCCAGCGGGCCCTTCTTCGATACGATAGCCGAAGCCTACGCGGCCACCGTCGGCCCCGAGGTCGCCGCCCTGCCCTGCAACAGCGCCCAGATGACGGCCGCGGTCAAGAAGCGCCAGGGCGACATGGGCGGCTATTCCAACGCCGTTGCCGGCTTCCCGTCGAACATGCAGCCGGCGCTGGCCTATGCCGCGAACGCCGGCGGCGAAGCCGGACGCAAGGCCTGGGCGCGCTTCATGTCGCGCAGCGTCAAGCCCGACTATGGCAATGGTCCCCAGTTCGCGATCGTGCCGCGCTGAACGCGCAGGGGCTGCCACGGCTTAAAACGATTACAACATGTAACCGCGATTGCATCGGCGCGCCGCCCGTAGCATCTTGTACGAACAATAATTCGACAAGGTCCTGACATGAGACACGCCGCTTTTGCCCTGCCTGCCCTGGCAGCCGCATCCCTTCTTGCCGCCTGCAGCACGGAGAGCCAGCTGGCCCAGCCCGCGGCCGCCGAGGCCGGGGCCAGCGCCGCGGCGCCCGCGCCTCCTGCGCCCCCCGCGCCGCAGCAGCGCGTGGCGGTATCCGGGTCGCGCCCGCGGTTCGCCACCGGCGACGCCTTCACCTATGCGCCGGCGCTGGCGCCGCCACCCTACTTCATGCCGCCGCATGTCTTCAAGATGCCGGGCGTCGACAAGTTCCCCGACAGCGCAGCCAACAAGGCGATCCTGGTCGAGGAGCAGCCCGTCTCCACCTTCAGTACCGATGTCGACACGGCCTCGTATGCCTTCGTGCGCCGCCAGTTGACCGCCGGCCGCATGCCGCCGGCTGCCGCGGTGCGCGTCGAAGAGATGGTGAACTACTTCCCCTACGATTACGCGCGCCCGTCCAGCCGCAGCCAGCCCTTCGCGGTGACGACCGCGGTGATGCCGAGCCCGTGGAAGGCCGAGAACCAGCTGCTGCACATCGCCGTGCGCGGCTTCGATGTGAATGCGGCGCAGCAGCCGCCGATGAACGTGGTGCTGCTGGTCGACGTCTCCGGTTCGATGGGTCCGCAGGACCGGCTGCCGCTGCTGAAGCAGGGCTTCCGCCTCTTTGCGGAGAGCCTGCGTCCGCAGGACCGCGTCGCGATCGTCACCTACGCCAGCGGCACCAAGGTGGCGCTCGAGCCGACCGGCGGCGGCGACAGGCAGAAGGTGCTGGACGCCATCAACGCCCTCGGCGCAGGCGGCAGTACGGCCGGCGCCGACGGCCTGCAGCGCGCCTATGCGATGGCCGAGCGCCACTTCGACAAGGATGCGGTGAACCGCGTGATCCTCGCCACCGACGGCGACTTCAACGTCGGCATCACCGATCCGCGCGAACTGGAGAAATTCGTCGCCGCCAAGCGCAAGAGCGGCGTCTACCTCTCCATCCTGGGCGTCGGCAGCGGCAACCTGAACGACGCGCTGATGCAGCGCCTCGCGCAGTCGGGCAACGGCAACGCGGCCTACATCGATTCGCTGCTGGAAGCGAGAAAAGCCCTGGGCGAAGAACTCGGCTCGACCATGTTCCCGATCGCGAACGACGTCAAGATGCAGGTCGAGTTCAACCCGGCGCAAGTCGCCGCCTACCGCCTGATCGGCTACGAAACGCGCATGCTGGCGCGCCAGGATTTCAAGGACGACAAGGTCGACGCCGGTGACATGGGCGCGGGCCATACGGTCACGGCGATCTACGAGATCACGCCCGCCGGCGCTGCCGGTACACTGGTCGATCCGCTGCGCTACGGCGAAGGCAAGAAGCCGGCAGCGCAGGCAAAGAGCGACGAGCTGTGCTTCGTGCGGGTGCGCTACAAGCTGCCTGGCGAAAGCCAGAGCCGCCTGGTCGAGCAGCCGGTACGTGCGGGTACGGCGCACAAGTCGCTGCAGGCGGCGCCGGCTGACCAGCGCTTCGCCGTCGCCGTGGCCGCCTTCGGCCAGCGCCTGCGCGGCGAACAGCAGCTGGCCGATTACGCGTATGCCGACATCGCCGAGCTGGCGAACGGCGCGCGCGGCGCGGATTCAGAAGGGTATCGGGCCGAGTTCGTGAACCTGGTGCGGATGACGGAGGCGCTGGGCAAGGCCGGGCAGCCGTAAGACGTGGGGTGGGCGCCCTGTGCCCACCAAAAACGATGCGCCAACGCAGTGCATGCTCTCGGTGGGCACGGGGCGCCCACCCTACAGAGTTAGGCCGACAGCAGATCGAACAGCGTCAGCGCCACGACCTTGGTAGCGCGCCGAAGATCCTCCAGCGCCAGCTTCTCGTCGGCCTTCTTCGCATTCGATTCCGGCACCGTGCGCGGCCCGGCGCCGTACATCACCGCCGGAATCCCGCGCTCGCCATACAGGCGCGCATCCGCGTATAGCGGCGTACCCACCGCCGGAATCTCCTCGCCCAGCACGGCAGCCGCATTCTGCTGCAGACTGCGCACCAGCCGTTCCGACCCAGGCAGCGGCCGCAGCGCGTGCGACAGCAGCAGTCTCCGAATCTCCACCCGGATACCGGGCAGGCCCTGCACCGCTTCCTCGATCAATGCACGCACACCCGCTTCCACCGCGACCGGATCCTCTTCCGGAATCATGCGCCGGTCCATCTTGAGCACCACCTTGCCCGGCACGACGTTGGTATTGGTGCCGCCGTCGATGCGCCCGACCAGCATGGTCGGCGAATCGATGCCGGGCACGCCCGACTTGATCTTCTTCAGTTCCGGCAGCTGGCCGTAGATCGCATTCAGGATGCGGGTCGCGGCCTGCAGCGCGTCGTGCGCGGTTTCCGGCATGGCGCCGTGGCCGGCCTTGCCGTGCACCGTGACTTCCAGCTGCAGGCAGGCGTTGTGGGCGGTGACGACCTGGTAGCTGAAGCCGGCGGCGATCACCAGGTCGGGCTGCGTCAGCTTCTGCTCGAGCAGCCAGCCGGGACCGAGCAGGCCGCCGAATTCCTCGTCGTAGGTGAAGTGCAGCTCGACTCCCCCCTTCAGAGGCAGGCCGAGCGCTTCCAGCGCCCGCACGGCGAAGATGTAGGTGGCGAAGTCGCTCTTCGACACGGCCGCCGCGCGGCCGTACAGGTAGCCGTCCTCGATCTCGGCGCCATAAGGCGGATGGGTCCAGCCTTCGCCCGGCGGCACCACGTCGCCGTGGGCGTTCAGGGCGATCGTGGGACCATCGCCGTAGGGCCGGCGCACGATCAGGTTGGTGATGCTTTCCATGCCGTAGTCGCGTACGGCCTGCTCGGGCACCGCGTGGCGCTCGGCCTGCCAGCCGAACCGGGACAGCATGTCCGCTATTGCCTCGGCGTGCGGGGTGTTGTTGCCCGGTGGCGTATCGGTGGGAATGCGTACGACCGACTGCAGGAAGGCGACTTCCTCGTCGAAATGGGCGTCGATCCAGTCGAGCAGCTGCTGTTTGTCGTCCATGTCTTTATTTACCTGTCTTTGCGCCGGCTTCGAACCAGGCGCCGACCTGCGCCCGTTCGGCGTCGGTCATGTTGGTGAGGTTCGCCAGCGGCATCGCCTTCAGCTGCACCGTCTGCTGGTAGATGCGCGCCGCGTGCTGGGCGACCAGTTCCGGCGAATCGAGCATCACGCCGGCCGGCGCCGTGGCAAAGCCGGGCTGGGTCGGATGGGCGGCATGGCAGGCCACGCAGCGCTGGTCGACGATGGTTTTTACGTGCGCGAATTGGGCGGCGGGATCAAAACCCGGCTGCTGCGCCGTTGGCGCTTTCGGTGCGATCAAGACCGCCAGCACGGCCAGCAGCGCCACGCCCGCCGCCGGATACCTCCACTCGATGCGGCCCTTGTGGCGCAGGTTGAAGAAGTGACGGATCAGGACGCCCGCCGCCATGATCACCGCCAGCACCGCCCAGGCGTGCTCGTGGCGGTAGGTCATCGCGTAATGGTTGCTGATCATGAGGAACAGCACGGGCAGCGTGAAGTAGTTGTTATGGACCGAGCGCTGCTTGGCGCGGATGCCGTAGACGGGATCGGGCTTATCACCGGCCATCATCGCGTTCACCATCTTGCGCTGGCCGGGAATGATCACGTGGGCGACGTTGGCCACCATGATGGTGCCGATCATGGCGCCGATGTGCAGGTAGGCCGCGCGGCCGCTGAGCAGGTGCGTGAGCACATAGCTGCTTGCGACCAGGAAGGCGAAGATCACGAGGCCGAACAAGAGGTCGCGCTTCCCGAGCGGCGATTTGCAGAGCAGGTCGTACACCAGCCAGCCGACCACCAGGCTGCCGAGACCGATGCCGACCGCCTGCCAGCTGGTGAGGTCGGCCACGCTGCGGTCGACCATCATCGCCTGCGCGTTCAGGTAGTAGACGATGAACAGCAGCGCGAAGCCCGACAGCCAGGTCGAATAGGCTTCCCATTTGAACCAGTGCAGCTCCTTCGGCAGCTCGGCGGGTGCGACCAGGTACTTCTGCGGGTTATAGAAGCCGCCGCCGTGCACGGCCCAGAGTTCGCCGGCCACGCCCTTTTTCGCCAGGTCCGAGCCGGGCGCCGGCGGCCTGATCGTGTTGTCGAGCCAGACGAAATAGAAGGAGGCGCCGATCCAGGCAATGCCCGTGATGATGTGCAGCCAGCGCACCAGCAGGTTGAGCCATTCGAGGCCATAAGAGGCGAACACGTCCATGCAAGGTCCTTTTGCCGATAGCTAAGAGCGTCTAACAACACCGTCAGGGCAAGGCGCTGCGCCGAAGACAGTACGAAGGTACGGCGAGGCGCTGCAACGCAGCCATGGCGGTGTTGTTAGGCGCTCTGACGATAAACCGATTTCATTTTGGATAACATGAAAGATGGCGTATATTCGACATACCCGTTTTCATATACAACAACGCCATGTCCGCCCTGCCCCAGCACCTGGATATCCACCTGATCCGTATCCTCTACCTGCTGCTGGTAGAGAAGAACGTCTCGCGGGTGGCGCTGAAGCTGAACCAGCCGCAGCCCTCGATCTCGGCCTCGCTGCGTAAACTCCGCGAACTGACGGGCGACCCGCTACTGGTGCGCGGCGCGCGCGGCATGGTCCCGACCCAGCACGGGGAAAGCCTGTTGAAACCCGCCAAGCGCATCCTCGACGAGACCGAGAGCCTGTTCGTCAAGAAGTCGGCCTTCGTGCCCGAGGACGCGGCGCGCACCTTCCACATCGCCGCACCCGACTACCTCGACACCCAGTTCCTGCCGAACGTGGTGGCCGCCGTGCGCCGCGGCTCGCCCAACAGCCGCGTCGCGATCCACGGCATGGGCGCCGGCGCCGACTACCTGCGCATGCTGTCGGACGGCGAGATGGACCTGGTGATCGCCAACTGGGACGAGCCGCCCGCGCACCTGCACATCTCGAAGCTGTTCGAGGACCCGATCGTCTGCACCATGCGCGCCGACAGCCCGTACGCGCGCAGGACCGAAGCCGATGCGATGACCATCGAAGACTACCTCAGTTTGCCCCACGTGGCACCCTCGCAGATCCTGCCGGGCTACCACGGCGTGATCGATTCCTTCCTCGCGCGCCAAGGCATGCAGCGGAAAATCGCGGTCGAGTCGCCCTACTTCGGCCTGATCCCCTACATGCTGACCCAGACCGACCTGGTGCTGACCACGGGCCGCCAGTTCATGCGCTCGTACGAGAAAACGCTGCCGCTGAAGACGTTTACGATGCCCCTGAAATTCCCGCCGATGCGCTTCTACCAGCTCTGGCACCAGCGCGTGCACCAGTCGCCGGAACACAAGTGGCTGCGCGACCAGGTGAGCCAGGCGGCGCGTGCGCTGGTGCAGAAGTAGCAGGTATATGCGCTGGCTTATATAGGAAGCACGCGCAGGATTTATTATCGAACGCTTGACCATCCGAGGCCGCCATGACCACGCTTGCAAGCCTGAACACCCTTGATGCCGACGCCTTTGCCGCTGCCCTGCACGGCATCTACGAACACTCGCCCTGGATCGCCGAACGGGCCGCGCAGCGCCGGCCCTTCGCCACGCTGGCCGCGCTCAAGCGCGCGCTGCAGGAGACGGTGGACAGCGCCGCCGAGGCTGAGCGCCTCGGCCTGCTGCGCGCGCACCCCGAGCTGGCGGGCAAGGCTGCGATTGCCGGCGAGCTGACCGCGGAATCCACGGGTGAACAGGCTGCCTCCGGCCTGAATCTGTGCAGTCCGGACGAGTATGCGCGCCTGCACGCCTTGAACGCCGAGTACAACGAGAAGTTCGGCTTCCCCTTCATCCTGGCCGTGAAAGGCCCCACCGGCCGCGGTCTCACGCGCAGCGTCATCATCGACACCTTCGCGCGGCGCCTGAAGAACACGCGGCCGGACGAATTTGCCGAAGCGCTGCGCCAGGTGCACCGCATCGCCGAGATCCGCCTGAATGCCCTGCTCGGCGTCGAGCCGAAGCTGGGCGCGCAGGTAATGGACTGGTGCGAGACGATCGGCGCCTGGAGCGACGCCGACATCGGCCTCACCTGCGCCTACCTGACGCCGGCCCACCGCCGGACCGCCGCGCAGATCGCCGACTGGATGGTTGACGCCGGCATGGAGGCGCACATCGACGCGGTCGGCAACGTGGTCGGCCGCTACGCGTCGCACGATCCGGATGCGAAGACCCTGATGACCGGCTCGCACTACGACACCGTGCGCAACGGCGGCAAGTACGACGGGCGCCTCGGCATCCTGCTGCCGGTCGCGGTCGTGGCTCACCTGCATGCGCGCGGCGAGCGCCTGCCCTTTCATCTGGAGGTGGTCGGCTTCGCGGAGGAGGAAGGCGTGCGCTTCCGCAGCACCTTCCTCGGCAGCAGCGCGATCACGGGACAGTTCGATCCGGCGCTGCTGGACGCGCTCGATGCCGAGGGTGTGACGCTGCGCGACGCGATCCTCGCCGCGGGCCGGGACCCCGTTGCCATCGCCTCCATTGCACGCAAGCCGGACGACCTGCTCGGCTTCGTCGAAGTCCACATCGAACAAGGGCCGGTGCTGCTCGAACGCGGCTTGCCGGTCGGCGTCGTGACGGCGATCGCCGGCAGCTCCCGCTACCTGGTCGAACTGACGGGCGTGGCCAGCCACGCCGGCACCACGCCGATGGGCATGCGCCGCGATGCCGCCGCTGCCGCAGCCGAGATCGTGCTGCTGGTGGAAGAGCGCTGCGGCGGCATCGCTTCGCTGGTCGGCACCGTCGGCCAGCTCGAGGTGCCGGCCGGCTCGGTGAACGTGATCCCCGGCGCCTGCAAGCTCTCGCTCGACATCCGCGCAGCCGACGACGCCGTGCGCCTGGCGGCGGTGGACGACATCCTGGCCGGGATCAGCGCGATTTGCGCGCGGCGCGGCATCGAAGAAAAGCTGTGGAAAATCGTCGAGGCGGAAGCGGCGCCGTGCGCGCCGCGCCTGATGGATGCGCTGGGCGCGGCAGTCGAGCGCCAGGGCGTGCCGCGTTTCGACCTGTTGTCGGGCGCCGGCCACGATGCGATGCAGATGGCCGCGATCACGGAAGTGGCGATGCTGTTCACGCGCTGCGGCAACGGCGGCATCAGCCACAATCCATTGGAGACGATGACGGCGGACGACGCCGAACTGGCGGGCCAGGTGCTGCTCGACTTTTTACGGCGCGTGTGAAGGCTTCTGCGTGCCGGGCAAGTTGCCGCGCACCGTCAGCGCGATCGACAGGCCGATCGACGCCAGCAACAGTTGCCCGCCCAGCTGGCGCTCGGCCTGTTCGCCGAGCAGGAATAAACTCAGCAGCCAAAAGCCGATCGCCCACAGCAGGCACAGGGCGATCAATTTGAAGGGATTGCGCCGGATGGCGCAAGGCGCCGGCAGCGCGCGCGGCGCATGGCAAACAGGACAGGCCGCCGTGCCATCATGCACGTCCGCCGCACACGCCGGGCAAAAGACCATTTCCATGTTTGCTCCTTCAATGTTTGCGCTCGGAATGATGCGCGCAGAAAACATTACGCGGGCGGTGCGGCAGGGATGTGATCGCCCTCAGTGTCAATGTAAGGCAATCGGCATCGATATCAAGGAGAAGCGATGATCGCCCTGCGTCCGGCTAGTGCCGACGAGCTCGCTATTTCTTCTCCCGCCGCGCCAGCACCAGCGCGATTCCGCCCAGGATCGCCATCGAGGCCAGCGCGAGGCGCAGCGTCACCGGTTCGGACAGGAACAGCACCGCACCGCAGGCCGTGATCAGCGGCACCGACAACTGCACCGTCGCCGCGCGCATCGCGGTCAGCTCGCGCAGCGCCGTGTACCAGAGCGCATAGCCGATGCCGGAAGTTATGGCACCCGAGACGATCGCCAGCGCGATCCCGGCCGCATCCGCATGGGCCAGACCGGCAAACGGCAGCCACAGCGCGAAGGCCAGCGGCGCAGCGCGCAGGAAATTGCCGGCGGTGGCGCGCAACGGATCGGGCGCGCCGCGACCGCGCAGCGAATACACGCCCCAGGCGGCGCCCGCCAGCGCCATCAGGGCGGCGCCCAGCAGCGGCGGCGCACTGACTCCCGGCAATACCAGATACACCAGCCCCGCCCCCGCCAGTCCCAGCCCGCACCAGGCTGCCGGCGAAAAACGCTCGCCGCCGCGCAGGGCCCAGGCGAACATGCTCAGCTGCACCGCGCCGAACAGGATCAGCGCGCCGGTACCGGCCGCCAGGCTGACATAGGCGAAGGAAAAGAAGGCGACATAGGCGAACAGCATGGCCGCCGAGACCCAGTCGCCGCCGACAACGGTGTCGTGTCCGGCGCGCCGGCGCACGATCAGCACCAGCGCGAGCGCACCGGAGGCGACCCGGACCGCGCCGAAGCTGGCCGGATCGATGCCGCCGCCTGCCAGCGCCAGGCGGCACAGCAGCGAATTGGCGGCGAAGGCGAGCATTGCCGCGGCCGTGAAGGCCAGCGTGGCTAGGCGCGGGGTTTCGATGGCACGGTCACGCATGGGACGCTCCGATCTGTCCGGAACATGCAGGTTTGCAGTCGCAGACCGCATGGGCGGGGCCTTTCAGGCGATGGCACATGGCAATCTCCTCGTCGCGCGACCGCGAGGGACGGCCGGCCGCTTGTTGCTGCTGCATGTCTTACCTTAGGCGCTGGCGCCCCGGTAAGACAAGCGCGGCCTGGGTAAAGACTGCCTACTCGTCCACGCGCTGCACGGCGCGTTTCGCCGTGGCCCGGCTCTTGAGCCAGTCGCGTCCGCCCGCTTTCAGTGCACGTTCGACCACGGCCGGCGGCAGGCTGTACACGGTGGCCCAGGTCGCGCGGCCATCAAGGCCGTTCGACGGAAAGCTGCTGGTCTCGATCGGCCAGTTGTACTTGCGTTTCAGGGTACGCACGATGGCCGCCAGCGTGACGCGACCGCGCAGCGGCTCGGCGCCGGTCTGGTCTTCGTCGGACAGCAGCACCGCCAGCACGGCGCCACGCGCGGTCAGCGGACCGGGAAAGGTAGGGGTTTTGCTCGGCATGCGGGCATTGTAGCCGCGTTTTCACGGGGCTAGTGCACGCTGGCAGGCCGGCCCTTTCAGCCGAGTCGCGACCGCCTCAGGCGCTCGCCTCCTCCCCTGCCATCGCGCCTTCCGCGACACCGGCACGCACCAGCATCGCATGCAAGAGCACGTTGCAGCCGGCTTCGAGGTGGCCCGGCTGCGCATCCTCGATCTCGTTGTGGCTGATGCCGTCCTTGCAGGGCACGAAGATCATGCCCGAGGGCGCCACGCGCGCCGTATAGATGGCGTCATGACCCGCGCCCGAGACCACGTCCATCGTCGAATAGCCGAGTTTTTCGGTGGCGGCGCGCACGGCGTTCACGCAATCCGGGTGGAAGGGACATGGCGGGTAGTAGGAGACGCGCTCGATCGCGATGCCCAGGCCGGTGTCGCGCTGCGTCTTGTCGACGAAGGCCAGCATCTCTTCATGCATGGTGTTCAACAATTCGTCGTTTACGTTGCGCAGGTCGATGCTGAATTTGACCTGGCCGGGAATCACGTTGCGGCTGTTCGGAAAGACCTGCACCATGCCGACCGTGCCGCGTCCGTAGGGCGGATAGCGGTTTGCAATGGCGACGACTTCCTGCATGATGCCGGTGGCCACCTGCAGCGCGTCGCGGCGCAGGCCCATCGGGGTCGGGCCGGCGTGCGCTTCCATCCCCGACACCGTGCAGTCGTACCAGGACAGGCCCATCACGGCGGGCACCACGCCGATCACCTTGTCGGCATCCTCCAGCACAGGGCCCTGTTCGATATGGGCCTCGAAATAGGCGCCGATCGGATGGCGGCCCGGTTCCTCGCTGCCGAGATAGCCGATGCGCTCCAGTTCCTCGCGTACGGTCTTGCCCTCGACATCTTGCGCCGCATAAGCGGTCTCGAGGCTGAAGGCGCCGCAGAACACGCCGGAACCCATCATCACGGGCACGAAGCGCGATCCTTCCTCGTTGGTCCAGAAGGCGACTTCGATCGGGGCCTCGGTGACGATATTCCGGTCGTTCAGGGTGCGCACGACTTCGATGCCGGCCAGCACGCCGTAGTTGCCGTCGAACTTGCCGCCGGTGGGTTGCGTATCGATGTGGCTGCCCGTCATGACCGGAGGCAGGCTGTCGTCGCGGCCGGGGCGGCGCATGAAGACGTTGCCGATCTTGTCGACGGTGATGCTCATGCCGGCTTCGCGTGCCCAGCCGACGACCAGGTCGCGGCCCTGGCGGTCGAGGTCGGTCAGGGTCAGGCGCTTGACGCCGCCCTTGTCGGTGGCGCCGATCTGGGCCAGTTCCATCAGGGAGTTCCACAGGCGTTGGCCGTTGATGCGCAGGGTGTCGGGCATGGTTTCTCCGGGAATAAATCGACGCGCGGTATGCGAGCGTAGGTTGAACGCGTGGGCGGGAGAACCCGCCCACCTTACGGGTTTATCGGTCGGAATCGCGATGATTATGTAGATTGCGTCGTGAACGCTGGCCGGTCGATGTGGCGGCCGGCGCCCTCTTCCGCGCGCAGCTCGCCGCGCTCGAAGACGAGCTTGCCGGCGGCAATTGTGTGGGTCGGGATGCCGCGCACGGTGCGGCCCTCGAAGACGTTGAAGCCGCCTTTCGCGAACTGGGTCTTGGCCGAGATGGTGCGCGTGCCGTTCGGGTCCCAGACCACCAGGTCGGCGTCGGCGCCGACGGCGATCACGCCCTTGCGTGGGTACATATTGAAGATCTGCGCCGCGTTGGTCGAGGTGACGCGCACGAATTCGGAAGGCGTCAGGGTGCCGGAATTCACGCCGGCATCCCAGACCACGGCCATGCGTTCTTCCACCCCGCCGCAGCCGTTCGGGATGCGCGTGAAATTGTCCTTTCCGGCCGCCTTCTGCTCGGCGCAGAAGGTGCAGTGGTCGGTGGCGGTGGTGTGCAGGTTGCCGCCGCGCAGCCCCTGCCACAAAGCCTGCTGGTGGTGCGGACTGCGGAATGGCGGACTCATCACATGGCCGCGTGCGAAATCCTCGTCCGGGCTAGCGTAGACGCTGTCGTCGATCACCAGGTGGCCGGCCAGCGCTTCGCCATACACGCGCTGGCCTTTCGCACGGGCGCGGGCGATGGCCTCGAGCGATTCGGCGCAGGACACGTGCACGATGTACACGGGCGTGCCGAGCACGTTGGCAATCGCAATCGCGCGGTTGGCCGCCTCGGCCTCGACTTCCGGCGGACGCGACAGCGGATGCGCTTTTGCGCCCGTGATGCCGCGCGCCAGCAACTCCTGCTGCAGCTGGTAGACCAGTTCACCGTTCTCGGCGTGCACGGTCGGGATCGCCCCCAGTTCCAATGCGCGTCTGAAGCTGTTCACCAGGGTCTCGTCGTCGGCCATGATCGCGTTTTTATAGGCCATGAAGTGCTTGAAGCTGTTGACGCCATGCTCGCGCACCAGTGTGCCCATTTCCGCATGTACGGACTGGTCCCACCAGGTCACGGCCACGTGGAAGGTGTAGTCGCCGGCCGACTTCCTCGCCCAGCCGCGCCAGGTGCGGTAGGCTTCGAGCAGCGATTGCTTCGGGTCGGGAATCACGAAGTCCATGATGGTCGTGGTGCCGCCCGCCAGGCCGGCGGCGGTGCCGGTGAAGAAATCGTCGGCGGTGACCGTGCCCATGAAGGGCAGCTGCATGTGGGTGTGGGTGTCGATCCCGCCCGGCATCACGTACTGCCCGCCGGCGTCGACCACGGTGGCGTTGGCCGGTGCGTCGAGCTGCTCGCCGACCGCCACGATCTTGTCGCCGAAACAGAGCACGTCGCCGCGGAAGGCGCGGTCGGCGTTCACGATGGTGCCGCCACGGATGATCGTCGTCATGGACACTCCTTGGGTAATGGAATCAGGTTGGCGAATTGGCTGCCCGATGCACTGCCTGGGCCGCATGGCCCTTCATCATGAGGCCGTACACGACGGCGGCAATGACGACGCCGACGAACCAGGCATAGGTATAGATCGCCTTGAAGGTATCGCCCACGTCGGGAAACGCGTCCGGCAGGGCTGCGTTCAGGAAGCCCGGCAGGTTCGGCAGCACGCCGGCGGCAAAGGCGACCAGCGCGGCGACGTTCCAACCGCCGCGGTAGGTGTACACGCCGCGGTCGCGGTACAGCTGGTCGACGTCGAGTTCGGTCTTGCGGATGAAGTAATAGTCGATGATCATGATGCCGGCGATCGGTCCGAGTAGGGCCGAGTAGCCGGTCAGCCAGATGAAGATGTAGTTCTGGGTCGTCTCCAGGATTTTCCACGGCATCATCGCCAGCGCGATGCCGGCCGTGATGTAGCCGCCGACGCGATAGGAGATGCGCTGGGGCGACAGCGCCGAAAAATCGTAGGCCGGGCCGACCAGGTTGGCGGCCAGGTTGACGCTGGCGGTGTCGATCAGCAGGATCAATAGCGCGACCAGCACCGCCACGCCCGTCATGCGGCTGGCGACGTCGACCGGATCCCACAGCGCCTTGCCGTACAAGACGATGGTGGCCGAGGTGACCGTCACCGCCAGCGCCGCCAGCAGCGCCATCGGCAGCGGCAGGCCGAGCGACTGGCCGACCACCTGATCGCGCTGGGTCTTGGCGAAGCGGGTGAAGTCGGGGATGTTCAGCGCCAGCGTGGCCCAGTAGCCGATCATGGCGGTCAGCGAGGGCCAGAAGACGCTCCAGAACAGGCCGGCCTTCTTGCCGCCTTCGACGAACTGCGAGGGCTGGTCCAGCAGCGGCCCGAAGCCGCCGACCTTGCCGTACACCCACCAGAGCAGCAGGAAGCAGATCGCGATCTTCAGGGGCGCGGTATAGGTCTCGAGCTTGCGGATCGACTCCATGCCATGCACGACGAAGTACATCTGGATCGCCCAGAAGCCCAGGAAGCAGGCCAGCTGTCCGAGATTGATGCCGAGGCCCGGGAGATTGTCGCCGCCGATCGGGTGGCCGAGCAGGACGCCCAGCAGCGTATAGATCATGCTGCCGCCGAACCAGGTCTGGATGCCATACCAGCCGCAGGCGACGATCGCGCGCATCAGCGCCGGCAGGCGCGCGCCGCGGGTGCCGAAGGAAGCACGTGCCAGCACCGCGTAGGGAATGCCGAACTTGGTGCCGGCGTGGCCGATGAGCAGCATCGGCAGCAGCACGATCACGTTCGCCAGGAACACGGTAACGACGGCCTGCCAGGCCGACATGCCGCTTTCGATCAGGCTCGAGGCCAGCATGTAGGCGGGAATACTGATCACCATGCCGACCCAGAGCGCGGCAAAGTGATACCAGCGCCAGCTGCGCTGCGCGGCGCTGGTCGGCGCCAGGTCGTGGTTCCAGAGTTCGTTGCTGACGGGGTGCTGCGTCACAGGTGGCTTCTCCAAGCGGGTTTCTCCAATCGGTTGCTGAATGCGACGCAGTGTAGCGCAAACATTTATGCAGGCGCGAGCGGGAGGCGGCCCCGCTCGTCCCGCCGGCTCAGGCCGGAAGTTCGACCGGCAGCGCCGGCTCGCCCACGACCGCCGCCGGACGCACTTCCGCCCGTGGATTGCGCGGATCCTGCGTCCAGTTCATGTAGGGCTTGCCCGTTTCCTGCGGCACCATCGCGATGCAGGCCTCGACCGGACAGGTGATTTCGCACAGGTTGCAGCCGACGCACTCGTCGCGGATCACCTCGTAGCGGCGCGCGCCGTTGTCCATGACCAATTGGGCGATCGCCTGGTGCGAGGTATCCTCGCAGGCGTTGAAGCACTTGCCGCAGCCGATGCATTTGTCCTGGTCGATGTGGGCGATCACCTGGTAATTCATGTCCAGGTATTTCCAGTCGGTCGTGTTCGGCACCGCCTTGCGCGAGAAGGCGGCGACGTTGGCATAGCCCTTCTCGTCCATCCAGCGCGACAGGCCGTCCTTCATTTCCTCGACGATGCGGAAACCGTGCAGCATCGCCGCCGTGCACACCTGTACCGAGCCGGCGCCAAGGGCGATGAATTCGGCCGCATCGCGCCAGTTGCCGATGCCGCCGATGCCGGAGATCGGCAGGCCGGCCGTGATCGGATCGCGTGCGATCTCGGCCACCATGTTGAGGGCAATCGGTTTCACGGCCGAACCGCAGTAGCCGCCGTGGGTGCTGGCGTTGCCCACCTGCGGGAACGCGACCATGCGGTCCAGATCCAGGTGGGTGATCGAGTTGACCGTGTTGATCAGCGAGACCGCATCCGCCCCGCCCGCGAGCGCCGCACGTGCGGGCGCGCGCACGTCGGTGATGTTCGGCGTGAGTTTCACGATCACGGGTAATCTCGTGTGCTTCTTGCACCAGGCGGTGACCATCTGCACGTACTCCGGCACCTGCCCTACCGCTGCGCCCATGCCGCGCTCGGGCATGCCGTGCGGACAGCCGAAATTCAGTTCGATGCCATCGGCGCCGGTCGCCTCGACCAGCGGCAGGATCGCCGCCCAGGGCGCTTCCTCGCAGGGCAGCATCAGGGACACGACCATCGCGCGGTCAGGCCAGGCCTTTTTAACTGCCGTGATCTCGCGCAGGTTGATCTCCAGGCTGCGGTCGGTGATCAGTTCGATGTTGTTGAAACCGATGACTTCGCGGTTCTTGCCATAGTGGGCCGAATAGCGCGAGGAGACGTTCACGGCCGGCGGGTCTTCGCCCAGGGTCTTCCAGACCACGCCGCCCCAGCCCGCCTCGAAGGCGCGCACGACGTTATAGGCCTTGTCGGTCGGTGGCGCCGAAGCGAGCCAGAAGGGATTGGGCGATTTGATGCCGCAGAAATCGATGCTCAGGTCGGCCATGCTGCCTCCGATACGATGTCGTTGTGGATCGCCAGCGCGGCCAGCTTGCCGTGCTGGACCGCCTGCACCGTCAGGTCCTGTCCCGCGGCGACGCAGTCACCGCCGGCGTAGATGCCGGGAATGATGGTACGCAGCGCGCCGTCGACGACGATGCGCCCGCCCTCCTGCCACAGGCCTTGCGCCAGCGTGTCGAGCTCCGGCGGCGGCGCCATCGCCTGGCCGATCGCCTTGAACACGGCATCGGCCGCGATCTCGATGAAGGCGCCGGTGCGTACCAGCCGGCCTTCGTCCATGCGGGTTTCCTCGAAGCGCATGCCGGCCACGCGGCCCGCATCGTCGAACAGCACTTCCAGCGGCGAGGCCCAGGTCTTGATGCGCACGAAATTGGTCTTCGCGATTTCGATCTCGTGGCCGGTGGCGCTCATGGCGTCGAAGCCGCGGCGGTAGACCAGGGTCACCTCGTCGGCGCCCAAGCGTTTCAGTTGCACCGCCATGTCGATCGCGGTGTTACCCGCGCCGATGACGATCGCGCGGCGCGGCACCGGCAAACGTGACAGGTCGCTCGCCTGGCGCAGGGCGGCGATGTAATCGGTGGCGGCCATCAGGCCCGGCGCGTCCTCGCCCGTGAGGCCGAGGCGGCGGCTGGCGCCCAGGCCCAGGCCGAGGAAGACGGCGTCGAAGCGCGCATGCAGGTCGTGCAGCTGCAGGTTGTCGCCCAGGGCCTGGCCGTACTGGATGTCGATGCCGCCGATCGAGAGCAGGAAGTCGACCTCTTGCTGGGCGAATTCGCCGGGCAGCTTGTACTTGGCGATGCCGTATTCGTTCAGGCCGCCGGCCTTGGGCCTGGCTTCGAACACGACGACGTCGTGCCCGAGCATGGCGAGACGGTGCGCGCAGGACAGGCCGGCGGGACCGGCGCCGACCACGGCGATGGTCTTGCCGGTCGCGGGCGCGCGCCCGAACGGGTGGCCGGCGAACTGTACGTTGTCGATCGCGTGGCGCTGCAGCAGGCCGATTTTCACGGGTTCGTGTTCGGCGTAGTGATTGCGCACGCAGGCGCTCTCGCACAGGATCTCGGTCGGGCAAACGCGGGCGCAGCTGCCGCCGAAGATGTTGGCCTTGAGGATGCCGATGGCCGCGCCGTTGATGTTCTGGTCGTGGATGTTGCGGATGAAGCTGGCGACGTCGATGCCGGTGGGACAGGCACGCATGCAGGGGGCGTCGTAACAGTAGAGGCAGCGCGCCGCTTCGATGGCTGCCTGGCGGGCGGTGAGCGGCGGGGCCAGGTCCGTGAATTGCGCCGCGAGCGCGCCGTGCGAATCGGCTGCCGGCGGCAGGTGCTGGAGAGTCTCGATCATGTGCATCCCTGTTTCTATTGTTGGAGTGCTTGTTCGACTGCTTCATGCGGGTGCTGCGGTGCTTCTGGTGTTGTTTTTGTAGGGTGGGCATGCCCACGCGTGATACCTACCCTTAGATTCGTCGTACGGCCGATCTTGCTGCAACTATCGACGCGTGGGCGGGATTTAGTCCCCCGGACTAAATCCCCCGCCCACCTTACGATCCTGCGCTTGGTGTTATCGTCGACGCATGCGTCCGCGTGGGCACGGGGCGCCCACCCTACGATTCCGATCACGTGCGCGGTAACGCATTTATTTCATCTGCGGGAACGCGAACTCGACGCCGGCGCTTGCGGTGTTCGGCCAGCGCTGCATCACGGCCTTGTGGCGCGTGTAGAAACGCACGCCTTCCGGGCCGTAGGCGTGGTGGTCGCCGAACATGCTGCGCTTCCAGCCGCCGAAGCTGTTGAAGGCCATCGGCACCGGCAGCGGGACGTTCACGCCGACCATGCCGACCTGGATCTGGCGCACGAATTCGCGCGCCACGCCGCCGTCGCGGGTGAAAACGGCGACGCCGTTGCCGTACTCGTTGGCGTTGATCAGTTCGACGGCGCTGCCGACGTCCGGCAGGCGCACCACGCACAGCACCGGGCCGAAAATCTCTTCCTGGTAGATGCTCATCTCCGGCTTCACGTGGTCGAACAGGGTGCCGCCGACAAAGAAGCCGTTCTCGAAACCCTCGACCTTGTGGCCGCGGCCGTCGACGACCAGCGTCGCGCCCTGCTCCACGCCTTCGCCGATCAGGCGCTCGATGCGCTGGCGCGCGGCTTGCGTCACGACCGGACCCATCTCCATGCCCTGACTCATGCCCTCGCCGATCTTCAGCTTTTTGGTGCGTTCGGCCAGGGTGGCGACCAGCTTGTCGCCGGCGTCGCCGATGGCCACGGCCACCGAGATCGCCATGCAGCGCTCGCCCGCCGAACCGTAGGCCGCGCCGATCAGGGCGTCGACCGCCATGTCCATGTCGGCGTCGGGCATCACGACCATGTGGTTCTTGGCGCCGCCCAGGGCTTGCACGCGCTTGCCGTTGGCGCTGCCGCGCGCGTAGATGTATTCGGCGATCGGGGTCGAGCCGACAAAACTGATCGCCTGCACGTCGCGGTTGTCGAGCAGCGCATCGACAGCGACTTTATCTCCCTGCACCACGTTGAAGACGCCGTCCGGCAGGCCGGCTTCCTTCAGCAGGCGCGCATGCAGCAGCGAAGGCGACGGATCGCGCTCCGACGGTTTCAATACAAAGGTGTTACCGCAAGCCAGCGCCACCGGGAACATCCACATCGGCACCATGACCGGGAAGTTGAACGGGGTGATGCCGGCGACCACGCCCAACGGCTGGCGCATCGACCAGGCGTCGATGCCGCGCGCGATCTGGTCGGTGAACTCGCCTTTCAGCAGTTGCGGAATGCCACAGGCGAATTCGACGACTTCGATGCCGCGCGCGACTTCGCCTTGCGCGTCGCTGAAGGTCTTGCCGTGCTCACGCGTGATCATGGCCGCGAATTCGTCGGTGTGCTGCTGGCACAGCTGCAGGTATTTGAAGAGGATGCGCGCACGCGCCAGCGGCGGCGTGGCCGACCAGGCCGGGAATGCGGCTTGCGCGGCGAAGACGGCGGCGTTGACTTCGTCCACGCTTGCCAGGGTCACGCGGGCGCAGGGTTCGCCCAAGGCCGGATTGAACACGTCGGCGTAGCGGTCGCCCGCCGTATCGACCACCTGGCCTCCGATGAAGTGGCCGATGATTTCATTCTGATTCATGTCTTGTCTCTTTTAGTCCAGGTTTTTCAATACGTTGGCCAGCTTGCCGAACAATTCGTCGATGTGCTGTTTCTCGAGGATGAGGGGCGGCGACAGCGCAATGATATCGCCCGTGGTGCGGATCAGGATGCCGTCGGCGAAGGCTTTTTTCAGCGCCTGGTAGGCGCGCGCCCCCGGCTTGCCCGGGATCGGTTCAAGCTCGATACCGGCGATCAGGCCGATGGTGCGCAAGTCGATCACGTTCGGCAGCCCCTTCAAGGCGTGCACCGCGTCTTCCCAATAGGCCTGGATGCCCTTCGCATGCTCCAGGATCTGCTGGTCCTGGAAGGTGTCGAGCGTGGCGAGCGCGGCGGCGCAGGCGACCGGGTGACCCGAATAGGTATAGCCGTGGAACAGCTCGATTCCCGCCGGCGCTTCCATGAAGGCGTCGTGGATGAATTTTTTACTGAACACGGCGCCCATCGGGATCACGCCATTGGTCAGCCCCTTCGCGGTCGTCATCAGGTCCGGCTCGACCTCGAAATAGTCCGCCGCGAACGGCGTCGTCAGGCGGCCGAAGCCGGTGATGACTTCGTCGAAAATCAGTAGGATGCCGTGTTTGGTGCAGATCTCGCGCAGGCGCTTCAGGTAGCCTTTTGGCGGCACCAGCACGCCGGTGGAACCCGAAACCGGCTCGATGATGACGGCGGCAATGGTGGATGAGTCGTGCAGCGCGACGAGGCGCTCGAGTTCGTCCGCCAGCTCGACGCCGAAGTCCGGCTCGCCGCGCGAGAAGGCGTTTTTCAGCAGGTTGTGGGTGTGCGGCAGGTGGTCGACGCCGGTGAGCAGCGGGCCGAAATGCTTGCGGTTGGGACCGATGCCGCCCACCGAGAGGCCGCCGAAGCCGACCCCGTGGTAGCCGCGCTCGCGTCCGATCAGGCGGGTACGTCCGCCCTCGCCGCGCGCCTTGTGGTAGGCCAGCGCAATTTTGAGGGCGGTATCGACCGCTTCGGAACCGGAGTTGGTGTAGAAGACGTGGCCGAACTTGTGGTTCGTGTAGTCCATCAGCCGTTCGGCCAGGTCGAAGGCGGCCGGGTGGCCCATCTGGAAGGTGGGCGCGAAATCGAGCTGGCCAATCATCTCGCGCACCGCGCTCACGATTTTCGGCTGGGCGTGGCCGCAAGGCACGCACCAGAGGCCGGCGGTACCGTCGAGGATCTGGTTGCCGTCCACGTCCTTGTAGTACATGCCTTCGGCCGAGACCAGCAGGCGCGGATCGGCCTTGAAATCGCGGTTATTGGTGAATGGCATCCAGAATGCGGACATCGATTCGGGTCTGGACTCGTTCATGCAGGCTCTCCCTTGTTCTGTTTAGCAAAACGATGAGGCAATAATAGCAATGTGCGCGTCGGCGCTCCGAATGTAAAGCTGCGGAACTTTGTTGCCGGCTGGTCCGAACCGGGTGCGTTGCAAAAATGCAAAAACACCTGCCGATCCGGTAATATAAACGCGCGCCGTGATGCCGTCATATCGATTTGCGTATATGCGAAGTCAGCGGCAGCGAAGGAGCATGCTAAATCAGCCAGCATGCTGCCAGTGTGAGAATGCTAACGCCTTTGATCTAACGCAAACTCAGCCATCGCGGGTAAGCGACTGTGATGCTGGACCGAGACGACCATGACCGACACCTTGCCCCCCGTTCTCAGCACCGCGCGCCTCAGGCTGCGGCCGTTCACATACGACGATGTTGCGTCGCTGTTTCGCGTCTTTTCCGACGAACAGGTCGTGCGTTTCTGGTCGGTCGGCGCCTGGACCGAGCTTGCCCAGGCCGAGAAGATGATCGAGGAAGCCCTGCTCGCCTACCGCGAGGGCGGCCTGAGCCGTTACGCGATCGCGCTGGCCGAAACCGACGAGCTGATCGGCATCTGCAACCTGCGCGGCTTCTTCGAGCAGAACCGCCGCTGCGAACTCGGCTACGCGCTGGGCAGTGCCCACTGGGGCCGCGGCTACGCCTTCGAGGCACTGGAAGCCCTGCTCGGCCACGCCTTCTCGGCACTCGACATGAACCGCATCGAAGCCGACATCGATCCGCGCAACGATGCCTCGGCGCGCCTGCTCGAACGCCTGGGATTCCGCCAGGAGGGCTACATGCCGGAACGCTGGTTCGTGCATGGGGAATACGCCGACACCGCCTTTTATGGCTTGCTCAGGCGCTACTGGGACGAGCGCTCCCTGTCCCGTTCGTCGGCGGCCGCTGCCGGTTAGCCCATGAAAACGGCGCTTCGTCGGACAAGCCTCGCCACCACCGGGCAAGGGTCGTAAAGTGCTTCCATCGACACCCCGCACATGAGGAGCACGAGCATGAAAACCACCACTTTCCGATCCTTCGCCGCCGAACTGGAAGACGCCGCGGCCAATTGCATGCGCTTCCTGCGCAGCGGCCTGCGCACCTTCTCCGCCTTGCCCTGGCCGGCCCTGCTGCTGGCTGCCGTGATCACCGCCTGCGCGATCACCGTCATTCCGCTGGCCCTGATGCTGTTTGCGATCTTCCTCGCCATCAAGTACGCCGTGCTGGCCATCAATAGCGACAAGACGACGCCGCTGGAGAAGTGACCATGCAAGCCAGCCAGATCAACCGGGCCTTGGACCTGATGCGCGAAACCTTCGCCGAAGTGAGCAAGCTGTGGTGGGCGTTTTTCGACTGGGTCGCGGTCGTCGACTGGCGCAAGCTGGCCGTCACCTGGCTGCTCGCCTTCGTCTTCTTCGGCATGGTGAATACGCCGGAGCCGGCGGTCTGGTACCTGTTTATCTCGTTCGGCATCAAGGTCCTGGCCGGCGGCAAGCGGCGCGCCGAACTGGTGGCCAAGGACGCCACCCTCAAAGCCGAGGTCGCTACGCTGGAGCGGCGCCTGACCGAGGCGCAAATGGCTGCCCTGCAAGCCCAGGTCGAACCCCACTTCCTGTTCAACACCCTGGCCCTGATCGGCCGCCTGATCGAAACCGACCCGCCGGAAGCGGCCAAGGTGCACGCCCACCTGATCTCCTACCTGCGCTCCAGCCTGCCGCAGATGCGCTCGAGCGGCGGCGCGACCCTCGGCAAGCAGCTCGAACTGTCGCGCGCCTATCTGGCGATCATGCAGGCAAGGATGAAGGAAAGGCTTGGGGTACGCTTCGAAGTGCCGGACTTCCTCGGCAGCGCCCCCTTCCCGCCGATGATGCTGCAGACCCTGATCGAAAACGCGATCAAGCACGGGCTGGAACCGAAGATCGAAGGCGGCACCATCACGGTGCGCGCCCGGGTCGAGGTCGCCACCCTGATCGTCGACGTCTGCGACGACGGCATCGGCATCGACCTGCACGCCGACGATGGCGTGGGCCTGGCCAACATTCGTGAACGCCTGCAGCTGCTGTATGGCAACCAGGCCGAACTGGTCATCGAAGCGCCTCCGGGCGGCGGGGCCTGCGCTTCGGTGCGTATTCCGTACAAAATGATGGAGGAAGGATAATGCCCGTCACCGCCCTGATCGCCGACGACGAAGAAGCGATGCGCGAACAATTGCACGCGCGCTTGTTGGAAGTGTGGCCCGAGGTCGAAGTCATCGCGCTCGCCTCGAACGGCATCGAAGCCGTGGAAATGGCCGCGCGCCACCAGCCGCAGATCGCCTTCCTCGACATCCGCATGCCCGGCATGGGCGGCATCGAAGCCGCGCGCCAGCTCTACGACCGCTGCCACATCGTCTTCGCCACCGCCTACGATCAATATGCGGTCGATGCGTTCGAACATGGCGCGATCGACTACCTGCTGAAGCCCGTCACCGCCGAACGCCTGGCCACTACGTGCGAGCGCCTGCGCCGCCGCCTCGAAAAAGAACCGCAGGACATCGGCGCGCAACTGGCGCAGCTGGGCAGCCTGCTGCAGCAGCAAGGGAGCGCTCCTAAGCGTTCCTACCTGCGCTGGATCCAGGCGCAGGTCGGCGGCAGCCTGCGTATGGTCAGCACGCGCGAGATCCTGTTTTTCCAGTCGGACGAAAAATATACGCGGGTGCAGACGGCGACTGCGGAACTTCTTATTCGCAAAACGCTCAAGGAGCTGGCGGACGAGCTCGATCCGGACGAGTTCTGGCGTATTCACCGTTCGACCCTGGTGCGGGTCGATGCGATCGCCGAGGTCTCGCGCGATTTGCGCGGGCGGCAAATGCTCAGGGTGAAAAATTACCCTCAGGAGCTGGAGGTGAGCCGGAATCATTCACACTTGTTCCAGCAGATGTGAAGCGGTTTGATCTGGAGGGCATCCTGCCCTCTACCGTCGAACTTCCTGCGGTATCCGCGCTCGAAAGATGAACCGTCGAGAGGAGCCGCCATGCCACGCGCAGTGCATTTCGAGATCCACGCCACGCAGCCGCAGGCGCTAATCGATTTTTACAGCAGCCTGTTCGGCTGGTCGTTCAGCAAGTTCCACACCGGCGAATACTGGATGATCAATACGGGGCCGGATAGCCAGCCGGGCATCAATGGCGGCCTCCTGCCGCGGCCGGGGCCCATTCCTGGGCCAACGGCTTCACCGAATGCGTTTGTGATCACGATCGATGTAGAAAACCTCGATGCGTCGATGGCGAAGGCGCAGGGCGGCGGGGCCGTGCTGTGTGTGCCGAAGATGGCGATACCTAAGGTTGGGTGGCTCGCTTATTTCAAGGATCCCAATGGAAATATCTTTGGGATGATGCAAATGAATTCGGAGGCAGTTTAACTGGACTCTTCATTCCCAGTGCTATTCGCGACGTTTGCAAGAATTATTCTTCTTCGACGAAGAGACGGATGAATTTCCACGATTGCTGTGACGACAAGGAATCTTCCCACTCAACTGCGCGAAGGTATGCAGAAATAAACGTTCGCGTCCAATGCTGCTTTTGGAAATACAGCTGTTCGCTCACCGGTTGGAGTACCTTTGATCGCATATGGGTCATTAGGCTCAACCATACAGCTAGCCTCGACTTCGCTTGGCCATTGTGGGACTTTGCTCGTCCGCATAGCAATCCATCTAAACACGCTTACGCCCAAGCATAATGGAAACATGATCCAGTAAACTAGAAAAGGGGCTCCCGCAAAATTAGCGAATACTCGCTCCGCACCTACGCGGAATGCTTCCTTCCGTTTGTCGACAGGCATACAAAATTGTATTTGTTTTATCACATCTTGTGGGCCATCCTCCATATAACGTCGAATGAATTCCCAATGCGCGCGTACCAAATCCTTGGAAGAGTCGTTTGCGCCGCCCAGACCGGCATTTTCTGCATCGATCGAACCAACATAACTAAGAGCAAAAGTCTCGCGGACCGTTACCTTATCAGACTCCAGGATATGCCCACGAACTTCCCATTCATTCCACTGAGGCATATGTCCCAAAGTAAAAAATACAGCATCCCAGCGAACGGACGCTACCGTTCCATTTTTTCTGAATACGTACACCATCTGATTCTTCCGATCGAAACGTATTGGATAATGCGTATATGCAAATGCTTCTTTTTTCAGCAACCAAATGGCTGCAGCTATTACTGGAAAGATCATAATCGCGATAACTGTACAGATCCACCAGCCGTCGTTTGCAGGACGAAGATCAGATGGACTCGTCAGCGTCACGTACACTATTCCTAAGAATCCGCAAGCAAAAATTGTAATAACTATGATGGCAAAGGCCGTCAATATTCCCTTCCAACCAAACCATTTGTCAACCGATTCCAAATAACTCGAGTTTAGTTTAATAACGCTTAATTGATATTGCGGCTCGAGTGCAAGACGTTGGCCCTGCTTCAGATGATGGAGTTTCTCCTCATCATTAAGCAGTCGGTTCACTTTGTAGTCTCGAATTAGCCCAGAGAATTCCATACTTACCTTTCAGGATAAAGCAAGTTTAAGCTGTGCTTGTTCGGTATCGAAATCGAGGTAGCGTTGATTTGCTAGCTTCCCCCAAGGGCAACGTTCCAACCAATCCTGCACTGGATTATCTTTAATATTTTCGATAAGGATTCCGATACCGATTGCGAGCAAAACTAACAAACCAATTATCGGGATTGAAACCGAAAGAAGAATTGCTGCGCTGAGGGCCACCCCGACAATTGCTGATCCGATATAGCTAACAACAATCAATCCGCTCGATCCCTCTTGATATTCTTTGTAAGCTTTGTAGACATCTAACCCGGCCACAACCAATCCAGCACATAATCCGACACCCTTCCCCCCATGTTTTAGGAAATCTGCAAGCTTAGACGAAAATCCGTGCCCAAAGCGCATACCTAGATTTACCCGCCCAGCCAAGGCATGGCCTACTACCTCGGAAGTAGTTGCTGCAACCGCCACCATGCCGCTATATAATCGGGCACTCGCATCGAACTTTTCGTCTTTTAGACTTTTCGCCTCGTCCGATATCAATTTTGTTAAACATACTGCCTGCAAGATTCCTGTGACGACACCTGCACGAACGTCTGTGCTAATAACCTTCCGCCATCGACCCAAGTTGAGTGCTTCGACTGCTTCTGTAGTTTTGATACTCTTAGCTAAATAATCGTGACGCTGTTGCGGAGTTAATCCATCGGGCAGCTGGCTGACAAATTCCTTGTCAGCAATCATCAGCCAGCTTCTTTTTGTAGTACCACTCATCTGCTTGCCATGAACCTTTTGACGTTTTAACTCAATTGCAACGGCTCGTCTCAGCTGTTCCTCGTTGGCAGGCTGGCCGCTTAATTGAATGAGCTGTTTGGTCAGAAGCGTTACGAATTGTTTTTTTGTGCCGACGAGATCGCAAACAACGATCGGATGCCCAGATATCAATCCTGTCGCCATTACTGCGGCTCTGAAGCCTGAATTTCCGTCTATTACCTTATGAAATATTTTTGCTATCGAACTGCCTATCTGTGTAATAAGATGGGCTGTCACGTCCTGTGCCTGGGAGCTGATAGTACCGATAGCGAGAGTGGAAGCAGTAAAAACAGTATCCCAGGGCAACTGACGCAAATCGAAACCGACCGTAGTTGCGCTTTTAATTGCATCTTTAGTAATATTTTGATTAAGGATCATCGCACGTAACAAAATATTTTTTGAATCCGCGATATCGCCTTGAAGCCAGTCCTCGTACAAATCCGTACATGCTTTCTTGTCTTGTGTAGCAACTATGCACTGTGTAACCGTCTTTGTGAACACAACTCCCGATTCTGCGTTATGAGGATCATAATTACAGTCAAGATGATTGATGAGGAATATACTTTTCATCCAAGCGACGTGACTTAGAGCCAACGGGGCGATGAACTCTGCATCGAATGCTTGAAGTCTTCTGCTAAAGGACTCCTCCCAACGACGCCGCGCAGCATTATCAAATTTCTGGGCATACTTATTCCAACCATTATCTGAAGCATGCTTTAGCTCCGTTGGCGTAACATCACGAATTCTCTCCGATTGAGCACGAGTTGAAGCGGAAAACAAATGGCCGAGAGGGTTTTCTTGGATTTGCTGATCAGCGATCTGCTCTGCGGTAGCCATCTCAGCATCCTCCACCTGCTTACGCACCACCTCCTCAATCCGATCAATTGCATTACTTGCGGCCAAGTACCGCTTATTTTCAACGTTCTTCTCAGAAAATAAGAGTGCATTTCGCTTCATTAAGAAGGCCAATTCCTGTGCTATACCTACGGGGTCAGTTAGGGTGACAATCAATCCCCTGTCTGCACGTAGAACGTCACACTCACGCTTTAACCGTTCAGCCTGACCTTGGCGGGGAGTAAACTCGAACGGACTCCACTCGAAATTGGCTTTCGCCTGACTGGGAGCCATCGCATATTCTGCTATTTGAGCATCGACCTGCTTAATTGACTGGTGAGGAGTTTGGCGACCACTTAGCGCAGCCTTAATATCGATTTCGGTCATATGACGTTTGCGATAAGCAGCGTCTTCATTCGTCGTCCGAACAGCATCTGTCCATAACACATCGCTAAAACCAACCCATATCTTAGTCGCGTTCACAGGGTCGGACACGGTAATACAACTTGCTACAGCACGATGGCCCTCATCCGGACAATCAAACGGCTTCTTTGGCGTTATCGGCATGGCTCCAGACTGTTGCATCAATTTGAAGAGATAGCCGTCCGGCGTGACAAAGTAGGTGTCCCACCGTCGACGTGCTTCGTCGAATACATTCACATAACCACTGCGCAGGAGCCGCTTCGTGTAATGCGCCGCCCTGCTACTGAGCTCGATAGGCAAAGCTGGCACACGCGGCGCATCAGCTCCAGCCGGTGCCACTGCATCGCGCACCAATAACAAGGGCAAACCCCGCTTGTCACAAAATTCGCATTTCTTTGTACAAATCATAGTAGGCTTTCCTGCAGCATTTTTCGGGACTGTCGCAACTCATTCCACACCTGCTCCTCGAGCAAAGCGAGTCGATCGGGGAGGGTCGAGTCTTCGCCAAGGGCTGCGTCCGGCTTGATTGCCTGTATTACTACCGGATGTTGGTCGAACGCCGGATGGGTGGTGAGGCCACGTATGGCGAACTCCACTAGATCGACTTGCTCGACAAAGCCATGATGCTGAGCTGCGCGTTCGATCAATTGTTCAGCCAGCGCTCCGGAACTCGACAGCATGATGGGCTGCTGGATTCCAGCGCCATGCAATGCACGATTGATCAGTCCGATACGCTCAATTCGGGGCCAATCCCAGCGCGCCGGCCCTGCAAACGGCTCGACGTCAGCACGAGCTTGAGCACTGTTAGCGTCCTGCAAATCAAAATCGCGCTCCGCCTTAATCCATTCCCCGCCTATCCAGTAAGTGAACGTCACTGACAGTCCAAACAGATTCCTGCGCTGCGTCGGGTTCAATATGCGCAATAGCTGGTGCATTACCCGTGGGTCATGCAGGCGGAGCCATAGCTTGTGTCCTGGCTGTGGCTGTGCGACCTGCATCGAATTCCAATGACGCACCATCTCCCGTTCGCTGGCATTTGTTTTGATGAACAGTGCGACAGGTGGAGCTTGTGCGTTAGCACAGGCATTTTGGATAAATTTAGATAAGTCATTCAACTGCTGACCGCGTGCTCGGTTCAAATTGATCAACGTCGGCATTAAATGAGCGCTTGACGCAAGGTTATTCGGAACCAACCGTTGAGTGATCAGTCCATTGGGGAGAGGTTCTGCCATTGCTGCATCGGCCACGGCAAATGCGTGTTGGCGCATCACCTCAAGATTAAAAAGCTCGTTCATCGAATTCCCGATCAGGAAAAAGGGACCGTACTGTCGCCCGCAGCTGCAGCACCTGCTGCCCGGAATTCGCACAGCTTGAGGTCCCCAGGTTTCGGCATCGTTTTTTCGCCATTCGCACTTTGCGGCCCCGCTAACTCCTTCGCACTCGCCTTGAACTCAACCTTCCCCGGCGCATGCACCTCGATATTCCCGCCCTCAAGCTTGATGGACGCCCCCTGCGCCGTCAGCAGCACATGCTTCTTCGGCGCCGAGATCGCCACTGATTTCGTAACGCTCGCCACCGTCACGGTCTTGTCCGCAACAAGCGAAGTCGTACCCGACTGGCTCTGGCTACTGAGCTTGCCGCTGGCCGCATGCAGCTTGAGACCGACCTCCTGGTTCGGCTTTGTCTTGTTTCCAGCTTTGCCATAGGTGAACAGGCTGATGCCGCCCACAACCGCAGTAGCCGTGGAACCCTGAGCAACGAAGTTGATGTCCTGCCCCGCACTCAGGCTGGTGGTCGTTCCCGCCGCGAGGATCGCGTCGGCCGGCGTGGCGGTGACGATACCCGCAGGGCTGGACAGTTGCATGTGCGGCTCGCCATAGGCGATGGCATTGTTCTCAGCGGTCGCTATCACATCGGCGCTATGACGCACCTGTCCAAGCGCCGCCAGTTTTTCGGGCTCCGCTTCGTCCTTGAGCTTCGCATTGTGTTTCTGCGCCTGCGTCGCCAGCGCGACCTGCAGCTGGTGGCTTTCCTCGACTTGCGACACCGCCTCGCGTGCATCGAGTTGCGCGCCTGCGCCGCCATTGCGCGCGTCGGACGACAACAGCAAGCCTTGCCCGGCACGCAGCGCCGCACCGTGCGCGGTCTTGAGTTCGGCGGCAAAACCCGCGGGCTGCAGGCGTTCGTTGTCGCTCTGATGCCGCAACTGGCCCATATTCAGTTCGGCCATGCCATCGTGAGCCTTCGCATGCCGCTGCAATGCGACCCGCGACTGGCCGGAGGTATCGTCGAACACCAGCTGGCCGTACGCACCGGCACCGCCCTGACTGTCCGCCATCGCCTGTGACTTGAATCCCGACAGCACCGCCGGATGCGCATGGCCGCCGCCCTCGCCCGGGAACCATGCCGGCGCATTGCCCGTTGCCGCAGCCGCGCCGTGCGCCATCTGATTATGTTGCGCATCCTGCTGCCCGCGCCCGTTGTGCAGGCTGCCGATGACGACGGGGCGGTCGATGTCGCCCTCGATGAAGTCGACCAGCACTTCCTGCCCCACACGCGGCAGCATGTTGCTGCCCCAGTTGGCGCCGGCGAGCGGGGTTACGACGCGGACCCAGGTGCCGGACGCGCCGGCGTGGCCTTCCGGGTAGGGATGGGCCAGGCGGCTGTGGCTGGCGTCGCCGCGCTGCCAGTGGAACTGGATCTTGATGCGGTGATCGCGGTCGGTGTGGATCATTGCACCCGGCGGGCCGACCACGATCGCCGTCTGCTGGCCGCGCACCGTCGGACGCGGATGCAGGATGCGGCCGTGCGCATCGGTGCCGAGGCTGCGATAGGGAACGCGTGCGGGGATCGCGTCGATCCGGTTGCGGTACAGGGGCCGCGCGTCGCCGGAGAGGCTGAACTCGTCGGCAGCGCTCGACGCCACCGTCCCCTTCCCTAATAACCTGCCGATCGAACCCAGGACGTCCGCGCCCAGGTTGTTGTGCATCAGGTGCACAGTGCGCGTGATGAGGAAGCGGCGGTCGTCGTCGTGATCGGCCGCGTCGACGCTCGCATGGCCGTGCAGCGTGAAGGTGGTGCCGGGCGTGAAGCTGCGCACGGTGCCGGCCCCGACGTGCACCTGGCGCGAGGCCTCGAGAGCCTGCACCTGGTTGAGCGCGATGCGCTGGCCCTGCTCGCGCTTGGGCCAGGCATAGACGCCGGGCGCGTCGCGGCTCGTCAGCCCGGTCTCGCCTTGCAAACCCGCGGCATCGGCGCGGCGCTGGCGCACGGTGCGATAGTCCCAGCTACCCATCTCGATCGCATCCGTGCGCAGGCGCGATTCGATGCGCCAGCGGTCGATGCTGTCGGCGCGCATGACGGCGCCGGGACGGGTGAACTCGACCGCCGCTTGCGGGTTCGGCCGGAAGGCGCCGTTATGGTCCGCGACGACCAACGTGTGCGCGCCCAGCGACGGGCTGCCTGGCGCGCCCTCGTGCTCGAAAAAGTAGAACAGGCCCTCTTCGTGCATCAGGCGCTCGGCGAAGGCCAGGTCGCTCTCCTGGTATTGCGTGACGAGGCTGCGCTTCGGGTAGACGCGGCTGTTGGCCAGTTCGAAGCGCCAGGCGGGCGCCAGCCGGCCGCGCGCGGCCCAGGTTTTAAAGACGCTGTCGAGGATCTCGATCGTCGTCATGCCCTGGAAGATGCGGCTGTCCCGGCCGAAGGCGAGGAAGCGGGTCCAGGGTTCGATCGTGAGGACGTAGCGGGCGAAGCCGCCGTTGGCGCCGCTGATGTCGGCAGCGGTGACGTGGCCGTGAAACGCGCGCAGCTCGCCGCTGGTCGCCGTCAGCAGTTGCAGCAGGACCGGCTGCCCGATCAGGCTCCGCAAGGACAGGTGCGCATCGAGCGACAGGGCCTCGACCCTGAACGTGAACCCGGCGCTGATGGATTCCTCGCCACGCACGCATTCGGCCAGCAAGTCTTCGCCCAGCGGGGTCGTCAGCCTGAGCAGCCGCGTGTCCTGGGTAAAGCGATTGAAGGCTGCAAGGAGTGCGGGCACCTGCTCTGACATGTCTTCCCCTGTGATCGATCGTTGCGAATCGCGTTATGAGCGCATACAACATGCGATTACACGTCGAGATCACGGCTCGGCTGTTGAGGAAGATCAGCCGCCTTGCCAAGTGGCATGCAACAAAAAAGCGCTGCCACGTTTCCGTGTGCAGCGCTCGTATGGTCCAACGAGAGTAGGCGCTTACTTGTTCAAATCGCGTCCACCAAACGCGTTCGGCAGTTGCTCCGCCGCGGTCGTCTCGTAGACGTCGCCCTTCAGGTTGGTCAGCACGACCGGCAAGGCATTGCCGCCCAGTTCCAGCACGACCTGGCGGCAGGCGCCACAGGGAGCGATCGGACCGTCGGTCTGACCGATCACGGCCAGGGCCGTGAAGTCGCCCGGCTTGTAGCCGTGGGCGATGGCACTGAAGAAAGCGGTGCGCTCGGCGCAGTTGCACAGGCCATAGGAGGCGTTTTCGATATTACAGCCGCGGAAGATGCGGCCATCCTTGCATTCGAGGGCGGCGCCGACCTGGAAGTTCGAGTACGGCGTGTAGGCCAGCTCGCGCGCGGCTTTCGCTTCGGCGATCAGTTTTTCGTATTTCATGCCTGCCCTCTCACGGACGAATGGTACGGTGGATCATCGGCGCGGCAGCGGCCTTTTCGGCGCCGATCCGGTACGCTGCCTGCACCTGGCGTACGGCCTGCTCGGCTGCTTCCTGGGTACGCGCGTGGACCATCGCCAGCGGCTGGCCGACGGCGATCTGCTCGCCGAGTTCGACCAGGTTCGTCAGGCCGACGGCGAAGTCGATCGCATCCTGCGGACGCACGCGGCCGCCGCCCAGCGCGACGACAGCCAGGCCGAGGCCGCGGGTGTCGACGGCAGTGGCGTAACCGGCGCTCGGGGCCGGCACCGGCACAATGACCGGTGCGGTTTCGAGGTAGGCGTCCGGCTTGTCCATCAGGTCGGCCGGGCCGCCCAGTGCCGTCACCATGCGTGCGAAGCGTTCCGCCGCTTCGCCCGAGTCGAGGGCCGCCTGCAGCTTGGCCCGGGCTTGCTCGTCGTTCGAAGCCAGGCCGGAGATGACGAGCATCTCGGCGCACAGGGCCATCGTGACTTCGTGCAGGCGCGCCGGGCGTGCCTTGCCGGTCAGGTAGTCGATCGCGACGCGCACTTCGACGGCGTTGCCGGCGGCGTGGCAGAGCGACTCGTCCATGCCGGTGAGGATCGCCGAGGTGCGCGTGCCGGCGCCGTTGCCGACGCTGACGATGCTCTCCGCCAGCTCGACCGATTTCGCATAGGTCGGCATGAAGGCGCCATTGCCGACCTTGACGTCCATGACCAGCGCGTCGAGACCTGCCGACAGCTTCTTCGACAGGATCGAGCCGGTGATCATCGCCACCGATTCGACGGTCGCCGTGGTGTCGCGGATGCTGTAGAAGCGCTTGTCCGCCGGCGCCAGTTGCGCGGTCTGGCCGATGATGGCGACGCCGACTTCCTTGACGACCTTGCGGAACAGCTCGGGATCCGGGACGGTGCTGTAGCCCGGGATCGAATCGAATTTATCCAGCGTGCCGCCGGTGTGGCCCAGGCCGCGGCCCGAGATCATCGGCACGAAGCCGCCGCAGGCGGCGATCATCGGTCCGAGCATCAGCGAGACGACGTCGCCGACGCCGCCGGTCGAGTGCTTGTCGACCACCGGGCCGGGCAAGTTCATCGACTTCCATTCCAGGACCTGGCCGGAATCGCGCATCGCCAGCGTGAAGGCGACGCGTTCGTCCATGTTCATGTCGTTGAAGTAGACGGCCATAGCGAGGGCTGCGATCTGGCCTTCGGTAACGCTGCCGTCAGGGATGCCGCGGACGAAGAACTGGATTTCTTCGGCGCTCAGGATGCCGCCGTCGCGCTTTGTGCGGACGATTTCTTGGGGGAGGAACATGGCGTATTCGCCTCTCTACAATTCAAACATTCAAACGACGTAGGGTGGGCACTCTGTGCCCACGCGGTGATACGCGGCGGCGAGATCGTCGAACACGACAACGGAGCCCTTACGTATCACCGCGTGGGCACGGAGTGCCCACCCTACAAAATCAAAATCAAACGCCGTATGGAATCCAGACGTTCTTGACCTGGCTCGCATGCTGCAGCACGGTGCGGCCGCACGCCTGCTTCGCATCGAACCAGTCACGGCCCTTGCCGCCGCCGACCCAGGTGCGCTTCAAGGTCTCGGACGACAGGCGCTCGACTTCCGCGCAGCCTTCCGCCGAGCCGTCGTGACGCCACACGGCATCGACGTCGCCGTGCGTCGCCAGCGTGCGTGCCAGCTCGTCGGCCGAACCCGTGACGATGTTCAGCGCGCCGCCCGGCAGATCGGACGTATCCAGCACCTGGTACAGGTCGGTGGCCGACAGCGGGTAGGCTTCCGACGGAACGGCGACCACGCGGTTCCCCAGCGCCAGCGCCGGTGCGACCAGCGAGATGAAGCCCAGCAGCGGGTTCTCGTTCGGGCAGATCACGCCGATCACGCCGACCGGCTCGTTCAGCGCAACGGTGATGCCGTGCATCGGCGGCTGGTGGGCCTGGCCGTCGTACTTGTCGCACCAGGCTGCCCAGTAGAACAGGCGCTCGATCGAAGCGGCGACTTCGCGCTGCGGATCGCGCACGCCGGTCATGGCGGCCAGGCGGGCGGCGAATTCCTCGGCGCGGATCGCCAGGTTCTCGGCGATGTAGTACAGGACTTGCGCGCGGTTGTGCGCGGTCGCCTTGGACCAGCCGGCGGCTTTATGGGCGGCTTCGACGGCGTTGCGGATGTCCTTGCGGTTGCCCTCGCCGACGTCGGCCAGGAAGGCGCCGTTGGCGCCGTTGATCGCGCGGCTGTAGGCGCCGTCAGGGCGGGCCTGCTTGCCGCCGATGTACAGCTTGGCGGTGCGGTCCACGGCGAACGGGCTGCCGGCGTCCGAGGCCTTTACTTTGCCTTTTTCGGCCACGATCGGTGCCGCTGGACGCGCATCTTCCGACAGCGGCGTCAGGTACTCGTACATGCCTTCCTTGCCGCCTTCGCGGCCGAAGCCCGATTCCTTGTAGCCGCCGAAGCCGCAGGCTGCGTCAAACTGGTTGGCGGTGTTGATCCACACGACGCCGGCCTTGATTTGCGGCGCCACGTCCAGCGCCAGCGAGATCGATTCCGACCACACGCAGGCCGCCAGGCCGTAGACGGTGTTGTTCGCCAGTTGGACGGCTTCGCCTGGGGTACGGAAGCTCATCGCCACCAGCACCGGTCCGAAGATTTCGGTCTGGGCGACGGCGGCCGAAGTCGAGGCGCCGGTGATCAGGGTCGGCAAGTACCACGAGCCGGCGACGGGTGCTTCGCAGGCTGGCTGCCAGATTTCGCAACCCTCTGCGCGAGCCGCTTCGACCAGGCCGTGGATGCGCTGCTGCTGCACCGGATCGACCAGGGCGCCGATGTCGTTCGACTTATCGAGGGGCGAGCCGACGCGCAGGTTCTGCATGCGCGCCTTGACCTTGGCGATGAAGCGGTCATATACGGATTCCTGCACCAGCAGGCGCGAGCCTGCGCAGCAGACTTGGCCCTGGTTGAACCAGATCGAATCGACCAGGCCTTCGACGGCCGCGTCGAGATCGGCGTCGTCGAAGACGATGAACGGCGACTTGCCGCCCAGTTCCAGCGACAGCTTCTTGCCGCTGCCGGCGGTGGCTTTACGGATGATGCGGCCGACTTCGGTCGAACCGGTAAAGGCCAGCTTGTCGATGCCAGGGTGGTTGACGATGGCTTCGCCCACGCGGCCGTCGCCGGTGACGATGTTGACCACGCCCGCAGGCACGCCGGCCTGCTGGCAGATCTCGGCGAACAGCAAGGCAGTGAGCGAGGTGTACTCGGCCGGCTTGAACACGATGGTGTTGCCGGCGGCCAGCGCAGGCGCGATTTTCCACGCCAGCATCAGGACCGGGAAGTTCCACGGCACGATCTGGCCGACGACGCCGACGGCGCGGTAGTCGGCGAATTCTTCCGACTGCAGCTGTGCCCAGCCGGCGTGGTGGTAGAAGTGGCGCGCGGCCAGCGGCAGGTCGGCATCGCGGGTTTCGCGGATGGTCTTGCCGTTGTCGAGCGTTTCGAGCACGGCGAACAGGCGCGAGTGCTTTTGCAGCAGGCGCGCGATCGAATACATGACTTTCGCGCGGCCGTGGCCGCCCATGGCGACCCAGCCCGGCTGCGCGCGGCGCGCGGCTTCGACGGCGCGGTTGACGTCGTCGCTGGTAGCTTGCGTCACCTGCGCCAGTTCCGAACCGTCGGCCGGGTTATTGCTGGCGAAAGTCTCGGCGCCTTCGCTCCACGCGTTGTCGATGAACAGTCCAAAACGGCGTCCGTGCTGGTCCAGCCACGCTTGCGCTTCTTTGGTGCTCTCGGGTGCGGGGCCGTAATCCATAGTTTGCAGAATCTCTTTAATTGTTGGCATGACGAATCCGTTCGGTATTTAAGGTTGCGCGTGGCGGTGGGCGGCCGAGTAGGCGCCGGTCACGTAGTGCTCGAGCTGGCGCTCGATGTCGGTCATCAGGCTCGATGCGCCGATGCGGAACAGGTGCGGCTGCAGCCAGTCGTTGCCCAGCTCTTCCTTCATGACGGTCAGATACTGCAGGGCCGCCTTCGCAGTCGACACGCCGCCTGCAGGCTTGTAGCCGACCTGGAAGCCGGTCTGCTCGTAGTATTCGCGGATCGCGCGGGTCATCACCAGCGAGACCGGGATGGTGGCATTGACGCCTTCCTTGCCGGTCGAGGTCTTGATGAAGTCGGCGCCGGCCATCATGCAGACCCACGAGGCCTTGGCCACGTTGTCCAGCGTGACCAGGTCGCCGGTGGCGAGAATCGCTTTCACGTGGGCCTCGCCGCAGGCGGCGCGGTAGGCGACCATCTCGTCGTACAGCGCCTGCCAGTTACCGGTCAGGACGTGCTGGCGCGTGATGACGATGTCGATCTCGGTGGCGCCGGCGGCAACCGACAGTTCGATTTCGCGCAGCTTGGTTTCCAGGCTCGACAGGCCGGCCGGGAAGGCGGTCGACACGGCGGCGATCGGCAGGCGGCCCTGCAGGATTTTCACGGCAGGCTGAATCATCTCGTGGTACACGCAGACGGCGCCGGTGGTCAGCGATTCCAGGCCGAGGGCCTGCATCAGGTCGGCGCGCAGCGGGCGCATCGCCTTCATGCACAGGCGCTCCACGCGGCCCGGGGTGTCGTCGCCACCGAGGGTGGTCAGGTCCATGCACTGCACGGCGCGGATCAGCCAGGCGGCCTGGTATTCCTTTTTCACCGTGCGGCGATTGGCCAGGCTGGCGGCGCGGCGGTCGGCCGCATTGCGGTTGACCTTGATGTGGTTCACCCAGCCGAGGTCGAGGCCGACGGCGGTGTTACGTTTGAAGTCCAGGTTCTGGGTCATAGCAGTGCGGTTCCGTTGGAGAGAGGTTTGACGCCGAGGTGCTTTGCCAAAGTGGCGCCGATGTCGGAGAAAGTAGTCGCGGTCGGCAGTTCCTGCGGCTTGACGTTCGGGCCGAAGAAGATCATCGGGATGTGTTCGCGGGTGTGGTCCGAACCTGGCGCGGTCGGGTCGCAGCCGTGGTCGGCGGTGATCACGACCAGGTCGCCGTCCTTCAGTTTCGCCATGAACTCCGGCAGGCGCGCGTCCAGCTCGTGCAGCGCGTTCGAGTAACCGGCAACGTCGCGGCGGTGGCCGAAGTGCATGTCGAAGTCGACGAAGTTCACGAAGGAGAGCGACTTCGACGGGGCTTCGTCGGCCACTTCCAGCAGGCGGTCGAACAGCGCCATGTTGTCCGGGCCTTTTACGAGGCGAGTCACGCCCTGGGCCGCGAAGATGTCGCTGATCTTGCCGAGAGCGATGACTTCGCCGCCGTCGTTCTTGACGTGGTCGAGCAGCGTCGGCGCGGTTGGCGGGACTGCATAATCGTGACGATTCGAAGTGCGCTTGTACTTGCCGTTCGCACCGAGGAAAGGACGCGCGATCACGCGGCCGATGTTGTAGGGCTTGACCAGTTCATAGGCCGCTTCGCAGACTTCGTACAGGCGCTCGAGGCCGAAGCTCTCTTCGTGCGCGGCGATCTGCAGCACCGAGTCGGCCGAGGTGTACAGGATCGGCTTGCCGCTGGCGACGTGTTCGTCGCCCAGCTCGTCGATGATGGTGGTGCCCGAGGCGTGGCAGTTGCCCAGCCAGCCCGGCACGCCGGTCAGTTCCTGCAGTTTATCGGTCAGCTCTTGCGGGAAGGACGGCACGGTCTTCGGGAAGTAGCCCCAGTCGAACAGCACCGGCACGCCGGCGATTTCCCAGTGGCCGCTCTGCGTGTCCTTGCCGGTCGACTGTTCGCGCGCGACGCCCCAGGCGCCGGTAAAACCTTCGCGCTGATTGAAGCCGGCGGCCCACTCGCCGCTGGCCTTGTGCGCGGCCGCCGCGAGGCCCAGGCGCTCCAGATTCGGCAGCGACATCGGCTTGCCCTCTTTCGCAGCCCACTCGGCGATGTGGCCAAAGGTGTTGGCGCCCGTGTCGCCGTATTTGTCGGCGTCGGGCAGCGCGCCCAGGCCGAAGGAGTCCAGCAGGAGGATGAATGCGCGTGACATGGAAGTCCTCGGTTATTGAGCAGCCGCGCGTGGAATCGACGCCAGGCGCTCGGTGAACGAATGGATCAGGGTGACCAGGTCTTTCGCCGCGATCGCCGCGTACTTCAGGGTCTGCTCGTGCGACAGCGGGAACGGCGACAGGCCTTCGGCCAGGTTCGTAATGGCCGAGATGCCGACCACTTTCAGGCCGCAGTGGCGTGCCGAAATCACTTCCGGCACCACCGACATGCCGACGACATCCGCGCCCATCGTCTTGAATGCGCGGATTTCGGCGGCGGTCTCGAAGTTCGGGCCCGGCGCGGCCAGGTACACGCCTTCGGCGATGGTGATGCCCTTCGCTGCTGCGGTTTCCTTGACCAGCGCGCGCAGGTCGGCGTCGTAGGCGTTGGCCATGCTGAAGAAGCGCGGGCCGAAGCGGTCGTCGTTCGGGCCGGCCATCGGGCTGCCCGGCAGCAGGTTGATGTGATCCGACAGGACCACCACGCTGCCGGCGTCGACTTCGGTGCGCAAGGAACCTGCGGCATTCGTCACCAGCAGCATCTCGCAGCCCAGCAGTTTGAAGGTGCGCACGGCCGAGGTCATGACATTGGCGCCATAGCCTTCGTAGAAGTGGCCGCGGCCCTTCATGCACACGACCGGCACGCCGGCCAGCGTACCCAGCACCAGTTCGCCCGCGTGACCGTGCACAGTGCTGATCGGGAAGCCCGGCAGTTCGCTGTAGCTGATCGACACGGCATCCTCCATCTGCTCGGCGAGCACGCCGAGGCCGGAACCGAGGATCATCGCCACACGCGGCTCGAACCCTGGCTTACGGGCGCGAATGATCTCGGCGGCTTCGAATGGGGTATTGCTGGACATGAGGTTTCCTTCTATGAATCTGGAGTGGGAGCTTGGTGCGGGCTGTACTGTTGGAGCGGCCCGGCGTCGCAGAACGGACGCAGATAAGCCAAAAATTATTATAACTATGCATTATCGCGGATATGTATGGCAAATACCATTTCTCTTGCTCATTTATATCGCTGGCGACTAAATGGCTGAGATGGTCGTTGGCATCCTCCGACAGCTGCCCTGGCGTCAATACCGGTTGACTCGAACCAAACATTTGTCTAGCATGGACAAACATTTGTTTAATCTTGAGCCGCCGTGACCGACTTGTCGAAAAAAGAACAGTTATACGAGCTGATCCGCGCCAATCCCTTCATCGCGCAGAACGAGCTTGCCAGCGAACTGAATTTGTCGCGTTCGGCCGTGGCCAACTACATCGCCACTCTGGTGCGCGAGCGGCGCCTGCTCGGGCGTGCCTACGTGCTGCCAAGCGCGCGCCCGATCCTGTGCATCGGCGCGGCCAACCTGGACCGCAAGCTGCGCGCCGCCGGTCCGCTGGCGATGGGCAGCTCCAATCCCGCCAGCGCGGTCGAATCCTTCGGCGGCGTGGCGCGCAACATTGCCGAGAACCTGGCGCGGATGGGCGCGAAGGTCGGCCTGATCACGGCGGTCGGCAGCGACTCCTCCGGCAGCGCCCTGCTCGCCCATGCCGACGGCGCCGGCATCGACACCCACGGCGCCTTGAAACTGGACGATGCCGCCAGCGGCACCTACACCGCGGTGCTCGACAGCGACGGCCAGATGGTCGTCGCGCTGGCCGACATGGCCCTCTATGACCGCATCACGCCGAGCTTGCTCGAGCTGCGCCGCCAGCAGCGCGCCGGCGCTTCGCTGATCGTGGCCGACCTGAACCTGAACCGCGAGGCCATCGAAACGCTGCAGATTGACGCCGCGCGCGATGGCGTCGATCTCGTCATCGTCGCCGTCTCGGAACCGAAGATGAAGCGCCTGCCGGAATCGCTGCAGGGCGTGCGCCTGCTGATCCTCAACCGCGGCGAACTGGCCGCGCGGCTGGGACGCACGCTGGACAGCGACGACGAACTGGCCGCCGCCTGCCGCGACCTGCAGGCGCAAGGCGCACGGGACGTCGTCGTTACCCTGGGCCCCCGTGGCGTGCTGTTCACGACGCCGAGCGGCGTCGAGCGGCTGGACGCGCCGCCGGCGCAGGTCGTCGACGTCACCGGCGCCGGCGACGCCTTTTCCGCCGCCGTGTGCCTGTCGCTGCAAGGCGGCGACGCCGACCTGGCGCTGGCCTGCCGCCGCGGCCTGGAACTGGCTTCGATGACCATCGCCTGCCGCGAGACGGTCTGTCCGCAACTGACGCCCGAGACCTTCGGCGCCCTTATCTAAGTACTGGAACCATCATGCACTCCTTCCTGCTGTTTTCTCCTGAAGTGGCCGCCGCGCGCAACGCCGGCCGTCCCATCGTCGCGCTCGAGTCGACCATCATCTCGCACGGCATGCCCTACCCGCAAAACGTGCAGACCGCGCGCAAGGTCGAACAGATCATCCGCGACGCCGGCGCCGTTCCCGCGACAATCGCCATCATGGACGGCAAGATCTGCATCGGCCTCTCCGACGAGCAGCTCGAAACCCTCGGCACCGCATCGAACGCCATTAAAGTGAGCCGGCGCGACCTGGCCTACGTGCTGTCGCAGCGCCTGCTGGGCGCGACCACCGTGGCCGCGACCATGATCTGCGCGCAGCTGGCCGGCATCGAAGTCTTCGTCACCGGCGGCATCGGCGGCGTGCACCGCGGCGCCGAAACGAGCTTCGACATCTCGGCCGATTTGCAGGAATTGGCGCAGACCAGCGTCGCCGTGGTCTGCGCCGGCGTGAAGTCCATTCTCGACATCGGCCTCACGCTCGAATACCTGGAAACCCACGGCGTGCCGGTGCTGAGCGTCGGCCAGCCCGGCTTCCCCGCCTTCTTCACGCGCGAATCGGGCTTCAATGCCGACTTCCAGATCGACAGCGCGGAAGACCAGGCCGGCTTCATCCGCACCAAGTGGCAGCTCGGCCTGCAGGGCGGCGTCGTGGTCAGCAATCCGGTGCCGGCGGAGTCGGCGATGCCGAAGGAAGAGATCGACCGCATCACCGAACAGGCCTTGCAGGAAGCCGATCAGCAAGGCGTCAGCGGCAAAAAAGTGACTCCATTCCTGCTGGCGCGCATCAAGGAACTGACCGAAGGCCGCAGCCTGGCCACCAACATCGCGCTGGTCGAACACAACGCCCTGGTCGGCGCGCGCCTGGCCGTCGCACTGAACGCACAGCCTGCATAAAGCACTTATGTCGATCGACCTGAAACAGCTGAAATACTTCCTCGCCGTGGCCGAGGAAAAAAGCTTCAGCCGCGCCGCCGAGCGCCTGCACATCTCGCAGCCGCCGCTGTCCCAGCAAATCATGAAGCTGGAAGCGGAACTCGGCGTGCGCCTGTTCGCGCGCACCACGCGCAGCTTCGAGCTGACCGTGGCCGGCAAGGCGCTGATGGCGGAAGCCTCGGACCTGCTGGGCCGCATGCGCATGACGATCGACACCATCCGCCAGATCGACCGCGGCGAAGTCGGGCGCCTGCGCGTGGGCATCGTCGGTTCGGCGATGTGGGGGCCGATCCCCAGTTTGCTGGAACGCTTCCAGAGCGAGTTCCCGAAGGTGACCTGGACCATCCACGAACTCGGCCCGGACGAACAGTTCGAGGCGCTGCGTTCGAAGCAGATCGACGTCGGCTTCTGGCGCGAGCCGCGCCTGGACGAGGAAGCGTTAAAGGCGGCGCACCTGCACCAGGAACTGTGCTTCCGCGAGAACGTCTGCGTGGCCGTGCACAAGCAGCACCCGCTGGCTGCGCGCGAAGCGATCGACCTGCTCGACATCGCCAACGAACCGATGCTGACCCTGCACCTGAGCCAGTCGGCCGAGCCGCGCTATCTGATCCAGTGCTGCGTGAATGCGGGCTTCCAGCCGCAGATTTTCCAGGAAGCGGCCGAGCCGCAGACGCTGCTGGCCATGGTGGGCGCGGGACTGGGCGTGGCGCTGATGCCGGAGACGACCAGCCGGATCGGCTGGCCGGGTGTGGTGTTTGTGCCGATCGTGAAGAATACGCCGTCGGCGAATTTGTATATCACGTATCCGAGCCAGGACGATGCGCCCGTTGTGCGGGCGTTCCTGAAGATCCTGAATCCGGACGGGGGTTGATTTGGGTTGGCGGCATGCTTTTCATGGCGATGCTGGCGTGCCGCGATTCGTAGGGTGGGCTCTGCCCACGCGGTTCGGCGGTCGATATGCGATTACGTTTTCGTCAGCCGTCGCCACAGATCAGGCGGTGATACCGCGTAGACGGAGTCCACCCTACAATTAATGGGTTGCGCCTTCCACCTCAACTTGCGCGCTGCTACCCCGTACGGCCACTTCGACCGCCGCTTTCAATCCCTCGACGATCTCGGAAAGCGCCATCGACGGTGCGCCGTCTGGCGCCTGCTCCGGCAGGTACGGCACATGAATGAACCCGCCCATCACCGCCCTCTCCTGCACGTGATGCATCAACCCATAAAACACGTGATTGCACACGAAGGTCCCCGCCGTCTGCGACACCGACGCTTTTAAGCCGCGCTCGCGCATCGCACCCACGATCGCCTTCACCGGCAGCGACGCGAAATAGGCGGCGGGACCGTCTGATGCGATCGCCGCATCGACCGGCTGCTGCCCGCCGTTGTCCACGATCGGCGCATCGTCGACGTTGATCGCGACCCGCTCCACCGTCAGGTCCGCACGCCCGCCGGCCTGGCCGACGCAGATCACGACGTCGGGCTTGATCTCGTCCACGGCGCCGCACAGCACCCGGTTGGCCTGGCCGAAGACGCAGGGCAGCTGCAGCACTTCGACCAGGAAGTCGCCGTCCACCCAGCCTTTGAGCGCGCGCACCGCCTCCCAGGCCGGGTTGATCGTCGCGCCGTTGAAGGGCTCGAAGCCAGTCAGCAAGACAGTCTTTTTCATCGCTATCGATTCATCAGGAAGTAGAGGAGGACGATGTTCGCCGCCAGCAGCGGCAGCGCGGTCGGAATCTGCGCCTTGATCACCGCGTTTTTGTCAGGCAACTCCAGGAGCGCCGCGGGGACGATATTAAAGTTCGCCGCCATCGGCGTCATTAATGTGCCGCAATACGCGCTGAACATGCCGATGGCAGCCATGACAGCAGGATCGGCCCCGTATTGTCCAACCAGCACGGGTACGCCGATGCCGCCGGCGATTACCGGAAAGGCGGCAAAGCCATTGCCCATGATGACGGTGAACAGCGCCATGCCGATGCAATACAGGGCCACGGCCGCCAAACGCGAATCGACCGCGAACCAGGACGTCGTCACCTGCGCCACCGCCTTGCCGACGCCCGCCTCGGCGAACAGCAGGCCGAGCACGGCCAGCATGTGCGGCAAGGTCACCGCCCAGCTCATCGCGTCGACCAGGCGGCGCGCCTCGCGCAGGCCCTGTACCGGGCTGGCGCGCGTGAGCCAGCAGGCCGCCCCCAGCGCCAGCAGGGCCGCCAGGCCCAGGCAGGAGAGGGTCAGGTGCGCCTTGTCGAACAGGGCGAATGAGCCGATGTGCACGTCCTTCAGCAAGGTTGCGCCCAGCACGGTCACGAGCGGAATCACCAGCGCCGGCAGGAACAGACGGTTGCCGAGACGGGCGGCGCTGGCGCGGCGTTCGCCGTCGGGCAGCGTGCCGTGCCGGCCCGGCTTGACGAGACCGCAGCCGGCCAGCAGCGCCATCGCGATCATCAGCGCCCCGGCCAGCGCCGGCGCCATGTAGTCGCCCACCAGGTAGACCGCCGCATACAATCCCCAGAACAGGCTGGAAGTAAGGCGGCGCGGATGGTCGCGGTCCAGGGCCGTGAGCAGCGCGACAAAGCCCAGCAGCAGGCCGACCAGCACATACAGGAAGCCGAGCGAAAAGATCACTTGCTTGCCCCTTCGCGGCGGATGGCGGCATCTAACCGGCGCAAATTCCAGCTGTGGATCACGAAGGCGCACACCGCCGTCGGGATGCCCCACAAGGCCATGCGCAGCGGATCGACCTCGATGCCTTCGGCGCGCAGGATGGTCTGCATCAGCACGATGGCGCCGAAAGCGACAAAAATATCCTCGCCGAAGAACAGGCCGACGTTGTCGGTGGCTGCCGCCATCGCGCGGATGCGGTGGCGCAGCGCCTCCGAGATGCTGCCGTTGCGCGCCTCGGCCGCGCCTTCGGCCAGCGGCGCAACCAGCGGGCGCACCATCGAGGGCTGCCCGCCCAGGCTCGTCAAACCGGCCGCCGCCGACACTTCGCGCAGGAACAGGTACACGATCAGGAGGCGCCCGGTCGTGGCCGAGCGGATCTTCGCGATGCTGGCCATCGCATGCTCCTTCAGGCCGAAGCGCTCGAGCAGCCCGATCGCCGCCAGCGGCAGCAGCAATACCAGCGGCAGGTTGCGCGTCTTGATGAAGGCGGTGCCGAGCGACTCGAGCACCTGCATGACCGGCATCGCGGCCGCGGCCCCGGTCACGCCGCAGGCGGCGACCACCACCAGCACGGGATTGGCGCGCAGCAGGAAGCCGGCGGCGATGACGGCCACGCCCAGTAGCGGCCACAGGTTGACGGTGGTGTGCATGCCCTCTCCGGCTCGATTGCTCAGTTGCTCAGTTGCTCAGTTGCTAAACGGGAAGTGTAACCGAAGCCCGCGCACGCTTGATCGCGCTCATGCTTTGCGCGACCCTGTTCTCTAATCTCGGGACATAAACGGCAGCCAAGCTGCCACCCACAAGGAGACACCATGCGCCTGCCCGCCTTCTTTTCACTCCTGCGCCGCTTCGCCAGACAACTGGGGCCGATCCTCCTGTGCACCACGCTGGCCGCCTGCGGCGGCGGCGTCGCAATTGGTCTCGGTTACTACGACGACGACTTCGACGACGATCACCACGACAAACCCGATCGTCCGACCCTCGAAACCGGCATCTTCCTGGTCGCCGGCGACCTGTGTCCGACCTGCGGCGGCTCGCTCGACGGCACGGGATCAAAGGCGCGCTTCGACGCGCCCGAAGGCATCGTCAACGCCCCGGACGGCAACCTGTACGTCGCCGAAAAGAACAGCGCGACGATCCGCCGCGTTTCGCCCCAGGGCGTCGCGACGACCTTCGCCGGCAGCGTGGGCGCCATCGGCAGCCAGGACGGGGCCGGAAACGCCGCGCGCTTCAACACGCCGACCCGGCTCGAGGCCGACGCCGAGAGCAATCTGTACGTGACCGATACCGGCAACTCCCTCATCCGCCGGATCAGCGCCGCCGGCGCCGTCACCACGCTGGCCGGCGCGGCGGGCCAGTGCGGCAGCGCGGATGGCGACGCCCGCAACGCCCGCTTCTGCTCGCCCCAGGGCATCGCCATCGACCGCCAGGGCAACCTCTACGTGGCCGATACCCTGAACCACACGATCCGGCGCATCGACCGCGCCAACGTGGTCACGACCATTGCAGGCACGCCCGGCGCCTGCGGCGGCAGCGATGGACGGGGCAGCGCGGCGCGCTTCTGCGAGCCGCAGGACATCGAGGTCGACAATGCCGGCTACGTGTACGTGGCCGACACCGGCAATTCGACGATCCGCGAAATTGCACCGAATGGAGAGGTGCGCACGATCGCCGGCGCGGCGGGACAATGCGGCAGCGCCGACGGCGTCGAGGGCAACGCGCGCCTGTGCCGTCCGGCCGGACTGGCCCTCGACGGCAACGGCAGCCTGTTCGTGGCCGATACAGGCAACGGCACCATCCGGCGCATCAGCACCTCGAACGCCGTCAGCACGGTGATCGGTGTGCCCGGCAGCCAGAACAACGTGCTCGGCCCCCTGCCCGGCGGCCTGAATGCCCCGCGCGGCATCGCGGCGTTCGGGGCCGGCGCGCTGGCCGCGACCACGCAGAACCTGGTGCTGAAGCTGGTGCCGCGCTGAGGGCGGCGCGCAGCGGAATTAAGCCGGCCGCACCGGCGTGGTGGCCAAGTCGCCCACCACCGTGTTCCATGGGCGCACATGGAAGGCGCGCACCAGGCCATGGGTGACGTACGGATCCTTCGCGGCGAACAGCTGCGGGACTTCCGGACTGTCGCAATCGAAGACCAGCAGCGCGCGGTCGGCCGGTTCGCCGAGTGCGCCGGCCAGCACGATGTCGCCGCGTTCCTGCGCTTCCCAGGCCAGTTTGAGGTGCTCGTCGCGAAATTCCGGGCGGCGCTCGAGGTAGTCGGGCGCAAGGTCATAGGTGAGCAAGTAATGCACGGCGGTTCCTTCATTATTGAATGGACAATGATTCCGACCATGTTACCCGAAGCTGGGGCGGCCCACGCATGCCGCCGGTATTGCGGCCGGCCGTCTTCACGGGCGCAAAGATGTTCCTGTAGCGAAAAACATACTCTCCCGCCGGCCATTCAATATGCTGCGGTGCATTGCGACTTGGCGCACAGAACATTTTCTACCGACGAGGTAGACTGTCTCCATGAACACATCGAGCAAAAAAGTGGCGGCAGGGATGGCGGGCTTCGCCAGCGTGTTGTGGCTGGGCCTGACGGCCGCCGTCGCAGCCAACCAGCGCCGGCTGGTGTTCAATCCGACCATCATCCCCGAAGTCAACAGCCCGCGCAGCAGCGGCCACCGTACCCGGCCGATCGTGCTGCGCGCGAAAGACGGCACCCGCCTGTGCGGCTGGCTGATGACGCCGCGCACGCCGGGTCCCCGCCCTGCCGTGCTCTACTTCGGCGGACGCTCCGAAGAGGTGTCCTGGGTCGTGCGCGATGCCGGCAACCTGTTCCCGAACATGACGGTGCTGGCCCTGAACTACCGCGGCTACGGCAATTCCCACGGCATTCCCGACGAAACCCTGCTGGTCGAGGACGGCTGCACGCTGTTCGACTGGCTGGCCGCTCTCGGCCAGGTCGACGCGCGCCGCATCGCGGTGGTCGGGCGCAGCCTCGGTTCCGGCGTGGCCGTGCAGGTCGCGAAGGAACGGGCCGCGCACTCGGTGGTCCTGATCACGCCCTACGATTCGATCCTGGCGATCGCCAAGAAAAAATTCCGCGCGATGCCTATCGAGTACATGCTGCGCCACCGCTTCGAGTCGATCAAGCACGCGCCTTCGCTGAAGGTGCCGACCTACGTCCTGCGCGCCGAGAGCGACGACATCGTGCCGCACTCGCATACCGACCAGCTGTGCGAAAAGCTGGCCAACCTGATCCTGGACGACATCGTGCCCGGCTCCGACCACATGAATATCCCCTACCTGGAAGCGACGCAGAGCCGCATCGCCGGTTTCCTGACCCAGCGCTTCAGCGCGCCTCTCGAGACGCCCGAGCTCATCCAAACTGTGGCTTGATGGAAAAAATGCCGAATGTTGTCGGCATTTATATTTCCATCGAATAAATTGCCAAGTAAAATCGTATTTGCCTTGCATCGGCGGACTGATGCATATTTGACAGGTTGAGCTGCAGGATTCCGATATCGGATGACGCGGCGCATGGCCGGCCCTCCCCCAGGACAAACACGCTGTTGTGATGACGCGACATTCGCGCCTTCAGCTGTCTTGAGGAAAGGTTCCGATACAAATCGTAACCCCATGAAACGTCCGGGGCTGACACAATCCGCACGGTTCCACCGCCGCGCCCGCAGGAAATGCGGCCACGCGCCGAGCCTTGCCTCTAGGTCATCCCTCCCAACGCAGCCGTTGCGCCGGGTACAATATCGACATTCCAGGAGCTCATTCATGAAATTCAAGCAACTCAGCACGACGATTGCGGCATTGTTCATCGCCGGCAGCGCCATGGCGGCTGCCCCGGCGGGCGCACAGACAGGTGCACCTAAGCTGGGCATCGTCTACGATGCCGGCGGCAAGTTCGACAAGTCGTTCAACCAGTCCGCTTTCGAAGGCGCCGAGCGCTTCAAGAAAGAAACGAACATCCCCTACATCGAAGTCCAGGCCAACAGCGATACCCAGGCCGAGCAGGTGATGCGCGGCCTCGCGCGCAAGAAGCTCGACATGATCGCCGCCATCGGCTTCTCCCAGACCCAGGCCGTGGCCAAGGTCGCCAAGGAATTCCCGAAAGTGAAATTCGTCCTGATCGACTCGATCGCGCCGGGCGCGAACGTGAACTCGATCATGTTCAAGGAACAGGAAGGCTCGTATCTGGTCGGCGTCGCCGCCGCGATGGCCTCCAAGTCCAAGAAGATCGGCTTCGTCGGCGGCATGGACATTCCGCTGATCCGCGCCTTTGCCTGCGGCTACAGCCAGGGCGCCAAGGCGCAATTGCCGAAGATCGAGATCATGTCGAACATGGTCGGCACCACCAGCGCAGCCTGGAACGACCCGGCCAAGGGCGGCGAGCTGGCACGCCAGCAATTCGACCGCGGCGCCGACGTCGTCTTCGCCGTGGCCGGCGGTTCGGGCATGGGCGCACTGCAGATGGCCAAGGAAAAGGGCAAGCTGGCGATCGGCGTCGATTCGAACCAGAACTACCTGCATCCGGGTTCGATGCTGACCTCGATGGTCAAGCGCGTCGACGTCGCGATCTACGACTCGTTCATGCAAGTCAAGAACAACACCTGGAAAGCCGGCACGACCTATAAAGGTCTGAAGGAAGGCGGCGTCGACTGGGTGCTGGACAAGGACAACCGCAAGGTCGTCTCGCCGGAAATCGAAAAGCGCGTCAATGGCGTGAAGGCCGACATCATCAACGGCAAGATCAAGGTCATCGACTACCGCGCCGCAGGCAGCTGCCCGGTTTAAATTTTTTTAGTTTCACAAGAGGCGCGCCGCACCGGGTTTCCGGTCCGGCGCGCTTTTGAATACAAGCATCCACATTTTTACTACTGATCGCTATGCAGCCAGCCGTAGAATTTCGCAACATAAGCAAGGCCTTCGGGCCGGTGCAAGCGAACGCTGACGTCAGCTTCACGATCGCCAAGGGTTCCATCCATGGCGTCATCGGGGAGAACGGCGCCGGCAAATCCACCCTCATGAGCATCCTGTACGGCTACTACCACGCCGACAGCGGGCAACTCCTGATCGACGGCCAGGCGCGGAATATCCGCAACAGCCAGGAAGCCATCGATCTCGGCATCGGCATGGTGCACCAGCACTTCATGCTGGTCGAGAACATGACCGTGCTCGACAACGTGATGCTCGGCGCCGAGGGCGGCTTCAAACTGGCTGCCAAGCGCAAGGAAGTCGAAAACAAGCTGCGCGAGATCTGCACCCGCTACCGCCTCGACGTCGATCCGCTCGCGACCATCCACGATTTATCCGTGGGCGCCCAGCAGCGCGTCGAGATCCTGAAGCAGATCTACCGCAGCGCCGAAATCCTGATCCTGGACGAGCCGACCGCCGTCCTGACCGCCCAGGAAACCGCGTCCCTGTTCGAGATCCTGCGTCTGTTCAAGGACCAGGGCAAGACCATCATCCTGATCACCCATAAACTGCAGGAGATCATGGACATCACCGACCAGGTGACGGTGCTGCGCGCCGGCCGCGTGTCGGGTGCGGTCGCGACAAGCGAGACCTCGAAAGAGCAGCTGGCCAACATGATGGTGGGCCGCCCGATCGAGGGCAACCTGCCGCGCAAGCCTTTCAATCCAGGCGCGCCGGTGCTGAACGTGAAGAACCTGCAGCTCAAGGATGCCAACGGCGTCCAGCTGCTGGCCGACATCGACCTGAACGTGCGCGCGGGCGAGATCGTGGCGATTGCCGGCGTCTCGGGCAACGGCCAGAGCGAGCTGATGGAAATCCTGGCGGGCATGCGCCTGCCGACGTCCGGCCAGGTCGAGTTGGAAGGCAAGCCCCTCCCCTTCGGGCGCCGCGCGAACGCCGACGGCCTGCCCGCCACCTTCCGCGAGCTCGGCATCGGCCACGTGCCGGAAGACCGCCTGCGCGACGGCGTGATCAAGGATTTCTCGGTGATGCAGAACACCGTGTTCGGCTACCAGGACCGTGTGAAAAACCGCTGGGGCCTGTTCGACTTCGACGCCATCGCCAAGCGCTGCGCCCACCTGCTGCAGGCCTTCGACGTGCGTCCGAACAATCCGGACCTGCGCATCGGCCTGCTCTCGGGCGGTAACCAGCAGAAGGTCGTCATCGCGCGCGAAGTCTCGGCGCAACCGAAGCTGATGCTGGTCGGCCAGCCGACCCGCGGCGTCGACATCGGCACCATCGAATCGATCCACACCCAGCTGCTGCGCCTGCGCGACGAAGGCGTGGCGATCCTGCTGGTCTCCGTGGAACTCGAGGAAGTGCGCGCCCTGGCCGACCGTATCGTCGTCATGTCGGGCGGCCGCGTCACCGGCGAACTGAATATCGACGAATTCGACACCACCCGCATCGGCCTCCTGATGGGCGGGATGCACAAGTCATGAAACAGATGAAAACCACCGAACTGCCACGCTGGGCGACAGGCTTCGTCCTGCCGCTCCTGAACCTGCTGTCGGCGCTGCTGGTCGCCGCGCTCGTCATCCACCTGCTGGGCGAAAGCCCGGTCGAGTCGATGCAGATCCTGATCAACTCCGCGATCGTCAATCCGGAAGGCCTGGCCTATACGCTGTTCTACGCCAGCACCTTTATCTTCACCGGTCTTGCCGTGTCGATCGCCATGAAGGCGGGCCTGTTCAACATCGGCGCCGAGGGCCAGATGTACTTCGGCGGCCTGGGTCTCACGCTCGTCGTCCTCGCCTTCGATGCGAGCCTGTCGCCCTGGCTGCTGATCCCGCTGGCGATGCTCGGCAGCGCCCTGTTCGGCGCCCTGTGGGCCTTCCTGCCGGGCTACCTGCAGGCCAAGCGCGGCAGCCACGTGGTGGTCACGACCATCATGTTCAACTTCATCGCCGCCAGCCTGATGAACTTCATCATCGTGAAGTACCTGATTCCCGAAGGCGAACAGAATCCGGCGAGCCGCGTGTTCGCCGAGTCGGCCGCGCTGCCCACCCTGAACACCTGGTTCCCCTTCTTCGGCGACACCCCGCTGAACATCGGTTTCCCGATCGCGATCGTGGCCCTCGTCATCTACGGCGTGATGGTTTCGCGTTCGAGCTGGGGCTACCAATTGCGCGCCACCGGCCTGAACCAGCACGCGGCCCACTACGCCGGCGTGCGCATCAGCCGCATGATCATCGTCGCGATGCTGATCTCGGGCGCCCTGGCCGGCCTCGCCGCCCTCAACTCGGTGATGGGTTCGACCCACTACCTGAGCCTGAACTTCCCGGCCGGCGCCGGTTTCGTCGGCATCGCGATCGCCCTGATGGGCCGCCAGCACCCGGTCGGCATCTTCCTGTCGGCGGTGCTGTTCGGCGCGCTGATCCAGGGCGGTTTCGACCTGTCGCTGGAAAAACCGAACATCCCGGTCGAGACCTTCGTTTTCATCCAGGGCCTGATCATCCTGTTCTGCGGCGCGATGGAGAATTTCTACGCACCGGCCGTCCTGAAACTGATCAACGCAACACGCAAGGGTTAATCATGGAAGGCTTTGACATCCTCAATATCGTCGTCTCGACGGTCCGCAACGCACCGGTGCTGATGTTCGCCGCACTGGCCGGCCTGTTCGCCGAACGCAGCGGCGTCGTCGACATCGGCCTCGAGGGCAAGATCCTCGCCTCGGCCTTCGTCTCGGCCGCCGTCGGCTACACGACCCAGAACCCGTGGCTCGGCATCGCCGCCGGCATCGCCGTCTCGGTGGCCCTCGCCATGGTGCAGGCCTTCGTATCGATCACCCAGAAGGGCAACCAGCTCGTCGCCGGCATCGCGATCAACATCGCCATGAGCGGCCTGACCTTCGTGGTCGCCCAGTACATCTTCCAGCAGGGCGGCCGCACGCCGGACCTGGGCGCGGCGCGCCTGTCCAACGTGGTGCTGCCGGGCGCGGAAGCCCTGGCCGGCGTCCCGGTGCTGGGCTGGATCTGGAACAGCCTGCTCGGCGGCCACTCGCCGCTGGTCTACCTCGCCTTCATCCTGCTGCCGATCGTGCACTGGGTCGTGTACCACAGCCGCTTCGGCCTGCGCCTGCGCGCCTGCGGCGAGAACCCGCACGCGGCCGATGCCGCCGGCGTGTCGGTCGAACGCACGCGCTACCTGGCGATGCTGGTCGCCGGCGTGCTGTGCTCGTTCTCGGGCGCCTACCTGTCGATCGTCCAGAGCGGCTTCTTCCTGCGCGACATGTCGGCCGGCGCCGGCTACCTGGCCCTGACCGCCCTCGTGTTCGGCAACTGGCGCCCACTGCAGACGGTGCTCGGCTGCCTGATGTTCGGCTTCTTCTCGGCCGTGCAGATCCAGATCGAAGGCGTCGACCTGCCGGTCGTGGGCCGCATTCCGGGTTCGCTGATCCAGATGATCCCGTACGTCGTGACCGTGATCGTGCTGGCCGGTTTGATGGCGAAGTCGGTGGCGCCGAAGGCGATCGGCAAGCCGTTCGTGAAGTCGCGCTGATCGGCGCTTCACATTGAAACAAGGGCGGCCTGCAGGCCGCCCTTTTTTTGTCCGGACAGGATGGTGGGCCCGGGGCGCCCACCCTACGGCCATTCACTCCCGCTGCACCGCCACCCCACCCGCATCCAGCTTTTGCAGCGCATGCTTCTTGCCGCTCTTCGCCTCGTGCCAGGCCGGCAGCACGCGGAAGGTCAAGGCCAGGTCGTAGTCGCCGGCCATGCTGCCCGTATCCATCGCCACGTCGCCCGCCCGGTTCTGGAACCAGCGCAGCCATTCGTTCGAGCCCGGCGCGGGCGAATTCATGTAGGGCGCACCGGCCTTGGCGTCGCCGGGAACCAGGGGCATCATGAACGAGGCCATGCCTTTCGCCGGATTGGCCGCATTCCACTGCGAGGCGCCATGGCAGCTGAGGCAGGACGAATTGCCGGCGCGCCGCAACAGCACGCGCTGGCCGCCCCTGGCCACATCGGCCACCGAGATGTCGTTTACGCCATGGTCGTTCGGCCCCGACAGGCGCCCTCCCCAACCCAGGGTCTCGGTCGCATACAGGGGCGCCGACGGATTGATCCAGGTTTCCTGCAACGGCGCGCCCGGGTTGGCGGCGCTGTCCACGCGCGGATCGTTGCCCCACTGCGCGCCCAGCGGCACCATCTGGTCCCACACGCCGCGGCTGCCCGGACGCGTGTTGCGGTCGTAGACCAGGGTCGCGAACACCCAGCCAGTCTGCGGCGCCGACTGCGTATCCTTGACCACGATATCGACCTGCATCAGCCAGGCCTTGCCCAGCGTGGGCCGCTCGAACTGGCCGGTGGTGGCGTTCGCCGTCATCATCATCGGCCAGGACAGCGCGCCGCGCATCGCCGGCCATTCGGCGGGACCGGCCGTCGTGAAGGCGAGTTTCACCGTGACCGAACCCTCGGCGTACTGGGTCGCGCCGCCGTTCAGCTGCGGGTTGTGCGGATCGCGCCAGATCGCGCCCAGGGTCTGGGCGCCAATGCGGTTGTAATAGGTGATCACATAGGTCGTGAACGGTTTGGTGAGGCCGCTCTTCGGGAACAGGTCGTCGTCGACGCGCTCCAGTCCGACCAGCATGCCGTGGACCGCCTCGCGCTGCGCGCCCAGCCAGGGATCGTTGTACCAGCCGCGCCGGCCGGCATCCCAATCGCCCTCGTCCAGCAGCAGCGCCACCATGTCGCGCGCGACCGCATCCTTCAGCGCCTGGGTGTAGGCGGCCGCGTTGCTCGTGCCGATAGGCGCATTGTTGATGGCGGTGCGCCAGGGCATGTGCGGCGCCGGCAGGCCGGACGGGTAGTCATGGCTGAGCTTGAACAGCGGCCCGGCATGGTCGGAGCGTGCCGGGAGACGGCCGTTATGGTCGAGCCAGGGGTCGGGCGTGGCGGCCGTTGCCGGCAGCGCCAGCAGGACGCCGACCACGGACAGGCAGTAGCAGAAATACAAGGTTCGAATGCGCATGTTCGTTTCCTGAACGGAAGTGAAAACAGCTCATTCTTTACTCCTGCTCGTCGCGCGGATTGCGAAGGAACAAGGTCCGTCGAGAACGTATCAGTCGCTCGCCAGCGCCGCCGAACGCTTGATCGTCCACGACAGACCAAACCCGGCAGACACCCCGTTGTCGCGCAAATGCAGCGGACTGTTGTGGTTCTTGCCGACCCCATAATTCTCCGCACGCAGGAAGGCATAGGCGCGCAGGTCCGGGTTGATCACGCGCGCGGCGAAGACGCCGGCGCGCACCAGGATCAGGCCGGCGTCGGCGCTGTAGGCGGCGCGGGTCGCGGTCGCGTATTCCGGCCGCACTTCGTAGAAATAGCGGTTGATCTTGCCGTCGCCGACGACGGCGGCCAGCTGGGTGTCGAACAGCCACTTGCCGTCCGCGCTGCGCCGTTCGTAGACCAGGCGCGGCTCGAAGGTATAGCCCTGGTGGCGCAGGCCGCTGCGCACTTCCATCACCGCGCGCAGCGGCAGCTCGGCGCGCAGGCCGCTACGGGCGTCGAAGCGCGCCAGGCGCAATTTGAGGCGCGGACCGAATTCGGCCAGCGCGCCCAGGTCGGGCATGCCGGCGCGCGCTTCGACGTCGTCAGACCGGGCCGGCAACGAGGCCGCCAGGCCGATGTCGAATTCCGCCCGTTCGCTCTTGAACAGGCGCGCGCCGATGCCGCCCTGGTCGGAGCGGAACACCTTGCCGCGGTAGATGATGAGGGGCAGCACCAGGCCGCGCGTTTCGCGATCGTCGGCGCCCGGATACGAAGGCGTGGTGACGGCGCCGCCCGCCAGGCCCAGTTCCCACAGCGGCTGACCCGGACGCGATTCGGGGATGGCATCCTGCTGGGCGTGGGCGGCGGTCGCGGCCAGACAGAGGCCGGCACAGGCAAGGAGGCGATTCATGCGGTATCCGTTCAAAGGGCGCGGCGCGCCGGAACCGCCATTCTAGCCGCGGCCGCGCCAGCCCAGCCGCACGGCATGTCGAATAAACAAAAAGGCCGCAGGCGTTGCCGCCGCGGCCTCAATCGACAATAAAAATTGCTTAGCCGTAGATCGCCTTGAGCACCTCGGCCAGCTTGTAGCCGCCCTTGATCAGCTGTTCCTTGGCGATCTGCGAGCTCGGCACCGGATAGTTGTTCGGCACTTCCAGCGCGAAGGTGTAATAGGTGTCGCCCTTCTTGCTGGTTTGCGGCGTGATCTTGCCCGGCACCACGTCGGCGTAAGCGAACTTCGACACCACCAGCGCGTCGTCCGCCCACTGGTACGGCCAGGTCGCCACGTCGCCGGTGTTCGCCTTGATGGCCGGCTTGCTGTCGATTGCAAACTGGGCGAACTGCGCCGGGGTTTTCGTCTGCACGCGGCGGAAGGCGTAGTCCACCGTGGTGCTGTCCCAGTACGAGTGGAAGGGTTTCGTCAGCGCCTTCGGCACGCCTTCCTTGATTGGCTTCGGTTCGCCCGGCGGGATCAGGTTGGCGCTCAGCTGGCTCAGCTTTTCGTCGTCCAGCAGCAGGTTGTTGCCGCCGCGCGAATCGAAGATCGCCGCTTCGTCGACTTCCGCATGCGTCTTCGGCACCACGAACTTGCCGTCCTTGGAGACGAAGGCCGCGCCCACGTGCAGCGGCTGGTGGATGTCGCCGGTCATGTGGGTCAGCAGGATCAGGGCCTGGCGCTTGGTGAACTTGTGCGGGTTCAGGGCCGGATCGGTCTTGCCCTGCAGGACCGCGATGCACTGTTTCAAGGTCTGCACGATGTCGACTTCGCTGGTGCCGACGCCGTGGTCATGGTAGTGCTCGAGCTGGAACGGCACGTCGGTGTAGTGGTACTCGCTGTGCTTCGGATTGGCGGTGGTGTACTCGACCATTTCCGGCGACTGCGGGCCGCAATAGGTGCCCTTCACGCAGTCCGGCCAGTTGGCGATCGATTCGAGCGTCTCGCCCGGCAGCAGCAAGGCGGCGATCTGCTTCTGCGCATTCGTGCCCTTCAGCAGTTTGTCGGCGATGGCGCCGACCGCGCGGTGGCCGTCGCCGCCCCATGCGAGCGCGTCGACCGAGGTAAAGGCGCTGGCGAGCGCGAGGACACAAGCTAGTTTTTTCATGGATTCTCCGTGTTGGGCAGTACTGTTATTTGGACGCGGACACCTTGCCGATGCGCGCCGCAGGCGCCAGGCCGGCTTGCGCCCCGCCGGCACCCGGATTCTTTGCGATGTAGTCGCTCAGGGCATCGAGGTCGACGATCTGCGTATCGACACGGTTCGTGCCCTTGGCAAATTCCGGGAAGTTGTCGCCGCCTTCGGCCAGGAAGTTGTTGGCGACTACGCGATAGGTCTTGGCATCGTCCACCGGCGCGCCGTTGAACTTCAGGCTGCCCGGCACCACGCGCTGGCCGACCGGGCGCTGCTCGTCCCAGGTGTACGTGAGGCCTTGCGACACTTGCAGGATGGTGGCGCCCGAGGCGCTCGGACGCTGCCACTGCTGCTCCAGCAGGCGGCGCAATTGCGCGCCGGTCAGGTCCAGCACGACCAGGGTATTCCCGAACGGCAGCACCGCCTGGGCATGGCCGAAGTTGGTGGTCAGCGCGGCGTCGGAGGTTTCCAGGTCCTTGCGGATGCCGCCATTGTTCATGAAGCCGATCTGGGCGCCCTGCGCACGAGTCGCGGCGAGTACCGCGTCGGCGATCAGGTTGCCCAGCGGCGCTTCGCCGGCCTCGTTGGCCTTGCGCGCCACCGTGGCCGTGCCGAGCTTGCCGAGCGGACGCGCCAGCGCCGCGCGGCTGCGTTCCTTCACGCCGGCCAGGTAGGCGGCCACTTGCGGATCGGCCGGGAACTTGGCCGGATCCATGACGACGTTCTTGACGTCGATGTCGGCAATCGCGCCGCTGGCCGCGTCCACCTTCAATGCAATGCGCGACAGCAGGTGCCCCGCCGCATCGGCCTGGGTCACGATGCGGCCATCGACCGTGCACAGGTAGCCCTGGTGCGAGTGGCCGGTGATCACCAGGCGGATCGCCGGATCGAGTTTTTTCACGATGTCGACCACGCCGCCGGTCAGGCCCTTGCAGCCCGGCTGGTCCGGCGATTCGTCGGTGCGGCCGCCCTCATGGATCAGGGCGATGAACACCTTGGCGCCGTCCGCGCGCATCTGCGGCAGCGTCTTGTTGATGGCTTCGGCTTCGTCGATGAAGTCCAGGCCGGCGATCGCCGAGGCCACCGCCACCGAGGCGGTGCCTTGCAGCACGGCGCCGGCCACGCCGACTTTCACGCCCTTCACGCTTTCCACGCGATAGGCGGGCATGAAGGGTTTGCCGGTCGCGCTGTCGAGCACGTTCGCGGCGAGGTAGGTGAAGCGCGCGCCGCGGTAGTCCGGGCTCAGGCGGCAGGCCTTGCCGGGACGCGGCGAATCGCAGCCGCCGGCCTGCTGGCGCAGCAGCTCCTTGCGGCCCTGGTCGAATTCGTGGTTGCCGACCGAGGACAGGCGCAGGCCCAGCAGGTTCATCGCCTCGATGCTCGGCTCGTCGGCCCACATCGAGGACAGCGCCGGGCTGGCGCCGATCAGGTCGCCCGCGCCGATGAACAGCAGGTCCTTGTCTTCCTTGCGCCAGGCGGCCAGCGCGCCGCTCAAGGCTTCGATGCCGCCGGCGCGCAGGGTTTCGCTTTTGCCGGTGGCGGCGCTGGTATAGGTGTACTTGCTCGGCTCCAGATTACCGTGGAAGTCGTTGATGGCGACCAGGTTCAGGGTGACCGGACCGCGCGGGGTCGTGGTGCAGCCGGCAGCCAGCAGGGCCAGCGCCAGGAGAGACAATCGGGCGCACGCGCGCGGGGAAACGGTCATGACTTACCTTTACTGATAGAAAACGGGGACGGCCCCGCGTGGGCAAACGGAATTATTGCACGTAGGCCAGCGCGCGGCCATCTTTACAGGCGGGCTTTGCTACTACCCCGTCCATAAAAAAAGGCCGGTGTCGCCACCGGCCTTTCATCACCTTACAGGCAGGGAATCAAGTATTAGAACTCGTACTTGACGGTTGCCTGGATGGCCCACTGCGACTCGCCCTTGGCTTGACGCACGTTCAGGTCTTCCACGTTGTTACGCACAGCGTAGATGTACTTGCCCGATGCATCCAGGCCAGCGTAGTCGACGAAGCTACGTGCTTGCGCACCGGCCGACTGGAAGCCGACTTCTTCGATACGGCCCCACTTCTTGTTCAGCAGGTTGCCGAAGTTCAGGATGTCGAGCGAGAAGCTGGCCTTGTGCTTGGCCATGAAGCCAGGCAGTTCCTGGGTGATCTTCACGTCGAAGCTGTTGGTCCACTTCGAGAAGGCGCTGTTACGCTCGACCACGCCACCCTTTGCCTTGCTCAGGGCCTTGTTCGAGTCGACGATTTCCCAGAACTTGGTCTCGTTAGCCTTGTTGGCCGCGGTGTCGCCGAAGAACACGACTTCGCCCGAACCGAAGGCCGTCGGGATGTACATCAGGTCGTTGCCTGCCAGGCCGTCGCCGTTCAGGTCGTTGTTGATGGTCCAGCTGTACGGCTTGCCCGAACGGCCTTCATAGAAGACGCCCAGACGGGTGCGGTAGTTGCCGAAGAAGCGCTTCTCCCACGACATGCGGGCATTGATACGGTCCTTCACCAGGTACGAAGAGTTGGCGGCAACTTCTTCGTTCGGGTTGAAGACCGAGCGGCCCGACCAGTTCGAGTTCGAGGTCGACGAGGTCAGCGGCGAGACTTCGGTCGCGTTGGTGTGCGAGTAAGCCACCGACCAGCCGAAGCCCTGGCGGGTCGGGCTCGTCAGCGAGATGGTCGCGACCTGGGCGTCGCCCTTGTCGGTGCCCTTGGCCAGCAGCACGTTGCCGTAGTTCAGGTTCGAACGGGCCTTGGCAGTCGCCTGGCAGGCGGTGTTAATGGCGATCGCGTTGTTGCTGAACGTGTAGCACTGCTGGAAAGCGCCGGCTGCGTTACGGTTCAGACCGCCTGGGGCGTAATACAGCTCGCGGCCATCGGTACCGATCGCGGTCGGCGCGCCGATGTTCAGGTTCTGGTAGAAGATACCGTTCTTGTTCTGGGTAGCCAGCAGCTCGGCGCCGAACACCAGGCCGTACCATGGCAGTTCATGCTCGAATGCCAGGTTGGCTTTCCAGATCGACGGTTGCTTCAGGTCCGGCGACAGGATGTCGACGTTGGCGGCCGGGGTGGCGCCGGTGACCGTGCGCTGCGCATCCACGTCAGGCGTGAAGGTGCCGTCGGTGGTCGGGCAGCGGGTTGCGCCGGAGCCCGAGCAGGTGATGACGCGGGTAGCGACGCCCGGGTTCGAGAACGGGTTCGACATCCAGACGGTTGCCGCGGCGCCCTGGAACAGGCCGGCGCCACCGCGCAGCTGCATTGGACGGGCCGAATCGAACTTGTAGTTGAAGCCGACGCGCGGCTGCCACAGTTTCTGGCCGTCGAAGGTCTGGGTGTTGTCGTAGCCGTAGCCACCGGTCTGGCGGCCGAACGAGCCGGTACCGGCGATGGTCGGTGCGGCGACTGCGGTGTTCTGCAGCGGACGGTTGTCGACGTCGGTCAGGTCGACGCGCACGCCGGCGCTGACGGTCAGGTTCTTGTTGACGGTCCAGTTATCCTGCAGGAAGAAACCGGTATTCTTCATCGTGAACTGGGCGATCGCGTTGCTCAGCGAACCGCCGGCGACCGGCAGCTGCACGGTGTACGACGAAGGGCGGCCACGGGTGAAGTTCTCGTAGATCGCGGCTTCGATCTGGGCAGCGGTAACCGTGTTGCCTGCGCAGTTGAAGGTGCTGCCGGCGGCGACGCCCGGCACCGTGTTATAGGCGAAGTTGCTGTCGCACTGGAAGGTGTAGTTGCCGAACACGTTCTGCAGGAAGGCGTTGTACACCTCGTTCGAGGTGTAGTCGGCGCCGGCCTTGAACTCGTGGTCGCCCCACTTGTAGTTGGCGCCTGCGTACAGGTCCAGGGTCTTGGTGCCCAGCACGTTGTTGTGGCGGCTGTTTTCGGTACCGGTGTTCAGGAAGCGGGTGCCGGTGCGGGTGCCGCTCGGCGCGTCCGACGGCAGCGGGCCGCTGAACGAGAACGACATCGTCGGCAGACGAGCGTTATTGATCGGCACCGAGTCGTAGTCACGGGTCGAGGCGCGGAATTCGGTCGAGAAGTTCTCGGTCCAGTCCGAGAACACCTGGGCCACGGCCGTCTCGATGGTCTTGTCCTGGTTGTAGAACTGCGAGCTCAGGGACACGCCGGTCTGCGAGAAGCCCGGGAAGATCGGTTCGTTCTGCGAGGTCTTCGAGTAACGGAAGTTGGCGCGGTGGTCGTCGTTGATGTTCCAGTCGACCTTGAAGGTGCGCTCTTCGGTCTTCATCTTGGTGCCCTCGGGGATCGAGTTGCTGCCGAGGTCGAAGCCGTAGGTCTTGCTGGCGATGTCTTGCAGGCGCGCGATCTGGTTCGGGCTGATGCCGACGGTGGTGCCGGAACCCGAGCCGATGGCGTTGAATTCAGGACCGCTGCGGGTGCTTTCGTAGTTTTCCGCCAGGGCGAAGAAGAACAGCTTGTCCTGGATCAGCGGGCCGCTGACCCACAGGCCCTTGGTGTTGTCCTTGAACTCAGGCGCGTCGTTGTAGTTGCCGGTGGTCGCGTCGTAGCGCTTGCCGACCAGGCGGTCGTCGCGGGTGATGTAGTAGGCGCCGCCGTGGTACACGTTGGTACCCGACTTGGTGACGGCGTTGACGTTGGCGCCGGTGTAGCCGCGCTGGGTCACGTCGTAGTTGGCCACGTTCACCTGCACCGAGGCGATCGCTTCCATCGAGATCGGCTGGCGGGCGGTCGGGCTGCCGTTGGCTTCCAGGCCGAAGGTGTCGTTGATCGCGACGCCGTCGATGGTCATCGAGTTGTAGCGCGAGTTCTGGCCGGCCACCGACATCTCTCCGCGTTCCTTGTCGGTCTGCGACACGCGTGGGTCGATACGGGCGAAGTCCTGCAGGTTGCGGTTGATCGAAGCCTGGGTTTCCAGGTCGGCGCGGGTCAGCGTGGTGACCGAACCCATCGCGCTGTTCGAGAAGATTTCCGAACGGGCGCGGTTGCCGGTCACGGCGACGGTCTGCATCTGCTGGCCGAGGGTCGCGTCGACGGCGGCGGTTTCCGCCAGCTCGACGTACACGTTCTCGCGTTTTTCCGTGATGCCGTTCTTGGAGATAATGATCGTGTACGGACCGCCGACACGCAGGCCGCGTGCGACGTAACGGCCTTCAGCGTCGGTCACGACGTTGCTGACAGAGCCCGACTCCGTGTGCACGATCTGCACCTGGGCGCCTGCAGCCGGCGCACCATCCGCACCCGAAACACGGCCGCCGATGGCCGAGGTGGTGTTCTGTGCGAACGTCGGTGCTGCCGACAACGCAATCGACAATGCCAGCGCCAGCTTGGTCAGCCGGATCTGTTGTTGAGTGATCATTATTAAAACCCCAAAATAGACTTAATAGTTATTTGGGCGCCGGTGAGCGCCCCTCTTTACAAGTACTGCAAGCTTCGATGCTGCTAGCGCAGCGGCAACCAGCCGGCCCTCCAGAGGACCGAGCGATTGTAGACAGGAAATGTTTCAACTCCGTTACCACCGCTCTTGAAAAAACTTCAAGCATATTTATTAACAACAACAAATATGCATGACTGTCCTTGGCGAGACAAATACGTTTTTCGTTGGCGATTTATACCGCCCAGCTCTTAATCGCCCAAAAAACGTGCATATTGACGCCGCGCAGGGGTTTCCCCAAGCAAAATCACAAGGCGCGATTATACGGAAGGCATTCTTGGCTGAAATATTTTGATAAAACTTTTCTGCATTCGCCCCGGAGGCTGAGGCAATTTGTGGCGACTTGACCACAAACCTTATCTGGGCGCTAACATTTGTCTGTTTCATCATGGTGCACGGCATGGTGCACACGACAAAACGGCAGCCTTGCGCTGCCGTTCTTGAACACCTCGATTAGCGTTTCGACCGTCGTTCCGGCACAACGGTTTTTCCCATTTTTGCCACATCGGCTTCGAAAGCGGCGAAGCGCGCATCGAGCTGGCGCGTCAGGCGCGCTTTCTCGGCGGCCGGCAGGAAGGCGTAGCGGATGCTGTTGTACGAGGTCTTCTTCATTTCCGCATAGTCCGGCTTGTAGCGGCTTGCGAACAGCACGTATTCCTGCGACAGCGTGTGGCGCGTGACGCCGGCGTCGTCGGTCGAGATCACGTAGGGCACGCCGTACTTGCGGTACAGGGTGACCGGGTGGTTCTCGCCCTTGATGCCGCTGATAAAAGCGTTCGAGGTCAGGTTGATCTCGACCGGGATGTCCTTCTCGCGCATGGTGCGCAGGATGGCCCGGGCGTTCGCCTCGTGCGCCAGGTCGATGCCGTGGCCGATGCGGTCGGCGCCGGCCACCGTCAGGGCCTGGTCGATGTGGAACTTCAGGCCTTCAGGCGGCACCTCGCCCAGCGCCAGCTCGCCCGCATGCAGGGCGACCTTGACGTTCGGGTAGAGGGGTTTCAGGAAGCGGAACATCTTCATGTGCAGCGCGTAGTCGCGCATCGACACCATCGTGCTTTCCTGGCCGACGATGTTGACGCCGACCACCTTGCCGCCGCTCGACGCCGACTTGAAGGCGGCGACCATCGAGGAAAACACCTGCGACGGGTTCAGGAGGCGCAGCACATAGGTCTGGTAGCGCATCGTGAAGCGCTCGTCGTCGATGCCGGCGGCCGCTTCGTCGATCTTCGCCGTGAAGTCGGCGATGGATTTCGCAAAGGCCGGGTCGCGCTCGAGCGCTTCCATCGCGCGGCGCAGTTCGGCGTCCAGGCCGGCGTCGTCGTTCGCCAGCTGCCAGGCGCGCGCGTCGAATTCGGGGTTGGCGATGGCCGGGGCCATCTTGAACATGGTTTCGATGTAGCTGACGTTTTCCGCGATCGCGCGCTTTTTCAGCTCCTGCAGGCCTTCCTTGAAGTTCGCGTTCGAGACCGGGCCGAAGTAGCCGAAGGTCTGGAAGAACAGGCGGTCCGGCGGCGGGTTCAGGACGCCGTGGTTGTCGAAGTCCTTGTTCGACCAGCGCTGCACCAGCTCGCGCCAGGTGTAGTCGTCGGCATACACCTCGGCGCTGTTCAGGCAGTTGCGTTCCTTGGCCGGCTTGGCGCGTTCCTGCGCGATGACGGCTTTATCGGTCTCGATGCGGTAGCTCTGCTTGTTCACGCACAGGCCCTGGCGGTCGAGGAAGTCGAGGTATTGCTCGACATAGATCGCGCCCGAGTAATGGTGGTGCAGGTCGCCCCCCTTCGGCATCTGCGTGAAGAACATGGTCAGCTCGGCCAGCTTCGGATCCTGGCCGGCGACGAGCGCGGCGTAATGACGGCTGGTCGCCGCCTCGTTGGCCTGGCGCGATGCGGTGGCCGGCTCCTTGGCCATGGCGCCGCTTGGCGCGGCGACGGCCAGGGCGATCAGCAGGCGGCTGATGGTGTTCTGCATGACGGGTCTTTCTTGATGGGTTGACGTGGCCGCGCAACTTTAACGGCTTCGTGCAGTGTTGGCAACGTCGGGCCAACGGTATGCACAGATCCGCGCGGGCATGCCCGCCCTACGGTACACGACAGCCACTGGCCGATGCGTAACGTAGGGCGGGCATGCCCGCGCGGATGTAAAACGACCGATAACGCGTCAGGCGACAGCCCCACTGCGTTCATGCACTTTCACGCCCGCCGCATAGGTGGCACGGACCGCGCGGTCGTCGCCCAGCAGCGCCAGCGCGAACAGCTGCTCTTCCAGCGAATTGCAGTGCACACTGCGGCGCTCGAGCAAAGGCGTGCACTTCGGATCGAGAACAATAAAATCCGCTTCCGCGCCGACCTTGAAACTGCCGATCGTGCCTTCCAGGTCCATCGCGCGCGCCGCGCCCAGGGTGGCGAGATAGAACATGCGCAGCGCCGGCAGGTAGCTGCCTTTCAGGCGCGCGACCTTATAGGCTTCGTTCATGGTCTGCAGCATCGAGAACGAGGTGCCGGCGCCGACGTCCGTCCCGAGCGTTACTTTCGCGCCGGCGCCGTCGGCCTTTTCGAAATCGAACAGGCCGCTGCCGAGGAACAGGTTCGAGGTCGGGCACACGGAAGCGGCCGAACCAGTGGCCGCCATGCGCGCGAAGTCCTCGTCGTCGAGCCAGATGCAGTGGCCGAACAGCGCGCGCGGGCGCATCAGGCCATAGCCGTCATACACGTCGAGGTAGCTGCGCGAGTCCGGGTACAGTTCGCGCACCCAGCTGCACTCGTCCTTGTTTTCCGAGACGTGGGTCTGGATGAAAGTGTCCGGCCAGGCCTTGGCCAGTTCGGCGATCGCGCCCAGCTGCGCCGGGGTCGAGGTCGGCGCGAAGCGCGGCGTGATCGCGTACAGCGAGCGCTTGTGCTTGTGCCACTTGTTGATCAGGGCTTCGCTGTCGCCCACCTGCCCTTCGACGTCGCGCAGGAAGTCCGGGCAGTTCCGGTCCATCAGCACTTTACCTGCCACCATGCGCAGGTTGCGCGCTTCGCTGGCTTCGAAGAAGGCGTCGACCGATTCGCGGTGCACGGTGCAGTAGACCACGGCGGTGGTGGTGCCGCAGCGGGCCAGTTCGTCGAGGAAGAACTCGGCGGTGGCGCGCGCATGCGCCGGGTCGCCGAACTGGCGCTCGGTCGGGAAGGTATAGGTGTCGAGCCAGGGCAGCAAACCAGGCGCCGGCGACGCGATCATGTCCGTCTGCGGGTAATGCAGGTGGGTGTCGATGAAGCCGGGCGTGATGATCTGGCCGCGGTAGTCGTGCGGTTCGAGGCCGGCCGGCAGCGTGGACACGAGCTGCGCATAATCGCCGGCGGCCTTGACGCGGCCGTCCTCGACGATCAGCAGGCCGTCCTGGTGCCAGGAATACGCCTCCTCCGTGAAGGCCGGGTCGGCGAGAAAATGCAGCAAGCTCGCACGGTAGGCTTGCACAGTGTGTGGTGCGGTGGACATCAGTTGGATTCCGGAGAATGGTGCAGGTGGCTGGCGGCGCCGTGTTCGGACGCCTCCCAGACGGTGAGCAGTTGCGCCGCGACCGATGCGGCGATCACGGCCGGCGCCTTGCCGGCGATGCCGGGCAGGCCGATCGGGCAGACCATGGATTCTATACGGTCCTTGCCGATGCCGCGCTCGCGCAGGCGGTGCTCGAACTGGCGGCGCTTGGTATCGGAGCCGATCAGGCCGAACCAGTCCGCGGCGGGGCGGGACAATATCGCAATCGACAGGCGCAGGTCAAGTGCGTGGCTGTGGGTCATGACCAGGAAGGTCGTTCCAGGAGCGGCTTCTTCCACCAGCACCTCGGGAATGTCGGTGGCTTCGATCGTGACGTTCGCCGGCACCGTGGCCGGGAACAGGTCCTCGCGCTCGTCGACCCAGGTGACGCGGCAAGGCAGCTCGCTGAGTGCGCGCACGATGGCGGCGCCGACGTGGCCGGCGCCGAACAGCATCAGGTGGGCGCGCGGGGCGAGCACGGCATCGGCGAGCCAGCGGCGGCCGTCGGCGTCGGTGAAGACGTGGGTGCCGAGAGTGCGGTCGAAGGCAGGGACAGGATCGCCCGCCAGTTGCACACCGTCGGTGTCAAACAGCGCCCACGTAGGGTGGACGGGTCCCCCGTCCACGCGTTCAGCGGACGCATGACCTTCCGATTGCGTGCCAACGCCACCGCTGGTTGAACGCGTGGACGGGAGACCCGTCCACCCTACCGGTATGACTCTGAATGTATCGGCGCTGCGGCGCGCATCGAGCAAGACCATCTGGTCGCGGTCGACCGGCTCGAAAACCAGATGCGCAATCCCGCCGCAGCACTGCCCCAGGCTCGGCCCGAGCGCGAAGCGCTCCAGCTTCGGCTGCCCACCGTCTTCCAGCATCCCGCGCGCGATCTCGATCGCGCGGTGCTCGAGGTGGCCGCCGCCGATGGTCCCCGCGAAGCCGTCGCGCTGCACGAGCATCTTCGCCCCCGGCTCGCGCGGCACGGAGCCTTCGACGATGGCGACCGTGACCAGCACGGCCGGCGCACGCAGCGCGGCGGTGAGCCAGTCGTCCATCACGCGCGGGAAGCGGCAGCTTCGACGAAGGCGATGGCGTCGAGGATCTCCTCGCTCGTCGCCGGCGCGTTCAGGGGCGGGTTGACGCGATGGCCGCCGACGCTGGAAACCGCGTCGCGGATCGCGAAGAAGACCGAGAACGGCAGCAGCAGCGGCGGCTCGCCCACGGCTTTCGAGCGGTGGATGCTGTCTTCGACGTTGCGGTTCTCGAACAGGCGCACGCGGAAGTCCTGCGGGCAGTCGGATACGCCCGGGATTTTATAAGTCGAGGGCGCGTGCGTCATCAGCTTGCCGCCCGGGTTCCACCATAGTTCCTCGGTGGTGAGCCAGCCCATGCCCTGGATGAAGGCGCCCTCCACCTGGCCGATGTCGATCGCGGGATTGAGCGAGTTGCCGGCATCATACAAAGCATCAGCGCGCAGCAGCTTCCATTCGCCGGTGAGCGTGTCCACCACGACTTCCGACACCGCCGCGCCGTAGGCAAAGTAGGAGAAGGGCCGGCCGTTCATGGTCTTGGCGTCCCAGGACAGGCCGGGGGTTGCATAAAACCCGTCGGACCAGAGCTGCACGCGCGCGAGATAGGCCTTCTGCACCAGGTGCGGGAACGGCACCTCGATGCCGTTGACGAACACGGTATCGGCTGCGAAGCGCACGTCGGCCAGCTCACCGCCGTATTGCGCCACCGCGAAGGCGGCCAGGCGCTCTTTGATTTGTCGCGCCGCGTCCTGCGCCGCCTTGCCGTTCAAATCGGCGCCGGTCGATGCCGCCGTGGCCGAGGTGTTCGCGACCTTGCTGGTATTGGTGGCGGTGGCGCGCACGTGATCCATGTCCACGCCCAGTTCGTGGGCGACGACCTGCATCACCTTGGTGTTGATGCCCTGCCCCATCTCGGTGCCGCCGTGGTTGACCATGATGGAGCCGTCCACGTACACGTGCACCAGCGCGCCCGCCTGGTTCAGGTGGGTGACGTTGAAGGCGATGCCGAACTTGACGGGCGTGAGCGCCAGGCCCTTCTTCAATACCGGGCTGCCGGCGTTGAAGGCGGCAATGGCGGCGCGCCGCGTGCGGTATTCGCTCGAGGTTTCGAGTTCGGCCACCAGTTCGTGGATGACGTTGTCGACCACGGCCTGGCCGTAGGGCGTGACGTTGCGCTCGGTCTTGCCGTAGAAATTCAGCTTGCGCACGTCGAGCGCGTCCATGCCGAGATTGCGCGCGATCTCGTCCAGCACGTATTCCATCGCGATCGCGCCCTGCGGACCGCCGAAGCCGCGGAAGGCCGTGTTCGACTGGGTATTGGTCTTGCCGCAGGCGGCGCGGATGTCGACGTCGCTCAGGTAATAGGCGTTGTCGTAGTGGCAGACGGCGCGCGTGGCGACCGGCCCGGACAAATCGGCCGAGAAGCCGGCGCGCGAGACCATGTCGACTTTCGCCGCCAAAATGCGTCCGGCGTCGTCGTAGCCGACTTCGTATTCGTAATAGAAACAGTGGCGCTTGCCGGTGACGAGCATGTCGTCGTCGCGGTCGGCGCGCAGCTTCACCGGACGCTTCAGTTTGTGCGCGGCGATCGCGGCGGCCGAGGCCCACAGCGCCGACTGCGACTCCTTGCCGCCGAAGCCGCCGCCCATGCGGCGGCACTCGACGACCACGTGGTGCGAATGCAGGCCGAGCGCATGCGCGACCACGTGCTGCATCTCGCTCGGGTGCTGGGTCGAGCACTGCACCAGCATGCCATTGTCTTCGCCGGGAATCGCGTAGGCGATCTGGCCTTCCAGGTAGAACTGCTCCTGGCCGCCGACGTACAGCTTGCCGGCCACCTTGCGCGGCGCGTTCGCGAAGGCGGTTTCGGCATCGCCGCGCGCCAGGCGCATCGGCGGCACGACATAGGACTTGGCGGCGTGCGCTTCCTGCGGCGTCAGGATGGCCGGCAGTTCTTCGTACTCGATCTTGGCGAGGCGCGCGGCGCGGCGGGCGTTGTCGTGCGTGTCGGCGACGACGATGAAGACCGGCTGGCCGACGTATTCCACCTTGCCGTCGGCGAGGATGGGGTCATCGTGGATGATGGGGCCGCAGTCATTCGTGCCGGGGATGTCCTTCACCGTCAGCACCGACACTACGCCGCGCGCCGCGCGCACGGGAGACAAGTCGAGCGAGACGATGTGGGCGTGCGGCTTGCTCGACAAACCGAGCGCCGCGTGCAGCGTGCCCGCCGTTTCGGCGATATCGTCGGTGTAGGTAGCCTGGCCGAGCACGTGCAGCGTGGCCGATTCGTGCGGCCGGGCGCGGCCGACCGCTGCCCACGCCGCCTGCTTGATTGCTGGTGCGCCTGCGTCGTTCATATGATTCTCCTTACGCCGCTGCGAATGCGTTGACTGCGGACGGCGGCAGTGGATTTTCCAGCCGCGTCTCGAGCCAGAAGCGGCGCAGCAGGTTCTGGGCCGTCTTCATGCGATAGCTGCTCGAGGCGCGCATGTCCGACAGCGGCGCGTAATCCTGGGCCAGCGCGGTCATGGCCTCCTTCAGCGCATCTTCGTTCCAGACGCGGCCCGTCAGTACGGCTTCCGCAGCTGCTGCGCGTTTCGGCGTGGCCGCCATGCCGCCGAAGGCGATGCGCGCTTCCTTCACGATCTCGCCATCGAGCGTCAGCGCGAACGCGGCGCAGACGGCCGAGATATCCTGGTCGAAGCGCTTGGCCAGTTTATAGGTACGGAAGCGCACGCCGGCCTGCGGCAGCGGTACGCGCAGGCTGGCCACGAATTCGTCCGCCTGCAAATCCTTTTGCTGATAGCCGAGATAGAAATCTTCCAGCGCCAGTTCGCGTGTCCCATTTGCGCCGCGCAGCACCAGGCGCGCACCGAGCGCGATCAGCCAGGGCATCGAGTCGCCGATCGGCGACCCGTTGGCGACATTCCCGCCCAGGGTGCCGGCATTGCGGATCGGGAGCGACGCGAAACGCTGCATCAGCTCGCCCAGCTCCTGCGGATAGTGGCGGCAGACGGCCGCGTAGGCATCCTGCAGCGTGACGCCGGCGCCGATCTCGAGGTAATTACCCTCTTCGCGCACGGATTTCAGCTCCGCCACGTTGCCGATATAAATGATGTCGTTCAGCTCGCGCATCTGCTTGGTGACCCAGAGGCCGACGTCGGTCGAGCCGGCCAGGATCAGCGCCTGCGGGTGGGCGGCGCGCAACGCGACAAGTTCGTCGAGCGTGCGCGGCGCGTGGAAGCTGCGGCCTTCATAGGAATACGAGCTGCCCGCGCCGCGCTGCAGGGCAAGCAGCTGCCCGGCCACCGCGGCGCGGTCGAAGTCGGCGCGCGGCAGTTCGACCATGCGCTGGGCCGCGTCGATGATCGGACGGTAGCCGGTGCAGCGGCACAGGTTGCCGGACAGGGCGTCGTCGATCTGGCAGCGCGAAGGAGCCGTGCCCTCCTGCTTCAGGTACATGCCCCACAGCGACATCGCGAAACCCGGCGTGCAGAAGCCGCACTGCGAGCCGTGGCACTCGACCAGCGCCTGCTGGACCGGGTGCAGTCGCCCGTCAGGCAGCTGCAGGTCTTCGACCGTGAACAAGGCCTTGCCGTCGAGCGTGGGCGTGAACTGGATGCAGGAATTGACCGCCTTCAGTTCCAGCTCGCCGTTCTCGAGCGAACCGACGACGACGGTGCAGGCGCCGCAATCGCCTTCGGCGCAGCCTTCCTTCGTGCCGGTGCAGCGCAGATCCTCCCGCAGGTGCTGCAGGATGGTTTGCGTCGGCGCCACGCCGGTCACTTCGTGAACGGCGTTGCGGAAATAAAAGCGGATCGGGTCGGCCATGCTTGTCTCGGATTGGGTCCAGCGTGAAGGATACCTTGTCGGAGCAAGAAGCAACTATGCACAGAAACTGATTTTGCTTATCATCAAACCGATATATCAGCTTGGGTACGGATGGGTGTTTCTCCAATGCTCGGCGATGTCGATCCGGCGCGCGATCCACACGTGTTTATGCTGCAACACGTAGTCGAGGAAACGCGCCAGCGCCGCGGCGCGCGCCGGCCGCCCGACGATGCGGCAATGCAGCCCGATCGAGAGCATTTTAGGCGCGTTCAGACCATTCGGGTCGCCTTCCGCATACAGCACGTCGAAGGCGTCTTTCAGATAATCGAAGAACTGGGTGCCGGAATTAAAACCCTGCGCGGCGGCAAAGCGCATGTCGTTGGTGTCGAGGGTATAGGGCACGACCAGGTGCGGCGTCTCGCGTTGCACACCGTCGGGACCGGTGTGCGCGACCTTCTGCCAGAACGGCAGGTCGTCGCCATAGTAATCGGCGTCGTAGACGAAGCCGCCATGCTCGACCACGAGGCGCCGGGTATTCGGCGAGTCGCGCCCCGTGTACCAGCCGAGCGGCGCCTCCCCGGTCAGCTCGCGCATGATGGCGACCGCTTCCGCCATGTGCGCACGCTCGGTCGCTTCGTCGACGTTTTGATAGGAAATCCAGCGCAGGCCGTGGCAGGCGATCTCGTGGCCGAGCTCGCGGAAGGCGGCCACGGCGTCCGGGTTGCGCTGCAGCGCCATCGCTACGCCGAAGACCGTCAGCGGCAGTTTTCGTTCCTCGAACATGCGCAGCAGACGCCACAGGCCGGCGCGCGAGCCATATTCATAGAGCGATTCCATGCTCATGTGGCGCATGGGGAAGGCTTGCGCCCCTATGATTTCGGATAAAAAAGTCTCCGAAAACGGATCGCCATGCAGCACCGCATTCTCGCCGCCTTCCTCGTAGTTGAGCACGAACTGCAGGGCGATCCGGGCCTGACCGGGCCACTGGGCATGGGGTGGCGTGCGGCCATAACCAACGAGGTCGCGTGGGTAATTGGTTTCCATGAAAGGTCCCGAGGATGAGGGGTATATCGCCGATCATATATTGACTGAACTTCATCAGTATATGATCAGAAGAATAGACATCTTCACCACGACCATATAGGGACTCCGATGGGCAAACTCAGCACCCATGTACTCGATACCGCGCACGGCCGCCCGGCTGCCGGCGTGGCGATCGCGCTGTATGCGCTCGAAGGCGACGCCCGCAAGCTGCTGGCCGAGGCGGCGACCAACGCCGACGGCCGTTGCGACGCCCCGCTGCTGTCCGGCGAGACGATGCAGGCGGGGCGCTACGAACTGGTGTTCGCAGCCGGCGATTATTTCCGCGCCCAGGGCGTGGCCCTGCCCGATCCGCCTTTCGTCGACCGCGTGACGATCGCCTTCGGCATCGCCGATCCGTCGCAGAACTACCACGTGCCGCTGGTGGTGACGCCCTGGTCGTACTCGACTTACCGGGGAAGTTGACGAGAGAAAACGGACGCCTGCGCCCGCAGGAAATTGCTATCCTGAGGATTCACGACAGGAGCGCCAATGGCTTTGCACATCGTTCATTTCATCGGACCGATCAACCATCATTCGGCATGCAGCGTCCGCAACCTGTGCCTGCAGGCATTGCAGAACGGGGCCACCGAGATCGAGCTGCACATGTCGACCGAAGGCGGCAACATGACGGCCGGCTTCGCGCTGTACTTCTTCCTGAAATCCCTGCCGATCCCGCTGACCACATTTAACATTGGCAGCATCGAGTCGGTCGGCGTCGTCATTTTCCTGGCCGGCAGTAAACGCTATGCCTGCCCGGGCGCACGCTTCCTCGTTCACCCCTTGCACTGGGGCTTCGGCAACCTGGTGGCGGCCGATCACTCGCGCGTGTCGGAATGGCGCGAATGCCTGGATTTCGATGCCGAACGCTATGCCGCCATCTTCGACGAGGCCACCCGCGGCGCCCCCGAAGCGCACGACATCCGCCCGCATCTCTTTGGAAACGCGCGTATCTACACGGCCGAGCAGGCCGTGCGCGCCGGCCTGATCGACGAAGCGGTCCAGGCCAGGCTGCCCGAAATGGGCGCCACCACCCACTGGTGGAATTGATCCATATCGATAAGCTTAGGTAATCGTTAACAGAAAGAACCGGATTACTGGTTCTGCTGTTTCGTCGATACAACATCACACATTGTAACAACAGTATTTAGCACTCGGCGGCTTGCTTTGACTTGTCAGTACTTTTGCCTGATGGATACAATCATTTCCGTCATTTCACGTTTCATCACATCTGACACGCCAAAAGAAGAAGTAAATCTTATAAACGCAGTATCTGTTACAGGTTGTCTTATGAATAAGCAGATTATCGCCGCCGCCCTGGCTTTGCCGCTGGCACTCTCGTCGGCCTTTGCGCAAGAAGCGCAAGGCCCTTCGGTCAAGATCAGTGGTTTCGGCACCGGCGCCCTCACCTGGACCAACACCGACCAGGCCGAATTCAGCCGTCCGAACCAGGCTTCCGGCGTCAAGAAAAGCCCGCGCACCGGCGTGGATTCGAACCTCGGCCTGCAGGCCGACATCGGCGTCAACAGCTGGCTCTCCTTTACCGCCCAGGGCCTGGTGCGCCGCGATGCCGAAGAAGAATACGGCGCGGAACTGGGCTGGGCCTTCGCCAAGGCCAAGATCAACGACCAGTTCAGCGTGCGCGTCGGCCGTATCGGCCTGCCGGCATTCATGATCTCGGACTACCGCAACGTCGGCTACGCCAACAACTTCCTGCGTCCGCCGGTCGAGATGTACTCGCAGGTGCCGTTCAATAGCCTCGACGGCATCGACGCCACCTGGCAGCACAGCTTCGGCGACACCACCCTCACCGGCCAGCTCGCCTTCGGCGGCGCCGAAGCCCCGATCACCGGCGACCTGACCGCGCGCGGCAAGAAGATGAGCGCCGTGAACGTCGTCGCCGAACACGGCCCGTTCACCGCCCGCCTCGGCCGCGTCGACGCCACCGTGTCGATCTACGGCAACGGCCCGAGCAACGTGCGCCTGGGCACCCTGCTGACCGGCCTGCGTACCTTCGGCACCGCCCTGCGCGCGCCGCAGCTGACCGAGATGGCCAACCAGCTCGCAGCCGACGAAAAGAAAGCCTCGTTCACCTCGGTGGGCCTGGGCATGGACTGGAACGACATCGTCGTCCAGACCGAATTCGCCAAGCGCAAGGTCGATGCCTACGTCAACGACACCAGCTCGTGGTACGTGATGGGCGGCTACCGTATCGGCAAATTCCTGCCGTACGTCATCCAGAGCAAGGTCAAGATCGACGGCACCGTGGCCAACGTCGTGCCGGCCACCTGCCCGGTCGCCAGCCCGGCCGTCTGCGGCCAGCTCGCTGCACTGCGCGCCGGCGCCAACGCCCTGCCGTACACCGGCGTGGGCCAGGGCGAGTCGAGCACCACCTCGATCGGCATGCGTTGGGACTTCTACCGCTCGCTGGCCCTGAAGGCGCAGATCGACCGCGTCAAGCCGGCCGTCGGCAGCGGCCTGCTGCTGAACGCCGCGCCGGGCTTCAACAAAGATGTCACCGTCGGCGCCGTGGCGATCGACTTCGTTTTCTAAGGAACGCGCCATGAACAAACTCCTGAAAGCGGCCCTTGCCGCAGCCATCCTCGGCGCCTCGCTGCCGGCACTGGCCGAAGTGGTCGTCGTGGTGAACCCGAAGGCGGCTGAAGCGACCATGACGAAGGACCAGGTTGCCCAGTTCTTCCTCGGTAAATCGAGCGCCATGACCCCGGTCGACCAGCCTGAAGACGCCGCCATCCGTGGCGAGTTCTACAAGAAGGTCACCGACAAGGACGCCTCGCAAGCCAAGGCCCTGTGGTCGAAGCTGGTCTTCACCGGCAAAGCCACGATGCCGAAGGAAGTCGCCAACAGCGCCGCCGTCAAGGCCGCCGTTGCCGCCAACCCGAAGGCGATCGGCTACATGGAAAAGAGCGCCGTCGACGCCACCGTCAAGGTTGTCTACACCGCGCCGTAAACAAAGGAACAGGGAGCCGCGCTCCCTCTGTCCAGGCCCTGCCCGCTTCCCAGCCGGCGGGGCTTTTTAGCTGAAAGCATCCGTAGCACGGGCCAATCACAAGCAGCGAATCGAGAGAGAGACGAACAGCATGAGCATCAAGCGCAGGATCTGGGCACTTCCGGTCATTTCGACCCTGATTTTCGGCCTCGGCGTAGGCGTCAGCGCGAGCATCGCGAACAAGGCCCTGGACTCGATCCATTCGACCGAAAAGGCCGACTACCCGGTGCTCGACGCATCGAAGGCCCTCACCCTCGAAGTCAAGGACATCACCGACGGCCTGATGGACGCCGTCAGCGAAGGCGACAAGGCGCGTATCGACGAGATGGGCAAGCAGGCCGAGGCCGTGCGCGCCCACCTGAAAGCTTTCAGCGCGATCGAAGGCCAGGCCGCGAACGGCGAGCGCCTGCTCAAGGAATTCAACGATTATTACGCGCCGGCGCTGTCGGCTGCGCGCATCATGCTCGAACTCGAGCAGGGCGACGCGCAGGCCGTGGTGCCGAAGATGCAAAGCACCCTGGCCACCCTCAACAAGGACCTGGAGCAGACCCAGGTCAAGGCCCAGGAACAGTTCAAGGCCGGCATCGCCAGCAGCGAGGCGAACGTGCGCCGCGTGCTGTGGACCATGATCCTTACCGCCCTGGTCGTGATCCTGAGCCTGGCCGTGGTGTCCTGGTTCGTGGTGCGCGCCATCTGGCACCAGCTGGGCGGCGAGCCGGAATATGCGCGCGAGATCGCCCGCGCGGTGGCCGCCGGCGACCTGGCGATGGACATCCGCACCGAAGCGAGCGACAGCACCAGCCTGCTGGTGGCGCTGAAAGACATGCGTGCGCGCCTAGCCACGATGGTCGCCGAGATCAAGAACTCGGCCGAGACGATCGCGGTGGCCAGCGCCGAAATCGCCAGCGGCAACGCGGATCTCGCCGGCCGCACCGAATCGCAGGCCGCCAACCTGGAGCGCACCGCGCGCGCCATGGACGAGCTGACCGGCGCCGTGCGCCAGAACGCGGCGAATGCCAACGAAGCGAACGCGCTGGTCGTCTCCGCCACCGACATCGCCACCCGTGGCGGCCAGGTCGTGGGCGGCGTGGTCAGCACCATGGGCGACATCAACACCTCGGCCAAGAAGATCGTCGAGATCATTTCCGTCATCGACGGCATCGCCTTCCAGACCAACATCCTGGCGCTGAACGCGGCGGTCGAAGCGGCGCGCGCCGGCGAACAGGGCCGCGGCTTTGCGGTCGTGGCCGGCGAAGTGCGCAGCCTGGCCCAGCGTTCGGCTGCGGCGGCGAAAGAGATTAAGGAACTGATCGGCGACTCGGTCTCGAAGGTCAACGCCGGCAGCGCGCTGGTCGACCAGGCCGGCGTGACCATGGGCCAGATCGTCGACTCGGTCAGGAAGGTGCACGACATCATGGCCGAGATCACCATGGCCGGCCAGCGCCAGAGCGAAGGCATCGAGGACATCGGCCGCGCGATCGACAGCATGGACGAGATGACCCAGCAGAACTCGGCCCTGGTCGAGGAAGCCTCGGCGGCGGCGGAATCGCTGACCGAGCAGACCACGCAGCTGACTGGCGCCCTGTCGGTGTTCAAGCTGGCCGACGGCGGCGAAGCCCCAGTGCTGAATACGCGTCCGGCAGCGCTGGCCCTGCGTTAAATACGGCACTGCTTTGTGCGAATCGATACCGGCGCCCGAGGGCGCCGGTATTGTTTTGGGCGGCGATATCGCAATGTTCACACCGCTTGACGCGCCGCTAACACCCGTAATCGAAACGCCAACAAACCCCGCGCTACGGGGCGTCATGGCATTTCGACTACGTGGTAAGCATGCCTCGTCACCCTGTTGAAACGCTTTACAAACTTGATGCCTGTAGGCATCATCCGAGGAGTCTGCCGCCTTGGGCGGCCCCTCGGCTTTCCTCTCATAACACGGCTCATATGGCAGCAGTCCTCCCCAACGCGACCCCAGGCACCCAGTTGTCCGGGCTTGCGCGCGCGCTGGTGCAGGCCGGGCGCCTGACGGCCCAGCAGGCCGAGGCGCTGCAGAAGAAGGCCGCGGGCGACCGCACTGCCCTGATCGACGCCATCATCGCCGAGCGCGCGCTCGATGCCGCCTCCCTGGCCGCCTTCTGCGCCGAGACCTTCGGCTACCCGCTGTTCGACCTGTCGGCCTTCAGCATCGAGTCGCTGCCGGAAGCGGCCATCGACGCCAAGCTGATGGCGGCCCAGCGCGTGATTGCCCTGGCCAAGCGCGGCAACCGCCTGTCGGTGGCCATCTCCGACCCGACCAATACCCAGGCACTGGACCAGATCAAGTTCCAGAGCGAGGCCGCGGTCGAGCCGGTGATCGTCGCCCACGACGCCCTGCTGGCGCTGCTGGCCAACCTGACCAAGAGCGCCGAGCAGTCCCTGGGCGACCTGGTGGGCGAGGAAGGCGACATCGAGTTCGCCGAGGAAGAGCAGGCTGCCGCGCCGGTGGAAGCCACCACCGAAGTCGAAGACGCGCCGATCGTGCGCTTCCTGAACAAGATCCTGATGGACGCCGTGTCGCTGGGCGCCTCCGACATCCACTTCGAGCCTTTCGAGAAGTTCTACCGCATCCGCATGCGCGTGGACGGCGTGCTGCGCGACCACGCCACGCCGCCGCTCGCGATCCGCGACAAGCTGGTCTCGCGCATCAAGGTGCTGGCCAAGCTCGACATCTCGGAAAAGCGCGTGCCGCAGGACGGCCGCATGCGCCTGATCCTGTCCGCCACCCGCACCATCGACTTTCGAGTCAGCACGCTGCCCACGCTGTTCGGCGAAAAGACCGTCATGCGTATCCTGGACGCGACCCAGGCGCAGATGGGCATCGATTCGCTCGGCTACGATCCGGACCAGAAGGCGATCCTGCTGGACGCCATCTCGCGTCCCTACGGCATGGTGCTGGTGACGGGGCCGACCGGTTCCGGCAAGACGGTCTCGCTGTACAGCTGCCTGAACGTGCTGAATAAACCAGGCATCAACATCTCGACCGCGGAAGACCCGGCCGAGATCAACCTGCCCGGCGTGAACCAGGTCAACGTCAACGACAAGGCCGGACTGACCTTCCCGGTGGCCCTGAAATCCTTCCTGCGCCAGGATCCCGACATCATCATGGTCGGCGAGATCCGGGATCTGGAAACGGCGGACATCGCGATCAAGGCCGCGCAGACCGGCCACATGGTGTTCTCGACCCTGCACACCAACGATGCGCCTTCGACCCTGACGCGCCTGATGAACATGGGCGTGGCGCCCTTCAATATCGCCTCCTCGGTGATCCTGATCACGGCCCAGCGCCTGGCGCGCCGCCTGTGCACCTGCAAGCAGCCCCTCGAGATGGGCCGCGAGGCCCTGCTCGCCGCCGGCTACCGCGAAGGCGACCTGCAGGACGACTGGAAGCCCTACGGCCCGGTCGGCTGCGAACGCTGCCTCGGCTCCGGCTACAAGGGCCGCGTCGGCATCTACCAGCTCATGCCGATCACCCCGGCGATCGAGGAACTGATCCTCGCGCACGGCAACTCGATGCAGATCGCCGCCCAGGCCGAGAAGGACGGCGTGAATTCGCTGCGCCGCTCCGGCCTGATGAAAGTGAAACAGGGGCTGACCAGCCTCGAAGAAGTACTCGGCTGCACCAACGAATAGCGAATACAGGATCAACATGGCTACCTCCCTCTCCACCCGAAGCCGCGGCGGCGCGCAAGTCAAGGAAGCGGTCTACGCCTGGGAAGGCAAGGACAAGTCCGGCAAGACCGTGCGCGGTGAGCTGCGCGCCGGCGGCGAGGCCATCGTCAACGTGACCCTGCGCCGCCAGGGCATCATGGTCACCAAGGTCAAGAAGAAGATCTACCGCAGCGGCAAGAAGATCACCGACAAGGACCTGACCATGTTCACGCGCCAGCTGGCGACGATGATGAAGGCCGGCGTGCCGCTGCTGCAGGCCTTCGACATCGTCGGCAAGGGCCATGCGAATCCGTCGATGTCGAAACTCGTGCTCGACATCCGCGGCGACATCGAGACCGGCACCAGCCTGAACAACGCCTTCCGCAAGTACCCGCGCTATTTCGACCCGCTGTTCTGCAACCTGGTCGGCGCCGGCGAACAGGCCGGCATCCTGGAAGACCTGCTGCACCGCCTGGCCGTCTACAAGGAAAAGACGCTGGCCCTGAAGGCCAAGATCAAGTCCGCCCTCACCTACCCGATCGCCATTCTCGCGGTCGCCTTCATCGTGGTCGCCGTGATCATGATCTGGGTGGTCCCGGCCTTTAAATCCGTGTTCGCCAGCTTCGGCGCCGACCTGCCGGCGCCGACCCTGATGGTGATGAGCATGTCGGAATTCTTCGTCGAATGGTGGTACCTGATCTTCGGTACGATCTTCGGCTCGATCTACTTCTTCTTCCAGTCCTGGCGCCGCTCCTTGAAGATGCAGCAGGCCATGGACCGCCTGCTGCTGCGCCTGCCGATCTTCGGCGACGTGATCCGCAAGGCCACCATCGCGCGCTGGACGCGCACCCTGGCCACCATGTTCGCCGCCGGCGTGCCCCTGGTCGAAGCGCTCGACTCGGTCGGCGGGGCTTCGGGCAACGCGGTCTACCTCGACGCCACGCGGCGCATCCAGACGGAGGTCTCGACCGGCACCAGCCTGACGGTGGCGATGCAGAACGTGAACGTGTTCCCGAGCCTGGTGACCCAGATGGTCGCCATCGGCGAGGAATCCGGCGCGCTGGACGGCATGCTCGGTAAAGTCGCCGACTTCTTCGAGGAAGAAGTCGACGAGGCGGTGAGCGCGCTGTCCTCGCTGATGGAGCCGATGATCATGGTCATCCTGGGCGTCCTGATCGGCGGGCTGGTGGTGGCGATGTATCTGCCGATCTTCAAGCTGGGGTCGGTGGTGTAAGGTCGAAACGACTGCGAGAAGGCGAGTTCCGGCAATGGTGCGGACCGGCTACTGCCCGGTCTCCCGCGCCAGCGCCACGAAGGCGTGCAGATAGTCGACATCCCAATCCGCTTCCCGCGCCCCCAGGTGGATGTGCTTCCGGATCCCGCCTGGCCCCAGCCGCAGGGTGCGCAGTTCCAGCTGCGGCGCGTAATCCGTCACCAGCCATTTCGGCAGCGCCGCCACGCCGCGGCCGCTGGCCACCATCTGCAGCATGATGTCGGTCGTCTCGATCGTCTTGTGCCTGCGCGGCGCGCATTTCGCGGGCAGCAGGAACAGGTTGTAGATGTCGAGGCGGTCGATCGGCACCGGGTAGCTGATCAGGGTTTCCTCGGCCAGCTGCTCCGGGCTCACCTCTTCCTGTCCCGCCCAGCGGTGCGCCTTGTGCACCACCAGCACCTGCTCGTAGCCGAACACGGGTTCGAAGCGCAAGCCTGGCCGCAGCACGGGGTCGGGCGTCACCACCAGGTCGATCTCGTGGCCGAGCAGCGCGCCGATGCCGCCGAACTGGAATTTCTGCTTCACGTCCACGTCCACCAGCGGCCAGGCCGCAAGATACGGCGACACCACTTTCAACAGCCACTGATAGCAGGGATGGCACTCCATCCCGATACGCAGCGTGCCGCGCTGGCCCTGCGCGAATTGCAGCAGCTGCTCCTCGGCCAGCAGCATCTGCGGCAGCAGGCGCTGGGCCACGGCGTACAGATACTCGCCGGCCTGGGTCAGGCGCAGGTTGCGCCCTTCGCGCACCCAGATCTCGGTGCCGGCCTGCTGTTCCAGCTTGCGCATGCTGTGGCTGAGCGCCGACTGGGTCACGTGCAGGGCATCGGCCGCGGCCGTGACCGACCCCAGCCGCTTGAGTTCGACCAGGATCTTCAGGTGGATACGCTCGAGCATATATGAATGAAATCGATGGATATGTGAAAAACGACCATTTTACTTCATCGATTCGCAGCTCTAGCATGGCCATGTTGATAATCCTGAAGGAACACGCATGACCATCATTCACAACCTCGGCTTTCCACGCATCGGCGCCGGGCGCGAACTGAAATTCGCGCTGGAGTCCTACTGGAAGGGCGAATCCTCGCGCGCCGCGCTCGAGACCCAGGGCGCAGTGCTGCGCCAACGCCACTGGCAGCAGCAGGCCGGCCTCGACCTGGTGCCGGTGGGCGACTTCTCGTTCTACGACCAGGTGCTCGACATGAGTTTTACGCTGGGACACCTGCCCGAACGCGTGCGCGGCTTCCATGGCGACGCACTCGACAATTACTTCCGGGTGGCGCGCGGGCGCTCGGCTGCGTCGACCGACGAGCACCACGGCTGCTGCGGCGGCGTCGCGGCCGGCGAGATGACCAAGTGGTTCGATACCAACTACCACTACATCGTGCCGGAATTCGACGCCGGCACCGTGTTCGCGCTCGATGCGTCGCGCCTGCTCGGGCAGCTGGCCGAAGCGCGCCGAGAGGGCGTGAAAGCCAAGCCGGTGATCATCGGTCCGGTGACCTATCTCGCGCTCGGCAAGACCCGGGACGACTCCGACAAGCTGGCCCTGCTGCCCGCGCTGCTCGACGTCTACGCCCAGCTGCTGGAGACCCTGGCCGCGCAAGGCGTGGAGTGGGTGCAGGTCGACGAGCCGCTGCTGGTGACGGAGCTGGACCAGGACTGGCAGCACGCCTTCAACTTCGCCTATCACCAGCTGAAAGCGTGCCGCGTAAAACTGCTGGTGGCGAGCTACTTCGGCCCCTTGCAGGAAAACCGCTACCTGGCGGCGAACCTGCCGGTGGCGGGACTGCACGTCGACGCGACGCACGGCCAGGAAGACATCCTGTCGCTGCTGAACCTGCTTCCAGACCACAAGGTGCTGTCGCTGGGCGTCATCAACGGCCGCAACATCTGGAAGACCGACCTGAACGCCGTGCTGGACTGGCTGGAGCCGGTGGCGGCCCGTCTCGGCGGCCAGCTGTGGCTGGCCCCGTCCTGCTCGCTCCTGCACGTGCCGGTGGACCTGGAGGGCGAACAGAAACTCGACGCCGACATCCGGTCCTGGCTCGCCTTCGCCCTGCAGAAGCTGGACGAATTGCAGGTGCTGGCCGAGGCGCTGCGCGGCGGACGGACCGCGGTTCGGGAAGCATTGGCTGCGAACGCGGCGGCGCTGGCCGCGCGCCGCGCCTCGCCGCGCGTGACCAATCCGGCCGTGCAGGCGGCGGTGGCCGCCATCGACGCCGGCCTGGGCGCGCGCCGCAGCAGCCATGGGGTGCGCAGCGCGGCACAGGCGGCCCTGCTGCAACTGCCCGCCTACCCGACAACGACCATCGGCTCCTTCCCGCAGACGGCGGAGATCCGCCAGGCGCGCAGCGCATTCAGGGCCGGCACGCTCGCTCACGCGGACTACAATGCGGCGATGCGGGCGGAGATCGCGCGCAGCGTGCGCGAGCAGGAAGCGCTGGGACTGGACGTGCTGGTCCATGGCGAGGCCGAGCGCAACGACATGGTCGAATACTTCGGCGAACAGCTGGAGGGCTATGCCTTCAGCCAGTCCGGCTGGGTGCAGTCCTATGGCTCGCGCTGCGTAAAGCCGCCCATCCTGTTCGGCGACATCAGCCGTCCGCGGGCGATGACGGTGGAGTGGATCGCCTACGCGCAGTCGCTGACCGCGAAACCGATGAAGGGCATGCTGACCGGCCCGGTGACGATCCTGAACTGGTCCTTCGTGCGCGACGACCAGCCGCGCGCCCTCTCCTGCAGGCAGCTGGCGCTGGCGATCCGGGCCGAGGTGCTCGACCTGGAGCGGGCCGGCGTGCGCGTCATCCAGATCGACGAGGCGGCGCTGCGCGAAGGCCTGCCCCTGCGCAGGTCGGAATGGAAGGCCTGTCTCGACTGGGCGGTCGACGCTTTCCGCATCGCGGCCAACGGCGTGCGCGACGAGACGCAGATCCATACCCACATGTGCTACGCGGAGTTCAACGACATCATCGCGGCAATCGCCGCCATGGATGCGGACGTGATCACGATCGAGACCTCGCGCTCGAACATGGAACTGCTCGACGCCTTCGACGATTTCAAGTATCCGAACGAGATCGGCCCCGGCGTCTACGACATCCACTCGCCGAACATCCCGAGCCAGGAGCAGATCGTGGGCCTGATGCGCAAGGCGGCCGAACGCATCCCGGCCGGGCGCCTGTGGGTCAATCCGGACTGCGGCCTCAAAACACGCCAGTGGGCCGAAGTGCTGCCCGCGCTGGGCAACATGGTGGCGGCGGCCAGGACCCTGCGCGCCGGGCTGGCCGCGTAAGCGCCGGCGCCGTCAGCGGCCGAGGCGCTCCATGAAGGCCCCGAGCCGCCCGATCGCCTCGCGCAGGTTGCCGGCGCTGGCCGCATACGACAGGCGTACGTAGCGGTCCGCGCCGCAGTGTCCAAAATCCTTGCCCGGGGTGAGCGCCACGTGCGCCTCTTCCAGCACACGCTCGCAGAACTGCCAGGAAGTCAGGCCGGTTCCGCTGACGTCGAAGTAGACGTAGAAGGCGCCGTCCGGCGGCACCGGCACCGGCAAGCCGATCCCCGCAAGACCTTCCAGCACCAGCGCGCGGCGCCGGCCGAACTCGACCCGGCGCTCTTCGCAGACGGCCAGCGACTCCGGCGTGAAGCAGGCCAGCGCCGCCTGCTGCGACAGGTGCGAGGCGCAGATGTAATAGTTCTGGGCCAGGCGCTCCATGGTCGGCACCATCGCTTCCGGTACCACGGCCCAGCCCAGGCGCCAGCCCGTCATGCCGAAATATTTCGAGAAGCTGTTGATGACGATCGCGCCTGCGTCGAAGGCGAGCACGGTCTGCGGTGGACGTCCGGACGCATCGCGGTCGCCCAGGTTCAGATAGATCTCGTCGACGATGCGCCAGGCGTCGTTCTCGCGCGCCCAGTCGCAGATCGCGCGCAGTTCCTCCGGCGGCACCGAGGTGCCGGTCGGGTTCGAGGGAGTCGCGATCATCAGGCCTTGCGTCTGCGCCGTCCAGTTGGCGCGCACGCTGGCGGCATCCAGCTGAAAACGGCTGGCGGCATCGGTGGCGACCAGCTTCACGTTCGCGCCGAAGCTGCTCAGGAACTGGCGGTTGCAGGGATACGAAGGATCGCCGACCAGCACCTCGTCTCCCCCGTCGACCAGGGCCGCCGTCACCAGCAGTAGCGCGGCAGAGGCGCCGGCGGTGACGATGATCCGGTGCGGATCGATGCTGACGCCATGCTCCTGCAAGTAAAAATTGGCGATGGCCTGGCGCAGGGGCGCGATGCCCAGGGCCGCCGTGTAGGGCAGCGAACCGCCCTCCACCGCCGTGCGAGCTGCTTCGAGGACTGCGGGCGGCGGACCGAAATCGGGTTCGCCGAGACTGAGCTTGATGACCTGGTGCCCTTGCGCTTCCAGGGCGGCGGCGCGCTTGCCGAATTCCATGGCGAAGAAGGGATCGACTGCGAGTGCGCGTTGGGAGATTTTCATGGCGATTCTTTGCGTGACGGCTGTGGATCAGGGATTTTATCCGGCTCGCCCCAAGCCTGCTCAACTCCGGCCAGGCACGATATCCACCCCGATCTGCTCGGCCAGCGCCAGCAATTCGCCGTAGGCCAGCGGATCGGCCACGAGGCTGCGCGTCGCCGCCCTCGGGCGCAGGATGCCGGCTGCGATGCGGTCGCCGAACAGCACCACCGAGCGTGCGCTGTCGTCCTGGCGCGAAATCCAGCACAGGCCCTGCACTTGCGGGAAACCGGCGTGGATGGCCACGGCCCACTGGCGGGTCAGCGGATACTGGTCCTTCTCGGTATCGATGAGTTGCTTGCGTTCGACGCCGAGCTTGCGCAGCGCGCGGCTGCCCAGGTCGGCCAGCTGCAGGTCTTCGATGGCCGTGAATTGGGAATGCACCTGTCCGTCGAGTTTGGCCTTGTCGTAGGCCTTGAAGCCGGCGGCGAAGGGAACGTCGTGGAACACGCTTTCCATGGCGGCGCAGGCAAAGCTGGCGCCGCCGTAGAGCGTGGGGATGGGCTTGCCGGCGGCATCGGCAATGGGGCTGAAGCGCGCATTGCCCTTGATGCCGGGATTGAACTGGACCGCGCCGTAGTCGAGGTGGTGCACCCGGTGCAGCGGTTCGCCCGCAGGCCAGCGGGTGAGCGTGATGTGGAGCGTGGGCGGTGGCGCGATCGCCACGCCGGCGGCGGCTGCGTTCGGCCTGGCGGCCGGGCGCTTAACCATGCAGTACGCCTTTGCATTCGTCGGCGGCCGCCGCGATCACCCGCTCGGGCGCGCTTGCCAGCAGGTCGCGCGGCGCTTTGCCGCCCAAAAAACTGTTGGCGGACATGAACCAGTAGGACAGGCCCCAGGCATCCTTGCTGTCGCCGAAGGTCTTGAGGACCTGGGCCAGCGCCTTGCGCGGCCGGTAGCCGGCGCCCGGATCGAGGCCGTAGCTGGGAAAATAATCGATGCCGTTGTGGCGGATGGCGAAGATGGCGCCCTCGCGCTTCCATTTGTTGGGCTGGGCGCTGGGATTGCTGGCGCTGAAACCGGCGACCGAGGCGATCTCGGCGGCCGTCATCCAGTCGCCGCTGCCGATGACCGCGGTGCGCGCACGCACCAGCATGGTCGCTTCCTTGAGCTCGTTGGGGGTGGGCGGCGTGCGCGGCACCAGGGCTTCGACGATCGCGTCGAGCGATTCGCGATGCTGCTTGCCGACGATGGCCTTCACCAGCCCGGCGATGCCGGCGAAGGTGTCGGCGATGGCCGCCGCTTCGCGCGGCGTGGCGTGCTCCAGGGTCACCACCACGACTTGTTCGGCATACACCGCGCCCAATTGCTCGCGGACTTCCTCGGGCCCGCCCGCCAGGGTCGAAATGCCCGGGGTCTCGTATTCCACTGTGCGCATGGACCCTCCTGATGAGATTATTCTGGTTCGCTTCATGACATCATAACCCATATAATCCACCTGATCCACGACGCTTGCAAGGGGCGCACGCACGGAGTTTGCGCCCAATACGGGCGGCATGCACGCCACATTCCTGCTGCACAGGAGGCAAACGGTGCATGCCACCTTCGCCAAAACCCCCGAAACACCCTAAAATAGGTTGATCTACGGAACCATTTTCACTTTTCGGAAGCTCGCATTGGAAACTCTTCTCTTCGCCGCACCGGGCTTGCTCGGTCCCACCCTGGTTGCCGGCCTGCTGGGCCTGCTGATCGGCAGTTTCCTGAACGTGGTGATCCACCGCATCCCGAAGATGATGCAGCGCGAGTCCGACAACTACGTGGCGCATGAGAGCGGCAAGGAATTGCCGCATACCGACCGCTACAACCTGATGGTGCCCCGTTCCGCCTGCCCGCACTGCGGCCACCAGATCACGGCGCTGGAAAACATCCCGGTCATCAGCTGGCTCGCGTTGCGCGGCAAGTGCAGCAAGTGCAAGGCGCCGATCTCGGCGCGCTATCCGGCCATCGAACTGCTGACCGGCGTCCTGTCGGCCCTGCTGGTGTGGACCTTCGGCTCGGGCGTGGCCGGCATGGCCACCCTGGTATTCGCCTGGTTATTGATTGCGATGACCTTCATCGACGTCGACACCCAGCTGCTGCCGGACGATCTGACTTTCCCGCTGCTGTGGCTCGGCCTGCTGGTCAACCTGAACGGCACTTTCGTGCCGCTGCGCGACGCCGTGATCGGCGCCGTAGCCGGCTACCTGGTGCTGTGGGCCGTGTACTGGCTCTTTAAACTCGTGACCGGCAAGGAAGGCATGGGCTATGGCGACTTCAAGCTGCTGGCGGCGCTGGGCGCCTGGCTCGGCTGGGCGATGCTGCCGACCATCATCCTGCTGTCCTCGGTGGTGGGCGCGATCGTGGGCATCAGCCTGATCGTGTTCGCCAAGCGCGGGCGCGACAAGCCGATTCCCTTCGGCCCTTATCTCGCGGCCGCCGGCATGATCGCCCTCCTGTACGGCGAGCGGATCGGCGCCATCTTCCAGGGCTTCATCGCTTAACTACCATGGAACCAGGCCAGGCACTCGCATTCTCCGTCGGCCTGACCGGCGGCATCGGCAGCGGCAAGACGACGGTGGCCGACATGTTCGGGGCGCTCGGCGCCTCGCTGGTCGACACCGACGCCATCGCCCACGCCCTCACCGCGCCGCACGGGTCCGCGATGCCGGCCATCCTGGCCGAGTTCGGGGACGGTTTTGCCACGCCGGAGGGCGCCCTCGACCGCGCCAAGATGCGCGAGCTCGTGTTCACCGATCCCGGCGCCCGCGCCCGCCTGGAAGGCATCCTGCATCCGCGCATCCGCGAGGCGACGGCAGCCGCGGCGGCGATCGCCACCGGTCCCTACGTCATCTTCGTGGTGCCCCTGCTGATCGAGTCGGGCACCTGGCGCGAGCGGGTCACGCGCATCCTGGCCGTCGACTGTCCGGAAGAAACGCAAGTAGCGCGCGTCATGGCGCGAAACAATTTATCTGAAACCCAGGTACGCGCCATCATGGCGGCCCAGGTCACGCGTGCGCAGCGCCTGGCGGGCGCCGACGACGTCGTCCTGAACGACGATGGCCTGGCAGCCTTGACGCCCCAGGTCGAGCGCCTGCACGCGTTTTACATGGCCGAGGCCGCCCGGCTTGCCGCTTCAACCATGCGGGGTTTGTAATTTTGCTCCGCATGGTTCAGAATCACAGAGTTGCTCGCCAGCCCACATTCAGGGGAATGTCACTTTGATCGTCTACGAATATCCTTTCAACGAGCGCATTCGTACCTTGTTGCGGCTGGAAGACCTGTACGAGAAGTTCAAGTTCTTCGTACGCCAGGAACACCCGATGCAGCACCATGTCGCGCTCTCGACGATCTTCGACATGCTGGAAGTGGCCGGCCGCGCCGACCTGAAATCCGACCTGCTGCAGGAACTCGAACGCCAGAAGCAGAGCCTGCTGGCCTACCGCAGCAATCCGAACGTCGCCCCCGAAGCGCTCGATGCCGTGCTTGCCGAAGTCGAGCAGGTGAGCGGCGCCCTCGCGGCCAGTCAGGGCAAGACCGGCCAGAACGTGCGCGACAACGAGTGGCTGATGAGCATCCGCGGCCGCACCATCATCCCGGGCGGCGCCTGCGAATTCGACCTGCCCTCGTATTACGCCTGGCAGAAACGCCCCACCGAACAGCGCTACGCCGACATCATGGGCTGGTTCGGCCCGCTCGCCCCGCTGTTCGACGCCCTCGCACTGGTGCTGCGCCTGCTGCGCGATTCCGGCCGTCCGACTAAAATGATCGCAGCCGCCGGCAGCTATCAGCAAATGCTGCAAGGGAAGATTTACCACATGCTGCGCCTTGGCCTGGACGAGTCGCTCGGCGCGATTCCCGAGATCTCGGCCAACAAGTACATGCTGTGGGTACGCTTCACCACCCAGGGCGGCGATTTGAAACCGAAATCGCTGGAAGAGGACGTCCCCTTCGAGCTGACCCTGTGTAATTTCTAAAGTATTGCCATGACCGTCGTAGCCTGCCCTACCTGCGCCAAGAAAGTCGAATGGACGCCTGAGAACAAGTACCGTCCGTTCTGCTCCGAGCGCTGCAAACAGATCGACCTGGGCGCCTGGGCCGAAGAGAAGTACACCATCCCCGCCGCCGCGCCGAACGAGTCGCAGGACAATCCGCTGGACGACGACCAGCGCTGATCTTGGACCGTCGCCCCGGATTGCCTGCCAGCCTGGCTTTACGCGCGATCCGCGGCTACCAGCGTTACCTCTCCCCTCATAAAGGTTTTAGCTGCGCCTATCGCTGCGCGACCGGGCGCGACGGGTGTTCGGGCTACGGCTATCGGGTGATCGGACGATTCGGCCTGCTGGCCGGATTGAAGCTGCTGCGGCGCCGTTTGCGGCTATGTGGCGAGACCAACCGGCGCCACCATGTGGTGCCGAATCCCGTGCTGTATTACCAGCGGGGCGATTGCGATCCTGGCTGCGGTGGCGATTGCGTGCCGGACCTGCCCTGCAGCGGCAGGTCAGCCGGCAGCTGCCTGGGAGACTTCCTCTCCGGCCTGTGCGACTGTTCCTGCGAGCCTGGCTCGCGTGCGGAAGAACAAAAACGCAAGGACGAGATCGAGCGCCAGGAAAAAAAGCGCCGACAGGCCCAAGGCGGCCGAGCACCGTAGGGTGGGCTCCCCGAGCCCACGCGTTTCGCACGTAACCATTTACCGGCGGCAGAGATGTATCGCTCGTACGACGTGCAAACGTACTAAGCCAAGCTTACGCCTCACGAGCGGCGATCCGCCGCTGCGGTTATCGGATCGGTGCATACCGCGTGGGCACAGGAGCGCCCACCCTACGCGTTCCAGTCACATATTTCGAACGAACATGCGCCGATTGCTTACGCGGTGACAGTAATCCCGCCCGGCACCAGCACCGGCTTGTTGCGGCGGCCATAACGATCCATGAACAGCCCTTCCAGGCCGATCTCCGGCTGGCGGCCCGAGACCATGTCGGCCAGCACGCGGCCCGAGCCGCAGGCCATGGTCCAGCCCAGGGTGCCGTGGCCGGTGTTCAGGAACAGGTTGCGGTACGGCGTCGGGCCGACCACCGGCGTGCCGTCCGGCGTCATCGGACGCAGGCCGCACCAGAACTCGGCCTTCGACACGTCGCCGCCGCGCGGGAACAGGTCGGTGACCGAGTGTTCCAGCGTGTCGCGGCGCGCCTGGTGCAAACTCAGGTCGTAGCCGGCCAGTTCGGCCGTGCCGCCGACGCGGATGCGGTCGCCGAGGCGCGTGATCGCGACCTTGAAGGTTTCGTCCATCACGGTCGATTCCGGCGCGCCGGCGGCGTCCGTGATCGGCACGGTGATCGAGTAGCCCTTCACCGGGTACACCGGAATGTGGATGCCGATCTGCTTCAGGACAAACGGCGAATAGCTGCCCAGCGCCAGCACGAAGGAATCGGCCTTCAGCTCGCCCTGCGAGGTGACCACGCCGACCACCTTGTCGCCTTCGACGGACAGGCGCCTGATCTCGACGCCGTGGCGGAATTTCACGCCCAGTTCCTTGGCCATCTCGGCCAGCTTCTGGGTGAACTTGAAGCAGTCGCCGGTTTCGTCGTTCGGCAGCAGCAGGCCGCCGACGAATTTTCCACGCACGTTCTTCAGGGCCGGTTCATAGGCTTCGCAGCCGGCCGGATCGAGGACTTTATACGGCACGCCGTACTGCTCGAGTACGGCGATGTCGGTCGCGGCGCCGTCCAGCTGCTTCTGGTTGCGGAACAGCTGCAGGGTGCCCTGGCTGCGCTCGTCGTAGGCGATGCCGGTGTCCTTGCGCAGCTGGACCAGCACATCGCGGCTGTACTCGGCCAGGCGCACCATGCGGCCCTTGTTGATGGCGTAGCTCTTGTGATTGCAGTTGGCCAGCATCGAGAGCATCCAGCGCCACTGGTTCGGATCGAGCTTGGGACGCACGACCAGCGGGCTGTGCTGCATCATCAGCCACTTGACGGCTTTCGCCGGCACGCCGGGCCCGGCCCACGGGGACGCATAGCCGGGCGAGATTTCGCCGGCATTGCCATAACTCGTTTCCATGCCGGCGGCCGGCTGGCGGTCGATGACCGTAACGTCGTGCCCGGCCTGGGCCAGGTAATACGCCGTGGTGGTGCCGATGACACCACTACCCAAGACGATGATTTTCACAGGAGTCCTTCAACAGATTGGTTGACTGCTTTTTTACCCCGCATAGCGCAGCTGATCGAGCCACGCCAGCAGGGGGATGGTTGCGGGCAGCAGCGGGGTAAGGCCGACTGTCCCTTGCCACGCAAAGGCCTGGCCTTCCAGGCTTTGCGGTTCGCCGCGCCAGTCGCGGCTGATATAAAAATGGAGCCGCACATGGGCGTGCTCGTAGACGTGTTCGACGCAGCACCAGGGCTCGCCGCTGACGATCTGCATGCCCAGTTCCTCGACGAATTCGCGCTGCAGGGCTTCGAAAATGGTCTCGCCCGGATCCACTTTACCGCCCGGGAATTCCCAATAGCCGGCATAGGGTTTGCCTTCAGGGCGCTGGCCGAGCAGCACGTCGCCGTTCGGGCGCATCAGGATGCCGACCGCCACATCGATCGGCCGGGCTGTCGTGTGCTGCATTGCTGGTCCGTCCGGAAAATCCGATATTGTACGCCAGGCTGGTGCGTAAAGCATGGGCAGCGTGGCAACGGGCGATACAAAAATGAGAGGTAGGATAACCGCCGGATATGCCGTGATTTGTAGGGTGGAGTCCTGACTCCACGCGTTAGAACGGCGATGATGTCGAAACGATATTGCGACATGCAAACGCTGTAAACGCGTGGACTCAGGAGTCCACCCTACGGTTCATTGCGGATCGGATTCCGTGGCGAGCCTGCCAGCGTAATCCTTGGCGAACTGCCAGGCGACGCGTCCGGAACGCGAGCCGCGCCCCAAGGCCCACTGCAGCGCCTCGCCGCGCGCGGATTCGATCTGCTCCGGCGTGCAGCCGAAACTCTGCAACCAGTGCGCCACGATCCCGAGGTAATCGTCCTGCCTGAATGGATAAAAGGACAGCCACACCCCGAAGCGCTCCGACAGGGAGATCTTCTCTTCCACCGCCTCGCCCGGATGCAGCTCGCCGTCGTCGCCGTGTTTATAACCGGCGTTGTCCGCCATCTTTTCCGGCATCAGGTGGCGCCGGTTCGAGGTGGCGTAGATCAGGACGTTGTCCGATTGGGTGGCGACGCTGCCGTCCAGCGCCACCTTCAGCGCCTTGTAGCCGGCCTCCCCTTCCTCGAACGAGAGGTCGTCGCAGAAGATGACGAAGCGTTCGGGCCGGCCGGCGACCAGGTCGACGATGTCGGGCAGGTCGGCCAGATCGGCCTTGTCGACCTCGATCAGGCGCAGGCCCTGGTCGGCGAAGCCGTTCAGGCAGGCTTTGATGAGCGAGGATTTGCCGGTGCCGCGCGCGCCCGTGAGCAGCACGTTGTTGGCGGGCCGGCGCGCCACGAACTGGCGCGTGTTCTGCTCGATCGCGCGCTTTTGAAGCTCGACGTGCTGCAGGTCGTCGAACGCGATGGTCGACGCATGCCGCACCGGCTGCAGCCAGCCGCCGCCCGTGCCGCCCGGACGCCGGCGCCAGCGGAAGGCGTAGGCGTGCCGAAAGTCCGGCTCGCGCGGCGCCGGCGGCAGCACCGCCTCGACCCGCGCCAACAAAGCTTCGGCGCGGTGCAGGAACTGTTCGAGCGGCGTCATGCAGCGCTCAGGAACGGTAGTCGGCGTTGATGCTGACGTAGTCGTGCGACAGGTCGCAGGTCCAGACGGTGGCGCTCGCATCGCCGCGCGCCAGGGTGACGCGGACCGTGATTTCGGCCTGCTTCATCACGCGCTGGCCGTCCGCTTCCTGGTAGTCCGGATTGCGGCCGCCCGCCTTGGCCACCCAGACGTCGTCCAGGTACAGGTCGAGCTTGGTCACGTCGAGGTCGTCCACGCCGGCATAGCCGACGGCGGCCAGGATGCGGCCCAGGTTCGGGTCGGACGCGAAGAAGGCGGTCTTCACCAGCGGCGAGTGGGCAATCGCATAGGCGATCTTGCGGCACTCTTCCAGCGAACGGCCCTGCTCCACCGTGATGGTCATGAACTTGGTCGCGCCTTCGCCGTCGCGGATGATCTGCTGCGCCAGGTTGCGCGAAATGTCGGTGACGGCGTCGCGCAGCGCTTCGTAGTCGGCGCCGCTGGCCTGGTTCACTTCCAGGCTGCCGGCGCCGGTGGCGATCAGCATGAAGGAATCGTTGGTCGAGGTGTCGCCGTCGATGGTGATGCTGTTGAAGGACCGGTCGGCCGCATGCTTCACCAGTTCGTCCAGCACCGGCTGCGCCACTTTCGCATCGAATGCCAGGTAGCCCAGCATGGTCGCCATGTTCGGCTTGATCATGCCGGCGCCCTTGCTGATGCCGGTCATGGTGACCTGGTGGCCGCCGATGGTGACCGTACGCGAGGCCGCTTTCGGCTGGGTGTCGGTGGTCATGATCGCTTCGGCCGCATTGAACCAGTTGTCGGCGGTGAGGTTCGCCACGGCGGCGGGCAGGCCGGCGACGATCTTCGCGACCGGCAGCGGCTCCAGGATCACGCCGGTCGAGAACGGCAGCACCTGCTGAGCATCGCAGCCGAGCAGCTTCGCCACTTCGGCGCAGGTGGCCTGGGCGTTGGCCAGGCCCGGCTCGCCGGTGCCGGCATTGGCATTGCCGGTGTTGACGACCAGGGCGCGGATCGGCTTGCCGCCGCTCTGCACGGCCGCCAGGTTCGCCTTGCTGACCTGCACCGGCGCCGCACAGAAGCGGTTCAGGGTGAACACGCCGGCAACGGTGGCGCCTTCGGCCAGCCGCATCACCAGCAAGTCCTTGCGGTTGGGCTTCTTGATGCCGGCTTGGGCAAAACCGATGTCGATGCCGGCAACCGGTTTCAGGTCGGCGGCGACGGGCAGAGGGGAATTCACGGCCATGGTGGTCTCAATGGAAAGATTTCGAATCCGATATTGTACTGCGCACGGGCGGAGACGGGCGCGGGACGCATTCCGCACCAGGTTTTAGTGTTTTCGCAACATCCGACCAGCTATCGGATCCGATGGGTGACTTTCTATCAGGCATCATTGATAATTAGAAACTTGATAACTCGAAGGTCCACCGTGAAACTTGCCTTGATACGCCGCGCAATCGCGGCCACCCTGCTTGCCGCTCCGCTCGTCCATGCCGCCGACGACGCGGCGAAACCGCCGCGCCCCGCACCGCCCCTGGGCGTGCAGGCCTTCACCGCGGCTGCACACGAGATGCAAAATGCGATGGTCGCCGGCGCCGACCTCACGCGCAACTTCGACCGGCTGGTCGATTTCCAGCATACGCCCGAGACCGCGAAGCTGCTCGCCGACGCTTTCGGCAACGAGCGTCCGTGGTCGGTCGAAAAACGCGGCAACGAGCAGGGCAAGACCAGCTACCGCTTCCTGCTGGCGCCGCTGCACACCACCACGTCCGCCGGCAATACGCTCGTGTGGGACGCTTTCCCGATCGACTTCCGGGTCGATAATGCTGCCAGGTCCGTCGACTACCGCGGCAGCTGGCCCTCGCTGTCCTTCGAGGACAAGGACGCGCGCCTGACGCTGCGCGACGGCTCGCTCTCGGGCAAGCAGCGCCGCGGCGGCGGCGATGTCTGGTACGGCACGCTGCGCGGCGATCTCGCCAGCATGCAGTTCGAGCACAAGGCCAACAAGATGTCCCTCCTGATGCGCGAGCTGTGGATCGACGGCCGCGTCGACGAACGTCCGCGCACGGTCGACATGGCCTACGGCTTCGGCATCAAGGCCATCGAAGTCGCGGGCGAACGCATCGACGACGTCAAGATGAACATGCGCTTCGTGAACATCGAGAAGGCGGCCATGGTGGCGATGCGCGCGGCCGAAAAGAAGATGAGCGCACAGAAGGTGGCCACCAGCGACAACCTGAACGCCGTGATGCCCTTCTTCAAGCAGCTGATGCGCGGCGCCGCGAAGAACAAGACCGCGCTGGTGATCGACGAAATGAGCGTCGGCTACCACGGACACCGGGCCTTGCTGCGCGGGCGCGTCAGCTTCGGGCCGGGCGCCGACCGTGCCGACCTCGAGACCCTGGCCAAGCGCATCGATGCGCGCTTCACCGTCAAGGTCCCGCTGGCCCTGGTACGCGAAGCCGCCCTGGTCGTCGTGCGCCAGCAGATGGCGGCCGCCGCCAAGGCCCAGCCGCAAGCCCAGCCGCAGGACGCCGCGGCCCTGGCCGCATCCGCCACCGACGCCATCGTCGGCAAGCTGCTCGGCAACGGCTATGCGCGCCTGGAAGACGATGCGCTGGTCTCCACCATCGAGTTCCGCAAGGGTGTCCTGCGCGTCAACGGCAAGCAGGTCGAGCTGCCGAAGCCGCCGAAGGCGCCGGTGCCTGCCGATGCCACCGGCTTCATGCAGTCGCGCCGGATTGAAGAATCGTGCACCCTGCCGGACTATCCGGCCGAGGTGCTTGCCCAGGACCGCGCGATCGCGCTGGCGCTGGACTACGTGGTCAATGCGGACGGGACGCTGCGCGACGTCAAAGTGACCCGGCCAAGCGGTTTCCCCGATTACGACCGGGCCCTGCTGAAGGCCTTCTCGCGCTGCCGCTTCATCCCTGCCCTGCGCGATGGCAAACCCGTCGAACATCCCGCGATTTTCGTCGTGTCGCGCGAAGCGGGCAGCGTCCGCCCCTAATCTCCTCCCCAGCCGGTGCCGCCGCGGGCGGTACTGGCCTTTCCCTCTCCCGGCACCACCATTCTGTTGAACTTGTCAACTACACAAATGACGAGTTAACAAAATACGTCAGTGCAATCGTGCGAGAGAGCAACATACCTATACTCGATCGGGCCCGGTGCGGTCCGCTTCAGGCCGTCACCAGGTGCGTGCCCGTGTGCTCGCACGGGCTTACATAAGCAGAAACAACAATCAGGAGACGGAAAATGAAGTTCACCATGAAAGCACGGCTGCTGGCCGCGCTGTGCGTTGGCCTCGCAGCCGCGCCGGCCGCGTTCGCCGACGGCCAAGCGCGCCAGTTGACGGCATCCGCCAAGCTCTACAAGCAATACTTCCAGGAAGCCTCGAAAGAGTTCGACGTGCCCGTCGAGCTGCTCGAATCGATCGCCTATGCCGAAACCCGCTGGGTCTCGCACGTGCCGAAAGGCCAGCTGAAAAAGAACGGCGAGCCGCAGATCGAGATCGACCCCGACCCGCACCACGGCATGCCGCCCAGCTACGGCATCATGGGCCTGCGCAACGATACTTATTTCGGCACCTCGCTGACGCAGGGCGCGGCGCTGATCCGGGTCTCGCCGGATGTCGTCATCACCGACGTGCGCAGCAACATCCGCGCGGCCGCCGCCCTGCTCGCCCAGTACGGCGCGCGCAAGACGAAGCACTTCCCGCTCGAGGACTGGGAAGGCGCCGTAGCCCGTTATTCCGGCATTCCGCAGCCGGAAGTCGCGCAGATCTACACCTACGAGATCCTGACCGCGATCCGCCAGGGCCGCGAGGGCGAGGGCTATAAGATCAACCAGCGCCACGTGGAGATGGAAAAGGTCTACGGCAAGGAGAAGCTCAAGAAGCTGTCCGCGCGCCGCATCACGATCGAGACCGGCGTGCCCGATCCGAAGATCTCGGCGCCCGACTTCGTCGATGCAGCTTCCAAATAACGCCTCCGGAGACCACCCATGAAGAAGAACATGAACGGCCTGCTGGCAGGCTTGATCCTGGCCACGCTCGGCCTGCAGACGCTGCCGGCCGGCGCATCGACCGACTATCCGCCCGCGATCTGGAACCCGGCGGCCAGCTGCAACTACTCGGCGCGCACAGCCTCTATCAGCCACGTCACCATCCACACGACGCAAGGCTCCTACGCCGGCTCGATCTCCTGGTTCCAGAACTGCCAGGCAGGCGTCAGCGCCCACTACGTGGTCCGTTCCTCGGACGGCCAGGTCACGCAGATGGTGCGCGAATCCGACAAGGCCTGGCACGTCGGGAACTCGAACGGCTACACGATCGGCATCGAGCACGAGGGCTACATCAACGCCCCGGCCACCTGGTACACCAGCGCCATGTACAACGCCTCGGCGGCCCTGACGCGCGACATCCTCGCCTCGCGCGGCCTGTCGCAGAAGGTGTTCGACGGCAGCGGCGGCTGGAACGCGGTGCCTTCCGACTCGCTGTACAACGTCAAGGGCCACGTCAACTACGCCAGCCAGAGCCACACCGATCCGGGTTCGGGCTGGGACTGGGCGCGCTACAAATCGCTGGTCGCGGGCGGCACCAGCGGCGGCGGCGGCAGCGATGCAGCGCTGACCTGGCCGCTGGTCCAGTACGGGAACACGGGCGAGCGCGTGCGCACCATCCAGTACCTGCTGCAGCAATGGGGATACAGCCTCACCGTGAACGGCAGCTTCGACATGGCCACGCAGACCGCGGTGAAGAACTTCCAGTCCTCGCGCGGCCTGGGCGCCGATGGCATCGTCGGCAACGCCACCTGGCCGGCACTGACCATCGTCACCCAGCAGGGCGACTCGGGGGCGAAGGTGCGTGCGGTGCAGAGCCAGCTGAACGAGAGCGGGTATGGGCTGGTGGTGGACGGCGTTTTTGGTTCGGGCACCAACAGCGCAGTGCGCAGCTTCCAGTCGTCCAAAGGTCTCGGCGTCGATGGCATCGTCGGCGACAACACCTGGAGCAAGATGGCCTGGTGACGTAGGGGTTATTGAGGCCAATGGCCTCAATGACGGGTTCACCGGGCGCCCCGTGCCCACCATTGCCGATGCAAACGTGACGCATGCATTTGGTGGGCACGGGGCGCCCACCCTACGGAAAACCTGGGGTCAGGTCTGACAATTGGACACGGCCTGGACAATACCAGACCGAGTAAGGCAGAGACCGTGTCCGAATGCCAGACCTGACCCCAGTATTTGACTTAGCCGACTACCCTACAAAAAAAGGCGCCCGCGGGCGCCTTTCTCGTTACGGTTGCAGGCTCACGCCAACTTGCCGTGGCACTGCTTGAACTTCTTCCCGCTGCCGCAAGGGCACGGATCGTTGCGGCCGACCTTCACGCCCATGTAGGTGCTGTGGTCTTCGGCTGCCATCGGCGTGGTGCCCGGGTTGGCGACCGGGGCCAGCAGCTCTTCCGGCGCGGCCGACGGGTTGAAGTCGGCGTGCTGGTAGTTGATGTTTTCCAGGTGCGCCGCCTGCGCCGCCATGGCCGCTTCCGCCGCCTCGACTTCTTCGCGCGACTGGATACGGACCGTCATCACGGTGCGAATGACTTCGTTCTTGATCTGGTCCAGCATGCTGCCGAACAGTTCGAAGGCTTCGCGCTTGTACTCCTGCTTCGGGTTCTTCTGCGCATAGCCGCGCAGGTGGATGCCCTGGCGCAGGTGGTCCAGCGCCGACAGGTGTTCGCGCCAGTGGGTGTCCACGCTTTGCAGCATGACGTTGCGCTCGAAGCCGCCGAAGGATTCCTTGCCGACGATGGCGACCTTGCTGTTGTACGAGGCGTCGGCCGCGGCCAGCACCTTTTCCAGGATGTCGTCGTCGTTCAGGTTCGGATCGTCGACCAGCATCTGCTCGAGCGGCACGTCCAGCGCCCATTCGGCGGCCAGCACCGACTGCAGCGACTTGATGTCCCACTGCTCTTCGACCGATTCGGCCGGCACGTATTCGCGTACGACGTCGGTGAACACGCCGGTGCGCAGCGAGGCAATCAGTTCCGAGATGTCGGCCGCTTCCAGCAGTTCGTTACGCTGGGTGTAGATCACCTTGCGCTGGTCGTTGGCGACGTCGTCGTATTCCAGCAGCTGCTTGCGGATGTCGAAGTTGCGGGCCTCGACCTTGCGCTGGGCGGTCTCGATGGAACGGGTCACGATGCCCGCTTCGATCGGCTCGCCTTCCGGCATTTTCAGGCGTTCCATGATGGCGCGCACGCGGTCGCCGGCGAAGATGCGCAGCAGCGTGTCGTCCAGGCACAGATAGAAACGCGAGGAGCCCGGGTCGCCCTGGCGGCCCGAACGGCCGCGCAGCTGGTTGTCGACGCGGCGGGATTCGTGGCGCTCGGTACCGATGATGTGCAGGCCGCCGGCACCGACGACGTGGTCGTGCAGCGACTGCCATTCGTTGCGCAGCTGCGCCGATTGCGCCGCCTTTTCCGCTTCCGACAGTTCGGCGTTGGCTTCGATGATCTGGATCTGCTTCTCGACGTTACCGCCGAGGACGATGTCGGTACCGCGGCCGGCCATGTTGGTCGCGATGGTGATCATCTTCGGACGGCCCGCCTGGGCGATGATTTCCGCCTCACGGGCGTGCTGCTTGGCGTTCAGCACGTTGTGCGGCAGCTTGGCGCCGTTCAGGATGCCCGACAGCAGTTCCGAGTTCTCGATCGAAGTCGTGCCGACGAGGACCGGCTGGCCGCGTTCGTAGCAATCCTTGATGTCGATGAGCATCGCGTTGTACTTTTCCTGCGCGGACTTGTAGACCTGGTCCTGGCGGTCCTTGCGCTGCGACGGCTTGTTCGGCGGGATGACGACGGTTTCCAGGCCGTAGATTTCCTGGAACTCGTAGGCTTCGGTATCGGCCGTACCGGTCATGCCGGACAGCTTGGTGTACATGCGGAAGTAGTTCTGGAAGGTGATCGAGGCCAGGGTCTGGTTCTCGTTCTGGATGCGCACGCCTTCCTTGGCTTCGACGGCCTGGTGCAGGCCGTCCGACCAGCGGCGGCCCGTCATCAGGCGGCCGGTGAATTCGTCGACGATCACGACTTCGTTGTTCTGCACCACGTAGTGCTGGTCCTTGTGGTACAGGACGTGGGCGCGCAGCGCCGCGTACAGGTGGTGGATCAGCGTGATGTTGGCCGCGTCGTACAGCGAAGCGCCTTCCGGCAGCAAGCCCATCTTCGTGAGGATGGCTTCGGCGTTCTCGTGGCCGGCCTCGGTCAGCAGCACGGTGTGCGCTTTTTCGTCCTTGATGTAGTCGCCCGGGACCTCGATCACGCCCTTGCCGTCCGGGGTTTCCTCGCCGATCTGCAGGGTCAGCTGCGGCGGCACTTCGTTCATGCGGTGGTACAGGTCGGTGTGATTCTCGGCCTGGCCCGAAATGATCAAAGGCGTCCGCGCTTCGTCGATCAGGATCGAGTCGACCTCGTCGACCACGGCGAAGTTCAGGCCGCGCTGCACGCGCTCGCGTGCCTCGTAGACCATGTTGTCGCGCAGGTAGTCGAAACCGAATTCGTTGTTGGTACCGTAGGTGATGTCCGAACCGTAGGCAGTCTGCTTGGTGTCGTGATCCATCTGCGACAGGTTCACGCCCGTCGTCAGGCCGAGCCAGCCGTACAGGCGGCCCATCTGGTCGGCGTCGCGCTGCGCCAGGTAATCGTTGACGGTAATGACGTGCACGCCCTTGCCGGACAGCGCGTTCAGGTAGACCGGCAGCGTTGCCATCAGGGTTTTACCTTCACCCGTGCCCATCTCGGCGATTTTGCCTTCGTGCAGCACCATGCCGCCGATCATCTGGACGTCGAAGTGACGCATCTTGAGGACGCGCTTGGCGGCTTCGCGGCAGACGGCGAAAGCTTCCGGCAAGATGGCGTCGAGCGTCTCGCCTTTGGCGACACGGTCCTTGAATTGGGGGGTCTTGGCCTGGAGATCGGCGTCCGACAGCGCTTCCATCTGCGGCTCGAGCGCGTTGATCTGACGCACGGTTTTTTGATATTGCTTGAGCAGCCGCTGGTTACGGCTACCGAAAATCTGGGTCAGTAATGACATGCTAAGTTTCTTAAAAAGACGCCGCAAAAAGAGCCAGGGATGATATCAAACAGATACCTATCTAAGACCGACGGAGGCAAAAAGCGAGTGATTTTATCATGCGATGCGGCCACACTTGGGGATGATAGGCAGGATAACAAGTGTCGTGCACGAAAGAATGTTGCCAGTTTGCCTTGTAAATCGTCGATTGCCACGCCGGTGGGCCGCTTATGGTATGTTGCGGCCCTGTAGCCCACTCACTTCTCCTCCCATGCACATCTACGGCACCCGCAACCGAGCCACTTCCTTCGAGGTGACGGATTTTCTGCGGAAAAACGACCGCATGGCCAGCCTGATGCCGGCCGCGATGCGCATGGCCGACCTGCAGCGCGACGTCGGCCTGGCTTTGCCGGCGATTGCGAACAATTGCGACGTGTTGTCCTTCCAGGAAGGCGTGCTGACCCTGGCCGTGCCGAGTTCGGCCGTGGCGGCGCGGCTGAAGCAGCAGTTGCCGAAATTGCAGGCCACCCTGCTCGCACGCGGCTGGCAGGTCAACTCGACGCGTTTGAAGGTGCAGGTGACGCGGGCGATGCCGCAGCGGCCGGAGCCGCGGGTACTGGAATTGCCGTCCACGGCGGTGGAGGCCTTCGAGGAGCTGGGGGAGAGTTTGCCGGATACGCCGCAGAATGCGGCGCTGGTGGCGGCGGTGAAGCGCTTGGCGGCCAAGAGACGCGGCGGATAATCAACCGTTGAACACGCGGGCATGCCCGCCCTACGTTACGCAACGGTTCCATGAACTTGCTACAGACGGTGGTGCACCGTAGGGCGGGCATGCCCGCGTTACGGCGCGTGCAAATTGGCGCCGTCTAATTCGACCACGACTAGGTCTGCGCCCACTCCTGCTGCATCTGCTTGACGTACGACGCCGGCGCACTCTCCACCGCATCGAAAGACACGATCTCGTAGGCATCCGGCCGCGCCAGCAAGGCCCGCAGCAGATCGTTATTGAGCGCATGCCCCGACTTGTGTGCTTCATACGCAGCCAGCAACGGATGCCCCACCAGGTACAAATCGCCAATCGCATCGAGAATCTTGTGCCGCACGAACTCGTCGTCATAGCGCAGCCCGTCCGCATTCAGGACCCGGTACTCGTCCATCACGATCGCGTTCTCCAGCGAGCCGCCACGCGCCAGCCCCATGCCGCGCAGGCTTTCCACATCCTGCATGAAGCCGAAGGTACGGGCGCGCGCCACGTCGTGCACGTAGGACACCTGGGCGAAGTCGACCGAGGCGTTCTGCATCGTGCCGTCCACCGCCGGGTGGTTGAATTCGATAAAGAAGTCGAGCTTGAAGCCGTCGTGCGGTTTCAGTTTCGCCCACTTTTCATTATTGCCCGTGCCCTGGCGCACCTCGACTTCCTTCAGGACGCGGATAAATTTCTTCGGTGCAGGCTGGTCCTGCACGCCAGCCTGCTGCAGCAGGAACACGAAGGAGGACGCCGAGCCGTCCATGATCGGAATCTCTTCGGCCGTGACTTCGATGTACAGGTTGTCGATGCCGAGGCCGGCGCAGGCCGACATCAGGTGTTCGACGGTGGACACGCGCGCGTCGTTCTTGATCAGGACCGAGGCCATGCGCGTATCGCCCACGACGTCGGCGCTCGACGGGAACTCGACCATCGGATCGAGGTCGACGCGGCGGAACACGATGCCGGTATCGGGCGCGGCGGGACGCAGCGTCAGTTCGACCTTGCGGCCCGAGTGCAGCCCGACGCCGGTCGTGCGCACCAGTTCTTTGATGGTTCGTTGTTTGAGCATGGGTCGATTATATCGTCGCTGGCAAATCGCTGCCGGACTCGACCCTTGCAGCGTGGCAACGGATGAGCTAAGCGATGTGCATACGCCACACGCTCAGGGGTGCTCGGCCTCGGTGTGGACTTTCTCGTGCCGAATCAAGTACATGCCGCTGCCGATGATGATCGCCGCGCCGACCAGCGTATAGCCGTCGGGCAGCGCCTGCCACAGCAGCCAGTCGATCGCCACGCCCCAGGCCAGGGCCGAATACTCGAAGGGCGCGACTACGGAAGCTTCGCCATGGCTGAACGCTTCGGTGATCGCCAGCTGGCCGAAGAAACCGCTCACGGCCAGCGCGCACAGCAGCCAGGCGTGGGCCGCGTCGAGCGGCATCCAGGCCGGCAGCGCCAGGACGGTGGCGCCGATGGCCATCATCAGCATCAGCCAGAACATGATCTGCTCGCTGCTGTCGGTCCGCGCCAGCACCCGCGCGCCGATGGCGGAGATCGCATAGCAGACGGCCGATGCCAGGATGGCCAGCCCGCCCAGGGTCAGGAAGCCGCCGCCTTCCGGACGCAGCACCACCAGCACGCCGCCGAGTCCGACGAAGATCGCGATCCAGCGCGCCAGGTTCACTTTTTCCTTCAGCACGAACACGGACAGCGCCGTGATCAGGGCCGGCGCAATGAAGAAGATCGAATACGCCTCGGCCAGCGAGAGCTGCTTCAGGCCATAGGCGAACAGGGCCAGCATGGCGATGCCGACGCCGGCGCGCAGCAGCTGCAGCGACCAGCGCACGCGCAGCATGGTCGCAAAACCGCCGCGCCAGGCGACGTAGGCGCACACCAGCGGCAGAGACGAAAGCGAGCGCAGCGCCGCCACCTGCATCGCCGGGTAGTGGGCGGCGAGCAGCTTCATGCAGGTGTCCATCAGCGAAAACATGAACACGGCGACCAGCATCGCGCGGATGCTGCGCAGGTTGCCGCTCAATTTGCTCGTTGCTTGGGTATGCATGGGCTACAGAATAAAAACGGCGCCGCAGCGCCGTCGGGTCATACGAAGAAAGGCGATCAGCCCAGTTGCGTCAGCATGGTTTCGGCGCTCGAGACGTCGAAGCCGCCCTGCTCCACATTGAGCTGCTTGACGACGCCGTCTTCGACCAGCATCGAGTAGCGCTGCGAGCGCGTGCCCATGTTGTGCTTCGAGAAGTCCGCGTCCAGGCCCAGGGCCTTGGTGAAGGCGGCGTTACCGTCGGCCATCATGCGCACGATGCCGGTCGATTTCTGGTCGCGGCCCCACGCGCCCATCACGAAGGCGTCGTTGACCGAGATGCACCAGATTTCGTCGACGCCTTTTGCTTTCAGGGCGTCGGCGTTCTGGACGTAGCCCGGCACGTGCTTGGCCGAGCAGGTCGGGGTGAAGGCGCCCGGCAGGCCGAAGATGGCGATCTTCTTGCCCTTCACGAGGTCGGCGACCTGGAAAGTGTTCGGGCCGAGGGAGCAGCCTTCGGTTTCGGTCTCGATGAATTCGGCCAGGGTGCCTTCCGGCAGGCGTTCGCCAATCTTGATGGTCATGTCGGTAATCCTCAGGTGATATTTTTGAAAACCTTGCAAGTATGCCTGATGCGGCCAAGGCTTGCACGGCACGCCCCCGTCTTCGGCTGTCAGGGCTGTCACAAAACGGCGCGCCGCTTCGTCTTGCCGGTATCCCTGTTCTACACTGCGATCATCATGTCCCTCGATGCCACCTCCACCGCCCAGTTCGAAGCGGTCCGCCCGCGCCTGTTCGCCATCGCCTACCGCATGCTCGGCACCCGCGCCGATGCCGACGACGTGGTCCAGGACGCCTGGCTGCGCTGGCACGCCAGCGCACACGACAGCGTGCAGACGCCCGAAGCCTGGCTCGTCACGATCGCGACGCGCCTGGCGATCGACCGCCTGCGCAGCCGCAAGGCCGAGCGCGAGGCCTACATCGGCTGGTGGCTGCCCGAGCCGCTGGTCGAGCTCGACGAACGCACGCCGGAAACCCTGGCCGAACTGTCGAGCGACGTCTCGGTGGCCTTCATGTGGGTGCTCGAGCGCCTGGCGCCGGAAGAGCGCGCCGCCTTCCTGCTGCGCCAGGTGTTCGACCACGACTATGCCGACATCGCCACCATGCTGGGCAAGACGCAAGCCGCCTGCCGCCAGCTGGTGCACCGCGCCCAGGAACGGGTGCGCGCGCAGCAGCCGCGCTTTGCCGTCCAGCCCGAAACCCACCGCGCCCTGCTCGGCAGTTTCATGCAGGCGGCGGCCAGCGGCGACCGCGCCGCGATGAAGGCGCTCATGGCCGATGAAGTCAGCCTGGTGTCCGACGGCGGCGGCAAGGCCAAGTCCTTCCTGCGCGTGCTGCACGGCGCCGGCCGCGTGGCGGGCGTCTACTGGTCGCTCGAACACGCCTTCCCGGGCCGCGTCGCCTACCGCCAGGCCCGGGTCAACGGCGAACCCGGACTGCTGCGCTATGTCGAGGGCAGGCTCGAGTCGGCGCACGCTTTCATCGTCGACGAGGGCCGCATCGTGGCCGCCTTCGTGATCCGCAATCCCGACAAGCTGCTCGGCTTGCCGCAGGCGCTGTCACAGGATTGAAGGCTGGCGCGTCTTGATGGCATGAGGGGCGCAGGGTGCGTCCCCACTACCCTGAAAGGACACATCATGTCGCACGCAGCACGCATCAATCTCTTTGGTTTCGCCCGGGCCAGCCGCCAGGCGATGATCGCCCTCTCCGGCAGCGCCAGGGAAAGCTCCCTCGGCGCGCGCCTGGTCGAACTGGTCAACCTGCGCGTCTCGCAGATCAACGGCTGCGGCCTGTGCATCGACATGCACTGGCGCGACCTCATCAAGCAGGAGATGGACCCGCGCCACGTGAATGCGGTGGCCGGCTGGCGCGAAGCGCCCTTCTTCAGCGCGCGCGAAAAGGCGGCCTTGCGCTGGGCGGAAGCGGTGAATGCGATTCCGCATTCGTCGCCTTCCGACGCCGACTTCGCCGAGCTGCGCGAACATTTCAACGAAGAAGAGATCGTCCAGCTGGGCTATGCGATCGCGGCGATCCGAGGATGGAACATGCTCAACGTCAGCCTGCACACCCAGATCCCCGAAGTCCCGCCGCCAGGCATGTAATTCGTAGGGTGGGCGCCCCGTGCCCACCGACAGGTCGAACAGCCAACGATCCGCGAGATTTTGGTGGGCACGGAGCGCCCGATGAAACCGTAGTCGAGGCCATTGGCCTCGACTACCCCTACAAAAAAACCGGGACCGGAGCTTGCGCTCCGATCCCGGTTTTCGATTCAGCTTATAAAAGCTTAGTCGGCTTGCTTGCGCAGGAACGCCGGAATGTCGTAGGTCTCGACACCATTACGCTGCATCGCCTGCACCTGCTCCGATGCCTGCTCGCGGCGCCACACGGCCGGCTGCTTGTGGGCTGCGTCGGCGCCGACGGCTGCATGGCCCATGGCCACGCCGCCGGTCGGCAGGGCGCTGCCCATCATCGGCGCGTTGTAGGTGCCGGTGCGCAGCATCTGCTGCGGCTGCGGCTGCACCAGCTGCATCTTCTTGGCTTTGCCCAGGCCGGTCGCAACGACGGTCACGCGGATCTCGTCGCCCATCGCGTCGTCGTAGGCGATGCCTTGTGCGATCGACGCGTCCGGTGCGGCGAAGGCGCGCACGGCGGCCATGACTTCCTTGATCTCTTTACCCTTCAGGCCACGCGACGCGGTCACGTTGACCAGCACGCCCTTGGCGCCCGACAGGTCGATACCGTCCAGCAGCGGCGACGCGACGGCCTGTTCGGCGGCGATGCGCGCGCGGTCCACGCCCGAGGCGGTCGCGGTGCCCATCATGGCCTTGCCCTGCTCGCTCATGATGGTCTTCACGTCGTTGAAGTCGACGTTGATGTGACCCGGCACGTTGATGATCTCGGCGATACCGGCAACGGCGTTGTTCAGCACGTCGTCGGCATGCTTCATCCAGTCCAGCATCGATTCGTCTTCGTAGATCTCTTCCAGCTTTTCGTTCAGGATGATGATCAGGGAGTCGACGTGCTTCGACAGCTCTTCCAGGCCGGCTTCGGCCACGTCCATGCACTTCTGGCCTTCGTAGGAGAACGGCTTCGAGACCACGGCGACGGTCAGGGCGCCCATGGTCTTGGCCACTTCGGCCACGATCGGTGCGGCGCCGGTGCCGGTGCCGCCGCCCATGCCGGCAGCGATGAAGACCATGTGCGCGCCGCGCAGCGAATCCTCGATGCGCGAGCGGGTCTGCTCGGCCAGCTGGCGGCCGACTTCCGGACGCATGCCGGCACCCAGGCCGGACTCGCCGATCTGGATGATGTTGTTCGCGCTCGAGACGGCAAGCGCCTGGGCATCGGTGTTGGCGGCGATGAATTCGACGCCCGACACACCTTTGTTGATCATGTGCTGCACGGCGTTACCGCCTGCACCACCCACGCCGACGACCTTGATCACCGTTCCCAGTGCTGCGTTATCGACCATATCGAACTCCATGATGAGACTCCTAATTTTCAAAGTGCCATATCCATGCACCAAACCTCATAAGGGTATCAGGCCTAGCGCATGGATACTGCTAAGTATTATAAAAAATATGTGTTTTGTATCGAATCAAAGACGCTTCTTTGTCACTCTCGTTACTGCTCAGAAATTCCCCAAGAACCATTCCTTCATGCGCTGCCACACCGCCTTTACCGAGCTATCCTGGCGCGTCACGGTATAGCCCCGCAAATACTGTTTTTTCGCTTCCAACAACAGACCCAACACCGTCGCGTAGCGCGGGCTGCGCACCACGTCCGCGAGCTGGCCGCGATAGTCCGGCGTGCCCAGGCGCGTCGGTTTCAGGAACATGTCCTCGGCCATCTCGATCATCCCCGGCATCATCGAGGTGCCGCCGGTGAGCACGACGCCCGACGAGAGCACGCCCTCGTAGCCGGACTCGCGCACCACCTGGTGCACCATCGCGAACAGCTCTTCCACGCGCGGCTCGATGACGGCGGCCAGTGCCTGGCGCGAGAGCGCGCGCGGACCGCGGTCGCCCAGGCCCGGCACCTCGAGCGTCTCGCCCGGATCGGCCAGCACCTGCTTGGCCACGCCGTAGCGCAGCTTGATTTCCTCGGCTTCGCCGGTCGGCGTGCGCAGCGCCATCGCGATGTCGCTGGTGATCTGGTCGCCGGCGATCGGGATCACGGCCGTATGGCGGATCGCGCCGTCGCTGAAGACCGCGATGTCGGTGGTGCCGCCGCCGATGTCGATGATGACCACGCCGAGTTCCTTCTCGTCGTTGGTCAGCACCGCGTCGGCCGAGGCCATCGGCTGCAGGATCAGGTCCGACACTTCCAGGCCGCAGCGGCGCACGCACTTGACGATGTTCTGCACCGCCGACACCGCGCCGGTGACGATGTGCACGCGCACTTCCAGGCGGATGCCGCTCATGCCGATCGGCTCGCGCACGTCTTCCTGGTTGTCGACGATGAATTCCTGCGGCACCGTGTGCAGCAGCTGCTGGTCGGTCGGGATGTTGACCGCCTTGGCCGTCTCGATCACGCGCGCGACGTCGGTCGGCGTGACTTCCTTGTCCTTGATCGCCACCATGCCGCTCGAGTTGAAGGAGCGGATATGGCTGCCGGCGATGCCTGCATAGACATTGCGGATCTTGCAGTCGGCCATCAGCTCGGCCTCTTCGAGCGCGCGCTGGATCGATTCGACCGTGGCCTCGATGTTGACCACGACGCCCTTCTTCAATCCTTTCGACTCGTGCTGACCGAGGCCGATGACCTCGTGGCGTCCGTCGGACATCACCTCGGCCACGACCGCCACCACCTTCGAGGTGCCGATGTCGAGGCCGACGATCAGGTTTTTCGCGTCTTTTGTCATTGCTCGCCTGCTTAGATTTGCTTTGTTGGCTTGTTAGTCGGAGTTTTTGTTTTCTTCTTCGCCGCGGCCTTCACAGGCTTGTTGGCATCCGTCGGCACCGTCAGGGCCGCGGAAGACAGCGCCAGCCCGTTCGGGTAGCGCATGTCGATCGTATCGATGCGGCCTTCCTGCAGCCGGGCGACCAGCTGCGGGTAGACCCCGACCAGGCGCTGCACGCGCGCCTTGACGGTGTTCTTGTCCTGCTCGCGGCCGAGCTCCACGCTCATGCCGTTGTCCAGCTTGACGGTCCAGGCGTAACGCGAGGACAGCGCCAGTTCCTGCGGCACCAGTTTCACCGGCGCGAACCACGAGCGCAGCTCCGAAAAGCGCGCCAGCACGTCCTTCTCGCTGCCGGCCGGACCGAAGAAGGCCGGCAGTTCGTGGTCGTCGTCGGCCTCGGCGAGGTTGGCGGTGAAGACGTCGCCCTTCACCGACAGCAGGCGTCCCTCGCCCCAGGTACCGAGCGCCTCGTGCTCTTCCACTTCGACGATCAGGCCGTTCGGCCACTCACGGCGCACCGTTGCGCGGCGCACCCAGGGCACGGCTTCGAAAGTCGTGCGTACCTGGTCCAGGTCCGTGGTGAAGAAATTCCCGCGGATCTTGCCAAGGACGCTGTTCCGTACCGTCAGTTCGTTCACGTGCTTCAGGTCGATCTTGTACAGGCTCTCGATGCGCACTTCGCGCAAGGTGAACATCGGCCGCTGCGACAGCCACCACACGCCGCTCGCGATACCGGCGAGCAGCGTCGCCGCCAGCAGCGTGCTGGCGGTGGCGTTCAGGGCGCGTACGTCATGCCACATTCTTTTAGCCTTGTGCCTTGACCATCTTGCAGCGGGCCGAACGCAGGATCTCGATGCACAGGTCTTCGTAGCTGATGCCGACCGCGCGCGCCGCCATCGGCACCAGCGAGTGGCCGGTCATGCCGGGCGAGGTATTCACCTCCAGCAGGAAGGGCCGCATGTCGCTCTCGCGCACCAGCACGTCGACCCGGGCCCAGCCTTCGCAGCCGAGCGCACGGTAGGCGTCCACGGCGTGCTTCTGGATCTCTTGCGTCAGTTCCGCCGGCAGGTCCGCCGGGCAGTGGTACTGGGTGTCGTCCGTAAAATACTTGTTCTGGTAGTCGTAGTTGCCTTCCGGGGCCACGATCTCGACGATCGGCAGCGCGCGCGCATCCTTGCCGGTGCCGAGCACGGCGACCGTGAACTCGCGGCCGGTGACGAATTCCTCGGCCAGGATGACTTCGTCGAAGCCGGCGGCCAGGGCCACGGCTGCCTCGAACTCCTCGGCCTTTTCCACTTTCGTGATGCCGATGGTCGAGCCTTCGAGCGGCGGCTTGACGATCAGCGGCAGGCCCAGTTCAGCGACGATCTTTTCCAGGTCGTCGCCCGGGGTGACGGTCGCGTAGCGCGGGGTCGGGATGCCTTTCGACAGCCAGATGATCTTGGTGGTGATCTTGTCCATGCCGACCGACGAGGCCATGACGCCGCTGCCGGTGTAGGGGATGCCGAGCTGCTCGAGGGCGCCCTGCAGGCTGCCGTCTTCGCCGTAGCGGCCGTGCAGCGCGATGAAGACGCAGTCGAATTTTTCCGCGGCCAGTTCGGCCAGCGAGCGCTCGGCCGGATCGAAGCCGTGCGCGTCGATGCCGCGGCTTTGCAGCGCCTGCAGCACGCCGGTGCCGGACAGGATGGAAATCTCGCGTTCCGCCGAACGGCCGCCGTACAGGACGCCGACCTTGCCGAAGTTGGTGATGATGTCGCTCACGATGCTTACCTTTGATCAGATGTCAGTTGATGTGGAACGCCGCTGATCGAGCCCGCGCCCATGGTCAGCACGACGTCGCCGTCCCGTGCCGCCTGCAGGATCGCTGCCGGCATCTCGGCAATCGTTTCCACGAAAATCGGTTCGATCTTGCCGCCGGCGCGCAGCGAGCGCGCCAGGGCCCGGCCGTCGGCCGCAACGATCGGGGCTTCGCCGGCCGGGTACACCTCGGACAGCAGCAGCACGTCCGGTGCGCTCAGCACCTTGACGAAATCCTCGAACAGGTCGCGCGTGCGGCTGTAGCGGTGCGGCTGGAAAGCCAGCACCAGGCGCCGGCCCGGGTAGGCGGCGCGCGCCGCGGCCAGGGTCACCTCGGTCTCGACCGGGTGGTGGCCGAAGTCGTCGACCAGCGTAAAACTGCCGCCGCCTTCGAGCGCCACCTCGCCGTAGCGGGTGAAGCGGCGGCCGACGCCACGGAATTCCAGCAGGCCCTGCGCGGTGGCGGCATCGTCGATGCCGATTTCGCGCGCGATCGCAATGGCCGAGCAGGCGTTGAGCACGTTGTGCATGCCCGGCTGATTGAGCACGAACTTGGTGTCCGGGTAGCCCTGCTGGCGCACGGTGAAGTGCATGTGCACGCCGTCGGCGTAGGCGTCCAGCGCGCGCACTTGCGCGTCTTCCGAGAAGCCATAGGTCGTCACCGGCTTGGTCACCTGCGGCAGGATCGAGCGCACATGCTTGTCGTCGATGCACAACATCACGCGGCCGTAGAACGGCAGGCGGTGGGTGAAGTGTACGAACGCGGCCTTCAGCTTTTCGAAGTCGTGTTCGTAGGTTTCCATGTGGTCGGCGTCGATGTTGGTGATCACCTCGATCATCGGCGACAGGTTGAGGAAGGATGCATCCGACTCGTCGGCTTCGGCCACGATGTAGTCGCCGGTGCCGAGTTTCGCATTCGCGCCGGCGCTGTTCAGGCGGCCGCCGATGACGAAGGTCGGATCCAGGCCGCCCTGGGCCAGCACGGAAGCGACCAGGCTGGTGGTCGTGGTCTTGCCGTGGGTGCCGGCGATCGCGATGCCGCGCTTCAGGCGCATCAGTTCGCCCAGCATGATCGCGCGCGGCACGACCGGGATCTGCGCGGCGCGTGCGGCCATCACTTCCGGATTGGCTTCGTTGACGGCGGTCGAGGTGACCACGGCGTCGGCGCCGAGGATGTTGTCGGCAGCGTGGCCGAGGTAGACGCGCGCGCCCAGGTCCTTCAGGCGGGCGCTTGCAGCATTGCTGCCCAGGTCCGAGCCCGAGACTTTGTAGCCGAGGTTGAGCAGCACTTCGGCGATGCCGCTCATGCCGCTGCCGCCGATGCCGACGAAGTGAATGTGTTTGATCTTATGTTTCATTATTTTTGTTTGTTCTTCGCCAGTTGTTCCAACACGTCCGCAATTTCTTCATTCGCATTGCGCTTGCCGACCTTTTGCGCCGCCTCGGCCATTGCCAGGCAGTCCGCGCGCGTGGTCGACATCAGGAGCTGCGCCAGCTTTTCCGCCGACAGCTCTCCCTGCGCCAGGTGGATCGCCGCTTGCTGCTTGTCCATCCAGACCGCGTTGTCGCGCTGGTGGCTGGTGGTGCTCGCCACGAACGGCACCAGCACGCTGGCCACGCCTGCCGCCGTCAGTTCCGACACGGTGATGGCGCCGGCGCGGCAGATCACGAGGTCCGCCTGCGCATAGGCCGCCGCCATGTCGTCGATGAAGTCGACCACGTTCGCTTCCACTTCCGCCTGCGCATACGCCGCGCGCAGGGCCTCGATGTTCTTCTTGCCCGACTGGTGGGTCACGATCGGACGCACGTTGGCGTCGATGCGCGCCAGCGCGGCCGGCACGCTGTCGTTCAGCACTTTGGCGCCCAGGCTGCCGCCGACCACCAGCACGCGCAGCGGACCCGTGCGGCCGGCGAAGCGTGCGGCGGGGCTTGGGAGGTCGAGGATGGCCTGGCGCACCGGATTGCCGGTGACGACGGCCTTGCCCGCGGCGTTGCCGAAGTCGGCCGGGAAGCCGAACAGCACGCGCTGCGCCATCGGGCTCAGGGTCTTGTTCGACAACAGCAGGGCCGCGTCGGCATTCACCAGCGCCAGCGGAATGCCGCGCGTGCGCGCCATCAGGCCGCCCGGCACGGTGACGTAGCCGCCCATGCCCAGCACCACGTCGGGCTTGCGCTTGCCGAGGTAGCCCAGGCAGGCGCCGAAGGAAGCCGCCATCTTGAATGCGCCCTTTACGGTGTGCATCAGGCCCTTGCCGCGCAGGCCGGCGAAATCGATGGTGTCCATCTCGATGCCGTGCTTCGGCACGAACTCGCGTTCCATGCCGTGCGCGGTGCCGAGCCAGGTGACAAGCCAGCCGCGTTCACGCATGGTCTGGGCGATCGCCACGCCCGGGAAGATGTGGCCGCCGGTGCCGGCCGCCATGATCATGAGCTTCTTCACAGGCGGCCTCCCCGCATCAGGACGCGGTTCTCGTAATCGATGCGCAGCAGGATCGCGAGGCCGATGCAGTTGATGACGACGCCCGAGCCGCCATAGCTCATCAGGGGCAGCGTCAGGCCCTTCGTCGGCAGCAGGCCCAGGTTCACGCCCATGTTGATGAAGGTCTGCACGCCGATCCAGATGCCGATGCCTTTCGCAGCCAGGCCCGCGAAGAACTGGTCGAGGGCGATCGCCTGGCGGCCGATGTCGAAGGCGCGCTTGACGATCCAGTAGAACAGCGCCAGCGTGACCAGCACGCCGACCAGGCCCAGCTCCTCGCCGATCACGGCCATGATGAAGTCGGTATGCGCTTCCGGCAGGTAGTGCAGCTTCTCGACGCTGTTGCCGAGGCCGACGCCGGCGATCTCGCCGCGGCCGAAGGCGATCAGCGAGTGGGTCAACTGGTATGCCTTGTCCAGCGCATTGTCTTCCTGCCACGGGTCGAGGTAGGCGAACATGCGCGCGCGGCGGAACGGCGACAGCGCGATGATCGAGGTGAAGATCAGCACCAGGATGGCGCCGATGCCGCCGAACCAGATCATGTTGAAGCCGCCCAGGAACAGGATGCCCATGGCGATGCAGACGATGACGCCGAAGGCGCCGAGGTCGGGCTCGAGCAGCAGCAGCATGCCGACCACGCCGATCGCGAAAGCCATCGGCATGAAGCCCTTGGTCAGCTTGTGCATGTACTGCTGCTTGCGTACCGTGAAGTCGGCTGCGTACAGCACGGCGACGATCTTCATCATCTCCGACGGCTGCAGGTTGAACACCTTCAGCGAGAGCCAGCGCCGCGCGCCGTTGACGACCACGCCGACGCCCGGGATCAGCACCAGCATCAGGAGCACCAGGGTGCCGACGAACATCATCGGCGCCATCTTCTGCAAGGTGGCGACGGGAATGCGGAAGGTGACCCAGGCGGCCGCGATCGCGGCCACGATGAAGGCCATCTGGCGGAACAGGAAGTATTCGTGGCGGCCCTGCAGGTAGGCGAACTTGGGCGAATCCGGCAGCGCGATCGAAGCCGAATACACCATCACCATCCCGAACAGCATCAGGATCAGGGTGACCCAGACCAGCGGCTGGTCGTAGTCCATCATCTTCGAGGGACGCGAGCGCTCGGCAATGGCCGCATCGCTGGCGGAGCCCGAGAATTTGAACGGGATCTGGAAGGCCATCAGATCTCCTGCCCTTTTTCCAGGGCCAGCTCGCGCACGGCGTCGACGAACACCTGCGCGCGGTGCGCATAGTTCGTGAACATGTCGAGGCTGGCGCAGGCCGGGGACAGCAGCACGCTGTCTCCGCTGCGCGCCAGACCGGCGGCGCGGCGCACGGCCTGCGGCAGGTCGTCGAAGTCGAAGCACGGCACGCCGGACGGCTCGATCGCGGCTTTCACAGCCGGCGCATCCTTCCCGATCAGCAGCACGGCGCGCACGTAGCGCGAGACCGGTTCGGCCAATGGCGTGAAGTCCTGGCCCTTGCCGTCGCCGCCGGCGATCAGCAGGATCTGCTGGTCTTCGCCCGTAAAGGCTTTGCCGAGGCCGAGCAGCGCGGCGACGGTGGCGCCGACATTCGTGCCCTTGCTGTCGTCATAGAAGTCGACGTTGTCGATGCTGGCGACCAGTTCCACACGGTGCGGTTCGCCCGCGTATTCGCGCAGGCCGTGCAGCAGCGGCGCCAGCGGCAGGCCGGCGGCGCGGCACAGGGCCAGTGCGGCCAGCGCATTCGAGGCATTGTGCAGGCCGCGGATTTTCAGGGCGTCGGCCGGCATCAGGCGGCTGATGCTCGTTTCGACCGGTTCCGCAACCTCGCCTTTTTTCAGTTTTTTCTCGCTCGCTTCGCCGGCAACGGCGGTCGAGAGCCACAGCACGCCGCGCTCGTTGACGATGCCGAAGCTGCCCGCTTCCTGCGGTTCGCCGGTGCCGAAGGTGATCTGCGGGACGCCCGGCGCGCCCATGCGCATCACGGTCGCGTCGTCGCGGTTCAGCACGCGGGTGGTGTCTTGACCGAAGATGCGCGCCTTGTCAGCGGCGTAGGCGGCCATGTCGCCATGCCAGTCGAGGTGGTCCTGGGTGATGTTCAGCACCGTGGCCGCGTCGGCATTCAGGCTGTAAGTCGTGTGCAGCTGGAAGCTGGACAGTTCCAGCACCCAGGCTTGCGGCAGTTTGTCGTCCGCCAGCGCCTCGCGCAGCACGTCCAGCGCCGCCGGGCTGATGTTGCCGGCCACGCGCGTGTCGAAGCCGGCGCGGCGGCACAGCAGTCCGGTCAGGCTCGTGACCGTGGTCTTGCCGTTGGTGCCGGTGATGGCGATGACTTTCGGCGCATAGCCGCGTTCGAGCTTCAACGCGGCCAGTGCCTGCGCGAAGAGTTCGATCTCGCCCCAGACGGGGATGTTCTTTTCCTGAGCGGCCGGGGAAATGGAAGCCAGTTCCTTGTTCGGCGCGAGGCCAGGGCTGACGGCGACGAAATCAACGCCCTCGAGCAGCGCAGCACCGAACTCGCCGTGGACGAACTCGGCATCCGCCACCGCTTCCCGCAGTGCCGGCAAGCGCTGCGGCTCGGCACGCGTATCGGCCACGCGCACGCGCGCGCCGCATTGGCCTAGCCATTGCGCCATCGCGAGCCCGGATTCCCCGAGCCCCAGCACCAGTGCGAGTTTGCCGTCGTAGTTCATTCGATTAACGCAGTTTCAGGGTAGAGAGGCCGACGAGGACCAGGACCATCGTCACGATCCAGAAGCGGACCACGACCTTGGTCTCCTTCCAGCCCTTTTGTTCGAAATGGTGGTGCAGCGGCGCCATCAGGAAGACGCGGCGGCCGGTGCCATAGCGTTTTTTCGTGTACTTGAACCAGCTGACCTGGATGATCACCGACAGGGTTTCGGCCACGAACACGCCGCCCATGATGAACAGGACGATTTCCTGGCGCACGATGACGGCGATGGTGCCGAGCGCGCCGCCCAGCGCCAGCGCGCCGACGTCGCCCATGAACATCTGCGCCGGGTGCGCGTTGTACCAGAGGAAGGCCAGGCCCGCACCCGCCATCGCGCCGCAGAAGATCAGCAGTTCGCCGGCGCCGGCGATGTGCGGGATGAACAGGTACTTCGAATAGGTGACGTTACCGGTGAGATAAGCGAACAGGCCGAGGGCGCCGCCCACCATCACGGTCGGCATGATGGCCAGGCCATCGAGGCCGTCGGTGAAGTTGACCGCGTTCGACGAGCCGACGATCACGCAATAGGTGAGCGCGATGAATCCCCAGACGCCCAGCGGATAGCTGATGGTCTTGAAGAAGGGGACGATCAGGTCGGCTTTCGGCGGCAGGTCGAGCGAAAAGCCGGACTGCACCCAGGCCCAGAACAGCTGGGCGACGCCCCACGGAGTCGGCGCCGAGACCGAGAATGCCAGGTAGAGCGAGGCCGCGATGCCGACCAGCGACATCCAGAAGTATTTTTCGCGCGAGCGCATGCCTTCCGGGTCCTGGTAGACCACCTTGCGGTAGTCGTCGACCCAGCCCACGGCGCCGAAGCCGAGGGTGACGACCAGCACCGGCCAGATCAGGCGGTTCGACAGGTCGCACCACAGCAAGGTCGAGATGGCGATTGCAATCAGGATCAGCACTCCGCCCATGGTCGGGGTGCCGTGTTTTTTCAGGTGGGTCTGCGGACCCTGGGTACGGACAGCCTGGCCGACCTTCATCTCCGTCAGCTTGCGGATCACGGCCGGACCGGTGAACAGGCCGATCACGATCGCGGTGATCGTGGCGAACACCGCGCGGAAGGTGATGAAGTTAAAGACACGCATCGGACCGATATAGTCCTGCAGGTATTGAGCGAGCCAGAGCAGCATTAGTGGGCGTCCTTGCCAGTGTGTGTGGATCCGATCAGGTGATTGACGACGCGTTCCATCTTCATGAAGCGCGAGCCTTTCACCAACACAGTTGCATCAGAATTGCCGCCCAGTGCCTTGTCCAGTGCTGCCAATACATCGTCAAACTGCTCGTAATGATGTGCGCCGCTCGGCACCAGGTACCGAGAGAGCTCACCCGTCGCCAGCACCGTCTCGATGCCGCGGCTTTGCGCATATGCGCCGATTTCTTCCGTGAATTCACGGCCCTGCGTGCCGACCTCGCCCATGTCGCCGATGACCAGGATGCGCGGCGCCGGATAGGCGGCCAGCACGTCGATCGCGGCGCGCATCGAGTCCGGATTGGCGTTGTACGTGTCGTCGATCACCAGCGCGCCATTGGCCGCCTGCTTGCGCTGCAGGCGTCCGCCGACCGGGGCAAAGGCTTCCAGGCCGCGCACGATGGTGGCCTGGTCGATGCCGGCCGCCAGCGCGCAAGCGATCGCCGCGAGCGCATTGCGCACGTTGTGTTCGCCCGCGGCCGCCAGTGTCAGCGCGAATGCGCCGCCTGGCGTCGTTACTTTCAAATTGTTACCGAATCCGGTGCTGCTGTAAGTCGCATGCACGTCGCAAGCGTCGGGAAGGCCGAAGGTGATGCTGCGGCAGTGCGCCGCTAAACCCTGCCACAGCGCGGTGTAGGTGTCGTCGCCCGGATACACAGCCACGCCGTCAGGCGGCAAGGCGGCCAGCACCGAACCGTTTTCCTGCGCCACCGCTTCCACCGTGTGCATGAATTCCTGGTGCTCGCGCTGTGCGTTGTTGACCAGGCCGACGGTCGGCTGGGCGATCGCGGCCAGGCGGCCGATCTCGCCCGGGTGGTTCATGCCGAGTTCGACCACGGCGGCGCGGTGCGACGCTTCCAGGCGCATCAGCGTCAGCGGCACGCCGATCTCATTGTTCAGGTTTCCCTGCGTGGCCAGGCGCGTGTCTTCACTGAAGGCGGCGGCCAGGATGGACGCGATCATCTCCTTGACCGTCGTCTTGCCGTTGCTGCCGGTGACGCCGATCAGGGGAATGGCGTACTGGCGGCGCCAACTGTTGGCGATCTGGCCCAGTGCCGTCAGGGTGTTCGGTACGACGATGGCCGGCAGGGTCCAGCCTTCCGGCAGGCGCTCGGCCACGACCGCGGCGGCGCCGTTGCCCGCCACCTGCGCCAGGAAGTCGTGGGCATCGAAGGTTTCGCCGCGCAATGCGACGAACAGCGCGCCAGCTTTCGCCGTGCGGCTGTCGGTCGAGACGTTGTCGAAGGTGGCGTCGCCGCTCAGGCGGGCGCCAGGGATCGACGACATCAGTTGTGCGAGCGAACCGCGCATCAGTGCGTCCTCATCATGGTGAGCCGCGCGCTCAAGGCCAGCGTCGCATGGTCGGCGTCGGAAAACGGCAGCTTCTTGCCCTTGATTTCCTGGTAGGGCTCGTGGCCTTTCCCTGCCAGCAGGATCACGTCCTGCTTATCCGCCTGCTTGACGGCGGCCAGGATCGCGGTGGCGCGGTCCTCGAGCGCCTGATAACGATCGGTTTTCATGCCCGCCACGATCTGGGCGATGATCGCGCCCGGCTCTTCGCTGCGCGGATTGTCGCTGGTGACGATGACCTGGTCGGCGCCTTCGGCGATCGCGCCCATCTGCGGGCGCTTGCCCGGATCGCGGTCGCCGCCGCAGCCGAACACGCACCACAGCTGGCCGCCGCGCTCGTCGGCGACCTGGCGCAGCGCGTGCAGGGTCTTCTCCAGCGCGTCCGGCGTGTGAGCGTAATCGATCACGACCAGCGGCGCGTCCTGGCCGCCGACCTGCTGCATGCGGCCCGGGGCCGGCACCAGCGCTTCAATCGCCTCGATCGCGCGCGGCAGTTCGATGCCCTTGGCCAGCAGCGCGCCCAGCACGGCCAGCGCATTGCTGATGTTGAAGTGGCCGACCAGCTGGGTTTTCACGAGCTGACTACCCTGCTCGGTCTCGAGCTGGAATTCGGAACCTTGCGGCCGGCTGCGTTTATTGGATGCGCGCAGGATGTTTACGCCCTCGATGGCCGGCTGGGCGGCCGCGTCATGCAGGGTATAGCCGGTGATCGGCAGGCCCGGATTGGTGGCACGCAGGTGCTTGACCAGGCGCTGGCCGGCCGGATCGTCGAGGTTGATCACGGCGGTGCCGAGTTCCGGCCACTCGAACAGCTTGATCTTGGCGGCCTCGTAAGCCTCCATCGTGCCGTGGTAATCGAGGTGGTCGCGCGTCAGGTTCGTAAAAATCGCGACGTCGAAGTGCAGGCCGGCGGTGCGCCCTTCGACCAGGCCGATCGACGACACTTCGATCGCCAGCACGCGGGCGCGCGCTTCGCGCACGGCGGCCAGGCGGCTGGCGAGCAGCACGGCGTCCGGCGTGGTGTAGCCGGTGACGTTGAATTCGGGTTCGCTGCCGGCCTTGAACATGGCCACACCCAGGGTGCCGATCACGGCGGCCGTTTCGCCCAGCTTGGCGAAGGCCTGGCCGAGCCAGACCGAGCACGAGGTCTTGCCGTTGGTGCCGGTGACGCCGACGGTGAACATGTCAGCGTCGGGCTGGCCGAGCACGGAGTGGGCGATCATGCCGGCCTGGGCTTTCAGGTCCGGCACGGCCAGGTGCGGCACCTGGATCGCTTCGTCCCATGCGAAATCGCGCGCTTCATGGACCACGGCGACGGCGCCGTTGGCCACCGCCTGCGCGATGAAGCGGCGGCCGTCGGCGGTTTCGCCGGGATAGGCAAAGAAGACGTCGCCCGCTGTAATTTGGCGGGAGTCGGAAACGAGATTGCCGCCCGGTGCGGCGGCTACGATCCATCGGGCGACGTCTCGCTGGCTGATTTCGCTCTTGTTTGCGGCCATCACAAACTCTCCTCGAGTGGTTCTTCGGGAATGATGATGTCGGTGACCGACGAATCCGGCGGCACGTTCGCGGCCCGCAGCGCATTGGCCGCCAGGTCCGCCGCGGTCGGCGCCGCGACGCTGCCGCCGGTGCGCAGCGCGCCTCTTGGATTGTCGACCATGACGGCGATGATGAAGCGCGGCTTGGACATCGGCGCGATGCCGACGAAATAGCCGATGTTGTCGGTGCGCGAGTAGTGGCCATTGACGATCTTCTCGGCGGTACCGGTCTTGCCGCCGATGCGGTAGCCCGGCACCTGCGCCTTCGAGGCGGTGCCTTCCGGGCTGACGACGGATTCGAGCATGGTGCGCACCTGCGCCGCGGTCTTCGGCGAGATGACCTGCTGGCCGACCGGATGCTCGTCCACCTTCACGAAGGACAGCGGAATGATGTCGCCGTTACGGGCGAAGATCATGTACGAGCGCGCCATCTGCAGCAGCGACACCGACAGGCCGTGGCCGAAGGCCATGTTCGCGTATTCGATCGGGCGCCAGGATTTCCATGGACGCACGCGGCCGGCGGTCGGGCCGGGGAAGCCGAAGCGTGGGGCCTGGCCGTAACCGAGCTTGGTGTACATCTCCCACATTTCCTGCGGCGGGATCAGCTGCGAGATTTTCACGACGCCGATGTTCGAGGACTTCTGGATGATGCCGCCGACGTCGCGCACGCCGTAGTTGTGAGTGTCGCGGATGGTCTTGCCCGTCACGACCATGCGGCCGGGCGAGGTATCGAACACGGTGTTCGGGGTGATGCGCTTGGTCTCGAGGCCGAGCGCCACCGTCACCGGCTTGATCGTCGAACCGGGTTCGAAGGTGTCGGTGATGACGCGGTTGCGCAGCTGGGCGCCGGTGAGCTTGCGGCGGTCGTTCGGGTTGTAGCTCGGGTAGTTGGCCATGGCCAGCACTTCGCCGGTCTGCACGTCGAGCACGACGGCGCCGCCGGCCTGGGCGTTGAACTTCTCGACCGCGTTCTTCACGCTGGTGAAGGCGATGTACTGGAGCTTGGAATCGACGGACAGGGTCAGGTCCTTGCCGTCGTGCGGCTCGCGCGAATAGCCCAGGTCTTCGACGATGCGGCCCAGGCGGTCCTTGATGACCTTGCGGCTGCCCGGTGCGCCGACCAGCGACTTCTGCTGCGCCAGTTCCATGCCTTCCTGGCCCACGTCTTCGACGTTGGTGAAGCCGACCATGTGCGACATCACTTCGCCCTGCGGGTAGAAGCGCTTGTATTCCTTGCGCGTGTCGAGGCCCGAGATCTTGAGCTTCTCGATCTTGGCGATGACGTCCATCTCGACTTGCCGCTTCAGGTAAACGAAGGTGCGGTCCGAATCGAGCTTCTTGCGCAGTTCCGCTTCCGGCATCTCGAGCAGGCGCGCCAGTTCCGTCAGCTTTTCCGGCGGCGAGGCCAGCACGTCTTCCGGGATCGCCCAGACGGCCTTCACCGGAAGCGAGGAAGCCAGCACTTCGCCGTTGCGGTCCATGATCTTGCCGCGCGTGGCCGGCAGTTCGAGCGTGCGCTCGTAGCGGCTCTTGCCCTGCTTTTGCAGGAAGGTCGTCGACATGCCCTGCAGCCAGAGCGCGCGCGCGCCGAGCGCGGCAAAGGCCGCGAACAGCACGAACAGCATCACGCGCGAGCGCCAGTCCGGCAGGCGCACGGCCAGCACCGGGCTTTTCGAGAAAGCCATGCCCTTGGCGGCGGCGACGCGCCCGGTGGTGAAGGGTTTGTCGCGCTTCATTGCGCGCCCTCCGTCAGGTACTGGGTGCGGGCCGGGGTCAGCGGGGTCATGTTCAATTCGGTGCGGGCGATCTGCTCGATGCGTTCGTTCTTGCCGAGCGTGGACTGGTCCAGCTGCAGCTGGGCCCAGTCGATGTCGAGCTGGCGCGACTGCTGCTGCAGGCGCTCGAGCTCGATGAACAGGTGGCGCGACTGATAGCGCGCGTTCACCAGCGTCAGGCCGCAGGCGATCAGGCCGGCGGCCAGGATGACGTTGAGCTTGTTGCTCATTTACTCGCATCCTCCAGGCGCTCGGCCACGCGCAGCACCGCCGAACGGGCGCGCGGGTTGGCGTCGACCTCCGCGTCGGACGGCTTGATCTTGGCGATCAGCTTCATCTGCGGCTGCGGCAGGTCGACGGCACGGATCGGCAGGCGGCGGTCCGGCTGCGGTACCTTGGCTTTGCTGGCGAAAAATTGCTTGACCATACGGTCTTCGAGCGAGTGGAAACTGATCACCGACATGCGCGCACCGGGCGCGAGCATGGCGTAGGCGGCGTTCAGTCCGGCCTCGAGGTCCTCAAGCTCTTTATTGATGAAAATCCGGATAGCCTGAAAGGTGCGGGTGGCCGGATCCTTGCCTTTTTCCCGAGTCTTGACCGCGTCTGCCACGATTGCGGCAAGCTGGCGTGTGCCTGAAATTGGCTCGATTGCCCGGCGAGCAACAATCGCCTTTGCAATCTGAAAAGCAAACCGTTCTTCCCCATAATCTCGTATCACCTTTTCCAGTTGTTGGACGTCCGCCGTGGCAAGCCATTCGGCGGCCGAGAGTCCGCGTGTCGTGTCCATCCGCATGTCGAGCGGGCCGTCGTTGCGGAAGCTGAATCCGCGCGTGGCGTCGTCGACCTGCGGCGAAGAGATGCCCAGGTCGAGCAGGATGCCGTCCACCTGCGCCACGCCCTGGGCGGCCAGTGCCGTGCCCATCGTGGCGAAGCTGTCGTGGACGATGGTAAAACGTGGGTCGCTGATCTGCTGCGCGGTGGCGATCGCCTGCAGGTCCTTGTCGAAGGCCACCAGGCGGCCCTTCTGCCCCAGGCGCGACAGGATCAGGCGGCTGTGGCCGCCGCGGCCGAAGGTGCCATCTATATAGATACCGTCGGCGCGCGGGCCGGCCAGGTCGAGGGCATCGACCGCTTCGTCAAGCAGTACCGTGCGATGCAGCAGCTCGGGCACCGGAGTGGCTATCGTCATCCGTGCCTCAGAAAGAGAAATTGGAAAGTACATCGGGCATGCCGCCGGCGACGGCGGATGCTTCATCGGCGGCCAGCTTGGCGGCGTCCCAGATCTCGAAGTGGGTGCCCATGCCGAGCATCATCACTTCTTTTTCCAGGCCGACGGCGGCGCGCAGTTCGGGCGAAATCAGGACGCGGCCGGCGGTGTCCATCTCGACATCGCAGGCGTTACCAAGGAAAATGCGCTGCCACGCGCGCGCGGACATCGGCCAGGCCGCGATCTGGTCGCGGTGGGTTTCCCAGACGGGACGCGGGAAGAACAGGAGGCAGCCGTGCGGGTGGCGGGTAAGCGTGAGGCGGCCTTCGCATTGGAGCGCGAGGGCGTCACGATGCTTGGCCGGAATGGACATCCGGCCCTTCGCATCGAGATTGATCGCAGACGCGCCTTGAAACACGTAAGTTACCTAGCTTTGGAGGGTTATCAGTTTAGTTGTTTTGCGCGCCGGGAGACCTGAACTTCTCCCACAAAACTGCACTTTTTCACACTGTTTCCCACTTTAGAGGAAGCGTTGTTACTGGTCAAGCGAATTCCGGTAGGAAAAATCCGGATTTTGTTAATGAAATGAAGGACTTAGCGCTGTTCCCTCATACAGCTTCAAGAAAAAATATCTCGGAAAATTAAGCACTTAGCTTAATGAGTGAAAGTCGTTCCTCATCTAGACAAGCTGGCAGCATCGTTGCAATTAAGAAAAAAATTCTGTCTTTACGGCTGTGGTGACAGCAACGCGCAAGGTCCGCACTGCACAGCTAAAAAATTGCGAATTCATGCTGGACGGGTTAGCATTTCTCATCGCCCGGCAGTGTGGCGACACCGCTGGGCGTTTGTCGTAATAGCAAGGAGAAAGACGTGACCTTGACCATTGCCCGCACCCGCGCCGTGTACGACCTGCTCGACGTGCAGGATGCCCTTGACCGCAGCCGCGGCCGCTCCCCGGAACTCGAAGCGTTTTATGAACGCATGCTCGAAACCGGCCCAGAGCGTTTCGTGACCACCCCTTCCTCGATCGACGCCCTCTCCCCTTTGCTCGAGGAGTGTCCCAACTTCGACACCGTGCTCGACGACCTGGCGCGCTACCTGCGCCTGGCCCACGCCGGCAACAAGGGTTTCAATGTGATGCCGATCCTGTTGCTGGGCGGCCCCGGCGTAGGTAAAACCCATTTCGCCAAGCGCCTGGCGCGCGCCATGGGCACGGACTGCGAACTGATCAGCATGAACGCCCTCTCCGCCGGCTTCGTCATCACCGGCAGCTCGGCCAGCTGGCGCGGCGCCAAGTGCGGCAAGGTCGCCGAAAAACTCGTGCGCGGCCAGTACGCCAACCCGGTCGTCGTGCTCGACGAAGTCGAAAAAGCGACCGGCTCCTCGCAGTCCGACCCGCTGGCCGCCCTCTACCAGTTACTGGAACCGGAAACCTCGCGCGCCTTCCGCGACGAATTCATCGACGTCGAGATCGACGCCAGCCAGATCTTCTGGGTGCTGACGGCCAACTCGGTCGAAGGCATTCCCGCGCCGCTATTGAACCGGATGGCCGTGTACGAAGTGCCGGCGCCGACGCCCGAACAGGCCGCCGGCATCGCCCAGCGCATGTATGCGGCGCTGCTGGTGGAACTGAATTTGTCCGGCTTCGACGCCCGCCTGCCCGATGCGGTGCTCGACAAGCTGGCCCCGGTCGCTCCGCGCGACCTGCGCAAGACCCTGCTCGACAGCCTGGGCTATGCGGTCGCCGATGGGCGCGCGCACGTGACGGTCGAGGACGTGCGCGTGCGCACGGTGGCGGGACGGGGGCGCATCGGTTTCTAGAAGTGCCGCAAAACGCGCGGCGACGCTAGAATGAGCTCATATCGTCAACCAGAGAGCCTCATGACCGACTTCGCCATCACGCCACCCGCCACGCCTTCCCTCGCCATCTTCGGCAGCAGCGCCCGCTTCCCCATCCGCCGCGTCTTCTGCGTCGGCCGCAACTACGCCACCCACGCCCGCGAGATGGGCAGCGACCCGGACCGCGAGCCGCCTTTCTTCTTCATGAAGCCGGCCGACGCCGTCGTCCAGGCCGAAGGCGCCCTGCCCTATCCGTCGGCGACCAGGGAGCTGCACCACGAGATCGAACTGGTGGTCGCCATGCGCTCGGGCGGCGCCGACATCCCGGCCGACGAGGCGCTGGCCAAGGTGTGGGGCTACGGCGTCGGCATCGACCTGACCCGGCGCGACCTGCAATCGGTCGCGAAAGACACGGGCCGTCCGTGGGACATGGCCAAGGGTTTCGACGCTTCCGCACCCTGCAGCCCGCTGCGCCCGGTGAGCGCCTTCGGTCACCCGACCGAGGATGCATCGATCCGCATTACCGTGAACGGCGAAGTGCGCCAGGAAGGCTGTTTGAACGAGATGATCTGGCCGATCGCGGACATCATCAGCCACCTGTCGCGACTCGTGACGCTGGCGCCGGGGGATCTGATCTTTACGGGGACGCCGGGTGGCGTGGGTGCGCTGCAGCCGGGAGACCGGGTGCATGGGGAAGTTGCCGGCGTCGACGAGTTCGATCTGGAGATTGTGGAGAAATCGTAAGTACGGCAGCGGCCGGCGTATTACCTGGCTTGCGCAGCGCGCAGCGCCGCCAGGAAGCGCTCCGGCTGCTCTACGCTGATCAGGAGCGAAGGCCCCGTCCTGGCCGGCAGGTACACCACCCGGCTGCGGTCCGTCAGCAGCGCAAACACTGCCCCGCCCCGCCCCGCAAAGCGCCCTGCCGCATACCCCGGCAGGCCGATGCCATTGCTGCGCACGCCTAAATGCGCTTCGGGAATCGCGTCCAGACTGCCGGCGCGCGCCCGCGGCAGGTCGAACTCAGCCAGCGGCCGCTCCTGCCGGTAGAAATGCGCCGCGTGCAGCATGAGCTTGCCGCCCTCGAGCCGCAGTTCGTTGTCCGACATCGTGAACCCGAGGGCGCCCATCAGGGGGAGGATCAGGACTGCCGCCAACGCCATGTTGCGGGCGGTGCGCGCCGGGCCGTCGCGGCGCAGCACCAGCAGAGGGGCGCCGCAGGCCAGCAGCGCGATCGCGAACAGGGCGAAGTAGACCGGGGCGCCGACCGAAGGAATCGCAAACGCCATCAGTGCTCGACCCAGCCCTTGGCATGCTCGACCGCCCGCGCCCAGCGTGCCCGCAGTTCGTCACGCCGCTCGGGCGCCATCGCCGGTTCGAAACGGCGCTCGGCGCGCCACAGCGCCTGGATTTCCTCGCGCCCGCTCCAGAAGCCTTCGGCCAGGCCGGCCAGATAGGCGGCACCGAGCGCCGTCGTTTCGGTCACCAGCGGGCGCACCACCGGCACGCCGAGCAGGTCGGCCTGAAATTGCATCAATAAATCGTTGCGCGCGGCGCCGCCGTCGGCGCGGACTTCCATCACCGGGCAGGCGGCATCCTTCTGCATCGCCGCCAGCAGTTCCGCGCTCTGGTAGGCGATCGCCTCGACGGCGGCGCGGGCGATATGCGCCTTCGAGGTCCCGCGCGTCATGCCGACGATGGTGCCGCGCGCATACGGATCCCAGTGCGGCGCGCCGAGGCCGACGAAAGCCGGCACCAGCATCACCCCGCCACTGTCGGGCACCGAGGTCGCCAGCGCCTCGACCTCGCTCGACTCCTTGATGATGCCGAGTCCGTCGCGCAGCCATTGCACGGTGGCGCCGCCCATGAAGACGCTGCCTTCCAGCATGTAGTCGGTACGGCCGTCGATCTTCCAGCCGACCGTCGCCAGCAGGCGGTTGCGCGAGACCGGCGGCACGTAGCCCGAGTGCATCAGCATGAAGCAGCCGGTGCCGTAGGTATTTTTCACCATGCCCTTGTCGTAGCAGGCCTGGCCGAAGGTGGCGGCCTGCTGGTCGCCGGCGATGCCGCTCAGGGGAATCGGATGGCCGAACCATTCCTCGCGCGCCACGCCAACCCGGTCCGAGCTGCGCACTACTTCCGGCAGCATCGCCTCGGGGATGCCGAACAGGTCGAGCAAGGCCGGATCCCAGCGCATCGTGTGGATGTTGTAGAGCATCGTGCGCGAGGCGTTGCTGACGTCGGTGACGTGGCGCCCGCACAGTTTATAGGCGAGCCAGCTGTCGATGGTGCCGAAGCAGAGTTCGCCGCGCAGGGCGCGCTCGCGCGCATCGGGCACGTTCTCGAGCAGCCATTGCAGTTTGGTGGCGGAGAAATAGGCGTCCAGTTCCAGGCCGGTGCTGCGGCTGATCTGGCGCGCATACCCCGCTTCGCGCAGGCGGTCGCAGGCGCCGGCGGTGCGCCGGTCCTGCCAGACGATGGCGCGCGCGACCGGTTCGCCCGTGGCCCGGTCCCAGACCACGGTTGTCTCTCTCTGGTTGGCGATACCGATGGCGGCGATCTGCGACGCGGGTACACGGCTATCGGAAATCACCTTGCGTGCGCAGGCGAGCTGGCTTTCCCAGATGTCGAGGGCGTCGTGCTCGACCCAGCCGGGCTGCGGGAAATGCTGGGGATATTCCTGCTGGGCGCAGGCGAAGACCTGTCCCTGGCGATCGAACAGGATGGCGCGGGAACTGGTCGTTCCCTGGTCGAGTGCGAGGATGTATTGAGGCACGCGTCCCCCTGGAATTCAGTGTAAAGCAGGCCGATAGGCCGGATTCTGTGTAGTGGTCTCCCTTGCGGGACGCCCCTATGACAGCCATTCCTCTAGGCGCCGAATTACTCCGGCGCTCAAGCTTCCTACCCGCACGCTCCGCGAGCAACATCAACGCGTGCCTATTTGGAATTGCTCCGAGTGGAGGTTACCGCGTTTCACCGTAACTTAATACGCTCGTCTCTGTGGCCCTATTCCTCGCCTTATACCCCTGGCTTGCACCAGAGGCTTTCGGCGGACGGCCGTTAACCGTCACCCCGCTCTGTGTAGTCCGGACCTTCCTCCCGCCGGTACCGAGGTACCAGCCAGCGGCTGTCTGGCCTGCTTCACGGGCGCCATTGTACCCGATGGGGGTGGGCGCCGCCATTTCTGAAAATCGGTGTCGCCATTTGAATAGTCCGGGCCGCGACGATTGCATAGAATGCCACGATGCCCAATCTTTGAGGATGACCGACACATGACGCACCCTTCCCGCACCGGCGGCCAGATCCTGGTCGATGCACTGCATGTCCACGGCGTCGACACCGCCTTTGGCGTGCCCGGCGAAAGCTATCTCGACGTGCTCGACGCCCTGCACGATTCCGATATCCGCTTCGTCATCAATCGTCAGGAAGGGGGCGCGGCCTTCATGGCCGAGGCCTACGGCAAACTGACCGGCAAGCCCGGCATCTGCTTCGTCACCCGCGGTCCGGGCGCGACCAATGCGTCGATCGGCGTGCACACCGCTTACCAGGATTCCACGCCGATGATCCTGTTCATCGGCCAGGTCGGCAACGACTTCGTCGACCGCGAAGCCTTCCAGGAAATCGACTACCGCCGCATGTACGGCCAGATGGCGAAGTGGGTGGCGCAGATCGACCGCGCCGACCGCATGCCCGAATACATCGCGCGCGCTTTTCAAATCGCCACCAGCGGCCGTCCGGGCCCCGTCGTGCTGGCGCTGCCGGAAGACATGCTGGTCGACACCGCGCAAGTGGCCGACACGCGCCGCTACCAGCCGGTGCAGGCCGCCCCTTCGCAGGCCCAGATCGACACGCTGCGCGGCATGCTGGCCGAAGCGCAGCGTCCCGTCGTCCTGTTAGGGGGCGGCACCTGGAACGCGCAGGCCTGCGCCGACCTGCAAGCCTTTGCCGAAGCGAACATGCTGCCGGTGGCCTGCACCTTCCGCTTCCAGGATTTGATGGACAATGCGCATCCGCACTACATCGGCGACGTCGGCATCGGCATCAACCCGAAGCTGGCCGCGCGCGTGAAAGATGCCGACCTGGTGATCGCGATCGGCCCGCGCCTGGGCGAGATGACGACCGGCGGCTATACCCTGCTCGATTCGCCGGTGCCGAAGCAGCGCCTGGTCCACATCCATAACGATCCCGAGGAGCTGGGCAGCGTCTACCAGGCCGAGCTGATGATCGCCAGCGGCGCGCCGCAGATCACGTCGATGCTGGCCGCGATGGAACCGGTCGACGCCAGCGCCTGGCGCCACACGGTCGCCGAAGCCAAGGCCGATCTCGCCGCTTTCCAGCAGCAGCCGCCGATCTTCAAGGACGGCCAGGCCCCGCTCGACCTCTGGCAAGTGGTGCAGGACATGATGGCCGTGCTGCCGCGCGACGCCATCATCACGAACGGTGCCGGCAACTACGCTTCCTGGGCGCACCGCTTCTACCGCTACGGCGCCATGCGTACCCAGCTGGCGCCGACCAACGGCGCGATGGGCTATGCGGTGCCGTCGGGGATCGCCGCGAAAATCGTCGATCCGCAGCGCACCGTCGTCACCTTTGCCGGCGACGGCGAATTCATGATGACCGGCCAGGAACTGGCGACCGCGGTGCAGTACAAGGCCGGCGTCATCATCGTCGTCTTCAACAACAGCATGTTCGGCACCATCCGCATGCACCAGGAAAAGACCTATCCAGGCCGCGTGTCGGGCACGACCCTGCACAACCCGGACTTCGCGGCGCTGGCGCAGGCCTATGGCGGCCATGGCGAAGTGGTCGAGAAGACGGCCGACTTCGCACCCGCCCTGGCGCGGGCACTCGAGTACACGAAGGGCAAGAACCTTCCGGCCGTGATCGAGCTGCGCTACGACGGCAACCTGATCACGCCGAACCTGACTTTGGAGGCGATGCGCAAGGCCGCGCAGGCGGCGAAGGTGGGTTGAAACTCAGCAGCCGGTAGGCTTGAACACGCACACGATGCTGCGCGTGGTCCTGCCATCGGCTGCGGTGACGGTGATCTCGAATTCGGGATCGGTCACCGTATAGCAGGCGCCCTCGTTCGGACCACGGCAGGCCTGCGCCAGCTTCAGCCAGCTCGGCTCGCTTGCGAGCACCCTGGCGAGATGCCTGCGATCCAGTTTGACGGGCTGATCGACTGTTTCCAGGACGCGAAAACGGCCGGCCGCCGCGGCTCCCAGCACAGTCCAGCCGCTGCGTACATCGGTGCCCGGCACGTCGATATGCGGCCCCTCCTCGCTGAGGTTCAGGAAGCTCACGGAACGCTGCCGGACGCTGACGCGCGCCCCCGGCTGGGTTGCTTCGACATCCAATAACAGCACCGCCTTCGGATCGCCCGCGATGATGGCGTACAGATCGGACTCCAGGCCGATCACGATGGCGCCGTCCTGCTGCGGCTGCTTTTGCCAGATCACGTTTTCCGCAAGGGACGGATGACCGGCGACAGTCAGGCGCACCGTGCGCAAGGCGGCCCCGGCGGACGGCTGGGCGAAAGCGGACCCTGGCAAGGCAAGCAGCATCGCTACCCCGAGCGGCAGGCGAAGAAAGGCACGGCGTTGTTCCAGCGGTGTGCTCATCTGTCCATGATCCCGCCAGCGGGGCAGCGGGTCAAGTCCTGCCTTCGCGGGTATGTAAGCTGCATGCCCCCGCACACGCTTCGATTGCAAAAAGCAGTCTTGCGCCGAACCGGCTATGCTGCTCGACAGGGACGTCAAACACGGCAGGCAGCCGGAACGATAACAAGGAGACAAGCAGTGAGCACCATCCCGGAACTGGTCCTGTGCATTCCCGGTCCATGGGGAGGCAGCAGCGTCCTGGCCGACGAGATCGCCCTCAGCGCCATCGGCTATTCCCTTGCCGGCAACGTGCTGCGCGACAGCGAGACCGGCTTCGCCTGCGAGCTCGTGCTGCAGCGCGCCGATTCGGATCTGGCCGACGACTTCCGCAAGGCCGGGCCGCACTGGGCCACCACCATCGCGATGGCCGACATCGAGGACCACCGCTCGGTCGCCTACCTGGTCGGGCCGGGCGGATCGCGCGAGGCGGCGGACGCCATGATGCGCGCCGGCGCCGCCCTGGTCGACAGCGGCGGCCTGGGCGTGAAGGTCGACAGCACCGGCATCGCCCACGCCCCGGCCTACTGGATCGACATGTGCGAACAGCTCGACCAATTGACGGCCCACCGCGCGCTGGTGGTGTACGTGGCCGGCGCCGAGGTGTATTCCTGCGGCATGCACAATTTCGGCTTGCCGGAAGCGATCACCAGCGGCGGCGACAAGACGCAGGCCGCCGACATGCTGCGCTTCTTCACGCGCTACCTGCTCGAACATGCGCCCCAGTTCGAAGATGGCCACACCTTCTCGGTCAGCGAGGGCAAGCCGGTGTACCGGGTCGAACGAACGGAAGCCATCGATTACGGCGATGGATCGCTGTTCAACAATCCCTACGGCGCCTGGCGCCTGGTGCCGCTGGTGCCCGAGAAGAAGGGTAACTGGTGGACCCGCAAGCGCTAACTGGGAAGTAGCGGTTCGAGTTCGGCGGGCAGCGGCAAGGGCCCATCGAACACGCTGCGCTGCTCCACCGCGGGCTGCGTCAGGAACAGCGCAACGAGAATGATGAACAACCAGGCGACAGCACTGCGCAAGCGTGTCATGGCATTCCCTCCTTTTTGATGAGTTCTTACTGTAGACCTGTTCGCAAAACCAGGCTGGGGCGCACGATTCGACCGCGTCAGGTCGCTTGACTCATGCGGACAGGGCAGCCGAACTGTCGCGTTTGCGCATATTGACAGGCTGCGCCCTGCCCCAATTCGTTGCCGATTCGTCAGTACGTCCCTCTGGTAAAATACGCGCGACCCTTTTCGTCGTGCCGGTGAAGAAGTCCCGGCATGTGCATGCACCACCTCCACCCACGCTATCCATGTTTAGTTTCTTTAAAAGAAAAAAAGCCGACACGCCGGCCGAGGTTGTGCCGGCGCCCGCCCCTGCGCCCACCCCGGCGCCTGTACCCACACCGGCCCCGGCCGCACTGGCGCCCGAGCCGGTAACCCAGGGCCTGCCTGAAGCCGAGCTGTTCATCGAAGAAACCGCCGAGCGTCCCACGACCGAAGCGGAGAAGAAAAAATCCTGGATGGCGCGCCTGAAGGCCGGCCTGTCCAAGACCTCGAGCAACCTGTCCCTGCTGTTCGTCGGCGCCCGCATCGACGAAGACCTGTACGAGGAACTCGAATCCGCCCTGCTGATGTCGGACGCCGGCATGGACGCCACCCAGTTCCTGCTCGACAACCTGCGCCGCAAGGTCAAGGAAGACAAGCTGCTCGACGCCGCCGCTGTGAAAACGGCGCTGAAGGAATTGATGATCGAGATGCTCCAGCCCCTGCAGAAGCCGCTGGAACTGGGCCGCCACGAGCCGCTGGTGATGATGATTTCCGGCGTCAACGGCGCCGGCAAAACCACTACCATCGGCAAGCTCGCCAAGCACATGCAGCGCTCCGATCAATCCGTGCTGCTGGCCGCCGGCGACACCTTCCGCGCCGCCGCGCGCGAACAATTGATGGTCTGGGGCCAGCGCAACAACGTCACCGTGATCTCGCAGGCTTCGGGCGATCCGGCCGCCGTCGCCTACGACGCCGTGCAGTCGGGCAAGGCGCGCGGCACGGACGTCGTCATGGTCGATACCGCCGGCCGCCTGCCGACCCAGCTGCACTTGATGGAAGAGCTGAAAAAGATCAAGCGCGTGATCGGCAAGGGCATGGACGGCGCCCCGCACGAGACCCTGCTCGTGATCGACGGCAATACCGGCCAGAACGCGCTCGCGCAAGTAAAAGCCTTCGACGATGCGCTGCAGCTGACCGGTCTCGTCATCACCAAGCTCGACGGCACCGCCAAGGGCGGCGTGCTGGCGGCGATCGCACGCACGCGTCCGGTGCCCGTGTACTTCATCGGCGTGGGCGAGAAGCTGGACGACCTGCAGCCTTTCAATGCAGAAGAGTTCGTTGAAGCGCTGCTGGGATAATCCTCGATGATCGAATTCCACTCCGTCTCGAAACGCTATTCCGCCGACGCCACCGCCTTGCGCGAGGTGTCCCTCAACATCAACAAGGGCGAGCTGGTCTACCTGGCCGGTCCTTCGGGCGCCGGCAAGTCGACGCTGATGAAGATGATCGCCGCCATCGAGCGTCCCAGCAGCGGACGCGTGGTCGTGTTCGGCCAGGACATCGGCAAGCTGGGCAAACCCGGCATCCCCTTCCTGCGCCGCAAGCTCGGCCTGATCTTCCAGCACCAACGCCTGCTGAACGACCGCAACATCCTGGCCAACGTCATGCTGCCGCTGCTGGTGACGGGTGCGCCCAAGGCCGGCGCCGAGCAGCGCGCCCGCGCCGCGCTCGACAAGGTCGGCCTGCTCGACCGCGCCAAGGCCCAGGCGCTCGAACTGTCGGGCGGCGAGCAGCAGCGCGTGGCGATCGCGCGCGCCATCGTCAACCGGCCGCAGATCATCCTGGCGGACGAACCGACGGCGAATCTCGACCGCGTGGCGGCCGACAAGGTGCTCGACGCCTTGCGCGCTTTTAATTCGGTCGGCGTGACCTGCCTGATCTCGACCCACGACGAGCAGGTGCTCGACGGCGCGGCGCGCGTGATCCGTCTCGAGCACGGCGAGCTGGTTTCTGCCGGCAACGTGGGAGGTGCGGCATGAGCCCGTGGATCCGCCAGCACCAGTTCGCGCTCGGCGCGGCCCTGGCTACCCTGCGCAAGGCGCCGGGCAGTTTCCTGTTCAACGTGCTGGTCGTCGCGGTCGCGCTCGCGCTCCCCTTCGCCGGCATCACCCTGCTCGACAATGTGCGCCCGATGTCGGAGCAGTTGTCGGTCGATCCGGAAGTGAGCCTGTTCCTCAATCCCGGCGCGACGCGCGAGGACGCCCAGGGGCTGGAGCCGCAGCTGCGCCAGATCCTGCAGGGCAGCAACGCGAAAATCGTGTTCGTGCCACGCGAAAAGGCACTCGACGATTTGAAAGACCGCAGCGGCCTGTCCGCCGCCCTCGACACCCTGGGCGAGAACCCGCTGCCCGACAGCTATGTGATGAAGCTGGAAGGTTTCAACAGCACCTCCGAGGCCGCGCGCATCGACGGCATCGTCGAGCAGATGGGCGCCCTGCCCCGGGTCGATACCGTGCAGGTCGATTCGGCCTGGGTGAAACGCCTGGCCGCCCTGCTCGGCATCCTGCGCCTGGCGCTGCTGCTGCTGGCAATCACGCTGGGCGCGGTGGTGATCGCGGTGGTGTTCAATACGATCCGCCTGCAGGTCCTGACCCAGCGCGAGGAAATTGCCGTGTCCAAGCTGCTGGGCGCGACCGATAATTTCATCCACCGTCCCTTCTATTACACGGGCGCCCTGCTCGGCCTGTGCGCCGGCGCCGTCGCCCTGGGCGCGGTAATGCTGGCCCTGAATCCGCTGAACAGTGCGATTGCCGAATTCGCAAGGCTGTACGCCTCGGAATTCCAGCTGGCACCATTGGGTCCCCTGGAAGCTGCGGGTTTGCTGGCGATCAGCGCCGGCCTTGGCTTGACCGGCGCCTTGCTCTCAGTGCAACGACACCTGGCGCGCATGCGCTAAGCATTGTTTTTTGCTTAATAAAAGGGTGACAGGGCCAGTCCTTGTCGCCCTTTTTCATTTGGCGCCCGGGCATCCGGATATGGTGCCGCCATGCGAATTTTCACGCCCCGGCTTGTAGGCGCGCATGCCGTTGCCGCGCCAGACAGATGCGCAAGCCGCTCTGGATGCCTTTTCTCGGTGCGCCAATTAACAGAAAATGCCGGTCCCGCGCCCGTAACCTGAGTCCTGACAGCACACGCAAGCCCAGTACATTTAATCTATCTCAACAGTTATGCAGGGTTCTGCTCTACAGTAAATCAGCCATTTTTTCGATACCGTAGAGAAATACTTTGATGAAACTTAAACGACCCGCAGAAGCCCGGGGGTCGCTAGCACTCTCACATGGAGAGTGCTAATATATGTGCTCAAGAGAAGGTAAACAAGGTCTGATCCGCATTGGGCACGCATCGAAACAACAGCGTGCAACCGGCTCCGGGATGTCCCGCTGACCGGCCGATGCAGCAAAGATTATTCTACGAGGAAAAACATGATGTCCGCACAATCCGCATTGGTTCCGACCAGCAGCCGTGCCCTGAACCTCGGCTTCACCGGCAATCTCGGTAACATCGACGCGTATATTTCCGCCGTCAACCGCCTGCCGATGTTGAGCCACGAGGAAGAGGTTTCGCTGGCAAAGCGCCTGCGGGAAGCGAACGATCTCGACGCCGCGCAAAAGCTGGTGCTCTCGCACCTGCGCCTGGTGGTGTCGATCGCGCGCGGCTACCTCGGCTACGGGCTGCCGCACGCCGACCTGATCCAGGAAGGCAACATCGGCCTGATGAAGGCCGTGAAGCGTTTCGACCCGAACCAGGGCGTGCGCCTGGTGTCGTACGCGATGCACTGGATCAAGGCCGAGATGCACGAGTACATCCTCAAGAACTGGCGCCTGGTGAAGGTCGCCACGACCAAGGCCCAGCGCAAGCTGTTCTTCAACCTGCGCAGCAACAAGACCGGCCTGGACGCGATGACCCCGACCCAGGTCGACGACCTGGCGAAGATGCTCGACGTCAAGCGCGAGGAAGTGATCGAGATGGAAACCCGCCTCTCGGGCCGCGACATCGCCCTGGAAGCGCCGACCGACGACGAAGACGACAAGTTCTCGCCGATCGCCTACCTGTCGTCCGACCAGCAGGAGCCGACCAAGGTGCTGGAAGCCGAGCAGGTCACGCGCCTGCAGAGCGAAGGCCTGGAAACGGCGCTGGGCAAGCTCGACCCACGCTCGCGCCGCATCGTCGAAGCGCGCTGGCTGGCCAATGACGACGGTTCGGGTGCGACCCTGCACACGCTGGCCGAAGAGTTCGGCGTCTCGGCCGAGCGGATTCGCCAGATCGAGTCGGCGGCTTTGAAGAAGATGAAAGGTGCGCTGGCGGCGTACGTGTAAGGCGCCAGGCATGTAGCAAGACACAGCGGCCCTGCGAGGGCCGCTTTTTTTTGCCCGGCAAGCGCGCGCTGTACCCGACAGGATGGGGGTAGCGTATCGATTCTCACCCATGGAGGCGGACATGCTGGCAAACACGGATGCGATCGCGACGGTCGGCGTACGCGATATCGCTGCTGCACGCACATTCTACGGCGAGGTGCTGGGGCTCGAGGAAGACAGCGGGCGCAGCCACTACCCGGATTTCCTCACCTACCGCAGCGGCGCCGCGCGGGTGCAGGTTTATCAGTCGGCGTATGGGGGAACCAACAAGGCGACGTCCGTCACCTGGGATCTCGGCGACCGGCTCGAAGCCGTTGTTGCCGCGCTTGCCGCCAAGGGCGTGCGCTTCGAGCATTACGATTTGCCGGGGATGCGGCAGGAGGGCGATATCCACGTCGCCGAGGGCATGAAGGCGGCGTGGTTGAAGGATCCGGATGGGAATGTGTTGAATTTGAACGGTACATGAGTTGAGCCGCGTGGTGGCGGACGGTGAACGCGGGCATGCCCGCCCTACGTTACACGACGGCCAACGATAGAATTCGGGACGGCGGTGCACCGTAGGGCGGGCATGCCCGCGTTACGCCGGTCGATCACCCCGCGGCGGCTGCAACAATCACGTCTTCTCCATCTGCTGCTTCGCATACCCCGCCCCCGACCCATTCGGCGACAGCTCCAGGTAAGTTTTATACGCCCCCTTCGCCTTCGCCTTGTCCCCCGCCTTGAAGTAGGCATCCCCCAGATTCATGTACGCGATTGCCCGCGACGGGTCCATCTTGACCGCGTTCTCGAACCACCTCGCCGCCTCGGCATACTTCTCCTGCTTGTAAAACACGAAACCGAGATTGTTCGCCGCCAGCGCAAACCCGGGCCGCAGTTTCAGCGCCTCGGTGAATTGCGCCTCCGCCTGCGCATACTGCTTTTCCTTGTACAGCAGCAGTCCCTGGTCGTTCGCGCGCTGGGCCTTCTGGCGGTCCGACACGGGAATCGCGGCCGGCGCCGTCAGGCGGGTTTCATTACCCTGCAGGTCCTTGACGACCACCGACGCCGCCGGCGCCGAAGCCTGGGCGTCGAGCTTCGTATTCAGCGCGATCGCATCGTTCGACAATTGCGTGGTCGCGGTATTCAGGAACTCGCTTTCCTCAGGCAGTTCGAACACGAACTCGCCCCCTTCCGAACCCGGCAGGCTGCCGAAGGCCGGCGTCTGCTGCGAGACGCTGGACACGGCCGGCGCCACATAGGCCGCCAGTTCGGTGCCCGTGATCAGGCCGTCGCCGTTCAGGTCGCCCTTGCCGCCGAGCGCCTGCAGCAGGGTCCAGGTGAAGACCGAGTGGCCGTTCGGGCCGCCGTCGGACACCAGCTGGTCGGTGCCGCCGGCGGTCAGCATCTGGCGCCCGAGGCGGCGCGCGTTATCGCGCAGGAAGGCTGCGTTCGCGGCGCCGCGCGTCAGGCCCAGGCCGCTGTAGCAGGCGTCCATCACGAACAGCGCGTGCTTGGCCGGCAGGCTCTCGGCGATGTTCTGGATTTCCGTCATCGGGATCGCATCGGTGGCCAGTTTATCGGGGTCGGCATCGTAGGGAACGATGTAGCCGAGGTCGCGCCCGGAACTGAGTTTTCGGGTCGCGCCATGGCCGGCGAAGAAGACGAAGATGCGGTCGTTCGGCTGCAGGTTGCCGTGGGCCAGGCGGTCGTGGAAGGCGGCCAGGATGCCGGTGCGCGTCGCCTGCTCGTTCTTCAGGGTGAGCACGCGCTCCGGCGCGAAGCCGAATTTCTGTACCAGCATCTGGCCCACGCCCTCGGCGTCGCGCACGGCATACTGCAGCTGCGGCCACTTCTGGTACTTGTCGATGCCGACCACGATCGCCCAGGAGTTGGCATAGCCGGTCGCGGCCGCGCGCGGCACCGCAGCCGGCGCGGCCGTGCCTGCTGTCTTGAAGGCCTGGCCGTCCCATCCTGCGAACTGGTAGCCCTCGGCTGTCAGGCGGTCGAGGATGGCCGGCAGCGCCTTGACGGTGCGTTCGTGGATGTCGTGGAACAGGATGATGCCGCGCCCTTCCTTGTCGACGGTGCGCAGCACGCGGTCCGCAATCGACGAAGGCACCGGATCGGCCCAGTCGAGCGAATCGATGTTCCACATGACCGACTTCAGGTGCGCATTGTCCAGCGCCTGCATGCCTTCCTTGTTGCGCGCGCCGTAGGGAAAGCGGAACAGGGCCGAGCGCTCGGGGTCGACCGCTTTCAGCAGCGCGTCGGTATTCAGGATCTCGGCTTTCAGATTGTCGCCGCTCTGCTTCGACAGCTGGGCGTGCGAGAAGCTGTGATTCGCCAGCACATAGCCGGCCTGCTTCAGGCGCCGGCTGACCTGGGCGCCGCCATTCAGTTGGGTCTTGCCCTGGGCGTCGAGCGAACCGATGTTGCGGCCGACGCTGAAGAAGATGGCGGGCGCGTTGTACTGCTTGAGGATCGCGGCGATCTCCTCGCTGTAGCGGCGGTGCGGGCCGTCGTCGAAGGTCAGCACGATGGTCTTCTTCGGCAGCGTCTTGCCGAAGATTTCGGCTTCCTCGCGGCCGGCCTGTGCAGGCGCGGCCGGCTCCGGCTTGGACGGATACGGCAGCACCACGCCGTAATCCTTGAGGATGCGCTCGCGCTGGTAGATGGTCTTCAGGTAGGCGACATAGCTCTCCCACTTCTCGCGCTTGAGGTCGATTGCGCGCGATTCGAAACGCCCGAAGACGGCGCGGATCTCCTTCTCGTAGTTGCGCTCGATCTCGGCCAGTGCATCGAGGTCTTCCGAGACGCGCTTGTGCAGCTTGATGGCCGGCAGCGAGGAGTCCTTCGCCACCTGCGCCAGCAGGGAAGCCATCACCTCGCGGAAGGCCAGGCGGTCGGCATCGTACAGCCCTTCTCCCGACTCCACGTAATCGAGCAGCTTGCCGATGGCGTCGAAGCGCGCCGGGCTGTTCGAGGCCAGCAGCCGGGCGATCGACTCGTCGAGTTTGGCGATGCGCTCCTGGTTTTCGTGGAACAGCTGCTGGCCGACGCGGTTCGCCTGCGCCTTTTCGTCGTTCGAGAGCGCGGCCTCGTCCTGGGTCAGGACGATGATCTTGCGGTAGGCGGCCAGCAGCGATTGCATGTCGGCCGAGACGGCGCTCGTGTCCAGCGCCGGGGCGGCCGGGGCGGCGACCGGGACGGGAGCGGGCGGAGCGGAGCGGGTACCGACGATCAGGCTGCCCCCGGCCGCGCCGGCAAGTGCGGCAACGCCGGCCACGGTGTACAGAAATTTACGTTTCACGAGTGCTCTGTGTAATTAGTTTTGTTAGAGCAACAATAACATTCGGGATGCGCGCTGTGGAGAAAAAGCGGCGCCGTCCTCATCCGGGAGCGTGGCATCCGGCGAGATGTCTCGGGAAGACGACACACCGTCAGGACAATACGTCGCCCCAGATCTGCTTCGCCCAGGCATCGGCATCGTGTCCCTCCTGTGCCGACGCATGGTCCGACAGGATGCCGGGCCCTTCCGCCTGCATGCTCTTCTTTGCCGCATCGTAGCGATACAGCGTCGAGATGTGCATCGCCTGCCTGTCGTCGATAAAGCTGTAGCAGGTGTTGGCAAAGGCCGGTGCAGGATCGGGCGCGCCGCCCAGCATCAGGTCGACGACGGCACGCGCGCAGATCCTGGCCTGCGCATTGGCCATGTGTGCGGACTTGGGCAGGCCGGATTCGATGGCGTCGCCGATCACGTGCACGCGCGGCAGGACCATGGACTCGTAGCTGAGGAAGTCGACCTCGCACCAGCGGCCCTCGCTATTGGCCAGGCCGGCGTCCGGCGCAATCCGGCCCGCGCGCTGGGGCGGGATGACGTTCAGCACGTCCGACTTCACGGTATCGAAGGCGGTCCTGACGGTCTTCGTGGCCACGTCGACCTGCTGCAGCTCGCTGCCCGGCAGGTACTCGATCATGCCTGGATACAGCTCGCGCCAGGCCCGTTCGAACAGCGCGCGCTTCGAGGTGATGACAGGATTGGCGTCGAGTACCACGACCTTCGAGCGCGGCTTGTGCGTTTTCAGGTAGAACGCGGCCTGGCAGGCGCGCTCATAGGGCGCGGGCGGGCAACGATAGGGCTGCGGCGGCACCACGATGGTGAAGACGCCGCCGTTCGGCATGGCGATCAGTTGCCTCTGCAGATTGCGCGTTTGCGGCCCCGCCTTCCACGCATGGGGAATCTGCTCCTGCGCGCCGGCCAGCATGGGAAAGGCATCGTAGATGAAGTCGATGCCTGGGGCCACGATCAGCCGGTCATAGGCCAGCTTTTCGCCTGCCACATGAATGCGCGACTTGTCCGCGTCGATGGCCGTTACGCCGCCGCGCCTGAATCGGATGCCATGGTGCCGCTGCAAGGCGTCGTAGCCGAAGCTGAGCTGCGCCAGCGTCTTCTGCCCGGCCAGCACGCGGTTGCTAACCGGGCAGGAGATGAAGGCGGCATTCCGATCGACCAGCACGACTTCGATGCGTCCGCCGCTCAGTATTCTGACGTACTTGGCCGCGGTCGCGCCCCCATAGCCGGCGCCGACGACCACGACGCGCCCCGCCGACGCCCTGCCGCGCTTGCCGGCCGCGGCGGCGATCGGCCATGCCGATCCTGCCAGTGCCCATTGCAGAAACTCGCGCCTGCGCATCATGTCACTCCCATTCCAGGGCCGGATACAGCGCGTTGACGTTGCGCCGGTTGACGACGTCGAACAGCTGCCAGTGCCCGCGCTCGGAGCTCGCTGCCGTCTCCATCGCTTCCAGCATGCCGCTACCCTGGCGAATGCTGGCGCGTACGTCGCGCAGCAAGGCGTCGAGGTAGGCGCGCTGCCGCGCCAGGGCCTGGTGCTTGTCGCGCGTGACGGGACCATGTCCCGGGATGGTCGCGGCAGCCGGCAGCTTGTCCAGTGCATCCATCGCCGCGAGCCAGCCCTTGACGTCGCCATCGATGGACGGCGTGCGCTCGATGAACAGCAAATCTCCCGTCCACAGCGTGCCGCTCGTGGCATCGAACACGCTCAGGTCGTTGTTCGTATGCGCGTTCGGCCAAGCCCGCAACTCCAGCTTGCGCCCGCCCAGGTCGAGACTCAATCGGTCCTGCACGGTCTCGCCGGGCGCGACCAGCCTGCTGTTGACAGCGGCGCTGCCGAGCTGCTTCGTCAGCTTGCGCAGGTAGCCGTCGCCGCGCAGCGCCATCGCCTCGCGCAGCTTGGCATGGCCGATGAAACGGGGACTGTCTTCCACGAACGCGGCGTTGCCGAACACGTGGTCCGGGTGCACATGCGTATTGATCACGTAGCGGATCGGCAGCCGGGTGATGGTGCGCAGCGCTTCCTTGAGGGCCATGCCGACCGCATACGAGCCGCCGGTATCGATGACTGCCACCCCGTCACGGCCGACGACGAAGCCGATGTTGGCGATGTCGCCGTCGTAGCCTTCCTCGAAATCCTTGTGCTGCCCGATGTGCACGTACACGCCCGGCGCCACCTGCTCGAGGCGCAAGGGCGCGGCGCCTACCTGCGCGGCAACGGCAGCGAGCAGCAGCCAGAGCAGGCGCCGCATCTAACCACCGACCTCGAGCGACTGGCGGAACGTAGTGCCTGCATTGTCGCGGATGCGCACCTGCAGGGAGCCGGGCTGGTCGGCAACGAAGCCGAACTGGATGAACGGGTCTTCGCTGATGCCGATGGCCGTGTCCGCCGTCATCACGGGCTTGCCGTTATAGCTGACTTCGATCTTGTCGATGAAAAAGGCGGGCCGGAATCCGTTCGTGCGCAGGTCGCGCTGCAAGCCGGTGTACATCGGATGCTTGATCAGGAGCCTGGCCTGGTTGACGCTGCCCTTTTTGAAAGGCCCGTCGAGCGCCAGCTTCATCTTGCCGGCGGCCGCCAGCGCCGCCGGATTGTCGCCATTGACGGGACCGCCGCAACCGCCGGACGCGCGCACAGTGGCGGCATTCACATACAGGCGCCCATCGTTGGTTTCGGCGACGACGTGGACCGGGGAATCGGATTCAAACCGGATTCTGGTGGAAATTTCCGCCTTGCCGCTCTGGGGATTGAAGTGAAACACCGCGGTCAGCGGGACCGGGTTTTCGTCGACGAAGACGGTGACCGACTTGATGTGCTGCTGCGCCGTCATCGGATGATCGATGCTGAAGGCAAACGGCACCTGCTCGCCGCTGGGCGCGCGAGAAGGCGCCGTCAGGTGGATGAACGGCGCCGCTTCCAGTGTCTTGCCGGGGAAATGGGACTGCTGCAATGCTGTCCAGGAGGCCTGAGCTGCGGCCGGCAGGGCCAGCGCCGCCAGACCGGCAGAGCAACACGCAATGCATAGTCTCTGCAGAGGGTTTTTCATCACATCACCCTTTCTTCATGAAGGATGCACGATTCAATGCTGTCAAGATGACTATAGCGCATGCGCGCGACGGGAGGAGCGAAGGCGCAAAAAAAAGCGGCGGTCCCTGTGAAGACCGCCGCCAACCCTACTTTTACCGTTTAGTGCGGGCAGTGCCCGCTTACATTTAATAAATCGCCGCGCCGGAGGCATCTTTCAGCTGGGCTTTCCAGGCGCCCTGCACCAGCTTGACGACCGATGCCGGCATCGGCACGTAGTCCAGCTCGGCGGCAGCGGCGGTGCCGTTCTTGTAGGCGTAGTCGAAGAACTTCACGACCTCTTTACCCTTGGCGGCGTCCGCTTGCGAACGGTGCATCAGGATGTAGGAGACGCCCGTGATCGGCCAGCTGTTCTTGCCGGCGGTGTCGGTCAGGACCACGGCGAAGCCCGGGGTCTTGGTCCACTCGGCGCTGGCGGCGGCGGCCTTGAAATTCTCGTCGTCCGGCTGCAGGTACTGGCCGTCCTTGTTCTTCAGCTGGGTGTGCGACAGCTTGTTCTTCTTGGCGTAGGCCCACTCGACGTAGCCGATCGAACCCTTGATGCGCTGGACGTTGGCGGCGACGCCTTCGTTGCCCTTGCCGCCCACGCCGGTTGCCCATTTCACGGCCGTGCCGGCGCCGATCTTCTGCTGGAATTCCGGATTCGTCTTCGACAGGTAGTCGGTGAACAGGAAGGAAGTGCCCGAGCTGTCGGCGCGGTGCACGACGGTGATGTCGTCGCTTGGGAGCTTCACGCCGGGGTTCAGGGCGGCGATTTCCTGCGCGTTCCACTTGGTGATCTTGCCGAGGTAGATGTCGGCCAGGACCGGGCCGGTCAATTTCAGCTGGCCCGGAGCCACGCCTTCCACGTTCACGACGGCGACCACGCCGCCCATGATGGCCGGGAACTGCATCAGGCCGGCTTCATCGAGTTCGGCGGCTTTCAGCGGCATGTCCGAAGCGCCGAAGTCGACGGTCTTGGCCTTGATCTGCTTGATGCCCGCGCCCGAGCCGACCGACTGGTAGTTCATGCCGGTGCCGGTGGCGGCCTTGTACATCTCGGCCCACTTGGCGTAGATCGGGTACGGGAAGGTCGCGCCTGCGCCGGTGACGTCGGCGGCAAAGGAAGAGGACATCGCAAACGCAGCTGCGGCACCTGCGATCATCGTTTTGAACATGTGCTTCATTTTCATTTTCTCTTGGCTCCGAAGGGCTCGTTGTTGAAGTGACGAGCGCAGTCTAGTCGGCGAATATGACGGCTGTATGACGCCCTCGATAGCGCACCTGCTGTGGCGTTTTTGTTATGCTGCAGCTGTCGCCACGACCTGCCATCGAATGCGCCACCTGCTTGCCATGCCCTTTGCCTGCGCCGTCATCGTCGCGTGCGCCACGTCGGCAGCGCCTCATCCTGCCGGTCCGTTCACGCTCGCGCGCGGCGCCAGCGTGCTCGTCGCACGCGGCGTCACCGTGACTTTCGATGCGGTCGAGGACAGCCGTTGCCCACCCGGCGTGCAGTGCATCTGGGCCGGCAAGCTGAGCTACCGCTTCAGCATCCGGCGCGGCGACGCAGCGCCTGAAACCTTCACGCTCTCGCCCGCACAGCTCGAAGCCGCTCCCGCCACGCTGGGCGGACGCCGCATCGTGCTCGACGCGGACACGATCCCGCCAGCCCCGCCACAAGGCGCAGCCATCGATTACCGCGCTACCTTCTCCATCCTTCCTTCCCAACCCGACCAGTCCACATGACCCGATCCACGACCGCCCTCACCTGCACCCTCACCCTCTCCATCATCCTGCACGCGCCGCTGGCGCTCGCCAAGACACCCGTCGCCACCGGCAGCGGCGGCGCAGTGGCCACCATCAGCGAAAAAGCCTCGCAGTCGGCGCTCGCGATCCTGAACAAAGGCGGCAACGCGGTCGATGCGGCCGTGGCCGCCGCGGCGACGCTGGGCGTGACCGATCCCTTCAGCTGCGGCATCGGCGGCGGCGGCTTCATGGTGATCTACCTGGCCAAGGACAAGCGCGTGATCACGATCGACCACCGCGAGACGGCGCCGAGCTCCTTCACGCCGGCGGTTTTCCTGGAGGGCGGCAAGGAGATCGATTTCGAAAAGGCGGTCGCCAGCGGCGCGGCCGTCGGCGTGCCGGGCACCGTACGCGGCTGGCATGAGGCGTTGGAACGCTACGGCACCATGAACTTCAAGCAGGTGCTGGCGCCAGCGATCGACGTGGCCAACAAGGGCTTCACGGTGAGTGAAACTTTCTCTCATTTGACGCGCGAAAATGAACGAAAATTTCAGCAGTTCGGCACGACGAGCGCGCTCTACCTGAGGAACGGCAAGGCGGTCACGGCCGGCACCCTGCTGCGCAATCCCGACATGGCCCGGGCCTACCGTGAAATCGCCACAAAAGGCCAGCGCGCCTTCTACGAAGGGCCGATGGCGCGCGCCATCGTCGACGCCGTCAACCAGCCGCCGGTGGCGAACGGCGCCAGCGTCCGCGCGGGCAAGATGACGCTGGCGGACCTCGCCAACTACGAAGCGCGCATCCGCCAGCCGGTGGTCAGCACCTACCGCGGCTATGAACTCTACGGCATGCCGCTGCCGAGCAGCGGCGGCGTGACGGTGGCCGAAGCGCTGAACATTTTGGAGGGCTACGACCTCAAAGCCATGCCGCGCGCGAACGCCGAACACCTGTACCTGGAAGCGAGCCGCCTCGCCTTCGCCGACCGCAACGCCTATCTGGCCGATCCGGAATACGTCGACGCACCGGTGGCCGGCCTGCTCTCGAAAGAATTCGCGGCCGAGCGCCGCAAGCAGATCGATGTGAAGCGCGCGGCTGCCGACGTGAGCGCGGGCGACCCGTACCTGTACCAGCAGGACCAGAGCGTTCCGCTGCGTCCGCAGCCGCGCGCCATGCAACGCGAGAATGCGCACACCACCCACTTCACGGTCTCGGACAAGGACGGCAATGTGGTGTCCTACACCTTCACCATCGAATCCTGGGGCGGCAGCGGCATCGTCGTGCCGGGCTACGGCTTCCTGCTGAATAACGAGATGACCGACTTCGACTTTTCAGGCCCGCGCCCGAACGTGCCGGAAGCCGGCAAGCGCCCGCGCAGCAGCATGGCGCCGACCATCGCCCTGAAAAACGGCAAGCCGGCCTTCACCATCGGCAGCCCGGGCGGCTCGACCATCATCACCACCGTGCTGCAGACGATCGTGAACCACGTCGACTTCGGCATGCCGATGGATGCGGCGATCAATGCGCCGCGCCTGTCGGAGCGCAACGGCGCCACGACCTCGGTCGAGCCGGGCTTTGCGGGATCGGCGCAGGCACAGGCGCTGGCCGGCTTCGGCCACAAATGGGAAGAACCGGCCGAGGAAATCGGCGCGGCGAATGCGATCGTGTTCAATCCGGATGGGACCGTGACGGCGGTCAGCGAAGGCCACCGCCACGGGATTGGGAGCGCGCTGGTGCAGAAGCGCGGACACTGAGGATCAGGCGAAGCGGCCGGCCGGGAAGGCGTAGGGTGCGGCGACGGCTGCGCGCCAGCGCAATGCGACGACGCCCAGCGCCAGCACGATGCTGGCGGCTGCCGCCACCGGCAGCAGCGGCGTCCCGGCCAGGGATTGGACGAGCCAGGCGATACCGAAGCTGAATGCCGTCGACGCGGCCAGTCCGCCGATCAGCAGCAGCACGGCCTGGCGCACGTGGCGCGCATGGTCGCGTACATTGGCTGCGAGCAGCGGCAGCGTAAAGCAGCCGGCCTGTGCCTGCAGCAGCAGCGCTTCGGCGGGAGCACCGGCGAGGGCCGACATCGCCAGCAGCGTCGCAACGATGGCCAGCCAGTCGAGCAGCGCCATGCGCAGCAGCGATCCGTTCAGCTGCCGGTTGAAGCGGGCAGCCGCAGCCGGAACCGATGGCGCCAGGCGCAGCAGGCCTTGCTCGGCGCGGGTATCGGCCAGGCGCAGCGTGCGCTGCCCATAGGTGAACAGCTGGGCGAACAGCAAGGACTGGCACAGCACACCCAGCCACTTCACATTGAACGGCCCCATGCCGCCGAACAGCCTGAACAGGCCCGTGAACAGCGCGGCGCCCAGCAGCAGGATCAACAAAGGCATATAACGCTGCGACCAGTGCAGTACGGGACCGAAGAGCGCCAGCAGCACCGCAGGCGGATGCCGGCGCTGCCGGCACGCGCGGCGCAGCGCGCCGGCATACAGCCTGCCGCTCCAGCGCATGGCCGGCACGTGACGCAGCAAGCCCTCCGGCCGCGTACGCGCCATGGCGCGCGCTTGCGCGCCGCGGCGGCGCCAGTGCCGTTCGCCGCCGTTCGGGAAGATCAGTTCGAGCGTGCGCGCAGCCAGCGCCAGCAACATCAGCGCTGCAATGGCGGCCCCGGTCGGGCTCAAGGCCACGGCGGGCAGCTGATCGCGCCAGACAGCCGCCAGCAGCGGCGCGACCTGCAGCAGCGCACCGGTCTGGTAGCCGCCCGCCGACAGGCCCAAACCGATAAGCCAGGTCAACGTCGCCAGCGCGACGACGGACAGCGGCAGCATCGTGTCCGACACCATCAGCACCACGGCCGCGGTGCTCGTTGCCCACACCAGGATCGTCAGCTGCATCAGGCGGCGGCGCATGCGCGGCACCAGCCTGGCGGTCTCCGGCGTGTTCATGCGGACCGCGCCCGGCATGAAGTAGGTCAGGGCCGCAAACATGAACACGACCACCGGTACCCTGGCAGCGAATGCCAGCGTCTCGACGAGCACCCCGGTCTTCATCCACACAAGCATGCCGACCGCCAGCGGACCACCCAGCGCGAGCAGCCTGAATACCCACTTGGCACGCGGATCGCGCGAGGCCAGGGCTGCGCTCCAGAGCAGCCGATAATCGCGCACCGCCCCGCTCATTGCGTCACCTCGATGAACAGGTCTTCCAGGCTGAGGCTCTCGACGCGCACGCCCGCCGCATTGCCAAGGTGGGCAGGCGGCGGTCCGCCGTGCGTCACGACGCTCGTGATGCCGTCGCCGCCGCGCTGGCGGCGCACCTCGCCCGCCAGCTGCACGCCATCGAGCACCGCGCTTGGCCCGGTCACGCGGCGCGCGCCTTCGAGCAAGGCGTCCAGCGGTCCCTGCAGCGCGATCTTCCCATCCTTCAGGAAGGCGACGTCGAGCGCGACCCGCTCCAGGTCCGACAGGATGTGCGTCGAGAACACGACCGTGGTGCCATGGTCGATCACGCTGTCGATCAGCTCGCGCAGGAAATCGCGCCGGCCGACCGGGTCGAGGCTCGATACCGGCTCGTCCAGGATCAGCAGTTCCGGATCGGGGCCGAGCGCGCGGATGATCGACAGGCGCTGCTGCTCGCCGCCGGACAGCTTGCCGATCGGTTTCCCCTGCTTGTCCGCATCGAAACCCCAGCGCCCGAGCAGCGCATCGACCTTGGCATCGTTCCAGCGCGGATACAGCGACTTGAAATAGTCGAGCAGCTGGCGCGGCGTCAGCCAGTCGAACAGGTCGCATTTCTGCGGCACGTAGCCGATGCGCGCACGCGTTGTGTCAGTCAGCGTGGCGACGTCTTCGCCGAACACGGTCACGCTGCCGCCATCGCACTCGCGCAGGCCCAGCAGGCACTCCATCAGCGTCGACTTGCCGGCGCCGTTGCGCCCCAACAGGCCGATCACCTGTCCCGGCATCACCTGCCAGTCCAACCCGTCGAGGACAAGCTGGCTGCCGAATCGTTTGGTCGTTGACGACATCTGGATGATGGGAACTCTCATGCTTGCTCTTTCAGAAGTTGAGTGAAAAGGGAAACAACGGTGTCGGGATCGAGTTCGAGCTGGCGCGCTTCCATGGCGGCGCGTTCCAGGGTCGGACGCAGGAGTTCCAGGCGGTCGAGCGGGTGCTGCCCACTCTCGCCGCGGTCGGCAACGACCATGCCCATGCCGCGCCGGCGCGTCAGCAATCCTTCCATCTCGAGCAGGCTGTAGGCCTTGGACACGGTCATCGGATTGAGCGCCAGCGCCTGCGCGACTTCGCGTACCGAGGGCATGCCGTCGCCGGGCGCCATCTGGCCGCCGGCGACGAGGCGCCGCACCTGCTCGACGAGCTGGCGGTAGATCGGCTCGGGGGAGCCGGTGGTGATCGAAAACAGCTGGGCGGTATGGGTGGTCATGGCGTCTAGTGTATTAGTTGATTAATACAGTAGACACGTTTTATCGCGATGTCAACAAGAAATATCAAAGCCGGCCGCGTCCCGGCGTATGCTAGCGGGACAATTCGCCACTTTGGAGAACCTGAGATGACCCGATTGACGGCAAAGGATTTCGACCCCGAGGTGCTGCAACTCTTCGACGGCTATGTCCACGGCCGCCTCTCGCGCCGCGACTTCCTGGCCTCCGCCTCGCGTTATGCAGTCGGCGGCGCGACGGCGGCGACCTTGCTGGCCCAGCTGTCGCCCTCTTTCGCCGCGCCCCTGGTCACGCCATCGGACAGCCGCCTGAAGACGGGCTACGAGGAGTTCCCGTCCCCGCAAGGCTACGGCACGGTGCGCGGTTATCTGGCCGTCCCCGCGAACGCCAAGGGCAAGCTGCCGGCGATCCTGGTTGTGCACGAAAACCGCGGCCTCAATCCCCACATCGAAGACATCGCGCGCCGCCTGGCGCTGGAAGGTTTCGTCGCGTTCGCACCCGATGCGCTGCATCCGCTGGGCGGCTATCCCGGCGACGAGGACAAGGCGCGCGCCCTGTTCCAGAAACTGGACCAGGCGAAATCACGCGCCGATTTCGTTGCCGCGGCGGGCGCGCTCAAGTCGCTCCCGCAGTCGACGGGCAAGGTCGGCGTGGTCGGCTTCTGCTACGGCGGCGCCATCGCCAACTACCTGGCGACAGTTATCCCTGACCTGGCCGCCGCCGTGCCCTTCTACGGCAGCCAGCCGCCGGCCGCCGAGGTGGCGAAGATCCGCGCGCCCCTCTTGATCCACGATGCCGGCAAGGACGAACGGATACTGGCCGGCTGGCCGGCCTACGAGGCGGCGCTCAAGGCGAACAAGGTGGAGTACCAGCACTTCGTGTACGAAGGGGCGGAGCACGGGTTCAATAACGATACAACGCCGCGCTACGATGAGGCGGCGGCGAAGCTGGCGTGGGGGCGGACGGTGGGGTTTTTCAGGGCGAAGCTGGGGTAGCAGCCCAGGCGGGGAGCCAGCTATGCCCTATTTCAGCTTTTCTTGCTTCTGCTGCTTATACATAAACAGCGCCATCGCCGCAGAAGCGAGCAGCAATACAACGCTGGCTGCATCGACGCTGACATCGACGCGCACATCCACTTTAACGTCTTTCATATTCTTCCCATGCAGGTTGTTGTTCCAATGACCAGCGCCTCGGCCCGATGATAACCCAGCGTACGGAACCGGTATGCTCCGCTCAACTTAAAGCTGCTTATCAAACTTTGGTACTGATGAAAGCATAATATATTGCTTCTATCTAGCAATTTTCGTGCTACTCTCAGTCCGCACATCTACCTTTTAAAGGAAAAAATTTTTCCTGATATGTGCATTGCATATGAAAGAAAACAGGCCACGATCAGGAAGAAAAATGAAAAAGAAATGGATTGTCATAGCGCTTTTATTGGGGTTTGCCGTCATCGGCGCAATGATCGCCAGGCCCGGGTTGCGGCATGTATTCGCGCCCGAACCGGAGGTAGTGCTTGACCACGAGATGCGGGTGGAAGTGATCGATACCCTGGTGGCGAAGCTGAATGACTTGTATGTCTTTCCCGAGAAGGCCAGGAAGATCGAGGTTGTCCTGCACCAGCGCCTGCAGGAAGGCAAATACAACGGGATAAGGAGCGGCTATCGGCTGGCGCGCCAGCTCACGGCCGACCTATATGGTATAGCCGGGGACAAGCATATGAAGGTGCGGTACCACCCCAAGCTGGCCCTGCCCGACGAGGCGGATGCGCCTGCGCCGACGACGCGAGCGGAGTGGGAAGAGCGCCACAACTTCGTGATGCGCCTATTCATACGCAACACAACAAATCGTAGCGTGGTGTTTGCCCGCCTGAGCCCCAACATCGGTTACCTGAAGATTTCCAGTTTTCCTGACGCTTTTCTCATCGCCGAAAAGTACGCCGAAGCGATGGAGGAACTTGCCGGCACAGACGGCCTCATCGTGGACCTGCGCCAGAACAGCGGCGGCGACCCGCAAGCGGTCGCCTTACTGATCAGCTATTTTGTCGACCAGCGTACACGCCTCAACGATCTCTGGGACCGCGAAACCGGCAGCACCATCCAGTACTGGACCCAGGACAAGCTCGACGGCAAACGCTATGGCGGCAAGAAGCCGGTCCTGATCCTGGCCGGCCCGGATACGGCATCCGCCGGCGAAGACTTTGCGTACACAATGCAGGCATTGAGGCGCGCCACGGTGGTCGGCGAGCGGACCTGGGGCGGAGCCCACCCCATGGCACTGTACAGCATGGGCGAACATTTTTTTGCCCAGATACCCAGCCAGCGCAGCATCAGTCCCATTACCGGTACCAACTGGGAAGGAGTCGGCGTCACGCCGGATATTGCAGCGACACCGGAAAGTGCGCTTGCGGTGGCCAGGAACCTGATGCAGCGTCGACTTCATGGAACCGCCCCGCTCGCCGCCGCGAAACACTGAGACCGCACATCACTTCTTCGCGCCGCACGGGCGGAATGCCGCTCGGCCGCTTCCGCCCAAAACGAAAAAACCGGGGACGCATCCCCGGTTCTCGTTTGCAGCAGCTACCCGATTACAGATGCGGCGTAATCGACGGCATCAGGTCATCAAACGTCCGTCCGCTGGCATTCTCGCCGATCGCATGCATCTTCCACTCGCCATTGTGACGGTACAGCTTGGCCATCACTTGGGCCGTGTGGGCGCCCTGCACCGAGAGGTCGTAGCGCGCCACTTCCTTGTTGCCGGAGGCGTCGAGCAGGCGGCAGTAGGCGTTTTGCACTTGCGAGAAGTTCTGGCCGGTGAAGCTGTTCACGGTGAACACGAGCGACTTCACGTTGCCCGGCACGGCGGACAGGTCGACGTTGATCTGCTCGTCGTCGCCGTCGCCGGCGCCGGTGCGGTTGTCGCCGGTGTGCTGGATGCTGCCGTCCTTGCTTTTCAGCTGGCGGAACCAGACCACGTCGACCGGACGGTTCGATTCGTCGAACATCACCACCGAGGCGTCGAGGTCGACGCTTTCGGTCTTGGCGCCGAAGCCGAGGAAGCCCTTCGATTTGATGGCGTCCCAGCCCAGGCCCATGGTCACACGGGTGAGCGCGCCGCCGCCCTCTTTCGAGAGCGAGATCTTCTGGCCTTTTTGCAGGTTGACAGTCATTGCGTATCTCCTAATTGGTTAGCGTGCGGGGGCCTGCATCCAGGCCTTGAAGGCGGCGCGGTTACGCGAACACACGTAGACCTTGCCCTTGCCCGAGAAGCGCAGGACCATGCCCTCGCCGCTGGTTTGGCTGTTGATCAGGTTACCCAGGAAGCCGCCACTGGTGCCGGTCGTGATCGAGATCTCGTAGCGTAGCGTGCTGTCCCAGCACACGACGTGCGAATTGTCGATGATCGCGTCCTTGCCCGGCTCGACTTCCAGCATCGACATCGATCCGAAACCCGACACCACCACCTGGCCCTGGCCGCTCGTCTCGGTGACGAAGAAGCCGCCGCTGTTGGCGAACAGCGCATTGCCGATGCTCTGGGTGCGCACGTTCAGGCCCACGTTCGAGCTGGCGGCGACAAAGGCGCCGTCGCTGATGATGTACTGGTTCGGACCGACGTCGACGATCTGCATCGCGCCCGGCAGCGTCGGCGAGAGCAGGCAGTCGCCGGCGCCGCGGGTGGCTTCGATGTGCTGCTGGAAGAAGGACTCGCCGTTGGCGAAGGTGCGCATCAGCGCGCTGCCGAGCCCGCCCCGCATCTTGCCCTTCAGGTCCAGGGTCGATTCCATCATCACCATCGCGTCGGATTCGCAATAGATGGTTTCGCCCTGGCGCATCGAGACGTGCAGGAAGGGATCGACGTCCCCGGTCACGGTAAAAGTTGGCATGTTCAGTAGCTTCCTTTATATGCGGCCCCCGGTCGGGGGGACCGCGAACCTGTATTGATTAAACGTTGACGCCGTAGTTCTTGGCGAGTGGCCCCAGGCCGCCCTGGAAGCCCTGGCCAATGGCGCGGAATTTCCAGTCGGCGCCGTTACGATACACCTCGCCGAAGATCATTGCCGCTTCCGTCGAGCCGTCTTCCGACAGGTCGTAGCGGGCGATCTCGCTGTCGCCATTGGCGTTCAGGCAGCGGATGAAGGCCTTGCCGACCATGCCGAAGTTCTGGCGGCGCGACTCGGCGTCGTGGATGGTCACGGCCAGCACGATTTTATCCACGTCCGCCGGGACCTTGGTCAGGTCGACGGCCACGGTTTCGTCGTCGCCCGCGCCTTCGCCGGTCTTGTTGTCGCCCGAGTGGACGACCGAGCCGTCGGCCGACTTCAGGTTGTTGTAGAAGATGAAGTCGGCGTCCGAACGTACCTTGCCCGACGAGTTCAGCATGAAGACCGCGCCGTCGAGGTCGAAGGCGGCGCCGTCGGTGGCGCGGGTGTCCCAGCCCAGGCCGACCTTCAGGTTGGTGAGGCCTGGGGCTTCTTTCGACAGGTTGACGTTGCCGCCTTTTTGCAGACTGATTGCCATGATTGTGTATCTCCTTAGTGAGGACTGCTTTTTGAACACCTGGGTTGCCACGCACAGCGAACTGGTGTTCTGCCATTCGCCGTGCGGTTCGTTTGCGGAGCGCCTTGTTCGGGCGCTCTCGCGTCATGCTGTGAATCTGTTCTTGCTCTGAACGCGTGGAGTCGGGACTCCACCCTACGTCACGGGGTTTCGTGGTGCGTCGTATCCGGTCGCCGCACATGTAGGGTGGAGTCCTGACTCCACGCGGTACGGCGCTTGCTCTGCCGCACCGCGTGGTATTACTGCTTACGCCAGCTCTTTGACTTCATGCCCTTCGAGCGCGGCATGCTTCTTCTTGTACTGGATCGACGACCACAGCGAAGCCGCAATGAAGGCCACACCCGTCAGACCGGTCACCAGCTCAGGCACGTGGAACTTCATACTTGCCAGCATGATCACGGCCAGGATACCGATCGCGTAGTGCGCGCCGTGTTCCAGGTACACGAACTCGTCCAGCGTGCCCTTCTTGACCAGGAAGACCGTCATCGAACGCACGAACATCGCGCCGATTGCCAGGCCCAGCATGATGATCACGACGTCGGAGGTGATCGCAAACGCGCCGATCACGCCGTCGAAGGAGAACGATGCGTCGAGCACCTCCAGGTACAGGAAGCCGCCGATACCGCCGGTCTTGACCATGTTGCCAACGTTGCTGTTCTCGTCCGACTCGCTCTTCTCGAGCAGGCTGCTGATCATGTCCACGCCGACGTAGACCAGGATGCCCCAGATACCGGCAACCAGAACGATCATGCGCTGGGCGTCGTCAACGAAGGTCGATGCGAACAGCAGGGACGCCAGCGCGACCATCACCGAGATCGAGGACACTTTACCGAACGAACCGAGCTTCTTCTCGAAGTTGCCCAGCCAGTGGGTTTCCTTCTCGTCATCCAGCAGGAAGTTCAGGAAGACCAGCATCAGGAACATACCGCCGAAGGCCGCCACTTCCGCGTGGTGCGCCGTCAGGTGGCCGGAGAAGGATTTCGGATCGGTCAGCGCCAGGTTCCAGACTTCGGTCAGGCCGAGGTCAGCCGCGACTGCGACGATGACGATCGGGAACACGAGACGCATACCGAACACGGCAATGATCATGCCCAGACCCAGGAACAGCTTGAGCCAGAACTCGTTCCAGCCTTTCAGGACCGAAGCGTTGACCACGGCGTTGTCGAAGGACAGCGAGACTTCCATGATCGACAGGATGGTGGCCACACCGATCGCCGTCAGCGCACCGGACGTGCCGCCGTGCTCGTAACCCCACCAGCCCGCCAATCCGAGACAGATGATCGTGACGAGGAATGACCCTCTGAAATGCTTCATATTGATTTCCCTTCCTTGTTAAAGTTGACAGGACGCAGTGTAAGGGCTGGCCACCTATTGAAAAAGCGAAGATAATCGAAGGATTACTTCGGAAAAACAGAAGAGATCGGGTTGAGATGCGAAACGCGAGCACGAATTTTCGCCATTTGTACTATTTCTGGGTGGTTGCCAAGGAAGGTAGCATCACGCGCGCTGCCGAGCGGCTCGGTTTGGCGGTGCAGACCGTCAGCAGCCAGATCGCCCTGCTCGAGCAGTCGCTGGGGAAATCGCTGTTCACCCAGCAGGGCCGGCGCCTGGTGCTGAGCGACGCGGGCGAGCTGGCACGCACCTATGCCGACCAGATCTTTTTGCTGGGCGAGCAGATGCAGGACGCGCTCGACCAGTCCTCGACCCTGCGCACCCGCGTCTCGGTCGGGATTTCCGATTCGCTGCCGAAACTGACCGCCTACCGCCTGCTGGAAGCGACCACCCAGCTGAGCACGCCGGTGCGCCTGGTCTGCCACGAGGACGAGTACGAAGCCCTGCTGGCCGACCTGGCCCTGCATAAACTCGACGTGGTGCTGACCGACCGCGCCCTGCCCACCGGCAGCACCCTGCGCGTGTTCAGCCACCTGCTGTTCGAAAGCGAGATGACGGTGGTCGGCACCGAGGCGCTGGCCGACAAGTACAAGAAGGATTTCCCGAAGAACTTGAACGGCGCGCCTTTCCTCCTGCCAACGAGGAATAATGCCTTGCGCGTCAAGATCGACGAGTGGTTCGAATTGCAGGGCGTGCATCCGGACATCGTCGGCGAATTCGAGGACAACGCTTTATTGAATACGTTTGGCCGGCGTGGCCTGGGCCTGTTCTTCGCGCCGGCGGCGCTGGCGAGCGACCTGGCGGAACAGTTGCAGGCGGTGCTGGTCGGCCGGGTGCCGCAGGTGCGCGAGCAGTTCTATGCGATCTCGAACGAGCGCAAGATCCAGCATCCGGCGGTCGAAGCAATTCTTGCCTCGATGCACTAAGCAGAGCTCGATACTGGTTGAGTTGTACAATAGGCATCAGCAGTACCCTTCTTCAACTCACTGTTTGTATGGAAAATCTTTTATTTGTCGTTCTGGCCCTGTTGTTGGTTGTGCTGAACGGCTTCTTCGTGGCGGCGGAATTCGGCATCGTCACCTTACGTAAAACCCGCGTGCGCGCCATCGCCAAGACTTCCGGACTGCGCGGGCGCATCCTGGCCAAGGTCCACGGCCAGCTCGACGAATATCTCTCCGCCTGCCAGCTCGGCATCACCCTCGCCTCGCTGGGCCTGGGCTGGGTCGGCGAACCGGCGTTTGCCAGCCTGCTCGAACCGGTGTTCGCCTTTGCCGGCGTGACCTCCCCGCAAGTCATCCACGGCGTGTCCTTCGTGATCGCCTTCAGCGTCATCTCCTTCCTGCACATCGTCGTCGGCGAGCTGGCGCCGAAATCGCTGGCGATCCGGATTCCCGAAGTGGTCGCCATGTGGTGCGCCCTGCCCCTGTACGGTTTTTACTGGGCCATGTACCCGGCGATCTGGCTGCTGAACGCCAGCGCCAACGCCACGCTGCGCGTGGCCGGCCTGTCCGGCGCCGGCAGTCACGACACCCATTATTCGACCGAGGAATTGAAACTCATCCTGCGCACCAATACCAGCACCGGCAAGGAAAAATTCACCCACGACGAGCGCCACATCCTGGCGCAGTCGCTGGAATTCAGTGAGATGGCCGTGTCCGACCTGATGCGCCCGATTAACGAAGTCATCGCCCTGCACGAAGACTTGTCGATCGAGGAAAACCTGGACACCGTGCGCCGCAACCGTTTCTCGCGCTATCCCTACTTCGATGAGGAAGGCGAGGAGGTGCTGGGCGTGATCCACCTGAAGGACCTGTTCTTTGCCCAGCAGTCGGGCAAGGACATCAGCGACCTGTCGCAATTCCTGCGTCCCGTCGAGACGATCTCGGCGCGCACGCCGGCCCAGGACATCTTCCGCCGCTTCCGCTCCGGCGCCCCGCACTTCGCCCTGATCGGCGAGAAGGGCAAGCGCCCGGTCGGCTTCATCACCCTCGACAACCTGCTGGGCGCGATGGTCGGCGAGATCCGCGACGAGTTCCGGATGAACGAGAATGACTGGCTGCCGCAGTCGGACGGCACCTATATCGGCAAGGCCTCGCTGCCAATTTATTCGCTGGAACGCCTGCTCGGCATCGACATCGACAACGAGGAAATGGGCCTGGACGACGTCGAATCGGTCGGCGGCCTCCTGATGGCGAAGCTGGGCGATATTCCGAAGCAGGGCCAGCGCATCGAGTTCCCGAAGTTCGACGTGGTGGTGAAGAAGACCAACGGTCCGCGCATCCTGCTGGTGAAAGTCATTCCCCGCCTGGAGCGTGGCGAAGACGAAGACGAGCTCGGTTGAGCGTACAAGGCGTTACAAACGGTTGGACCGTTGCCGCATTTGCATGCGTATAATGTTTCGTCGGCAATAGTCCAGTTCACAGTGAGCCCCGTATGAGCGTGCGTCTTCGCAACAACGTGACCGTCACGGGCACGGGTCCCATCACCCTCCTCTTCGCCCATGGTTTCGGCTGCGACCAGGTCGTCTGGCGTTTCATGACGCCGGCCTTCGAAGACCGTTACCGGGTGGTTGCCTTTGACCTCACCGGCAGCGGCAATTCCGACCTCTCCGCCCACGACCGCCGGCGCCACGGCAGCCTGCACGGCTATGCCGACGACCTGCTCGAGATCATCGACGAGGTGGGCGGCCCTGTGGTCTACGTCGGCCACTCGGTCAGCGCCATGATCGGCATGCTGGCCGCGATCAAGGCGCCCGAGCGCTTCCTGGCCCAGGTCATGATCGCGCCCTCTCCCTGCTACATCGACGATGCCGACTACCGCGGCGGCTTCAGCCGCGGCGACATCGAGGAGCTGATCGAGACCATGGATGCGAACTACCTCGGCTGGTCGAGCAGCATGGCGCCCGTGATCATGGGCGCGCCGAATTTGCCGCACCTGGGCATCGAACTGACCAACAGCTTCTGCCGCAACGATCCCGCCATCGCCAGGCACTTCGGCCGCGTCACCTTCCTCTCGGACCACCGCGCCGACCTCGCACATGTGCCTGCACAGGTGCCGGTCCTGATCCTGCAATGCAGCGACGACCTGATCGCGCCGCGCGCAGTGGGCGACTACCTGCAGCGCAGGCTGGCCGGCAGCCGCTTGCAGGAAGTGCGCAACGTCGGCCATTGTCCGCACATGAGCGCGCCGCAGGAATGCGTGCGCCTGACCCGGGAATTCCTCGACACCCTGGAGCCACGGGTGTGAACGTCCTGCCCGGCGACGACACGCTCTACCAGCACGCTCCCTGCGGCCTGCTGCTGACCGACGGCGCCGGCCTGATCCTGCGCGCGAACGCGACCTTTTGCCGCTGGCTCGGCTATTCGGCCGGCGCCCTGGTCGGCAAGGTACGCATTCAGGACCGGCTTCCCGTCGGCACCCGCCTGTTCCACCAGACCCACTGCCTGCCGCTGCTGCAGGTGCAAGGTTCGGTGGCGCAGCTGCAGGTCGAGATCCGCGATAGCGCCGGGCAGCGCATGCCGGTCCTGGTCAACATCGTACGCCGCATCGAGGATGGTGAAGTTCTCGACGAGTGGGCGCTGTTCGCCGTCAACGAGCGCCGTTCCTACGAGCGCGAGCTGCTGGCCGCGCGCAAGAGCGCCGAGCAGGCCCTCGACGCCCGGCTCGACGCCGAAACCCGGCTGCGCGCCCTGAACGTCGCCCTGTCGGATGCCGACCGCCGCAAGGACGAATTCCTCGCCACCCTGTCGCACGAGCTGCGCAACCCGCTGGCGCCGATGCGCAGCGCCATCGAGGTGCTGAAGCTCGAACATGGCGCCGGCTCGGACCGGCGTCCCCTGCTCGACGTCTTCGACCGCCAGCTGCATCACCTGACCCACCTGGTCGACGACCTGATGGAAGTCTCGCGCATCACGCAAGGCCGCATGGAGCTGCGGCGCGAACCCGTGCTGCTGGCCGAGATCGTGCGCGGTGCGCTCGAGGACGTGGCGGCCGGCATGCGCGCGGCCAGGCATGTGCTGTCGGTCGAGATCGCGGCGCCGCACGCGGTGGTGGACGCCGATCCGACGCGCCTGTTCCAGGTGGTCGTCAACCTGCTGACCAATGCCTGCAAGTACACCCCGCACGGCGGCGCGATCGCGCTGGAACTGAAGGCGGAAGGACGCGAAGCCCTGATCGTCGTGCGCGACAGCGGCATCGGCATCCCGGCGCATGCGCTGGACAGCGTGTTCGACATGTTCTCGCAACTGAAACCGGCGCTCGACCGTTCGAAGGGAGGCCTTGGCATCGGCCTGGCCCTGGTGCGCGGCATCGTCGGCCTGCACGGTGGCAGCATCGAGGCGGCAAGCGAAGGCGAAGGCCGCGGCAGCACGTTTACCGTGCGCCTGCCGCTGGCCGCGGTGCAGGCTACACCGGATGCGCTGGAGGCTGCCCACGACGCCGTGCGTCCCGCCAGCGTGCTGGTGGTCGACGACAACGTCGACGCCGCCGAGACCCTGCAGATGTTCCTCGAACTCTCCGGCTGCATCGCCCGCGTCGCCCACGACAGCGCCGCCGCGCTCGACCTGCTGGAACGCTTCACGCCGCAAGTCGCCCTGTTCGACATCGGCCTGCCCGACATGAACGGCTACGAACTCGCCCGCCGCGTGCGCCAGTTGCCGGGCGGCGCCGACATGCTGCTGATCGCGGCTACCGGCTGGGGGCAGGAAGCCGACAAGCAGCTCGCCTTCGATGCGGGGTTCGATCATCATTTAACGAAGCCGATCGACTTCGACAAGCTAAGAGTACTGCTCGCTGCACCGTAGGGTGGAGTCCTGACTCCACGCGTCTACAACGCATCCCAATCGAAACGCGTTATCTCAACGCGAACCGTGCACCGCGTGGAGTCGGGACTCCACCCTACGTCACGCCACCGCTGCGTTCAACTCTTCATCGCGCACCCGATGCACCGACGCACACGACACTACCCCGCCCAACAACAACACCATCGCCACGCTCTCCCCCATCGTCGGCCACCTCCCCTCCCACAGGAAGCCATACAAGGCCGCAAACACCGTCTCGAACACAATCATCTGCCCCATCAAACTCAAAGGCAGCGTCCGACTCGCCACATTCCACAACCCGTTCCCGACCACCGAGCACAAAATCGCCACCGCGGTCACGATCCCCGTAAACGCCATCCACTCGCTGTGCGCATGCGCCGCCTGTGTCGTAAAGAACGCCGGCACGGCCAGCACGATGGCCTCGACACCGGTCACGACACCCACCAATAAACTCCACTCGTGTGCCGACACCGTCTCCAGCCGCGCCAGCCAGCGGCTGTTCGCCACCGCGTAGATCGTCCACGACACCAGCGCCCCGAACGCGCAACCTAGCCCCAGCAGAGATCCCGATCCCGCCGCCGACAGCGACTCCCAGCTGATGCACAGCAGCCCGGCGATGCTCAGCACCAGCGACGGCAGCAGCCGCCGCAGCGGCACCGCATGCCGGTCGCGGCTGCCGACCAGGGTCACGGCCACCGGCAGGAAGCCGATCACGAGCGAGGCCATCGCCACTCCGCCCCTTTGCACGGCGGTGGCCAGGAACAGGTAATAAATGATATTGCCGCAGAAGGCGAGCCAGGCCAGCGCCTTCCATTCCTTGCGCGTCAGCCTTGCCACCACGCGGCGCCATGTCGGCGCCAGCAAAGCCGCGGCTACCAGGCCGTAAGCGAGATAACGCCCGGCCGACAGCTGCAGCGGCGTAAAGCCGGGCGTCAGTTCAGGCGCGAGAAAAACGAGGCCCCAGACAGCACCCGCGGCGATGCCGGCACCGATGCCGAGCCAGTGTTTGTTGGTATTCATGTGCATTCTCCTGTCAGCCTCGATTCTGAATGGCCGACGGGGAGCAGTCTTGGCAGGAACTACTGAGAATTTGACGCTTTCTCGCGAAGCGCACGGCGATACGCGGCCGGCGTCACATCGAGCCCCTGGCGCATGGCCCGCGTCAGCGCGCTCTGATCGGAAAAGCCGGCCGCCTGGGCTACATCGGCAATCGAACGATTCGTACTCGCGAGAATGCGGCAAGCAAGGTCGATCCGCTTCTGCAGCAGCCAGGCATGCGGACTCGTATCGAGCTCCTCGCGAAACAGTGCGTGCAGGCGGCTGACGCTGATACGCGCGTACTGCGCCATCGATTCGGTCGACCAGGGGTTGCCCGGACTCGCCTCTACCTGCGCGAGCAATGCAGCCAGACGCGAACGCAGCTGCGGCGTCCCCAGCGCCAGCGTATCGAGCAGCAGCGGCACCCAGCCTTCGAGGTGCGCCGCCTGGACGGCGCGCTGCTCGGTGACCAGCTCCATGAACTCGATCAGCTTGCGCGCCGCAGAGCTGATCGCCGTGAACGGCTTTTCCTGCAGCCGCTGCCAGCCTTCATGCGTCAGCGCCGCGGCATCGATATCGAGGATCAGCGACCGGTTGCACGCCTCGCTCGACTGCGCATGCCAGGCCCCGACCGGCACGAAGGCGCCCTGCAGCGGATCGAGACGCCGACCCCGTCCCTCGATGGCCAGTTGCACTTCGCCCGATACGGGCAGAACGAGCTGAGCGTAGGCATGGCGATCCGGCTCCCGTTCTTCGGCGTAGGAGCGAAGTTCGATGTCGAAGAGTGAGGTTCCTGAAAGTGCCACAACAGTGTCCGGCCGGCCGATGAAGCGAAAAGTCTAGCATGGGAAGCCAAAGCCCTATTCTTCCCTCTGCGTGGCGACCGGAGCAGTCACTCCAACCGCGCGATTGCTGGTAAAAACTTCTAGCATAAGAGCAACTAGACTTATAGACTTAGCCTTTACAGCAAGGAATAAAAACGAATGAACGAAAAAAATGCTATCTGGTGGAGAAAAAATCGTGAGGCAGGATCGACAGCCTGGATCATCAGAAAGGGAGTAGTCCAGTTCGGCACAGCATTGTGCATGATGTTCTTTCTACCGATCCTGATGAATGACGCGCGCCAACTTATGCAGAACGTCGTCTATCTCCCCGTTTGCATTTTAGGAGGTGCGCTGTTTGGCTTGCTTACCTGGTACCCCATGGAATGGCAATATCGTCGTTATTTGTCAAAACACAGACAACCACCCTTATAAATGCGAGGCATAGGTATGATCAACATAGTTACGCCATAAGCACTTCCGGTTGGATGCCAACCTTTGCAAGAGTCCGGAAGGTGCAGCTTCCTGCGCCTGGTCGGCGCAGACCTAGATGATCTGGTTCAACTTTCTCATACCCTTTATAGGTTTAATATGAACAGAGGCTTAGAAGAACTAATTTATAGAATAAAGCGATTGGAAATCGAAGTGGAATCGGGCGATTCGAATATTCCGGAATCGATTTGGCGCATCCAATCTATTTTCGATGGACTAATATCTGACCTTTCGCGCGGCCGTTACGAACGACGTGAGGTGCCACAAGGGATCAAATCGATTCATCATCGCCTTAATCATTTAGAGGCGATGATCGATACGCTAAGATATACAAGATTCGAATGCGCAATGAGATCGGAAAGTGTTTTAGAACGCTTTCCACAGATGCTCACGGCATTAAATGATTCCAAGGCCAGCACCGTGGGTTACAAGGAATTCATAAAGAACTTAAATGGTTTTTTCGTTGAAAAGACCGCCGTCATCGTAGATCCCTATATTTTTTCGAACGGAAACGTGGCACAGAGCGACTATTGTACTTACGTGTTGGATATGATAGGTCCATGCCCGCAGCGCATTGATTTTTATTTCATGAAGAAAGATGGATATAAGAAATCCGTCGCCGATGTGATCTTCAAAAGTTTAACCTCTCGCGGCTGCACAGTGAATCTCTTCGAGTGCGTTAACATCCACGATAGGGTACTGATGAAACATTTTTCTACGGCTAATGATCCGGAAAAATCTCACTGGAAAGGCAGAGTAGTTGGCGCATCTGCAAACGGGATTGCGTCGCGCCCCACATATGTGATCGATATGCCTGCTGGAGATGCTGAAGGGTATTCAACGTATCTAAGTAACGTTCGCAAAACGGCAACGAAACATGCGTCGCCTCCTGTCTAAGCCAAGGAATATGCCTGCATCTCGGTTCGCGGGCAAGGCCAGGACAGGTCTGACATCTGGAAGGGACTCCTCCATAGCCCTGCATGACGGCCCAAATCAACAGATTTCCATTTGAGGTCATGTGGCTCTGGGTCAGGTCTGACATTCGTGGCTCTGGGGTCAGGGCTCTGGGGTCAGGTCTGACATTCGGACACGGCCTATTCCTTAACCCCTGCATGACGGCCAAATGATCAAATCTCCGGCTGAGGTCGTGTCTGATTGTCAGACCTGACCCCAGCCGTGTGACCCCAGCCGTGGTCATCAGCAAGCGCTATTACCGACTCGGCGTCACCCGCCACACCGTATTCGCCAGGTCATCCGCCACAATCAGCGCCCCGCGCGGATCGACGGTCACGCCGACTGGGCGCCCGCGCGTCTTGCCGTCGCTATCACGGAATCCGGTCACGAAGTCGACCGCCGGACCTGCAGGACGTCCGCCATTGAACGGCACGAAGACCACCTTGTAGCCCACCGGGTTGTTCGTGTTCCAGCTGCCATGCTCCCCAACGAAAGCGCCGTTGGCAAAGGCGCCGCCCATGACCGGCGCCGAGAAGCTCACGCCCAGCGCGGCGACGTGCGCGCCGAGGCTGTAGTCGGGCTTGATGGCGGCGGCGACCTTTTCCGGGTTCCCTGGCTGGACGCGGTTGTCGACGTTCTGGCCCCAGTAGCTGTACGGCCAGCCGTAGAAGCCGCCGTCGCGGATCGAGCTCAGGTAGTCCGGCACCAGGTCGGGGCCGATCTCGTCGCGCTCGTTGGCGACCGCCCACAGCTGTCCGGTTTCCGGATGCATCGCCAGTGCGGTCGGGTTGCGCACGCCGGTCGCGTAGGGCCGGTGGGCGCCGGTGGTGACGTCGATCTGCCAGATCATCGCGCGGTCCACTTCCGCTTCCATGCCGCGCTCGGTGATGTTGCTGTTCGAGCCGATGCCGACATAGGCGAAGCGCCCGTCGGGGCTGAGGGTCAGCGACTTGGTCCAGTGGTGGTTGATCTCGGACGGCAGTTGCGTGATCGTCTTCGGCGGGCCGCCGGCCTTGGTCTGGCCTTCGGTGTAGTCGAAGCTGACCAGGGCATCCTGGTTGGCGACGTACAGCTTGCCGTTGGCGAAGGCCAGTCCGTACGGGGCGTTCAGCTTGTCCGCGAACACCGTCTTGAGTTCGTAGTTGCCGTCCTTGTCGGCGTCGCGCAGCAGGGTCAGGCGGTTGCCGCTCTTGACCTTGGTGTTGCCCTTGGCCTTGATGTAGCCGGCGATCACATCCTTCGGTTTCAGCTTGGCCGCGCTGCCGCCACGGCCTTCCGCCACGATGATGTCGCCGTTCGGCAGCACGAGGGTCTGGCGTGGAATCGCCAGGTCGGTCGCGATCGCCGTGATGGTGTAGCCCTGGGGCACGGTCGGCTTGCGGTTGCCCCAGGCCTCCGGCTCGGCGATCTTCATGTCGGGCAGCAGGCCGCGGTGCGGTTCCGGGAGCTTCGGATCCGCGCCGAGCGACAGGGTCTTGCTGCCTTCGTTGCTGCAGGCGCCCAGCAGCAGCGCCACACCCATGACGATCAATACGTTCGCGCGTTTCATTGCACACCTCCCGCACGTGGTTGCAGGCCGATCCAGGCGGTGACCAGGATCAGGATGGTGACGATGATCGACAGCACCAGGCCAGCCGGCATGACGGCCCAGGCATCCTTGGCGTGCTGGAAAGCGTTGACCAGGCCCAGCACCCAGGTCACGAGCAGCAACAGGAAATAGGTCAGCGGCTGCCCGCCCTTGCGCGGCGCACGCACCAGTCCGACCAGCGCGCCCAGCAGGGCCAGCCCGGCGAACAGCTCGGCACCTGCAAGCAGCCAGGAAGCGAAATTGCTCCACTGGATCTGGTAAGTGTTGTGGTAGGCGATATCGCTCAGCAATGCGCCGAGGAACAGGGGTACCGCTCCGGCAAGCAGGAGCGTGTGAAGCAGCCCTGGCGGGCTGCGATAGACCGGGGTGGCCGTGGTGACGGTAGACATGAAAGGTCCTCGTGATGTTATTGTTATGCAAAGCATATCGCTTAGTCGAAAATGCTGTCGCATAATTAACCCCACTCAGGCCTCCTGTTCCCCCTTCTGCTTCACGATTGGATCGCGCGTTCCCGTCCATTCGCTCATCAAGGAATAGCCCACTGCCAGCAGCACCGGCCCGATGAACATGCCGACGAAGCCGAAGGCAATCACCCCGCCCAGCACGCCCAATAGCGTCAGCAGGAAAGGCAAACTGGTCCCGCGGCTGATCAGCATCGGACGCACGACGTTGTCGACGCCGCTGATCAGGACCGTGCCCCAGATCAGCATGAAGATGCCCCAGCCCGTCTCGCCCTGCGAGAACAGCCAGATCGTGGCGCTGCCCCAGATCAGCGGCGGACCGAAGGGCACCAGCGAGGTGACGAACACCAGCACCGACAGCAGCGGCACGGCCGGCACGCCGGCCATCGAGAAGCCGATCGCGGCCACCAGCGCCTGGGCCAGGGCCGTACCGAGCAGGCCGTACATGACGCCGCGCGTCGTCTGGCTGATCGTGTCGGACACGGATTCGGCGCCCTCGCCCATCACCTTGGCCATCATGCTGCTTGTGACCGCGATCAGCGCGTGGCCATCGCGGTAGAGGAAGAAGCTCACGAAAGCGGCCAGGCTCATCTGCACCACGCCCGTGCCCAGCATCAGGCCGCCGGCCATCAGGTAGTGGCGGGCCGGCTCGACCATGCGCTGGGCCAGGGCCAGCATCTGGTCGCGGCTGGCGACCAGTTGGCGCAAATAGACGTCGAGGGTGTCGCCGATGAAAGGCAGGTCGCGCACCCAGCCGGGGGGCACCAGGGCGCCGTGCTCGATGGCGTAGCGCAGCTGGCCGAAGGTGGTGGCGACGTCGTCGGCCAGGTTGTAGGCGACGATCGCGAGCGGGATGATGACGAGCAGGGTCAGCGAGAGCGTCATCGTCAGCGCCGCGAGCGAGCGGCGGCCCCGCATCGCGCGCAGCAGGCGCAGGTACAGGGGCCAGGACGAGATGACGACGGCGGCCGCGAACAGGATCGCGGGCAGGAAGGGTTTTAAGACGTAAAGGCAGCCCAGCGTGAGCAGGACGACCGTGGCGATGCGGGTGTAGTTTCTGCCTGAGCGTGGTTCCATGCCAGCCGTAAGAGATTGTCTTTACAAGACAATCATAACAGCTGACGCAGGTCGTGCACGATCGGGGCCGGGCCTTGTCCATGGCGCAGGAACAAACGTACGCGCCCTTCCTTGTCGAACACGTAGCTGCCCGCCGTGTGGTCGACCGTATAGCTGCCCGGTTCCTTGCCCGGCACCTTCGAGACAAAGACCTTGAATTCCTTGGCCGTTGCCGCCGTCTGTTCCGGCGTGCCGCGCAGGCCGAGGAAACGCTTGTCGAAGGCCGGCACGTAGGAGGCCAGCAGTTCCTGGGTATCGCGCTCCGGATCGAGCGTGACGAACAGCACCTGCACCTCGTTGCTCGAGGGGCCGAGTTCCTTCATCACGGCGGCCATTTCGGCCATCGTGGTCGGGCAGACGTCCGGGCACTGGGTGTAGCCGAAGAACAGCACCACCAGCTTGCCCTTGAAGTCGGCCAGGGTGCGCGCCTTGCCGTTGTGGTCGGTCAGCGAAAAGCCTTTCGCGTAGTCGAGGCCGGTCAGGTCCGTGTTCTGGAAGGCGGGCGTTTTCGTGCTCAGCTTGTCGCAGCCGGCGCCCAGCAGTGCCAGCGCCAGGAGACCGGCAGTGATCAGTCGTCGTTTCATGGATTAAAACCTGAAATAATGGTCGACCAGCAGCGCCGCAAACAGCAGCGACAGGTAGACGATCGAATAAGCAAAGGCCTTGCGCGCCACCTGGTCGCTGTAGTGCTTGTACACGCGCCAGGCGTGGCGCAGGAAGATCGCGTTCAGGATAATGGCGGCAACCAGGTAGATCAGGCCGCTCATGCGCACGATCCAGGGCAGCAAGGCGGTGGCGAACAGCGCCAGCGAATACAGCCAGACCTGCTGGCCGGTATAGGCCATGCCATGGGTCACCGGCAGCATCGGCAGGCCCGAGCGCGCGTAGTCCTCGCGGCGGTACATGGCCAGCGCCCAGAAGTGCGGCGGGGTCCAGACGAAAATGATCAGTACCAGCAGCCAGGCCTGCATCGGCACTTCGTTGGCGACCGCCGCCCAGCCCAGCGCCGGCGGCATCGCGCCCGACAGGCCGCCGATGACGATGTTCTGCGGCGTCGCCGGTTTCAGGTAGATCGTGTAGATGACGGCATAGCCGACGAAGGTGACGAAGGTCAGCCACATCGTCAGCGCGTTCACGAAGGCATACAGCACCCACATCCCGAGGCCGCCGATGATGGCGGAAAAGACCAGGGTCTGGTTGCGCGTCAGCTCGCCGCGCGCGGTGGCGCGCCGTGCGGTACGCGCCATGCGGGCGTCGATCTCGGCCTCGATCAGGCAGTTGACGGCAAAGGCGGCGCCCGCCAGCAGCCAGATCCCGACCGTGCCGGCGACCAGCACGCGCCAGCCGGGGAAGCCGTCGGTCGCCAGGAACATGCCGATGATGGCGCAGAAGACGGCGAGCTGGGTCACCCGGGGCTTGGTCAGCGTCCAGTATTGGGAGAAGCGGCTGGTGGATTGGAGGGCGGTCTGGGTGGTCATCGATACGAGTTCGCAGGAACGTCGGCATTCGCGGGGGCGCGCTGCGATACGTCGAGCAGGTGCTTGACCTTGTAGTTTAACATGGTCACCAGCAGGACGAGGAGAGCAGCCCCGGCGTTATGCAACACGGCAATCGCGAGCGGGAAGTCGAAGAACACGGTGGCGATGCCCGTGAAGAGCTGGGCCAGCAGCACCAGGCCGATCAGTTTCGCCGTCTTGCGCAGCGCCGGCTGGCGCGCCGCACGCCAGGCCGCCAGTCCCAGCACGAGCGTCACGACGATCGCGAAATTGCGGTGCACCCAGTGGATCGCGACCAGGGCCGAGAACTGCAGGTAGTGGCCGGCGGCCGTCTTGCCGAGTTCGCGCCACAGGGTGAAGCCGTGTTCGAAATCCATCTCCGGGACGAATTTTCCGTCGCAGAGCGGGAATTCGTCACAGGCGAGCGTTGCGTAGTTAGTGCTCACCCACCCGCCCAGTGCGATCTGGACGAGCAGCACGGCGGCAGCCAGCAGGGCCAGCGTGCGCAGCGACTTCACCGCAGCCAGGTCGCGGCTCGGTGCCAATGGTTTCATCAGGTGATTCTCGCGCTCGCCCAGCCAGACCAGCATCGCCAGCAGCAGCATGCCCAACAACAGGTGAATGGTGACGATCACCGGCTGCAGTTTCAGGGTCACGGTCCAGGCCCCGAAGGCGCCCTGCACGCAGACGAACAGGAACAGCGCCACCGGCAGCGACGGGGCGAAAGCCTGCTGATGGGTTTTGCGCCACTGGCGAATGGCCTGGAACATCAGCGCCATGATCAAGACGCCGATGCCCATCGCCAGGTAGCGGTGGATCATCTCGATCCAGGCTTTTACCTTGGTCACCGGACCGGTCGGCATCAGGGCCTCGGCCGCGGCGATCTGCTCGTGCGCGATGAAAGGATTGGCGGCGCCGTAGCAGCCCGGCCAGTCGGGGCAGCCCAGGCCCGAATCGGTCAGACGGGTAAAACCGCCGAACACGATCAGGTCGAAGGTCAAAAACACCATCACCCAGACCAGTTTGCGGTATTTGTTGGCGTCGTTCGACAGCCAGACCATAGTCAAGGGAATGCTGGCCACGAAAATGCCCATCAGGGCCAGCTGGAGCAAAGTCGAAGGATGCATGTCCGCTTAACCGATCGCCGAGGCTTTTAATAATTTGGACAAGTCCTTGTGCACCTTGCGCGGGTCCGGGTCTTTCGGGAAACGCATCATGAGGTTGCTGCGCGGGTCGATCAGGAAGATGTGGTCTTCCAGCTTCGTCCCCTGCTCGGTCGGCAGCCATTTCGCCAGCTGTTCGGGCGAGACGCGCAGCATGTGCATGTCGTCATAGCTGCGGATCAGGATGGTGTCGACCGGCTCCTGGTCGGTGATCAGCCAGGCGCGCTCGACGCGGTCCATGTTCTTGCCCTGCATGGTGCGCAGCTGGCGCATCGAGAACAGTTGTTTGGCGCAGGCCTCGTCGCAGCGTCCGCCGCCGACTTTCACCATGATCCACTTGCCGGCATAGTTTTCCAGCGTCTCCGGGCGGCCGTCGAGCGTCGTGCTGGACAGTTTCGGCATCGGGTGCGCGCGCTGGTCGATGATGGCGCCGTAATTGGTACGGCCGCTCGGCTTGATGACGTAAAAGGTGAGATACGAGGCGATGATCGGCGCCGCGCAGACCAGCAGCAGGAGACCCAGTTTCAGGCGGCCCTTGCGTTGTGCCTTGGCCGCGCCTTCAGACAGCTTGTTTTCTTCCACTTCGAAACCCTGTAATCACGAAAAATAAGGCAGCCATGGCCGCCAGCGCATACCACTGGAAGGCGTAGCCGCGGTGCTTGTCGACGCCCGTGCTGGGCGCCGGCCAGTCGCGCACCAGGCCTTCGCCCTGCCCGCTCTGCTGCACAAAGAAGGGCGCCAGCGCCAGGCCGCTCGCCTTGGCCACACTGTCCACGTCGAGGTTCTGCACCCGCATGCCGGGCTTCAGTTCCCCCGCGCCGCCGAGCTGCATGACGTGCCCCGCGCTGAGCGTTGCCACGCCCTCGATCGTCACCGTACGGTTCGGCGTTTGATAGTCCGGCAAGTGCGCGTAATCACTCGCATCGCGCGGCAACCACCCGCGCAGCACGAGCACATGTCTGTCCGAATCCGCTATTTTAAACGGCATCGCCAGGATGAATCCGGCCCGCCCATTCAGCGGCCGGTTATCCAGAAACAGCGGCCACCCGCTGACCCACTCCCCCGTCACCCGCACCCTTCGATATTCGATACTCGTAGGGTGGACTCCGTCCACGCGTACGTGCCCATCCACACCACCATCTCGACCAAAGACCACCGGCTCCGCCTTGCCACGTTCAAGCAACTTCGCCGCAATCCCCAGCTTCTCCTCCGCCCGCCTCGTCTGCCAGTTCCCCAGCATGACCCCGAGCACCACCAGCGCAACGGTAACGACGAACGGAATGACCCTAAACCTGAATGCCAAACGCATTACAATGAACCTCTACTCAACCCGCGAGCAAGAATAATGAAAATCTTCATCGCCATCGCCTTCATCCTGATCATCGCCAGCCTCGGCTCGGCGCTGTTCTTCCTGATGAAGGACAAGGGCCGCAGCAACCGCACGGTGCAGGCGCTGGCGATGCGCGTCGGCCTGTCGATCACGCTGTTCCTGATCGTGCTCGCTTCCTACAAGATGGGCTGGATTCATCCGACCGGCATCCGCTGAGCATTCTTCAGATACGACAAGGGGACAGCCACCCGGCTGTCCCCCGCTATTCCTTCCTGCCGCCGCTTACAGCCAATAGACCACGACGTAGAGGCCCAGCCACACGACGTCGACGAAGTGCCAGTACCAGGCGGCGCCTTCGAAACCGAAGTGGTGATCGGCCGTGAAGTGGCCGCGCAGCACGCGGTACAGCACCACCGACAGCATGATCGCGCCCATCGTCACGTGGAAGCCGTGGAAGCCGGTCAGCATGAAGAAGGTCGAGCCATAGATGCCCGAGGTCAGCTTCAGGTTCAGCTCCTGATAGGCGTGCATGTATTCGTAGGCCTGGAAGCCCATGAAGATCGCGCCCAGCAGGATGGTGATGAACAGGAACACGGCCGTATTGCGGCGATGGCCTTCACGCAGCGCGTGGTGGGCGATGGTCAGCGTCACGCCCGACAGCAGCAGCAAGGCGGTGTTGATGGTCGGGATCGGGAACGGGCCCATCGTATTGAAGGCTTCGACCACGCCGGCCGGACCGGTATTGCCCCAGTGGGCGGCGAAGTCGGGCCACAGCACCTTGTGGTCGAGATCGGCCAGCCAGGGCATGGAGATCGCACGGGCGTAGAACAGCGCGCCGAAGAAGGCGGCGAAGAACATCACTTCCGAGAAGATGAACCAGCTCATCGACCAGCGGAAGGAGGAATCGATGCGCTGGCTGTACTGGCCCGTTTCGGACTCCTTGATGGCGTCGCCGAACCAGAAGTACAGCACGGTCAGCATCGCGACGATGCCGGCCAGGCAGACGGCCGGTCCCCAGGAGGCGCTGTTGACCCAGCCGGACGCGCCGAGCATGGTCACCAGCATCGAAATCCCGCCGGCCATCGGCCACATCGAGGGGCCCGGCACGAAATAATGCGGCGCGGTCTTTGACACACTCATCTTCATCTCCTGGAACGTTGTTCTAATGCGTTGAATTGAAATGCTTAAAAACTTCTACTGCGAGACCGCCAATTTCACCACGAATAACAGCACGCCGATGAAGATTGCCACACCCAGCAGCGCCGCCAGAATCACGTGGAACGGATTCAGGTTCGCCGCGTCATGCTCGTAGTCCTTGCGCTTGCGTACGCCGAAGAAGGACCAGAACACGGCCTTCATCGAGGCTAAAAACGAGGCCTTGCGCTCCGGTTCCATCTAGTTCGCCGCCACCGCGCCGGACACCTCGAAGAAGGTGTACGACAGCGTAATGTTCTTCACTTCCTTCGGCAGCTTCGGGTCGATGAAGAATACCACCGGCATCTGGCGCGCCTCGTTCGGCTTCATGAGCTGCTCGCGGAAGCAGAAGCACTCGACCTTCTTGAAATGCGGCGTCGCCGACTGCGGCGCGTAGCTCGGGATCGCCTGCGCCTTCACGGCGCGCGCCTGGGTGTTCACCACTTCGTAGACGACGGTCGCCAGTTCTCCCGGATGCACCTGGATCGAACGCGTCGTCGGCCGGAAGCGCCACGGTCCCTGCGCATTGCCGTCCAGTTCCACGGTAATCGTGCGGCTGGTGTCGACCTGCGTGTTTTCCGGACGCTCGACCGTGCCGTCCTGCTGGGTGATCACGTTAATGCCGAGCACCTCGCACATCTGGCGGTAGACTGGCACCAGCGCGTAGCCGAAGCCGAACATCGCCACCGCCACCACCACCAGCTTGCCGAAGGTGGAGCGGTTCAGGCGCAGGCGCTCTTTCTGGGTATAGCTCATTACATGAACCAGAGACGCTTGGCGATCACCGCCGCGAAGAAGAACGCGGCGATCACGCACAGGATCAAAGCCGTCTTGCCGTTGTTCGGCTTTTTACGGGCGTTCATTACTTCACCAGCGGCGGGTTCTCGAAGGTGTGGAACGGCGCCGGGCTCGGCACGGTCCACTCCAGGCCTTCCGCGCCTTCCCATGGTTTTGCATCCGCTTTCGGGCCGCCCTTGATCGTCGGCAGGACGACCGCGAACAGGAAGTACACCTGCGACAGGCCGAAACCGAAGGCGCCGACCGAGACGATCATGTTGAAGTCGGTGAACTGGACAGCATAGTCCGCATAGCGGCGCGGCATGCCGGCCAGGCCCAGGAAGTGCATTGGGAAGAAAGTGATGTTAAAGGTGATCAGCGACAGCCAGAAGTGCATCTTGCCGCGGCCTTCCGGATACATGTGGCCGGTCCACTTCGGCGCCCAGTAATAGAAGCCGGCGAACAGCGCGAACAGCGAACCTGCCACCAGCACGTAGTGGAAGTGGGCCACCACGTAATACGTATCGTGGACCTGGATGTCGATCGGGGTCACGGCCAGGATCAGGCCAGTAAAGCCGCCCATCGTGAACACGAAGATGAAGCCGACCGCGAACAGCATCGGGGTCTCGAAAGTCATCGAGCCCTTCCACATCGTGGCGACCCAGTTGAACACCTTCACGCCGGTCGGCACCGCGATCAGCATGGTCGCGTACATGAAGAACAGCTGCGAAGTCACCGGCATCCCGGTGGTGAACATGTGGTGGGCCCAGACGATGAACGACAGCACGGCGATCGAGGCGGTCGCGTAGACCATCGAGGCGTAGCCGAACAGCGGCTTGCGGGCAAAGGCCGGCAGGATCTGCGAGACGATGCCGAAGGCCGGCAGAATCATGATGTAGACCTCTGGGTGGCCGAAGAACCAGAAGATGTGCTGGTACATGACCGGGTCGCCGCCGCCGGCTGCGTTGAAGAAGGAGGTGCCGAAGTGGCGGTCGGTCAGGGTCATGGTGATCGCGCCAGCGAGCACCGGCATCACGGCGATCAGCAGGAAGGCGGTGATCAGCCAGGTCCAGCAGAACATCGGCATCTTCATCAGGGTCATGCCGGGAGCGCGCATGTTCAGGATGGTGACGATGATGTTGATCGAGCCCATGATCGACGAAGCGCCCATGATGTGCATGGCGAAAATCGCCATGTCCATGCCCGGGCCCATTTGCGTCGACAGCGGCGCATACAGGGTCCAGCCGGCGGCGGTGGCGCCGCCCGGCGAGAAGAAGGAGCCTGCCAGCAGCAGGGCCGCCGGCGGCAGCAGCCAGAACGAGAAGTTGTTCATGCGCGCGAAGGCCATGTCGGATGCGCCCACCTGCAGCGGGATCATCCAGTTGGCGAAGCCGACGAAGGCCGGCATGATCGCGCCGAACACCATCACCAGGCCGTGCATGGTGGTCAGCTGGTTGAAGAACTCGGGACGGAAGAACTGCAGGCCGGGCTGGAACAGCTCGGTGCGGATCATCAGCGCCAGCACGCCGCCCGAGAGCAGCATGATGAACGAGAACCACAGGTATAGGGTACCGATGTCCTTGTGGTTGGTGGCGAAGAGCCAGCGGCGGGCGCCGGTCGGCATGTCGTGGTGCGCGTGGTCGTGGCCGTGGTGGTCGTCGTGCGCGTGATCGAGGGTGCTGGAAGTCATGTCAGTGTCCTGAAAACTCTGTACTTGCTACGTTACTTGCTACGGGCAGCCAGCACTTCGGCCGGTTGAACGATGTTTTCCGCAGCCTTGTTCGACCAGGTGTTGCGGGTATAGGTAATGACTGCGGCGATGTCCGAATCCGACAGCTGCTTCCAGGCCGGCATGGCCGAAGCATAGGCAGGCGTATCCTGGCCGTTGAGCAGCACCTCGATCTGGTGGCCCTTGGCGCCGTTCACGACCGGCGAACCGTCGAGCGGTGCGAAAGCGTTCGGGACGCCCTTGCCGTTGGCCTGGTGGCAGGCCACGCAGTTGGCGGCATACACGGCTTCGCCTTTGGTTTTCAGTTCGTCGATGGTCCAGACTTTGGTCGGATCGTCGGCCAGCGCAGCCATCTTTTTCTTTTCGCCGGCAACCCAGGCGGTGTAGTCCTCGGCCGAGACCACGCGCACGACGATCGGCATGAAGGCGTGGTCCTTGCCGCACAGTTCGACGCAGTTGCCGCGGTAGACGCCGATTTTCTCGGCCTTGAACCAGCCGTCGCGCACGAAGCCGGGAATCGCATCCTGCTTGATCGCGAAGGCCGGGATGGTCCAGGCGTGGATCACGTCGTTGGCGGTGAGGACCATGCGGATCTTCTTGCCGACCGGGACGACCATTTCGTTGTCGACTTCGAGCAGGTAGTTTTCGCCGCGCGCTTCGGTCGGCGCGACGCCCGGCTCGCCGACCTGGGTGCGCGGGGTGGACAGGTTCGACAGGAAGCTGATGCCCTCGCCTTCGCCCTTCAGGTAGTCGTAGCCCCACTTCCACTGCATGCCGGTGGCTTTGATGGTGATGTCGGCGTTCGAGGTGTCCTTCAGGGCCACGACGGTGCGGGTGGCCGGCAGGGCCATGCCGATGACGATCAGGAAGGGCACGACGGTCCAGGCGATTTCGACGGCGGTCGATTCGTGGAAGGTGGCGGGCTTGTGGCCCAGGGATTTGCGGTGCTTGAACACCGAATAGAACATGACGCCGAAGACGCCGATGAAGATGATGAGGCAGACCAGCATCATCCAGTTGTGCAAGCTGTAGATGTCCGCGCCGATCCCAGTCACCGGAGTTTGCATGTTCAACTGGTGTTCCACCGGCCGCCCCGTGATTTCCGGAGCCGCCAGTGCCGGGATACTGGTCGATACCGCAAGACCGAGCATCAAGGCGTGAAGTCGCTTTGCATATGTCATGAATTGTCCCCAACCACCCAAAATAAGAATATTTTTAAACGGTCAGCAATTCCATGAACGAACCGCCGCCGCTCCGAAACCAAGTGCAAGCTGGTTCCCGGCGGCACGGCCTGTGGACGCGCAACGGGTTGAAACCATGCTCGTCCACCAGCAACTGCAACAACGTACTGACGGGCGCCAAACTTGCTGATGCTGCTTTTTCATTTTCTAATTCTTCCACCGGAGCGCATCGTTTTTCAATGCTTACGGGGCGCCAGGCGAAAAAATAGTTATTGATTATACTCAAATCGCTAATTTTTATTCAAGGAAAATTCCTGCCACGGCTGTGTTATTTCATGCGTCATGGCATCGAGCGTTGCCGCATAGGTCTTGACAAATGCTTTTGTAGGGTGGGCACTCTGTGCCCACGCGGTACACGGTCACCGAAGCCCGAAGCCGCATTGCCGGTTCACGGCTTGCGCGGCCTGAACTGCACGATCGCCTCCCCCGCCGCCGTCGTCTTCGGCACCGGCCGGAACGCATGCCCATAAATCACTTCGAAGCTCAGCCCGATCTTGCCGTCCGCGCCGCGCTGGGCTTCCAGCGCATCGACCATGCGCTGCCAGGCCGCGCGGCCGATCAGCCCGCGCCGGCGCGTGGCCAGCGGATTGCCGCCGATGGCGCGCACGTCCGCCAGCAGCGCCTCGACCGTGCCATAGGTGACGGTAATGCGCTCGGCATCCATGACCGGCGTCGAAAAGCCCGCTTCCACCAACTGGTCGCCGAAATCGTGCATGTCGACGAAGGGCAGCGTATGCGGCGATTCGTCCAACTCGGCAAAGGCGGCGCGCAGCTCCTTGAAGGTGTCGGGACCGAAGTTCGAGAACATCAGCAGCCCATCCACGCGCAGCACACGGCGCCATTCGGCGAACACCCGGTCGGGCTGGGGATGCCAGTGCAGCGCCAGGTTCGACCACACCAGATCGAGCGAGTTCGGCCCGAATGGCAGGGTCCCGAAGTCGCCGCAAAGAAGATCGACGCCGGCCCTGGCCGGCATCAGGCGGCTGAGCATCTGGTTCAGCGAACGCATGGCGGGTGCCGGCGCTTTCGCTTCGTTCAGCATCGCGTTCGAGGCATCCATCCCGAGGATCTGGGCCGCCGGATAAGTCTTTTGCAGGGTGGCAAGGTCGGGCCCGGTGCCGCAGCCGGCGTCCAGTACGCGCTGGGGCACAATCTTTACCAGGCTCAGCCGCTCATGCATGCGGCCGGCGACTTCGCGGCGCAGGAAGTCGGCAGCAGCCACGCGCTGCGGTTCCGCGAACAGCGCGCGCACACGCGACTGGTCAATCGGCGCGCTCATTTTCGATGGGGACGAGGGAGAAGCCATATTTCTGATGCATTCAAATGAGATAATGGCGGGAGTGTACAGGTTTGCCGGGAGTCGAGCCGATGGGTGAGCGCATCGAACCGCAGTTGCTACCACCATTACTGCGCTGGCCGCGGGCCCTGGCGCGGATCTTGTTGCCCAGTTCGTGCGCCCTGTGCGGCGAGAGGGCGGACGATGCCGTCTGCGTCCCCTGCACTGCGCGCTACGCCCTGCCCGGTGGACCGCGCTGCCCCTGCTGCGCCAACCCGCTTGGCCCTGGCGAGCCGCCCGGGCAAGCCTGCGGCACCTGCCTGGCCGACGCGCCGGCCTATGATGCGACGGTCGTTGCCGCCGATTACGCGGCGCCGCTCGACGGTCTCGTGCTGGGCCTGAAATTCGGCGCCCGGCTGCCGCTGGCGCCCTGGTTCGCCGGCCGCCTGGTCGATGCCGTGCTGGCCGCGCCGGGCTGGCCCCTGCCCGAGCTGCTCTGTCCGGTTCCGCTGGGTGCGCGCCGCCTGCGGGAACGCGGCTTCAACCAGGCGCTCGAGATCGCCCGGCCGCTGGGCCGCGCGATCGGCGTCGCCGTGCAGCCGCGGCTCGTGACGCGTGCCGTCGAGACGGCCGCGCAGTCGGGCGTAGCGCCGCGCGAACGGGCCGCCAACATCCGGGGCGCCTTCGAGCTCGCCCCGGAGATGGCAGAACGAATAGAAGGCCGCCACATCGGCGTCGTCGACGACGTCATGACGAGCGGCCATACCTTGAACGAACTGGCTGCCACTTTAAAGGCGGCCGGCGCGGCGCGCGTGTCGAACCTGGTATTCGCGCGCACGCCACCACATTGACCGGACCTCGATAAGCCTACTGCGCGTCGGATTGTTGGTCTGCGATGCTCGCTGTACTTCCGTACAGCTGCGCGTCTCGACCAACACTCCTTCCGCTCGCTACGGCTTCTCGAGGTCCTTTAAGGAGAGTAAATGTTTCACGTCGTACTGGTCGAACCCGAAATCCCGCCCAACACGGGCAACGTCATCCGCCTGTGCGCCAACACCGGCGTGCAGCTGCACCTGATCGAGCCGCTCGGCTTCCCGCTGGACGACGCCAAGATGCGCCGCGCCGGCCTCGATTACCACGACTACGCGACCATGAAGGTGCACAAGGACTGGGAGGCCTTCCTGGCGAACGCCCAGCCCGACCCCAGCCGCATGTTCGCGCTGACCACCCACGGCTCCGCCCCCTTCGCCGACGCCGCCTTCAAGCCGGGCGACGTCTTCGTCTTCGGCGCCGAATCGCGCGGCCTCGACCCTGCCCTGCGCAACAGTTTTCCGACCAGCCAGCGCATCCGCCTGCCGATGATGCCGGACAACCGCAGCCTGAACCTGTCGAATACGGTGGCGGTCGTGGTGTACGAAGCCTGGCGCCAGAATGGCTACGCGGGCGGCGCCTGAGGACCGCCCTTCAGCGCGGCAATACCGTTACACTCTCCAGACGAATACTTTCCCCTGGAGAAAGCGCCTTGACCAACCGACGTTCCATCCTGCAGGCCGCCGCGGCGCTGGCAGCCCTCGCCGCCTGCGCACCCACCGCCGCGCAGACGGCTACGACTCCGCTCGTCATCGGCGAGAGCTTCACGCTGGCGTCGACCGTGCTCGGCGAAAACCGGCGCATCAATGTCTACAACGCGCCGGCGTCCAGGGACGGCACGCCGCTGCCCGTCCTCTATATGCCGGACGGCGGCCTGGAAGAGGATTTCCTGCATATTGCCGGCTTGCTGCAGATCGCGATCGCCAGCGGCACGATGCGCCCGTTCATGCTCGTCGGTATCGAAAACACGCAGCGCCGCCGCGACCTGACCGGTCCCAGCACGGATCCGGAGGATCGCAAGATCGCGCCGGTGATCGGCGGATCGGATGCATTTCGCCGCTTCATCGCAAATGAACTGATGCCGGCAGTCCGGACGCGCTACCGGACGACGGGGGAAACGGCCATCATCGGCGAATCGCTGGCTGGGCTGTTCGTGGTAGAAACCCTTTTTGTCGCCCCCGAGATGTTCGACACCTATATTGCCGTCGATCCCAGCCTGTGGTGGAACCGCGAAGGCTTGCTGGCGAAAGGCATTGCACAACTGCGCACGGCTAGCCGCGCCGGCAAGATGCTGTTCGTCGGCGCCAGCGGCGAACCGGGCATGCCGGCACTGGCCGGCAGGCTCAAGCAAGTCGTCGATCGCGCTTCCGCGCCGGGACTGCGCTTCGAGCTGGCCGCGTTTCCCGAAGAGACGCACCGCACGATCTACCATCCAGCCGCCTTGCGGGCCTTGCGCACCCTCTTCAGGAATCCGCCGGAACGTCCGCGGAGCCAGTAACACCGAGCACGGCGAATTCATGCTCGCCCTTGGCGCGATCGAACACCTGCCCGGTCAGGGAATGGGCATTGCATTCGCGCTGGCGCGCGGCCGGCTCGTCGTAGAAGAACGGCAGGAAGGCGTAGCGTTCGCCCCGCGTCACCGGCGTCGCCTCGTGCAGGAGCGAACACGAAAACACGACTGCGCCGCCGGTCGGCGCGCGGTAGGTGCGTGGCCCGAACTCCGGGAAACGCAGGTCGCCGCCCTCGTATGCGTGCGCATTCAGGTTGATGGTGCAGGCAAAGCGGCGATGCGCGGTGCCGAGCGTCGTATTGTCCTTATGCGGGCGAAAGAAGCCGCCGCTGTCGCCGTCGTAGCGGGCAACGATGTAGCGCTCCATCCGCGTGGCCTCGAACTGGAACGCGCGTCGCATTTCCGGCAGCATGCGGCGCCCGATACGCGCCTGGATCGCTTGCCTGAGCGAGGCCAGTTCGGGACGCGCATCGAATTCGACATCCTGGCGCCGCTTGAAGCTGTGCTCCCGGACTTCCACGGTCTTCCCGTTGACCTCGCGCATGAAGCCGGATTCGACACCGCCGTAACGCTCGTACAAGGCAATCAGCTCGTCGCAGAGCGCGTCTTCGAATACCCGGGGCAGGATCAGCACCGGGGCGTTCAATGGGGTGCCCGCATGCTCTTCGACGGGCGGGAGCCGGCCGATGAGCTCGTCGAGCGCTTCATTGTGGGCCGCGGCAGGCAGCATCGGTATGCAGGCCATCACCCGCAGCATCGGATCGAGGAGCAGCGTGAAGGGCCGGTAGGCCGTGGCCGACGAGGGGTCGGCGGCAATGGCCCCGAACCGGGTACTGAGCTTGCGGTCGAAATCCCAGAAATGGCGTATGCCCGGAATCATGGCGCGCAGGCGCTCCTGGCGCTCGTCTTCCGGATCGATGGATACCCCGTAGAAACACAGGTGCCGGTCGTCGAAGCGGGCGCGGTGCCGCTGGACGAAGTCGAGGACCTGGCGCGTGCTCTCATGCGCCGCGCTGCCGAGGAAGCTGAGGACGACATAACGGCCTGCCGCCGTATAAAACGCATACTTCGGATTGGTCGCGGAACGTGCCGTGAAATCCGGGATCGGGTCGCCGGGTAACCACATCGTCTGCCCCCTTCAAGCGCTGTCGTATTGACAAGTCTAGCGAACAGTCATGTTTTCGCCTAGATGGGAGCGCCACATTTTTTTCCATCGCGCCCGGGCGCACGGTGCTCAGCCTTCGTCACTTCTCCACATGACCCGGTTGCGCCCGCCCTGCTTCGCCCGGTACAGCTGCACGTCGGCCGCCTCGAACAAGGCCGCCGAGCTTTCCATGCGGCCTGGGTCGAGGCTGGCGCCGCCGATGCTGACCGTGATGCAGGATGCGGCCGCGGAACCCGCGTGCGCGATCATCAGCTGGGCCACGGCTTCGCGCAGCGCCTGCGCGATCTGCTGCGCCTGTTCGCCGTCGGTTTCCGGCATCAGGAGGACCATCTCTTCGCCGCCGTAGCGCGCCGCCAGGTCGGCCGGGCGGCGCATGTGGGTGCCGGCCACGCGCGCCACTGCGCGCAGCGCGCGATCGCCGGCCGGGTGGCCGTATAAATCGTTGAACTGCTTGAAGGAATCGATGTCGAGCAGGGCCAGCGAGAGCGGCTGGCCGCTGCGCCGCGCGCGCTGCCATTCGAGGTCGTAGACGTCGTCGAAGCGGCGCCGGTTGGCCAGTTCGGTGAGGCCGTCGACGTGGGCCAGGTGTTCCAGCAGGCGGCGCTGGCGCACCAGCTGCAGGTGCAGCGCCACGCGCGCCAGCACCACGGTCGCGTTGAAGGGCTTGGCGATGTAGTCGGAGGCGCCCATCTTGAGGCCGGCCGCCTCGTCTTCCGGGCGGTCCAGGCCGGAGATGAAGATGATCGACACGTGCTCGGTCTGGGGCGTGGCGCGCAGGCGGCGCAGCACGTCGAAGCCGCTCATGTCCGGCATCATCACGTCGAGCAGGATCAGGTCGGGCACGTGGCGGGTCGCGCGTTCCACCGCCTGCGCGCCGTTCTTCGCCAGCAGCACCGTGTATTCCGGCTGCAGCAGCTCGCACAGGACGTCGCGGTTGATCGGGTCGTCGTCGGCGATCAGGACTTTTTGCGGTTCGGCGGGCGTCATGTGGTCTCCTCCAGATTCAGTCCCAGCAGCCTGGCCAGCTCGTCCAGCGGCGCCAGCGCGGCCTCGTATTCGAGTTCGCCGACGCCATGCGCGATCGCGGCCAGCTGAGCGGCGTATTCCTGCGCCGGGAGCAGCTCCTGCAAACTGGCCAGCGTATCACGCGCGCGGGCGTCGTCGGATGCCAGCTGGGCCGCGAGACGAGAAAGCAGCGCCGGCAGCGTATTGCTTTGATGCGCGGCCTGCTGCGCCGGCAGGTCGCGCGGACCGGCCAGCGGCGCCATCCCGGCCAGTATCGCATCGAGCGCCGCGATCAGGGCCGGCACCATGCCGGCCGCGCGCTCGGATTCGCCTCCGCGCAACGCGTCCTCGATGCGCCGCGCCAGGCTCTCCAGTTCGTAGGCGCCGACATAGGCCGCGCTGGCCTTCAGGTTATGCGCCAGCACCTGCAGCGGCGCCTCGTCGCCGGCCGCCAGCGCGTCGGCCAGCTGGCGCGGCGCCGGGCGGTATTCCTGCACGAAGCTGCGCACCCGCTTGATCAGGCGCGCATGCTGGTGGCCGACGCCGGACAATGCCGCGTCCCAGTCGATCCCGGCCACCGGCGGCAGCAGGACGGTGTCGCCGCTCGACAGCGGTTCGGCCGGCGCGCTTGGGGCCGCACGGCCTTCCAGGCGCGCCGGGTCGATCCAGGCCAGCAGGGTCCGGAACAGCTGGTCCGGATCGACCGGTTTCGCAAGGTGGTCGTTCATGCCGGCGGCCAGGCTGCGTTCGCGGTCGCCCGCCATCGCATGCGCCGTCATGGCGACGATCGGCAGCGCGCGCAGGCGTTCGATGGCGCGGATGCGGCGCGTGGCCGTCAGGCCGTCGACTTCGCGCATCTGGATGTCCATCAGCACCAGGTCGTAGTCGTTCTGCTGCACCATCTCGACCGCTTCGCCGCCATGCACGGCGACGTCGACGTGGACGGGCGCCGCGGCCAGGAAGTCGAGCGCGACTTCGCGGTTGTTGGCGTTGTCCTCGACCAGCAGGATGCGCGCGCCGCGCAGGCGCGCCAGGCCGCGCGCTTCAAGCTCCATCCGTTCCGACGCCGCAGGCACTTCGAGCTCCGGACGCAGCGCCCGCAGCAGGCTGTGGTACAGCAGCGCCGGCCCGACCGGCTTGTTCAGGAAGCCCTGCAACTGCAGCGCGCCCGCCTGCAGCTGCACGGTCTCGCGCGCGCTGGCGCTGACCATCAGGATCGACGGCGCCGCATGCGCGACACCCTCGACGCCTTCCAGCGCGCGCAGGCGGCGGATCGTCTCGACGCCATCCCAGCCCGGCATCACGTAATCCATCAGCACCACCTGGTAGGGTTCGCCGCGCCCGAGCGCATCCTTCATGCGCGTGAGCGCCAGTTCGCCCGAGGAGGCGGCATCGGCCGCCACGCCGAAGCTCTCCAGCATCTCGACCAGCGCCGTGCGCGCCGTTTCGCTGTCGTCCACCACCAGCACGCGCATCTGCTGCAGGGCCGCGCCCGGCGCCGCCAGCACGCCCGGCGCGCTGGTGGCCTGCCCCAGCGGCACGGTGAAGCTGAAGCTGCTGCCCACGCCCGGGGTACTGGTGACGTCGATGGTCCCGCCCATCAGCTCGACCAGCTGCTTCGAGATCGACAGGCCGAGACCTGTGCCGCCGTACTTGCGCGTGATCGAATCGTCGCCCTGGCGGAAGGACTGGAACAGGCGCGCAAGCTGGTCGCCGTCCATGCCGATGCCGGTGTCGGTGACGCAGAAGCGCAGCGTGACGCCGCCGTCGCTGCGCGCCGCCACTTCCACCGCGACCACGATCTCGCCCTGCCCGGTGAACTTGACGGCGTTGCTGGTAAGGTTGATCAGGACCTGGCCCAGGCGCAGCGGATCGCCGACCAGGCGCGCCGGCACGCCACGTCCAACCCGGAACACGAGTTCGACCCGGCGCGCGTCGAGCTTGACGGCGGTGAGGTTGGACAAATGCTCGAGCAGGTCGTTGAGGTCGAACTCGACCTGCTCGATCTTGAGCTGGCCGGCCTCGATCTTGGAGAAATCGAGGATGTCGTTGACGATGCCGAGCAGGTGCTCGCCCGCGCCCAGGATCTTGCCCAGGTAGTTGCGCAGGCGCGGCGACGGGTCGGCCATCAGGGCCAGGCGGCTCATGCCGATGATCGCGTTCATCGGGGTGCGGATCTCGTGGCTCATGTTGGCAAGGAAGTCCGATTTCAAACGCGTGGCCGCTTCCGCGCGCAGCATCGCATGGCGGATCGCGCTGGTGCGCAGGCCCAGCACGCGCATGAAGATGATCATGTCGATCGCATTCGTGAACTGCAGCGAGTGCATGGTCCAGAAGTCGGCGTCGACGGCGCCGTTGATCATCTGGCTCAGCACCAGCGAGCCGAGGAAGCTCAAGGCCCAGCCGAGCAGGAAATACAGGCCGACCGGATCGCCGCGGCGCGCGCGTTTTAAAGCACCCGGAATCCCCAGCAGCATCGGCATGATGCCGAGCGTGCTGACGATGGCGACCAGTTGGCCGACGCTGATCAGGTCGAGGCCGAAGGCCAGCGCGGCGATCGCGGTGAGCGCGGCGCCGGTTTTCATCAGGCGGCTGAAGGTGCGGTCCATGCCTGGACGCGCCAGCGCCTGCTCGACGAACAGGTAGGCGCCGCAGGAGGACATCAGCGCGAACAGGCCGCCGGCGTGGATGTTCATCCAGGCGTTGTCGCCCCACACGTACTGGCTGCCGATGCCGAAGAATTCGGCCGAGAACAGCGACGAGCCGAGGATCATCAGCGCGTACTTGGCGAACAGCGGCTCGCGCAGGTTCACGGCCTGGGCCATACTGTAGAGCAGCAGGCACAGGCTCAGGCCGAGCAGCAGGCCCTGCACCATCTGCTCGTTGACGGAGTCGGCGTGGAATACGGCCGGCTGCGAAAAGCGCAGCGGCAGCACCATCGCGCCGGTGTTCTCGATGCGCAGGTAGATATCGTAACGCGGGCCATGCAGGAGCTCGAGCAGCATGGCCGGCGTGCGCACGCGGCGCCCGCCCGCCTGCGGCGGCTGCAGGTTGCCGGCCAGGCCGTGCTGGCGCACGACGCCCTCGCTCACGACATAGAAGTCGACCTTGTTGAGTACCGCGTAATCGATCTCGGCGATCCAGGCGGCGTGGCTGCCGTGCGGCACCTGGACCGGGATGCGCAGCCATACGGGATCGTCCTGCACGCCCAGCGTCGCATGGCCGGAGACCGGCGGCGCGAAGCGCTGCGGCGCCGCCAGCACATCCTCGATGCCGAGCTTGCCGCCCGCATCGACCAGCATCGTCACGGCCGGCCAGGCCTCGATGCTGCCGATCCGGTCATCCAGCACCAGCGGGTCCGCTGCCCATGCCCGCGGCACGCAGGCCAGGAAGAGCAGGAACAGGGCGCAGGCAGCGCGCAGGCTGGATGACAGGGTCTTCATGCGGCTTCCTTGATGACGGTGGGTTCGGGAGCAGGTGTGGCAGGCCGCAGGCGCTGTTCGATGGCGTTCATCCAGCCGGGCGCCTGCGGATCGAGGTCCCAGCCGCGCACGGCGCCGTCGACCTGGTGCAGCAGCGCCTCGGGCAGTTTCAGGGGCCGGGTCTGGTCCATCAGGAAGCGCGTCGTCAGACGATAGCCGAAGATGCGCGTGACCAGGCGCGAGATCGAGAACCCGGGGCAGACCAGCCGCACGAGCGTATCGACCGTGCGCGTAACGCCCATGCCGAGCGCGAACACGGCGCGCGAGAACAGCGAGACGCGGCCGTCCAGGCCGAGGTCGCGTCCCGTGTCCTTGCCGCACAGGCGGCGTGTCAGCAGCACCGGGAAGGCTTTCAGTGCCCGCAGCGGGATCTCGTCCTGCATCGCCCGCATCAGGGCATGGGCCAGTGCCGGGCGCGGGTCGGTGCTCCTCGCATACAGCGTCGCGCCGACCTTGCGCGTGGACGGCGCATAGCGGGCGGCGGCCAGGGCGCGGCCGTCCTGCTGCAGGCGCGCGAACAGGGCCTCGGCCTCGCCCATCGTCTCGACCAGCAGCTCCTGCTCGATGCCGAGCAGGTGGCCGACCACGTTCCAGGCGTGCAGGTAGGCGCCCTCTTCTTCCTTGCTCAGGCCCAGGCCGAGACGGCGCAGGCCGCGCAGGAAGACGTAGTGGAAGGTCAGCAGCGTGTAGGCCAGTTCTTCCTGGTTGACCGGCAGGCCGTTGGCGTTGACGTCCCAGCCGCGCGCGAACAGGGTCTGGTGCAGGCCGCGGCCTTCGGCCAGCAGCGGTGCGATCACGGCGCCGTGTTCCAGCGCCTCGCCCGGATTGCCGCGCACGATCAGGTGGCGGATGGTCGCGTGGATCAGGCGCACTTTCAGCACCTGCGCCACGCCGCCGCCGGCGGGGTCCAGCAAGCCGCCGCGCAGCATCACGGGGAAGATCATCGCCGCCGTCGAGCGCACCCGGTAGTCGGTGTGCTGCTCGAGCTGGCCGGCCGTGTGCAGCACGCTGGCCAGGTCGGCCGGCACGTAGCACTCGGGCAGGCTGGCGCAGAACAGCAACGTGCAGGAGAGCATGCTCATGTCGACGAAGACGGCTTCGGCGCAGCCGACCTTGCCCGCGTCGACCCAGTCCGGCAGCCGGCGCGCACGCGCCACGTAGTCTTCCAGCGCCGCTGCGATCGGCGCCGGCGTGCCCAGGCTGGCCTTCCAGCCATCGAGCATGCCGTTGGTCTGCCAGCCGGCCAGCTCGCGGTTCACGAGCGCGATCGCATCCCAGCGCGACATTGCCGGCGTGCCGTCGTCCCACGTGCCGAGCACGCGCGCGATGGTGTCGTCGGCCAGCGGATCGGCGCGCAGGCGCGGATCGGCGGACGCTACCGGTTCAAACATATTCGCCATCATGCCCTCCCCGCCAGCGCGATGCCGGCGCCCTTCCAGCGGCTCCAGCCGCACAGGGCGGCGAGCAGTGGAATGCCCATCGCGAAGATGGCGATCGCCCGCGTTTCGATCGGCACGCCCAGCAGTGCCTGGAACAGCAGGTTGCCGGCATAGATCGCCAGCGGCACGGCGATGTCGCGCGGCGCGATCGGCGCGGCTGGCGCCGGCGGCGAGCGCTTCAGGCCGAGGCGGAACAGGAAGACGATGACGAAGGAGACGAACATCCAGCCCGCGAAGCCCTGCAGGGTCTCGCCGAACCAGCCGCCGTCGGTTTTCGTCATGATCCAGGCCTTGAGCTTGAACACCATGTAGGGATCGGCGCCGAGGTCGTAGGCGGTGACGATCATGGCCGCCAGCAGCGACTGCACCAGCGTCTGCCCGAGCGAAGTGGCGCCGTCGCTCGGCACCTGCCAGACGATCAGGTTGGCGATCACGTAGCCGATGTAGCTCAGCGCGAACCACATCAGCGGAATCACGAAGGGCACGCTGCCGACGCGCGGGCCGAGCACCTCGGTATAGGTGTAGGACCCGAAGAACCAGCCGTAGCGCGAGCCCATTTCCTCGGCAGCCCAGCCGAGGACGACGGCGATCAGGGCGAAGCGCAGCGCGGCGCGCGCGCCCAGCACGTGGGCGGCGCTGCTCAGGCAGCAGGCGAACATGGCAATCGACCCGGCGATCAGGAGGCCCGTGGTGTCGCCGAGGCCGCGCATGAGCAGGGTCGCAGCCGCCACGGCCAGCAGGACGAAGGTGAGCCGGGGGAGCGTCATCAGGAATCCAGCCTCAGAACCGGTAGTCGACGCGCAGGGCCACCGCGCGCGGCGCGCTCGGCACCGTCATGCCGAAGCTGTCGATGTTCACCGGCTCGACCTTGTTCTCCAGGTTCTTCACGCGCAGCAGCACGCTCCAGGGCGACTGCGCCGGCTGGTAGCCCAGGCTCAGGTCCGTCTGGGTACGGCTCGGGACCGTGTAGCGCAGCAGCTGGCTCGGCACGCCGATGGCCCAGTCGCTGCTCCTGCGCGCGAACACGCCGGCGCTCAACTGGCCGTCGCGCAGCGCGAATGCGTGTTGGTAGCCGAGCGTGAACACGGCGCGCGGCGCGCGATCGAGCTTGTAGCCGGCCCAGGAGTGAACGCCGTCCGGGCTGTAGGCCAGGTAGTGGGCGTCCAGCAGCGCCAGCGTGTAGCTCAGGCGTCCTTGCGGCACGGGCTTCACGGCCCCTTCGATTTCCAGGCCCTTGACGCTGGCCGCGCCCGCATTCGAGGTGACGAAGCGCGGCACGCCCTGCACCATCGCCACGCCCGACAACTGCAGGTTGTCGTAGGCATAGCGGAAGGCGCTGAGGTTCAGGCTGGCGCGCTTGTCCCAGAAGCGGCTCTTCAGACCCAGTTCATACGAGGTGAGCGTCTCTGGACGGTAGACCAGGGTGTCCTCGGGCACGGCGATGAAGGCCGGGCAGGCGGGACCGGCCACGCAGCCGTCGTTGAAGCCGCCCGCCTTGTAGCCGGTCGACACCGTGGCATACACCATGGTCGAGGGGTTGACGTCGAAGTCGGCGCCGATGCGCCACGTGGTCTTGCTCGTGGCCAGGCTGGCCGCATTCGGCAAGGCGATGTCGGTGGCGGGATTGAACACCGCCTGCTGCTGCAGGTTGGTCGAGCCGTAGCGCGACTTGCGGTCCTCGGTGCGGCGCGCGCCGAGAGTGAAGCGCAGGCGCTCGGTGGCGCTCCAGGTCATCTGGCCGAACAGCGCGCGGCTATACGAGGTCACGGGATCCGATGGGAACACGTAATAGGACGGCAGGCCGATCAGTTCCAGGTCGCGGAAACTGGCCAGCTGCGCCATCTCTTCGCGGAACCAGTACACGCCGGCCTGGGCCGACACCGGCCCCTTGCCATTGGTGGCCAGGCGCAGCTCGTGCGAGTCCTGTTCGTAGCGGCCCTCGAAATCCTGGCGCACGCCGAGCGCGAAGCCGGGCATGATGCGGTAATAGTAGTTGACCAGGAAGTCGTGGTCGAAGCGGCGGTGCGAACCGAGGTAGTGCAGCGTGGCCGGACCGAGGTCCCAAGAGAATTCGGCGCCCAGGCCCGTGCTTTCGCGGCGGCTGTGGCCCTGCTCCGGCAGCATGTTCGGCGGGACGAAGGCATTCGTCAGGCGCTTGGCGGTGCTCGCGTCGAATGGCGTCGGATTGCCGGTCTCGATGCCCTCATAAAAATTCGTGTCGGGGACGATGACGTCGTTGTTGTCGCGCTGGACGGTGCGGTCCAGGCGCAGCAGCAGCGAGGCCGACTGGCCGAGCGCGAACTTCGCCGACAGGCGGCCGGCGTCGGCGTTGCGGTCCAGGCCGAGCGTATGCGGCGTGCCCTGCTCGTTGCGCAGCAGGCTGTCGCGCCGGTTGCTCGAGACGGCCGCGCGCAGCGCGATGCCGTCGGTGACGGGCACGTTGATCATCGCATTCGCCCGGCGGCTGCCGTGGTTGCCCATCTCGGCGCCGGCGGCGCCTTCGAAGCGCGCGGTCGGCGCCTTCGAGATGACGTTGACGACGCCGGCCGTCGTATTGCGGCCGTAGAGCGTGCCTTGCGGGCCGCGCAGCACCTCGATGCGCTCGACGTCGAGGAAATCGATGTTCTGGCCGTGCGGACGGGCGATGTAGACGCCGTCGAGCATGAAGGCGGCCGAGGGCTCGCCCTTCTCCGTGGCGTCGGCGTTGGAGACGCCGCGAATCGTGATGCGCAGGCCGTCGGCCGCGCCATCGATGGCCACGCCCGGCAGGCGCGCGCCGATATCGGACGGACGATCGAGGCCGGCGCCGGCCAGCGCTTCTCCTCCAATGACCGACATCGCGACCGGCGTTTTCGATTCAGCGCTGGCATTGCGCTGGGCGGTGACGACGACTTCCTGGATCTGGCCTTCGGCCCCGGTTGATGGTGCGACTGGCGCTTCCTGTGCTGCCGCGGCAGCGCCCCAGACGCAGCCCGCGACGGCGAGCGCCAGCGGCGTAAGGTTCGAACGAACCTGACGATTGGACATGCATTCCCCTAGTTTCTTGTGTAGACGCTGACGCCGCCTTTTACAGGGCGGCGTCTGCCCACCTTGTGTGTTTGATTTTTATCAACACATCTTTTGGTTGAGCGTGAATTAGAGGAGTCTATCAGTTAGTGCAACGGGGAAACAGAGCCATGAGCGATACCGTGGACAGGTAACAACTGTTCAGTTTGCTGAATGTGAAACCGGAAGAGGTCATCGCCCTGTCACAGTGTGCTGGCAGGCTGGTCTCGCAAATAGGCCAGGTAGGCGGGATACGCCGAGATCGAGTTATGCCCCGCTCCGTCGATCACCCGCATCGAGGCTACGCCGCGGGCAAAGCGCGACAGCAGCAATGCGGTGCTCTGCGCCGGAATGATTTCGTCGTTCCCGGCCGCGATCAGGAGCGTGGGCGCCCTGACAGCCGGCGCGTATTGGCCCGATTCGTATTTGTCGCGCAGCAGCCAGCGCACCGGTAAATATGGGAACTGCCGGGCGCCAAGCGCGGCCAGGCTGTCGAAGGGCGTGACCAGCACCAGCCGCGCCACAGAACGCCGGGCCGCCAGCTGGATCGCCACACCGCTGCCGAGGCTGCGCCCGATGACGACGATCTCGCGGTGCTCGGCCGCGGCCCGGTCGAACAGCGCCAGCGCATCGGCGACCAGCGCCTGTTCCGTCGGCTTGCCGGAACTGCCCAGGTAGCCGCGGTAATGCATCAGGTACAGGGCGTGTCCGGGAAAGGCCTCGTCCAGCTGGGGCAGGCTGGCGGTCACGTCTTCGGCGTTGCCGCCGAAGTAGAGCACGGCCTGCGGCCCCTGGCGCGGACGTTCCGACACCCTGACTTCGGCGCCGGGCAGCGCCAGCGTCGTCGTCCTGGGCGCCGCCAAGGCCGGGGTGGAAGGCGGAAAATAGATGTAGGAACGCTGGAAAGCGAACAAGGCCGCGCAGATGGCCAGGTAGCCGGCCAGGGCGATCAGCAGGAGCATGGTCACCGCCTTGCGCATCGGCCGGCGCGTCCTCAGCCGGCCCGTACTTTTGTCAGCAGTTTGGTGGTCGAGCGGTCATGCTCGAAGTCGATGGCCACCGCCTGCCCGCCGTAGGCCAGCACGGCCTGCCCTTCGGGAATCGCATCCATCTGATAGTCGCCGCCCTTGGCGTAGATCTCGGGCTGCGCTTCGAGTACGGTTTCCAGTGCCGTGTCCTCGTCGAATTCGACCACCAGGCTGACCGATTCCAGCGCCGCCAGCACCGCCATGCGGTCGGCCAGCGTGTTCAGGGGGCGGTCGTCGCCCTTCCCCAGGCGCTTCACCGACGCGTCGGTGTTCGCCGCAACGACCAGCGAGGCCCCCAGTTCGCGCGCCTGCGCCAGGTAAGTGACGTGGCCGCGGTGCAGGATATCGAACACGCCGTTGGTCAGCACGACGGGTTTAGGGAGGGCGGCGACGCGCGCCTTGAGCTCGGCGCGCGAGCAGATCTTGTTCTCGAAATTCGGCATGGTCTTAATGTGGAGTGGCAGGGTCTTGCGGTTCTTCTTCGAGCATCATCGACAGCGGCGAATTCTTGGCGCCGCCCTCTTCGCCTTCGCGCCGTTCGCCCGACAGCTTGATCTGCAGGCGCAGGCCGTTGGCCGAGTCGGCATTGCGGATCGCCTCGTCGTAGCTGATGTAGCCTTTGTTATACAGCTCGTACAGCGCCTGGTCGAAGGTGCACATGCCCAGTTCGCGCGACTTGTGCATGATCTCCTTGATGCTATGAAAATTCCCCTTCAGGATCATCTCGCCGATGGTCGGCGTGTTCAGCAATATCTCGATGGCGGCTTTGCGGCCCTTGCCGTCTTCCGTGCGCACCAGGCGCTGCGAGACGATCGCGCGCAGGTTGGCGGATAAATCCATCAGCAGCTGGTTGCGGCGCTCTTCCGGGAAGAAGTTGATGATGCGGTCCATCGTCTGGTTCGCGTTGTTCGCGTGCAGGGTGCCGAGGCACAGGTGGCCCGTTTCGGCAAAGGCGATCGCGTGTTCCATGGTCTCGGTGTCGCGGATCTCTCCGATCAGGATCACGTCGGGCGCCTGGCGCAGCGTGTTCTTCAGGGCGTTGTGCCAGGAGTGGGTATCGACGCCGACTTCGCGGTGCGTGACCAGGCAGTTCTTGTTCTTGTGGACGTACTCGACCGGATCTTCCACCGTGATGATGTGGCCGGCCGAGTTGCTGTTGCGGTAGTCGATCATCGCCGCCAGCGTAGTCGACTTGCCGGAACCGGTGCCGCCGACGACCAGCACCAGGCCGCGCTTGGTCATCACCACGTCCTTCAGCACTTCGGGCAGGTCGAGCTTTTCGAAGTTCGGGATTTCCGAGGCGATGGTGCGCACCACCATGCCCACGCTCTGCTGCTGCACGAAGACATTCACGCGAAAGCGGCACACGTTTGGCAGCGAGATCGCGAAGTTGCACTCCATCTCCGCTTCGAACTCGGCGCGCTGGCGCTCGTTCATCAGCGACACGGCCAGCGCACGCGTGACTTCGCCGCTCAGGCGCTGCTGGCTCATCGGCTTCATCGCGCCCTGGTGCTTCATGCTGGGCGGGAAATCGGCGGAAATGAAGAGGTCGGAACCGCCCTGCTGGTGCATGACGGTCAGCAGCTTCTGGATGTAGGCCAGGGCTTCGGCCGGGCCAAAGGAAGTGGACATGCGTGCCTTTCTTAATCGTCGGGCGATGAATCTGCATCGATCTCACCCACAGGGCATTATATCGACTAAGATTCTGGTTAAATTACTATTCTGGCTGACCACGCCGGGCCATGGCAGGATTATTATTGCACCACTGCAATTCGACTGACCATACTCTATGACACTCACCGAGCTGAAATACATCGTCGCCGTTGCGCGTGCCAAACACTTCGGCCATGCCGCCGAGTCCTGTTTCGTGGCGCAGCCCACCCTCTCGGTCGCCATCAAGAAACTTGAAGACGAGCTCGGCGTCACGCTGTTCGAGCGCGGCGGTTCGGAAGTGTCGGTCACCCCGGTCGGCGCCCAGATCGTGGCCCAGGCCGAACGCGTGCTCGAGCAGACCGCCGCCATCAAGGAGCTGGCGAAACAGAACAAGGATCCGCTGGCCGGCCCGCTGCGCCTGGGCGTGATCTACACGATCGGGCCCTACCTGCTGCCGCCGCTGGTGAAGAACCTGATCGACAACGTGCCGCAGATGCCGCTCGTGCTGCAGGAAAATTTCACGGTCAAGCTGCTGGAACTGCTGCGCCAGGGCGAGCTCGACGCCGCCATCATGGCGCTGCCCCTGCCCGACCACGGCATGCTGATGCAGACCCTGTACGACGAACCTTTTGTGGTCGCCACGCCGCGCACCCATCCCTGGTCGAAGCGCCGCGAAATCCCGGCCGACGATTTAAAAGCGGAAACCATGCTGCTGCTGGGCAGCGGCCACTGCTTCCGCGACCAGGTGCTGGAAGTCTGTCCGGAAATGGCGCGTTTCTCCTCGCCGGGCAACGGCATGCAGCGCACCTTCGAGGGCTCGTCGCTGGAGACGATCCGGCACATGGTGGCCAGCGGCATCGGCCTGACCGTGCTGCCGCGCGCGTCGGTGCGCGACATGGAGGATCCGAACGGGATGCTGTCGTTTGTTCCGTTTGCGAATCCGGCGCCTTCGCGGCGTGTGGTGATTGTCTGGCGCAAGAGTTTTACGCGGCGGGCGGCGATCGAGGCGGTGTGCAATGCGGTGGCGCAGTGCGATTTGCCGGGGGTCGATATGCTTGCTTTGGAAAAGGCCGCGTGATTTTGTAAGGTGGGCGGGTCTCCCGCCCACGCGGTGATCGTTATCGGCTGCATTGTCGTGCCGGATGATCTTGTGGCTATCTATCACCGCGTGGGCGGCAAAGCCGCCCACCTTACGGCCCTTCCGATACGCGTCCGTCGCCCCCCATCCCAAACCCGGTAAAATCGCTGTCTTGTACACAATAATTCTTGCGCGACAAGAAGCGAATCCATGAACAAGCTGGCGCTCTACTTCCGGCTGGTCCGCGCTGACAAGCCGATCGGCATCCTCCTCCTGCTCTGGCCCACGCTGTGGGCGCTGTGGATGGCTTCCGGCGGCAAGCCCGATCCGATGGTGGTCGTGATCTTCGTGCTCGGCACCGCCCTGATGCGCTCGGCCGGCTGCGCCATCAACGATTACGCCGACCGCGACTTCGACAAGCACGTCAAGCGCACGGTCGACCGGCCGCTGACCTCCGGCCGCATCAAGGGCTGGGAAGCGGTGATGGTGGCGGCCGTGCTGGCCATCGTGTCCTTCCTGCTGATCCTGCCGCTGAACACGCTGACCAAGCAGCTGTCGGTGGTGGCCGTGATCGTCGCCGGTTCCTACCCCTATTTCAAGCGCTTCTTCGCGATTCCCCAGGCCTATCTCGGCATCGCCTTCGGCTTCGGCATCCCGATGGCCTTCGCCGCCGTGCTGGGCCACGTGCCGGCCGTGGCATGGTGGCTGCTGGTGGCGAACGTGTTCTGGGCCGTGGCCTACGACACCGAATACGCGATGGTCGACCGCGACGACGACCTGAAAATCGGCATCCGCACCTCGGCCATCACCTTCGGCCGCTTCGACGTCGCCGCCGTGATGCTGTGCTATGGCGTGGCGCTCGCCATCGACCTGGTCTGCGGCTGGATGCTGGGCCTGCGCTGGTGGTTCGTGGCCGGCGTCGTGGCAGCGGCGGGTATCGCGCTCTACCACTACACCCTGATCCGCGACCGCGACCGCATGCGCTGCTTTGCGGCCTTCCGGCACAACAATTGGTTGGGTGCGGCACTTTTCATCGGTGTCGCGTTAGACTATGCATTAGGATAATATTGTCCGAAATGCACCAAGCGTTGCGGCTACTGGCCGCACTCCACATTCCGATGAAGAGGACCTCCCCATGATGGAAAAAATCCCGACCCAGACCGGCGCCCGCGATCAACTGCTGGCCGACCTGAAAACCGTCATCCAGGACGCCGAAGCCTGGCTGCGCCACGGCAGCTCGCTGACCGGCGAAGAACTGACCAAGGCGAAAGCCAAGTTCGAAGGCGCCCTCGCCGGCGCCAAAGAGGGCCTGGCCAACCTGGAAGTGGTCGAGAAGTCGAAAGCCGCCGCCAAGGCCACCGACACCTACGTCAAGGACAATCCCTGGAAGGCAGTCGGCATCGGCGCCGCGGTCGGCGTCGTGCTGGGCATGCTGATCAATCGTCGTTGATCGTGTTCACCGAGACGGTCGGCCGCATCGGGTCGACACTCGTGTCCATGGCGCGCACGCGCCTGGAACTGGCCGCCGTCGAGGCGCAGGAGGAAGCGCAGTCGCTGCTGGGCTATGCGGCCTGGACGCTGCTGGCGGCCTTCCTCGGCGCCTTCGCGTTCATGCTGGTCGCCCTGTTCGTCATCGTGCTGTTCTGGGACGAGCACCGTCTGCTCGCGATCGGCGCCATGGCCGGCGTGTTCGCGCTGGCGGCCGTCCTGATCCTGGCCCGCGTGCGTGCCGGCTTCGCCGCGCGCGGCCCGATGCTGGCGGCGACGCGTGCGGAACTGGGCAAGGACATCGCCTTTATCAAGGGCACGGGGATTCCACATGAACAGTGAACACACTCCTCTGGCCGTGCGGCGCGCGCATCTGGTTGCGGAATGTGCGCGCCAGCGCGGGGACATGGCGGATCAGTTGAATCTGCTGAAGGCGCCGGTCGAACGCGTCCAGGGCGCGGCGGGATTCATCGGCGCGCATCGCAAGACCCTGCTGGCTGGAGCCGGCGTGGCGGTCGGCGTGATGATCGCCCGGCCCAAGCCGGTGCTGGCCGTGATCGCGGCGGGTGCGTCCTTGTGGCAGCTTGCGCAGCGCGTGGTGCCGGTGGTGCAGAGGATGCTGCCGACGGTGCAGCGGGTGTTGCCGATGGTGCGCGCGCGGATGGGCGGGCATCTCGAATAAACGATTGGTGGGCACGGGGCGCCCACCCTACGATACTGTAGGGTGGGCGCTCCGTGCCCACCGTTCTTAATCCTTCCCTAATTCCTCACCCAATTCGCGCCCGCGCGCGGCCGCCGCTTTCATCGCAGCGACAATCGCCTCCTTCACGCCCGCCGCTTCCATGCTCGTGATGGCCGCATGCGTCGTCCCGCCTTTCGAGGTCACGCGCTGGCGCAGCACTTCCAGCGATTCATCCGACTGCGCCGCCAGTTGCGTCGCGCCGCTGAAGGTCGCCAGCGCCAGCTTTCTCCCCTGCTCCGCGCTCAGCCCCATCTCCTGCGCCGCCGCGACCATCGCTTCCAGGAAGTAGAAAACGTAGGCCGGCCCGCTGCCCGACACCGCCGTCACCGGATCGATCAGCGCTTCGTCGTCCAGCCACACGGTCTGGCCGACCGCGCCCAGCACCTTGTCGGCGGCTGCACGCTGCTCCTCGCTCACGCCCGCCAGCGCCACCAGCCCGGTGACGCCCTGCTTGATCAGCGCCGGCGTGTTCGGCATCGCGCGCACGATGGCCTGGTGGCCGTTCATCCAGCGTGACAGGTCCACGCCGCGGATGCCCGCCGCGATCGACAGCACCAGCTGTCCGTTCGCCAGATGCGGCGCCAGCGCACCCGCCACCTCGCGCATCTGCTGCGGTTTGACCGCCAGCACGATCACCTCGCACGACGCCACGGCCGCGTCGATGCTGCCCGACGTGCTCGCGCCGTACTGCGCCGCCAGCTGCGCCAGCGCTTCCGGCTTCGGGTCGACCACGTGCACCTGCACGTCCTGTCCTTTTACGAGGCCGGCGATGAGCGCGGTAGCCATGTTGCCGCCGCCGATGAAAGCGATCTTCATACTGTTCCTTTTAATCGTAATGGCGTGAGCCGAAGATGGCGCTGCCCACGCGCACGATGGTGGCGCCTTCGAGGATCGCGGAGGCCATGTCGCCCGACATGCCCATCGAGAGCGTATCGAGATCGAGGCCGTCCGCGCGCAGGTCGTCGGCCAACTGGCGCAGCCTGGCAAAGGCGGCGCGCTGCAGCGCCGGATCGCTTTGCGCTTCGGGAATCGCCATCAGCCCGCGCAGCCGCAGATTCGGCAGGCTGGCCACCTGGCCCGCCAACTCGGGCAATTCGGCGGCCGTGGCGCCGCTCTTGGTCGCTTCTCCGCTGATGTTCACCTGCAGGCAGATGTTCAGCGGTCCCAGTTCCGGCGGACGCTGCTCCGACAGGCGCTGGGCGATCTTCAGGCGCTCGACCGTATGCACCCAGGCGAAGTTGGCCGCGATCGGACGCGTCTTGTTGCTCTGGATCGGGCCGATGAAATGCCACTCGAGAGGCGTATCGGGTTGCGCGCGCGCCACGGCGGCGATCTTTTCGACGCCTTCCTGCAGGTAGTTTTCACCGAAGGCGCGCTGGCCCGCGGCCATCGCTTCGAGCACGGCTTCCATCGGGAAGGTCTTCGACACGGCCAGCAATCGGACGCTGGAAACCGGCCGGTTGGCGGCCTGCGCGGCGGTCGCGATTGTCGCTTCGACAGCTTGCAAGTTGGCGGCGATTGTGGACATAATTGTTTTCTATAGGCAATTTTCGCGCGGAAGTACGCCGGAGCTGAGCCTCCACGCAAAAGGATTATAAATGGACATCTCCGAACTCCTCGCCTTCTCGGTAAAGAACAAAGCCTCCGACCTGCACCTCTCGGCCGGCCTGCCGCCGATGATCCGCGTGCATGGCGACGTGCGCCGCATTAACCTGCCGCCGCTCGAGCACAAGGACGTGCACGCCATGATCTATGACATCATGAACGACGGCCAGCGCAAGCAGTACGAGGAAGTGCTGGAGTGCGACTTCTCGTTCGCGATCCCCGGCCTGGCCCGTTTCCGCGTCAACGCCTTCAACCAGGAACGCGGCGCCGCCGCCGTGCTGCGTACCATTCCGTCCAAGATCCTGACGCTGGAAGAACTGAACGCGCCGAAGATCTTCGGCGAGCTGGCCCTGAAACCGCGCGGCCTGGTGCTGGTCACCGGCCCGACCGGCTCGGGTAAATCGACCACGCTGGCGGCGATGATCAACCACCTGAACGAAACCGAATACGGCCACATCCTGACGATCGAAGACCCGATCGAATTCGTGCACGACTCGAAGAAGTGCCTGATCAACCAGCGCGAAGTCGGCCCGCACACGCTCTCCTTCAGTAACTCGCTGCGCTCGGCGCTGCGCGAAGACCCGGACGCCATCCTCGTCGGCGAGCTGCGCGACCTCGAGACCATCCGTCTCGCCTTGTCCGCGGCCGAAACCGGCCACCTCGTGTTCGGCACCCTGCACACCTCGTCGGCCGCGAAGACGATCGACCGTATCGTCGACGTGTTCCCGGCCGAAGAAAAAGAGATGGTGCGCGCGATGCTGTCGGAGTCGCTGCAGGCCGTGATCTCGCAAACCCTGCTGAAAACCAAGGACGGCTCCGGCCGCGTCGCCGCGCACGAGATCATGATCGGCACCCCGGCGATCCGTAACCTGATCCGCGAAGCGAAGATCGCGCAGATGTATTCGGCGATCCAGACCGGCAGCAACGTCGGCATGCAGACCCTGGACCAGAACCTGACGGACCTCGTGCGCCGCAATGTGATCTCCAGCGCCGCCGCCCGTTCGGCAGCAAAGATTCCCGAAAACTTCCCAGGTTAAAAAATGGAACGCGACCAGGCATCGAAATTCATGTTCGACCTGCTGCGCCTGATGGTCAGCAAGGGCGGCTCGGACCTTTTCATCACCGCCGGCTTCCCGCCCGCGATCAAAATCGACGGCAAGATGACGCCGGTCTCGAGCCAGGCGCTCACGGCCGCGCACACGGCCGATCTCGCGCGTTCGATCATGAACGACAAGCAGACCGCCGGCTTCGAACTGACGAAAGAGGCGAACTTCGCGATCAGCCCGGGCGACCTGGGACGCTTCCGCGTCTCCGCCTTCGTCCAGATGAGCAGCGTCGGCATGGTGCTGCGCACGATCACGACGCAAATCCCGAAGTTCGAGGACCTCGCGCTGCCGAACGTGCTGAAGGACGTGATCATGGCCAAGCGCGGCCTGGTGATCATGGTCGGCGCCACCGGCTCGGGTAAATCGACGACCCTGGCCGCGATGGTCGGCTACCGCAACGAGAACAGCTACGGCCACATCATCACGATCGAGGATCCGGTCGAATTCGTCCACCCGCATAAAAACTGCGTCATCACCCAGCGCGAAGTGGGCGTCGACACGGACAGTTTCGAAGCGGCCCTGAAGAACTCCCTGCGCCAGGCGCCGGACGTGATCCAGATCGGAGAAATTCGCGACCGCGAGACGATGGAACACGCGATCGCCTTTGCCGAAACCGGTCACCTGTGCCTGGCCACCCTGCACGCCAACAGCGCCAACCAGGCGCTGGACCGCATCATCAACTTCTTCCCCGAAGAGCGCCGCCAGCAGCTATTGATGGACTTGTCGTTGAACCTGCGCGGCCTGATCTCGCAGCGCCTGGTGCCGAAGAAGGAAGACAAGGGCCGCGTGGTGGCGATGGAAATCATGCTGAACTCCCCTCTGATTTCGGACCTGATCTTCAAGGGCGAAGTCCACGAGATCAAGGAGATCATGAAGAAGTCGCGCGAGCTCGGCATGCAGACCTTCGACCAGGCTCTGTTCGATCTCTACGAGGCGGACAAGATCTCGTATGAAGACGCGCTGCGCAATGCCGACTCGGTGAATGACCTGCGCCTGAACATCAAGCTCAATAGCAAGAGTTCGAAAGACCGCGATTTCTCGGCCGGGACCGAGCACCTCGGCCTGGTCTGAGCCGCCGGCGGGTGTATGATCCCGCCATGAACGTCTTCGACTTCCACGCTCCTCTACTGGACGGCACTCCCACCGACCTGTCGCGCTACCGCGGCAAGGTGCTCCTGATCGTCAACACCGCCAGCGCCTGCGGCTTCACGCCCCAGTACAAGGGGCTGGAGGCTGCATATCGCCAGTTCCGGCAGCGCGGCGTCGAAGTGCTGGGCTTCCCCTGCAACCAGTTCGGCAAGCAGGAATCCGGCAGCGAAGCCGAGATCGGCGCCTTCTGCGAAAAGAACTACGGGGTCAGCTTCCCCCTGTTCGCCAAGGTCGAGGTCAACGGGCCGAACGCGCATCCGCTGTTCCAGCACCTGAAGCGCGAGGCGCGCGGCGTGCTGGGCACCCAGGCCATCAAGTGGAATTTTACGAAGTTCCTGGTTGGCCCGGACGGCAAGGTCGTCAAGCGCTACGGTCCGGCGACGAAACCGGAACAGATCCTGGGCGACATCGAAGCCCTGCTCAAGTAAGACAACGCAAAAACGAAAAGCCCGCAGATGCGGGCTTTTCGTTTTTTGCGACCGTGCTTACTTCTGGATCGGCGCGACCGGCACGCTGGCCGGGGTCGGCGAGGTTTCCGGGGTCGGCGCGCTGGCAGGCGCCACGCTCGCATCGACATTCCCGCTCACCGGGGTGGTGGCCGGGGTCGTGGTCAGGACCGGCGCTGCGGTGGTGCCGGTGGTGCCGGTGGTGGCCTGCACGTCGGCCGAGGTCGAGGTCGTACCCGACGTTGCGCTCGAACCGGAAGTGGTCGTCGAGGTAGGCGCCGCTGCATCGGTGGCCTCGGTCTTCGCAGGCTCCTGCGTGTCCTTGTGCTTGGCCTTGGTCTTGGTGGACTTCTTGGCCTTGGCCGTATCCGCTTTCGCTGCAGGCTTGGCGTCCGTCTTCGTGTCCGCCTGTGCCGTCACAACAGGAGCTGCGGCAGGCTTGGCGCCCGTGTTCAGGGTCGACTTGACGTCCTTGTTGTCGACCAGGACGGCGGTCTTCGCATCCATCTTGCCGGTATTGGCTTTGGCGACAGGCGCCGGGCTTTGTGCATAGGCGGCGCTTGCGAACAGGCCGGCGATCAGGGTGGCGGTGATTTTTTTCATGGTGTGGCTCCTTGTAGTGGCCGTCGCCCGTGCGACAGGCAAGGGAAGCCCGCGCTGGCGCGGGCTCGATCGACTGAGGGGTTTATTTGGTCTTGGCGGTGGCCGAGACATCGGCGCCGTGGGTGCCGGCGTGGCCGGTGGTGCTGACTTCCGCAGGCGGTTTCACGCTCGACTTGACCGGGGTCTTACCGTCGGCCTTGGCGGCCGCCTTGGCGTCCCTGGTATCGGCCTTGAGCGTTTCCTTTGCTTCCTTGGTATCGGCCTTCAGCGTCGCCTTGGCGTCCTTGGTGTCGGCCTTCAGCTCGGCTTTCGCTTCCTTGGCGTCGGCCTTGACTTCCGCCTTGGTGGGCGCAGGCGTGGCCGTGGTCTGCGCAAAGGCGGCAGTGGCGAACAGGCCGGCGATCAGGGCAGCGGTGATTTTCTTCATGGTCGAGCTCCTTGTTGGTTGTCTTGTCAGTGCACGTTTTGCATGTCACTGAACCAACAACGAAGCGCGGACACAGCCTGTTGACCAGTTTAACAATCGCTTACATTCGTGGCATTTGCTTACAAGCCTGGCAAACTTAGTTGTCGTAAAGCCAGTCGATGTCCTGCGATGGCACGGCGGCATGCAGCACGAAGCGGATCGCATTCACGAGCGGTTGCGCCGCCTCGAACGACGCCGCAGCGCGGCCGAACCAGCCAGTACCCTTGCGCCCCAGCGACAAGCCCCAGTGTTCGTCGCTGCCGTCGATGTTTCCACACAGGATATGAAAGACCACGCCCTGGCCGGCGTCGAAGCTCAGCATCCAGCCCCAATCTTCCGCCACCGGGTAACTCGTCACGACGCCCTGCTGCGCAAGCTTTCCCGCCAGCCAGAACGCCAGCTCGGCGCCATATCTGCGCGGATTGACCTGGCAGGTATCGGGCAGGATCGGCTTGAACCGGCCGCTCCTGAACTCGGCGATGTCGCGGATGTCCTTCACGCGACGTTCAGGCCCATCGTCCGCACCAGCTCCGCCGCCTGCCGCGGCGAGATCGTCGCGCCTGCAAACAATTTGACGTTCACCAGCTTCAGGCCGCCGAGATCGGCCTCGCGCAGGTCGGCGCCGTCGAAGCGCGTGTCCTTGATGTGGGCGTCGCGCAGGCCGCCGCCTTCGAACACGGCATCGCGGAAATCGCAGCCCGACAGATCGGCGTCGGCGAAGTCGAGGCCCATCAGGGTCTGCTTGCGGAAGGACATGCGGCGCAGGTCGGCGCCGATCAGCAGGCAGTCCTCGAAAGACAGGCCCAGGTAGCTCACTTCCTCGAAGGCGGCGCCGGTCAGCTTGCAGCTGCGGTAGCTGCAGGAGGCCAGCTTGGCGCGGCGCCAGCTGGTGTTGTTCAGGTCGCAGGATTCGAAGCGCGCGTCGACCAGGTCGCCGGATTCGAAGTCGGCATGCCCTGCCCGGCAGCGCCGCCAGCGCGTGCGTGCCAGGTTGGCGGCGTAGAACGAGGTCTCGAGCAGCGCGCAGTTATTGAAAACGCTGTCCTGCAGGTTCAGGCGCGAGAGGTCGGCGCCGGAAACATCGCAGTCCTCGAAGACGAGCAGCGCGTCTTCCTGCAGCAGTTGTTCGATGCGGGCGCGGTCGAGGGAGTCGCCGCTCAGGGTGATGGTGGGACGCGGCATCAGCGGCTCTGGATCTCGGCCGAGCCGTGGATCACGCAGCCGCGGTTGACGTTTTCCAGGAAGCGGATCGCTTCGCCCATCGAAGCCGAGGATGGCACCAGGCGGTTCAACCCGGGCTCGCTGGAGACGCGGTCGAGGCCATAGGCGATCGCGCGCGAGACGTCGCGGGCGCGCTTGCCGTCGCTGTTGTAGAGGGCATCGTAGACGCCGACTTCTTCCCACAAGGGGACGAAACCGGGGGTGGTGGAGTCCTCGAAGACGACGACGGGCTCGAGGCCTCCTTCGTCGCGTACGAGGCGGAATACGGAACTCATTGGCTGCTCTCACGGGTGGTGGCACGGAATGCTAGCACGACGGGCGACACCTGTTGTGGCTGGCCTGACACGCGCGTGCGGGGAAATGCCGGGGAGCGATGCAATTGTTTTGTCGGTATGCATCACGAATTGACTGTTGATTACATTAATACTATTTTCGAAATGCAATACCTACCGCCTCTTTCCTCTTTTAATTGCAGACATTCTCATGTTCACACAGCCGCTCGACCAGGTTGATACCACTGACGCCGCTCCCCGCTTCCCGCTGCTGGACAAGATAGCGCACGCTTATGAGGCATACCAGGCCAGGCGAACCCTGGCCCGGTCGAACAAGCTCTTCGAGAAAGTGGAAGAACAAAAATACCGGTTGACGCAGCGGCACCGCGAAGCCGTTTCCGTTCTCTACAACACCGCCAAGGGTCCACTCGTCGATCAACAATTTTTTGCGACGATGAATGCAGTCGAGGCGATCCAGCAGACCGGGCAAAGCCTGGAGCAGCAACTCGAGCACCAGCGCATCGCCCTGCAATATGGGATGCGTGCGATAAAAGACATCATCGACGGCCGCCGTCGCACCGACGACTGATCCGAGCGGGCGTTACTCCCTGTCAGGCCGCAAGGGCCCGGTCCACCAACTCGATCCAGTGCGTGACCGGCATCGAGGTCCCCGACTGCAGATGGGTCATGCACCCGATGTTCGCCGAGACGATCTCCTTCGCCCCCGTCGCTTCCAGGTTGGCCAGCTTGCGGTCGCGCAGTTCGTGCGCGATCTGGGGGTGCAGCACCGAATAGGTGCCGGCCGAGCCGCAGCACAGGTGGCTGTCGGCGCACAGCACGACATCGATCCCGGCCGCGCGCAGCACGCCTTCCACCTTGCCGCGGATCTGCTGGCCGTGCTGCAGCGTGCACGGCGGGTGGAAGGCGATGCGTTCGGTGACCTTCCCGCGCAGGCGCGCCGCCAGTTGCTCCTCGAAGGCCGGCATGATCTCGGAAAGATCGCGCGTCAGCATCGAGATGCGTCCCGCCTTCGCCGCATAATCCGGATCGTGGGCCAGCAGGTGGCCGTATTCCTTGACCGTCACGCCGCAGCCCGAGGCCGTCATCACGATCGCCTCGACCTGTTCGTTCTCGACATACGGCCACCAGGCGTCGATGTTGCGGCGCATGTCGTCCAGCCCCGCCTCCTGGTCGTTCAGGTGGTAGCGCACGGCGCCGCAGCAGCCGGCCTTCGGCGCCACGATCAACTGGACGCCCAGCGCATCGAGCACGCGCGCAGTCGCCGCGTTGATATTTGGCGCCATCGCCGGCTGCACGCAGCCATCGAGCACCAGCATCTTGCGCGCGTGTGCCCGGGTCGGCCAGTGGCCGGCGCTGCGCGGACGCTGCACCTTGTCCTGCATCTCTTTGGATAACAGCGGCCGCAGCGCCGTGCCCACCCCATACGCCGGCTTGAACAGGCTGGTACGCGGCAGGAATTCCTTGAGCATGGTGCGCTTGACGCGGTCTTTCGGCGGACGCGGCACGCGCTCTTCCACCACGCGGCGGCCGATGTCGACCAGGCGGCCGTACTTCACGCCCGACGGACAGGTCGACTCGCAGTTGCGGCAGGTGAGGCAGCGGTCCAGGTGCAGCTGCGTCTTGCGCGTCGGTTCCGCGCCTTCCAGCACCTGCTTGATCAGGTAGATGCGCCCGCGCGGGCCATCGAGCTCGTCGCCCAGCAGCTGGTAAGTGGGGCAGGTGGCGGTACAGAAGCCGCAGTGCACGCAGGCGCGCAGGATGGCTTCGGCCTCGTTGCCTTCCGCCGTGCCTTTGATGAAATCGGCCAGGTTGGTTTGCATGTTTTAAAACATCCGTCCGGGATTGAAGATGTGCGATGGGTCGAAGGCCGTTTTCAGGCGTTCGTGGATGCGCGCGACCGCGGGGGCCAGCGGCTGGAACACGCCGGCGGCCTTGTCTCCGCCGCGGAACAGGGTCGCATGACCGCCCACGGCGCGCACGGCGCTGCGGATGGTCTCCGCTGCATCGGCAGGCGCGCGCAGCCAGCGCTGAGCCCCGCCCCACTCGATCAGCTGTTCGCCATCGAGGACGATCGCGCCCGTGGTCGACGGCACCGACAAGCGCCACAGCGGCGCCTCGCCCGCGAAGAAGGCGTGGCGCTGTTCGCGCAGGCCGGCCCAGAAAGCGTCGGCATCCGGCACCACTTGCCCGCCCAGCGATTTGATGGCCGCGTCCACCGCCGCCTGCGCGCCCGACAGGCGCAGCAGCAACACGCCCTGGTGCCAGCAGCTGGCCGACAGCGGCAGCGGCTGGCCGCCCCAGGTGTTGAGCAGGCGGATGGCGTCGATCTCGCTCGTCTCGAAACGCAGCGTGGTCTCGGCGAACGCACGCGGCAGCACCTTCACCGACAGCTCCGTGATCAGGCCGAGCGTGCCGAGCGAACCGGCCAGCAGGCGCGAGACGTCGTAGCCGGCCACGTTCTTCATGACCTGGCCGCCGAAGTTGAGCAGTTCTCCCTTCCCGTCCATCAGCTGCGCGCCCAGCACGAAGTCGCGCACGGCGCCGCTGTTGGCGCGGCGCGGGCCGGACAATCCTGCAGCGATGGCGCCGCCAATCGTCGCACCCTCGCCGAAATGCGGCGGCTCGAAAGCCAGCATCTGGTTCTGCTGCGCCAGCACGGCCTCGATTTCGGCGAGCGGCGTGCCGCAGCGCGCCGTGATCACCAGTTCCGTCGGCTCGTAGTCGACGATGCCGCTATGGCCGCGCGTGTCGAGGATGTCGCCCGCCAGCGCGCCGCCGTACCAGTCCTTGGTGCCGCCGCCGCGGATGCGCAAGGGCCGTTGCTGAGCTGCGGCCGCGCGTATCTGTTCCTTGAATTGTTCGATCATCTTTTAAAAACGCGGGAGTTCAGGGAACGGCACATCGCCGTGATGCACATGCAGCTTGCCGAATTCGGCGCAGCGGTGCGGCGTCGGGATCGCCTTGTCCGGGTTGAGCAGCATCGGCACGTCGAAGGCGCGCTTGACGGCGAAGAAGGCGTCGAGTTCGGCGCGTTCGAACTGCACGCACATCGAATTGATCTTCTCCATGCCGACGCCGTGCTCTCCCGTGATGGTGCCGCCCACTTCCACGCACAAGGCAAGGATCGCGGCGCCGAAGGCTTCGGCGCGCTCGAATTCGCCCGGCTGGTTCGCATCGAACAGGATCAGCGGATGCATGTTGCCGTCGCCCGCGTGGAACACGTTCGCGCAGCGCAGCCCATAGGTGGTTTCCATCTGCTCGATGCTGCTCAGTACATGGGCCAGCTGCTTGCGCGGAATGGTGCCGTCCATGCAGTAGTAATCGGGCGAGATGCGCCCCGCCGCCGGGAAGGCATTCTTGCGGCCGGACCAGAACTTCATCCGCTCCGCTTCGTTCTGGGATACCGCGATCGCGCTGGCGCCTGCGCGCTCGAGCACTTCGGCCATGCGCGCGATTTCTTCGGCCACTTCCAATGGCGTGCCGTCGGCCTCGCACAGCAGGATGGCGGCGGCGTCGGTGTCGTAGCCGGCGTGGACGAAGGGCTCGACCATGCGCGCCGAGGTGCGGTCCATCATTTCCAGGCCGGCCGGGATGATGCCGGCCGCGATCACGCTGGCCACCGCATTGCCGCCGGTGACGACGTCGTCGAAGGAGGCCATGATCACCTGGGCCGCGACCGGCTTCGGCACCAGTTTCACGGTCACCTCCGTGACGATGCCGAGCATGCCTTCCGAGCCGATGAACACGGCCAGCAGATCCAGGCCCGGCGCATCCAGCGCCTCGCTGCCCAGTTCGACGATCTCGCCGTCGATGGTGGCCACGCGCACGCGCAGCACGTTGTGGACCGTCAGACCGTATTTAAGGCAGTGCACGCCACCCGAATTCTCGGCCACGTTGCCGCCGATGGTGCAGGCGATCTGCGAGGACGGGTCCGGCGCATAGTACAAGCCGTACTGGGCCGCCGCTTCGGAAATCGCGAGGTTGCGCACGCCCGGCTGGACCACCGCCGTGCGCGCATACTCGTCGACGCGCACGATGCGGTTCAAGCGTGCCGTGGACAGCACCACGCCGTCGTGGATCGGCAGCGCCCCGCCCGACAGGCCGGTGCCGGCGCCGCGCGGCACGATCGGCACCTGCAGTTCGCGGCAGACGTTCAGTATCGCCAGCACCTGCTCTTCGTTGCTCGGCAGGGTGACGATCATCGGCAGCTGGCGGTAGGCCGCCAGGCCGTCGCATTCGTAAGGGCGGGTGTCTTCCGGATCGGAGAGGACAGCGCCATCGGGGAGCCTCGCCTTCAGGGCTGCTGCGACCTGCTGGCGGCGTTCGGTAGAGACTGGGAGAGGGGCGGACATGAGATCGATTGTAGCCACAATCGCATCGTTTTGTCGTATGCTCGGGCTATCTTTTTTTAGGGGCAGGACATCATCATGGGTAATCGACTTTCCAAAATCGCCACACGCACCGGCGACGACGGCAGCACCGGCCTCGGCGACGGCAGCCGCACCGGCAAGGACAGCGCCCGCATCCACGCCCTGGGCGAAGTCGACGAACTCAATTCCTTCGTCGGCCTGCTGCTGTGCGAGGACATGCCGGCGGACACCCGCGAGGAACTGGTTTCGATCCAGCACGACCTGTTCGACCTCGGCGGCGAGCTGTGCATCCCCGGCTACCAGATGATCAAGGACGAGCACGTGGCGCGCCTCGATGGCCTGCTCGAGAAATACAATGCCGACCTGCCGGTCCTGAAGGAGTTCATCCTGCCGGCCGGCTCGCGCGCCGCTTCCACCGCCCACGTCTGCCGCACCGTCTGCCGCCGCGCCGAACGCGCCATCGTCGCCCTGTCGAAACAGGACAGCATCAACCCGCAGCCACGCCAGTACGTGAACCGCCTGTCGGACCTGATGTTCGTGCTGGCGCGCGTGCTGAACCGCTTCGCGGGCGGCAGCGACGTGCTCTGGAATCACGAGCGCAAGCGCGGCTGAGGCGTGCCGATGACGGGTAGCAGCAGCTTCGACGTCCGTTTCTACACGGCCGGCGCCAACTGGCCGACCAACCCCTTCCGCCTGCGCGGCCAGGGTTCGCTCGAGCTGCAGGACGACTTCGTGATCGTGCGCGGCACCAGCCAGCGTTCGTTCCGCATGCCCAAACGCGAGGAACACCGCCTGCGCCGGGTCGACATCGTCAACGCCTGGGCCAACGGCCAGGACGTGCGCTTCGACGTGCTCGGCGTGAAGGGCGACGTGACGGTCGGCTTCAGCGTGGCCGACCGCGAAACGGCCGCGCGCATCGTCTCCCTGCTCCCCACCCGCCAGACCGAACAGTTCGTGCAGGAGCACGAGGAAAACGCCGTTTTCCATGACCGCATCGACTACTGGAGTCCGTCGACGCCGGTGATCTGGGGCCTGCTGACGGCGAACATCGGGATCTTCGCCCTGATGTGGCTGGCGCGCCAGACCTACCAGAACGCCCTCGAAGGCCCGCTGCGCCAACTCTTTGCGTTGAATCCGAGCGTCTCCGCCCTGCTGCACGCCCAGCAGCTGGTGGAATGGGGCTCGAACGTGGGCCGCCTGACGCTGGGTGGTCAATGGTGGCGCCTGGTGAGCTCGATGTTCCTGCACGGGAGCATCTGGCACCTGGGCTTCAACATGCTGGCGCTGTGGCAGGTCGGACGGCTGACCGAACGCATCTTCGGCAGCACCCGTTTCGTGGCCCTCTACCTGCTGGCCGGGATCTCGGGCAGTCTCGCCAGCGTGCTGTGGAACCCGCACGTGAACAGCGTCGGCGCCTCAGGCGCCATCTTCGGCATCATCGGCGGCCTGTTCGCCTTCCTGAGCCGCCCGAACAGCGGCGTGCCGCCGACGGTCGTGAGCGAGCTGCGCTCGTCTCTCCTGCCCTTCCTGCTGTTCAGCCTGTGGATGGGCTTCGTGTATCCGCACACCGATAACGCCGCCCACATCGGCGGGCTGGTCGGGGGCTGGCTGGCGGGATTCCTGCTGGCGCGCTCGATTCATCTGCCGGAGCAGCGGCCGGCCTGAACGCAGGTTCGGAAGGAAAAGGGAAAGGAAAAGAGCGGGCAAAAGCCCGCTCCTTTGCTTTACGACGTGTAGAAAATCAGACCTTGGCGGCGCGCTTGCGGGCGACGACGCCGGCGCCCAGCATGGCGATGCCGAACAGGGCCAGCGAGCCTGGCTCCGGCACTTCGGCCAGCTTGAACTGACCGTTGTTGCTGACGAAGAACTGGCCTGGGCCGTTCGCGTAGGTGCCGCCGCCGCAGCCTGGACCGGTGTAGCCGGCAAATTCGCAAGCGACTTCCGACACCAGGGTGGCGTCCGGATTGGCGACGGTGTTCGCGTTGGTGAAGGCGAACGCCATGATTGCCTCGGTCGACAGATCCTGGCCGTTTTCACGGAAGAAATAGCCCGCGTCCAGCGAGCCGGCTTCCGCGCGTGCCAGCACGGTCACCTGGCCATTGTTGGTCGGCGAGCCGCTTGCATCGACCAGGCCCCCGCCGCCGGCCATCACGGTGAACTCGGCGATCTGCTCGCCCAGGTTGGCGCCGTAGATGCCGGCCGTGGTGGCGTACTGGTTGTTGGTCGGGTTCTGGTACATGCGGATGGTGCCGCCGGTGAAGGTGAAGGCGCCGCTGAAGTTACCGGTACCGGTCGCCTCGAGGGTTGCAGTGATATTGCCGCCTGGGAAGTTCACTGGGAACAACCTGCCATTGCTGTCAGCCTGCACGATGTTGAATACACCGTGTTCGGTGAACGAGAAGCTGCTACCGCCGGTTGGGTTGAGTTCAATGAACGCATTGCCGTTCACGTCGAGGTATTCATTGATGCTCTGACCGCCGGCAAAGCCGCCGCCGGACGGGTTGAACACCCAGTCGTTGAGCACGGTGGCAGCGTTTGCGCCTCCCGCGAGCGACATCGCAACTGCAGTAGCACAAGCCAATTTCTTCAGAAATTTCATGATCGTCATCCTCTGTTCGTGGTTGATCGGGCAATGGCACAGCAATTCATGTCTAGCAACCACCGTACCAGCCAAAGGACGACCTTACAGATCAATGACTTACGATTTTTCGTTATCTCATCAATAAGAAAATTGTAAAAAAATCCGACTAAAAAGTTGCGGGAATTTAATGCTTTTATGCAGGAATCCTTTCCAAAATCCATTCCAGAGAAGATTCGAAAATTTCGATTATAAATCCGCAAATATTCCGTTTTTCTTATCCTTTCAGGCCACGCATAATGACTTCATCGCATCGAACACTAGGCGAACCGGAGCAGAAAGCACTGGCGCACAGCGTCGAAGCCTTCGATGCTCAGCCAAATCAACGCAAAGGAGAGCAAGCATGTACCTGATGTCACTCGGCGCCGGAATCCTGGCAGGCGTGCTCTACGGTGTGATCAACGTGCGCTCGCCGGCACCGCCGGCGATTGCCCTGATCGGCCTGCTGGGCATGCTGGTCGGCGAACAGATCGTACCGGTGGCCAAGCGCGTGCTCGACGGCGCCCCGATCACCAAGGCCTGGTTCGCCAGCGAATGCCAGCCAAAAATCACCGGCGTGCAGCAAGACGCCAAAGACGAAGCTTGAACCAATCAACCACAAAGGAGAACGCCATGAACAACCCAAAACTCGAAGTCCTGACCCCACACAACTCGCAGCTGATCATCATCGACCACCAGCCGCAGATGGCCTTCGGCGTGCAGTCGATCGATCGCCAGACCCTCAAGAACAACGTGGTGGGCCTGGCCAAGGCGGCCAAGGCCTTCGGCATCCCGACCATCATCACCACCGTCGAGACGGACTCCTTCTCGGGCAAGACCTACCCTGAAATCCTGGACGTGTTCCCGGACCACGTCATCCTCGAGCGCACCTCGATGAATTCCTGGGACGACCAGAAGGTGCGCGACGCCCTGGCCAAAAACGGCAAGAAGAAAGTGATCGTCGCCGGCCTCTGGACCGAAGTGTGCAACACCACCTTCGCCCTGTCCGCCATGCTGGAAGGCGACTACGAGATCTACATGGTGGCCGATGCCTCGGGCGGCACCTCGAAGGACGCCCACGACTTCGCGATGCAGCGCATGGCGCAGGCCGGCGTGGTGCCGGTGACCTGGCAGCAGGTGCTGCTGGAGTGGCAACGCGACTGGAAGAACCGCGAGACTTATGATGCGGTGATGAAGATCGTCACCGAGCATTCGGGCGCCTACGGCATGGGTGTCGACTACGCCTACACGATGGTGCACAAGGCGCAGGCCCGCAACCAGGGCCAGAACGAAGTGCTGGCGCCCGTCGCTGCGCCAGTCCGCTAAACACGGCTCGCCGGTCCGCCGCGGCGGACCGCTCACTATCAAGTAGCGAATCATCCAGGAGACAGACCATGCAAGCACAGGCCAACACGGGCGCCGGGGTTGCAACCCTCATCCTCACCAACGGCGCCTTCGCCACCCTCGACCGCGACAAGCCGCAGGCCAGTGCGGTCGCCATCCGCGACGGCCGCTTCCTCGCCGTCGGCGGTCTCGAAGACGTGATGCGCCACCGCGACGCCGCCACCCGGGTCATCGACCTGAACGGCCGCACCGTGATCCCCGGCCTGAACGATTCGCACATCCACCTGATGCGCGGTGGCCTGAACTACAACCTGGAACTGCGCTGGGAAGGCGTCCCTTCGCTCGCCGACGCGCTGCGCATGCTGCAACGACAGGCCGAGCGCACGCCGCATCCGCAATGGGTGCGCGTAGTCGGCGGCTGGAACGAATTCCAGTTCGCCGAAAAGCGCATGCCGACGCTGGAAGAAATCAACGCCGCGGCGCCCGACACTCCGGTCTTCATCCTGCACCTGTACGACCGCGCCCTGCTGAACCGCGCCGCCCTGCGCGCCGTCGGCTACACCAAGGACACACCGAACCCGCCTGGCGGCGAGATCCAGCGCGACGCCGCCGGCAACCCGACCGGCATGCTGATCGCCCGTCCGAACGCGATGATCCTGTACGCCACCCTGGCCAAGGGCCCGACCCTGCCCTACGACCTGCAGGTGAACTCCACGCGCCAGTTCATGCGCGAACTGAACCGCCTCGGCCTGACGAGCGCGATCGACGCCGGCGGCGGCTTCCAGAACTACCCGGACGACTACGCCGTCATCGAGGAACTCGACCGCAACAAGCAGCTCACGATCCGCATCGCCTACAACCTGTTTACCCAAAATAAAGGCCAGGAACTGGAAGACTTCCAGCGCTGGACCGGCATGGTGAAACCGGGCGAAGGCAGCGACTACTACCGCCACAACGGCGCTGGCGAGATGCTGGTGTTCTCGGCGGCCGACTTCGAGGACTTCCTCGAGCCGCGACCGGAACTGGCGGCCGGCATGGAAGACGAACTGGAAAAAGTCGTGCGCCACCTGGTCGAGAACCGCTGGCCGTTCCGCCTGCACGCGACCTACGACGAATCGATCACGCGCATGCTCGACGTCTTCGAAAAGGTCAACCGCGACATCCCCTTCAATGGCCTGCACTGGATGTTCGACCATTGCGAGACCATCAGCGAACGCAATATCGAGCGCGTGAAAGCGCTGGGCGGCGGCATCGCGATCCAGCACCGCATGGCCTTCCAGGGCGAGTACTTCGTCGACCGCTACGGCAAGCAGGCCGCCAGCGCCACGCCGCCCGTGAAGCACATGCTCGCATCCGGCGTGCCGGTCGGCGCCGGCACCGACGCCACCCGCGTCGCCAGCTACAACCCGTGGACAGCGCTGTACTGGCTGGTCTCGGGACGCACGGTCGGCGGCCTGCCGCTGTATGGAGATAATGGCCTGCTGTCGCGCGCCACGGCACTGGAACTGTGGACCTCGGGCAGCGCCTGGTTCTCGAACGAGCAGGGCCGCAAGGGCCAGATCAAGGAAGGCATGCTGGCCGATGTGGCGGTGCTGTCGCAGGACTTCTTCACGGTCGACGAAGAGGCGATCAAATCGATCGAGTCTGTGCTGACGGTCGTGGGCGGGAACGTGGTATATGGCGCGGCCGAATTTACGAGCCTCGGTCCGCCGCCGATCCCGGTGCTGCCGGAATGGTCGCCGGTGAGTAAAGTGCCGGGGCACTGGCGCAAAGCCGCGCCGCAGCCGCAGCAGCAGATCGCCCTGCCGCACCAGTGCAGCGGCCCTTGTGGCGTGCACGCCCACAGCCATGACCGCGCGCGCAAGTCAAACGTACCGGTGTCGAACTTCGACGGCTTCTGGGGCGCCCTCGGTTGCAGCTGCTTCGCGTTCTGATCATGAAGACGATCCAATTCCAACGCGTCCAGGGAGTCGGCATGGGTTTTCTGGCCGGCTACGTCGACACCCTCGGCTTCATCGCCCTGTTCGGCCTCTTCACCGCCCACGTCACCGGCAACTTCGTGCTGATCGCGGCGGCCCTGGCCGACCCGGCGCAGACGCCTTCGCTATTAAAACTGCTGGCCTTCCCGGCCTTTATCCTGGGCGTGGCGGCAGCCCGGCTGCTGGTGGCAGGCTGCGAACGGCGCGGCGCGCCGGCCACGAAGCCGGTCTACCTGCTGCAGCTGGTCCTGCTGCTCGGCTTCATGGTGTGCGGGATGCTGGGCGAGCCGGTGAGCCGCAACGTGAATGCGCTGGCCTTCACCGCTGGCCTGCTGGGCGCAGCCGCGATGGGCGCCCACAGCGCGGCCAGCAAGCTGCTGCTGACGCACCTGGCGCCGACCTCGATGATGACCGGGAACGTGACCCAGCTCGTGATCGACACGGTCGACCGCCTGCGCGGCGCCGCCGACGCTGCCACCAAGGCGCGCTGCGCCAAGTTCTTCTGGCCGGTGCTGGCGTTTGCACTGGGCTGCGTGGCGGCTGCCTTTGCGTACCGCGCCTTCGGCTTCGTCGCGCTGATCTTGCCGAACGCGATACTATGCCTGCACCTGTGGCTGCCCGAAGCGGAGGAAAAATGAACAAGAACCGCCTGGAGGCGTTCAGCGACGGCGTCATCGCCATCATCATCACGATCATGGTGCTGGAGCTGAAAGTCCCGCACAACCCCAGCTTCCAGGCCCTGTGGCCCCTGTGGCCCGTCTTCATGAGCTATGTGCTCAGCTTCATCTACGTCGGCATCTACTGGAACAATCACCACCACATGATGCATGCGGTGAAGGAAGTCAGCGGCGGCGTGTTGTGGGCCAACCTGCACCTGCTGTTCTGGCTGTCGCTGATTCCCTTCGTGACGGCCTGGATGGGCGAGAACCATTTCGAGACCGCGCCGACCATCGCCTACGGCTTCGTGCTGTTCATGGCCGCAAGCGCGTATTCGCTGCTGGTGCGCAGGCTGATCGCCCACCACGGCAAGAACACGACCCTGGCGGACGCCATCGGCGACGACCGCAAGGGCAAGATCTCGATCGTGCTGTATCTGGCCGGGATCGCGCTGGCCTGGTTTGCGGCCTGGGCGGGCTTTCTGGTATATGTCGGGGTGGCGGTGATGTGGCTGATTCCGGACCGGCGGATCGAACAGAAGGTGGTCGAGGAAGAGCGGGAGGAAGGCGAAGGCGCGCCTTCCTGAGAGGCCGCCCCCGCGGATAACGACGCGGCGCTCACCGCATCGAGACTGTTACCAGGTGTAGCCGGCCTTCAGGTAGAAGTAGCGGCCATTGAACCCGTTCGGCGCCCACACGCTGTACGGCTGGGTGCCGTTCACGTTCAGGTTGGCGAGCGAGGTCACTTGCGCCGGGTAGCGGTTGGTGACGTTGTCGATGCCGGCCGTCAGGCGCCATTGTTGACCGACGCGCACGCTGGCGGCCAGGTCGAGCACCCATTGCGGATCGTAGGTCTGGTCCAGCGTTGCATCGTTCTGCGGCACCGTGAACTTGCCGTAGCGCGTGACGGCGGCGCGGCCATTCCAGATGCCTTGCGTGTAGTCGCCCGACAGGCTCAGCTTGTCCTTCGGCGAACCCACGGTCAGGCGGTTGACGGTCTGGCGGTCGACCAGGCGCAGGCCCTGTGCGGACAGCACGGCCGGCGAGTCCGACACGCGCTGCACTTCGTTGTCGTTGTGGTTGTAGGCCAGCGTCAGATCGGCACGCGCGCCCTGCTGCAGGTTCAGGCGCCAGGTGCTGACGACGTCGACGCCCTTGGTGCGGGTGTCCACTGCATTGGTGAAGTAGCGCGCGGCGCCCACGTAGACGCCCTGCGCGGCCAGTGCGCCGGCGAGGGCCGGTGCATTCGCCAATTGCAGGTTCGACGAGAAAACGATGCGGTCGTCGATGTCGATGCGGTACAGGTCGACGGTCGTGGTCCAGTTGCGCGTCGGCTGCCATTGCGCGCCGATGCTCAGGTTGCGCGCCTTTTCGGCCTGCAGCGGCTGGGCGCCGAGTGCGCGCGCCGCGGCGCTGCCGACCGGGAAGGTGCCCGTTTCGACCAGTGCGCTGGTGCCGTTCACGAGCAGCGAATTGGTCGTCGTGATCGTGTAGAAGGACTGGGCCAGCGAGGGCGCGCGGAAGCCGTTCGATGCGGTGCCGCGCAGCGCGAAGCTCGGCGTGAACGCATAACGTGCCGAGGCCTTGGCCGAGCTGGTGCTGCCGAAATCACTGTAGCGCTCGTGACGCAGCGCCAGGGCGCCCGACAGGTCCTTCGTGATGTCGCCTTCCAGGTTCAGGTACACCGACTTGTTGTTGCGGCTGTTCTTGCCGGCGTTCTCGGGACGGAAGCCCGAATAGCCCTGGGCGCCGGAACCGACATAGGAATTGGTTTCGCCCGCGCCGATCTCATACGATTCGTGGCGCGCCTCGAGGCCCAGCGCCACCGTCAGCGGGCCGCTCATGAAGGACACGGGAATCTCGCGCGCCACGTCCAGGTTGGCCAGGCTCTGCGTCGAAGTCAGCTCACCGGCATAGAAACGGTTCGGGCTGGCGGCGCCCAGGCTGAAGTTGGCCGTATTGGCGACGTCCAGCGAGAAGCGGTTGCGGCCATGGTTCAGGCTCGCGTCCCAGCGCCAGCCGGCCAATTCGCCGCGCAGGCCGGTGACCAGCGACGCTTCCGTGGAGGTGCTGTCGAGCAGCGGCTGGAAGCCTTCCGGATACAGGCTCGAACGCAGCGTCGTCCGGCTGTTGTCGGTATAGGCGGTGCGGAAGGTGGCAGCCGACGAGGTGCGGCGCTCGCCGTAGTTGGCGAACGCGTACCAGTCGATGGCGTCGTTGACCTTGACCTGGCTGTTGACGAACAGCGTGCGCGGACGGCTGTCCGGATCGCCGTAGCGCTGCGTCACCGTGCCCTGGCGCGGGCCGGCGGAAGCACGCGGGTCGGCGAACGCACGGTTGGTCGCATTGCGCTCGGCCGCCTCCACTGCGACGCGCACCCAGCCATCCTGGCCCAGGTTGAAACCGGCGGAGCCGCGCACGGTGGCCTGCTCGCCGTCGCCCCGGTCGAACTGCCCGTAGACGATTTCGGCTTCGCCGCCGTCCGCGCCCTTTTTGAGGATGATGTTGACGACGCCGGCGATGGCGTCCGAGCCGTATTGGGCGGCCGCGCCGTCGCGCAGCACTTCGATGCGATCGATCGCCGCCAGCGGAATCGCATTCAGGTCGACCGGGGCCGAGCCGCGGCCGAGGGTGCCGTTGACGTTGACGACGGCGGAGGTGTGGCGGCGCTTGCCGTTGACCAGCACCAGGGTCTGGTCAGGCGACAGGCCGCGCAGTTGCGCCGGACGTACCGCGTCGCTGGCGTCGGCGCCGCTCGGGCGCGGGAAGTTCATCGACGGCAGCAGGCGAGACAGCACGGTCGCGAGTTCGCCGGAACCGGTGCTCAGCAATTCCTTGCTGCCGATGACGTCGACCGGGGACTCCGAGTCGAGGGTGCGGCGGTTCAGCGAGCGGGTGCCGGTGACGACGACCGACTGCATCGGCGCCGCGGCGGGGTCTTGTTGCTGGATGTCCTGGGCGAAGGCGACGGGCGGGGCCAGCGTCGCGATCAGGCCGAGAATGAGGACGGCGCGTGCCGGATTGGTGGGGGGGTGCTTGCAGCTCATGGGGATTCTCTGTGTTCTTGCATGGGTTGCGGCGGCGCTGCGGCAGCCGGGGGGAAGCAAGCTTAACAGTCATGAAATTGCGGCGCCAATAACGAATACGCTTATGCTTATGCACCGGATCGAGGGGAGCGCAGCGCCAGCCCGACACCGGCAAAAGTCAGGCCCATCGCAAGGAGCTCCTTCGCGCCGAGCGCCTCGCCCAGGCTGAAGGCCGCGGCCAGCACGCCGACGACCGGCGTCAGCAGGGTCGCAATCGATGCCAGCGCCGGCGGCAAGCGGCGCAGCGCGGCGAACCAGGTGACGTAGCACAGGCCCATCGGCACCAGCGTCATGTACACCATGACCGCGAACCCCTTGCCACTCAGCGCATGCAGGTCCGGGCGCTCGACAAGCACGCCGTACAAGATCATGGGTAGGCAACCGAGCGCCAGCTGCCATGCGACCGCGGCCAACGGCGCAATCGGAAGCGGCTTCAGGACCACCGTCCCCAGCGCGAACAGCAGGGCCGCGCCCAAGCCGAATAGGACGCCGGGAAGCTGGTCCGCACGGATGCCGCTGTCGGCGCCCCCGAACAGTAAAGCGATCCCCGCCAGGCAGAGCACCAACCCCGCCAGGCTCGCCGCGGCCGGCCGCTTGCCGAGCACCGGCCAGGCCAGCAGGGTCGCCCACACCGGCATGGTGTAGACCAGCAGCGCACCCTGCCCCGCGCTGAGCCAGCGGATCGACAGCGTCGCAAAACCCATCCAGGCGAAGATGTTGAGGAAGGCGGCCAATGCCAGCTTGCCCCACAAGGCGCGCGACACGGTCAAACGCTGGCCGGCCTTGAGGGCGACGAGCGCGATCAGCAGGGCCGCGCAGAGGCCCGACGTGCCGCGTGCGAACAGCGGCGGCCATTCCTTCAACAGGAACTTCATCGCCGGCCAGTTCAGTCCCCATCCGACCGAGGTCACGAGCAGGCACAGCAGGCCGATGGAGCGGGCGTTCGAGGTGGTCACGGCGGGCGGCTCATCCGATGATCGAAAACCAGATCTTACTCCCGGGCATCGGGCCTGTCTGGTATTGATCTGCGTCCCAGGCACGCCTGACCCTCGCTCTGGTCAATGAGTGACAAGCCAGCCGGCGCTCCTTCCTAATACCCCAACAAGTTATGTCGGATCCGCACCAAGTGCTCCATGATCAGCCCCCGCGCCCTTTCTTCGTCCCGGTCCTTCAGCGCATTCACCAGCGCCCGGTGCTCCTGCTCATAAGCCCGGCGCCGCTCCGGCGTCAGGCTCCGCATTTTTAACGCCCCCCAATCCCCCTGCTCGCGCACCCGGTTCATCAGCTGGAACACCTGCTTGATGAAGGTGTTGTGGGTCGCATCCGCAATCGCCTGGTGCAGCGCGCCGTCCCACACTTCGAACTCCGGCATCGACGCGGCATTCTCGCCGCGCGTGCAGCACTCTTCCATGCGCAGGAAGTCCGCACTGGTGCCGTTGCGGACGATGAGGTTGGCGATCATCGGTTCGATGAGGATGCGCGCTTCCATCAGCTCGGCCGGGCTGGTATGCATGCCGGACGCTTCGCTGTCGTCGGCTTCCAGCAGGGCGGCGGCTTCCTTCGACACGTAGGTGCCGCTTCCGACCAGCTGCGTGATCAGTCCGCGCTCCTTGGCTTCGGCCAGCACCTGGCGCACCGCCGCGCGGCCGATGCTGTAGGTTTCGCTCAAGTCGCGTTCAGTGGGGAGCTTGTCGCCGGCGCGCCAGTGGCCGGAGCGCATGTTGGCCAGCAGTGCGGCCCGTAGCGCGACGGCGCCGTTCTGGTGTTTCATTCGTCTGCCTTGCAAGATAAATTGGTTTTATTTTAAACCAATTTTGTCTTTGACTGAGGCTTTCAGCTGCGGTAAATTGGTTTTAGAGACAAACCATTTAAAACCAAAGCGAGGACCAAATGCGCATTGCAACAATCGAAGTCCAGGGCGCGTCGCGCGTCGTCATTATCGACGAGGCCGGCGAACAGTACTGGGATATCGCCGATGTCGTGCCCGAATTTGCAGGCGACATGCTCGACCTGATCAAGGCCATGCCGCACCCGGGGCAGCAGCTGAAGCCTGTCGGCCCGGGCCAGCCGCTGGCGGGCGTGCGCCTGAAGGCACCCCTGAACCGGCTCGACCGCAACCTGTTCCTGGTCGGGAAAAACTACCACGAGCATGCCAAGGAATTCAGCGGCTCGGGTTTCGATTCCTCGGCCCAGGTCGTGCCCTCGGCGCCGAACGTCTTCACCAAGCCGGCCAGCACCATCGTCGGGCCGCATGACGCGATCGAATCGCATCCGGCGGTGACGCAGCAGATGGACTACGAGGCCGAGCTGGCCGTCGTGATCGGCAAGGGCGGGCGCGGCATCCGCAAGGAAGACGCCTATGCCCACGTCTGGGGCTACACCGTCGTCAACGACGTGACCGCGCGCGACCTGCAGAAGCAGCACGGCCAGTGGTTCCTGGGGAAGTCGCTCGACACCTTCTGCCCGATGGGTCCGTGGATCGTCACCGCCGATGCGATCGATCCGACCAACACGCGCGTGCAGTGCTGGGTCAACGAGGAACTGCGCCAGGATGCGAACACGGCCGACCTGATCTTCGACATTCCGACCCTGATCGCCACCATCTCCGCCGGCATCGAACTGAAACCGGGCGACGTGATCGTCACCGGCACGCCGGTCGGCGTCGGCATCGGCTTCAAGCCGCCGAAGTTTTTGAAAGCCGGCGACGTGGTGCGCATCGCGATCGACGGCATCGGCACGATCGAGAACCGCGTCCGCTGAACCTCGGCACCGCCGAGGACGTCATCCAACGAATTCACAGCGAGTGAACACGATGAACATGCAATTCCTGAAACTGCCTCTCCTGGCCGCGGGACTGATCTGCGGCGCCGTAGCAAACCTAGCCAACGCGGCCGACGCCTACCCTTCCAAAGTCATCACGATGGTTGTCCCCTTCCCGCCCGGCGGGGTCGCCGATACCGTGGCGCGGCCGGTTGCCGCCGCCATGGAAAAGCACCTGAAGGGCAGCATCATCATCGAGAACAAGGGCGGCGCCGGCGGCGCGATCGGCATGGGGCAAGTCGCGCGCGCCGCGCCGGACGGCTATACGGTGCTGATGGCGCTGTCCTCGATCTCGATCATCCCGGAGGCCGACAAGGTCATCGGCCGCAAGCCGCTGTACCAGATGGCGCAGCTCAAACCGGTGGCCCGCTTCACCGCCGATCCGACCGTGCTGGTAGTGCGCGCCGACAGCCCGTGGAAGACGCTGGCCGAATTCGTCGCGGCCGTGCGCAGCAAGCCGGGCGCCTACAGCTTCGGCTCCTCGGGCAATTACGGCACCATGCACGTACCGATGGAGATGCTGAAGTCCGAGGCCAAGCTGCACATCCTGCACGTGCCCTATACCGGCGCGGCGCCGGTCGTCATGGCCTTGCTGAGCGACCAGGTGACGGCCCTGTCGACCGGGCCGGCCAGCGTGGCGCAACACGTCAAGGCGGGCAAGCTGCGCGTGCTCGCGCATTGGGGCAACCAGCCGCTGGCGGCGTTTCCGGGCGTGCCGAGCCTGAAGGAAGCGGGGTATCCGGTGGAGTTCGCGCAGTGGTCAGGGTTGTTCGTGCCGGCCGAGACGCCGGATGTCGTGGTGGCCAAGCTGCGTGAGGCGGCGAAAGCGGCGGCGAACGATCCGCAGGTGCGGCAGGTGATGAACGGTGCGGGCAGTCCGCTGCAGTATCTGGATACGCCGGAGTTCCAGGCGTATATCGCGGAGGATTCCAAGAAGTTGAAGGAAGCCGTGCACAGGATCGGGAAGGTGGAATAGTTATTTGTTGGCTGTGGCGTAACGTAGGGCGGGCATGCCCGCGCGGTAGGTACTGGCTCCGATGTCGCACTCGACGATCTTAAGGGTACGTATCACCGCGCGGGCATGCCCGCCCTACGGTGCACGTCTGCCTGAGGCGAGATCACCCGCCGTGGCCGGCGTATGTCCGAGCCACTTCCCCACCAGCGCCAGGCCGGCGATCAAATACGCCAGCCCGCCCGGAACCCACATGATCAAACCGCCCAGCTGCTGGTCTTCCAGCGCATCCATCCCGAACGCCTCGCCGGCGCCGAGGTAGCTCGGATACCAGACGATCCCCGACCAGGTCAGCAGCGCGCCCAGCGCACCGGTATGCGCCATGGTCGTGAAGATGTAGAGCATCGACAGGCCGCGCTGCGGGCGGAAACTGCCGTCGCCCAGCACGGCCCACCAGAACAGCAGCGCCGAGCCGAGGAAGCTGATGTGCTGCAGCGTGTGGATGGCGTTGCTGTGCAGGGCCGCTTCGAAAAACAGCGGCGCGTGCCATAGCCACAGCACGGCTGCATGGAACAGCCAGGCGAACAGGGGCCAGGTCAGAAGGGTCCACACCGTTTGCACCGGTCCCGTACGCACGGCCGCGCCGACCGGGCGGCGCCAGCCTGCCGGCAGGCCCCACATCCACAAGGCGAACGGCCGCGCCAGCACCAAGAGCGGCGCGGCCACGATCATCATCGCCTCGTGCTGCAGCATGTGGGCCGAGAACAGGCGCGTGCCCATCGCGTCCAGCGGCGAGACCAGCGCCGCCACCAGAGCCAACCAGCCGACCAGGAAAGACCAGGCCTGCAGCCGCAGGCGCGCGCGCCCTTCCCCGGATTTGCGCCACAGGCGCGCCAGCCCCACGCCGTAGAGCAGCGCCGACAAACCGAGGCAGATCACGACCCAGGGTTCGAAACTCCAGCCCAGCTGCGGCGTCACAGGTGCGGCGACGTCGTGCGCCTGCGCGGCCCCAGCCGCCAACAAAAAAAGTAACGCCCGGATTACGCGAGGCATGGCGACACCATGAACACCGGCAGCCACTCGGCCAGCACCACCAGCGTCGACAGCAGCCCGCACAGTGTCGCGACCTGGCTCAGGAAGCGGCGCCGCGTCTGGTCCGGCGCCTCCTGCGGGCCGGCCAGCACGCGCGCGCCCTGCCAGTTCAGGTAGGCGCCGAAGGTGAACAGCGCGCAGGCCAGCAGGCTGGCGATGGTCACCAGGTGCAGCGTCGTCACGTCCTGCTGGGCGCAGCTGGGCGAGACCAGCGCGTAGGCGATGGCGGTATTGGCCAGGGCGACCGAGGGTGCAAGCACGAGTGCGGGCCAGTTCGGCATGGTGAATGTGCCGCGCCTACAGGCGCGCTCCCCAGTAGATGACGGCATAGATCGGCAGCCAGCTGCCGACCACGAAGTACCAGTACATGGCGTTCTCGCTGACGTCGACGAAACGCTTGCCCTCGAGCGGCCCCGTGAACATCAGCACGGCCAGCACCGCGGTATCGATGGTGTCGGTGATCAGGTGGGTGGTGTGCAGCGCCAGCAGCATCCAGACGACCGAACCGTAGGCATTGGCATCCCAGCGCGTGTTCAGCGTGCCGAACTCGAACACCCGCACCACGAGGAAGGCCAGCGCAAAGCCAAGGCAGACGAGCAGCCACCAGCGCGCATGCTGCCTGCGTTCGCGCTCGGCGGCGCGCCTGGCCAGCTGGTTCGGCACCAGGCTGGCCAGCAGGATCGCGGTATTGATGCCGCCCCACAGCAGGTCCGGCGCCGGATTGACGGGCCAGGTCGGGGAGTGGCTGCGCAGGTAGAAATACACGACCACGGTGATGGCGAAGACGGTCCCTTCGATCAGCATCAGCCCCATGGTCCCCCACCACATCATGCTGTGCGCGCCGAAGACATAGGTCGGCAGCCGGGCCACATTGATGTCCTGGCTCGGGATGCGGGTGTCGTTCATGGCTTGACCTCGCGTTCCAGGTTCATCTGCGTCGGTTTGCGTTTCGGCCAGAACCAGACGATCAGCGGCGGCGTCGCGAGCACGGCGCCCCAGACCACGGCCCAGGGTGTGAAGATCGAGCCGACGAACAGCACCGTCACCGCCACCGCCGAGACGAAGGGCCAGATGCTCGATTCCGGCAGCACCGCGCGGTGATTCGGCACGGCGTCGAGCACGCTCGTGACCAGCACTTCGCGGCGGTCGTCGGCCAGGCCGCGCACGATGCCGGCCACGCCGCCCGGGCTCCACAGCGGGAAGCGCGAGGCCACCACCGGCGGCTGCGCGAAATTGCCGGGGTCCGGGGGCGAGGCCGTGGCCCACTCGAGCGTGCCGGCCTGCCACGGATCGGCGCCGGCCACTTCGCCGTGGCGGCGGCTGCGCAGCACGTTGATCACGAACAGCAGGATGCCGGCCGCGAGGATGGCCGCGCCGATGCTCGACACCAGGTTCAGCATGTTCCAGCCCATGTCGGCGGGATAGGTGTAGACGCGGCGCGGCATGCCGCGCAGGCCGGCGATGTGCATCGGGAAGAAGGCGACGTTAAAACCCACGAACATCAGCCAGAAGTTCCATTTACCCAGGCGCTCGCTCATCAGACGCCCGGTGAACTTCGGGAACCAGTAATAGAAGGCGCCGAACAGTGGGAACACTGCGCCGCCGATCAGCACGTAGTGCAGGTGGGCGACCACAAAAAAGCTGTCGTGCACCTGCAGGTCGAGCGAGACGGAAGCGAGCATGATGCCGGTCAGGCCGCCGATCAGCAGGATGAAGAAGAACGACAACGCAAACAGCATCGGCGTGCGGAAGTTCAGGCGCCCCGCCCACAAGGTCGCGATCCAGCAGAACATCTGGGCCGCGGTCGGGATCGCAATCATGGCGCTGGCCGCCGTGAAGAAGCTTTTACCGAGTTCCGGCACATTGGTGGCGAACATGTGGTGCACCCACAGGCTGAAGGCGAGGAAGGCGGTGGCGATGATCGCCAGTACCATCACCGGATAGCCGTAGATCGGACGCCGCGCGAAGGTGGCGATGATCGAGGACATGAAGCCGAGCGGCGGAATGAAGATCAAATACACCTCGGGGTGGCCGAAGAACCAGAACAGGTGCTGCCACAGCACGACGTCGCCGCCTTCGGCCGGGTTGTAGAAGTGCGTGCCGACCAGGCGGTCGGTAATCAATGCGGTACTGGCCAGCATCACCGAAGGCATGGCGAACATCACCATGAAGGAGGTCACCAGCATGGTCCACACGAACAGCGGCATGCGGTTCAGGGTCATGCCCGGCGTGCGCAGCTTGAAGATGGTGGTGATCAGGATCACCGCTTCCAGCAGGCCGGAAAGTTCGGTAAAGGTGATCAGCTGGGCCCAGAAGTCCATGCGCTTGCCGGGCGAGTACTCGGGACCGGCGAGCGGCGGATAGGCGAACCAGCCGGCGTCCGGGCCGATATCGAGGATGAAGGCGCCGTAGAGCATCAGGCCGCCGAACAGGAAGATCCAGTAGGCGAAGGCGTTCATGCGCGGGAAGGCGATGCCGCGCGAACCGATCATCAGCGGCACCAGGTAAGTGGCCACCGCCTGCATCACCGGCACCGCGAACAGGAACATCATGGTGGTGCCGTGCATGGTGAACAGCTGGTTGTAGAAGTCCGGGCCAACCAGCGTGTTCTCCGGGCGCGCCAGCTGCAGCCGGATGACCAGCGCCAGCACGCCGCCGGCGGCGAAGAAGCCCATGGTGGTGATCATGAAGCGGATGCTGATGGTCTTGTGGTTGATCGCGGACAGCCAGCCGATGATGCCCGGCGGATCGCTCCAGGCGCGGTCCAGTGCGGGACTCTGAGCGACGGCGCGCTTCATTTGAGCGTCTCCAGGTAAGCCATCAGCGCGTTCAGTTCCGTCGAGGACAGCGGCGTGGCGGGCATGTTCGCGCCTTTCTTGAAGCGTTGCGGATCGAGGATCCAGGCGGCCAGGTATTGCGGCGTGTTGGGCAGCGTGCCGGAGGCGATCATGCTGCGGCTGGCCAGGTGGGTCAGGTCGGGGCCGAGCCGGGCGCCGGCCTCGGTGCCGGCGATCGCATGGCACATGGCGCAGGTGCTGCGCATGAAGACGGCCAGGCCCTGCTTCTGCAAGTCGGTGCTTGGCGCCGGTGCCGGCGTGCGCTGGCGCGCGGCCCAGGCTTCGTACTGTTCGGGCGGATCGGCGACGACAGTAAAAGCCATCAGCGCATGCTCGAAGCCGCAGAACTCGGCGCACTGGCCGCGGTAGACGCCGGGTTTGTCGGCACGGAAGTGCAGCAGCGCCGTGCGGCCCGGGATCAGGTCCTTCTTGCCGTGCAGGCTGGGCGCCCAGAAGCTGTGGATGACGTCGGCGCTGTTCAACTTGAGAATCACCGGCTTGCCGGCCGGGACGTGGATCTCGTTGGCGGTATTGAACATGCGCGCGGGCTCGTCGTCGAGGTAGCGCACGCCCCACCACCACAGGTGGCCCGTGACTTCGATGCGCACCGCGTCCTTCAGCGGCAGGTGCGCCAGGCGCCGCTCGGTGACGAAGTCGGCCACGATCAGCACGAGCAGCAGCACGACCGATACGGCCATGCCGATCACGACCGGGCGGTGCAGCTTCGGTTCGGGCTGGTCGAGCACGGCGATGTCGGGCGCCGTCTGCTCCTTGCTGCGCGGCGCGCGCCAGATGGCGTACAGGAAGGCGGCCAGCACGGCTGCGAACACGAGCGTGCAGACCAGCAGCGTCAGGCGCCACAGGTCGTGGATCGCGAGCGCCTGCACGCCATGCGGTTCGAGCGCGTTCTGCGCCGGCACCGCGGCCAGTGCGCCCGATGCGGCCAACAACAGAAGGGAAGCGAGTGCGCGCACGGTCACCCCTTCGGCGCGGCCGCCGCATCGGACGCGTCCTTCGGTTCTTCCTTCTCGCGCCGGCCTTCCTGCGGCGCCGACTGGAATTCGTCGCTGCGCGAAGGCGCGGCGTCCGTGCGTACCTGTCCGCTCATCGAACGCACATAGGCCACCAGCTGCCAGACTTGATCATTGGTGAGGTGGCCGCCAAAGGCCGGCATGCCGTTCGGCCGGCCTTGCACGATGGTGGCGTAGATGTTTTCGGGCTCGCTGCCATAGTTCCACTTGTCGTCCATCAGGGCCGGGCCCATGCCGCCTCCGCCCTGGCCGTGGCAACCGCTGCAGTTAAATTTGCGGAACAGCGTTTTTCCTTGCGAGAGCGCGTAGGCGTTCTCTTCGTACTGGTTCGAGACGTCTGCAGGCGCCTGCTTCTGTCCCGGCTCGATTTCGCTCAGGCGCACGCTGGACGTGGTCGGCGGCGATGGCGGCGCCGGGTCCGGACGCTCCTCACGGTAGCAGCCCGCCAGGCCCGCCAGCAGCAGCATCGACAACACGGTCGTCTTCATCGCCCCTCCCCTGCCGCATCCGTGCGCGGCACGTGGTAAGCGGCCAGGATGGCGTCGATGTCGCGCTGTCTGCGTTCCAGCACGCCGTCGAGCTCCGCCAGCAGCGCCTTGTTGCCGCGCTTGACGCCCAGCGCCACGGAAAACTCGAAGGGTTCCGGCGTGCCGGCCGGCGGACGCGCGATGCTGACGCTGAGCGGTTTATGGGCGCGCGCCGCGAAGTAGCCGGCCTGCGGACCCCACACCAGGGCGGCGTCGATGCCGCCGCCATCCACTTCATCGACCATGCGCTGCGCCGCCGGGCCGTCGCCGAAAATCGTAAAACCGGTGACGTTGGCGGTGGCCCCGGCGCGCGCCAGCGCGTGGCCGGCCGGCGTGGCCGCCATGTCGTTGCCGATCAGCTGGACGCCGATGCGGCGCTGGCGGATCGCGGGGTCGGCGAAGCCGGGCACGGACTCGCCCGCGCGCGTGACGAACACGTAGCTCGAACGGTAGTAGGGACGCGTGGTGCTGACGCGCTCGAAGTCGGCCGGCACGCCGATCAGGACGTCGCACATGCCGGCCCCCAGCGTGCGCCGCACGAAGCCGCGGTGCTGCGGCCACCAGTCGTAGGCGAGCTTCGCGTGCAGGTCCTGCGCGACCAGTTCGGCGATTTTGTTTTCGAAGCCGGCGCCGTCCGCGTTCGAATACGGCAGGTTGTCCGGGTCGGCGCAGACGCGCAGCAGGCGCTCCTCGGCCTGCGCCGCGCCGGCTAGCGCCAGCAAGGCCACCAACATGCACTTACGGGAGCGCGAAAACATACAGCATCCCTCCCTTGGCCGTGTACTTCGGCAGGTCCCTGGTGAGATTGACCATGCCGTTCGCGCCGGTACCGTCGCGCGGATCGATTTCGCCCGAGACGATGGTGCCCGCCCATCCGCCGATCCCCGCCAGCACCGCGATGTACTGCTTGCCGTCCGGCCCGCGGTAGGACACGGGCTGGCCGATGATGCCGGAGCCGGCCTTGTACTGCCACAGCAGCTTGCCGCTCTTCGCGTCGAGCCCCTTGAACCAGCCGTCCATGGTGCCGTAGAAGACGACGTCGCCCGCGGTGGCCAGCACCCCGCTCCAGACCGGGAAGTTCTCCCTGATGCTCCAGATTTTTTTACGCGCGACCGGGTCCCAGGCCGCGAACTCGCCGCGGTGGCCGCCCGGTCCCGGATACTGCTCGATGCTGGCGCCGACATACGGCGTGCCCGAGATGTAGCTGGTCTCGAAAGTCTGCGCATCCTGGCAGATGTTCTGCATCGGCAGGTACAGCAATTTGGTGCGCGGCGACCAGCTCGACGGCTGCCAGTCCTTGGCGCCCGAGGACGCCGGGCAGATGTCGCGCACCGTCTTGCCCGCGGTCGGGTCCTTCTCCGGGTTGTAGACCAGGCGACCGGTCTGCAGGTCAACGCGGGTGCTGGTCGTGATCGCCGCATAGGGCGTGGCCGAGAGCACCTGGCCGCTGGCGCGATCGAGCACGTACAGGTAGCCGTTGCGGTCCGGGTGCAGGATCACCTTGCGCTGCTTGCCCTGGACAGGAATCTCGACCAGCACGTTCTCGTTGACGCCGTCGTAGTCGTGCAGGTCGTGCGGGCTCCACTGGTAGTACCAGACGGCTTCGCCGGTATCGGGCTTACGGGCGAAGATCCCCGAGGTCCACTTGTTGTCGCCGGGGCGCTGCTCGGGATTCCAGGGCCCCGGATTGCCGGTGCCATAGTACACGAGGTCCGTCTCGGGATCGTAGGTGAGAAAGCCCCAGACGGTGCCGCCGCCGATCTTCCAGCCGTCGCCGGGCCAGCTGCGCGTACCGAGGTCCTTGCCGCGGTCCTGGGCATAGAAGGGTTTGAAGGCGGGGCCGATCAGCACGTCCTTGTCGGGACCGGTGCTCCAGGCGCGCCAGGCGATCTTGCCGGTGGCGGCGTCCAGCGCCGTGAGCCAGCCGCGCACGCCCAACTCTCCGCCGCTGTTCCCGACCAGGACCTTGCCTTTGACGACGATCGGCGCCATGGTCATGGTTTCGCCCTTCTCGATGCTGCCGAGCTTCGTGCGCCACAGCTCCTTGCCCGTCTTCGCATCGAGCGCGATGGTGTTCATGTCGAGCGTGTTGAAGAACACTTTGCCGTCCGCGTAGACCACGCCGCGGTTGACCACGTCGCAGCAGGCCACGCCTTGGCTGCTGGCGGCCGGCTTGGGATCGAACTTCCATTTCTGCGGCGCGCCCGGCTTGGTGAGGTCGAGCGCGTAGACCAGGTTCGGGTAGGGCGTCACGATGAACATCGTGTTGTCCGCCACCACGGGCGCCGCTTCGTGACCGCGCAGGACGCCGGTCGAGAAGGTGAAGGCGAGGCTCAGCTTGGGGAGGTTGGCGGGGGTGATCTCGCTCAGCGGGCTGAAACGCGTGTTGCCGTAATCGCGCGCCGCCATGTGCCATTCGCCTTCGGGCTCGGCGGCCGGGGCAGGCGCCGGCATCAGGTTCATCAGGACAAAAAAGGCTGCGAGAAACGGCTTCATTACCTGCCCTGTCAGTGGTTCGTTGGATGTCTGTACAGGAAATTTTAATGAAGTGTACGAAGGTCTAATGTGCGGTGCTTAACTCTGCTGTAGCGAAACTTGCAGATCAAATACACGTTTTCTATCGGCGCGTGCGAGGCTATTTTGCGGACCGTATCGGCGGGCACTTGCAGCGCGAGTGAGCGATCGTACGCCAGTGGCCGCCTGTGTTTCTCGACCCGCTTTTTTTCTACATGAGAGATCGATAGCGGCCTTTTCAATACCAAAAGTCGAACTAGGATGAACATTGTGGTTAGCGCTCGAGGCCGTCAAAACACTGCGCACTACACGATGAGCGCAAACACAGGGGAGCAGCACACATATCAAGAATCTTGCTGAAGGAACGCTCATGAATCTCTCACTGTTGAACGGCACACCCAACCCGGGCCGCCGGATGCTACTCAAGGGCGGCACCGCTGCCGGCGCACTGACCCTTGCCCACGAAGGTTTGATGCCCCGGCCAAGCAGTGCGCAGACCGCCACGCCGCACCTGGATCCGTTTATCGACCCGCTGCCGATCCCGCCGATCGCGCGGCCGACCGTCCTGTCGCCGCCGCCGGGACGCCTGCCGGTCACGGGTGAAGCGGGACGCGCCGAACATCAGCGCTTCGAAGAGTTTTATCCCGAAGTGCAGTACGAGATCCACGTGAAGGAGACGAAATACCGCTACCACAGCCAGTTGCCGCAGGAGACGGTATGGGCCTACAACGGCTCGATACCCGGACCGACCTTCATCGCCCGTGCCGGGGTGCCGGCCATCGTGCGCTTCCGCAACGAGCTGCCGGAAACCCACGTGGGATACGGCTCGCCCGAGATCAGCATCCATCTACACAGCGGCCACGTCGGCCCGGCCTCGGACGGCTTCGCATCCGACTACTACAGCGCCTACAAGGCGGGGCCGACGCTGAGCCGGCCCGGCGCCTTCCTCGACTACCATTACCCGAACTTCCCGCCCAATAAGGATTTTCGCGAAATCACCGGTACCCTGTGGTACCACGACCATCGCGAAGACTACACGGCGGCCAATGTGTATCGTGGCCTGGCCGGCTTCTACCTGGGCTTCGACGCCCTCGACACGGGAGACGAAACCACCGGCCTGAAATTGCCTGCTGGCGTGGGACGCTACGACATTCCGCTGCTGCTGCAAGATAAACGCTTCGATTCCGGCGGCAACCTGTTCTTCGACCAGCTCAGTCCGGAAGGCTTTTTGGGAAACCATTTTCTGGTCAATGGCAAGGTCCAGCCTTACTTCAAGGTCGAAGGCCGCAAGTACCGCTTCCGCCTGCTGAACGGCAGCATGGCGCGCTACTTCGAGATGTATCTGGCCGATGCAGGCGACCGCGATCAGCCCTTCACCTTCATCGGCAGCGACGGCAACCTGCTCGAGCGTCCCTTGACGCTGAAGAAAATACTGCTGGGGATGGCCGAGCGGGCCGACATCATCATCGACTTCTCGCGCTTCGCTCCCGGCACCAGGCTGTATCTGGTGAACCGGATGCGCCAGGACGATCCGCGCAAGCCCGAGCTGCAGCAGCTGCGTCCGGGCATCCGCATGCTGCGTTTCGAAGTCGGCGACAAGACCGAGGACAGGAGCGTCATCCCCGCCTTCCTGCGCCCGCTCTCGCCCGCACCCTTCAACGGCTCGACCAGGAAACGCTCGTGGACGTTCGAACGCACGAATGGACAATGGGCGATCAACGGCAAGTTCTTCGACCACGACCGGATCGACGCCAGGCCCCAGCAGGACGTGGCCGAGATCTGGCGGATGGAGACGAAAGGCGGCTGGGCGCATCCGGTCCACGTTCACCTCGACGATTTCCGCATCCTGTCCTACAACGGCAAGCCGCCGCCGCCCGAGTGGGCCGGCCGCAAGGACACGATCTCGCTGCTGCCCGGCGTGACTGCGGAGATCCTGGTCGAGTTCCGCGACTTCAACGGCAGGTACATGATGCACTGCCATCATCACATGCACGAAGACCACGCGATGATGATCCGCTTCGACATCCAGCCTACAAAACCATGATGCCGGGAGCCGACATGAACGCCAAACGCATGCTGTTGAAAACGACGATGGCCGGCGCCCTGCTGCCCATCGCCGCCGGGGCGCAGGCGCGCCCGACGCGCAACGGACCGGCCGCCAGCGCCTTCCCGAACGCGGCGCTCCAGACCCACCAGGGCAAGACGATCCATTTCTACGATGACGCGGTACGCGGAAACAGGGTCGTCGTGTTCAACATGATGTACACCGGCTGCATGAACATCTGCCCGCCGAATACGGCCAACCTGATGCAGGTGCAGCGCTTGCTAGGCGAACGGATGGGGCGCGACGTGTTCTTCTACTCGCTGACGCTGCAGCCCGAGATCGACCGGCCGCCGGCCCTGCAGGCCTATGCCAGGCGCTACGGCCTCGCGCCCGGCTGGACCCTGCTGACCGGGGAGCGCCGCGACATCGACGCCATCCGCCGCAAGCTGGGATTCTTCGATCCCGATCCCGCGGTCGATGCGGATCTCGCCCAGCACACGGGAATGGTCCGCATCGGTAACGAGGCGCTCGACCGCTGGTCGATGATGCCCTCGCTGCTGTCGCCGGCCAAGCTGGCCAGGTCGATCGCCGAGCTTGCCGGGTAAGGGCAATCCGCGCACGTGATCCCGGCGTGCGTCTTACCGTTCGCGCACCAGATTGAACTCGACGGCGCGCCGGTTGTAGTCGGCCACGGCCTGCCTGACGTAGCGGGTCAGCGCGTCGCCCGTCAGTGCGAACGGATACAGGCCCGCATCACGGCGCATCTGTGCAAAGGCGGGCTGCGCCTCGATGCCGTCGAAGGCGGCGACCCAGCGCCGGTAGTCGGCCTCGGGCACGTCCTTGCCCATGTAGACGCCGCGGATCACCGGCCACACCGCGTCAAAACCCTGCTCGCGCGCGGTGGGAACATTGGCCAGCGCACCCGGCAGGCGGTGTTCGGACAGCACGGCCAGCACCCGCACCTTGCCCGAGCCGGCGTTCAGCAGGGCTTCGGAGGTGTCGCCCGAAATGGCCTGCACGTGACCCGCGTCCATCGCGACGAATTGCTCGCCGCCGCCTTCCAGCGCGACGAAGCGCATCTTGCGCGGATCGACGCCGGCCTGGCGCACCAGCAGCGCCATCTTCATCCAGTCCTGGCTGCCGATAGTGCCCGACATGCCGATCAGGACGCGCTTCGGATCGCGCCCGATCGCCTCGAGCAGTTCGCGCAGCGTGCGGTAAGGAGAATTGGCGGGCACCGCAACCATGCCGTAGTCGGTGGCGAAGGCCGCGACCCAGCGCACGTCGTCGACGCTGGCCTTGCCGAATTTGCCGCGCGCGAGGTTCAGCACCGAGCCGCCGGAGAAGGCGACCAGGGTATCGGCTTCGGCGCGGCGCTGCGACACCAGCGTATGCCAGGCCACGGCGCCGACGCCGCCGGGCAGGTAGCGCAGCTTCAGGTCGGTGGCGGGAACGGCGCCCTGCCGCGCCGGGCCCGGCAGGTCGTGCAGGGCGTGCTGCGCCAGCTTGCAGGTCAGGTCCATGGCACCGCCGGGCTTGGAGGGCACCAGGCACTGCGCGGGGGACGGGCTGGCAGCGGCGGCGGGCAGGCAGGCCAGCGCCAGCATCGGCATCAGGAAGGAACGAAGAAAAGGTCGCGGGATGTTCACGCCGCCATCATAGCCCCTGCCCCGCTTCGGCGCACGGCGCACCCGAAGCGTGCGTTTGAGGGCCGGCTGAAAGCTGATTGAAAGGCGGGCGCGCATATAGTTCACGCTGATAAGAGCAATACACAACCGTGATAACGCTGTGTTTTGTGCGCCAGCCTCTCCTCGCAAGGGGAAGGCGCCGTCCCTGAGGAGAAGACAATGTTAACCGCCCTGGCCTATTCCATGATCGTCGTGTTCATGTTCCTGATCATGACCAAGCGCCTGCCGGCCCTGGTCGCGCTGATCGTCGTCCCGATCGCCTTCGGGCTGATCGGCGGCTTCGGCGCGGAACTCGGACCGATGATGCTCACCGGGATCAAGAACCTGGCGCCGACCGGCGTCATGCTGATGTTTGCCATCCTGTACTTCGGCGTCATGATCGACGCCGGCCTGTTCGATCCCGTCGTGCGCAAGATCCTGGCGATCGTCAAAGGCGACCCGATGAAGATCGTGGTCGGCACGGCGGCGCTGGCGATGTGCATCTCGCTCGACGGCGACGGCGCCACCACCTACATGATCACCGTCGCGGCCATGCTGCCGCTGTACCAGCGCCTCGGCATGAGCCGCCTGGTGCTGGCCTGCGTGATCATGCTGGCGGGCGGCGTCTTCAACATCCTGCCCTGGGGCGGCCCGACGGCACGCGCCGCCAGTGCGCTGGGCGTCGATGTGGGCGAGATCTTCGTGCCGATGATCCTGCCGATGGCCGTCACCGCGGGCTGGGTCCTGTTCGTCGCCTACGTGCTGGGCAAGCGCGAACGCAAGCGCCTCGGCGTGCTGGAGCTCGATGCTCCGCAGGCTGCGAACGACAGCGTCCTCAATCCAGCGCTGGTCGAGGTACCGGCGGCCGGCCAGAAGGACGGCACCACCGGCCAGTGGATCCCGCAGGCCGGCGCCGCGGGCGCACCTGTCGCCGGCATGGCCGCAACGGGCGGTTTCGTCGAGCGCCGCGCATCGGCCCCGGCGCCACATGTGGCGGGCAGCGTTTCCACGGGCGGCGTTGACGCCGGCGTCAACGTATCGAAGCCGGCCACCGCACGTCCAAAGCTGATCTGGGTGAACTTCGCGCTGACCGCCCTGCTCATGGGCCTGCTGATCAAGGGCGCCCTGCCCCTGCCGGCGCTGTTCATGATCTTCTTCGCGGTCGCCATCATGGTCAACTATCCGAAGCTGGAAGACCAGAAGGAACGCATCGCCGAGCATGCGGCCAACGTGGTGCCGGTGGTCTCGCTGATCTTCGCCGCCGGTATTTTCGTCGGCATCCTGCAGGGGACGAAGATGGTCGACGCGATCGCCACCAGCGTGATCGCGGCAGTCCCGGCCTGGATGGGCCCTTACATGGCGATCGTCACCGGCGTGCTGAGCATCCCGTTCACCTTCTTCATCTCGAACGATGCGTTTTACTTCGGCGTGGTGCCGATCCTGGCCAAGGCGGCCGCCGTGTACGGCATCAGCGCCGCCGAAATCGGCCGCGCCTCGATCATCGGCCAGCCGGTGCACCTGCTCAGCCCATTGGTGGCGTCGACCTATCTGCTGGTCGGCATGTCGAAGATCGAATTCGGCGATCACCAGCGCTATACGCTGATCTGGTCGATCTCGGCCTCGATCGTCATGCTGGTCGCGGCGCTCGTGTTCGGCGTGATTCCTTTCGTGGGCGGTTGACGATTATCGTGTAGGGTGGGCATGCCCACGCGTAAACGTCGCACCATGTTGGCTTCGTTCGAAGAAAGACCCCGCCAACACGATGCCGGCGTCACGCGTGGGCATGCCCACCCTACAACCCCGTGCGGCTTTGCCGCCACTGGCGCCGCGGTCTGGTTCTGCACCCGCGCGCCTTAGGCCGAGGCTGCGCGCGCCTTCTTCTGCTCTTCCTGGTACTCGTGGTAGCGCTCGATCCGCAGTGCACGGCGCAGCACTTTCGATTGCGGATCGAGCGTATAGTCCGCGCCCTCGGCTGCACCGGCCGGCAGCTCGACGCTGCCGTGCCCGTCCTGCATCGGCACGGTCACGATGCGGCTGCCGACGCGCACTTCGACCGGCATCGGGAAAGGCGTGTTCTTTTCCGTCTTCCAGGCCAGCTGCAGGGTATTGCCGCTGCGGGTCGCCTGCAGTTCCGGCAGCGCCGTCTGGTACAGATAGGCCTGGAAGAACCAGTCCAGGTCGCGGCCGCTGGCGCGCTTGACGATGGCGATGTACTCCGGCGTGGTGCCGTAGCGCGGCGCCATCGAGCCCGGACGCGGCGTGTCGGTGCCGTAGACGATCTCGCGCACCGAACGGAAGAAGGCCTCGTCGCCGACCAGGCCGCGCAGCGTATGCAGGATCAGCGCGCCCTTGTTGTAGATGTCCTGGCCCGGACCGCCGCGCTTGGTGTCGTAGACGTCTTCTTCGGTCTTCGGCTTGCCCGACACGACCGGCGCCTTGTTCTCGATGCGCGCGCGCAGCGCCATCAGCGAGGCATAGTATTCCTGGTTCCCGTGCAGGTGCTGCACGTACAGCGGCTGCATGTAGGTGCCGAAGCCCTCGTGCAGCCACATGTCGTCCCAGTTGGCGTTGGTGAGCTGGTTGCCGAACCACTCGTGCGCGAATTCGTGCTGCAGCAGCTCGTCGTAGCCGTAGGCCGTCTTGGCGTACTTGTTGCCGTAGGCGTTGACGGTCTGGTGCTCCATGCCTTTATGAGGCGTCTCGACCACGCCCATCTTTTCGTCGCCGAAGGGGTAAGGGCCGATCACGCTCTCGAAGAAGTCCAGCATCTGCGGGAATTCCGCGAACAGCTCCTTCGCGCCCTTCTCGCTCTGCGGCAGGTACCACAGCTGCAGCGGGATCGTGTTGCCGTAGCGGCTGCGGTAGCTGCCCGTCAGTTCCTTGTACGGACCGACGTTGACCGAGATGCCGTAGGTGCTCGGGTTTTTCGTGCGCCAGTGATAGGTGCGCCAGCCGTCGCGCTCCTCCATCCCCATCGCGATGCCATTGCCCGCGACGACCAGCGGCGCCGGCACGCTGATGTGTTCATCGACGGTCTTCGCCTTGCCGGTCGGGTGATCGATGCAGGGCCAGAACAGGTCGCAGCCTTCACCCTGCACGGCGCTGGCCACCCAGGGCTGGCCATCGGGCGTTTGCGACCAGACGAAGCCGCCATCCCAGGGCGCCTTCTTCGCCACGTGCGGGCGGCCCTGGTAGCGCACCCGCACCGCGGCCTGCTTGCCCGGCTCGAGGACGCGCGGCAGATCGATCGTCAGCTTGCCCTCGGGGTTACGCCAGCCGGCGGCGGACAGCGTCTGGCCATCGACCTCGATCGCGTCGATGGCGAAATTGCGGTCCAGGTCCAGCTCGATGCGCTGCAGCGGCGCGCGGGTGCTGAAGGTCAGCAGCACGTCGCCGCGGATGCGCTTGGCGGCCGGTTCGATCCGCAGTGTGAGGTCGGCCTTTTCGAATTCGAGCGCCTGCTGTTCGGCGCTGCGCTCGGCGCCGCTGCCTTCGGTATAGGGCGTCAGCGCGGGCTGGCTGGCGCAGGCCGCCAGCAGGAGGGGAAGACTGGCGATGGCGATTCTTTTCATGGTGTGCGCGGCCGGTATGCTGTTAAATGATCTCGAGAAATTTATCACAGGGACAACATTTGCGCAGTATTGACGGACTGCGAAAAAAATCCGTTATATGGGAATTTGTTTTCCTATATACTGGATTACATGGACATCAACCAACTCATCGCCAGTCGCCTGCGCGAATTACGGGAAGCCCAGGGCTTGACCCTGGCAGCCCTGGCCGAACGGAGCAGCGTCAGCCGCTCCAACATCTCCTCGATCGAACGCGGCGAAAGCAGTGCCACCGCCACCGTGCTGGACCGGCTCAGCGCTGCCCTCGGCGTCACGCTGGCTTCGCTGTTCGACAAGCCGGCGGACGCGCCATCGCCCGTTTCGCGGGCCGGCTCCCAGCCGGTGTGGACCGACCCGGCATCCGGCTACGTGCGCCGCAACCTGTCGCCGCTTACGTATTCGCCGATCCAGATGGTCGAGGTGAGCTTTCCCGCTGGCCAGCGCATCGCTTATGAAACGGCGGCGCGCAACACCGACGTCTACCAGCAGCTCTGGATGATCGACGGCCAGCTCGAGCTGACGCTGGGCGACACGCCCTGGCAGCTCGGCCCCGGCGACTGCCTCGCCATGAAGCTGGACCAGCCGGTCAGCTTCCACAATCCTGGCGACAAGCCGGCGCGCTATATCGTCGCGCTCGTCACCCAGCCCCACAAGGCCTCGCGCTAGGAATCCAGCCCATGAATAACGCGTTCACCACTGCTGTTCCCTACCTCCACACGGAACGGCTCCTGCTGCGCGAATATCGGCGCGAGGACTTCGACGCATTCGTAGCGCACCTCGCCGACCCCGTCAGCGCGGCCCACCTGGGCCCGGCCGACCGCCAGGCCGCATGGCGTATCTTCTGCTCGCAAGCAGGACTATGGCTCGTACACGGCGCTGGCTGGTGGGCGGTCCAGGAAAAGGCGACCGGCCGGCTCGTCGGGACTGTGGGCGCGTTCTTCCGCGAGGAATCCACCGTGATGGAACTTGGCTGGAATACCTACCGTGCCTTCTGGGGCCGGGGATTCGCGAACGAAGCGGCGGCGGCGGCCGTGCACCATGCGTTCGAGACCCGGCGCGAACCGAAAATCCGGGCCCTCATCGCTTCAGCCAATGAATCGTCGCTGCGCGTTGCCGGGCGCCTCGGCCTGAGGTATGAAGCGGAAACCGAGGTGGCCGGCAAAGCGGTCGGCATGTATACACGCGAGCGGGGAGGCTGAGTTGTCAAGGCCTGCGAGACTGCACGGGAAACCGCTCAAGGACCGTTCGACCCGCGATTCGGAAAACCTGCGCGGCATGTACGCGATGCTGATCGCAGTGGGCATGTTTTCGGTGATGGATACGACCATGAAGCTGCTGGCTGCCCATTATCCGGCGATACAGGTCGCGGCGCTGCGTTCGCTGCTGCCGCTGCCGCTGGTATTCGCCTGGGTCGCCTGGCGCGGCGCGCTGCGGTCCGTCCTGCGGGTCAACTGGCCACTCCACCTGCTGCGCGCAGTGCTGGGCATCGCCATGCTTTCGCTATTTGCCTTCGGCCTCAAGGACCTGTCGCTGGCCGCAGCGTATGCCATTTTGTTCGTCGGGCCGATCCTGATTACCGCGCTGTCTGTCGTCATGCTCAAGGAGCAGGTCAGCCCGCAGCGATGGATTGCTGTGGCGATCGGCATGGCCGGCGTGCTGGTGGTGCTGCGCCCGGGCGGCAGCGGATTCATTACCATCGGCGGTATCGCCATTCTCGCCACGGCGGTCTGTTATGCGATATCGGCCATTACCGCCCGCATGCTGGCCCGTAGCGACCGCACCGAACACATGATGTTCTGGCTGATGATCCTGATGGCCATCGGCGCCACAGCCCTGGCTACCCCCGGCTGGGTCGCTGTCGATCCGGAGCACGCACTGCTTTTGGGTGGGCTGGCCGTCAGCGGCTTTCTTGGCCAGATGGCGCTGAACGAAGCCTTCGCCCGTGGCGAGGCCTCGAGCGTCGCACCCTTCCAATACTCTGCGCTCGCCTGGGGCGTGGCGATTGACTGGGTCCTGTGGCAAACCCTTCCCGACCACTACACGCTGCTTGGCGCGGCCATCATCATCGGCAGCGGCTTGTACCTCCTGCGCCAGGAGAAGGTGCACGCCGAGGCTGAACCCTCCCGGTTTCACTGACAAGTGTACTTCGGCGCCCGTCGCGGTACACTGGCGCTCGCATCCCGAGCGCAACGCAAGCACACATGACAGGACCGACCTTGAACGACTTCATCGGCATCTACGACAACGCCCTCACCCCTGAGCAATGCGACGCCATCGTCGCCCGTTTCGAGGCCAGCGACAAGGTCGTGCGCGGCCGCACCGGCAACGGCGTCGACACCAGCAAAAAGGACAGCTGGGATCTGACCATCGGCCCGCACAAGGAATGGCACGACGTCGGCAACCTCATGATGTCGGCCGTGGCGCAGCACCTGGCGTCCTATATCGACCAGTACCGGGCGCTGGTGCTGGGCGCGCTGGCGCCGATGGTCGCGCATCCGCAAACGGGCGAGCCGGTGGCGCTGTCGCTGGATAACTTCGACGAATGCGGGCGGCCGCACTTGCCGGCGCTGCTGCAGTCGATGTACCGCTGCGGGGCGATCAACCTGCAGAAGTATCTACAAGGGACGGGCGGCTATCACCACTGGCATTCGGAGGTGTATCCGCAGAATGCGTCGTGCGAGACGCTGCATCGGGTGCTGCTGTTCCAGTTCTACCTGAACGATGTGGAGGAAGGCGGCGAGACCGAGTTCCTGTACCAGGGCCGCAAGGTGGAGGCGCGCAAGGGACGATTGATCATCGCGCCGGCGGGGTTCACGCATACGCACAAGGGGCACGTGCCGGTCAGTGGCGACAAGCTCATCGCCACCTCGTGGATTTTGTTCCGGCGCGCCGAAGACCTGTTCGGACAGGCGCGCGTTTAGATTAACGGGCGCCGGTTTTCGGCGGCGGCACCGGATTGATCTCCTGCGACCACACGACCGCCGCGATCTTCCAGCCGGCCTCGGTGCGCACCATCTGCCAGCTTTCCTTGCCACAGTTCTGCTTGTAGTCGCCGTACATGAACGCATAGTCGAACCAGACCTGGGCGACGTCGCCGTCGCTGTCGATGCGCACGTTGGCGAAGGTCTCTTCGATGCGGCCGGGATGCTTGGCGATGAAGTCGATGAACTCGCGTGGATTGCTGCTGAAGACCTTGTGCGGCGGCGGCATCTCCGGATTCGGGCGGCTGGCGTAGAGCACCTGGATGCTGGCGTCGGGGAGCACGCCGCTCCAGGTGATGTTCTCGTTGGTGAACAGCTTCAGGAAGCCTTCCTTGTCCTTGTCGATGATCGCCTTGCGGAAGGTCTCGATCACGCCTTCGATCTGCTGTTTGCCAGCGGGGTTTTCGGCGCAGGCCCATTGTGGGACGGCGAACAGGATGCCCAGCGACAGGCAGGCGGCGGCGAAGCGTTTCATCGTGTCTCCTCTGGTGGAAACGGATGAGTATAGAAGAGCGAGGGCCGAAAAGGTTCACCGAATGTAACGGGTCGCGTAATGGTAGGCACGGGGCGCCCACCCTACACCTGTGCCAACGCCCGCGGCTTCGGTTTCATGGTGGGCACGGGGCGCCCACCCTACGCCTGTGCTAACGCCCGCAGCTTCGGTTTCATGGTGGGCTCGGGGCGCCCACCCTACGCCTGTGCCAACGCCCGCGGCTTCGGTTTCGTAGGGTGGGCACCCCGTGCCCACGCCGTGGCGGTCCCAAGTCACCACGAAAAAAAGCGGCGCATTTGCGCCGCTTTCCGTTTGAACCTGAGGATCAGGAGTTATTCACCACCAGCCGCGTCCCACCCGCCGCACCGAAGCGCGCGCGGATCGAGGCCGCGATGCCCTTCGCATCCAACCCCACGGACGCCAGCAGCGCCGCCGGATCGCCCTGGTCGATGAATTTGTCCGGCAGGCCCAGGATCAGCAGCGGCTTGACGATGCCGGCGGCAGCCATCGCCTCGGCCACGGCGGAACCCGCGCCGCCCATGGTCGCGCCCTCTTCCACCGTCACCAGCACGTCGTGCTCGGCAGCCAGCTGCTTGACCAGCTCGACGTCGAGCGGCTTCACGAAGCGCATGTTGGCGACCGTCGCGTTCAACTCATTGGCTGCACCGAGGCTCGGCGCCACCATCGACCCGAAGGCCAGGATCGCGATCTTCTCGCCCTTCTTCTTGATCTCGCCCTTGCCGATCTCGATCGATGTCAGTTCCTGCTGGATGGCCGCGCCGACGCCGGCGCCGCGCGGATAGCGCACCGCGGCCGGACCTGGATAGTGGTAAGCCGTGGTCAGCATCTGCCGGCACTCGTTCTCGTCCGACGGCGCCATCACGACCATGTTCGGGATGCAGCGCAGGTAAGGCAGGTCGTAGTTGCCGGCGTGGGTCGCACCGTCGGCGCCGACCAGGCCCGCGCGGTCCAGCGCGAAGGTCACGTCCAGGTTCTGCAGGGCCACGTCGTGGATCAGCTGGTCGTAGGCGCGCTGCAAGAAGGTCGAATAGATCGCAACGACCGGCTTCAGGCCTTCGGTGGCGAGACCCGCGCCGAAGGTCACCGAATGCTGCTCGGCGATGCCTACGTCGAAATAGCGCTCCGGGTATTGCGCGTGGAAGCGCACCATGCCCGAACCCTCGCGCATCGCCGGCGTGATGCCGACCAGGCGCGCATCGGCTGCCGCCATGTCGCACAGCCAGTTGCCGAAGACTTCGGTGTAGGTGATTTTAGAGGGCGCGGTGGCCGGCTTGATGCCCTCGGTCGGATTGAATTTACCGGTGCCGTGGTACAGGATCGGCTCGGCCTCGGCCAGCTTGTAGCCCTGGCCCTTTTTCGTCACCACGTGCAGGAACTGCGGACCCTTGAGCTTCTTGATGTTTTCCAGGGTCGGAATCAAGGAGTCCAGGTCGTGGCCGTCGATCGGGCCGATGTAGTTGAAACCGAATTCCTCGAACATCGTGGCCGGGACCACCATGCCCTTCGCGTGTTCTTCCAGCTTGCGCGCCAGGCCCAGCACGGGAGCGGGCAGCACGGTCTTGCCGACGCTCTTGGCGGCGGCGTAGAACTGGCCGGACATCAGGCGCGCCAAGTAGCGGTTCAGCGCGCCCACCGGCGGCGAGATCGACATGTCGTTGTCGTTCAGGACCACCAGCAGGTTGCAGTCTTCTTCGACGCCGGCATTGTTCAGGGCTTCGAAGGCCATACCGGCCGTCATCGAGCCGTCGCCGATCACGGCGATCGCGTGGCGATGCTCGCCCTTGATCTTCGAGGCCGCGGCCATGCCGAGCGCCGCCGAGATCGAGGTCGACGAGTGCGCGGTGCCGAAGGTGTCGTATTCGCTTTCGTCGCGCTTCGGGAAGCCCGACAGGCCGTGCAATTGGCGCAGCGTGTGCATGCGGTCGCGGCGGCCGGTCAGGATCTTGTGCGAATAGGTCTGGTGGCCCACGTCCCAGACGATGCGGTCGTGCGGCGTCTCGAACACGTAGTGCAGCGCGATCGTCAGTTCGACCGTGCCCAGGTTCGAGGACAGGTGGCCGCCGGTTTTCGAGACCGAGTCGAGCAGGTACTGGCGCAGCTCGTTGGCGAGCGGCGTCAGTTGGGTGCGCGGGAGCTGGCGCAGGTCCGACGGGTCGTTGATGGTTTCTAGCAGTTTCATTTAGGCCTTCCGCTGCACGATCAGGTCCGCGAGTTCGCGCAGCCGCAGTGCTTGTTCTCCAAATGGCGCAAGCGCATGGTGTGCGTCGCGCCGCAATTGCTCCGCCAATGCCTTCGATTCGTCGAGACCGAGGATCGACACATAGGTCGGCTTGTTGTCGGCCGCATCCTTGCCGGCGGTCTTGCCGAGCGTGGCCGAATCGGCCGTGGCGTCGAGGATGTCGTCCACGACCTGGAAGGCCAGGCCGACCGCCTTCGAATACGCGCCCAGCGCTTCGAGTTCGGCATTGTTCAAATCCTTGCCGCACAGGGCGCCCAGCAGCACCGAGGCGCGCAGCAGCGCACCGGTCTTCAACTGGTGCATGCGCTCGAGCTGTTCGCGCGTCAGCGAGAGGCCGACGCTGTCCAAGTCGATCGCCTGGCCGCCGCACATGCCGCTCGATCCCGCCGCTTGCGCGAGCAGGCGCAGCATGCCGACCAGACGCGCTGGCGGCAGCGTGTCGCTCGAGGCCAGCACCTCGAAGGCCTGGGCCTGCAGCGCGTCGCCGACCAGCAGCGCGGTCGCTTCGTCGTAGGCGACGTGCACCGTCGGCTTGCCGCGGCGCAGTTCGTCGTCGTCCATGCAGGGCATGTCGTCGTGCACCAGCGAATAGGCGTGGATCATCTCCAGCGCGCAGGCGGCGCGGGCCAGCGCCTGCGGGTCCGCGTCGAACAGCGCGCCGCTGGCGTACACCAGCAGCGGACGCACGCGCTTGCCGCCGCCGAGCACCGTGTAGCGCATCGCCTCGTGCAGCTTGGTCGGGACCAGGTGGGCGGCCGGCAGGAAGTCGGACAGGGCATCCTCGACCTGCGCCTGCACGCCCGCCATCCACTGGGTGAAGTCGAGTTCCATCATTGCTCGCCGGCGCCGTCGGCGCTGAAGGGTTTGAGCATGTCGCCCTCAAGTACCTTGACCTGGGCTTCGACCTTTTCCAGCTGGGCCGCGCAATACTTGACCAGCTCGGAGCCGCGCGCATAGGCGGCGACCGAGGCTTCCAGCGGCAACTGGCCGCCTTCCATCTGGCTGACGAGCTGGGCCAGCTCGGCCATTGCTTCTTCGAAGGAGGCTGGGGCCGTCGTCGCTCCCGCGTTTGAATTGATTGCCATAATGTCTTCTTGTTGGGCCGGCGATCCCGCCATGCGCTTCGGGTGCGCCGCGCGGGAGTTGAATCGCGTATTTTAAAACAATACACACCCTTGGGGTGGCCTCGCGCGAATGCCGAGCTGCGTTCTAGAACAGTTCGTCGGGAGTGCAACTGCCCTCATATCATGAAAACCATGCCATTTCGGCACCATCTGTGCCATTGCGCACCACAATCCCGCGACGGACCTCATCTGTAGAAGACGGCTGGGCTCGTTACCAGCTATAATCTCCGGTTCTGTCCGAAATACCGTATTTCCTCAGCATAAATACTGGTCTTTGGATTCTTTCTCTTCTTTGGCGGTGATTTTATAAGGGGGGTTGGGATGTCCGATCTGGCTACCCACGCCAAGCTGGCGCGCTCCTGCGCTCAGCTTCCGGTAAATGTATATTTTGACAATGATCTGCTGCAGCGCGAGATCCAGCAGCTGTTCCAGAAGGGACCGCGCTACGTCGGCCACGAATTGATGGTGCCGGAGCTCGGCGATTTCGCGACCCTGCCTGCCGAAAACGAAGGCCGCATGCTGGTGCGCAACGCCAACGGCATCGAGGTGCTGTCCAACGTCTGCCGCCATCGCCAGGCGCTGATGTTCAATGGCCGCGGCAACGCCAATACCATCGTCTGCCCGCTGCACCGCTGGACCTACGACCTGAAGGGCGAGCTGATCGGCGCGCCGCACTTCAAGGAAACGCCCTGCCTGAACCTGTCGAAGTCCACGCTGCAAAGCTGGAACGGCCTGCTGTTCGAGCAGAACGGCTACGACGTGATGGACAAGCTCAAGCAGATGTCGGTCTCGAAGGACCTCGACTTCTCGGGCTACCTGTTCGACCACGTCGAGATCCACGACGTCGACTACAACTGGAAGACTTTTATTGAAGTCTACCTGGAGGACTACCACGTCGAGCCCTTCCACCCAGGCCTGGGCAACTTCGTCTCCTGCGAAGACCTGAAATGGGAATTCGGCCGCGACTTCAGCGTGCAGACCGTGGGCGTGAACCGCGGCCTGCAGAAGGCCGGTTCGCCGACCTACAAGAAGTGGCAGGAACAGGTCCTGAAGTTCAACGGCGGCAAGGAGCCGAAGCAAGGCGCGATCTGGCTGACCCTGTACCCGAACATCATGGTCGAGTGGTATCCGAACGTGCTGGTGGTGTCGACCTTGTGGCCGCTCAGCCCCACGAGAACGCGCAACGTGGTCGAGTTCTACTATCCGGAAGAGATCGCCCTGTTCGAGCGCGAGCTAGTCGAAGCCGAACGCGCGGCCTACATGGAAACTTGCGTCGAGGACGACGAGATCGCCCAGCGCATGGATGCGGGCCGCAAGATCCTGGTGGAGCGCGGCGTCAACGAAGTCGGGCCCTACCAGTCGCCGATGGAAGACGGGATGCAGCACTTCCACGAGTGGTACCGCAGCAAGATCGACCTGTAATACCCGCAGGCCGGCGCACGCGATCGTGCGCCGGCCCTCTCCCCTGCCCGTTCCGGCCCCACGCCAAGCACGGCCGCGCCGTCTGCTGTATCGTCTACCTGATATCGTTTTTCCAGGACCGTAATGCCTTCTCTTTGGATGCTGTTCGCCAGCTTCGCCTTTGCCGCCATGGGCGCCGGCGTCAAGCTCGCTTCCGAGTTCTACACCACCTCCGAACTGCTGTTCTACCGCGGCCTGATCGGCTCCGTCATCCTGTTCGCCATCGTGCGCCACCAGGGCCACAGCTTCCGCACGCCCTTCCCGAAAGAGCACCTGTTTCGCAGCGCGGTCGGCGTGACTTCGCTCTGGCTGTGGTTCTTCGCGATCTCGAAACTGCCGCTGGCCACCGCCATGACCCTGAACTACATGGCGCCGATCTGGATCGCGGCCGGCTTGTTCCTGGCCGGCTGGTGGTCGAAGACCAATACCGTCGAGTGGCCGCTGATCGTCGCGGTGGGTGCCAGCTTCTTCGGCGTGACCCTGGTGCTGCAGCCGGCGATCGCATCGCACCAGTGGCTGGGCGGCCTGGCCGGCGTGTGCTCGTCGGTGATCTCGGCGATGGCCTATATGCAGGTCCGTAAGCTCGGCCAGATGGGCGAGCCGGAATACCGCGTGGTCTTTTACTTCTCGCTGACGACCATGTTCGCCGGCCTGGCCGGCGTGCTGGCCGGCGACGGCGCAAAGACCGGCCTGCCCTTCCACGGCCATACGATGGGCGGCGCCGTGCTGCTGCTGGGGATCGGCGCGGCCGCCCTGATGGCGCAGATGGCGATGACGCGCGCCTACCGCGTCGGCAAGGTGCTGGTGGTGGCCAACCTGCAGTACACCGGCATCGTGTTCTCCAGCTTGTGGGGCCTGGCCCTGTGGGGCGACCGCTTCGACTGGCACGTCTGGCTCGGCATCGGCGTGATCCTCGCCTCCGGCGTCGCCGCGACGTTCTACAATACGAAGAGCACGCCGAAAGGCGCCGCCATCAAGAAGACCGATCCGATCGCCAGCGAACTGTGAGGAGCACCATGTACACGACCCTGATTTCCGCGGCCGACCTGGCTGCCCATATCGCCGATCCGGACTGGGTCGTCGTCGACTGCCGCCACGACCTCATGAACCTCGCTTTTGGACGCGAGGCCTATAACGCCGGCCACCTGCCGGGCGCCGTGTTCGCGGACATGGAAACCGAGCTGTCGGGAGCGAAGCGTGGCGAAGACGGCGTGTTCCGCGGCCGCCATCCGCTGCCTTCCAAGGACGCGCTGGTCGAGACCCTGCGGCGCTGGGGCATCAGCGACGACACGCAGGTCGTCGCCTATGACGCCCACGGCGGCATGTATGCGGCGCGATTATGGTGGCTGCTGCGCTGGATCGGGCACGAAGCCTCCGCTGTGCTCGACGGCGGTTTGCCGGCCTGGCAGGCGCTGGGCCAGCCCGTCGTGACCGAGGTGCCTGTAAAACCGCCTGGTGCGATCAGCCTGAGTGCGCCCTTCGTGCCGACCGTGACGGTGGCCGAGGTGCTGGAGAATATCGAGAGCGCGCAGCGCACCGTGGTCGACGCGCGCGCGGCCGACCGCTTCCGCGGCGAGAACGAGACCATCGATCCGGTGGGCGGCCACATCCCCGGCGCACGCAACCGCTTTTTCAAGGACAACCTGCACAACGACGGCCGCTTCAAGGCGCCGGAGCAGCTGCGCGAGGAGTTTGCTTCCGTGATCGATGACCCTGCAAACGCCATCATGCAGTGCGGTTCGGGCGTGACGGCTTGCCACAACCTGCTGGCGCTGGAAGTGGCGGGCATGCCGGGCGCGGCCCTGTATCCGGGCTCGTGGAGCGAGTGGAGCAGCGATCCGGCGCGGCCGGTGGCCAAAGGCGCCTGAGGCGAAAGAGGAACCATGGAACGCAATACCAAGCAGCGCACCGCCATCCAGCAGTGCATCGCCGACGCCGGCCGCCCGCTCTCCCCGCAGGAAATCCTGGAACACGCGCAAGGCGTGGTGCCGGGCATCGGCATGGCCACCATCTACCGCAACATCAAGGCCATGCTGGAGGCGGGCGACATCACGACCGTCTCGCTGCCGGGCGGCGGCGACCGCTACGAAGTGTCCGGCCACGGGCATCACCACCACTTCCATTGCCGCAGCTGCGATCGGGTGTATGAGGTGCATGCGTGTCCGGGCGATATGCAGAAGCTGACGCCTGAGGGGTTCGTGCTCGAATCGCACGAGTTGACCTTGTATGGGGTGTGCAGTCACTGTCGCTGAAGGCATGGGCCAGAAGCGGCCGCCGGGTGGGCACTTTGTCCAATGTGCGATCAGCGCTGTTATTGTTCTTGATTGCGAGTCTGTAGCGATGCAACTTCGATGTCCCCATTGCCAAGCGCGACTTGGCCTCTTTGCCGACTCCGGTCATCAAAAACGTGTGAGAAACGGCGCCTGTCCACACTGTGGCCAAAAAGTGTCTATCGGCGCGAGTGGCAAAGTGTTGGCGCTCGTTGCACCAATGATCGCTCTGTTGACCTGGCTTGCCTGGGGCTTGCTGCCGCCTGCGATGCTGGGGCTCGGTGCAGGTGCGCTCATCTGGGCGACGGCTGTTCGGCTCGACAAGGCGCCCTGAGGCTAGCCACCCGACATGGTGGCAAGTCTGCGGCGCGTCGGCCGCGATCGAAAACGTGTGGAAAGCAACAATGAGAAGCATTTTACGTATCTGTTCAAGACCAGGGCTGGTCGCTGCGTTGGCGCTGTCCCTTGCGGCCTGTTCGACACCAAAAGTTCAGCCAACGAAAGCTGGTGGGCGCTATTACCTCAACGACGGTCCACCAAAAGGCATAACGCAGGCGCAGATCGATGCAGTCCAGGAGCCGGTACCCAAGGCAGAGCGGTTCGTTTCCGGTGCGCTCAAGCCTTACGTTGCCATGGGAAAAAGCTACCGGCCGATGAACAAGTTGACGCCCTACCAGGCGCGTGGCGTGGCAAGCTGGTACGGAACCCGTTACCACGGATTGCCGACGGCAAGTGGTGAACTCTACGACGTGATGAAGCTCACGGCTGCGCATCCGATCCTTCCCATCCCCTCTTATGTCAGGGTTACCAACGTCGAGAACGGTCGAACGCTCGTCGTTCGCGTGAACGACCGCGGCCCGTTCCTCTCCGACAGGATCATCGATCTATCGTACGCGGCCGCAGCCAAGCTCGGCTATGCGGCGAAAGGCAGGGCCTTGGTTGAGATCGAAGTAATCCTGCCATGAAGGCCCTGGTGCCTTTTGAGACTCGCCCCGCCTGGGTGAATTGAAAAACAATGATTCACGTTTTGCTTGGACTGTGAGCGGCCTGGTTATCGCTGGAACATCAATGAACCCAGAGCGGGTGGCTAACGTTTTCTGACGGACTCGGTGGTCAGGGCAGCGAAGTCTGTTGGGGTCGTAAGCAGACTCTACAATAGGTCTGCTATCGGCTATGGCCGGTTTCGACCCATTGCGGACCTACGAAGGCAGGTATTCCCGTGGCAGCTTCTCCATGACGATTACATCTTCCAATCAAGCCAAACGAAACCTACGAACGCAATGAATGCAAATGCCAGCGAAGGCGCTAGCGTAGATGCAGCGGCAGTACGAAGCAACCTTGCAAGTCGAGGTGAAGAATCTGTAACAGTCATTGCATACGTCAGAGCGCAGAGTGCGATAGGAACCCAAACAAAAAGCGCATGACCCAGCAGGTTAGACAGCACATTCACGCTTGATGAAAGCAACACAAGCGTGCAGCAGAAGTACAAACCTGCAAGAAGCAGAGTAAGCACAAACGCACCGACAGGGCGGAACTGTGGTCTACGCAGGGTCATGTTTGAAATCCCAGTGAATGCAAACGTCCGCTTCTGGCCTATTGCGTTGAAAAACTCTTAGGCAAAAGCAGTCCTTGATGAAGTAACTGTACAGGAAAGATGCGT
>NZ_JBHSMR010000002.1:0-3603 GCF_042655665.1 Massilia suwonensis
TGGGTTGTTTCTTCATGACTCCATTCTCTCAAACAATGGAGCCTCTACAAAACCCGGGGCGGTTCACTTTCGTTCAAGCGATCACCGTAGAGTAGATCGACCAAACATGTCGACCGCACAGCACTACCAGTTATAGATAACGCGGCCCCGAGCATCAAATGCAACGCGGGGTGCGCCAGCAGAATCTAGTTCGCTTGACGCAGGGTGGATATAGAGGCAAGTAAAGTCGTTGGCCTTTATACGCTTTTCGATGATGCGCATAAAGGCTGACACTGCCTGACGCACTTTCAGGTATTTCTCAAACTGGGCATTCTGTAGCTGGATGATGAATCCGATGTAGGTGCAGCCTTCTAACACGGGTTCGATCGATGCATGCTCTGCCAGCAGCTGACATACACGCGTTGCATCGGAAACGGTTGTATTAAACAAGGTACACATGGCTTCGCTCCAAGTAGGCATCATGCAAAATCCTAGCTCGTAGCAGCAGTCTTGGAAGCTATCATTTCTGATAGGTGCTTTTAGTTAGTTCAAACCAAACACATGTGCCATCGAAGCGTGCGCGAACTGCTGGTAGTTAGGCAACGTGCGTGTTGATGGCCAGAGGTACTGGTGTTCAGGAAAGTCTTGGACAGGTAGCAGGTAAATTTGGGCTACTTCTTCATTGGCGTGATTCATGCGTACCCATAACACGAAGTCAACCGCAGGTGCATGCCGCACCGTTACCTTCCAGCAAGGGTGACTACGTTCGTAGCGACACCTGGTGCATAGCAGACGTACCGTGACACCGTTAACGCGATATGTTCGAGCTGTTACTTTTTCAAGCTGAGCGTTTGCGTGACGAGCGCAGCGTTCGAGTTCGATCGCCATGTCCTTGGTCACGCAGCGGAGTCTGTATCTTGTGATGGTCGCGCGGGATAGTGACGGGCCAGAGACGCCAGCGGCTTCATATGCGGCAACCAGACTTCGAAAGCGCAACGCATACGACTTGGCCGACGGCAGATCACTCTTGTCGATAAGATCAGCAGAGACCTTGCCGTGCTCAACAAGGATTTCGCGAAGTCCATCCAGCATTTCGTCATCGGTCCAGTGTTTTCCTCGCCGGAGACGGACCTGCCTGGTCCGGCTGAACATCTCCTTGCTCACGATCCCCTGAAAGGCATTTTCGACCCTGATCCATTTGTGCGGGTCATTGGGGCGACGCGAGCTTCTTAGGCGCTGCGTGCTTCGGTTGAAGATAAGAGTGCCGGCATACTTCTCGTTCGTGAGTATTGCTTTGACGTTGTGTGCCGACCATGCCCGGCCGTATTGGTTCGTCAATCTTTCAGCGTTGAGAGCATCAGCAATCCTTGTGTCGGGCATTTGTTTGTTTGTGCACATGTCAAAGATCCTGCGCACTACAGCGACTTCTTCGAGGGGCCCATGGACGAAACCGACCCGATCAGTAGGCAGACTCTTCCGTTCACCTATCTCGAGTGTTCGTGGAGTACGCCCGTCCGCTGATAGACACTGGCGCCTAAGGCCATAACCAGCAGAGCCACCTTGCTTAAACCCGGCTGCCGTTAGCCGGCACTGCGCCCTGAAGACCTTGGCTGAGAGTTCACGACTGTACTCTGCAGCCATAGCGCGTTTTAGACCTTTGAGTAAGGTCGCGAGCGGCGAGCCATCGTTCGTGAAAGGCTCGGCACAGTAAGAAACCATGATGCCGGCTCTACGGCATGCGTATTCGTAATAGGCACTCTCGTCGACGTCTTGGAACCGTCCCCAACGACTAACGTCGTACACCAGGACCGCCGCGTAGTCTGCTTGTCCTGATTGGACTTCCTCAAGGAGTCGCAAAAGTCCATTTCGTCCATCGAGCGTAAGTCCACTCCGTCCTTCGTCCCGATATACAGCCACTACCTTAAAATCGTGCTGTGCAGCATATTCTCGCAGGGCCGACTCCTGATGGTCAGTCGAATAGTTCTGATGTTCAGTTGACGCCCTGACGTAAAGTGCCGCACCGCGTATAGAAGGCAAAGCCATGGCGAACTCCTCAGAAATGCTAACAACTATGTGTCACGTGAAGGTTGCACTTTCCGCACCTTACTGGCCGAACATTGCTGCGACCGATGTGTACCGTATCTCAGCAAAGCCTTCGAGATTGGATTCTTTCAGATAGAGCGCTCCATTGGCCATCTTCGCTGCTGGGATCAAGAAATAGTCGATCAGCTCATGCGTGTCCCCGTGCAATCGTGCTGTGATGACGAAATCAGCTCCGGGACAAGGTTTAACTCTCCAGTTCACGAAGCCTTTCTTTGGCCTGCGCCGGGTCGCTATCTCTACTTTTACGCGAACTAAGTCATTGATGATCAATCGATGCGGTGCTTCACTGTCATCAACGGTGCCCCCCGCGGATCGTGCGTGGCCTGCGACTTCTTCAAAAAGGTCGTGTAGCCTGGTAGCGATGACCCTTTTTGTTTCGACAAAGACATGTGATGGGCAGCGGTCTAACCCAGCAGCATCGTACGCAGCGATAAGAGAACCAAACCCACGTACGAAAAGCTGAGGGTCCGGCATCAAAGGATCTGAAGCGATGATCTTCGCATTTACCTTGCCATGCCTGCTGTGGCATGTCTGAAGCAGGCTAAGCAACTCGTCTAAGGTGTACCGGCGAAGGCGTCTAGCTCGCTCATCTCGTGCCTGGGCAAATAGTGATGGCGAGATCAGGGGCTCGACGGCTCCCTCATTTATGACCCATTGATCGCTTGGGTTGGCTGTGCGGCGGCTGGAAAGCTTGCAAGACTTGCGGTTGAACGCCAGCGTTCCGCAGTATTTCAGGTTCGTCAGAAGTGAATTGACCATGGAGTGTGTCCACGGCCTGCCGAACTCGCTGGCAACTCCCTCATCATTCAAGAGTCGTGCAATCGCAGGTTCGCTGAGCTTTTGCTCCAGATAGAGCGCATACACCCTTCGAATCGTGACAGCTTCATGCGCCGGCCCTGGTATGAGTACAACCCGATCGGTAACAGCTCCCTTTGCTTCACCGTACTCGAGTACGCGACGTGGGGTACCGTCCTTCGTGATGGCTAGGCGCCTCAAGCCGTAGCCAGCGTGGCCACCCTGCTTGTAGCCGAACTGGGTAAATCGACACTGGGCATTGAACGTCTTTGTTGAAAGCTCGCGACTGTACTCGGCAGCCATCGTGCGTTTAATGCTCTTCATTAATGCACCAAGCGGCGTGCCATCATCAGCGAATTGTTCGCCACTGTAGACGACCTTGATGCCGGCGCGACGGCACGTATGCTCGTGGTAAGCCGCTTCGTCAACATCCTGAAACCTGCCCCAGCGGCTTACGTCGTAGACGATGATGAGTTGAAAGGTAGCCTTCCCAGACTGTACTTCGTGGATTAGGTTGCTCAGTCCGGTGCGGCGTCGAATGTCGAGGCCACTCTTTCCTTCGTCAACATACTCTTTGACGATCTCGATCCCGTTGTTGAGCGCGTACTCATGGATCTTTGCACGCTGATGGTCGGTGGAATAATTCTGGTTTTCGGTTGGTAATCCCCCCACAAAAAGAGCGCGGTTAGAAGTAGAATTTTCTACTTAAGAACAGAAAGCTCTACA
>NZ_JBHSMR010000003.1:0-12581 GCF_042655665.1 Massilia suwonensis
AGCAACGTATTTCTTTTGTGCGAACATTTGATAATTTAAGTAATCAGCTGAACAAGTCAGCTGGCACCCTCATCAAACGCCCACACTTATCGACTGTTAATTGTTAAAGAACTTGTTCGGTACTGCTTGCTACTTGTCGACAAATCGTTTTGTTTGTCAGCAGCAGAGAAGCGAGATTATGCAGTATTTCGTTTGCGTCGTCAACTTCTTTTTTTACGACACCGCGTTTGATCGCGGTGTCCAGCCTCAACACAACTACTTGATTTCGTTGTCGTTTTCAGCGGGAACAGAACTATAGCAAAGCCGGGCGAGCTCTGCAAGTCCTGTGCTCCAATCGACCAAGCCGGCAACGCACTTCCGCAAGCGGCCTACCATCTGAAGAAATAGTTTTCCGCCAACAAGAATACGTTTATTCTTCTGAAACATTCCGCATCGCAACGCACTCGTCTTATATAAGAGAAACGCCTCCTCCATGCTCAACGCCGAACAGATCCTTGCGCTTGCACCGGACGCCGCTTCCGCAAAAGCAGGTTCGCAACTGGCGACACCCGGCAAATGGGGCGGACTCGGCATCAGTGGAGAAGCGATGTGGGGCGAGTGCCAGGGCAGCGGCAAAGTCCCCTACCGCACCCAGATCGATCTCGGCGAGCCCGCATTCAAGTGCTCCTGCCCCAGCCGCAAATTCCCCTGCAAGCACGGCCTCGGCCTGTATCTCCTGCGCGCCGGCCAGCCGGGGCTCTTCTCCGACGGCGCTGCGCCGCAATGGGTGGCGGACTGGCTGGACGGGCGCAAGACGCGCCGCGAGAAGAAAGAAGAAAAGGCCGCCGACCAGTCGCCCGAAGCCGCCGCTGCGGCTGCTGCCCAGGCACGCAAGCGTGAAGACAAACGCGAACAAAATATCGCCGGCGGACTGCGCGACCTGCAGACCTGGCTCGAAGACCTGGCGCGCGACGGTATCGCCAGCGTGCGCGAACGCGGCCCCGGCTTCTGGGAAGGCATGGCCGCCCGCATGGCCGACGCCCAGGCCGGCGCCCTCGGCAACCGCCTGCGCCGCGCATCGGGCCTGTGCTTCCAGTCGGCGAATCCCGACTGGGAGCGCCAGCTGAGTGCCGAACTCGCCTCTCTCTATATGCTGTGCCAGGCCTACACCGGTCTGGAGCGCCTGCCGCCCGCCCTGCAATCCGACGTGCGCGCCCTGGTTGGCTGGAGCGTGGCGCAGGAGAGCGTGCTGGCCGAGCCGCCTGTCGCGGACCGCTGGCAGGTACTGGGCCAGTACACGGCCGACGAAGGCCGGGTGCGGGCACGCACGACCTGGCTGCGTGGCCTTGCCAGCGGCAGGTGGGCCCTGCTGCTGCATTACTCGACCGGCGCCCAGGGCTTCGATGTCCCGCTGCTGGCCGGCACCGAATTCGACGGCGCCCTCTGCTTCTACCCGAGCGCCTGGCCGCTGCGCGCACTGATCCGGGACCAGGCGGATACGCGGCCGCTCACCGGCGCGCCGCCCGCGCCCGGGCTCGACGCCACGCTCGACGACTATGCGAGCGCGCTGGCGGTCCACCCCTTCCTGCCCGCCTATCCGATGCTGCTCGACGGGGTCGTGCCGGGCAGCGCGGGCCGCGCCACGCTGCGCACCGCCGACGGCCGGCAGCTCAGCCTGCACTCCTCCTTCCGCCACGCCCTGCACCTGCTTGCGCTGAGCGGTGGCCATCCCTTGACCGTGTTCGGCGAATGGGACGGCGCCTGCCTGCTGCCCCTGAGCGTGCGGCAGGGCGAGCGCCTGTACAACATCGACACGGAGTTCAGCGCATGACGCAGGCCGTCCCACTCCAGAAGTTCCTGCTCGTCGGCGCCAGCCGTGCGCCGCTGCCCGTCGAGCTGCTCGCTCCGGAGCTGGCGCAGATTGCCCAGCCCGCGCTCGATGCCGCCGGCGCGACGCCTGAACGCCGTCTCTGGCTGGCCGCCGGCGCGGCCGACCTGTGGACGCGCGCCGGCTACGTCCCACCGCCCGCGCCGGCTGCGGCGCCGCACCCGCCCAGCGCCCCGGAACAACTGGCAGCCTGTCCGGTGCGCGCCGAATCGATCCTGAAGCTCCTGCTCGCGGGCGGCCATCCCGCCGCCGTCCTGCAGGAATGGCTGGCCCTGCTCGAGCGCAAGCCGGCACGCCTGCCCGAGCGCTTTCTGCCCAACATGCTCGACCTGGCTACCCGCCAGCCGGGGCTGCGGCCGCGCGTCCTGCCCTTGCTGGGGATGCGCGGCCAATGGCTGGCCGCGCTCGAACCGGGCTGGGACTGGGCCGCCGGATCGCAGGATGCGGACCAGTTGCAGGAAACATGGCACAACGGCGCGCCCGAACAGCGCACGGCCGCGCTCGCACGCTGGCGGCGGGAAGACCCGGCCGCCGCGCGCGCCGCACTGCAGGCAGCCTGGCCGGCGGAGCCGCCCGAAAGCCGCGCGGCCCTGCTGGCCTGCCTCGCGACCGGCCTGGATGCGCAGGACGAAACCTTCCTCGAGTCGGCCCTCGACGACCGCCGCAAGAATGTGCGCCAGCTTGCGCAGCGCCTGCTTGCGCGCCTGCCGGGCTCGGACTACACGCGGCGTATGCTGGCGCGCGCGGTGCCGCTGCTGCAGCTCGAGAAGCGCTTCCTGCGCGGTACGCGCCTGAACGTCGCACTGCCGGCCGAGCGCGATGCGGCGATGATCCGCGACGGCATCGGCGACGGCAAATACCCTGGACTGGGCGAAAAGGCGGGATGGCTGGTCGACCTGCTGTCGGCGATCGATCCCTCGTACTGGTCCACGACCCTCGGCCTGGCGCCGGAGGAATGCATCGCACTCAGCGCGGCCACCGATTACCAGGAAGCGCTGCTGCTCGGCTGGACCGCCGGCCTGCGCCTGCATCTCGAACAGGCGGCGACGCCCGGCCTGCTGGCCTGGCTCGAGGCCTGGGTGCGCATCTGGCTGAAAGCCGACGGCACGGTCCGCTATCAGCAGGCCTCAAGCTTCATCGCCGCCTGCAAGGCCCTGCCGCAGCCGGCCCTGCATGCGCTGTTGCTGAAACTGGTCGAGGCCAGCCGCACGCCGTGGCAAGCCGCCGACGTGGCCCTGGTCGAGCTGCTGTACCAGCTGGCCGGCGAAACCGCGGCGCCCTGGCCCGCCGGGCTGTCGCGCGCGATCGCCCGGCGCCTGCTTGGCGCGCTGCCTGCGCTCCCGGCCCAGCAATGGAGCTTCCGCACCGCCCTGCCGGCCCTCGCGGCCGCGCTCGACCCGGCGGCCGTCCTCGCGGCCGAGCGCGAGTGGCCGGGACTGGGCGCTGACCAGCATGGCTGGCAAGGCGCCGTCGACCAGTTCTTCCACCTCGTGCGTTTCCGCCACGAGATGATCCATTCATTCCAGGAGCCCGCATGACCGCACTCAGCACCGTCCTTCGCCAGCACGCCGAAACGCAGTACGCGGCCGAGCTGGAAGCCTTGATCGCCTGCGACCGGCGCCAGCGGCCGCCGCGCTGGAAGATGTCGCCCTGGGCGGTGTCCACTTACCTGCTGGGCGGGAAGCTGGACAACGGCGTCGAGATCAGCCCCAAGTACATCGGCAATCCGCGCGTGATCGAGATCGCCGTCGCCACCCTGGCCACCGACCGCGCGCTGCTCCTGCTCGGCGTGCCGGGCACGGCCAAGTCCTGGGTCTCGGAACACCTGGCCGCAGCCATCAGCGGCGACTCGACCCTGGTGGTGCAAGGCACCGCCGGCACCGGCGAGGAAGCCGTGCGCTACGGCTGGAACTACGCGCAGCTGCTGTCCAAGGGCCCCTCGCTCGATGCCGTGGTGGCCAGCCCGGTGATGCGCGCCATGCGCGAAGGGAAGATCGCACGCGTCGAAGAGCTCACCCGCATCGCCGGCGAAGTGCAGGACAGCCTGATCACGATCCTGTCCGAAAAGGTGCTGCCAATCGCCGAACTCGACGACGAAGTGCAGGCCCAGAAAGGCTTCAACATCATCGCCACCGCGAACGACCGCGACCGCGGCGTCAACGAATTGTCGAGCGCCCTGAAGCGGCGCTTCAACACCGTGGTGCTGCCACCGCCGCGCAGCGCCGACGAAGAGGTGCGCATCGTGCAGACGCGCGTGGCCAGCATGGGGCGCGCGCTCGAGCTGCCGGGCGAACTGCCGGCGCTGGAAGAGATCCGCCGTATCGTCACGGTCTTCCGCGAACTGCGCGAAGGCGTCACCGCCGACGGCAAAGTGAAAATCAAGGCGCCCAGCGCCAGCATGAGCACGGCCGAAGCGATCTCGGTCATCACGCACGGCATGTCGCTGGCCGCCCACTTCGGCGACGGCGTGCTGCGCGGGGCCGACCTCGCCGCCGGCATGGTCGGCGCGATCGTCAAGGACCCGATCCAGGACCGCGTGGTGATGCTCGAATACCTGGAAACCGTGGTCAAGGAACGCGACGGCTGGAAGGACCTGTACCGCGCCTGCCGCGACGTGATGGCCTGAGCCTGGCGCAGCGATGAGCGTCCACCTGTTCGGCATCCGCCACCACGGGCCCGGCTGCGCGCGCAGCCTGCTCGACGCGCTGCACGCGCTGCAGCCGGACTGCATCCTGGTCGAGGGGCCTCCCGAAGCCGATCCGCTGCTGGCCCACGTCGGCGAAGCGGGTCTGGTGCCGCCCTGTGCGCTGCTGGTCTATGCGCCGGCGGCGCCGCAGCGTGCCGTGTTCTATCCGTTCGCCGAATACTCGCCGGAATGGCAGGCGATTCGCTTCGCCAACGAGCACGGTACGCCGGTGCGCTTCTGCGACCTGCCGCAGAGCCACCGGCTGGCCGAGACGCAGCCGCCCGAGGATCTTGACCCGGTGGGCGCCGTCCCCGCCAGCGCCCCGCCCGCCCTGCGCAGCGATCCGCTGGCCTGGCTGGCCGAAGCGGCCGGCTTCAGCGATACCGAAACCTGGTGGGACCACCTGGTCGAGCAGCGCAGCGACAGCCTCGATTTGTTCGCCGCCATCGCCGAGATGATGACGGTGGTGCGCGAGCACGCCGGCGCGCAGGAGGACCTGCTTGAACTGCGCCGCGAAGCCTATATGCGCAACATGATCCGGGTCGCCGAAAAGCAGGGCTGCCAGCGCATCGCCGTGGTCTGCGGCGCCTGGCACGTGCCGGCGCTGGCGAGCATGCCGACGGCGAAGAGCGACAACGATCTCCTCAAGGGCCTGCCGAAGGAAAAACTGGCGGCGACCTGGACGCCCTGGAGCTACGGCCGCCTGAGCTTTGCCAGCGGCTACGGCGCCGGCGTCGTCGCGCCGGGCTGGTACCAGCATGTCTGGGACCATCGCGAGCAGGCCAGCCTGCACTGGCTGACCGACGTCGCCACCCTGCTGCGCCGGCACGACCTCGATGCCTCGTCCGCCCACATCATCGAAGCGGCGCGGCTGTCGGAGACGCTGGCGGCACTGCGCGACCGTCCGCGCGCCGGACTCGACGAACTGATGGAAGCGGTACGCGCGGTGTTCTGCTACGACAGCGAACTGCCGCTGCAACTGATCCGGCGCGAGCTGCTGGTCAAGGACCGCCTGGGCGAGGTGCCGCCGTCGGTGCCCACCCTGCCGCTGATCCAGGACGTGCAGGCACAGCAGAAGCGCCTGCGCATGGCCGTACGCGCCGACACCCTCGACATCGACCTCGACCTGCGCCAGCCGGCCCACCTCGAGAAGAGCGTGCTGCTGCACCGGCTGGCGATGCTCGGCATCGCCTGGGGCCGCCGCCAGGTGGTGCGCGGCAAGAGCGGCAGCTTCCACGAACTGTGGCGCCTGGCCTGGGAGCCCGAGTTCGCGATCCGCCTGATCGAGGCCAGCGTCTGGGGTTCCACGCTGGAGCAGGCGGCAGGCACGCGCGCGGTGAGCCGCGGCGCCGCCGCAAGCGAACTGTCGGCGCTGACCGGCCTGATGGAGGAGATCCTGCTGGCCGACCTGCGCGCGGCGGTGGCGCCGGTGATGGCGCGCATCCAGGACGTCAGCGCGCTGACCGCGGACCTGGGCTTCCTGCTGGCGGCCCTGCCGCCGCTCGTGAACGTGGTCCGCTACGGCAGCGTGCGCGGCACCGACACCGATGCCCTGTCGCGCGTGATCGACGGCCTGGTGGCGCGCGCCTGCGTAGCCTTCCCCTTCGGCACGCGCGGCCTGTCGGACGAGGCGGCGACGCAACTGCTGGCGCAGCTGATCGCCGGCGACCAGGCGATCCGCCTGCTGCAGGACGAGGAACATGGCGCCGCCTGGTTCGCCGCGCTCGAGATCGGCGCCAGGAGCGAACTGACGCATCCGCTGCCGGCCGGCCGCGCGGTGCGCATCCTCGCCGAGCAGGGTCACTGGCCGATGGACGAAGCCGCGCGCCACCTCGGCCTGCTGCGCTCGCGCACCGTGGCGCCGCTGGCCGCGGCGCAGTGGCTGGAAGGCTTCCTGCAGGGCAGCGGCACGCTGCTGGTTCATAACGACGCGCTCTGGCACGCGATCGACGCCTGGGTGCTGGCGCTGCCGGCCGACAGCTTTACCGAGCTGCTGCCGCTGCTGCGCCGCACCTTCGGCAGTTTTCATGTGCCCGAGCGGCGCCAGCTGGCCGAACGCGCCCGCGCCGGCCGCGATGGCGCAGCGGCGCCCGCGCCGCTGCATGCACAGGCGCTCGACCTGGAACGCGCGCGGCGCGTGCTGCCGGTGCTCGCAACGATATTCGGTGGCGCCGCGGCGCCGGAGGCAATGCATGACGAGTGAATTCGACCGCAACGAGGCGGCGCGGCGCTGGCGCCTGGTGCTCGGCGGCGACGCGGCCGACGCGCCGCTGGCCCAGGCCGACCTGGCCATGGACCGGGCGCTGGACGCGCTCTACGGCGCGCAGCCGGGCGAGCCGCGCGCCGGACTGGGGGCATCGGCGCCGAACGTGGCGCGCTGGCTGGGCGACATCCGCCAGTATTTTCCGTCGACCGTCGTCCAGGTCATGCAGAAGGATGCCCTCGACCGGCTCGGCCTGCAGCAGATGCTGTGCGAGCCGGAGATGCTGCAGGCGGTCGAGCCGGACGTGCACCTTGTCGCCACCCTGCTCAGCCTGAACCGCATCATGCCGAACAAGACGCGCAGCACGGCGCGCGCGGTGGTGAGCAAGGTCGTGCGCGAACTCGAGGCCAAGCTGGCCAGCCCGCTGCGCCAGGCGGTGACGGGGAGCCTGAACCGCGCCACGCGCAACCGCCGGCCGCGCCACAACGAGATCGACTGGATGCGGACGATCCGCGCGAACCTGAAGCATTACCAGCCGGACTACCGGACCATCATTCCGGAAACCCGGATCGGCTTCGGCCGCAAGGGCCAGTCGCTGCGCGACATCGTGCTGTGCATCGACCAGAGCGGCTCGATGGCGCCCTCGGTCGTGTATGCCAGCGTGTTCGCCGCCGTGCTGGCCAGTATCAAGGCGGTCAGCACCTCGGTGGTGGTGTTCGATACGGCGGTAGTCGACCTGACGCCGCTGCTGTCCGATCCGGTCGAGGTCCTGTTCGGCACCCAACTGGGCGGCGGCACCGACATCAACCGCGCGCTGGCCTACAGCCAGGGCCTGGTGCGGCGGCCGAAGGACACGATCTTCGTCCTGATCAGCGACCTGTACGAGGGCGGGCGCAACGAGGAAATGCTCAAGCGCGCGGCGGCGATGATCGCCAGCGGCGTGCAGTTCATCGTGCTGCTGGCCCTGGACGACCAGGGCGCTCCCTCCTACGACAGGAACAATGCGGCCAGACTGGTGGCGATGGGCGCGCCCTGCTTCGCCTGCACGCCCGACCTGTTCCCCGACCTGATGGCGGCGGCCATCAAGCGCAGCAGCCTGGAACAGTGGGCGGCCAAGGCCGGCATCGTCCACGTCTGAGCTTCAGCGCGGTTTCACCACGCAGGTGCTGCGCCGTTCGCCGTGTTCGAAGCGGACCGAGACCGGCAGGAAGCGCTCGATCACCGACGCATTCGTCACAGCATGGCGGGACACCGTCGACAAGGTGAAGCGTCCGCCGCCGGCCAACGCCAGCGGCAGCATCAACTGGTCGGCCAGGTGCTCGCCGACTGCCGCGCCGGACGCGATGTAGGACCGGGCTTCGGCCAGGGCCTGGTCGGCCACGGTCTCGGCCGGGATGCCGCGTGCGCCGAAGGCGGCGAATACTTCGGTCTGCCGTTCGTATGCGAGCGTCAGCAGCAAGGCGTTGCCGGGGCCCTGCTCGGCCGGCAGCCCGCGCAGGTGCAGCTGGCGCTGTTCCCATCCGAGCGCGGTGCCGACGCGCGCCAGCTCGCGCGTGCCGACACTCGCGGGAATACCGGCAATAAAGGCTTCGGCATACGCGTCGGCCAGCGCGCCACGCTCGATGCATTCGATCGGCGCCAGGCGCGCGCAGGGCTGGACGCTGGCCGCGACGATGCCGCCGCCGGCGGGATAGAAGCCATGGCGCAGCAGCTCGATGCCGACCTCGGCCCCCATCCTCGCCAGGAGCGGCAGATAGGCGCGCTGCAGGAACTGCACCGGCGGCGCCATCGCATTATGGGTGCCGCCGCTGATGCGTACCGTGGAGGGCTGCTCCGCATGCAGGAGGGCCAGCACGATGGTCTGCAGGACCAGCGTGCAGCTGCCGGCCGTGCCGATCGCGAACGCGTAGTCGCCCGCCGCAATCGGTCCCGGAACGAAGTCCAGCTCCATGGCGCCGACCTGCGCGCCCGTCACGGCCGCGTTGCTGACCTGCTGCGCGGCCTGCACCGCCACCAGGTGCTGGCGCATCAGGCCGGGCTTGCTGCGGTTCGCCCGGATGTTCCTGATCCGGAAAGGCTGCCCGGTGATCATGGACAGCGCCAGGGCGGTGCGCAGGATTTGTCCGCCGCCTTCACCTGCGGCGCCGTCGAGTTCGATCATGGTCTCCCCTTCTTCTTGTTATCGGGTGCGCGGGCCCTAGCCCTTCACGCACACCACCTGCTTGAGCGTGTGGACGACTTCGACCAGGTCGCGCTGCGCATGCATCACCGCGTCGATGTCCTTGTAGGCCATCGGGATCTCGTCGATCACGTTCGCGTCCTTGCGGCACTCGACGCCTTCGGTCGCCCGCACCTGGTCGGCCAGGGTGAAGCGGCGCTTGGCCTCGGTCCGGCTCATGGTGCGGCCGGCGCCGTGGCTGCAGCTGTGGAAGCTGTCTTCGTTCCCCTTGCCGCGCACGATGAAACTCTTCGCGCCCATCGAGCCCGGAATGATGCCCAGCTCACCGGTCCGCGCCGACACCGCGCCCTTGCGGGTGACCAGCACGTCCTTGCCGAAGTGGCGTTCCTTCTGCACGTAGTTGTGGTGGCAGTTCACGGCTTCCACGTGCGTTTCGAAAGGCTTCTTGATAACCAGGCGCACGGCGGCGATCAGGTTCTGCATCATCACTTCGCGGTTGGTGCGCGCGAACTTCTGCGCCCAGCTGACCGCTTCGACGTAATCGTCGTAATGCTGCGTACCTTCCGACAGGTAGGCCAGGTCGCTGTCGGGCAGGTTGACGAAGTGGGTACGCATGTCCTTCTTCGCCAGCTCGATGAAATGGGTGCCGATCGCATTGCCGACGCCGCGCGAACCCGAGTGCAGCATGAACCACACGAAGCCGACTTCGTCCAGGCAGACCTCGACGAAGTGGTTGCCGCTGCCCAGCGTGCCGAGGTGGCGGTAGTTATTGGTGTTCTTCAGCGAGGGCGTCTTCAGGCAGATCGCGTCGAACTCGTCCTTCAGCTGCAGCCAGGCGGCGTCCACTGCCGAGGGCGGGGTTTGCCACGACCCTTCGTCGCGGCCGCGGTGGCCGCGCGTCTTCGGCGACATCCCGTGCGGGATCGCGCGTTCGATCGCGCTGCGCAGGGTGGACAGGCTGTCGGGCAGGTCGTTCGCGGTGAGGGTCGTCTTCGCCGCCATCATGCCGCAGCCGATGTCGACGCCGACGGCCGCCGGAATGACCGCGTCGAGCGTCGGCACGACGGTACCGATGGTCGAGCCCTTGCCGAGGTGGACGTCGGGCATGACGGCAATGTGCTTGTATACGAAGGGCATCTTCGCGGTATTCGTCAGCTGCTGCCTGGCCGCTTCCTCGACAGGTACGCCTTGCGTCCACATCTTGACGGGGGCGCCGCCCTGGATATCCATGACATCGTAGCTGGTGGTGTTCGTCGTTTTCATTTTTCTCTCAATCGTTCGCCAGTAGGTACCGTACTTATTGCAAGGGGCGTGCCAGCCGCTGCCAGAGGATGGCCAGCTTCGCTAAGTACCTGATCTCGCGGGAATTTACGCCGGTCTTGCGCTTCCTGTCGCTGGGTCGACATCACACCGCTTAGCTGATAGATTATCTTGTAGGATAAAGATTTATATTCATATGAAAAAGAAGAGCACCGTCGTCATCGGCTTCGTCGGCACCAAGCTCGACAATTACCGCGGCCCCTCGCGCTGGGACAAGTGGCGGCCCAGCGTCGCGCTGACCCAGCACCCGGACCTGTCGATCGCGCGCTTCGAGCTGCTGTACAACGGTCCCTACGAGAAGCTGGTGGATGAGGTGGCGGCGGACATCGGCGCGGTATCGCCCGATACCCAGGTCGTACCCCATGCGCTGGAGATGCGCGATGCCTGGGATTTCGAGGAAGTGTATGGCGCGCTTTTCGATTTTGCGAAGCGCTATCCCTTCGATCCCGACCACGAGGATTACTGGATCCATATCACGACCGGCACCCACGTGGTCCAGATCTGCATGTTCCTGATGACGGAAGCGCGCTTCTTCCCCGGCCGTCTGGTGCAGACCTCGCCGCCACGCTCGCCGGGTGCGGGTACGCCAGGCAGTTATGCACTGATCGACCTCGACCTGTCGCGCTACGACCAGATCGCCCAGCGTTTTTCGCGCGAACAGATGGAAGGCGTGGCTTTCCTGAAGTCGGGGATCGCGACGCGCAATGCGGAATTCAACGCGATGATCGACGAGATCGAGCGCGTGGCGATCCGCTCGCGCGCGCCGATGCTGCTGATGGGTCCGACGGGCGCCGGCAAATCCTTTCTCGCACGCCGCATCTATGAACTCAAAAAGGCGCGGCACCAGGTCGACGGCCGCTTCGTGGAACTGAACTGCGCGACGCTGCACGGCGACGGCGCGGCCTCGACGCTGTTCGGCCACATCAAGGGCGCCTTTACGGGCGCCGCATCGGACCGCCCCGGTTTGCTCAAGAGCGCGCACAAGGGCGTGCTGTTCCTGGACGAGATCGGCGAACTGGGCGCGGACGAGCAGGCGATGCTGCTCAAGGCGATCGAGGATAAACGCTTCCTGCCGGTCGGCAGCGACCACGAGGTGCAAAGCGACTTCCAGCTGATCGCAGGCACCAATCGCGATTTATCGCAGGACGTGGTGGCCGGCCGCTTTCGCGAGGACCTGTACGCGCGCATCAATCTCTGGACGTATGCCTTGCCCGGCCTGCGCGAGCGCGCGGAAGACATCGAACCGAACCTCGACTACCTGCTTGCCCAGTTCGGGGAAGAGCACGGCCAGATGGTGCGCTTCAACCGCGAGGCGCGCGCCCGCTTCATGCGCTTTGCACGCTCGCCCGAGGCGCTGTGGAGCGGGAACTTCCGCGACCTGTGGGCATCGGTGACGCGCATGGCGACGCTGGCGCAGTCGGGGCGCATCATTGAGGCGATCGTGGCCGACGAAATCGCGCGCCTGCAGCGGCTGTGGCGGCCTCGACTTGCGCGCAACGGGGAGCACGCCGTCGCACTCGATGCCGTGATGGGCGAGGAAGCGGTGAGCCAGCTCGACTTGTTCGACGCCCTGCAGCTGGAAGGGGTGCTCAAGATCTGCCGGCAGTCGAAAAGCCTGTCGGATGCAGGCCGCAAATTGTTCGGCGTCTCGCGCGACGCCAAGGCCAAGCCGAACGATGCGGACCGGCTCAAGAAATACCTGGCGCGTTTCGGCCTGAGCTGGGACCAGGTCTCGGCAGCGTGACGGCAGCTCAACCGTGCGCGGAATACGCTGGTTTGCGGGTACTGTGATGCGATGGAAAGAGCATTACTAGAGTTCGATAAAGTCGATCCCGACATGCGCAACATTATTGAAGAAGCGCGTGTCATTCTCCCTGGCCTGCAGGCCCTGTTCGGTTTCCAGACGGTCGCCGTCTCCAGCGAGCGCTTCGAGGACCTGGCCAGTTCGTATTCACCGTTTTCCATGCCGTGACGGAGAGCCTCGTTGTCAGCATCGCGGTGGCACTCACGGTCTTCGCGCTTCTGGCCGGCTTGTGGTTCGTGCTGCCTGGACGTGCACGGCGGCATGCCGGCAAATAGGGAACCGCCGCGCTTTCTGATGGTCGTACGGTAGCCAGCCATATGCGCTGGTTCCGGACACGTCAGAACTGGGCGGCACCTGCTCATCCGAGGTTCGTTAATCGGGGGGACACGAAGATGGCGAGTGCTCGCCCAGCCCATCCGGCGGCAAATCGATGGACGAAAAAAAACCCGCTGACCTGAATCAGCGGGTTTTTTCTTTATAACTAGCCTGACGATAACCTACTTTCACACTGGTTGCAGCACT
>NZ_JBHSMR010000004.1:0-135789 GCF_042655665.1 Massilia suwonensis
CAAAACAGAAACTTGCCCTTGCCGCTTAACCTCTACTTTTAGCGCGCTCTAAAAACGGGGGGATTACCGAGGGACAGCGGTGTAGCAGTAGATTACGTGCTCGAAATTGACGTGCCCGACAACCTCATCGTCGAGCGCATGAGTGGACGGCGCACCCATCAATCCTCAGGCCGCGTCTATCACGTCAAATTCAATCCACCCAAAACCGACGGTGTAGATGATGTCACTGGCGAGACACTTGTGCAGCGCGAAGACGACAGGGAAGAAACCGTTCTCAAGCATCTGCTCGTGTTTCATCAACAGACCGAAGTTCTTCTGGATTACTACAACACATGGGCACAGTCGGGCCTGTCAGGAGCACCAAGGTACCGAAAGGTCTCAGGCGTGGGCGAAGTCGAAGAGGTCCGGGCAGCCGCCTTCGCGGCCATGAACGAATAATTGGGCCACATAGCAAGAGGCCAGATCTTGCTATTGTGCGCTTCCGTCATATCGAGTCGACCGCAGGCGAAATGCACGGCTCTGCAAGAGTACATTCTCCATGAGTAGGACCGTCCGTTTTGGGTCGATTGCGGACGGTCGGTACGGCTCAGTGTACCCGGCTGTTTTCTTCAGGGCAACAATAGTGTTTTGTTAGGCGTACATGGACGCCCCCGGTTTGCCAAGCACTCAATTCGTGACTGCGTGAAGGTAAAGATTGCACCCGTACATCCGGACTTTGTATGCAACGATTCGTCGTTCTCCCTGATGGGATCTGCTGGTTGGTGCCCCATCGCTCTATCGCACTTCGCGTGCCAGCCTAACTGAGGGCTTTACCAACCACGGTCTTACCTGTTACGCCATTACTGCATGATTGCCTGTGCAATCGGTGGAATCAACAATCTTGTACTGCTGTTACTCTACGCCGGTCCGATTACGTAGCGACGTAATCGGACCGGAAGCTCCTATCATGTGCCAGCAGCGCCCACGCAATCCTGACATTCTTGTTCGCCAGTGCGACCGCTGCTACATTCTTGTTGCGTCGGCCAAGCAGCTTGGCTAGCCAGCCCTGCATATTAGCCTTGCGTTCGAATTGCCGAATGACCGCTCGAGCGCCATGGATAAGCAGCGTGCGCAGATACTTGTCGCCGCGCTTGCTGATCCCCTGCAAGTTCGTCTTTCCGCCGGACGAGTGCTGCTTGGGTACCAAGCCTAACCACGCCGCTAGCTGACGGCCGTTCGTAAAACTCTTCGCATCACCAACCGAGGCGACCAGGGCACTGGCGGTAATCGGGCCGATCCCCGGGATTTTCTCCAGCTTGCGCGATAACGCATTTGCTCGATGCCAGCACTGGATCTGGTGCTCCATCTCCTTCACTTGCCGATCGAGATCCTACGCACGTCGGGATTCAGTGATCGAAAATCGCCGGCCGGCCAGCACCAGATTGGCGAAACCGAACAGCGTGAACAGCTGAGCAGTATTTTTGGCCAGGCCGCGATAGCGCGTCTTCCGATGACGAAACAGGTTCTTGATGACGTGGAACGGATGCTCGACTTTCGCTCTCACACTGGCTTTGAGATGCTCCAGTTTTTCAAGCATACGACCGACCTTATTTTTCGGCAGTGCCTTGCGTTTGGATCGCTTCATTGCGACATGCCAGGTGACCGATCTGCCCTGATTCTCCGGGCGCTTCTCGACACCTTGATAACCGGCATCGCCGAGCGCAGCAGACTCATCGCCATGCAATAGCGCACAGGCTTGGGTGACGTCGGAGACGTTGCCAGCAGTGCCGATAACGGTGTGCACCAGACCGGACGCAGCATCAACGCCCACATGGGCCTTCATCCCAAAGTGCCAGTCGTTACCTTTCTTCGACTGGTGCATTTCCGGATCGCGCTCTCCGTTTTTGTTCTTCGTCGACGGTGGTGCCGCGATCAGCGTGGCATCGACGATAGTCCCTTCGCGCATCATCAAACCCTTTTCCGCGAGATGACCGTTGATGGTGTCGAAGATCTTTTTGGTCAGCTCATTGTCCTCGAGCAGGTGCCGAAACTTCAGCAATGTCGTCGCGTCGGGGGCGGACTCTCGATTGAGGTCGATACCGACGAAACCACGAATCGCCTGGCTGTCGTAGATCGCATCCTCGATGCCTTCGTCCGACATGCCAAAGCATTGTTGGGCCACGTACATGCGCAGCATGCGCGCAAGACCAATTGGAGGACGGCCAGCGCCATTGACCCTCGGGTAAAACGGTTCGATTTCTTGATGCAGCTTACCCCACGGAGTGGTCGAGTCGAGCTCTGCGAGAAACACGTCACGCCGCGTCAGCTTCTTCTTGTTGGCATACTCGAGATCGGAGAAGCTTTTCTGCATGATCGACAGGGCGGCGTTGAGTGAAGTGAAATTATCTCAGACGGACAGCGTCGACGGAGCGCTTGGTGGCGAATAAATCAGTGCTTCCCTAGGTCTGCAATCGGCCCAGACTGTGTAAAAACGTAGGGACGTGTAAACGGCGGCAGCGTAGTCAACGTTAAGCCAGTATCTCATCACTACGGGTGCGAAATGAAGCGCTTTATTGAGGGCGAGGACCGCGGACAAGGCACGCTGCTGCCCGAGCTTCTGGACGACTACGTGGCCGAAGATAATCCGGTTCGTGTCGTCGATGTGTTCGTCGACGAGCTTGATCTTGCCAGCCTGGGTTTTGCTCGGGTGGCGCCGGCGAAGACGGGCCGGCCGGCCTACCATCCCGCCATTCTGCTCAAGCTGTACATTTACGGCTACCTCTACCGAACTTTCCTGGATCGACATAGGAGAAAATTCTTAAAAAGAGGTTCATGAATTTATAATACCCCCTTCGATACCTCGTTCCACTTTGTATGCCAATCGCGGACAATCCCCGCATGCGCGGGACACCCCCATATGCCGGTCCGATACATGGCATTCAAGAAGGTCGATTCCCCTCGTGCGCAGGGCAACCGGGTCGGCATACTATTCGGGATAGTCACGCTGTGGCCGATCCCCGCGTGCGCGGGGCAACCGCGTTGAGGCGGGGCTTCCCCCAGTAGCTGGCCGGCCGATCCCCGCGTGCGCGGGGCAACCGCCAACTGCAGGATCAACTCGCAGGCCAGCAGGGGCCGATCCCCGCGTGCGCAGGGCAACCACTTGCATCCAGCCGCACCACTCTTCATACGCCTTTCAGGCCATGATGCTTCAAGGCTCGACGTGACATGAAGAGTTTGGGAAAATCCCAACATTTCTTTCTGTTTTATACGTAACTCCACCTAACGGAGTTGCTTCATGTCAAAAGGCAAAAGAGCGCCCGGTTCGAGAAGCACATCTATCGCCAGATGTCATCCAGCGGGTGCCACGTCTTCCCAATTTCCAGTTTTTCCCCAAAGCGCAGGTGACCATCAAATTGTCCGCTGTGTTCGACCCGTTTGAAGCAGTCGAGCCACGCCACCGGCGCCGCGTGCGCAACTTGCCGATACCCTCGACAAGCTGCTCTGAGAGGGCCCAGTGGCGGTAGCGCGGTCCAGCCCCTCGGCCCGATCTCCCGCTCAGCGCGGCTGCGGCAATTTCTTGGTGCGGTAATCCATTTGCGCGCGCGTGATGCCCAGCAGGCTGGCGGCCTTGCTGATATTGCCGTGCGCCGACTTCAGCGCCGCCTGCATCAGCGCATCCTCGATCTGGCCGAGCGTGGACTGCTGGCGCGCGATCACGCCCGACGCCCACTCGTCGATCGAGGTGCCGCTCGCCGGCCCCAGGCCGGTGGTCTCGGCCAGGCTCGGCATCGCCGGCGTCAGCGCGGCCAGCTCGGCCAGTCCCAGCTGCGTCGAGTTGGCCGGACTTTCGTCGACGCTGAACAGGTGCGGGATATCGATCGCACCGCCTTCGTCGGCCAGGATGATGCCGCGCTCGAGCACGTTTTCAAGTTCGCGGATATTGCCCGGCCACCGGTGCGTCAGCAAGGCCTGCATGGCGCGGTTGGTGACGCCGGAAACCTGGCGCCCGTGCCGCTGGCACAGCTCGCGCAGCAGTTTTTCGAGCAGCAGCGGGATGTCGGCGCGCCGTTCGCGCAGCGGCGGAATCAGGATCGGGAACACGTTCAGGCGGTAATACAGGTCCTTCCGAAACCGGCCCTCTTCGACCGCAACCTTCAGGTTTTCGTTGGTGGCGGCCACCACCCGCACGTCGACCTTGCGGGTCCTGGTGCTGCCCAGGTGTTCCAGTTCGCCGCTCTGCAGGACGCGTAGCAATTTGGCCTGCGCCGTCAGGCTCAGGCACGCGATTTCATCGAGGAAGATGGTGCCGCCGTCGGCCGCTTCAAACCGGCCCGGGCGCGATTCGTTGACGCCGGTGTAGGCGCCCTTGTCGACCCCGAACAATTCCGACTCCATCAGTTGCTCTGGCATCGCGGCGCAATTGAGCTGGATGAGGGGCTTGTTGGCGCGCGGGCTCTTGCTGTGCACTTCGCAGGCGAACATGCTTTTGCCGACGCCGCTTTCGCCGAGCAGCAGCACGGTGGCGCGCGTTCCCGCGACCCGGTTGATGCGGTGGATCACGCCGAAAAATCCGGCCGAGGCGCCGATTGCCACCGCATGCCCGCCGCTGCCGCCCCCGGCTGGCAAAGGCGCGCCAGAAGCCGGCTGTGGCGCGCTGCCCGGCGCCACGCCACGGCGCTGCTGCAACGGTTGCGCCTCCAGATATTTCATGTCCAGTTCCGGATCGTCCCATTCTTCGACCGGCTTGCCGATCACGCGGCAATGGGCGGCGCCGGTCGAGCTGCATTCGACTTCGCGGAACAGGATCCGCTTGCCCATGAACGCGCTGCTGTAGCCGCTGGCGTAGCCGGTCTGCATCCAGCAGGCCGGCTCCGATCCCAGCCCGTAGATCGAGATGTGCGACTCGTCCTCGGACGAATCCTTCCACACCACCTCGCAATAGAAATGGCCGGTGGCGCTGTCGATTTCGAGCCGCACCGGTTCGGCCCGCACCACGCCTTCGAGGCCGTGCATTTGCGGACCGACCATGAACATATTGGTCTGGTTGTCGCCGGGCCGCACCTTGCGCGCCAGCGCCGCGTCCTTGGAGCCGGCCAGGTAGCCCATACGGGTCAGCAGGCCGCGCGCCGACTCGACCCCCAGCGATTCGATCAGTTCCTGGCGCAAGGCCCCGAAGGCCTCGGTGCGCAGCAGGATCATACGGCTGTCGTCGAGCCAGATGCGGCCGTCGGTCGGGCTGAAATGCAGCCGTTCGGCCAGGTCGCGAATATTTGGAAATATCTTGTCCTCGATCTTGTCGGGGATGTGAAGGCGCAGGCTCACGCCCGGCCCGGCCCCGGCGTCGGCCACTGTGGATTTCGACTGCATGGTCTCCTCGTTCTAATCTCAGGCGCCAGCACTGCCGTTTTTTTTTAAGCTTTTGATGACATGCGCTTTTGGGCGAATTTCATGAATTGACTAATTGATACTCATGGACAACTTTGTGCGTTCGCAGCATCCATGCTCCGTATTGACTTGGCCGCGCCCAATCATATTGCCGTGCTCGCGGTGCAGCAAACGCACTTGAGGAATCAAGCTGGCACACCGTTTGCTATGCGTTAGATGAATACCGCATATGTCGGTTTCTTATTTGTCTTTTTCAATATAGGGGCGGCTGATGTCCGAAGTCAATGCAAATAACCGCTGGGTAAGAGTTACCAATGAAACGGAAAACGGCTTCATCGAGTTCGAATTCTTCGTCGCCGACCGCGACCTGTGCGTGGAACTGATCCTGCCCGCGGCCGCCTTTCAGGAGTTTTGCGCAATCAATCAGGTCCGCTTCATCGACACTGGCGCGCCCGGCCTGATCACGCCGTCCGAGCCCGGCATTCCGCTGCGCCGGATCAAATAATTTTACAAGGAGACATGGGATGCAAGTTGACATCAAGAGCCTGAACATCAAGCCGCTGCGCCATACTTTCGACGCCGTGGCGCGCTTCACCGGCACCGACAAGCCGGCCTCGCGCTACCTTGAGGCGACCATTGGGCTGCAGCCGGAAACGAACTTCCACTACCAGCCGCTGTGGTCGAAGGACCGCGCCATCTTCGACAAGCGCAACACCGCGATCGAGATGGCCGACTGGTATCGCCTGCTGGACCCACGCCAATACTACTACGGTGCCTGGACCATCACCCGCAGCAAGCAGCAGGATGCGGCCGAACGCAACTTTGCCTTTGTCGAAAAGCGCCAGATGCTGGCGACCATCCCCGCCGGACTGCGCGCGCAAATCGAGTACCTGCTGCTGCCGCTGCGCCATCTCGAGTACGCGGCCAACCTCAACAACTGCGCGATGTCGGCCAAGGGCTACGGTGTGTCGGTCACCCAGGCCACGATGATGTGCGCGATGGACCGGCTGGGGATTGCCCAGTACATCACCCGCATCGGCCTGATGCTGGCGGACGGCACCGACACCGCACTCAAGACCGCCAAGGCCGCATGGCAGAACGACCCGGCGTGGCAGGGCATGCGCGCGCTGGCCGAGAACATGCTGGTCACCGAAGACTGGTTCGAACTGTTCGTGGCGCAGAACGTGGTGCTCGACGGCCTGCTGTATCCGCTGGTGTACCAGTCATTCGGCAACCTGGCCAGCGCATCGGGGCAGACCAGCTTCGCGATGCTGACCGAGTTCATGAGCGAGTGGTTCGACGAACACGCTCGCTGGACTGGCGCGGTGCTGAAGATCGCCGCCGCCGAATCGCCGGCCAACAAGGAGCAACTGGCGCAGTGGGTCGGCAAGTGGCAGCCGCAGGTACTGCAGGCGCTGCAGCCGGTCGCCGCGGCGGCGTTCGGCACCCAGGCCGGCACCGAACTCGATGCCTGCGCCGGCCAGCTGGCCGAACGCCTGGCCAAGAGCGGCCTTTAATACCTGAAAGCGGAGACAGAACATGACTGAAAAAATGGTTTTCCTGGCCTTGCAGGACAACGAAGAAGCACGCCCGATCCGCGAGGCTATCGAGGCCGACAACCCGCACGCCACGATCACGCAGTACCCGGGCCTCTACAAGATCGACGCCCCCGGGCGCCTGGTGGTCAAGCGTGAAAGCGTCGAAGAGCGCATCGGCCGCCCATGGGACCCGCAGGACATCCACCTGACGCTGGTGTCGCTGTCCGGAAATATCGACGAGACCGACGACTACTTTGCGCTGGAACGCGTCTGACCCAGGCGCAACCTCAAAACATCACAGGAGACAATCGTGGCCCAAGCCAAGAAAATGAGTTTGAAGGACAAGTACACCACCATGACCAGCGACCTGGCCTGGGATTTTTCGTACAAGTCGCAGTCCGAGGTATTCCCGCTGTGCGACTTCGAAGGCATCAAGATCGAAGACTGGAGCAAGTGGGAAGACCCGTTCCGCCTGACCATGGACGCCTACTGGAAATACCAGGGCGAAAAGGAGCGCAAGCTGTACGCGGTGATCGACGCCTTTACCCAAAACAACGCGCACCTGGGCGTCTCGGACGCGCGCTACATCAACAGCCTGAAGATCTTCCTGACGGCGGTCACCCCGCTCGAATACGGCGCCCACCGCGGCTTTGCCATGGCCGGCCGCGCCTTCCCCGGTGTCGGCGCCCAGGTCGCCTCGCAGATGCAGTCGATCGACGAACTGCGCCACGCGCAGACCCAGCTGCACACCATCAGCCAGTACAACAAGTACTTCGACGGCCTGCACGACCCGTTCCACATGTACGACCGCGCCTGGTACCTGTCGGTGCCGAAATCGTATTTCGAGGACGCGCTGTCGGCCGGCCCGTTCGAATTCGTCACCGCCATCTCGTTCTCGTTCGAGTACGTGCTGACCAACCTGCTGTTCATGCCCTTCATGTCGGGCGCCGCCTACAACGGCGACATGGCCACCGTGAACTTCGGTTTCTCGGCCCAGTCGGACGAATCGCGCCACATGACGCTGGGGCTGGAGGTGATCAAGTTCATCCTCGAGCAGCATCCCGACAACCTGCCCATCGTGCAGCGCTGGATCGACAAGTACTTCTGGCGCGGCTACCGCCTGCTCGGCATCGTCGGCATGATGATGGACTACATGCATCCGAAGCGCGTGATGTCGTGGAAAGAAGGCTGGGAGATGTACTTCGAGCAGAACGGCAAGGCGCTGTTCGACGACCTGGCACGCTACGGCATCACGATGCCCAAGTTCTGGGAGAAATCGGTCGAGGAGAAGGAACACATCACCCACCAGCTGTGGCTGACCTTCTACAGCGTCGGCAACGCCGCCGGCTTCCACACCTGGGTGCCCGAGGACTCCGAGCTGGACTGGCTGTCCGAAAAATACCCGAACACCTTCGACAAGTATTACCGCCCGCGCTTCGAATACCTGCGCGCCCAGGAAAAGGCCGGCAAGCGCTTCTACTCCGCCGCACTGCCGCAGCTGTGCCAGACCTGCCAGATCCCGATGGTCTTTACCGACACCAGCAAGCCGACCGAGCGCGTGTACAAGCACAGCACCTATAACGGCGACAAATTCCACTTCTGTTCCGACGGCTGCAAGTCGGTGTTCGACCACGAGCCTGAAAAATACGTGCAGGCCTGGCTGCCGCCGCACCAGATTTTCCAGGGCAACTGCGGCGGCCCGACGATTCCCGATGTCCTCAAGTACTACCACTTCTCCGAGAACGACCCCGGCGAGTTCCTGCATTCGCGCGATAACGCCAACTGGAACGAGTGGAAGGGCCTGAACAAGGACGACGAGGCAGCGTGACACCAGGCGCCGGCCGCGGATCGTCCGGCGCAAGCACCACCCAATCAGGAGACAAGCATGGCAGTCAAAGCAGCATACGAAAACTACAGCGGCCCGAACGCGGACGCAGTCGAGAATTTCCACGGCAACCAGGTGGTGTACATCGGATGGGACGAGCACTTGATGTTCCCGTTCGCCGGCGCCTTTCCGCTGCCGCCGCAGATGCCGTTCGCGGCGCTGGTCAAGGACCTGCTGCCGTCGGTGTACGGCGTCCATCCCGATTTCGCCCGGATCGACTGGGCCGCGACCGAATGGTCGCTCGACGGCGCGCGCTTCACGCCCGACATGGACCGCAGCATCGCCGAGAACGGCGTCGGCCACAAATCGCTGCTGCGCCTGGCCACCCCCGGCTTGAACGGCATCGGCAACACGGGTTTCTGAGGAGCTGGCATGAACGCGAGAATGTGTATCGAACCCCTGAGCCAGACCGTCGAGGTCGAGGCCGGGCAGACCTTGCTCGACGCCGCCCTGCGCGCCGGCGTCTACATCCCCCACGCATGCCTGCATGGCCTGTGCGGCACCTGCAAGGTGCAGGTGGTGGAGGGCGAAGTCGATATCGGCGACGCCTCGCCGTTCGCGCTGATGGATTTCGAGCGCGACGAAGGCAAGTGCCTGGCATGCGTGGCGACCGCCTCGTGCGATATCGTGATCGAAGCGGAGATCGACGAGGAACCCGACGCCGAGATGCATCCGATGCAGGACTTCACCGGCACCGTGGCGAAGATCGTCGACCTGACCCCGACCGCCAAGGGCGTGTACATCGAGCTCGATGGCGACGGCATCGATTTCCAGGCCGGCCAGTACGTGAACCTGCACGTGCCGGGGCTGGACCAGCCGCGCGCGTTCTCGCTCGCCAACGCACCGTCGCAAAAACGGATGATCGAGCTCAATATCCGCAACGTGCCCGGCGGCCAGGCCACCGGCTATATCCACAACCAGCTCAGGGAAGGCGACCGCCTGCGCCTGAACGGTCCCTACGGCCGCTTTTTCGTGCGCCGCTCGGCGCCCGAAAAGCTGCTGTTCCTGGCCGGCGGCACCGGCCTGTCGAGCCCCAAATCGATGATCCTCGACCTGCTCGAGCGCGGCGAGACGCGCGCCATCACGCTGGTCTACGGCGCCCGCCACCGCGCCGAACTGTATGACGACGCGCTGTTCCGCGACCTGGCCGCGCGCCACCCGAACTTCACCTATGTGCCGGCGCTGTCGGCGCCGGCCGAGAGCGACGCATGGGAAGGCGAAACCGGCTTCGTGCACGAGGTGGCGGTCCGCCATTTCGGCGGTGACTTCCGCCAGCACAAGGCCTATATGTGCGGCCCGCCGGTAATGATCGACGCCTGCATCACGACGCTGATCCGCGGCCGCCTGTTCGAAAGGGATATGTACATGGAAAAATTCATCTCCGCCGCCGACTCCGAGTCGACCGCGCGCCGCAGCCCACTGTTCAAGGCGATCTGACATGGGAACCCTGACGACAACCGAAGGGCTCGACGTGGGGGCTTGCAAGCACACGGTGCGGGTCCGCGAAACCGGCGAAACCTACCAGTGCGGCAGCAGCGAAACGATCTTGCAGGGGATGGCGCGCATCGGCCGCAAATGCATTCCGGCGGGCTGCCTGAACGGCGGCTGCGGCGTGTGCAAGGTGGCGATCCGCGCCGGCGAGGTCCACAAGTCGGGCGCCATGAGCCGCGCCCACGTAACCGAGCAGGAAGAAGCAGCGGGCGTGGTGCTGGCATGCCGCGTGGTGCCCGACTGCGAAGTGGAGCTGGAAGTGGTGGGCAAGATGAAGAAAGCCTTCCTGCGTTCGCCAGCTGCGCCAGACGAGCAAAATCGATAACAACCGAATTACAAAAAAGGAGACAGAAATGGGTGTCATGCGGATAGGCCACATCAGTATCAAGGTGATGGACATGGCGGCATCGGTGAATCATTACGAAAAGGTGGTCGGCATGAAGACCACCCACACCGACGCCGAGGGCAATGTGTACCTCAAATGCTGGGACGAGTGGGACAAGTATTCGGTGATCCTGACGCCATCGGACCAGGCGGGATTCAACCATGTGGCGTACAAGGTCGAGCGCGACAGCGACCTCGATGCGCTGGCCGAGCGGATCGGCGCGCACGGGATCGCGGTCGAGCACCTGGCGGCAGGCAGCCTGCCCGACTGCGGGCGCATGCTGCGCTTTGCCATGCCCAGCGGGCACGAGATGCGCCTGTTTGCGCAGAAGGAATGCGTCGGCACCGACGTCGGCTCGACCAACCCCGACCCGTGGCCGGACGACGTGCGCGGCGCCGGCGCGCACTGGCTCGACCATTGCCTGCTGATGTGCGAATTCGACCCCGCCAACGGCATCAACAAGGTCGCGGAAAACACCAGGTTCTTCATCGAGGCGCTCAACTTCTTCCAGACCGAGCAGATCACGGTGGGGCCGGACGGCGCGTTCCAGCTGGCGTCGTTCCTGTCGCATTCGAGCAAGCCGCACGACATCGCCTTCGTCGGCGGCGAGCGCGCCGGCCTGCACCACCTGTCGTTCTTCCTCGATTCGTGGCACGACATCCTGAAGGCGGGCGACATCATGGCCAAGAACCGGGTGCGGATCGACGTGGCGCCGACGCGCCACGGCCTCACGCGCGGCGAGACGATTTATTTCTTCGACCCGTCGGGCAACCGCAACGAGACCTTTGCGGGGCTCGGCTACCAGGCGCAGCGCGACAAGCCGGTCGTGACCTGGACCGAGGACCAGGCCGGGCGCAGTATCTTCTATCACACCGGGGTATTGGAGGAGAGCTTCACGACCGTGTACACCTGACCAGGACGGATGCATGCGTGGGCACGCGTGCCCGCGCTGCATGGATCCATCCGCGCGCGCCGGCCTGGCCGCCGCGTCGCTTGAGTCGTAACCGCGAATCCAAGGACCTTACCAATGAAAGAAATACTTAACTTCATCAACGGCGAATTTGTCGCAACCACCGACTGGTTCGACAAGACGACCCCGTACGACGGCAAGGTGATCGCCCGCGTCGCGGCCGCCGGCAAGCCCGAGGTCGATGCCGCGGTACGCGCCGCCCGCAGCGCGCTAGACGGCCCCTGGGGCAAGCTGGCGGTCGCCGACCGCGTCGACATGCTGTACGCGGTGGCCGACGAAATCACCCGCCGCTTCGACGATTTCGCCGAAGCCGAAATGAGCGACATCGGCCAGCCGTCCCACTTCATCCGCCACGTCGACGTGCCGCGCGGCGCCGCCAACTTCAAGATCTTCGCTGACGTGGTCAAGAACGTGCCGTCCGAATTCTTCGAAATGGCCACCCCCGACGGACGCGGCGCGCTGAACTATTCGCTGCGCCGCCCGGTCGGCGTGGTGGCGGTCATCTGCCCGTGGAACCTGCCGTTCCTGCTGATGACCTGGAAACTCGGCCCGGCGCTCGCGTGCGGCAACACGGTCGTCGTCAAACCTTCCGAGGAAACGCCGCAGACCGCCGCCCTGCTGGGCGAAGTGATGAACAAGGTGGACATGCCGAAGGGCGTGTTCAACGTCGTCAACGGCTTCGGCCCGGACGCCGCCGGCGAGTTCCTGACCACCCACCCCGGCGTTTCCGCCATCACCTTCACCGGCGAGACGCGCACCGGCGCGGCCATCATGAAGGCCGCAGCGGACGGCGCCCGTCCTGTGTCGCTCGAAATGGGCGGCAAGAACGCCGCCATCGTCTTTGCCGATTGCGACATGGACGCCGCCATCGAAGGCACCTTGCGCTCCACCTTTGCCAACTGCGGCCAGGTATGCCTGGGCACCGAGCGCGTGTACGTCGAGCGCCCGATCTTCGACGAATTCGTCAGCCGCCTGAAGCGCGGCGCCGAGAGCATGAAGCCCGGCCTGCCCGCCGACCCGGCCAGCAAGATGGGGCCCCTGATCTCGCAGGAGCACCGCGACAAGGTGCTGTCGTACTACCGCAAGGCGGTGGAAGAGGGCGCCACCGTCGTCACCGGCGGCGGGGTTCCGGACATGCCGGCCGCACTGAAAGCCGGCTCGTGGGTCGAGCCGACCATCTGGACCGGCCTGCCCGACAGCGCGGCGGTGATGCGCGACGAGATCTTCGGCCCGTGCTGCCACATCTCCCCATTCGACAGCGAAGAAGAAGTCATCCGCCGCGCCAACGACAACCCCTACGGCCTGGCCGCGGCGGTGTGGACCACCAACCTGCAGCGCGCGCATCGCCTCGGCGGCGTACTGGAAGCGGGCATCGTCTGGGTCAACTCCTGGTTCCTGCGCGATTTGCGCACGCCATTCGGCGGCTCCAAGCAGTCGGGCATCGGGCGCGAAGGCGGCGTCCATTCGCTCGAGTTTTATACCGAACTTAAAAACGTGTGCATCAAACTGTGACCATGGACAAGACCCTCATTACCCGGCTCGGCGACGAACTGTACCAGGCCCTGATCACGCGTTCGGTGGTCGATCCGCTGACCGCGCGCCACCCCGAGCTCACGGTGGAACATGCCTACCGTATCCAGCAGCGCATGATCGAACGCCGGGTCGAAGCCGGCGAGCGCATCATCGGCAAGAAGATCGGCGTCACCTCGCGCGCCGTGATGAACATGCTCGGCGTGTACCAGCCCGACTTCGGCTACATGCTCGACGGGATGATCTACAACGAAGGCGCCTCGGTGCCAATCGACACCCTGATCCAGCCGAAGGCCGAGGGCGAAATCGCCTTCATTCTGAAAAGGGACCTGATGGGCCCCGGCGTGACCAACGCCGAGGTGCTGGCCGCCACCGAATGCGTGATGCCCTGTTTCGAGATCGTCGACTCGCGCATCCGCGACTGGAAGATCAAGATCGGCGACACCGTGGCCGACAACGCTTCGTGCGGCGTGTTCGTGCTGGGCGACCAGGCGGTCGATCCGCGCAAGATCGACCTCTCGCTGTGCGGCATGGTCCTTGAGCGCAACGGCGAAATCATCGCCACCGGGGCCGGCGCCGCGGCCCTCGGTTCGCCGGTAAATGCGGTGGCGTGGCTGGCCAACACCATGGGCGCGCTTGGGATTCCGCTCAAGGCCGGCGAAGTCATCCTGTCCGGCGCACTGGCGGCGATGTTCCCCGCCAAGGCCGGCGACAGCTTCCGCGTCAGCATCGGCGGCCTTGGCGGCTGCTCGGTGCGCTTCCATTGACGTCCAGGACCTGGCTTTACCTAACGACTTTATCGGAGCATCTTCCATGAAAAAAATCAAATGCGCAGTGATCGGGCCGGGCAATATCGGCACCGACCTGCTGGCCAAGCTGCAGCGCAGCGCCGTGCTGGAACCGGTCTGGATGGTGGGCATCGACACGGCGTCGGACGGCCTGACGCGCGCCCGCGAGATGGGCATCAAGACCACCGCCGACGGCGTTGACGGCCTGCTGCCGCACGTCATCGAAGACGGCGTGCAGATCGCGTTCGACGCCACCAGCGCCTATGTCCACGCCGAAAATTCGCGCAAGCTCAACGCGCTGGGCGTGCTGATGATCGACCTCACGCCGGCCGCGATCGGCCCGTTCTGCATCCCGCCGGTGAACCTGAAGGCCCTGGTCGGCAAGGGCGAAATGAACGTGAACATGGTCACCTGCGGCGGCCAGGCGACGATCCCGATGGTCGCTGCGGTGTCGCGCGTGCAGCCGGTGGCGTACGGCGAGATCATCGCCACCGTCGCGTCGCGCTCCGCCGGTCCCGGCACCCGCAAGAACATCGACGAATTCACCCGCACCACGGCCGGCGCGATTCGCGACGTGGGCGGCGCCAGGGAGAGCAAGGCGATCATCGTGCTGAACCCGGCCGAGCCGCCGATCATCATGCGCGACACCGTGCACTGCATGACCGAGTCCGCACCCGACGAGGAGCGCATCACCGCCTCGATCCACGCCATGATCGCCGATGTGCAGAAATACGTGCCCGGCTACAAACTGGTCAACGGCCCGGTCTTCGACGGCAACCGCGTCTCGGTGTTCCTTGAAGTGGAAGGGCTGGGCGACTACCTGCCGAAATACGCCGGCAACCTCGACATCATGACGGCGGCCGCCGCCCGCACCGCCGAGATGTTTGCCGAAGAACTGCTGAACGGCAGCCTGACGCTCGAACGCGTGGCTGCCTGACCCAAGGAGACAAGAGATGAACCTTAAAGGCCGGAAGATTATTTTGCATGACAATACGCTGCGCGACGGCATGCACCCGAAGCGCCACCAGATCACGATCGAGCAGATGATCGCGGTGGCCAAGGGTCTCGACGAAGCCGGCATGCCGCTGCTCGAGATCACCCATGGCGACGGCCTCGGCGGCGGCTCGGTGAACTACGGCTTTCCGCTGCATAGCGATGTCGAGTACCTCAACGCGGTGCTGCCGCACCTCAAGCGCACCAAAGTGTCGGCGCTGCTGGTGCCCGGCATCGGCACCGTCGACCACCTGCGCGCGGCGCACGACTGCGGCCTGCACACGGTGCGGGTGGCGACCCACTGCACCGAAGCCGACGTGGCGGAGCAGCACATCGCGGTGGCGCGCAAGCTGGGCCTCGACACCGTCGGGTTCCTGATGATGGCGCACATGAATACCCCCGAGAAGCTGGCCGGGCAGGCCAAGCTGATGGAGTCGTTCGGCGCCGAATGCGTGTACGTGACCGATTCGGCCGGCTACCTGCTGCCGGACGGCGTGACCGAGCGCGTGGCCGCGCTGCGCGCCGTGCTCAGGCCCGAGACCCAGATCGGCTTCCACGGCCATGACAACCTGGCGATGGGCGTGGCCAATTCGCTGGCCGCCGTGGAAGCGGGCGCGGTGCGCATCGACGGCTCGACCAACGGCCTGGGCGCGGGCGCCGGCAATACCCGGCTCGAAGTGTTCGTGGCAGTCTGCAACCGCATGGAGATCGAGACCGGCGTTGACCTGTACCAGATCATGGACGTGGCCGAAGACATCGTGCTGCCGATGATGGACCACATGGTGCGCATCGACCGCGACGCGCTGACCCTGGGCTATGCCGGCGTGTACTCGACCTTCCTGCTGTTCGCCAAGCGCGCCTCGGCGAAGTACGGCGTGTCGGCGCGCGACATCCTGGTGGAGCTGGGGCGGCGCGGCATGGTGGCGGGTCAGGAAGACATGATCGAGGACACCGCAATGACCCTGGCGCGCGAGCGGAGGATGGCAGCATGAATCTCGACCACGCAACCATCGTACGCCTCGCGCAGCACCTGGAAGACTGCGAACTGGAGGCACGCGACACCACCAAGATCACTGAGGATTATCCGGGCATGGACTGGGACGACGCCTACGCGATCCAGGACGAGATAAGGCGCCGCAAGGTAGCGCGCGGCGGCAGGATCGTCGGCCTCAAGGCCGGCCTCACCTCGCACGCAAAGATGAAGCAGATGGGCGTCGAAATACCGGTCTTCGGGTTCCTGGCCGATTCCTTCGCGGTGCCGGACGGCGGCGAGTGCAAGGTGGCGCAGCTGATCCACCCGAAGGTGGAGCCGGAGATCGCCTTCGTCACCAAGCGCGCACTGAAGGGCCCCGGCTGCCACATCGGCGCGGTGCTGGCGGCGACCGATTTCGTCATGCCGGGGATCGAGGTCATCGATTCGCGCTACCGCGACTTCAAGTTCGACCTGAAGAGCGTCGTTGCGGATAACACGTCGGCAGTGCGCTTCGTGGTCGGCAGCCGCCCGGTCGCTGTGGGCGAAGTAGACCTGCGCACGGCCGGCATCGTACTGGAAAAGAATGGCGAGCCGGTGGCCTTCGGCGCCGGCGCGGCCGTGCTGGGCCACCCGGCCGCGGCCATCGCGATGCTGGCCAACCATCTCGGTGCGCGCGGCGAGGAAATCCCGGCCGGCAGCCTGATTCTGTCGGGCGGCATAACGGAAGCGGTGGCGGTGCAGGCCGGCGATTCGGTTTGCCTGCGTATTCAGGGCATGGGCAGTGTTGGCATGCGCTTCGTATAAAATACTTATCAAAGGAATTCATCATGCCGTTCGCTCAGATTTATCTGCTGGAAGGCCGGACCGAGGAACAGAAGCGCGCCGTCATCGAGAAGGTGACGCAGGCGCTGTCCGAGGCGGTGGGTGCGCCGAAGGAAAACGTGCGCGTCTGGATGCATGACGTGCCGAACACCAATTGGGGTATCGGCGGCGTCAGCGCCAAGGACCTGGGGCGCTGATCATGACGACCAATCCGAACCCAGAAATCGGCAAGACCGTCGTTGCCAACGGCGTCAAGACGAACTACCACGAGCAGGGCGAGGGAGCGCCGGTGCTGCTGATCCACGGTTCCGGCCCGGGCGTGACCGGCTGGGCCAACTGGCGCCTGACCATGCCGGCGCTGGCCAGACAGTTCCGCGTGCTGGCGCCCGACATGGTGGGCTTCGGCTACACCGAGCGCCCGGCGGGCGTCCAATACAACATGGACACCTGGGTCAGCCACATCATCGACTTCATGGACGCGCTGGGCATCGAGCGCGCGCACGTGGTCGGCAACTCGTTCGGCGGCGGGCTGGCGCTGGCGCTGGCGATCCGCGCGCCGCAGCGGGTCAACCGCCTGGTGCTGATGGGCAGCGCCGGCATCGCGTTTCCGATCACCGAGGGCCTCGACCGGGTGTGGGGCTACACGCCGTCGCTCGACAACATGCGTGGCCTGCTCGACGTGTTCGCGTACAACCGCAACCTGGTCAATGACGAGCTGGCGCGGATGCGCTACGAGGCGAGTATCCGGCCTGGATTCCAGGAAGCGTTTTCGCAAATGTTCCCGGCGCCGCGCCAGCGTGGCGTCGATGGGCTGGCGAGCCCGGTGGAAGCAATCCGCGCGCTGCCGCACGAGACCATGGTGGTCCACGGCCGCGAGGACAAAGTAATACCGCTGGAGAGCTCGTACCAGCTGTTCGGGCTGATTCCGAAATCGCAGCTGCACGTGTTCGGGCAGTGCGGTCACTGGACCCAGATCGAGCATGCGGCGCGCTTCAACCAGCTGGTTGGCGACTTTTTCGCCGAGGGGGAAGACTGACGGAAGTACCAGCTCATCAGGCGCCGGCGGCGGCCACCACGATTCCAGTGACGGCCATTCTGTGGCTGTCGCTGGCGGCGTTTTGCAGCGCGATGTCGTCGCGCGTGGCCGACGCCCAGCTGCCGAACCTGGCCAGCGAGTTCAGCGTTTCGCTGGGCGTGGCATCGGCGGTCATCACCTGCTTCGCCATCGCATGGGGTGCGTCGCAGCTGTTCTTCGGCCCCCTGGGCGACCGCTTCGGCAAGTACGTCGTGGTCGGTTGGGCCTGTGTGGCCTGCGCGTTCACCGCGACGCTATGCGGGCTGGCGCCAAGCTTCCCGATGCTGCTGGGTGCGCGCCTGCTGGCGGGCGCCACTGCCGCCGGGACCATTCCCTTGTCGATGGCGTGGATCGGCGATGTGGTGCCTTACGAGCGGCGCCAGCCGGTCCTGGCGCGCTTCCTGCTGGGGCAGATTGGCGGCTTGTCGTGCGGCGTGATGGTGGGCGGACTGGCGGCCGACTACCTGGGTTGGCGCGCGCCGTTCTTTGGCATTGCGCTGGCGTTCGCCGCACTCTCGGTGGCGCTGCTGTCGATGAACCGGCGCCTGCCCGAGCGCGCGCGCCAGGTGCGCAAGGCGGAAGGCCACGCGGTGCGCCGCATGCTCGCCGAGTTTGGCCATGTGCTGTCCTCGCGCTGGGCGCGCGTGGTGCTGCTGACGGTGTTCGTGGAAGGCGCGTTCGTGTATGGCGCCTTCCCCTTCATTGCTTCGCACCTGCATCGCCTGCACGGGGTATCGCTGTCGAAGGCCGGCAGCCTGGTGATGCTGTTCGGACTGGGCGGGGTGCTGTTTGCGACGACCTCGGGCATGCTGGTCAGGCGCCTTGGGGAAGTGGGCCTGGCACGCTGGGGCGGGACGATTCTGGGTGCGGGCTTGTTGCTGGCGGCGCTGGCGCCTTCGTGGCCGTGGGCGATTCCCGGATGCCTGTTGGCCGGGCTTGGGTTCTACATGCTGCATAACACCTTGCAAATCAACGCCACGCAGATGGCGCCGGAACGGCGTGGCGCGGCGGTATCGGCCTTTTCGTCCTGCTTCCTGCTCGGGCAATCCGCCGGGATGGCATTGGCGGGGGCGCTGGTGGAGGGGATCGGTACCACGACGGTGATTGCGGCCGGCGCACTGGGGGCAGTGGCGGTGGCGATGAATTTCGCGCGGCTGCGGGCGCGCAAGCTGGCGGCTGGTTGAAGAAAATGGGTTTCTCACAGGCCTGGGCGCGATGTTGATCAGGATTGAGCTCGCAACGATTGGGCTGGTTCGATCCCAGCCAGCCGCACCACCCAAGTTCGCCTTGAACCGTTTGCATCAATAAGTTGTTGAGAGGTTTGCAGGCGAGTTGCAGCCGAGACAGAAGCAATCCGATGTACTGTCGCGCGTCTTTGCGCTGGACGCGGGCGCAGCGGCGCAATGGCTGTCGCTCGCGGTCGAACTCTGGCGTGCGACTCGGCCCGATTTGCTCTGTGCCTTGGTGCGTCATTGCTGGGCTTGGACCGCTGGAGCCAATGGGATAGGTTGTGGACCCGATGAGGAGCCAGGCGACCTGTCGTTCGAGTGGAACGATGCCTATTTCACAGCCGCGCTCGCAGCAGCGGTCTCGATCGGCGACGGGGGAATTGAAGAGTATGTGCTTAAACCCCTCGCTCAATTGCCGGAAGAGCCATTGTTCGATGCCATGGAAGCTGTGCTGCATGCGTTGGATCCGCTGTGGCTGGACGGCAAGGTGGTGTCGGACAGCACAGCCGTATCAATCCGCGAGACGCTGGCGCAGCAGCTCGTGGCGACCCAGAGATGGCGCCGCTCGGCATCCAAGTGCTCCTCGGGAATAGAACTTCATGTTGCCGGAGCGGTTGCTGCGATGTTCATGGGGCAACACAACATCGGACGAGGCCCTTGCTGCTACGTTCACCCCCTTGGGGCCGCGCGTACTGCCTTGCTGCTGTCCTTGCTCACGCCATTAACGGAGCAGGCATCCGGGTCTATGTTCGTCGCTTTCGCATTCCTCAGCCTGCTGGAGGTCGAGCCGCACGCGGATCGGCTGAAGTTCATGGCACGTGCAGTGGTGGCGTGGTGGCAAATGCAGGGCGCAAATGCCGAGTTCTGGATTGAGTACGGGGTCGGGGAGCGCGTCTGCAACTGGGTTGGCAAGGCGGTACTGGGGCGAATAGGGAAAACGGAAAAAATCGGGCGCTAAGGCGATTTGGCCGAGCATATCGCCCGCAAACCATTCCGCGCAGTCGACTTGCAAACGCCCTGACCCTATACTGTATAGTCGACATTTATGACCGGGGGCGGTCTTTGCTTGGAAAAATAAAAGATGTCGAACGCGCAGCTGATGGCAGTAGTCGAGGTAGACAAAGGAGATCGGATAATTTGTCAGCGCGACGGCTGTCGCCACAGCGTGTACAAACGCATCCACATCGTGCGGGAGAATGGGCGGTTCACCGTCCTCGGCTCCGAGTGCTTCAAGCTCCTATACGGCTCCTATGACACCGGGGCGGTGCCCGTTTATGGATCAAGCGCTGGCCAGCTTCTTACCGACGCCGAGCGTCAGCTACTAGCCGAAAACACTGAACGCTTCATTGCCATGCTGGAGGTACAGCGGCTTCAACTGGAGCATGCCCGAGCACTGGATTTACGCGCTAGACAAGAAGAACAGCGAGAGCGCGAGGAAGCTGCACGAATTATCAGAGGCGCCTCGGATGCGCTGCGTGACGAAGAACGCAATGCTCAGTCGCCTGCCCTGGAAAACTGCCGCCGGCAATACCCAGGGCTCAATCTGGCCACACCAGGCTGGCAGGGCTTGGTTTATTTAGAGAAGCTAAGAATCTTGCGTGAGGGGCGGGGGAATCGATTCACGCAGCCGCGAACTGAATCTTCCCTTTTCTAGAATATTTCCTACTCTTGGGGCTTGCGCAGCTCCCTGAACCCGCCTTCGGCTATACGCTGCTGGCGCCACACATAGTCCCCGGTCAGGTTGATGTGCTCCCAGCCCAGCGGTGACAAAAATTGCAGCATACCGTCGTCTGGCAACTTGCCTTTCTCACGTAAGGCCTGCGTCGCCCGCTCCAGGTAGACCGTGTTCCACAGTACGATTGCGGCCGTCACCAAATTCAGGCCGCTGGCGCGGTACCGCTGCTGCTCAAACGACCTGTCGCGGATCTCGCCCAGCCGGTGGATGAATACCGCCCTGGCCAGCGCATTGCGCGCTTCGCCTTTGTTCAAACCGGCGTGTACGCGTCGGCGCAGCTCGACGTTCTGGAGCCAGTCCAGGATAAACAGCGTGCGCTCGATCCGCCCCAGCTCGCGCAGCGCGATCGCCAGGCCGTTCTGGCGCGGGTAGCTGCCTAACTTGCGCAGCATGAGCGACGCTGTGACGGTGCCGTGCTTGATCGAGGCGGCCAAGCGCAGCACGTCGTCCCAGTGTGCGCGCAGGTGCTTGACGTTCAGGCTGCCGCCGATCATCGAGCGCAAGGCGGGGTGATCGCCCACTTTGGCCGGCACGTACAGCTTGGTGTCTCCCAGATCGCGGATGCGCGGCGCGAAGCGGAAACCCAGCAGGTGCATTAGCGCGAACACGTGGTCGGTGAAGCCGGCGGTGTCGGTATAGTGCTCCTCAATGCGAAGGTCCGATTCGTGGTACAGCAGGCCGTCGAGCACATAGGTCGAGTCGCGCACGCCGACGTTGACCACTCTGGTGCTGAACGGCGCGTACTGATCGGAAATATGGGTGTAGAACAGCTTGCCGGGCTCGGCGCCGTACTTGGGGTTGATGTGGCCCGTGCTCTCGGCCCGGCCGGCCGCGCGGAAGCGCTGGCCGTCCGACGACGACGTTGTGCCGTCGCCCCAGTGCGCAGCGAAAGCGTGCTTGAACTGGGCGTTGACCAGTTCAGCCAGGCCGGCCGAATAGGTTTCGTCCCGGATGTGCCAGGCCTGCAACCAGGACAGTTTCGCGTAAGTGGCGCCGGGACTCGATTCCGCCATCTTGGTCAGGCCGAGGTTGATGGCGTCGGCCAGGATCGCGGACATGAGGAACGTCCGGTCCTTGGCCTGCTCCCCGCTCTTAAGATGGACAAAGTGGCGCGTGAAACCGGTCCAGTCGTCCACGTCTATCAGCAGTTCGGTGATCTTGATCCGGGGAAGCATGCCGCTGGCGAAGTCAATCAGCGCCTGGGCCTCGTCCGGCACCACGGCGTCCTGTGGGATGATCCTCAGTCCTGTCTCAGTAATGATCGCATTGGGCAGTTCGTTCGTCAGCGCGAGCCGGTTGGCGGTGGCCAGTTGCTGTTCGAGCAAGAGCAAGCGGTCGTGCAGGTACTGGTCGCAGTCCTGGTTGACCGCGATCGGCAGCTCGCGCGCTGATTTCATCGCCCCGAACTTTTCCGTGGGTAGCAGGTATTCCTCGAAGTCCCGGAACTGGCGCGAACCCTGCACCCAGATGTCGCCCGACCGCAACGAATTCTTCAGCTCCGACAAGACGCAAATCTCGTAGAAGCGGCGGTCAAGACCGTCGTCGGTGATGACCAGGGGCTTCCACCGCGCCTTCACGAACGCGATCGGCGCATCGTCCGGCACCTTGCGCGCCCCGGTCATGTTCATCTCGCGCAGGACGTCGATCGCGTCCAGCACCGCTTGCGCCGCCGGCGCAGCTTTAAGCCGAAGCACATCGAGGAACTCAGGCGTATAGCGCCGCAGGGTGCTGTACTGCTCTCCCACCAGGTGCAGGTGGTCGAACGTCTCGGGCTGGGCCAGTTCTGCCGCCTCGGTCACGCTTTGCGTGAAGTCTGTCCACGGCAGCACGGCCTCGATCGCGGCATACGGGTCCATGCCGGATTCCTTGGCCTCGACCAGCGCGCGCCCGATTCGGCTGTACAGGCGCACCTTGTCGTTGATGGCCTTGCCCTGCTTCTGGAAGTCCTGCTGATGCTTGTTCTTGGCCGCGCTGAACAGCTTGATCATGATGCGGTCGTGCAGGTCGACCAGTTCGTCCGTCACGGTGGCCATGCCTTCGATGGCCAGCGCCGCCAGTGTCGCATAGCGCCGCTCATTCTCGAACTTCGCCAGGTCGCGCGGCGTCATCTGCGCACCCTCGCGCGCCATCTTCAGCAGGCGATTCTGGTGGATCTGGCGGCCAAGCCCCTCCGGCAGTGCCAGAGACTGAAACACCTTGAGCCTTTCGATGTGTTCGCGCATGTAGCGGGAATTGGGCTTGAGCGGAGACTGGCGCAGCCACACAAGCCAGGTGATGCTCATGTCAGGCGCCACGTTGAGCAGGTTGTCAAGCGAGCGCTTGTGGTGCCGCTCCAGCGGATCGATCAGCGCGCGGTAAATGCGCCAGTTGGCCCGCGTCACGGCCTCGGCGCAGGCCCGCTCGATGACAGTGAGCGCCGGCAGGATGATGCGCTTCTGGCGCAGCGTTTCAAGGGAATGCGCGGCGAGGACCATCGCCTTGTCGGTCTGCATAGCGAGGTCGGCCAGGCTGTCCACCAGCTTGCGGAAGTCCGGCAGGCCGAAGACTGACAGTCCCAGGTAGGCGCGCAGCTCGTGCAGGTGTTCGTTGCGCGTCTTCTCCCGCTCGCCGTATTCCGGCCAGGCGCCGGCGTCGCTGCGCACCTGCTTGGCGATCCAGTGCAACACCGAATCCGGCAGCGCGGTGTCGCTGGCAAGCGCGTAGCCGGGATAGCGCAACAGGCACATCTGGACCGCAAACCCAAGGCGATTCGCTGCCCCGCGCCGCTGCCGGATCAACGCCAGGTCGGCATCCGTGAAGCTGTATTGCTGAATCAAATCATCCTGACTTTGTGGCAATACCAATAAGCTGTCGCGTTCGGTATCGGACAGCAGTGAGCGGCGTGGCATTCGGTCCGATCCTTCGCTGAAAGGTTTGTGTGGTGCGCCGGTAGAAGGATCGCCCTGACAATGGTTCGCATCATTCGAACTCATTAAATTTAAAAAGGTAAAGCGCTTTACGTTTTTGTCTTCCGTGTTTTCGGACTGGCTGCGGCGGGTTTCTTTTTCAAATCCGCGTTCTCGCCCTCCAGCTCGCTAACGCGAGCCTCCAGCCGCTCATTCGCCTGGTGGGCATGCTCCAGGCGTTCCACCACCATTTCCAGTTCAAACTGCCTGCTGCTAGCTAACTCGCGCGTCGCCGTCAGTCCTTCCGTGGCCTCGTACAGCTTGCGGGCTTGCTCCCTGGCCGCGTCTCGCTGCTCGTGCAATGTGTGTTCCAGCTGGGCCTTCTCGCTCCGCAGCACGGCCAGCGCCTCGCGGCCGTCCTGGAAGTTGGCGCGCAGCGTGGCCGCCTCCTGTTCGGCGCGGGCAATCCGCGTTTCGTAGGCGTGCTTGTCATCCTGCCGCTGGGCCGCGCTCGCCTCCTGGAAGTGCTCGAACTGGCGCCGCGCCTGCGCCAGCTGGTCCGCCAGCTCCCGGACCTCGGCCGTGCGGTCGGCCAGGCGCTGGGCCTGCCCCGCCTTTTCTGATTCCAGGGCGGCGATCGCCACCGCATCTTGATGCCGGGCAGCCTGCTCGCGCGCGAACGCCGCCATTACGCTGTGCAGTTCGGCTTTCAGGGCTTCGCGCTCTATGCCAAGCTGGCGCACCTCTTCGCGCAGCGCCTCCGCCGCTTGTGCGACTTTATGTGCCGCCAGCTGGTGCTCAATGCGCAGCTGCTCGACCTGAACCTGCGCGCCTACCTGCACCCGGTCGTAGACGCCCTTGATCGCCTCCAGCAGATCGGCCGGCACGCCCGCGCCCGCCGCCGCGACCTCGCCTTCGTGCTGCGCCTTCCATTGTTTAAGCATTGGCGCGATCGTGCTCTTGCTGCCGGTGCCGCCCAAGGCCTCGCGCACGGTGTCGACGGTGGCGTTCTTGCCGGCGGCGGTCAGCTGGGCGGCCGCCTTGGCGACGTGGGAGTACAGGATACCGGCTCTGGCCATGATCGCTCCTTGGATAAGATAACGTGCGGTGTAATACGTAATGGTACGTTATATTACGATATAAAATCGATCCGAAATGAGTGAATAATTAGGCTCGATAATGTAGATTATCGACACCGATGCCGATCCGCAGCGTGCTATCCTGCCGTAACCCCCGTTACAAGCCCGACCGCGAGCAACACAGCCATGGCCACCCCCGAACCCGCCGACAACGGCGCCGAAAATAACGATGCACACCCAGCGTCGGCGCTGCACTCTGCCGTTACAGCTGTGGACGCCGTGCTCGCAGCCCAGCACCGCGCCGTCCTGGCCGCCGCCACGGCCGACAACACGCGCCGGGCGTACCGGTCCGCCGTAAACCACTACCTGGCGTGGGGCGGCGTGTTGCCGGCCGACGAAGCGGCGATCATCCGATACCTGCTCACCTACGCGCCGACCCTCAATCCCCGCACCTTGGCGTTGCGCCTGACGGCACTGTCGCAGTGGCACGTCCACCAGGGCTTCCCCAATCCGGCTTCGACACCGACCGTGCGCAAGACACTGACGGGGATCGCACGCACGCACGGCCGCCCGAAGAAGAGGGCCAAGGCCCTTCCAATCGAGGACCTGGAACGTATCGTGGTGCAGCTGGTCAGCGCCGGCACGTTGAAGGCGACGCGCGACAACGCACTTTTGCAGATCGGTTTTTTCGGCGGATTGCGGCGCAGCGAGCTGGTCGCCATCGAGGTCGGACATATTGGCTGGACACCCGAGGGCATCGAGATCATGCTGCCGCGCTCGAAGACTGACCAACTGGGCGAAGGGATCATCAAGGCGATCCCGTACAGCGACGGCCCTTGCTGCCCGGCGGCGGCGTTGCGCGCCTGGCTCGACGCCGCCGACATCATGGCCGGACCGGTGTTTCGGTCTATCAGCAAGTGGGGGACGGTGGCCAGCACCGCTCTGGGCGTGGGCAGCGTGAATACGATCCTGGAGGATTGCGCGACACTGGTCAAACTCGACTACGTGCTAGACCTGTCTAGTCACAGTCTGCGGCGTGGCATGGCCACCAGCGCGCACCGCGCCGGCGCCGACTTCCGCGACATCAAGAAGCAAGGAGGCTGGCGCCACGACGGCACGGTCCATGGCTACATTGAGGAGGCCAGCCGGTTCGAGGATAACGCGGCCGGCAGTCTGTTGCGTAAGCGGGTCAAACCGGCCTGATTTGTCTCAGCGCCCGCTTGCCCGTTGTTGAAAAGCAGCACCGGCCGGCCCCCGGCTGTGCCGGGGCGAGCGACGGCATGGCGCGAAGCACGTCCCCGGCGGGCATGCTCAGTAAAGGCGTCTACAGGAAGGGGATGGCATCAAATTCATTGCGCCAGGACATAATGCGCCAAGGCCATCGCTTCGCCCTCGCTCAGTTGGGAGAAAGCTGGCATCGGTACAGGCCCCCATTTGCCAGCGCCGCCCGCTCGAATATTCCTCGCCACCAGTGATACCGCGTCTGCCTTGCCCTTGTACTTTGCCACCACTTCCTTGAATGCCGGCCCGACGACCTTTTTGTCGATCGAATGACATCCCATGCAAGCATTTGCGGCAAGCAACGCTTTCGTATCGATTGCTGCGGTGGCGCCGGCCTTCGGTGCAACTGCAGCTGGCTTTATCGCCGCGTTCGCAATCGGCACTGCGTTACTGCGTTCGGCACCGTAGGTCTTGACCAGGTAATCGACCATGTCCGGGATATCCGCGTCTGAGAATTGCGCACCGAACGGTTTCTTCATCTTTCTCACCGTGGCATCCCAGTAGCCGCGCGGTGATGTCGTGGGCTGCGACTGGATGTAATGGACCGAGTGACATGTCATGCAATTGCGCTGGGCCAGCGCATATCCCGGCAACTGGCTGGGTTTGAAGACAGCAGTTTCAGGCGGAAGCTGAATGTCGAGGGCGAAAGCTGGGGCCGCAGGCATCAGGCTGATGGTGAACAGAGAGCAAATCAGTGGATGTTTCAATTTAGTTCCCCTTATACCGCGACGACGCGCGTCGATTCGACCACATTGCGCATGTAGCCGGCAGGATTCCACAGGGCGCTCGCCGGTTGGCCTTGACCGATCCGGTTGACCGCTCGAACCAGCAGTTCGTGGTTTCCTTTTTGTTTCGGCGTGAACGCCGCGCTCCACTCTCGGAAAGAGTAGCGCCCCAGGTCCTTGCCCAGTTGTGCAGCTTGCCAATTCTTGCCGCCGTCAGATGAAAACGCCACTTCATTCACGCCGTAGCCGCCGTCGAACGCAATCCCGCGCACCACAGTCTGGCGCCCGACCTTGACGTGCATGCCGTCCGTCAGGCTGGTCACGAACGAGCGCACGTTGAGGCGATTGATCGGGACGGTCTTGGTCGGCGCCTTTCCCGGCTCGGTACAGGCGCACTGATTGTCGGGGATGCGATAGGCCGTGCTCATCCAAAATCCGTCGAATACCTTGTCGGTCACGGTAATGTCGGACAGATGCTTGACCCAATAGGTGCCGTAGTAGCCGGGCACCACCAGGCGCAGTGGGTAGCCATTCAACATCGGCAGATCGGCACCGTTCATTTGCCAGGCCAACATGACTTCGCCGTCGAGCGCATGGTCGATATTGAGCGCCTTCATGAAATCGGGCCCGTCGCCAACGGGCGGCGTGTCAAGGCCGTTGAACGAGACCTGTACCGACCCGGCCTTGACGCCGGCCTTTTCCAGCACCTTGCGTAGCGGCACGCCAGTCCAGCGTGCGTTGCCCATGGCACCATTCGATAGCTGGCCGCCGTTGGCGCGCGGCGACAGGTGGCCGCGGCTGTTACCGGAACACTGGTTCACGGCAACCAGTTCGGTGGCGTCAGCCATTTGCTTGAGGTCGGCGAGCGAGAGCTCCAGCGGCGTATTAACATTGCCGCCGACTTTGAGACGGTATGTTTGCGCATCGATCGCGGTGGGAATGCCGCTCCAGTGATATCGGACGAAAAACGCATCGTTCGGCGTAATCACCGATTCGTTGAACACACTGAACGGAGTTTCCAGCTGCGGCGGACGGGCGGTCAGCAGGATCAGCGGCCGCTTTTGAGGATACACGACCAGTTCGCGCTTGCCGTTTTCAAACGGCAGCGTGACGTGGCCTGCCTCCGCCGCGAGCGCGCTCAATACCGGACTGCCGAACACGCCGGCGGCACCGAGCGTGCCGGCCTGCCTCATAAAGGAACGGCGCCGCAACGCCTCCGCCGTCAATATCAACGAGTTCTTCGCCATACTGGTCTCCGTTATTATTGTGAAATCGGTTAGCTCGATACTGCCACAGTATTGTCGTGATTTGCTTACTGCACGCTACTCAATACGGCTTTTTGTGGATCGACGGCCACGTCCCCTTCCATCACCAGGATGCGACTCGCCGTCGCGGCCTTGTCGTTGAGGCTGTTGCTCACGGCGCGCATCGGTCCGATCGCAGTGCCGTTTGCCATGCCCATGGGATTGGTCTTGAAACTGGCTACAGGTGTAGCTTGGCCAGTGACGTACACGCTATAAACGGTTTGTGGCCTGAGCTTGAACAGCGAGACTTCCAGCGAGTCCACCACGCCCAGGTTGCGCGCCACAACAAAACCCTTGGCCTCGCCGGCAGCGGGTTTGAGGGCGATGTTGATCGGCTCACTGTTGGCGCGCGGGACCAGGTTGGTAATGCCGTCGCCGTGCGGCACAGCGTTCGAGACATACACCAGTGCCTGCGGCGCCTGGCCGACCGGTACGCGCGCAATCACCTTGTTGCTCGCGCTGTCGATGACATCGACAGCGTCGCCGTTTTCCAGTCCCACATACAGACGGGTGCCGTCGTCGGAGGTCCAGATGCCGTGAGGCAGTGCTCCGGTCGGGATCGTTGCGACGAGCGTTGGCATGGCGTCGGTGGTGTACACCTTGACGACATTCTCACCGCCGATCGTTACGTAAGCACGGGTGCCAGCCGCAGTCTTCGCGAACGCCAAGTGGTTAGTGATGAAACCGGTGTCGATAACGCCCTTTACTTCCAGGCTGGCAGTATCGATGCGCGTCACTTTGCCGGCATCCTTGTGCGTCATCCACATTTCCTTGAAATCAGGGGTGAACTGAAGGAACGGCGAGAACGGGCTGACGACCTTAATGTGCTTGATGACCTTGTGCGACTTCATGTCGATCACGTCGACCACGGGATTGAAGCTGGAGACGACGAACGCCAGCTTGCCGTTCGGCAGGAACTGCACCATGCCGGGGCCGGCGGTCGTCTCGATCCGCTTTTTCTCCTTGAAGGTGACCGGGTCGATCACCGAGATGTAGTTCTCACCGCGTACCACGGCCCATACCTCGCGTCCATCCGCTGTAAAAAAGCCTTCATGCGGCGACCGACCGATGTAGGTGATGCCTTTGACCTTGTTGGTCGCCGTATCGATGAATGCTACCGAATTGGAACCGTTTGAAATGGCAATCAGGGTCTTGTGGTCGGGCGAAAAGCCCAGGCCATGCACATTGATCTCGCCCTTGTACAGCGGCGAGAGCACATCCGGGCGCTGGTTGCCCAGTTTGATTTGGCCGAGCAGCCTGTTGGTCGCAGGGTTGATCACCGAAACGGTATTGGTATTCTGGTCAGCGGTGTAGACGCGGTCTTGCGCGCCTGGAGCGGCAAACGCGGAGGCGGTGAGCAGGCTGCTGAGGGTCAACGAGAAAACGAAGTGACGGATTTGCATGATTATTCTTTCTTGGTGATCGAAGTGGGAGCAACTTTTTCCTGAACCGATTGGTAGCGCTGCAGCCAGGCCTGCATAATCTTGATTTCGTTTTGCTGTTCCGTGATGATGCCTTGGGCGACGTTGCGCAATTCAGGATCCTTGGTGGTGAGCAGCAGCGCCTTCGCCATATCGATTGCGCCCTGATGGTGCGGAATCATCATCGTCACGAAATCATGTTCCGCAACGCCATTCATTGGCGCGCGCTTCATGCCGTCATCCATGACGGCCATGGCATCGTCCATCAGCGCGGCAAACGGCTTGGCCGTGCTGGCGATAAATACGGGGGGCTTTGCCGCTGCCGACTGGCCATGATGGTGGGGCATGGCCTGTCCGAGCGCACTAGCGCCAATGAGGGCGGCAACGGCGAACGTGCCCAAGCGTCGATAATACAAAGGCCGGTTGATCAGGGTCATGACGGTTTCTCCAGTTGGTCGTACACGGCGGTGGCAACGCGCGCCAGTTCGGCCTTGTTAGTTCCAGCCGACAGCGCATAGCCGAATTTGCCGTCGATCCAATAAAACACATTCACCGGTCCCTCCTGTGCGAAGCGAAAACCCGTGTCCTTGTTGTGCGCCTGATCGGTCGACACGTACAAGGTGAGGCGCTGTCCGGTCGCGTCGTGGTACATGAACTGCGCCACCGCGCCCTGGGCGCCAGGCAGCAGGCGACCACCGATCAGCTCGTAGCCGAGTTTGCCCAGCCGGGGTGGCCGAATTGCGGTGCCGAGGCGTTTGGACAGCCACGCCACCAGTTGCTCTTCCTGGTCAGCCCCGATTTCCACCGGCCGCTTGACATCCGGGCTATAGACAACGTGGGCGATTGCGGCCTGATGGGCCAGGCCGGCAACGTACAGCGCCGGCCTGGCTTGCATGGAATCACCTTGGGCGTATTGAATCTCGCCTGCCTGCTGGCCATGCAGTAACCACCCTGTCGTGCCGCTGAACAGGGCGATGGCAAGACCGGCTACCAGCCGCTGCCATTGCCACTGGCGCGGTCGCGCTGCGCTTAAGCGCTCCGGCACCGCTTCGTCGAGCACGGGATTGAACAGCGCGCGCAGTTCTTCGTTTTGCGCTGTATAGGCGCGCAGCCGCTCCGCCTCTTCCGGGCGCTGCGCCAGATAGGCGTCGACTTCGAGTCGGCGCGCGGCAGGCAGCTTGCCGTCGACGAAGGCGTGCAAGTCGGCTTCCGTGATGGGTAGGGTATTCATTTGACCACCTTCAAGGGGGCGATGTACGCTCTCCCTTCCATATTCGCGCGCATTTTTTCACGCGCGCGCGACAGGCGCGACATGACCGTACCGATGGGAATCTTGAGCGTTTGCGCGACGTCGTCGTAACTCATTTCTTCCAAGGCCACCAACAGCAGGATTTCACGCTGTTCCTCTGGCAGAGCACGCAAGGCCGTTTCCATGTCGCGCAGTTCGAGTCCGCTTGAAGGACTCCCGAGTGCCGTTGCCATCGATGTCTCCTCGTTGAGCGTTTCAGTTAGCACGGATGGCCGCCGCACCTGGTCGATACGCAGGTTGTGCATGATGCTGAACAACCATGCGCGCATATCGCTACCACCCTCCCATGACGTCAATCTCGCCCATCCGCGCTCGACCGTGTCCTGCACCAGGTCGTCGGCGCCTGACCGATCGCCGACCAATGCCCGCGCATAGCGGCGCAGACGGGGAATGCAGGCCAGCAACTGGTCGCGAGAATTGGGCATGGCTGTCACTGGGGTAGTGGTCGATTGATCAATACGCTGCAGCGGTCAGTTTCGGATCAATCTGCCAGGTTTCGTTGACCAGCTTGCCATCGCGGTAGGTCAGTACATAGCGCACATTGACCTGTGCCTTGCCCTCGAACTGCACCTTGGCGACGATCGTCGCACCCTTTGGGTTCGCCGATTCCTCCAGAGCAAGCACGGTCACGCGCGCCGGCCCGACAGCCTTGCCGAACTTTTCCCAGGTGGCGCGAATGGCATCGGCGCCGGCGTACATGCCGTCGAGCGGCCCGCCGACCCATGTCAGCTGGGCGTTGTCGGCATAGCCACGCATGATGATGGATGTGTCGCCCGCGCCAATGGCGCTGAAGTGAATCTGCGCAGCATCGCTCGACGGGCTGGCGACAGCGCTGCCGATCGAAGCGATAGCGAGGATGGCGGCGAAGGTGGCTTGTTTCATGAAATTCTCTCTGGTTGGGTCAGTCGGACGCAAAAACGGGTGTTATCGAGGTGAACGGATCTGCGGCGAATTTATTCCATCTATTTCAAATTAATTTTCGCAGGCGTTTCGTCGCGCGCTATTTGGGAGAGGCGGATCATCGCTTCCAGTGCCAGAGATGCCTTTGTCTTGTACCGTTCGGGATGGCGCAACATGTAGAACGCGCGCTCCGGCAAGTCGATGTTTGCTTTCGCCATCAAACCTGCCCGCAGATGCGAGGCTACTACCAGTTCCGACATGGCGGTGGCGAACTTGCCGGCCATCACAGCGGAGCGGACCGCTTCGTTGGACGGCAATGTGAGTGCGATATCGAGTGCATCGAAGTCGACATGCATCGCCCGAAGTGCGCACTCGAGCGCCGAGCGCGTGCCGGACCCCTTTTCGCGCAAGATCCACTGTGCCTCAAGAAGATCCGCGTGCAGCAGCCTCCTCCCTGAAGCCCATGGATGGTGCGCTGCGACTACAGCGACGATCTGGTCGGATGCGATGGCATCGACCGATAGTGTCGGCTCGTCGATGGCGCCCTCGACAAAGCCAAGGTCGGCGCCCCCCTGAAGCACTGCTTGGGCGACATTATGGGTGTTATCGATGGTCACGCTCAGTGCGATCGCCGGATGCGCTTGGCGAAATTGCACGAGGTACTCGGGTAGCCAATAGCTGGCGATAGTCTGACTCGCATGAATGGTCAGCGTGCCACGTTTCATTCCACCCAGCTCGGCCAATGTCAGTTCGGCGGCGCGCGCGCTGGCGATCGTGCGGCGTGCTTCTATCAGGAAAATACGGCCCGCTTCGCTGATCTCGATGCCGCGGCCGACGCGATTGAATAGGGCAGTACCATAGCGTTCTTCCAGCACCTTGATCGAAGCACTTACCGCTGAAGGGGTGAGCGCCAACACTGCGGCGGCCTGGGTCAAATGCTGTCGCTCGGCGACTTCAACAAAAATCCGCAATTGTTCTAGTGTCATCTGATTGTTCAATTCTATTGAACGATATATCCGATATTGTAAGATGGACATAACAATCTGTCGACTTGATAATCGTTCTATTGAATTCGAGAATCAGGAGCGGCAAATGGTCAAGCAACCACTAAAACTCGTTCGCAACGCGCTGCCAGGCTTGGCACTTTGCGCTGTGGTTACTGCGATAGCTTACGCAATGGAAAACATCGAAAGCGCTTTATTTGGCCACGCATGGCTCGAAAGCCTGGTGCTGGCCATTCTTCTAGGCACCGCCGTGCGGACGGTGCATCGGCTCGATACTCGCTTCGAAGACGGCATCCAAGTCGGTGCGAAATTATTGCTGGAAATCGCGGTCGTGCTGCTGGGCGCTTCAGTCAGCGCCGGTGCGCTGCTCGAAAACGGCATTGGTCTGATGAGCGGCATCGCGGCAGTGGTCGCCATCGCGATTGCGCTCAGCTTTGCCCTTGGCCGTGCTTTTGGTCTGCCACGCAAGATGGCCATCTTGATTGCCTGCGGCAATTCGATTTGCGGTAACTCTGCCATTGCCGCGGTGGCCCCGGTTATCGATGCGGATGGAAAGGACGTCGCTGCGGCGATCGCCTTCACTGCCGTGCTTGGCGTTGTCGTGGTGCTGGTGCTGCCGCTAATGGTGTCACTGTTGTCGTTTTCACCAACGCAGTTCGGTGTCTTTGCCGGGCTGACCGTCTACGCGGTGCCCCAGGTGCTGGCCGCGACCTCATCGATATCGCTTAGCAGCGTCCACATCGGCACCCTGGTGAAACTGGTGCGGGTGCTGATGCTGGGCCCAGTCGTGCTGGTACTGTCGCTGATTGGTCGGCGCGAAGGTGGTCGTCGTCCTGCGCTGTCGCATATGGTCCCGTGGTTCATCGTCGGCTTTTTGCTACTGCTGACCTTGCGCTCGTTCGGCGCCATTCCAGAGGCGGCAATTGCGCCGATGCACGTGACGGCGAATTTCCTCACCATTATGTCGATGGCCGCACTCGGACTCGGCGTCGATGCGCGCTCAGTCATGCGGGCCGGTTGCCGGGTCGCCGCAGTTGTCGTGTTGTCGCTGCTGGCGTTGGCAGTCATCAGTTTTTTCCTGATAAAAATGCTCGGCATCGTTTGAAGCACTGCCCGATTAGCGGCTACCGTTAGAAATCGAGGATCTGTATTTTTTTAATACGAGAAACTTGGTGGTATTGCAGAAAGTTACAGTCTGATACGCTTGGCAAGCAGTCGCGCAATGCGCTTGCCAGAGCGGTCTTGATTCATCGCTTAGGTGATATGTGCGACCGCGGCTTAAACCTGGTGACGGGCGCCATCGTTCTTTGGCATGCGGTGTTTCTGGAGCGGGCGACACAGGTTGCGCGCGGTCCTGGCAGCTCCCCGACGCCAGTATGCTGCAGTTTCGTGTCCTCGTTGGCCTGGGAGCACATCTACGGGACCGGATATTACATTTGAAGGAAGAGCAAGAAGGTTGATGAGAAAAATATCGGCCGCTGCGGACTTCAAGAATCGGTAACAGGGCTTAGCGCCCGATTTTTCCCGTTTTCCCTATTCTCCCCTATTTGGCCGTGATCGTGTTCTTCGTGCTCAGCGGCTGGCTGGTAGGAGGCAGCTTGCTCAATCGCCTTGACACTCACCGGGCCATTGCAAATTACGCGATCGACCGGGCGACGAGATTATGGATCGTGCTGATACCGACTTTTGGCGCAATGCTGCTGTTCGGTCTCGCGACGGCGGCGCTCGATCCCACCCGTTTGTCGTTCGGCCCTGACAACGCTTATTCGGCGGCTGCCTTCTTTGGGAACCTCGTCGGACTGCAAAATATTCTCGTGCCCGAGTTCGGCGGAAATTTCCCGCTGTGGAGTCTGGCGAATGAAACCTGGTATTACGTGCTATTCCCCCTACTTGCCATGCTTTTCCGTACACGGTCCGCCCTGCAGGGAGCGCTGATCCTGATGGCGCTCGCGGCTATCGTTCACTTCCTCGACAGCGCAATCCTTCTATACTTTTCGATCTGGCTGCTCGGGGCAGCGTTCTCGCGCGTGCGAATTGAGTGCGGCGCATTCCTGCGCTGGGCCTTATTCCTCGCTCTCGTGGCCACGGCAGTCGGTATCCGCCTGAAAGGCAGGAACGACATCACGGTGGACAGCTTTCTCCAGTATCTGCTTTTCAGCGCGATCTTCGTGCTTTTCCTGTCAAGCATGCAGTACAAGCGTCAGCGTACCCGCTCGATCGAACTCACAAGCCGGATCGGGCTTTTCTTCTCGGAGTTCTCGTTCACGCTGTACGTCCTACATATCCCGCTGATGGCAGCGTTCCTGCATTTTGCCGCACCCGTCCTTGGCCACGGGCGACTGGACCCGAATCGGCCAATGCATTTGCTGGTGTATCTGCTCCTGTATCTTGGGCTCGTCGTCGGTGCATATCTGTTCCACATGCCCTTCGAAGCCAAGACTTATCGTGTCAGGGAATGGCTTAAGACGATGTGGTTTGCCCCCAGCCGACCGGCGAGGGCGTAAGCGAGGAACGGCGCCTTGGCAATTATGGCCATCATTGACCGGATCGTAGTGGATTTTGCTGCGGCCGAGCGACCATCCCGTTTCGGCCAGCGCGCCGATGCCCGAGATTGGTAACCGCGGCAGGCCGGCGCCGGGCTTTCGGCATGTACCAAAGCGGGCTCCAACATCTGTGGAGATGGCCCCAGTACACAGTGGGAATCTCAGCGTTCTTGCCGACGCGCTAGTCGAGTTGCCGCACAGGGCCTTGAATCACCGTATCGTGCGGCAATGCCATTTTCATATGTGCTAAATTCGGCCGTATGAGTAAGCGTCTGCGACATTTCGTTCTATGGCTGTTGATGGCCTGGCTGCCTGTCCAAGGTATGGCAGCCGCCGTGATGCGGCCGTGTGCCATGGCGCACCGTGAAATGTCCAATGCTTCAGTAAATGTTTCCGAACCATGCAACGAGTCAGCAATGGCAATGGAAACCAAGGACATTCCGCAGGTCGATCTGCGGGGCAGCGAAGTGCATGATCACTCCACGCAGAGCTCAGCGCACAAGCATTCATGCAGCCACTGCGCTGGCTGCACCTTTGGCGCGTTCGCGCCCCCCTCCGTCGCCGCATTCGCGTCAACAGCCGCTCCGTCCAGCGACGTCCCTCTTCCGTCTTCCGACCCGTTCACCGGGTTCATCTCCGCTCGTATAGAGCGACCTCCACGTTACGCGGCCTCTTTCGCCGGCTGAACATCATTCCAGGAAGCGCACTCCGGCATTAGCTTGCTGTCGCTTACCCCGGCGGTTTGGTATCTGCACGCCTTGCCGGCGTCGCAGGTTGGATCGCCAGACCATGTATTGCCGGACGCACAAATGCTGCGCGCAGAACGGTGCGGCGCCGTATGCCCCAATCGGAGAACCGGTGAGGATTCCGGTGGTCCACCGAGCATTGGCTGGGGTTTCCGGCTCTTGCTCAAGGGAGGAGGATTATGAAGAACCATTCTATGCACGACCACCAGCACGAGCATGAGCACAGCCATGCCGATCGCCATCATGAACACGCCGCATCTTCAGTTGGGGTAGCGGAACCCCGACGGGACGCCAACCTTGGCGAAAATCCTGCCGGAAGCATGTTTACATGCCCAATGCATCCGCAGATCCGTCGCGACGCGCCGGGGAATTGCCCTATCTGCGGCATGGCCCTCGAACCGGTCATGCCGGCGCTGGATGAGGGCGAAAGCCCGGAACTGGCGAATTTCAGGCGCCGGTTCTGGGTAACTTTGCCTTTGACGGTCATCGTGACGGGGCTGGCCATGGGAGCCCATCAGTTTGTACCTGAGGGGCTGCCCTACCAAAACTATATTGAATTGGCGCTAAGTTCCCCGGTCGTGTTGTGGGGAGCGGCGCCGTTCTTCAGGTTAGGTGCCCAGTCCGTAGTTAACCGAAGCCCAAACATGTGGACCCTGATCAGCCTGGGCGTGCTGGCCGCCTTCCTCTACAGTGTGGTAGCAACCGTCGCTCCGCACCTGATACCGGAGCAATTCGGGTCGCATGGCCGAGCCAGTGTGTACTACGAGGCCGCGGCTGTGATTGTGTCCCTGACTTTATTGGGGCAAATATTGGAATTGCGTGCACGGTCCCAGACCTCCGCGGCGATCAAGTCGCTGCTGGGCATGGCGCCGAAAACTGCGCGCCGGATCGGTTCGGACGGAAACGAGGAGGACGTCCAGATCAGCCACGTGCACGTGGGGGACATGCTGCGAGTACGCCCTGGCGAGAAGGTGCCAGTCGACGGCCAAGTCATCGAAGGGGCAAGTGCGGTTGATGAGTCCATGCTGACAGGCGAGCCCGTTCCAGTAGTGAAGCAACCGGGCGACAAGGTCATAGCCGCGACGCTGAACACGAACGGTAGCCTGGTGATTCGCTCCGAGCGCATCGGCGCCCAGACCGTCCTGTCCCAGATCGTGCAGCTTGTTGCTCAGGCACAGCGCTCGCGGGCGCCGCTGCAACGTCTCGCAGACCAGGTCGCCGGATACTTCGTGGCGGTCGTCGTCATCATTGCCCTTTTGACGCTTGTCGGGTGGGGCCTCTGGGGACCAGGGTCGAGCTGGACCTACGGCTTCGTCAACGCCGTCTCCGTGCTGATTATTGCGTGCCCCTGTGCCCTGGGCCTGGCAACACCCATGTCGATCATGGCCGCGACCGGCCGCGCGGCCACTCAGGGTATCTTGTACCGGGACGCTGCCGCGATCGAGGCAATGCGCAAGGTAAATACCCTGGTCGTCGACAAGACCGGCACGCTCACCGCAGGAAAACCGGCCTTCGACCGGGTGCTGGCGGCCCCGGATTTCGACCCGGACGAGGTGCTGCGCATTGCGGCCAGCCTGGACCAGGGCAGCGAGCACCCGCTTGCTGACGCGATCGTTACAGAGGCCCGGCGTCGGCAAATGAGCTTGTCGGCATCCGCGCAGTTCGAGTCGTCCACTGGCATCGGTGTCACCGGCACGATCGACAACCGCCGCGTCGCACTGGGGAACACCGCCCTGATGCAGGCCGAAGGTGCTAACGTCGACCCGCTGGCCGCCGAGGCGGATAGTCTGCGCCGGGAGGGAGCCAGCGTCATGTATTTGGCGGTCGACAAACGCTTTGCCGGGTTAATTGCCGTGTCGGACCCGATCAAGGCGTCGACGCCGGAAGCCCTGGCAAGCCTGCGCCAGTCCGGCCTGACCATCATCATGGCAACCGGCGACGGCGTGGCGACGGCCGCCAGCGTGGCCGGCAAGCTCGGTATCCAAGAATTTCATGGCGAAGTGAAACCGCGCGACAAGCTCGAGCTCGTTGAACGCCTGCAAAGGCAGGGCAAGATCGTCGCGATGGTGGGCGACGGCATCAACGATGCGCCGGCACTGGCCAGGGCCGACGTCGGCATCGCGATGGGGACGGGGACCGACGTCGCGATCCATAGCGCCCATGTGACACTGGTAAAAGGCGACCTGCGCTCGATCGCGCGAGCACGCGAGTTATCGGTCGCGACCGTGCGCAACATGCGGCAGAACCTGGCTTTCGCTTTCGTCTACAACGCACTTGGCATTCCGTTGGCCGCCGGACTGCTGTTCCCAGTCACAGGTCAATTTCTTTCGCCAATGATCGCGGCCCTGGCCATGAGCCTGAGCTCCGTATCAGTCATCACCAACGCGTTGCGTCTGCGCGGCGGCACCAAGGCACGCAGCTTACCAACACCAAGTGCTTAATTAATCGAAGAGGGAGGATTCATGCAACGCGATGATAGTGCAGGAAGCGGCGTCAATACCTGGCGCCGCCGCATACTGCAAGGAGTGGGAGCTGCCGCCGGCGTGGCCGGGCTCAGTCCGGCGCGGCTGTTTGCCGCCGAGACCGATCCTGGGGCCCTGAGGGGGACCGAATTCGATCTCCAGATCGGAGCGACGCCCGTTAATTTTTCGGGAGCTCAGCGGATTGCAACCGCTGTCAATGGCCGAGTACCGGCGCCGACCTTGTACTGGCGCGAAGGCGACACGGTCACCCTCAGGGTGACCAACCGCCTGCCCGACACGAGCTCGATCCACTGGCACGGCATCTTGCTGCCGGCAGAGATGGATGGGGTTCCTGGAATAAGCTTTTCGGGCATCCGTCCGGGGGAGACCTTCGTGTATCGTTTCGAGGTCAAACAGAGCGGGACTTACTGGTACCACAGCCACTCGGGCTTCCAGGAACAGACCGGGCTCTACGGCCCGATTGTCATCACGCCCAAGGGGGGCGAGCGGGTACCGACGGATCGCGACTACGTCGTCATGCTGTCCGACTGGACCGATTCAGACCCCGAGCGGGTGTTCGCGAATTTGAAAAAGATGAGTGACTTCTTCGCCAACAACCAGCCGACGTTTGGGGAGTTCTTCAGCGATATCCGGTCGATGGGACTAGGCCCGGCCGTGGACAAGCGCAAGATGTGGAACAGCATGCGCATGATGCCGACCGACTTCAGCGATGTAACGGCGAGCCGCAACGTCAGCGGAGGCTTGCATTTCCTGATCAACGGGATGCCGGCGGCGAAGAACTGGACAGGGCTGTTCCGGCCAGGGGAAAAAGTGCGTCTGCGGTTTATTAACGGCGCGGCGACGACGATATTCGATGTTCGGATTCCGGGCCTGAAGATGACGGTGGTTTCAGCCGACGGCCAGGATGTTGAACCGGTTCCCGTCGATGAGTTCCGCATTTCCGTTGCTGAAACCTACGATGTGATCGTCGAACCCCAGGAAGACAAGGCTTATACGATCTTTGCGCAGTCGATTGGTCGTTCCGGCTTTGTCCGCGCAACCCTGGCCCCCCGGGCCGGCATGCAGGCGCCGGTACCGGAAGTCGATCCGGCCGGATGGCTGACGATGACGGACATGATGGGCGCCATGTCGATGGCCGGGATGCCTGGGATGGCCGGCATGAAGGGCATGGACCAGGGGAAGTCTCAAGGAGCGGGCAGCATGCAGGGCATCGACCATAGCAAGATGGAAGGGATGAACATGCAGGGCATGGACCATAGCAAGATGGGGGACATGCAGTCGGGTTCGAAGCAGGAAATGCCGATGGGCGGTGGCACGCAGAATTCCGGGCAAGCGCCAAAGGTCACGCATGCCAGGACGGAGTATGGTCCCGGCGTCGACATGCATGTCGACATGCCCCGTACCAATCTTGACGATCCGGGCATTAACCTTCGAGACAATGGGCGCCGTGTCCTCACCTATGCGGACCTGCGTACGATCGGCGGCCCGATCGACCCGCGCGAACCGACACGCGAGATCGAGCTTCACCTGACCGGCAATATGAACCGGTTCATGTGGTCGTTCGACGGGCAGAAGTTCTCCGAAGCGACGCCAATTCATTTCCGCGCGGGAGAACGCCTGCGCATCGTCCTCGTGAACGACACGATGATGACCCACCCCATCCACCTTCATGGGATGTGGAGCGAGCTGGAGTCGCCTGACGGACAGTTCCAGGTTCGCAAGCACACGATCAATGTCCAGCCGGCGCAACGCGTCACCTATCGGGTGACCGCCGACGCCCCAGGCCATTGGGCTTATCACTGCCACTTGCTGTACCACATGGAGGCGGGAATGTTCAGGGAGGTGGTCGTATCATGAATAAGCAAATAATGACAAGGGGAGGGCTTCCGCTGCTGCTTTGCGCGCTCATTGCCAACCAATGCGCGCAGGCGCAGACTACCGCGTCTCGGACCGCAAATCCGCCAGGCAACTCGCAGGACGGGCCTGCCCAGGACATGACCGGAATGGATCATTCGCAGATGGACCATTCGAAGATGAGCCAGGCCAAGCCGCGGCAGTCCAATGCCAGGAAGCCTGCGGCAGGGCAGCCGGTGAAGGACCAGTCGAGCATGGATCACTCCGGAATGGACCATTCGCAGATGACGATGCCGGTCCCTGCGCCGGCGGTGCCAGCGCCGATGTCGCAGCAGCAGCCGATGCAGGGCATGGACCATTCGCAGATGGACCACTCGATGCCGCGGCAGCTCGATTCAACCAAGCCCGCCGGCGAACAGCCAGCAAAGGATCAGTCGGGCATGGATTACTCGCAAATGACGATGCCCCCGTCGGCGCAGGCATCGTCCGGGGCCAAGCCACAGCAAGCGATGACGCATGGCACGGGGGAAGCGATGGGCTCGATGCAGATGGGGCCGATGCAGGGAGGTAAAGCACCTGCCGACGCACGCGACCCGAACGCCTACGGCGAAGGAACGCGTCACGCCAAGCTGCCTGGCAACGCGATGATGGACGACATGCCCTTCGGACGCGTACTTATCGACAGCGCCGAACTGTCGCGCGGCGACGGCGAGCACGGCCAGAATCTCGACGCCGAAGCCTGGTACGGCGGGGACTACAACAAAGTGTGGTTGAAGGCCCAGGGCGAGCGTACGGGCGGCCGGCTCGAGTCCTTGCGCACCGAGGCCCTTTGGGATCGCGCCTTTGCCCCCTTCTGGAGTACCCAGCTCGGCGTGCGCCACGATACGGGCGGGGGCGGGTCCCGCAACTGGCTTGCTGCCGGCGTGCGCGGTCTGGCGCCGTACTGGTTCGACGTGGAGGCAACTGCCTACGCGCGTCCCGGAGGCGAATTTGCTGCCCGGTTCGATGCCCGTTACGAAGTGCTGTTCACGCAACGGCTTATCCTCGAGCCTCAGCTCGAGGGCAATCTGTACAGCCGCGCCGATCGAGGTCGCGGAACGGGGACTGGCCTGTCTAACATTGAGTTCGGGCTGCGCCTGCGTTACGAGATCAGGCGCCAGTTCGCGCCCTACGCCGGCGTTACATGGAACCGCAGGCTAGGCAGCACCGCCGACCTGGCAAGAGCGCGCGGCGAGGACGCCACAACCTTCCGTGCCGTCGCCGGATTACGCCTTTGGTATTGAAAGACTGAAGGGAACGAGCGCGGCAGGGCCAGCGGGCGCGTCTGGAGACACGCCTGCGGCGAAGCCGCCGATGGACCTGAGAGGGAGTTGTTACTTTAATCATTCCAACAAAGGAGTACATCATGCATAACCAGAAATTCGAATCGTGTATCGCCGCTTGTAACGACTGTGCCGATGCCTGCGACATGTGCGCGTCGGCCTGCCTGCAGGAGGACGACGTCAAGATGATGGCGCGCTGCATTGCGCTGGACATCGACTGTGCGCAGATCTGTCGCGTCGCTGCCGGGGTGATGGCCCGCGGAGGCGAGGCCGCAAACGCGATTTGCCAGGCTTGCGCCGCGATCTGCGACATGTGCGCGGACGAGTGCGCCAAGCACTCAATGCAGCACTGCCAGGATTGCGCCGCTGCTTGCCGCCGCTGCGCCGAGGAGTGCCGCCGGATGGGTTCGATGGGCGCCAGCGCCTGATTCAAAGGACTATGAAAAAGACAACAGGACCGCGCGGCACTCTCCGCTAGGGTACAGCGCGGCTCTGTGTCGGTTAGCAGGGTGGCAATGGAGGGCGCTCCACGCAGTCGATTTTCACAAACGCTCTCTACTGGTAACCGAAGCCCCCAGCGCTTTGGAGGGGGACCGTCGGGCAGCAACCCTGACTCGCCCCGCAGGGCGCCCGCGTAGCCGCTGCGAGATAAAAAATGCGAGGCGACTGAACGCGAACCCATACACGTAGATCGCGATCACCAGGCAGACGAATGCGGCGAAAGCCAACGGCGAGGGGGAGCCGGCGATCGGCAAGCCCAAGCCAAGGTTGGCGGCGGCGGCAATGAACATCATGAAGGGGAAATGCGTCGCGAAAATTGCGACGTGTGCACCGGGAAAGTGCCGGGCCAGCCGCCAAGTAAGGCTCGCCTGGCCTGAGCGCTGCCGGCCGCACGCCCTCGACGCCATCAGGAGTGCCCCACAACCTAGTCCCATCTGCACATCCAGCAACAGCCGGAACACTGGCACGTAGTGCTCGGGCATTTGGGCCAGTCCGGCGCCACCGAATCGCGAAATATGCAGGGTGCCGACAAATACCAGGCAGGCCGTGGCACGCGAAGGTCGCGGCCAATCACTCGCTTTTGCGAGTACCAGCCCAAGCAGCCATAGCATCGGGTATCCCGCGAACTCCGGTTCGAGGGCGATGGCAGCCACGACCATGGAAGTGGCCGCCAGCGTGGCAAGCCGGCGGCGGCTGGGAAGGACGTAAGCTGCCAGCGACAGGTATGCCCAACATTCGAACGCGAGAATAAAGAGCGTGGCATTGCTCCCAAGTCCAGGTGCAAGAAAGCGCTGCAACATCAGGAAATTGGCGGTAAAGGCGCCCAGATCGAAGGCGGGGGAGAATTCGTGAAAATGCGCGTAGGCTCCAGACGCGCCCAAAGCTCGACTCCCGAACATATCGAACACTGCTCCGATCGCCAGCGCGGGCGCCAATAAAGCATAGAACCAGAGCATCCGGGCCTTAAAATGGCCGGAAGCATTACGGTCTGCATGCCATCTTCGATACGATGTCCCCCCTAGCAGCACTCCGCTCACCAGCATGTATAGCGCGTAGCCTTCATGCCCGTAGCTCGTCAGGAAATAGTACAGCGTTAAAAGCGGTGTCGTTTCATTTAGTTGAGAAAAATTGGCGAACAGAATGAATCGAACATGGGATAGAACAACCATGCAGACAGCCAGCCAACGCAAGCGAACTAACACGAGTAGGAAGGTCGGGTTCATACGTCGAGTGATCCGTTTTTTCAGAGGTTGGCTGCACAGTACCGGGCGAGAAGCCGTGCCGGTTATACTTCAAGCAAACGGCCGGTGCATTCCGATGCCCCCAGGCGCGAAAGCTCGAAATGTAATGATTCTGTCATCCAGATGTAATGTTGGGGTCATTCCGCCGCCATGTTTCTCTTACGCGTCGCCCCTAGAATAGGTCTGCCCCAAAGTAGTGTTACGGAATCAACATGCGTCTATTAGTTGTCGAGGATGAGCCCAAAGCGGGTGACTATATCCAGAAGGGATTGAGCGAATCCGGTTTCGTTGTCGACCTGGTCCGGAGCGGAACAGAAGGGCTCGCTGCGGCCACCGCCATGCATTACGATCTGATTGTGCTGGACGTCATGCTCCCTGGACTCGACGGGTGGCAGGTCATTAGTGCGCTGAGGAAGAGCCTTGATACGCCGGTCTTGTTCCTGACCGCACGGGACGCGCTCGCTGATCGTATCAAGGGGCTCGAGCTGGGAGCGGATGACTATCTCGTCAAACCCTTCGCTTTTGCGGAGCTACTCATCCGGATCAAGACGCTGCTGCGGCGTGGCCCCATCCGTGAACTGGAAGTCCTCCAGATTGCCGACCTCGAGATCGATGTACCGAAACATCGCGTCACCCGGATGGGAAACCGAATCGATCTCACCGCAAAGGAGTTCGCCCTGCTCCACGTGCTGGCCCAGCGCGCGGGACAAGTGTTGTCGCGATCGGCCATCGCTTCTCAAGTTTGGGACATGAACTTCGACAGCGAAACCAACGTCGTCGACGTCGCGATCCGACGGCTTCGCGCGAAGATCGATGACCCGTACACCGCGAAACTCATCCATACGGTGCGCAGCATGGGCTATGTACTGGAAGACCGGGGGTGAGCGCCTGGAAGCGTTCCCTTACGATGCAGCTCGGGGCGCTGTTCGCTGCGATTGCTGTCGTGGTATTCGCGGCCGTGGGTATTTACTTGTACCAAGCGCTAGCGCGCCAGCTGCAAGAGCGCGACGATGCCGACCTGATTGACAGGATTTCACTGATACGCCACCTGCTCGACGAGACTGCGACAGTGACTGACGTGAGCAAGCATCCCCACCAGTTCCTGGACGCCGTCGACATCCACGGTGGCTACCTTCTTGCGATCGAAACGACCGATGGACGGCCTCTGCTGCGCAATGTCGGTCGGAGGAACTTTACCATCCCTGCTAATGCCGTCGCTACAGCACGTGCGCCGGCTGCAAATGATGTTATTGGCGAAAACGAGGTCGGAGGCGGAGGGCTGAGGATATTGGCGGCACTGGGCGAGGCTGCCGACGGAAGTGTCGTGCGCATCGTTTTGGCGAGGACGCCGTACGACCGTTCCGCGCTGCTTGCAGCATATCGGCTGAAGGTGATGGCCGCGGCGATCGGAGGAGCGATTCTCACCGCGTTGATGGGTTTTCTGCTGGTAAAGCGCGGCCTGCGGCAGGTACGGCAACTGGCTGACCAGGCCAGGAAGGTGACGGCGCATAACCTCGCCGTGAGGCTCGACGCGGCGACCGCGCCAAATGAGCTACTCGTGCTGGCTGATGCCTTTAACGCCGTTCTGGACCGTCTCCAAAAGAGCTTCGAACATCTGTCGCAGTTTTCTGCCGATCTGGCACACGACATGCGCACGCCGCTCAACAATCTGATGGTGCAAACGCAGGTTGCACTGTCCCAGCCCCGAACAAACGAGGAGTACCAGAACCTCCTGTCATCGAATCATGAAGAGTTCGAGCGTCTGGCGCGCATGGTGGAGAGCATGCTCTTCCTGGCGCGGGCGGACCACGAAGAAATATTGCTGAGCACGGAACAGCTCGATGCGAACAAGGCGCTCGAGCAGATCGCGGAGTATTTCGAGGCCCCTGCAGCGGAAGCGGGGATCGGTATCAAAGTCCGGGCGAGCGGCACCGTCCTTGCAGACCTGCATCTGCTGCGGCGCGCGGTGAACAATCTTGTCGCTAATGCGGTTCGGTACACGCCCAACGGCGGCACAATCTGGCTCGAAGCCTCCGCAGCGGATGGCGGGATGCGCATAACGGTCATTAATCCGGGCGTCGGCATCAGCGCCGCAGATCTGCCGCGGCTGTTCGACCGCTTTTACCGGGCTGACAGATCGCGCTCCAGTGCCGCCAGGTCGGCAGGCCTGGGACTGGCGATCGTTCGGTCCATCATGACGCTCCACCGGGGCCGGGTCCGTGCAAGCAGCGAGCTAGGTTCGACGCGTTTCGAACTATTTTTCCCTGATCGCCGAACGGATACTTGAATTGGCCGGCACACGCTCATGCGTCGATCCGATCGCTCAATCTCGATCCTGCCATACGTCGCGGATATCGGATCGCGTATGGATTCTTGCCGGCCTGATCGTAACTTGTTATAGACGAGCACCAGACCCTGGCATGCCGGCCACTACCGATGCCGGCGCCAATAGCGCCGGACTTTGACCACTCGCTTATTCCATGCAGATGGCCTCGTTGTAATGCGAATGTAATTTTCGGGTCATTTGCCCGTATGAATGGCTCCCTATAATAGCCTCATGAAATATATGTGCCCGCAGCAAGGCATGTAGCGAAGGAGCGCTGGGGCGCCACATCGGCACCTCAACCGGTACACAACCAGTGAAGGAGTAACAAGATGAAAGCATTCCAATCGATCGTGATCGCATCGGCATTCGCGGCGTCAGTATTTGCGAGCCCGTTTGCGTCCGCCCATGCCAGCCTGAAGGCATCGGATCCTCTGGCAGGCAGCACTGTCGCGAGCGCACCGAAACAGATCTCGCTGACCTTCAACGAGAAAATCGAGCAGGCATTCAGCACTGTCCGCCTCAACGACAGTACGGGCAAAGCCGTGACTGCCGCCAAGGCCACCGTGGACGTCGATAGTCCGGCCGTCCTGCGTCTTGAGACCCCGACGCTGGCTGCCGGCGCTTACACCGTCAAGTGGGCAGTAGCGGGCCACGATGGGCATCGTCGCACCGGCGAGTTCTCGTTCACGGTGAAGTAATTGGATCGCGTTGCGCTGCTGCAGGTGACCTCAGCCTGGTTGGTCGACTTCGGCTTTGCCTGGCTGGTCGGGTCCTGGTTTGGGCGCCGCTGGTTGCAAGCGGCGAACGTACCCGCGGCGAGCTATCAGGAGGCCATGCGCCAGCTCGACCTAGCGGCAGCCGGACTGGTAATAGCATCGAGCGCGGCTGCATTCTGGGCTGCTACCGCAGTCATGGGCGGGTTCCAGCTGTCTGAAGCAGGTCCGATGCTCTGGACAATGCTTGCCACGACCTCGCTCGGGCACGCCGGGGCTGTTGGCCTGGCGGCGATCGCGCTACTGCTTCTGTCTCGGCTCATCCATCGTCCCGGTCGCAATGCGGATGGAGCAGTCTTGTTGCTGCTTGCCGTGTTCACTGTTACCCGAGCCTCGATGGGCCATGCGGGCGAGCAGGGGTTCGTGAGCCTGCCGCTTGCGGCTGAAAGCATCCATCTCTTCGCCATCGCGCTTTGGGTCGGCATGGTGATGGTGTCGGGCTGGTTTGTCCTCGACCGTGGAGAGGTCGACAGGTCAAAGATATCTGCCTATCTCGATGCGATGTCCAACGCGGCCATGGTCGCGGTGACGGCCATCGTCGCTACGGGTCTATACAGTGCCTGGCACCGTGTCGGGACTGCCGAGCACTTGGTCGGCACCGACTACGGCATCACGCTGCTGGTGAAAGTAATATTGGTAGTGTTGGCTATCGCGCTGGGCGGCTATAACAAACTCTTTGGCCTGCCGGCCGCCGCCAACTCGGCTGAGGGCCAGCGCACCGTACGCTTCGTGTTGCGTCTGGAAGCCGTGGCGGTCCTCGGCGCGCTGGCCGCCGCCGCGTTCCTCGTCTCGCAGCAGCCTCCAAGCGCGATGTGATTGTTGGGGGGCGACAGGCGCTTGACCTGCCGATTAGGCTCCGAATCACTTCAGTTGCAATAGTCGCCGACCACGTTAGCAATCATGCGACGTGGCCGTTTTTCTACCGAATCAATCTGAGGCGCACGGCTGCGGGTACTGAACCGGCCTGGCGCTCTTTTCTGTGTCCGTCGGCACAGAGGGGCGTTACCTCGCGCTCTGTGCCACCAGATTTAGAAAATGAATAACGGGATTGGCTTAGACCGGTCGTGACGTAATTTGAATGTAATGTACGAGTAATTGAGCCGTTCACTTTGCTACCTATAATTATGTCGTGGGCACGCTGTATTTAATTAGGAAATGCTAAGGAACCAAAAATGTTTTACTCTACAAAACGAAGCGTAGCTTTTTTCTCCGCTCTAACGCTTGCACAGGCAGTTTTTGCACATGATGGCCCGCATGACGACATCCGCAAAATCGGAATGAGTTCGCCTGTTTCCGCTGCAACACGCACGGTCACGATTGCCCCGCAGACAAGGTATATAAATGTGAACCAGGGGGATATCGTCAAGTTCGAAGTGGAAGGAAAAGTCTTCGCATGGCAGTTCGACACCGAACGTCCCCAAGGTTGGCTTGACCTCGCGCTGTTCGCTCCGAAAGGGATTAATACATACGCAGTACAAGTATTTGTCGGGCAGAATCCGCTTTATCAGAACTGATACACATAAGGTCGCGCGCCCCGACACCACGCACACGGTCGTGCACCGGGCGGTTGGACCGGTAGCGACCGAAACAGAGCCCGCAAAGAGCGGGCGGGGGCATCGAAGGCGACGCGTGGCCGCGGCGTGCAGTCTATGACACCGCGCCGTACTTGGGGGGGCGCACGTTCCTGTTCAGACTTCTACCCGGAGAGTGCTCCTGGATGGTGCAGCAAACTGAAAACGGAAGAGCGTATGAAACCAATCACCAAACACGTCCTGGCGACGACAGCGATCCTGCTTGCAGGCGGCACCCTGGCCTTTGGCCTGTTCGCGCATTTGGGCGTATATGACTTCGGCGCCGATGCGCAACACTCCGCACCAGTCTATTCAATGCTCGACTATATGCGCGGACGCTCCATCGAGGTACGCGCGCAAAACATCAAGGTACCTGTCTTCAAGGACCCTGGCCGGACAGTCAAGGGCGCGGGAAACTATAACGCCATGTGTGTGCAATGCCATCTGGCCCCGGGTATGGCGGAGACCGAGCTGAGCAGGGGCCTATATCCGGCGCCCCCCAATCTTTCGAAAACCCGCTTTGAACCAGGACAGGCGTTTTGGGCGATCAAACATGGGATAAAAACATCGGGCATGCCGGCTTGGGGCAAAAGCATGAACGACGAAGAAATCTGGAATATGGTCGGGTTCCTGCAGCAACTACCGAGCCTCGATGCCCAGGGGTACCGCGCTATGGTTGCCAAGAGCTCCGGGCATTCCCATGCCGGTGCAGGCGCCGGCCATGACGAAGGCGAGTCGGGCCAAGACGCGCACGACGGAATGGGACATGCCGAAGGTGAGGGCGAACATCCACGCGGCATGCGAAACATGGACCATGCGACGTCGCCCAAGCCAGCGCCCGAAGCTGAGCACGCACACTGAGTCAGGCCCGGAGGTACGGGACGTGTGCGTGAACAAGCCAGACTGACTGCAACGGATCGACTCAGCTCGTCAGCGGGGTCGAAATTGCCAAGACGCCTTTCGCACCGTGGCCGAAACGCGCTATCGCGTCGCGATGCTTGGCCAGCTCGCCATAACTGATGTAGCGCACGTCGAGTTCGCTCACCCGGGAAAAGGCCGGACGAGCGAACTGGTTGCGGACATCCTGCTCGCGTGCATCCGGGGCAACCAGGAAGAAGGTCGATCCGTCGTGTTCCGGAACCCCGAGGGCGAGATCGAGCATCCGGACGATGCCGGAGTAAATGCTTGTGCTGTGCTCGACTTCAAAGGCCATTGCGATCTTTCGGCTTCCCGGGTCCAACCAGAGAACGTCAATGAGTGCGATCGTGTCGCATGCCGGGCTCGAGCGAATGAACTGCGGAAGCTCAGTGAGGCAATGGTCGCCCAGCCTGCCACCGGCGTATTCCCGCCCCTTGTCGTTATTCGCAATCCAGACCCGGTACCCAAGAGACAAGCCAAGATCTCGCAGCCATCCTTGGACTTGGGTATGACTTTGGTCGTTTTCCGACGCGGCCTGCCTTGCCTTTGCCGCAGCGGTACTTTCCTGGTGCACCTTTGCCAGGTCTGCTTTCCAGTCTACCGAGAGAGAGCTGCCGGCTTCGAGCGCGTAGCGCCCCGTCCCGATATCGAACAGCAAGCCTGCGACTGCGCCTAGGTCGTTGGAGAGCCGCTTGCGATGGGTTTCGTTAAATTCGATCACGCGGCGGCGCATTGCCAGGTATTCGCTCCAACGACCGAGTTTCACATTCGCACCAAACAATGCGTTGAAACCCTTGACGATCGCGGTATTGTTGGGAGGGACAATGGTGGGGTGCAGGAAGTACAGAAGGTTGGCGCATGCAGGACCCAGCCCTTTGATCTGCACACTGTCCAGAAGTTGGACAGCCTTGACGACGTCGTCTTCACGCTCGCAGCACAAACAGGTGTCGAGAAATCGCCCGAACGCGAGCTGATTGTTTCGGCTCTCGTAAATGTCAGGGATCCGCAGTTTCGGTTTCCACAGGAATGCGTGATCGGCGCCCTTGAATATCTGGCGCTGTTCAGCAATCGAGTGGACGACAGTTTCGAGCGATGGACCCTCGATAGGCAACGCCGAAGGTGTTCTCGCGTATTTCCTTTACAACGGCCTGGAGGCCCCGTCGAATTGATCGGAAGTTCTTCAGGCGTTCGTCCCACATGAACCAGCTCTGGTAGGAACCGCCATTGTCTGCCCGCCATTGCTCGATTAACCGCTGCTGTTGGTGTACGGTTGGGGCACCTGTGTCGAGACTCAAAAATGACTCCGGTCGTTCAGTAAATAAAATACATTGTAACGCCGAGCAATGGGGAATAGGGCCGTTGGGGCCTGGGCGATATGGCGTACCGCGCGATTGCCAGAAAAATGACATTCACCATCTGCGCGGAAGCTGCGCAGACTGCATGCCGTCGGAGCTTTGCTCTCTTGAACGTCCACTTTTAAGCTAAGGCTGTGCCGTCTCGGCAGCTCATTTGCGTTTCTTCCTACGCCCCGAAGTCGTCCGGATTTCGCGCGGTGCTGGTTGCAAAGACCTAGCTGCTTTCAATATCTTGCGTCTCGTACGTCTTGCATGAACTCCGTATATAACGAAACCAGTGACAACGACGGCCAGAATGCCGGTTGCCATTGCAAGCAACTCCATAACAGAATCCGGAACGATAACCTCTTCCACTGTTTGCCTCAGATATGTTGTAGCGCGAATAGCTATTTTCGCACGCGCAAATCGATTCCGATATCCAGCGCTTTGGTTGACACCTACAGTCGCCGCGGTAGCAGCAAGTGTCGCTGTGCCGGAATAAGTGCCCGCCAGGCGTTCGACCTAAGGGCCCCGCACGTCTCTGATTCCTGACAGCGTCCAGTGCTCGACGGGTCGTGCGCAGCTGCTTCAAGGCATGAGCGGCAGTCGCAGGTCGCATCCAAAGACCCTCTGCCCGCGCTGCGGCACAGGTCACTCATTAGTTGAGAGGTACCTTAACCTGGTGTCCGGTCGATATGTTCGGGTCAGCGCTACGACAGTGGAGGGCGCAACTGGCCTGCCGCGCCTGCTGAACGCCCATCCCAGCAACCGCACGATTTTCCCACATAAGGAACGGACTTTTCGCGATAGGCAAAATTTTATGTTGTCGTTACACGGATAAATTAATTTATGATGCTAAAAATCCATTTTCGGTCTACATTAACCCTTACTGAATATGTCTATACAACTTGAGTCGTGGTCTCTTGGTGTATCGAAACTGGCGTCCTGGCCGTGCGGATAGTGCCCGGCTTCTCATAAAAAGTAACCTGGAGGGTAAATGACTCACAAGTACATACCGACGACGACGACCGCGCTCGCACTTCTGCTCTTGCAGAGTGCCTATGCGCAACAGCCTGCGGCAGGGGGTAGCACCCCCGAAGATGCGAGCGTGGCCCGCGTACAGGTCACCGGCAGCCGCATCAATCTGCGGCAGGAGCAGGTTTCAGGTGTTGGCCCAGTTACCGTGATCGATGCAGAAACGATCCAGCGCTCGGGGGCGATTTCGATCGAAACCCTCCTGCAGCGTCTGCCGTCGTCCGCCGGCACCGCGGGCAACCAGAGTAGCGCGTACTGGACCAGCAATGGCTACGGCACCACGCAGGTCAACCTGCGAGGCCTGGGAATCGACCGCACGCTCGTGCTGCTCAACGGCCGGCGTGTCGTGTCTGGAGGCACCGGAGCCAACAGTTCGGTCGACTTGAACATGATTCCGGTCGCAATGATCGAGCGCATCGAAGTCCTGAAGGACGGGGCCTCGGCCATTTATGGTGCCGATGCGGTTGCCGGCGTCGTGAACATTATCACCAAGAAGGCAATCGACGGCGTTGAGGCATCGGTTCGCTATGGTAAAACCGAGCGTGGCGACGGCGATGAAAAATCGGCCGACCTCGTCTGGGGAACGCGTAGCGAGCGCGGAAGCGTGATGGCCTCGCTGAATTATTCTGAAAGCGGAGCGGTCAATCTGGCGAGCCGCGCTCCATGCGCTCTTTTCGAGGAGGACGGCGAACTGGTCTGCTCTGGCAGTTCGTCCACCATCGGCGGCCGGGCACGCCTGGCGGACGGCCGACGGATCAATTTCAATCAGGACCCAAACGGTAACCCGCGTGGGTTCGAGACCTATAATGCCGCGAAGCACGCTTACAACAGCAATCCGTTCCTGAATGCCGTCAACCCGATCAAGCGGATCGGCGTCAGCGCCTTCGGCAACATGCACCTGAGCGATTCGGTCGATGGATTCACCGAGCTCATGTTCACGAACCGTCAGTCGGAACAGCTGGCCACGCCTGGCGCGATTGGCATCTATCGGCCGATCGCGATCGCGGCAAATCACCCGACCAACCCTACCGGGCAAAACCTGATCCTGGAACGTCGCCGCGTGGCGGAGGTTGGGCCGCGCTACTTCTTCCAGGAGACCAACACCTTCCGTGTCGTCGCAGGCCTGAAGGGCACGTTCGCGCAAAAGTGGGACTGGTCGGCCTCGCTGAACTGGGGACGCAACACGGGCGTCGATGGCATGACCAACATCATCAACCTCGACCGCGTGGATGCGACCCTGAGTGCGGCAACCTGCGGCACCAGTCCAACTGCCGCGCCTTGCGGCAACTACCTTGGATACGGCAATCTCAGCCAGGCAGCGCTCGACTATATTCACTTCACAACGCGGGACCATGGCGGTAACGATCAGAAGAGTTTCAACGCCAGCATCAGCGGCGAGTTGTTCTCGCTGCCGGCAGGTGCAGTCGGCTTTGCGTCAGGCTTCGAATACCGCCGCGAAAAGGGATGGCGTGATCCGGACAGCCTGATTGTTTCGGGTTCGGCCAACACCAATGCCCAGGATCCGATCGCCGGTGAATACAGCGCGCGTGAGGTGTTCGCAGAACTGGCAGTGCCTTTGCTCGCCAAGCTGCCGTTCGTCGATTCACTGACCTTGAACGCCGCAGCTCGCTACTCGGACTATGATTTGTTCGGGTCGCAAGGGACCTACAAGCTGGGATTGGACTGGCAGATCACTCGTGCCTTGAAGATGCGCGCCAACATGTCGACTGCGTTCCGCGTGCCGACCGTGCCAGAGCTCTTCGGCGGCGTATCCGAGGGCAACCTTACGACAACCGATCCTTGCAATAACTGGAATACGCTGGACCCGAACTTGGCAGTCTACAAAAACTGCCAGGCCTCCGGCGTGCCGGCCGGCTTCAGGCAGTTCGGCCCCTCGATCCTGACGACCGGCGGAGGAAATCGAAACCTCAAGCCCGAAGAGGCGGACACCTTCACCGTCGGTGCGGTCTGGACGCCGTCGAAAACGCTGACATTCACGGTCGATTACTTCAACATAGAGATCGACAACGCGATCGAGACCGTGCCCGGTTCCACCAAGCTGGCAGTGTGCTACAACTCGCCGGGCCTGGCCCACATTTTCTGCAGCCCATCGAGCTTCACGCGCGACCCGCAGACCCGGGAAATCAATTTCCTTTCCTCGCAGCCGGAAAATGCGGCGCAACAGCGCGTCTCCGGGGTGGATGTCGGCGCGATGGTCGATTTCAAGCTCTTCGGATGGAACTCGTCCTTCACGGCCGATGTCTCGCGGCTCCAGCGTTTCGACGTCACGCCGTTCCCTGGTGGCGACACCATCGAATACGCCGGCAAGATTACGGGCGGGCGCGGCAGCTATGCCAAGTGGCGTTCGAACATGTCCCTGTCGGGGGAAAACGGCCCCTGGGCGGGCTCGTATACGGTCCAGTACATCGGGTCGGCCGAGGACATCAATGCCGCTCCTGGCGATATCGGCGCGCGCGCGCCGAGTGTGGCTTATCACAACGCGAGCGTGAAATACGCTTTCAACAAGGCGCTCGCGATTTCCTTCGGCATCGACAACCTGTTCGACAAGCGTCCTCCGTACATCCAGAGCTGGACCGACGGGAATACGGACACGATGACCTATGACCTGCTCGGACGCCGCTGGCACGTCCGCCTGGGCTACCGGTTCTAACCGCTGGCCCGCAGTCAGGCCGGCCCCGCATATACTGCGGGGCCGACCACCGCAGCCGGGTAACTCAACCAATTTTTTACTACTATGCAATTAGCGTTCTGGGTGCGGCGCGCCCATAAATGGATCGGCCTTGTCATTGGCGTGCAGGCATTGTTCTGGATGATCAGCGGCCTGTATATGGTGGTGGTACCGCTGGAAGTCATTCACGGCGACCACTTGGCGCACGTGCCGACCGAACGGCTCAATCCTGGCGGCCGCCGGGTCCCACTGGGCCGGCTGCACGAGGTCTACCCCGGGATTACTTCCATTCGCCTGAAAAACCTTCTCGGAAAAGAGGTATACGAGATCAAGCAAGGAAAGCAAGCCAACCTCGTAAACGCGGCGGATGGTGTAAAAATCAGCCCGCTCGACCGGGAACACATCGTTGCGCTTGCCGAGGCTGCCTATGTCGGGGAAGGCAGCATTCGCGGCGTGGAATGGGTAACGAAGGCGCCACGGGAAGTCGGCAGCCGACCGGTGCCGCTCTGGGCCGTCCACTACGACGAGCCGGGCAAGACCACACTGTATTTCTCGCCGCATACGGGCGACCTGGTAGCACGGCGCCACGAGCTCTGGCGATGGTTCGACTTCCTCTGGATGTTCCACATCATGGACTACGAAGAACGTGAAAACGTGAACAATACCCTGTTGCGGACGGCATCGATCACGGGCCTGCTGTTCGCCCTGAGCGGCGCATGGCTCCTGTTCTACAGCTTTACCCGGAGGAAGACAGCATGAGCCCCTGGATGCGACGCCTCCACAAGTGGGTGGGACTGATCCTGGCCATCCAGTTCCTGCTATGGATGTCGAGCGGGGCCATGATGAGTCTGCTGGACGCAAACAAGGTGCAGGGACGGGAATTCCGGATCAAGCCTCCGACACCACCGGAATGGCCGCGCAGTGCGCTTGCTGCGGACGCCGTCCTGGCTGCCAGCGTAGACAGTGTCATGGCGATCACCTCAGGCTGGATCCTCGACCGGCCGGTGTACCGGCTACAGAACGAAAAGCGCAGCTGGCTGGTGAGCGCGAGGGAAGGCAAGGCCATAACGCTTGATGCCGGCCTCGCCACGCAGATCGCCCTGGCCTCGTATTCCGGACCCGGAAAGCCGGCGCCGGCACGCCTGCTCGCGTATTCGCCAGAAACGCGCGCCCACAAGGAGCAGGTCTGGCGCGTCGATTTCGACGACGCGCAGGGGACCTCCGTGTATGTCTCGAACCTCTCGGGCGCCGTGCTCGAGCACAGGAACAGCACATGGCGCCTGTTCGACCTGTTCTGGATGCTCCACATCATGGACTACAGCGAGCGCACCAACTTCAATAATCCGTTGCTCGTCTCCAGTGCCATCGGCGGCTTGTGGATGGCATTGACCGGCGTCTGGCTGCTCTTTACCAGCATCCGCCTGGCCGAGTTCGTTCCACGCGGCTGGCGCCGCAGCCGCACGGTCAATCTCGTGGACAGGAGTAATAACAGCCTAAGGTCGATCGAGGCGGCGCACGGTGAGATGGTATTCAACGCGCTGGCCCGCGCCGGGCTGCAGTTGCCGTCGAACTGCGGTGGCGGACAGAATTGCGGGCTTTGCGAGGTCCGCTGCACTGGCGAGGTCCCGGCACCAACGGACGCGGACCGCGCGTTGTTGTCGCCGCAAAAACTTGACGCGGGATTCAGGCTCGCCTGCAACCTTCCGGTCAGGCGCAGCGTCGACATCGATGTCGGGGATATCTTAGCGTTCATGTCCGAACAAAGTGGCGTGGTAACCGGCGCAAAGGCCATTACGCCATTCCTGCGGGAGCTTACGATACGGCCGCACACCCGGCTCGAATGCCGCCCAGGCGCTTATGTCCAGCTGCATGTGCCTGCCTATGAGCGCGACGCAAGCCATCTGGATATTCCCGAGGATCATCTCGAAGACTGGCACACCGTCGGGCGACCAGGGCGGCTGGCCAATGCGAACCCTGTGCGGCGTTCGTATTCGGTGTCGGTACCGGTGGAGCAAGCGGGCGGCGAATTGACCTTCCTTGTGCGCTTCGTTCCGGGCGCGACACCGGGCAAGGGATCCGGCTACATGTACACGCTCAAGTCCGGTGACGAAGTGCGCTTCAGCGGTCCGTTTGGCGACTTCGCCCTGAAGCCGGGCGCACGCGAGAAGGTTTTCATTGGCGGGGGAGCCGGTATGGCGCCGCTGCGCGCGATGATCCACGCGCTGCTCGCTCGGGGCGCCCGCGAGCCACTTCATTTCTGGTACGGCGCACGCAGCAGGCGCGAGGCCCCCTATGTCGAGGAAATGCAAGCGTTCGCCGAACAGCACGCCAACTTCCAATGGCACCTGGTCTTGTCGGAGGAACCAGCCCAATCTGGCATGTGCAGCGGGTTCGTACATGATGCAGTGCGGGAAGGGCTGCTGCGCACCTACCCGGATATCGGTGCACTCGAGTTCTACGTGTGCGGTCCGCCGGCGATGCTGTCGGCTACCCGAACGATGCTGCGTTCTCTCGGGGTGGACGACGCCAATGTAGCGTACGACGACTTCAAGATATAGGTGCGTAGGTGCCCGGGGCGCTCCCGATCGGTCCGGAGGGGCACGATCGGGGCATGCCCCGCTTTACTTTGCTTTTCGGGACGACCAGTGCACGTGGACGATTGACCAGGCGCCGTCCTTTTTCTGTAGAACCGCCGTTTCAGTCCCGAGCATGTGGATGGCCTTGCCGCGCAGGGTGCCAGTCGTCTCGGTTTCCTGCCACACGACCGCCGTGTTGCCGTCGACGCGCTCGTTTTGCTCGAGTACTTTGCGCGTCGAGTTCTTCGCAAATTCCATGTCGCCCCCGAGATGATGGCCCGCGTACTCCTCGCGGGAGCGTTCTACATGACCGGCCTCGTAGATCGCGATGTCGGTTGCCAGCAGGCTGGTGGCCCGGGCCTTGTCTCCTGCGACGAGGGCATCATGGAAGGCCGCAAGCGCCTCGGTAGGCGAGGCGGCAAGGGCGCCTGCCGATGCACCCGTCATCGCAGCGGCCAGAAAGAGTCCTGCTGTCGTTTTTCTTATCATTTTCGTTCCTTGTGTTGAGGAGACGGCTCGACGCCGTTGGCGTCGAAACCGGGCCGAGGGAGGTTGCGGCCACCCGCACCGCCACCAGCGTGAAGCCACCGTCCGCAGGCAAGCGTGCGGGATGCTCCGCACTTCCGCCTGCTCGATCGTTGGGCCTGCCTCGTCGATTACTGCGCTTTCTGCAACTGGACAATCGTGAACGCGCCATTGACGCGCTCGGCTGCGAAGGTGACTTTGTCGCCGACCTTTACCTGGTCCAGCATCGCGGCGTCCTTCGTGCGAAATGCCATGGTCATACCCGGCATGTTCAGGTTCGTGATGTCTCCGTGACGAAGCGTGATTTTTCCCGCCTCCTTGTCGACCTTTTTCACTTCAGCTTCCACCAGCGTCGGCGCTGCCGCCTGCTGGCCGGCATGGGCCTCATGGCCGCCGTGCGCGTGTTCCTGCGCGGAGGCGGTTGCGGCGCCAGCTGCCATGACGAGGGCGATTGCGAGTTTGGAAATTACGTTCATGTCGATTCCTTTCGTGGTTGGGTTTGGTCAGTTGTAATGCTTGTATACAGACGTACGGCCGCCGGCCTGCACCAGAAGAACGTCGTACGGATCCTTGCGCGGGCCTTCCATGCCGGGCGAGCCAAGCGGCATCGCGGGCACGGCCAGTCCTTTGGCTTTTGGCTTTTCCGCGAGCAGCCGTTTGATCTCGGACGCCGGCACATGGCCTTCGATGGCATAGCCGCCCACCATTCCGGTATGGCAGGAACCAAGCGCGTCTGGAATGCCGCCGCGCTCGCGGTAGTCCGAAGGATTCGCAACGTTGGCCACACGGGTCTTGATGCCGTTCGCTTCGAGGTGCTTGACCCACTCCTCGCAGCAGCCGCAGTACTCGCTCTTGTAGACGTCGATGACAGGGGCCGCAGCCATGGCGGCCACCGGGATGCACAAAGTCGCAGCCAGTGCGGCGCGGTTAAGGATTCGTTGAATCATTGGATTGCTCCTTTTCGTGATGTGATCAGTGGTGTCCCTGGTGGCCGGCCGGCTTGCGCACGGTCACCTCGACCTCCGGCCCCTTGCCCGCAGCGGGCATTGCCTGGCCGCCGGCCGAGCCGCTACGCACTGCGGCCGGTGCCTCGCCTTTCCATTCGTAGGCCACGGTGCCTGCCGGATGCTTGTACCAGCCGGGATCCTTGTAGTCGCCCGGCTTCTGGTCTTTGCGAACCTTGAGCACTGTGAACATGCCGCCCATCTCGACACCGCCGAAAGGCCCTTGGCCAGTCATCATCGGCAGTGTGTTGTCCGGAATCGGCATTTCCATGTCGCCCATCGAGCCCCCCTTGTCGCCCATGACCATGTAGTCCGGCACGAGCTTCGAGATCTTTTCCGCGACGCCGCGGTGGTCCACACCGATCATGTTCGGCACGCTGTGTCCCATCGCGTTCATCGTGTGGTGCGACTTGTGGCAGTGGAAGGCCCAATCCCCCAGGTCGGTTGCGACGAATTCGATCGCGCGCATCTGCCCGACCGCGATATCGGTGGTGACCTCGGGCCAGCGCGACTCCGGCCGGGTCCAGCCGCCATCGGTGCCCGTCACCTCGAACTCGTGGCCGTGCAGGTGGATCGGGTGGTTCGTCATCGTCAGGTTGCCGGCGCGGATGCGCACCCGATCTCCCTGGCGCACGTTCATCGTGTCGACGCCGGGAAAGGCGCGGCTGTTGATCGTCCACAGGTTGAAGTCCGTCATCTCATTGACCCGCGGCGTGTAGCTGCCCGGCTCGATGTCATACGCGTTAAGCAGGAAGACGAAGTCGCGGTCGACCGCATGCTGGCGCGGATCCTTGGGGTGTGTGACCCAGAACCCCATCATTCCCATTGCCATCTGCACCATTTCATCGGCGTGCGGATGGTACATGAAGGTGCCGGGCCGGCGAGCGACGAACTCATAAACAAAGGTTTTACCTGGCTGGATGCCTGGCTGGTTCAACCCGGTGACACCGTCCATGCCGTTTGGCAGCCGCTGTCCGTGCCAGTGGATGCTGGTGTGCTCGGGCAGGCGGTTGGTCACGAAAATACGTACCCGGTCGCCCTCGACCACTTCGATGGTCGGCCCCGGGCTCTGGCCGTTGTAGCCCCACAGGTTCGCTTTCATGCCGGGGGCAATTTCGCGCACCACTGGCTCGGCGATCAAGTGGAACTCCTTGACACCGTTATTCATACGCCAGGGCAGGGTCCAGCCGTTCAGGGTGACGACCGGGTTGTAGGGGCGTCCGTTCGGCGGCACCAGCGGCGGCTGGGTCGCCGCACTGCTCATGCTAGGCGCTTCCGGCAGCGTGGCGGCACCGGCGCGGGTTACGAGGCCGGCACCTACCAGTGCTGCGGCGCCGCTGAAGAAGTCTCGACGAGAACTCATTTGCTAATCCTTGTTTAATGTTCGGGTGCGGCTTCGGCGGCGCTCGAAGCGCCGAGCGATACCGACGCACCGCCGCTGCCGTTGATGGCGGCTTGCAGGTCGGTCTCGGCAATCCAGTAATCGCGCTGGGCCTGGATCGCTGCATTCACGCCCGTGACCTGGGTACGGGCATCGGCCAGCAGCTCGAACACGCTCGCGAGCATGCCGTTGTAGCGAAGCAGGGTCTCCTCCGAGATTTTTTTCTGCAGGGGGACGACCTCGTCCCGGTACTGCTTGCTAAGGTCATAGGTGGTCCGGTAGGCCGAGTAGGCTTCCCGCACCTGCGAGCGCGCCACCGTTGCGGCATGCGCTGTGCGGTGCACCGCCTGCATGTAGAGCGATTGCGCTTTGGCGACGCGTGCGCCGCCCCAGTCGAAGATCGGCAACGCGAGCTCGACCTCATAGCCGTTCTCGCGCGGGGTACCTGATTTGCTGGCGTTGGCATAACCGGCGTCAAGCACGTTGATAAAGCCCGTTGCTTTCGTCAGACCGAGCGCGCGGGCGGTCGATTCGGTATCGACTTTGGACAGGCGCACGTCGAGGCGTTGCTGCATGGCCAGCGATTCGATATTGGTGGCTTCGCGGGGAGCCGCAGGCAGATCCGGCAGGCGCTCGGGTAGCTGGAATGCCGTATGTTCGCCCCATACCCCCATGAGGCGGGCAAGCTGTTCGCGCGCGGCGGTCGCATTGTGCCGCGCCCGTGCGAGCTGAGCCGTCGCCTCGGCCGAGAAGGCCTGTTCGCGTGCCTGGTCCAGCGCACTCAGGTTACCAACCCTGGCCATGCGCTGCGCCAGTTCGGCGCTTGCCTGCGCAGCCTCGCGCACCTGCTCGGCATAGCGTGTCGACTGGCTTGCCGCGACTGCCCTGAACCAGGCCTTGCGCGTGTCCGCGGCCAAGTTAACGGCATCGAGGGCGGCGACCAGCTTGGCGCTTTCGAAGCGGCGCGCCTCTATATCGCGGCGGATCGGAATGGTCACGAGGCCGACGAGGTCGAATATCACACTGCGTTCGATCTCGGTTTCCCCTCCACCCGACATGCGACTGAAGCTGAAACTCGGATTGCTCATCCGGCCAGCCTGGACCAGATCGGCCTCCGCCACACCCAGTCCGGCGAGCGAAGCGCGCAGGCCGCGGTTGTTAAGCAGCGCGACGCGCACCGCGTCGTCTGCGGAGAGTGGAGACTTCATGAGCCTGGCGAGTTCTTCCCGCGCCGGATCGGCGTTCCCGGTGGCTTTCGGCAAGCGCACATCTTGCCCCGTGCGTTCCTTGGTAAGGGCGGATACCGAATCGAGGCCGCCGTCCTGCGAGAACGTTGCGCAACCGCTCAAGACCAATACCAGGGCGCTCGCAGCGATGAGGCGGAGTGGGGGAAGAGAGGACTGTTTTGTCATTATTGTCGCCTTCACTTAATTGTGTTTGCTGTGATCGACAGGCGCTGGCTGGAGGCGCGGGCCATCCGGTGTGCCAGCGTGCACCGGCGCAGCTGCAGCTGCAACGCCTCGGTCCCCGGACTGTTGTGCCTGCGGCGCGCCATGTCCGGCATGCCCGGACGGAGCCGCCAGGGCGTCGTTCGCCGCGCGCCACGCCTTGTCAGGCGTAGGCTGTGCTTCCTGGGCCGGCTGGGCCGGGCGGGCGATTGCCGACTCGTAGACGATCGGTGGCGCGGCCGCATGCGGATCGGCGGGGTCAGGCGCAGGGAAGGATTGCTGGGCCAGCGCACCGAGGGGCGCAGCCAGCAGGACGCCAAAAGCGGCGGCCAAAAGTTTCTGATTCATTGTCAGTCCTCAAAATCGGCAACTGGGACGTGCATGTGCACGCGCGTACGCGCAAGATGCGTGACCGGACCACCGGGATGGCGCCGTCAGCTCTTGTTTCGATTAAGCGGATTGACGCCGGGGAGGGCGTTGAGGACCGTCCGGGATAAATCCCGGGACCATCGCCATTGGCGACACGAGGAAGACGTCGGAGCCGTCGAAGCTAGGGACGGCGAGGAAGGCCGACGGAGGCGCTACCGCGCCGGCACAGAGCGCAGAGCATGCGCTGCAGGATGAGTGAGCCTGCTTCTCGAACTTCGCAGGCCGAGCGTGCGTATCGGATCCGCTGTCGCCGGCGTTGCTCGCATGGACGCCGTGATGGGCGTGCATCTCGATGCCTGCGCCAAGGTGGGCAGCATCGATGCGCTCGACCTTATGGCTGACCTGGCTGGAATCGGGCGCGCATGACATTCCGACGCTGGCAGCAACTGCATGCAGCGGGAGTATGGCCATCAGGAGCCAAATCAGGAATGTCTTGAGCGAGCGGTTCATGGATGTGCCGAGTATAGCACGGCTGTTTTTGCGCGGAAACGGCTTAAGCCTGGCTAAAGTCTTCTGCTGATGTTGAACTGGAGACATCACTCCCGGGAATGGATCCGCGTCATTGTACGTCAACGCACCGTGTAGCCTGGGGCATGCACCCATAATGATTGAATACCAGTTTCGAATGTCGGTATGGAAGAGTCATCATCCTAAAGGAGAACTATATGAAACAGTCTAAGTTGAGCACTTCCCTGTTCTCGGGCGTCTTCGCGGTCCTCATCGGGGTTTCCGGCAGCGCGCTAGCGCAAACGGGAGAGCATGCACAGCATGGCACCACGACGTCGGGAGCGGCTGCCGGGGCCCAGCAACACGAGATGGCCGGTCACGAAATGATGCAGACGATGCAGGAGATGCATCAGAAAATGTCGGCGATGCAAATGACGGGCGACCCTGACCACAACTTCGCAATGATGATGCGCGCGCACCACCAGGCCGGCGTCGATATGGCAAACGCCGAGATCAAGAACGGCAAGGACGCGCAAATGGTAAAGGCCGCAAAAAAGGTCGTTGCCGACCAAACCAAGGATATCAAGAAGCTCGATCAGTGGATGGAGAAGCATAAAGCGTCGGGCAAGTAAGCGCAGGCATGCGGCCTGTCAGTCGACAGGCCGCCGCTAGCGCGGAGGCATCAGCGGTCAACCGGTGCAGCGTTGACCTGCCAGTAGCGGCGTACAGCCAAGCCTGCCGCGTGCCTGATGTCGTAGCATTCCGCCGCACAGGCATCACGAACGCCGTATGCGTCTCGTACATACACCTTGAGCTCGTCCAAATTGTCCGCACCTGGTTGTGGAGGGCTGTTATCGTCTTCTGGGCCTGAACCTCCCCGCCCGCACGGCAGAACAGAATTTAATGGGACATCAAAGAATATACTTGACCTTCCAACCATGGGAAGGATTAAGGTGGACCTGCAGTTAACCAATGGAGGTATCAAATGTACGAATTGCAAGTTGAAGGCATGACCTGTGGCGGTTGCGCCAATAGCGTCAAGAAGTCGGTGCAAGCTCTCGACAGCGCTGCAAAGGTGGAAGTTGACCTGGGTAGCAAAAAGGTCCGGATCGACACCAAGCTCGGTATCGATCAGGTCAAGGCAGCCGTGGTGCAGGCGGGGTATCCCGTGACTGCGAGCACAACCGCGTAACGCAAGAAGGGAGATAGGGATGCCGGCACGCCTGGTCCGTGCCGGCATCCTGCTCCAACGACCAATTTCGGGAGATCGTGGCGCAGCCATATGCCGTTATTGTTCTGTGCAGAGCTAGCGCGCGTGGCGAGTCCGGAGCAGGCTTGCCTGCATTGGTTCAGCCAGGAGACTGCGCCGCTACCGGCAGCACGAGGCACTACGTTTGGCAGGCCATATAGCTTGGTCTACTGACGCTGGATCAGCCCCAAAGTCACATTCAAAAAAATCTTATGGAATCTACTTGACCTTCCCATGATGGCAAGGGGCATCGTGTCTTCATATTGAGGAAAAGGTAGAGGACCACACATGGACATTTCGAACAAAACGGTGCCTGGGACGAGCATATCACCCATCAGTCTGCCAATCGAGGGGATGACGTGCGCATCCTGTGTTGGCCGCGTCGAGGCAGCCCTCCGAAAGGTGCACGGTGTCGCCAGCGTCGCCGTTAACCTCGCTACCGAACGGGCGGAGGTACGGCCGAGCGGACACGGTTCAGTCGACCGTGCTGCTCTTGTGCAGGCAGTTGAAAAGGCCGGATACGATGTTCCCGCGCAGACAATCGAGCTGTCCGTCGAGGGCATGACCTGCGCATCGTGCGTGGGGCGAGTCGAGCGTGCACTGCAGGCCGTGCCAGGCGTCAGCCAGGCCACGGTCAATCTGGCCACCGAGCGTGCCACGGTGCGCGGCGTCGCGGCGACCGAAGCGCTGCTGGCCGCAATCGGCAAGGCCGGTTATGAAGCAAGGAACCTCGATTCCATTACCCTTTCCGGCGATGACAACGCCGAAGCGAGGAAAGATGCTGAACGAGTGGCACTCAAGCGCGACCTGCTGATCGCCTCCGCCCTGGCACTGCCAGTCGTCATCCTTGAGATGGGCTCGCACTTGCTACCGTCCATGCACCACTGGGTGATGGAGAACGTCGGACAAGGATTGAGCTGGCAACTGCAGTTCGTGCTGACGACGCTGGTATTGCTCGTGCCCGGCCGCCGCTTCTATACCAAGGGTCTCCCGGCACTGCTGCGGCTGGCACCAGACATGAATTCGCTCGTGGCGGTCGGCACACTTGCCGCCTATGGGTATTCGCTTGTCGCCACTTTCATGCCGCACCTGCTGCCGGCAGGTACGGTCAACGTGTATTACGAAGCGGCGGCCGTGATCGTGGCGCTAATTCTGTCGGGGAGATTCCTGGAGGCTCAGGCAAAGGGGCGCACTTCGCAGGCCATCCAGAGGTTGGTTGGCTTGCAGGCAAAAGTGGCCCACGTCGTACGCGGCGGCCGCGCCATCGACATACCTGTGGCGGAGGTTGTCGCCGGCGATGTGCTCGAGGTACGCCCGGGAGAACGGATCCCGGTCGATGGCGAGGTCATCGAGGGCGTCAGCTATGTCGACGAATCCATGATCACAGGCGAACCGGTTCCGGTAAAGAAAGCGCGCGGCAATGCCGTTGTGGGCGGCACCGTCAACCAGAGAGGTGCCCTGTCCCTGCGCGCCACCGCAGTCGGTGGACAAACGGTGCTCGCTCAAATCATTCGCCTGGTGGAGCAGGCGCAGGCCTCGAAATTGCCGATTCAGGCGGTCGTCGACAAGGTAACCATGTGGTTTGTGCCAGCAGTGATGGCGGCTGCCACGGCCACCTTCCTGGTCTGGCTCGCGTTCGGCCCGTCCCCAGCGCTGACCTTCGCCATGGTAAACGCGGTGGCGGTCCTGATTATTGCCTGCCCATGCGCGATGGGACTGGCAACGCCGACCTCGATCATGGTCGGTACCGGACGAGGCGCGGAGCTGGGCGTCCTGTTTCGAAAGGGCGAGGCACTGCAGGTTCTGAAAGACGCCAGGGTAGTGGCGCTGGACAAGACGGGAACGTTAACCGAAGGGCGGCCGACGCTGACGGATCTGGAGGTTGGCACAGGCTTCGAGCGTGCTCACGTGCTGGCACGTATCGCCGCGGTCGAGTCGCGCTCGGAACATCCGATTGCACGTGCAATTGTCGAGGCGACTGAGAAAGCGGGGATCGACATCCCGGCCATTACACAGTTCGAATCCATTACAGGCATGGGAGTGCGGGCGCTGGTTGATGGCATTCGTGTGGAAGTAGGTGCGGACCGCTACATGCGCTTGCTCGGCCTGGACGTGGAAAGCTTCGAGCAAACGGCCCAGAGGCTGGGGGCGGAAGGAAAGTCTCCACTGTATGCTGCAATCGATGGTCGCCTGGCCGCGATTGTCGCCGTGGCCGACCCCGTCAAGCCGGGCACCCCCATCGCCATCGCTGCCTTGCACCAATTGGGCCTGAAGGTCGCCATGGTCACCGGAGATAACAAGCGCACCGCCAACGCAATCGCGGCACGCCTGGGCATTGACGAGGTTGTCGCAGAAGTGCTGCCTGCCGGGAAGGTGGAGGCGATCCAGAGACTCAGGGGCGCATATGGTCCTGTCGCGTTCGTAGGTGACGGCATCAACGATGCACCTGCTCTGGCCGAGGCCGACGTCGGCCTGGCAATCGGGACCGGTACCGATGTCGCGGTAGAAGCAGCGGACGTGGTACTCATGTCAGGCAGCCTGCAGGGCGTCCCCAATGCGATCGCCCTGTCAAAAGCAACGATCGGCAACATCCGCCAAAACCTGTTCTGGGCCTTTGCCTACAACACCGCCCTTGTCCCGGTTGCGGCAGGGATCCTGTACCCGGCATACGGCGTACTCCTGTCCCCCGTGTTTGCCGCCGGCGCGATGGCCTTGTCCAGCGTGTTCGTTCTCGGTAACGCGTTGCGGCTGCGCGGCTTCAAGCCGCCATTACACGAATGAATGAAACGGGAGAAATACATGAATATCGGTGAGGCATCGAACGCATCCGGGGTTTCGGCCAAGATGATCCGCTACTATGAAGAGATCGAACTGATTCCGCATCCGGCACGCACCGACTCTGGCTACCGGGCTTATACCTTGGCCGACGTGCATCGCCTGCGTTTTATTCGGCGTGCACGGGGCCTCGGCTTCCCGGTAACGGAAATCGTGGAACTGCTCAGCTTGTGGGACGACCGGTCGCGGAAAAGCGCTGACGTCAAGCGCCTTGCGCAAGGGCATATTGCTGACCTTGAAGAGCGGATCAGGAATTTGCGGCAGATGGCCGACACCTTGCAGACCCTGAGCGATTGTTGCGCAGGCGACGAGCGGCCCGATTGTCCAATCCTGACTAACTTGGAAGACATGGAAGAAGAGCAGGGGCCTGCGGTAAGCCTGCCGCGGCCTGCCTCGGGGAAGGACCTGGTTCAGGCGCAAGGGCGACGGAATTGATGCCCGGGCACACCCACGGCAGGGAAAGGAATAAAAAAGCGAGGCAGAATCGCCTCGCCCAACCCTTCAGTTACAGGCTTCCCGGAGAATCAATGGCTGTCCCAGTACTGGCGGCGGTGGTCGCAGCTCGGGCAGCGGATACAACCCGCCGCCGAAAATAGAAAGGAGCAGCGCTCCCGCACCAGAGCGACCAGTTCGTCGAACCAAGCTGGTTCTTCAATGCTGTGCCAAGCGTGTCTTTTCCAGCCTGAGATGCAGGCCGCATCATGCGGTTCAGCCGGACTGCGGCCCGGTTCGTGCAGCCCCGTGAGCCTGCACCGACTGTTAAGTTCTCATTATCCGTCTCGTTCAGCTTCACTTCTGTCGTTTGCAGTCCCGATTTGCGTGTAACGACGCGTCGGGTGCCATTTGCGGCTGCATATGCATATGCAGGTCATCGTCAAATGTGTGGTACTGTAAATACATAGTCCACTCATTCGGCTCTGCCTGCAGGAGTCAATTGCAGGGCTGGCGTCGGCAGGTATGCCCTGCACCGGCATGATGCGACGTTCCGGTAAATTTGCTTATCCCGTTCGTATTTGATATGCGTCAAATGCTCATTGCCATAACGCCTACTACTGCTGATCTAAATCAAGGCGATACGGTAAATGCTACAACAACACCCGCGTTATTTACCTGTATCGGAGTTATCATGAAACCGCATGTGCCCCGCACTTTACTGTTCTCGATTGGTCTCATGGTCGCAGCAGCTGCTGGTGCACAGGGCCGCCACGAGGCTTTGTTGCACAAATCGGCCCATCAGCGGCCGAGGCGCAGCACGGGTAAACTGACGGCATGATTGCTCCCGTAAAGCTGAAGTACCGAACGACCAACTGGAAAGACTACAACGCGGCATTGAAAGCCCGCGGCTCGCTGCTGATCTGGCTGGACAAGGACATGTGCTGGCACGGCAGTGCGAGCGGCAAGCGGGGCCGCAGTCCGAAGTACAGCGAGGCGGCGGTCCAGTTCTGCCTGACCGTTAAGGGCCTGTTCAATCTGCCCTTGCGCCAGGCCATGGGTATGACGCAGAGTCTGCTCGGGTTGGCCGGACTGGACTGGCAAGTGCCCGACTTCAGCACGGTCAGCCGGCGCCAGAAGCGTCTTTCGGTGACGATCGGAGCGCAGCCGACGACGACGGGATTGCACCTGCTGGTCGACAGTACAGGCATCAAGATGCTGGGCGAAGGCGAGTGGAAGACGAAGAAGCATGGTGCCGACTACCGTCGCCAATGGCGCAAGATCCACCTTGGCATTGACGCGGCCACGCTGGAAATCCGGGCGATCGAGGTGACCGACAATGCCACCGGCGATGCCCCAATGCTGCCGTGCTTGCTCGACCAGATACCCACCGAGGAGGTTGTCGCGAGCGTCAGTGGCGACGGCGCCTACGACACGAAAGGCTGCCACGAAGCGATTGCACAACGCGGAGCGCAGGCACTCATTCCGACACGCAAGAACGCCAAGCCATGGAAGGACCAGCGTCCCGGTGCCAAAGCGCGCAATGCCATCCTGGCGGCCACCCGCCGGCTTGGCCGGAAGATCTGGAAAAAGTGGAGCGGGTATCACCGGCGCAGCCTTGTCGAGACCAAAATGCGTTGCTTCAAGCTGCTTGGTGAACGCGTCATGGCGCGCGACTTCGACCGTCAGGTCGCCGAGTTGCAGGTCCGTGCCGCCATCCTCAATCGCTTCAAGCGCTTGGGCACGCCCACGACCGTAGCGGTGACCATGCCGTAAATCCGTCTGGGGTTTGGGGTACTACGCGCTCAATTGATTTATGCAACAAAGCCCCGCCACGATGAAAATGGCAGCACCCATGGCGTCACCCACACGACTGGGAAAGGCACCGTCACCCAAATTGATGTGGCGGCAAAGAGAATCACGCTTGACCACGAGGCAATCCGCAAATTGAAGTTGGACGCCGGAAGCCATGACTTTCAAATCAGGAGCGAGAAAACTGTCGCAACGATCAAGGCGGGGGACAAGGTCGATTTCAGTATCGAAGCCCGCGGAAATGCCATGGAAATCACCCGCCTGAGTAAGCAAAAATAAATGCAATTTCAGCTGCCGGCTCGCGGAATATAGATCCGGCCGGGCAACGCTTTTAGTTCGATCAAGGGAGCATTGGATGAAAGCTGCGCTTGGAACGCCAGTCCATCCCGCTCGAAAATCTGCGCTCAACAATGGTTTCTGGCGGCCTGACGTGCATTCGTCAACGCTGGCATTCGGCGTTTTTTGGGGAGCGATGACGGTTTCGCTACCGGTGTTCGCACAAGCTGACGCATCGGAGCATGCATCCCATCATCCGGCAGGCGCCGCGCCGGCCGTAACACCGTCGACAATTGGGGGGGTGAGTCAGACAATGACCGCTCGACAGCCGCCCGACCCACGGCTACGTCAACCCGCGCCGGGTGCGCCCAGCAGTCCATCTCCTACACCAGCAGAGGCTGGCATGCCACCAGATGGTATGCCAGCCATGGGCAAAATGATGGAAGGTATGATGGGTGGAATGGGCCAGGGGTGTTGTGGCGGCGCGGGCACTGAACTGTATCCCTTGATGATGAGTTTGTCATCGATGTCGCCCGAGCAACGTTTACAGGTACAACGCCTGTCGGCAGCGCGCATCGGTGAGGGCAAAGCCTTGGTTCAGCTAGGCCAGCAACGGCTTTTCGCAGCAATCGCGTCGGGTGACCACAAGGTGGCTGCCGAAGCGATGCAGCAGTTGCGCGATGGGCTCGGGCGAATTGGGAGCGGCGCCGCAGCACACAAGGTGCTGGCCGAGGGCACCCGCCCGCAGGCTACTGCGATGCGTTGGTTCAAGGGCGAAATGAACCTTGGCCCGGTTGGGGATGGAGAGTCAGGCATGGCATCGGAGCGCCTTTCACTGATGCACATAATTGCAATGGCCTTACTGGTCGGATTTGCCATCGCCATGATCACGATGTACTTCTTCAAAATGCGGCGCACGGCTTCCCTGTTCGGCCGAATCGAAGCCGGTTCCGAAAAACCACCTCCGGGAGCAGCCCCGGCGCTGGGTGGTACTCTCGCACCCAACGGTCCCAACCGGCCAGATACCGGGACTTTACCGGTCGTCCCCGGCGACCCGGCCCAGAAGGTGGGCTCCGCGCGTCCACCGGCTCCAATGGCCAGCCCTTCATCGGAAGACGCATCACCGTCGCTTCCAAACGCTAAATGGCACGGCCTTCTTCGTGTCATCCAAATTATCGCCGAAACGCCAACGGTAAAAACTATCCGGCTTGGCCCCGCGGCCGATGCGGCAACACTACCGTTCACGTTTTTGCCCGGGCAGTTTCTCAACGTCGCGTTTTTCATCGGTGGCGCGCGTATGAACCGGTCATACTCGATTTCCTCGTCGCCAACGCAGCGCGCTTATCTCGATCTGACTGTCAAGCGTGAGCCCAGAGGCGCCGTGTCGCGGCATATCGATGACCTGCTCAGGGAGGGCGACGAGCTCGAAGCCAGTGGCCCGATGGGACGCTTCACCTTTACCGGCGCGGAAGCGAACAGCATTGTCCTGGTTTCCGGCGGCGTCGGCATTACGCCGATGATGAGTATCTCGCGTTACCTCACCGAGCAATCGTGGCCGCACGACATATTTTTCATCTATGCCGGCCGTTCGCCCGCCGATTTCATTTTCGCGAGCGACCTCGGCCTGCTGGAGCGGCGCAATCCACGGCTTCACGTCGCTGTCATCATGGAACATCCCGAGGGAAGCAACTGGCTGGGCCTGACCGGGCGCTTGAGCATGGCGGTGTTGTCGCAAGTGGTACCGGACATTACTTCGCGCAGGGTTCATATGTGCGGCCCCCCGGTCATGATGGACGCCGTCCGATCCCTGCTGCTCGAACTGAAAGTTCCGGCAGAACAGATTAAAACAGAAGATTTCGGTACGACGGCTCCGGTGCCAGGGGCTGGCTCAAACAGGTTTGCCGCAGCGGCAACCGGACCGCTTGTCAACTTTTCGGAAAGCGGCAAGTCAGCGAAAATTCACGTGGACCAGACGCTGTTGGAGTTATCGGAGGAACTCAACATCGGGATTGAATTTTCCTGCCGTGTCGGGACCTGCGGAATATGCAAGGTGAAGCTTACCGCAGGGGAGGTGGACATGGCCATCGATGACGCGCTCGATGCCGGTGACAAGGAAAACGGCATTGTTCTGGCCTGCCAGGCCAAGCCCAGGGGCCCCATCACGGTGGAGGCTTGATGGAACAGAAGCAGAATAACGAGCGGCTCGTCGTAACTGGCGTCGTAGCTCTGTTGGTGTTGAGCTGGCTCGGCTTTTTCCTGCACCGGTCGCCGCGCTTTCCGGGCAGCGGCCTGGGGACGATTGTTGGCGTCGCCGCCGCGCTCCTGATGCTTGTGCCGCTCGCGTACACCGTATGCAAGCGGATGACATCTGTTCGCGCACTTGTTAGCCAGCGCATTTCACTGAAGTCGCTGATGACGCTGCATGTGTATGCAGGGCTGTTAGGACCACTTTTAGCGCTCATGCATACGGCCCACAAATTCGACAGCTGGCTGGGCGTTGCACTGGCCACAGCGATGCTCCTTATTGTCATCAGCGGCTACGCAGTTCGTTACCTCTCAGCTTTCGTTACACACGAAATCAAGGATAAATTGCTGCTGTTGCAAACTGCCAGGGGTGACCTAGATAACGCGTGGGGGCAGCTCGACGCCACCCCCTCTTCAATTCGCATTGCTTCGGAATCTGCCATAGGTCAGCCAGTCGGCGTGCCAGCGACATCTGCCGACGCTGCACATCGGGTGACCCTTATCGCTGAAGCCGTCGTCGATCTCGAGTACTCAATCCGTCTTCACGAACTGTTAAAAAGGTGGTTCGCGGCTTCCCTTAAGGTGCACATTGTCGTGTCAGTCGCCTTCTACGCCTTATTGATTGCGCACATCGGCGCCGCGGTGCAATCCGGCTTTCGTTGGTGGTCATGACATGAACAAGACCACATACCTTGCCGCTGCCATGATTGCCGTGCTTCTCGTTGCCGCCCTCGGCTTCGATTGGAAAACCGGACATTTCCAGGTCCGGCAACGCTGGCAGCAGGCTGTCGTTCCGGGACCGCTCTCGCAATCGCACGCGTTTTTGGAAAAATCCTGCGCCGCTTGCCACGTGCCTGTCAAAGGGGTCGAACCAGCACTTTGTATCTCGTGCCATGCCGATAACACGGCACTCCTGCAACGTCAGCCAACGGCATTTCATGCAAATATCCAGATTTGCAGCGGCTGTCATACGGAACACCAGGGTGCGATGCGAATGCCGACGACCATGGACCACGCCGTGCTGGTCAAAACCGCCCGACATGAGAGTAAGACGGAACAGCCAGACGCTGGCGGTAGCAACGGTGAACTCAGCGTGTCAGACATTGAAACGATAAATTCGGTATTTGCGAAAGCGCCCAGTGTCGAAGCTAAACCGCGATCCCCTTCGATTGCGGCCCCACAGCCGGTCGAGCCATGCGTTGCAACCGGCGACTGCCACTGGTCTCAAGTCCCCAATGCACTCAACCTGCCCGCCTCGCATGCGCGGCTCGTTGCCAGTGAAGCGAACCTTAGCTGCATCAGCTGCCATGCAACCAAGGACCGGCATCAGGGAATGTTTGGCACAAATTGCCTGCAGTGTCACACGACGACCCAGTGGACGGTCGCCCAATTTCGGCACCCATCGGTCAACTCAACCGTATGCGCCCAGTGTCATACGCCGCCGCCGAGTCACAGCATGATGCACTTTTCCATGATGTCGGCGCGTATTGCAGCTCAGCCAAACGCGAAAGTGAACCAGTGCTACCTATGCCACCAGACGACCTCCTGGAACGATATCAGGGGCGTCGGCTGGAAGAAGATTCACTAAAGTGCGAAATATTCAAAATTTCGCTCGACCGTTTACTCACCACCGAAGGAAATTCCATTATGAAAACCGTCCTGTTAATCAGCTTTTTAATGAGCTGCAGTCTGTCGCAGATTACGTCCGCTCAAAACACGCCTGCTCCAGCTCAGCCTGGGATGGGCATGGGAATGGGTATGGACAAAATGCCGATGCCGATGAAGAAGGATGCAGCCAAGCCGGGCATGGCCATGGAAGGCACACCGATGGGCACGGATAAGCAGATGGCAACAATGCAGGGAGCACTCCCGGTTGCCTTAGTCGATCCTGGTATTGATGTTAACGCCTCTATTTTCCTGATAGAAGAGCCATAGAGACAGTACCCAAGGAAGTGTGAATAGCAACAGAAGCCACTTGAAATCCGAGCCAATGATGAAGTTGACCATAGCCATGAAGCCGATTGAGGTCAGTCCAGTTACGGCGACAATCCAAGCAACGCCGGCCGTCCTGTTGCGAAAACTAGTCTTAGCAAGATAACAGGTAAGAAGCCCGGTCGACGCCATATAGCCGCCGAGTACAAAAAACACACGTGGTAGCCACAGAAGTAGTCCGGGGAAGCCATCGCGGATCTGTTCAAGAGAGGTCCCCATATAACGAGCGTCTTCTGGCAGCAGCGGTGGGCGCACGAACATGAAATAGAAGCCTATACCTACCAATATGACACCACCCAGGCTTAGCACGTTCGATGAGTTCCGCAGATATCGCGCTGACCTTTTTATCGTTGCACTGTGCACGGTACTTTCCAATCCCTTAGGCGGAGGTACCCACAGCAGCGAGCGTCAGCAAGCATGAAGCCAGGCTGATCACAGGGCCGAGTCATTTGAACTCCTGTGTATCGGCCCGCAGCACGGGTAGACGCTTTGCAGTATGCGCGTATTCGTTCCAGAGTGTGTAAAAACGCTGACGCACGCGAATTTACTGGCAAGCTCGGCCGGTTAAAACGGGCACTGCGACTTTCCTGGAGAAGGCGCAATGGCAGAGCGACTTTCAGAAGCATGTCGTCCGCGCGTTTTAACACAGCCTGGTGCGGAAACAGACACGTTATCCCGCCGTCAGCGGGCCGCATTTCAAAGCCGGCTTGGCACTGGAAAAATCGCTGTTGGCGCGTGGATAAACAGTACGACATCCGAGCGTGAGTCCTGCCGCAGCACCTGGAGGGCTGCGGTAAAGCGGCTTGCGGGCGCATGGCCGATGATATCGACCGGATTGGCATGCGACCAGGTTGAGGGCGGCAGCTCGTCGAGCCGGGCTAGCGTGGGCGCGGACAGGGCTGCAGGCTACCGCCACGGCAAACGAGCTCATTGGTCGCCATGGCTCCGGGACTGCCGCCATTGTTCAGGATGGCCATTCGCTCGCGCCGGAGTAGATGCGCGCAAGCCAGGGCTTACACCGCGTCGAACCACTGGGAAGGACCTGGTTCAGATACAAGGGCGCCGGAATTGATGCCCCGGCCGCACCCACGCCATGGAAAGGAACAAAAAAGCGAGGCAGAATCGCCTCGCTCAACCTTTCAGTTACAGGCTTCCGGGAGAATTAATGGCTGTCCCAGTACTGGCGGCGGTGGTCGCAGCTCGGGCAGCTTGCCGCCGCCTCGTTGGTCCAGAACACGTGGGTAAGCGTGACGGAGCCGTCGTCGTTGTGGCGCTGATACGTCGACGCGCGACCGTTCGCGGACTGCTTCATCAATGCACCCCAGCTGTTCGGATCGTCGCTGATGTCGACGTTAGCGCCGCCTTTCGCCGCCGAGCCCACCGGCCCTGGTGTCGCAGCCACCGTGCTGGTGGAGTCGAGGTGCGAGTAAATGCTGTTCAGCAAGGAAAAGTCGTGCGCGTTAGGCTTCGTGCTCACGGTACTGGTGGCGTACGCACCCGTGTTGGAAAAGTAATCCATGCACGAGTTCTGCGAGCTGCCGTCCTCGGACTGGTGGCCCAGGCCGAAGGTGTGCGCCACTTCCTGGCACATCACGTGTTCGCGTTCGTTGACGTTGTTGTACGTCGTCGTGTTGAAGTAGGTGTCGTTCATCTTGGCGGTGCCTTGGGTAATGTGGTCGCCGTTAATGTTGATCGACGCCAGGCCAAGCCAGCCATTATTGCCGTACGACGCATTGCAGACCTGGGTAGTGCCGGGCACCATTTTGCACGTCCTGGCCGAGGTGCCGCCGCCAACGATCGCCGTGAGGGCCGGGGTGTTGCCAGCGTTCCAGTCGTTCGACGTCTGGGACAAACGCGCCGTCCACGCGCTGGTGGTCAGGTTGTTGCCGAGCTTCAGGGTGAACTGTGGCGTCGAACGGGCCCAGTGGTAGTTGCCCCATGCGTGGTTAGCGAGGGCGAGGTTGCTGGCCGAGATGCCTGCTGCGCCGATAGCAATTGCGAGTGCCAGGCGCTTGAATATCTTTTTCCGCATTACAATTTCCTCTCATTTTTATAGACGAATTGAAAATACATATATCAAGATACTGCTCAGGCAGACTAACTTAACACTTGTAAAGATCAAAACAGTTTTAACGATATTTATTTTTCTACCACATCGGCGATCGTCGGCGCGGTGCGGACCGCGACCGACCGCGCCCGGGTATTTTTTGAACACAATATGGAACTGGAAAGCGACTGGACTAACGCCGTCGAGCGACGTGATCGACCAGCTGCGGTAGGGGTAGCTGAACCCGGTTCTATACCGGGATATGGGCCGTTGACTATCGGTATCGTGCGCATCCCGCTTTGCGGCCCTGTTACAGTTTTTGCATGGTCGCACTCCTACGCAAAATTTTCTGGTGTTTGTGGTTTCTGACGGTCGCATATCATGGTTATGCGAACGCAGTCGTTACGTGCCAGACAATGCAGATCGAGCCAGGCGCTGCCGGCGGTGATTGCCCCGAAATGAAAGGTAAGGCTGCTGCCACAGACGACGACTGTTGTTGCCGGGGCGACCAGCTTTGCTGTTCAAGCGCGGTCGTTCCCTACGCGCCGATTCCCTCTCCTCCGCCACTGAGCGCGCCATCGATCCCTCCGGACCAATGGCGCCCGCTGCTGTCCCAGTTCTCCAGCTACATCCCTCCAGTTCTCGATCCGCCCCCTCGTGCCTGACCCGGGAGAGATTTTCGCCACCTGAGCCGTAACCGGGCAGGTCCGCGTCTCGCTCCGACCGAACACAAATTTCGACCGACAACGCTGCAAGTTCACCGCTCCGTGTGCGTGGGCTCGCCGGCGTTCGCCTGAACGATTTATTTATTTATTGGGGTAGAACATGAAACGAATACCTGCTTCACTCAAGCAGCCGCTTCTGGCCGCACTTCTTTTTTCGCTTGCACTTAGCGCCCGGGCTGACATCACCGTCGTCACTGACGAGTCCTTATTCTTGTCCGCCTTGTCCGGATCCGCCGTTGACAGCTTTGACGACCTCTTGCCTGAGGAACTTGGCTCGCCGTTGCCGCGGCTGGCCGGCGCCTACCGGTACCAGGTTTCTACCGGCCCCGGCGATGGCGGATTTTTTCCTGTTCTGAATGGCAGCGACGTATATCTGGCCCCGACCCTTGCCGCTGACGTGGTCACGTTCAGCGGCTTTGGCCCTGGCGTTTTTGGTTTCGGCGGCCGCTTCTTCGCCACCGATGCCTACGGCGGATACATCCCGGACAGGTCGATCGAGCTGACAGCAATGAACGGCACCGATAACGCGACCTACACTCTGACTGGATCGTCCCCGTCCTCTTTCCTTGGGTTCCTGTCGTCGAGCCGCCTCACGGAGATCGCGATGCGAACCACTAACGAGCAAGGGAACGTCTACTGGGCAACTGCGAACAATGTTGTCGTGGCCGTTCCCGAACCATCTACCTACGCCATGTTCGGCGCCGGTATTGCCGTGCTCGCCGCCAGACGCCGGCGACGCGCTTCCCGTACTTGAATCGAAACTCCGTTGTCATTCATTCCATCCAAGGAGCAAAACATGAAAACCGCAATCAAGAAGATGAACTCTCGTTCTGTCGTGGCAGTGTCCCGCGCTTGTGCGCGTGGCGCCGTATTAGGCCTGAGCGTGCTCGCCGCCACTGTCGGCGTGGCGCATGCAGACGGTCCTGGACGAGGCAGTACTGCGCAGTTCGAAAAAAGTTACCTGGTCTTCATCATCAATCATCATTATTCGGCGCTGCGCATGACCGAACTCGCCGCTGGCACTGATCCTATGCGTGACGCTCAAGTCGTGGCGCCGCAAGAGGGCACATCGCCAACGCCCGGGTTCGGCGCAACGCTACCCAAGGCCAGCGATGACGAAATCAGGTCGATGGCGCGGATGGCCAACCGTGAACAACGTGAGGAGATCGGCCGTGCCCAGCGCTTTCTACGTGAGTGGTATGGGATTCAGTATCAGCCCCAACTCACCCCGGATGGGCGCCGAATGATTGCCATGCTCGAGGGGACGGCCGCCGGGGCCCAGTTCAACCAGGTCTTCCTGCGATCCTTCAGTAATCACCATCTGAGTGCACTCGCGCCGAGCTTGCACTGCACTGTGAAGAGCGACCTTAGCCATGACGGGCTCCGAAGGTACTGCGAGAACATCGTCATCGTCCAGAAGAACGGTATCAACGATATGCGAGAGATGCTCTGCAAGAATTTTTCTGACTGCGGATTCATCCCGATGACCGGCGACAAGCGTAAGGACTACGAGTTCTAAGCACAAAATCAGGCTGGAATCCCCGGCGAGGGATTCCAGCCTCCTCGATTTCTAGTGTCGTGCTGCTTTTCATCATCCGATCGGCGATGAGCAAGGCTGAACTGATTCACTGCTTCGCTGCCCGAAAGACAGGTAATGCCATCGATCTGATCAGGTCGGAAAGTGTTGTCTGGTTTAATAGGTCGCTGGAACCGTTGGGCTATGAACTGACGGCGAAGCTGAGGCAAGCGATTACATGCGAGGGAGCAGTCGAGCCGTTCCAACCCGGTTCATAGTAACCGGTCCCTACGACAGCGGCGACAGCTCACCTTGCCCTGTTGTCACATTTCCGTTGTTTAAGGTTGGCGTAATTGACAACGACATCCTCGGGCTCTAGACTGCCCCTGACCATGAGACTTTCCCGCACATCTCGACTGATTGCCGCAACAATTGTGCTGTTCAGCATATTGTTTATGCAGCTTGCTGTGTCGGCATACGCATGCCCAGTGCTGAAGCCGGGACATGACGATCGGTCGATCTCGTCGGTGCAGGTGAAGCAAGCGGAAATGGTCGCATGCGAGGACATGGATATGGAACAGCCCAGCCTGTGCCATGCTTCCCACCAGACAGACAAGCAATCGCTGGACAAGCCGACGACGCCACCCCTTGTGCCGTTCGTGGCGGTTGGGTATGGGCTTCCGGTAAGCCTGAACACATTACTGTTCCCGTCTAGCGGTTCGCCGGTTCCCTCCTTCCTTACCTACGCGACGGCACCGCCAATAGCCATTCGCAACTGCTGCTTCCGCATTTGATCCTCCAGTCTGCTTGACTCCTCATCGCTGCGCTCTTGCTGCCGGCGATGCTACTCAATGCATTCTGGAGGTTTCATGTCGTCCCCACGTTCCATTGCGCCACGCATGGCGCATCCTTCGGCTGCCCGATCCATTCGCGCAGTCTTACTTGTTGTATCGATTGTCATGGGCAGGGGTGCGTTTGCCACCGAAACGCCTTTGACTCTGGCGCAAGCCCAGCAACGCGCCGTCGAGCGATCGCGAATGCTGGCAGCAAAAGATTATGCTGCACAGTCCTCACGGGAGATGTCAGTTGCGGCCGGCCAGCTCCCCGATCCGGTAATGAAGGCCGGTATCGATAACGTCCCGATCAATAGGCAAGACCGCTTCAGCTTGACACAAGACTTCATGACGATGCGACGCGTCGGTGTGATGCAAGAGCTGACGCGCTCCGACAAACGTCGCCTGCGTGCTGAACGATTCGACCGCGAAGCGGAAAAATCGATTGCGGAAAAGGCGGCAGCGACGGCGACAATCGAACGCGAGACCGCACTGGCCTGGCTGGACCGTCACTACGCCGAAGCCATGTCGACCGCACTTGCGGAGCAGATCGATCAGGCGAAGCTGGAGATCCAAGCGGCTGAGTCGGCCTACCGGGCCGGTCGCGGCAGCCAGGCCGACATCTTCGGTTCACGCAGCGCATTGGCGGCCCTGGAAGACAAGGCAAGCGATATCAAGCGCCGCATCAGCAACGCAAAAATCGCACTGGCACGCTGGATCGGCGACGCGGCGGAGCAACCGCTGGGTGACAAGCCCGCGGTCGATGCCATCCGCCTCGACGAGGCCACACTCGACACGCAGCTTGAACACCACCCAGAACTTGCAGTGCTGGCCAGGCAGGAAGACATCGCAGTCAGTGAAGCGAATCTTGCAAGGGCCAACAAGAAAGCGGACTTGAGCGTCGAGGTGGCGGTGCAAAAACGGGGCCCGGGGTATTCGGACATGCTGTCGATTGGCCTTTCGGTTCCCCTGCAGTGGGACCAGAAAAACCGGCAGAACAGGGAGCTGTCCTCGAAGCTGGCCCAGGTTGAACAGGCAAGAGCCGAACGCGAGGACACGTTGCTGGCCCATGTTGCGCAAGTACGTGCCATGTTGAACGAGTGGCATACGAACCGGCAGCGGCAGGTCCGCTATGAGAAAGAACTCACTCCTCTGGCCAATTCACGAACAACAGCGACCGTTGCCGCCTACCGGGGCGGAAAGGCCGCGCTGGCGGACGTTCTCGCCGCTCGGCGCAGTGAAATCGACGTGCGCCTGCAGGCTTTGCAGCTCGGGCAGGAAACCGACCGCCTGTGGGCGCAGCTGAATTTTCTCTTTCCCCAAAACGGCGGACCCGGCCACTGAAAAGCCAGGCGAACAAGGATTTTTATATGAATGCTAAAAAAGCAACGATTGCTTTGCTCGTGGCTGCTGCATTGGGCGCTGGCGGGTACGGCCTGTACAAGCTCGGCATGAATCGAGGGACGGCGATGTCAAGCGCTCCACAAGCGGCGTCCTCCGTCCAAGCAGAAGGTGTCGATCCAGCCAATGAACGAAAGGTTCTTTATTGGCACGACCCGATGGTCCCAGGCCAGAAGTTCGACAAGCCAGGCAAGTCGCCCTTCATGGACATGGAGCTGGTGCCCGTGTATGCCGATGAAACTGGCGACGAGGGCGCAGTCAGCATTAGTCCTCGCGTCGAACAAAACCTGGGTGTTCGTACCGCCGAAGTCACGAAGGCCAAGCTCGCTTCCAACGTGGAAGCTGTCGGCAATGTGGCCTACAACGAACGTGACGTTGCCGTGGTACAGGCGCGCAGTAACGGCTACGTCGAGCGGCTCTTCGTGCGCGCACCGCTCGACCCGGTAAAAAAGGGGCAGCCGCTGGCGGCACTGTATGTGCCCGACTGGGTCGCGGCGCAGGAAGAATACCTGACTGTGAAGCAAATGAAAGGCCCTGGCACAGATGGACTCGTGGAAGGGGCCCGACAGCGTATGCGCCTGGCGGGAATGACGGATGCGCAGATTCGCAGTGTCGAGTCCAGCGGCAAGGTAAAGCCCCGCTTGACCATCAGCTCGCCGATCAATGGGGTCGTCGGAGAACTCACCGTCCGTGAAGGGATGACGATCGCATCGGGTGCGCCCATGTTCCGGATCAATGGGCTCAGCACTGTATGGGTCAACGCGGAGGTGCCCGAAGCTGCGTCGGCCGGGGTCCGTCCAGGCGCCCGCGTCGAGGCCCGCACGCCTGCACTCCCTGGCACGGTGTTGCAAGGCAAGGTCAGCGCGATCCTTCCTGAAGTTGAGGCGGCAACGCGCACTGTGAAGGCGCGCGTCGAACTTGCCAATCCTGGACAGCGACTGGTGCCAGGCATGTTCGCGACCGTGAATTTCACCCCCGTGGCCAGCGCGGAGACCTTGACGGTGCCGACGGAAGCAGTGATCCAGACCGGTACGCGCAGTGTCGTCATGCTCGAACAAGGCCGGGGCAAATTCATGCCTGTTGAGGTCCAGATCGGACGCGAGAGCAACGGCCAGACCGAAGTCCTCAAAGGTCTGGCCGCCGGACAAAAAGTTGTTGTTTCGGGCCAGTTCCTGATCGATTCCGAAGCCAGCTTGAGAGGCACCACTAACCGGCTGAGCGGTCCTGAACCGGCGGGCGAAGGCAAGCCAAGCTCGGGGCCGACGACACATCGTGCTCACGGGAAGGTGGAGAATATCGATAAGGATGAAATCACGTTTTCGCACGATCCGGTTCCGAGCATGCAGTGGCCGGCGATGACGATGGGCTTCAGGGTGCCGGCCGGGGGCCTTCCGAAAAATCTGGCAGTCGGCGACACGGTGGACTTCGAATTCGAGCAAACGAAGGACAGATCGTTCCAGGTCACCGGTATCGTCCCTGCCGCTGTGGGAGCTACCAGGAAATGATCGCCAAACTCATTCGCTGGTCGATCCTCAACCGCTTCCTGGTCCTGCTTGCGACAGTCGGGATCACGGCCTGGGGCATCTATGCGCTGCAGCGTACGCCGCTCGACGCACTCCCCGACTTGTCCGACGTGCAGGTGATCATCCGCACCTCCTATCCGGGCCAGGCGCCACAAATTGTCGAGAACCAAGTCACCTATCCGCTGACGACGACGATGCTGTCGGTACCCGGAGCGAAAACGGTGCGCGGCTATTCCTTCTTCGGCGATTCCTTCGTCTACATCTTGTTCGAGGATGGGACGGACCCCTACTGGGCGCGCTCGCGCGTGCTGGAGTATCTGAATCAGGTGCAGTCGCGCTTGCCGCCACAGGCGAAAACCGCACTCGGGCCGGACGCCAGCGGGGTTGGCTGGGTGTACGAGTATGCCCTGGTCGACCGCAGCGGCAAGATGGACCTGTCGCAGCTGCGCGCGTTCCAGGACTGGTTCCTCAAGTACGAGCTCAAGACGGTGCCGAATGTGTCGGAAGTCGCAAGCCTGGGCGGCATGGTTCGTCAATACCAGATTGTTCTCGATCCCGACAAGCTGCGGGCCTACAACATTGCGCACAACGTCATAATCGATGCCGTACAAAAGGCAAACCAGGAAGCGGGCGGCTCGGTGCTCGAGCTGGGCGAAGCCGAATACATGGTGCGCGCAAGCGGATACCTGCAGTCGCTGGACGACTTCCGCAAGATTCCACTGACGACCTCGGCGGCGGGCGTTTCCGTCCGGCTGGGTGACGTCGCACGCATCCAGCTGGGGCCGGAAATGCGGCGCGGCATCTCCGAGCTGAACGGAGAAGGCGAAGTGGCAGGTGGCGTCATCGTCATGCGCTCCGGAAAAAATGCGCTGGAAACCATCGATGCGGTGAAAGCCAAGCTGGCGGACCTCAAGCCGAGCTTGCCCCCCGGCGTGGAGATCGTGCCGACCTATGACCGCTCGCACCTGATCCAGCGCGCTGTCGACAACCTGCGCGACAAGCTTGTCGAAGAATTCATCGTCGTCGGGTTGGTCTGCGCGGTCTTCCTGTTCCATCTGCGCTCCGCGCTGGTCGCAATTGTGACACTGCCGATCGGTATCCTGATCGCCTTTATCGTCATGCATTACCAGGGCGTGAACGCCAACATCATGTCGCTCGGCGGTATCGCGATCGCGGTGGGCGCGATGGTCGACGCCGCTGTGGTCATGATCGAGAACGCGCACAAGCATATCGAAACGTGGAATCACACCCATCCTGGCGCAAAACTCGAAGGAGAAGCGCGCTGGCGGGTCATCGGGGACGCCGCCGCCGAAGTCGGTCCTGCACTGTTCTTTTCGTTGTTGATCATCGTGCTGTCGTTCATTCCAGTGTTCACGCTGGAGGCACAGGAAGGACGGCTGTTCTCGCCGCTTGCCTTCACGAAGACCTATTCCATGGCGGCCGCCGCGGGACTGGCCGTGACCTTGATCCCGGTCCTGATGGGCTACCTCATCCGTGGACGGATTCCCGATGAACGGAAGAACCCGCTGAATCGTTTCCTGATCGCTGTCTACCAGCCCTTGCTCGATGGCGTACTGCGCTTTCCGAAGGCGACCCTGGTCGCCGCCGCGGTGATTGCCGTCATTACCGTTTGGCCGATGACGCGACTCGGCGGCGAATTCATGCCGCCTCTCGACGAAGGCGACCTTCTGTACATGCCGTCGGCGCTGCCAGGGCTATCGGCGGGCAAGGTGTCTCAACTGCTCCAGCAGACGGACCGCCTGATCAAAACCGTGCCCGAAGTGCAAAGCGTGTTCGGCAAGGCTGGAAGGGCCGAGACGGCGACCGATCCTGCGCCGCTGGAGATGTTCGAGACCACGATCCAGTTCAAGCCACGGGATCAATGGCGGGCGGGGATGACCACCGATAAGCTGGTGGAAGAACTGGACCGCGTCGTCAAGGTGCCGGGGCTTTCCAACATCTGGGTGCCGCCGATCCGAAACCGCATCGATATGCTGGCCACCGGCATCAAGAGTCCGGTCGGCGTCAAGGTAGCCGGCACCAGCCTGCAGGAGATCGACCGCGTTGCCGGAGAAATTGAACGGATCGTCAAGACAGTCCCAGGCGTGTCTTCGGCACTTGCCGAACGCCTCAACGGCGGACGTTATATCGACGTGAACATCAACCGCGACCAGGCAGCGCGCTACGGCATGAATATCGCCGATGTGCAGAGTGTCGTATCGGCGGCAATCGGGGGCGATAACATCGGCGAGACCGTCGAGGGCCTGCAGCGCTTCCCGATCAATGTCCGCTATCCGCGCGAAATCCGGGATTCGCTCGAAAACCTCCGCCAGTTGCCAGTCCTGACGCCGCGCGGCGCGCAGATTCGCCTGGGAGACGTAGCAGCGATCCGCATCAATGACGGCCCGCCCATGCTCAGAAGCGAAAATGCACGGCTGTCTGGCTGGGTGTACGTCGACATCCGGGGGCGCGACATGAACTCGGTCGTGCGGGACATGCAGCAGGCTGTCGCCAGGCAGGTCAAGCTGCAGCCTGGCTACTCGATTTCGTGGTCCGGCCAGTTCGAATACCTGGAACGCGCCAGCGCGAAGCTCAAGGTTGTCGTGCCGGCGACGCTCCTGGTGATCTTTGTCCTCCTCTACCTGACATTCAAGCGCTTTGACGAAGCCATCCTGATCATGGCCACCTTGCCGTTCGCATTGGCAGGCGGCATCTGGCTGCTCTGGATCCTCGGGCATCACCTGTCGGTCGCCAGCGCGGTCGGCTTCATTGCGCTCGCCGGCGTGGCGGCCGAGTTCGGAGTGATCATGCTTCTCTACCTGAAGCATGCCTGGGAGGTGCGCCTGGCGGCCGGCAAGTCGTCCGAGGCCGATTTGCTGGACGCCATCCGGGAAGGGGCTGTACAGCGCGTCCGACCGAAGGCCATGACCGTGGCGGTGATCATTGCAGGCTTGGTACCCATCATGATCGCGTCCGGCACCGGCTCGGAGATCATGCAGCGTATCGCCGCGCCGATGGTTGGCGGCATGTTGTCCGCGCCATTGCTGTCGATGTTTGTGGTTCCGGCTGTCTACCAGTTGATGCGCCGTCGCGAGTTAAGAAAAGAAAACGCGGGGGAACCCGCTCGCCGGGAGGCCAGTTATGAAACCACATGAGGTAGCACTGCATGGTGGTTCAAGGGCCGCGCTATCGGCAGCGCCAGTGCGCAGGGATCAACGCTCTGTCGCAGCCATGTTCTGCCGAGTACAATTTTCGCAGTCGTTCAAGGAGTCAATCATGAAGAAATTTCTTGTCACCATAGTCAGCGCGATGTCATTCGCTGCCACTCTGCCGGCGTTCGCTGGTCCCGATTGGCCAATCATCGAGCACGGACGCAAAGTCAAGGCAGAGCGCATGCGGCAGGAACAAGCTCGGCGCGCCCAGGAAAAATCGCAGGAAAACCCGAAACAGTCGGGTAGCAAAACCGGCAAGGAACAAATGATGAAGGAGTGCATGGAAATGATGAACAAGTCAAAAGAGCAGCCTGAGCGTCAATGAACAGGTCGCCTGAATTTCGTCGCAACAACGTGTCGCTCCATCGCGAAGGCACGCCTTTATTTACCACTGTAAGGAGAAATCTCATGAAACGCTTTGCCCAACTGACCTTTATTTCTGCTCTGTCTATCTCAGGGGCCGCGTTCGCCCACTCGGGTGATATGAAGGGCATGGAGATGAAAAGTGGTTGTATGGACATGAAGGATATGAAAGGCATGGACATGAAGGATATGAAAAACATGAACATGCAGGAATGTAAGAACATGATGAAGGAGCACACTGCCGACAGCAAAGGTCAGGGCGCGCACAAGCAAGGCACTGTGCACAAGACATCAGCCGTGGTCAAGGCGGTGGATCCGGTTAACAGCAAGGTGACACTTGACCATGCCCAGGTAAAGACCCTGAATTGGCCTGCAATGACGATGACTTTCGGCGTCAAGGAGAAATCCTTGCTCGACAAGCTTGCAGTCGGCAAGAAAGTAAACGTTGAATTCACCCAGCAAGGATCGAACTACGTCGTTTCAGCCGTCAAATAAATAGGCACACGGGTTTCAGCTCGTGCTCGATTCGTCAGCACAGTGACAAACTGGGTAGCAACGCTTGCGGGTGTGCCCAGCGTTGCTGTGCTAGCAGCTGCGCCGTCATTGTCGGTTGTACCGACCAGCAAACCACACGGCGCGAGTACAGGTCGAGGACGACAACGACAAAAGCCAGCCTTCGCTAGTCCAGACGTTAGTAAAGTACGCTACCCATTTCTGGTTCGGGCCAGTCGCCTCAACCTGCCGATCCAGCAGTGTCTGCGCAATTGCGTGGACTGGCGAACCGGGTTGCCCTGGTGCGAGACACGCTTCTGATGCCCCTTGATGCCTGCTGCTTTCATCAATCGGGCTACACGGTTCTCACTGCAGGCAATGCCAGCATCGATAAGGTCTCGCACTACGTGCGGCGAACTATATGTTCCATCGCTGGCTTCGTGGCTGTGCTTGATTGCCTTGAGGGAGCTGGGCATTCTCACGTACATGTGCGCTTGGGCGCCTGCCGAGCCAGTCGTAAAAGCCACTGCTCGATACGCCAATCAGACGACACATCGTTCGGGTTGGCCAGATGGTCTGATATCTGGCGACGAAGCCGTACTTCACTTGAGGTCGGCTGCGAAGCAGCCGAGCGCCTTTTTTAACATGTCGCGCTCCGTCTTGACCTTCGCCAGCTGGTGCCGCATGCGCTCATATTCCTGGGGCGATACCTTCTCGCACCCGACTGCGACCTCTACATTGAAGTTGGCATCTCACCACGGTCCGAGCATCTTGGCACCAAAGCCGAGGTCGCGGGCTATCGCCGCATTGCTCGCGCCAGGCCGGCCCATCACCTTGACCGCCTCGGGCTTGAGCTCTTCTGAGAGCAACCGTCTGTCACGTGCCATGTAATACCTCTGATAGGAACATCATACCTATCGAAAGTGCCCGTCGCGGCTGCGGAAGGCCACTATCCGGGTTTCCGATAGTTATTGCCAGTTGTAGGTGGAGAATCCAGCAATCCAATTTTTCGTAATAGCGAATCGTCGCGGCTTGCGTTTGCACCGCCGTAGATTGCTGCCCTTTTGGAAAATTGCGTGACATATGCTTGACATTGAAGTTGCTTCAGGGCTTATAAAGTCCATTTACCAATTCGTCAAACCTATCCAATGATGCGCACCAAGATTAACTTCTGTGTCACCGCGGTGCTACTGGCCATGTGCGCAGCGGCAGGATCTTCTTCCGCCCAAGCCACTGCGCTGACGCTTGCCGAAGCCGTTGCGAGAGCTCGCGTCCAAGCACCGCAACTGCAGAGCGCTGATGCAGTACTACGCGCTGCGGACGCCAATATCCAAATATCCGGCCTGCGGCCTAACCCAACACTTGCTGTGGAAGCGGAAAATGTGATGGGATCGGGGCGCTATTCCGGCTTCGGAGCGGCGGAGAAAACGGTTTCACTGTCGATGCCGCTGGAGCTGGGCGGCAAGCGGAGCGCAAGAATACGCGTGGCACAGGCCGAGCGTGCTGTAGCCGGCATTGGCGCGCGCTCCGCTGAAGCAGAACTTACCCTCCAGATCACCGAGGCATTTGTTACCCTCGCCGCCAGTGAGCACTACGTTGCGATCGCAAAAGCCACTCAAGAACTGGCCGAGCGCGCGCATCACGTGGCACGTGAGCGGGTACGAGCTGGAAAAGCCTCTCCCATCGAAGAACAACGGGCGGACGTTTTACGAATCAATTCGCAGGTTCGCCTGGGCAAAGCGATACGTGCCGCCGAGCTGGCGCAGAAAACGATCGCGCGACTGACGGGTGTGTCGATGCCACTCGCAATCGGGTCTTCTTGGTTCGAGCGGATCGAAGGCAATGAGGCGATGCCACCAGCTGGGAAGAAGCTGGCGATCGCCACAGCTGAGGCGGAACTAGCTGCTGCAGAGGCTCGCGTTGACGCGGCCAGGCGCGACCGGATACCGGACATAACGCTGACTGCCGGCATGCGGAAGTATGGCGAAACATCCGACAAGGCAGCTGTTTTAGGCCTGTCGGTCCCGCTGCCATTGTTCAATCAGGGCAGCGCCGCACTTGCGCGGTCCCGAGCGGAATTTGATCGCGCCGCCGCTATGCGCCGTGCCGTCGTACTGGAAGTCGAGCAGTCGACCGCGCGCGCAGAAACTGAGGTGGCCGACGCACTGGCGGCTGCGCAGGCGGCCAATGGCCCCGCGCTCGCAGCCGCGGAAGAGGCGGCACGTATCGCGAGGATCGGCTATATCGAGGGGAAGTTCCCGCAACTCGAATTGATCGAGGCCGAACGCTCATTGGCCGAGACGCGCGAGAGCGCGGTTGATGCGCTCGCAGCACTTCATACAGCACGAGCGCGCCTGGCTCGGCTACAAGGTTCCAACTCTCCAATTTATAAGGATTGACCCATGCAAGCGGTATTCCGATCGGGCCTGTGTGCCGCGATGATCCTCTTGAGCGCATGCTCGCCCAAGTCAGATACGGCCAATTCTAAGGAAGCTGCCGAACAGGGCGAACAAACCTCGAATGCCAAAGGTAAACAGGCCGAAAAGGCCGAGAAAGGCGAATCCAAAGGCGAGACCGGGGAGCATCGCGAAGCTGCGGAGAAGGAAGGCAAGGAAGACTTTGTCACGCTTTCGGACCAGCAAATCAAAGCTGCGGGGATCGAGGTCATGCCGGTTCGGCAAGCATTCGCCGGAGCGGTCGAGGCGCCGGCAGTCATCGCGGCAGACCCGAAACATGCTGCCGTCGTTTCGAGCGCTGTAGGCGGCCGGGTAGTCGAGATCCGGCGCAACCTTGGCGACCCGGTCGCTCGTGGCGACGTGCTTGCCGTCCTCGAAAGCCGTGACATCGCCCAGCTCAGGGCCGACATTGAGATCGCCAGGCGGCAGTACGAACTGTCGCAGGCCACATTCGCACGCGAAGAACGCCTGTTTGGCGAAAAAGTCACCTCGCGGCAGGAAGTCGAAATTGCGCGCAATGCCGCGCAAGAAGCGCGCACCCGTCTTCGTTTGGCTGAGCAACAACTGGCCGCCGCCGGGGCAACAGGCGGAGGACAGCTCAATCGGCTGATGCTACGCTCGCCGATCAAGGGCAACGTCACGGCACGGCAGATCGCCCTGGGCGACGTCGTCGCTCCGGACGCACACCTTTTCGAGGTTGCCGACCTTGACGAACTGGCCGTCGAGCTTTCGTTATCGCCAAACGACGCAGCGCGCGTCGTCGTTGGTACGGCGGTGGATGTGTCGACCGACGGCCGAACCGGTGCCGGCCGCATCACCCATGTGTCGCGTGTCCTCGATCCCGCTACCCGCCAGGTACGAGCCATTGCACGGCTGGCGAATGGACAGGGAAGCTGGCGCGTCGGCGAAACAGCCAGGGCCTCAATCGCGCTCGAGGGCGGTGCCGGCGGCCCCCAGCTCGCCATTCCACGGACGGCTGTGCAGACCGTGGAGGACAAGCCCAGCGTATTCGTGCGGGAGAAAGAAGGGTTCGCGATCAAGCACGTTGTCCTCGGCGGCAATGCGGCCGGTTACGTCAAGGTGATGTCGGGCCTCGCAGGTAACGAACAGATTGCGGTCAGCAATACCTATGTGCTGAAGGCGGAACATGGCAAAGGGGAGGCAGGAGACGATGACTGATTTCCTCATTCACCGCCTGCTGGAGGACACCCCCGCATGATCGCTCGCATTGTTAATTTCTCTGTTGCGCTGCGCTGGCACGTACTCGTCGCAACGATCCTGCTGTCGATCCTCGGGGCATTGGCGCTGACCCGTCTGCCCATCGACGCAGTCCCCGACATCACCAATACCCAGGTACAGATTAATGTTGTCGCACCTGCGCTCGCGCCCGCTGACGTCGAGCGACAGGTCACCTATCCTATCGAAACCGCGTTCGCCGGCATCCCCGGCCTGGAATCGACCCGCTCGCTGACCAGGCACGGCTTTGCGCAGGTAACGACAGTCTTCAAGGATGGCACGGATATCTATTTTGCGCGCCAGCAGGTGGCTGAACGGCTGCGCGCAGTCGAGCGTTCGCTTCCGCCAGGCGCTACCGCAAGCCTCGGGCCGATTGCGACCGGTCTCGGCGACGTCTATATGTGGACGGTGGAATTCGCATCTAAACCAACTCCTAAGGCTGGTCCGGCGGCTGGGCTTCAGGCCGATGGCAGCTATGTCACCCCCGAAGGCGAAGTGCTGCGTAGTGCTGCAGAAAAAGCCACTTACTTACGCACGGTGCAGGACTGGGTCGTTGCGCCACAGCTTAAGAACACTGAAGGACTGGCGGGCGTCGACGTCATCGGGGGGTACGTCAAGCAGTACGTGGTTACGCCGGACCCGCAGCGTCTCGCGGCTCTGGGAATCAGCTTGACAATGCTGGGCGAGGCGCTCGAACGCAATAATACGAGTGCCGGCGCCGGTGTCGTCGTTCAGAACGGGGAAGCACTCACGGTCAAGGCCGACGCACGCATCACGTCGGCCGAGGAATTGGCGAAGACCGTCATTACCACCCGTAGCGGCACGCCAGTGCTTGTCTCCCACGTCGCTACCGTCGGCCTGGGACAGGAAGTACGCTTCGGATCTGCATCCGAAGGCGGGCAGGAGGTCGTCGTGGGTACCGCCGTGATGCGTATCGGCGAAAATAGCCGAACGGTTGCCGCAGCGGTCGATGTTCGCCTGAAAGAGATCGCGCGCTCCTTGCCACCAGACTTGGTGATCCGACCGGTGCTCGACCGCACCCGGCTGGTGGATGCCACCATCAAGACCGTGGCAACCAACCTAACCGAAGGTGCGCTGCTGGTAATTGCCGTCCTGTTCGCGCTCCTCGGAAACCTGCGCGCAGCACTGATCGCCGCTGCGGTCATCCCGGTCACCATGCTTCTGACCTCGGCTGGCATGCTCGAGGCAGGGCTCTCGGCGAACCTGATGAGTCTGGGCGCGCTCGACTTCGGCCTCATCGTCGATGGCGCGGTGATCATCGTGGAAAATGCATTACGTCGCATTGCGGAACGCCAGCATGCTACCGGGAGGATATTGACCAAGGCGGAGCGTCTCGATACCGTTGCTGCTGCCGCCCGCGAGATGATCCGGCCAAGCGTCTATGGACAGGCGATCATCATTCTCGTCTACGTGCCGCTGTTGACGTTCCAGGGCGTCGAAGGCCGTATGTTCGCACCGATGGCGGTAACGGTAATCCTTGCATTGGTCTTCGCTTTCGTCCTCTCGCTCACCTTCGTGCCTGCCGCGATTGCGCTCTGGCTGTCGCGCCATGTCGATGAAAAGGAAAACAGGCTGGTGAAGGCCGTGTCGTCGTCGTACGCGCCGTGGCTGGACCGTGCTCTCGCAAGGCCCAAGCTGACCGGCGTACTGGCGACCGTTGGCTTCGCGAGCGCCATCGGCCTGTTCACAACGCTCGGCCAGGAGTTTCTCCCGACGCTCGATGAGAAGGATGTGTTGTTGCAGGTGGCCCGCATTCCCGGTACGTCCCTGGACCAGAGCCAGGCCATGCAGTTTGCGGTTGAGAAGGCGGTCGGGAACTTACCCGAGGTGAAGCTCGTGTTTTCGAGAACCGGTACAGCTGAACTGGCCGCCGACCCGATGCCACCGAACATCACGGACACCTTTGTCATCGTCAAGGATCGCTCCGAGTGGCCTGAACCCGGGATGAGCAAGGCTGAGCTTGTGGAAAAGATCGAGAAAGCGGTCGCAGGCATCCCAGGTCAGAACTATGAGCTGACCCAGCCCATCCAGATGCGCTTCAACGAGCTCCTGGCCGGCGTGCGGGGCGACATCGCTGTCAAGGTTTATGGCGACGATTTCGACACAATGCTTCGCACCGCAGAGCAGGTCGCGGCGAAGCTGCGTGCCGTCAAAGGCGCCGAAGATGTAAGGGTAGAGCAAGTGCAAGGGCTTCCGCTACTCGATGTGCGTCTTGATCGCGACGCCATGGCCCGGGTCGGGCTGACCGCCCAGGATGTGCATGACACGCTCGCTGCAGCCGTAGCGGGCCGCGAGGCCGGCTCGATTTACGAAGGGGACAGGCGCTTTGACGTCGTCGTAAAACTGGACGAAAAGACCCGGAACGACGTACAAGCCTTGCGCCTGCTGCCTGTGCTGACGCCGGGAGGCAGTTTCGTACCCCTCGGATCGGTGGCGACGCTGGAGACGTCAAAGGGGCCGAACCAGATCAGCCGGGAAAACGGCAAGCGCCGTGTGGTCGTCCAGGCAAACGTGCGCGGTCGTGATATCGCAGGCGTGGTCAGCGACGCGCGGGCCGTCATTAACGCGGACGTCCGGGTGCCGGCGGGTGTATGGCTCGCCTGGGGAGGGCAGTTCGAAAACCTCGAGCGCGCGCGAATGCGCCTGGCGGTCGTGGTACCGGCTTGTTTCGCACTCATCGTCGTGTTGCTGTACTCGGCCGTCGGCTCCTGGCGCGCCGCAGCGGTGGTCTTCACCGGCGTTCCCCTAGCCCTGATCGGCGGCATCGCGGCGCTATGGCTGCGCGGCTTGCCGTTCTCCATTTCAGCCGCCGTCGGATTCATCGCACTTTCCGGCGTCGCGGTCCTCAACGGACTGGTGATGGTTGGCTCTATCGACGACCTGGCAAAGCAGCTGCCGTGGGCGCAAGCAGTGCGTGAAGGCGCGCTGAGGCGCCTGCGCCCGGTGTTGATGACTGCCCTGGTTGCGTCGCTTGGATTCGTCCCGATGGCACTGGCGACAGGTGCCGGCGCGGAGGTACAGCGGCCGCTGGCAACGGTGGTCATCGGTGGCCTTATCACAGCCACAATTCTGACGCTGTTCGTGCTGCCGACGCTATATCAACGCTTTGCCCGCCCGGCAGAGAGCATGGCGGAAGGAATTTGAGCCGGTAGAGCGAAGGCATTTACTCGCACAATCGAAGGGTGTACATGGAAAAGCAATATGACGTAGTGATCATTGGAGCTGGTTCGGGCGGCTACATCGCCGCAATCCGGGCCGGGCAACTCGGACTGTCAGTGGCATGCATCGAATCGAATCCTTATGCCGCCGCTGATGATCAGCCGCGTCCTGGCGGAACCTGCCTGAACGTGGGATGCATTCCCTCGAAAGCATTGCTCGCGTCGAGCCACCTGTACGAGCAGATCGTGCACCATACTGCCGAGCATGGAATCACCACTGGCGATGCGGCGATTGACGTCACCAAGATGATCGATCGGAAGGCTGGGGTGGTCACGAAAATGGCGAAGGGCATTGAATACTTGTTCAAGAAGAACAAGGTCGACTTCATCAAGGGACACGCACGCTTCATTGGCGTGCAGGACGGGGTGTACGGCATGGAAGTGTCGTCCAACGACTCTGTGCAACGGATTCGGGCCCGCAACGTCATCATCTCCACGGGATCGAAACCGCGGCAACTGCCGGGCGCCACGATCGACAATGCGACTATTTGTGACAACGCGGGAGCACTTGAGTTTCGTGAGGTGCCACGGCGCTTGTGCGTCATCGGCGCTGGTGTGATCGGGCTTGAATTGGGGTCGGTCTGGCGACGACTGGGTGCGGATGTAACCCTATTGGATGCGATGCCCGACTTTCTGCCAGCCTGCGATAGCAGTGTGTCGAAGGAAATGTTCAAGCTGATGTCAGGTCAAGGGCTGAAGTTCGATCTTGGCGTGGCCATTGGCCATATTGCGCTTACGGCCGAAGGGGCAACAATCTCGTATCGCGACAGTGCCGGCGCCTCCCGGGAGCTCGTCAGCGATAAGGTGATCGTGGCGATCGGACGGGTACCAAGTACGGAGGGCCTGGGAATCGAAGCCATCGGCCTGCAGCTTGACCAGCGCGGCTATGTTCCTGTCGATGAGCACTGTCGGACTGCGCTGCCGAACCTATATGCCATTGGTGACGTCGTCCGCGGGCCAATGCTTGCGCATAAGGCTGAAGAGGAAGGAATCATGGTGGCTGAGATCATTGCCGGGCAAACCGGTCATGTGAACTACAACGCCATTCCCTTCATCATTTACACGAGTCCGGAAGCAGCATGGGTTGGCAAGACGGAGCAGGAGCTGAAGCGCGACGGACGGGCTTTCAAGTCGGGACAGTTCCCCTTCTCGGCCAATGGCCGGGCACTGGGCCACGGGGACGCGCAGGGATTCGTCAAGGTGCTGGCCGACGCCCAGTCTGACCTCATGCTAGGCGTGCATATCGTCAGCTCGCTGGCGTCGGAAATGATAGGCGAAGCGACGATGGCACTTGAATTTTCGGCATCGTCAGAAGACATTGCCCGCATCTGCCATGCGCATCCAACACTCTATGAAGCAATCAGGGAAGCGGCGCTCGCTGTCGACAAACGTGCGCTCAACATCTGATCGCCAACTGTTCAGGACTCATATCATGGCCCGACCTATTTCTTCGACAGCTGCCGTATCCGGCGCAGCCTTATTCGCCGCCGCCGATTTGGCGACCAAGGCCCTCATTGCGGCGCGGCTGCCCTATGGCCAACAGGTTGAATTGCTCCCAACGCTGAACATTGTTCATGTGGTCAATCATGGAGCGGCATTCGGATTTATGGCTACGGCGGGCGGGTGGCAGCGCTACCTGTTTATCGCCATAGCGCTGTTCGCAACGGGGCTCATCATCCAAATGATCAGGAAGCCGGCGACAACTGCAATGGAGCAGGTGGGCCTGGCGATGATACTCGGCGGTGCGGTTGGAAACTTGATCGACCGGACTGCGCGCATGGGAGTTGTTGACTGGATCGACGTGCATGCAGGAGTGCATCACTGGCCGGCGTTCAATATTGCCGATATCGGCATCAGCGTCGGCGCAGCAGTGATCGTTTTTTACATGCTTTTTGGCCCCCGCGCGGCGGAGGCGGTGCCTGAACGAGCGCCATAACAACGGCTTCCGCGGCGCGGGCCAATCAGTTGGAGTGCTGCGAAAGCATTTCCCGGGTGCCGAAATTATTGCTGAGATTCTTTCGCCTCGGACAGAATTTCGTACCCCCCTTTCGCTGCAATTCCCGATACGACGGTTCCAAGGATCAGGTCGGGAAGGTTCGAATTCATCCACATCACTAGTGCACCAGACAAGACGATTGCACCGTTCACGATCGAGTCGTTATTGGTAAAGATGGCGGACGCTTTGAAATTGATGTCCTGGCCGCGATGCTGCTTTAGAAGACGGATGCAGTAAATATTGAGAAGCGCATTCGCGGCAGCCATCGCCATCATGGCCGGTCCCAGCGGGGATTCGCCGCCAAAAAAGCGACGAACGACCTCCACCAGCAGCAGGCATGCGAAGCCGATCAGGAGGTAGCCGGAAAGCTGGGCGGCACGCTTTTTGATTGTCGCCGACCTGCCGACGGCGTACAGACTTACGGCATAGACTGCGGCGTCCCCTAAATTGTCCAGGCCAGCTCCGATCACTGCGGTCGACGATGCCCAAGTGCCGCCGATGATCCCTGCGAGGCACTGCCCGAGGTTGATCAACAGGACCCTCCACAGAATGCCGCGATCGCTTTCCTGGCTCGCATCCAGGCTTGGTTCGTCGTCTATGGCGTTGTCGCTTTCCGGCATACGCGCTCCAGTAATATCAGTTGGGATAAGGATTTCACGCCGGCTGTCAAGGTCGACGCAGCTACAATTGCGGCGCCTACAAGCTTGGCCGTAGCGTTCGTCGATGAAGATGTTGGGTCAGTGTGAATGCTTCAATATCTGGACAACCTCTGGCACTGCCCCGTCTTTGCACGACGGCGGAGAAAACTCGACCTTGTCGTGGAGATGGAGCTTGATCGCCTCAGGGACCATGGCGCTTATATATCTGTATGACCGAAGGTGAGGAGTCGTAATTTCGACATACTGATGACTAGCAAGCTGCTCATCGCTGAGAGTCCTTAGACATCCAGAATGATTAGCCTGTAATTTTGCGGGCGTGTAGAGCTCGGTTACCCAGCCGGTTTTGCTGTTTGGACCAATTCTTGGATCGGCACAGCCGGACAGGCCAGCCAGCACGGCAAGCCCGACGATAAGCATTTTCTTGCTAATCATAATCGCTCCTCTTCTTCTGTTATTACCTATCGAAATCCAGGCTCACAAGCCGGATACCAGCGATCGCTATTTGCGGGCTTTGACCAGATTGAATCCAAAGCCGAGTCCAGCTGCCAGCAGCAATACCAGTTGCGCTCCATAGGTCTGCGTCGTCGGATAAAGCCCGATGACGGGCATGCGCGGTCCGGTGGTGGGTGTGGCCATCAGCCACCCGGCCTCCTGCAGCCCGGCGATTCCTTTTCCAACCAGGACGACTGCTAAGGCGGCCACGAGTACCGAACTGAACGAGAAGAATTTACCGATTGGCATACGGGCGCTAGTACGGAGGAAGACGGCAGCGATTATCGCCAGCAGGACAAGGCCTGTAACGAATCCACCTAACAGTGCGGGGCCGTTACCATCGGCCGCAAGTGCGGAATAGAACAGGACGGTTTCGAAGACCTCCCTGTAGACCGCAATGAATGCCAGGGCGAACAAGGCCCACGCCGAGCGTTTTTCCATCGCTGCCGTGAGGTGCTGCTTCAGGTATGCCTGCCACTGCCCAGCCTGGCCCTTCTGGTGCATCCACAGGCCGACCGACAGCAGCACCGCGGCTGCGAAAAGCGAGGACAAGCCCTCGGTAACCTCGCGGCTCGCGCCGCTGATGCTGACTACGTAGGTGGCAACCAGCCACGTCAGTGCGCCGGCTGCCAGTGCGGAGGTCCAGCCGGCATGGACATAGCGCAGCGCCTGGGGCCGCTCGGCCTTGCGCAAGAAGGCAACCATGGCGATCACGATCAACAGGGCTTCGATGCCTTCGCGCAGGAGGATGGTCAGCGCGCCCACGAACGCTGTGGTGGCGTCGGTCTGGTCGGGGCCAGTGACCGCCTCGACACGTACGAAGTACTTGTCGAGCTGTTGGGCGTACCCGGTTGCCCGTTCGACGTCGCCCTGTGCGACCGCGCCGCGGTATAGTTGCATGGTCCGTTCCACATCGACCAGGAGTTGGCGGTCGGTCGCGTCGAGGGTCGCCTCGAGCGGTTCGAAGCCGTCCAGGTACGCCGACAAGGCGAGCTTCGTCGCATTCGCGCCCTGGCCGTTCTTCAACGCGTCCAAGCTGTCCTGTAGCAGCTTGCGCGCCAGGGCGATGCCCCTGCGTTCCTGCTGCTCCCTGATGACCTCTGGGTGCGCGCGCGCATACGCCAAGGCCGCGCGTGCAGTCGCCGGCGGCAATCGTTTCGCCAGTTCTTCTTCAGTTGTCGTTACAAGCGCGGTAATGTCCGGCAGCGCCGCGTACAGAGCTTTATCCCGTTCAAACGCAGTCTCGCCCGCTTTGATATCCGGTTCCGCGAAGGACAGTCGTCCGACATGAAACGCCAGCGACCAGCGGTCGTGCTCGGACAGGCTGGTAAAGGCAGGCATCGACGTGCCGTGAACGCCCTGGCTAATCACCTGGTACAGGGCCATGAGTGAACGGGAACGGGCCCGTTCCTGATCGGTGAACGCGATTGGCTTGGGTTCGAGCCGGCTTGCAATCGGGCCATCACCCGCGCCGCCAACCCCGTGGCATGCAGCGCATTGCGCCTGGTAGAGGGTGGCGCCACGGGACAAGTCTGGCATGCTGCGCGGCGCAACAGGGAACGGGTACGCCTGAAGAAGTAGCCGTTTCGCCTCACGCGCGAGTTCGCCGACACGTTGCGGTGTGTCCTTTTGTTCGACCGCCTGCTTCAGGCGTGTGGCGGCCGTGCTCAACTCCGCCTGCAAAGGATGCGCCGGCAGTGCCGACACCTGGCTTTGCGCGCGCACGGTAAACTCCTTCATTTCTCCGTACTCGACAGCGCTGACGACCGATCCGTGCTGGACCGCGCCCCCGTAGTCAACGGCAACATAATCGAGCAACTGCCACAGCTGCCGGGCTTCCATTTCCGAGGATTTGGTATCTGCGTGCGCCGCGCCGATCGTGCAGCTGAAGAAAAATGCGAGGGAAATAAGCCAACGCCAGACCGAGGAATTCATAGGGAGGCACTTCTATTCGTATTGGTGAGCCTCGCATTTAACACCATGTAGCTGCTTCAGGGTCAAGTCTTTCCGCTACATTTTTCGGCTTGGTGCTTATCGCGGAGGCCGAAGTCATCCCGTAAAGGCGGCAGGTGGAAAAGATGCGCATGGATCAGCTCCCAGCGCCTGCAGGATTTTGCAGGTGCTCGTACTGTCGGTGGCGAGGCATTGGCTCCTGAGGTCTTTGAGCAGTGCTTCCAGTGCTGACAATGCAGCAATGCGTTCGACGACATGCCCGATATGTTTATCGAGCAGGGCATTGACGCCGATGCAGTCCCGTTCCGGATGGTCGCGAAAATCCAGCAGCAACCGGATCTCGTCAAGTGTCATGTCCAAGGCACGGCAGTGCCGAATGAACAGCAGACGTTCAGCGTGACTCTCGGTATAGGCGCGATAGTTGTTCGACAAGCGCTCTGGCGGAGGAAGCAAGCCGCTATGCTCGTAATAGCGGATAGTTTCGACCGGGCAGGCTGAGCGCCTGGCAAGTTCGCCAATTTTCATGAAGAGGTTCCGATATGTTAGTTTAGTGCTTGACCCTGTATCTACTTCAGGGTGTTCAATACGTGACTATACACAGTTTCCCAAGGAGTCGACATGTCGGAATGCCAGACCAAATCGTGTTGCGCGCAAACGGAGCCAGCCGCATTGGTAAATGACTTGCCTTCAGCCCATACCCGCTCGCTGGTCATTCGCATCGACCAAATGGATTGTCCGACCGAAGAGGGGCTACTGCGCCAGGCACTGGGGCGGCTGCCTGGGGTTGGAGAACTTTCATTCAATCTTGTACAGCGCAGGCTGCAGGTCGCGCACAGTCTCACCGACCCCGAGTCCATTCTGGCAGCGGTACGTGCGGTTGGCATGGATCCCGTGGTGGAAAGCGCTTCTGACACCGGCGCGGCGCTTCCCGGCACCGTGTTCAGGATCGAGAACATGGATTGTCCTACGGAAGAATCTCTCATCCGTGGGAAGCTGTCGACCATGCCCCAGGTCGAACAGCTCGAATTCAATCTTGTCCAGCGCCGCCTGAGCGTCACGCACACCGGGCCGGTGGCAGCCATTCAGGACGCGCTTGCCTCGATCGGCATGCAAGCCGTTGTCATCACTGCCGGGCGGGAAGTCGCTGTGAAGGCGGCGCCTGCTTCCCGGAAGCGGCAGCAGGCGTCGCTCGCGTTTGGACTGGCTGCGGCGGTAGGTGCAGAGATCGTCGCGTGGACCACGGGCGACGAGAACTGGTGGCCAGTCATCCTGCTGTCGGTACTTGCAATCGCGATGACGGGCCTGGGCGTCTACAAAAAAGGCTGGATCGCGCTCAAGAACCGCAACCTCAACATCAATGCCCTGATGTCGATCGCGGTCACCGGTGCCGTGCTGATCGGTCAGTGGCCCGAGGCGGCGATGGTCATGGTCCTGTTCGCGGTAGCCGAGGTGATCGAGGCGCGTTCGCTCGACCGGGCGAGAAACGCGATCCAGGGCCTGGTGGGTTTGACGCCGGACAGGCTCAGCATTCGCCAGGAGGACGGCAGCTGGGCCGAACAGGAAGCGGCCGGCGTCCAAATCGGTGCACTGGCACGCGTCGCACCGGGCGAAAGAATTGCCCTTGACGGAGAAGTTACGTCGGGCCAGTCCTCGATCAACCAGGCACCGATCACGGGCGAGAGCATGCCGGTACCCAAAATCGTCGGGGACAAGGTATTCGCCGGCACGATCAACGAGACCGGATCCTTTGAATACCGTGTCACCGCCGGGCACAGCAACTCGACGCTGTCGCGCATCATCCGGGCGGTCGAGGAGGCGCAGGGTAGTCGCGCGCCTACCCAACGCTTCGTCGACCGCTTTTCGAGCGTCTATACGCCGGCCGTGTTCGCCATTGCACTGGCCGTGGCCTTTGTTCCGCCATTGTTAATGGGCGCCGAATGGATGCCGTGGATTTACAAGGCGCTCGTACTACTGGTGATCGCCTGCCCCTGTGCGCTGGTGATCTCCACCCCGGTCACGGTCGTCAGCGGCCTGGCCGCCGCGGCGCGAGCCGGCATCCTCATCAAAGGTGGCGTTTACCTGGAGCAGGGCGGCAAATTGCGCTCCCTCGCGCTGGACAAAACTGGCACGATCACCCAGGGCAAGCCAGTAGTGACCGACGTCCTGCCCCTGCAAGGCGATGCGCAAGTCAACCTGCAGCTCGCGGCAGCGCTTGCGGACCGCTCAGACCATCCGGTATCGACCGCGGTCAGCCGCCATTGGCAAGCTTCAGACCTCAAGCTCGCGCTCGCGCCGGTAAACGAATTCGAGGCGCTGACTGGACGAGGCACCAAAGGGCAGATCGGCGGCAAATGGTACTACCTGGGTAATCACCGACTAGTGGAAGAGCTCGGCATTTGCAGCGCGGAGACGGAAGCAGTCCTGTCCAGGCTAGAGGGTGAAGGCAAGACGGCGGTTGTCCTGTGCGACGCCACGGCCCCGCTGCTTGTCATCGGCGTGGCCGATACGATCCGTGAAACCAGCCGCGAAGCGATCGCCCAGCTGCATCAGCTGGGAATTCGAACCATCATGCTGACCGGCGACAATGCGGTGACAGCCGCGGCGATCGCACGGCAGGTCGGCATCGACGACGCGCGCGGCAACCTCCTACCCGAGGATAAGCTCGCCGCCATCAATGACGAAATTGCCCGATTCGGCACCGTCGGCATGGTAGGCGACGGCATCAACGATGCGCCGGCGCTCGCGAAGGCCGATATTGGATTTGCGATGGGTGCAGCGGGTACCGATACCGCCATTGAAACCGCCGATGTCGCGCTCATGGATGACGACCTGCGCAAGGTTGCCCACTTCGTCCGCTTGAGCAGAAAGACGGCAGCCGTCCTCAAGCAAAATATTCTCGCCGCCCTGCTGATCAAGGCAGTGTTCCTGGTCCTGGCCATCACCGGCTCGGCCACCTTATGGATGGCCGTGTTCGCAGACATGGGAGCGAGCCTGCTCGTGGTATTCAACGGGCTGCGGCTGCTTAAGGCGGGAGACGCCCGCAACCGGGGCTAGCATTCCTGGGCAGGTCTGGCGCAAGTCCACAGCGCGCATTTCAATCTGCCCAGGCTTTTGCCTCTCAGCCGCAGCAAGGACGCTCAAGCTGAATGGGAGGGCATTTCACCGTGCCATATGAGCAAAAGACACAACAGTCGCCAGGCTTCGGCCGCAACACGGCGGTGCAAGTTTCGCATTTATAGAAAAACTGGCATGCGTCAGTGGGCATGGTTTCTTGCTTGCTCCCTTCGCAGTGCGGGCAAGTCAGGACCGATTCAAGTATTGCGCCAGTCATCGCGTCACTTCCTGACAGTCGACGGAAAGCCTGCATCCATCGTTGCTTTGGTTAACACCCACGCATTGGCTTTGTCGGTATCCATGTGCACGGTGGCCGTCTTGTGCTCGAAATCGACTTTCACGTCACTCACACCGGGAACTTGCTCGAGCGCCTTCTTGACGGTGATCGGGCACGTGGCACAGGTCATGTTCTGCACGTTTAACGTGAGCTTTTCTGGCGTGCCGGCGAAGGCCGACCCAGCCAGCAGGAGAGCAGCAATCAATATGGAACCACGCATCAGGTAATCCTTTCAATAAAAGATTGGGGCGTACAGGGGCATTGTCAGCAATAGCATTACAGCAACAGCGACGAGCCAGAACATGATGCGCTGATTCCTGATGACACGGCCGGTGGCACAGGCTTCATCATGAGCGCAAGCGCGTCGACGCAGGTACAAATTGTAGAAAGCAGCGCCCAGAAACAGCACTGTCAGCGCGGTGAAATAAGGGCTATAGGGTTCGAAGGCGATCAAGCGAGACGCCCAGCCGCCGCCGACACCCAGCAACAGGAGGAGGAGCGGACCGGCGCAACATGCCGAGGCGCCAAGCGCCGCCAACACTCCTGCGACGAGCGATCCCTTTGTTCCAAATGCCATGCCTGCTCCAATTCTGTTGTCCGAAACAGGATAAACTCCGTACACAACTACGGAGTCAAGTGCATGCCTGAGAAAATGACGATCAGCCGCCTGGCCGGTGCCGCGGGCGTGAATGTGGAGACGGTCCGGTTCTATCAGCGGAGTGGCTTGATTGAGGAGCCGGCGCGGCCGTGTAGTGGCTACCGTACCTACGGGGCAGAGGACGTACGCCGGATTCGATTCATCAAGCGGGCACAGCTTCTTGGCTTTACGCTCGATGAAGTTGCGAACTTGCTCAAGCTGGAGGGGGCACAGACCTGTGTCGAAACGCGCGGCCTGGCGGTCAAAAAGCTTTCCCTGGTAGAGGAGAAATTGAGCGATCTGCTTGCGATGAAAACGGCGCTCGCTTCAATGGTGGCTCGCTGCGACAGCGAGCACTCCGGCGCACGCTGTCCGATAATCCAAGCACTGATCGATGACGCATCTGTCCTGCATTTTCAGCAATGATTGAACACCGACACGCCCTCTATTCCATCGCTGAATCGATGTAACGCGGTTTGCTATTTGGGCGGCGAGTAGTTTTCTCGTACGTGGGCTCGTTCGACCAGTTCAATCAGAATATGGATGAACTTGATATGCAGTTCTTGCACCGGGTTCGCATACCGTCCTGCGCTCATCGGTAAAACTCTCCGAGACCGGTTTGCTGCTCCTAGTCATCTCGACCAGGCCCAGGGCTAAGTCGGCGTTCCCTCCACTTTGCCCGGTGTCTTGACGGCCGTTTCCTCAGCGTCTTCCGACTCTCCCAGTGCAGCAGAAGCGTCCTTCTTCCGGAAGACGAAGGCGAGCCCAAGGACAACCGATGGGAGCAGTGCCTGGTACCTGCGTACCATAACGGTGGACCGGGTTGTCGCTTTTCAATTCCGCCTCGGTGCGTTGGCATACGGAAGATATCCAGTATCGGCATTATTCTGGAATTTCCCAGGAACGAGAGGTCATATGGAACAATCGGAACGAGTGCGGCTTGAATTGCCGTTGATCCTGCCCGAAGTGGATGATGCGCACGATCCTTGCATAGACCGGCTCGTCGGCCTGCTGACAGGCCGTCCGGGAGTGGAACGTGTTCATATAAAGACACAAGAGGGATCGCCACCCCTGCTGTGCCTGCACTATGACCCGTCCCTCATCACGGTGGCGCGGCTGCGTGAACTAGTCAGTGCTGTCGGTGCGCAGCTTACCGAAAAGTTCGCCCACTACGTCGGCTGCGCGCCTGCGCCGCTCCACTCGCGCAGCGCGCGGCTCTTTTCGCAGCGTTTGCGGCATGTCCCAGGCGTGCTGGAGGCCGAAGTATCTGCCTCCGGCAGGATTCGTATCGAATACGAGCGCGCCACCGTGGCGCGAACACGGCTGGAAGAGCTGGTCGGCGCCCTTGGTACGGAACTGACCGACCCGGGCGCGGAAATGGAACGCGATCACGATCACGGCCGCGGATCCAAAAGCGGGGTCGAGCATATAGGCGATCGAGAGCACGATCACGGTCACGCCGGTCACGACCACGCCCATGAGGGCAAGGGTGCTCATCCGGGGCACACCCATGCGCACGATGACAAGGGCGCTCACGCAGGACACACGCATGCGCATGGCGGGGTGTTCGGCGAACATACCGAACTGATCTTTGCCGTTATCGCGGGTGTCTGCGTAATGGTTGGCTGGCTGCTCGATCGCGCCAATGCCGGCCCGGACTGGCTGCCTCTGGCTTTGTATGTTGGCGCTTATTTCTTTGGAGGCTACTTTACCGTCAAGGAAGCGCTCGAGAACCTGCTCGCGCGTCGCTTCGAAATCGATACGCTGATGCTGGTCGCCGCCGCCGGCGCGGCCGCATTGGGAAACTGGGCGGAAGGCGGATTATTACTGTTCCTTTTCAGCCTCGGTCACTCGCTGGAACATTTTGCGATGGGGCGCGCGCGGCAAGCAATTGAGGCTCTTGCCAAGCTGGCTCCGGAAACGGCAGTGCGCAAGCATGGCGAGGAGCTGGAAGAGGTTCCCGTGGCTTCTCTCGCACCAGGCGACGTCGTGCTGGTAAAGCCGAATGAACGCTTGCCCGCAGACGGCGTCGTCGTCAAAGGTACATCCAGCGTCAACCAGGCGCCGGTGACCGGCGAGAGTATCCCGGTCGACAAGTCGCCGGTCCAGGATGGGGCTAGCGCGATTACCGCGTTCGACCGAGTCGATGCAGCCAACCGCGTATTCGCCGGCACCATCAACGGCGCCGGCGCGATGGAAGTCATGGTTGCGCGCTTGGCGTCGCAGTCGACCATGGCCCGCGTCGTGCAGATGGTGGCGGAAGCCGAGGCACAGCGTTCGCCCACCCAGCAATTCACCGACAAGTTCGAACGGGTGTTCGTCCCGGTCATCCTTGCGCTCGTGGGATTGCTCATGCTCGCCTTCCTGGTGATCGACGAGCCGTTTTCGGCCAGCTTCTACCGCGCGATGGCGGTGCTGGTAGCCGCGAGCCCGTGTGCACTGGCGATCTCGGTGCCGAGTGCCGTGCTGTCGGGCGTGGCACGGGCTGGGCGCAGCGGCGTGCTGGTAAAAGGGGGCGGCCCGCTGGAAAACCTCGGCAGCCTCAATTCGATCGCCTTCGACAAGACCGGCACCTTGACCGAAGGGCGGCCGAAGCTGACGGACGTGATCGCGGCGAGTGGTGCAAACGAGGACGAATTGCTGGCCCTGGTCGTGGCGGTCGAGTCGCACAGCGACCACCCGCTGGCATCGGCGCTCGTCAAGGGCGGGCGTGACCGGCTCAAATCCGACACTGTTGCGGTCCGTGCCGACGATGTGCGTGGCCTCACCGGCCGCGGTGTCCAGGCAAAGGTCGATGGCGAGACTGTCTATATTGCCAAGCCCGTACTGTTCAGCGAGCTGGACGGCATTCTGCTGCCACCCGAACTAGCCGCTGCCAACGAGAAACTGGTGCAGTCGGGGCGCACCACGATGATCGTCAGGAAGGGTTCGCGCTTCCTGGGGGTCATCGGCGTCATGGACACGCCGCGTGCGGCGGCGCCCGGCGTGATGGCGCAGTTGCGGGAGCTTGGCATCGAACGCCTGGTGATGATCTCGGGCGACAATCAGCAGGTGGCGGATGCCGTCGCGCGCACGGTGGGACTGACCGAAGCCAGGGGCGACCTGATGCCAGAACAGAAAGTCGAGGCAATCAAGGCTTTGCGCGAACGCCACGGCAAGGTCGCCATGGTCGGCGACGGCGTCAACGATGCGCCCGCGATGGCGAACGCGACCGTCGGCATTGCGATGGGCGCGGCCGGCTCGGACGTCGCACTCGAGGCCGCCGATGTTGCATTGATGAGCGACGATCTCAGCCAACTGCCGTTCGCGGTCGGCCTGTCGCGTCGCACCAGGCGCGTGATCAAGCAGAATTTGTGGGTAAGCCTGGGCGTGGTCGCCGTCCTGATTCCGGCGACGATCTTCGGCCTGAATATCGGCACTGCCGTCCTGTTCCATGAAGGCTCTACTATTCTGGTGGTGATTAATGCCTTACGCCTGCTCGCCTACCCGGACGTGGTGAGTCAAACGGTCGACACAACCGTAGCGGCAGGTTTGAACGAGAGCCCAGTTCAATCCAAGGATCTCCGTCACATCGGCTCGAAGGAGGCATCATTGTGACAGCCACCTTGTCGAAAGTGATGATGTATGCGGCGCTCCCTGCCGTCGCCACCCTGGCCGGCGCCATGCTTGCGCTCATCAAGCAACCCGGCGCCGGCTTACGCAGCGCGGTTCAACATTTTGCCGCGGGTACGGTCTTCAGCGTCCTGGCTGTCGAGTTGTTGCCGGACCTGATGCATCGGCGCCTGCCTTGGCCCACCTTAATCGGATTCTCGCTCGGCGTCGCCTTCATGCTTGGGTTGAAATGGTGGAGCGAGAGAGGCGGCGACGCCGAGGAAGGTCGCGATCCGCGCGCGCTGCTCACCGCGATGGGCGTCGACGTTGTCCTCGACGGCGCATTGATCGGGCTATCGTTCGCGGCGGGAGAGAAGCAAGGCCTGCTGCTAACGATTGGCCTGGTACTAGAACTGTTTTTTCTTGGCGCCTCATGCGCGACTTCATTGCGTACTGTCGGCCAGACATCGATCAGGATCGGCGTTACTGCCGGGATCCTCGGTATCGGGCTGCTGGCGGGGGCCGGGGCCGGGGCCGTCATACTCAACAGCGTGACCCCGGTGTTTATCGACGCTTTACTGGCGTTCGGCGTGGCCGCATTGCTTTATTTGGTCACCGAGGAGTTATTGGTGGAAGCTCACGAAGGCAAGGAAACACCGGGCCAGACGGCAATGTTCTTCCTCGGGTTCATCCTGCTCTTTATGATCGATATGTTTATATGAGCTAAAGGCGAGAGCCAAATAAAGCAATTGTCCTGCCGCGCGGTGCCTTCGAATCGCCCGCGTGAGCATCTGTGAAGTGTTGTCGCATCAAGGAAAAAAAACGATGATCAAAATTGCTGAGAGTGTGAAGATTGGAAACGATGCTCCGTTAGTGGTGTTCGGGGGGATTAATGTACTCGAATCGCTGGAATTAGCGCTCCGTACCTGCGAAGAATTCGTCCGGGTGACCGACAAGTTGGGTATTCCCTACGTGTTCAAGGCCAGCTTCGACAAAGCGAACCGATCGTCGATCCATTCGTTTCGTGGGCCTGGACTCGAGGCCGGCATGCGAATGTTGGAGAAGGTCAAAACGACTTTTGGGGTCCCGGTACTCACAGATGTTCACGAACCGGCGCAGGCTGCCGTTGTCGCAGAAACCGTCGACGTGCTGCAGTTGCCTGCGTTTCTAGCCAGGCAGACCGACATCGTTATTGCGCTGGCAAAAACGGGGCGGGTTATCAATATCAAGAAGCCTCAGTTTCTCAGTCCAACCCAGACGGCCCATATTGTCGAAAAATTCAAGGAAGCCGGCAACGATCAGGTCATGTTGTGCGACCGCGGCACCTGCTTCGGATACGACAACCTCGTCGTCGACATGCTGGGTTTCGGCGTGATGAAGAAGGCCTGCCCCGGCATACCACTTGTTTTTGACGTAACCCATGCACTGCAGCAGCGTGACCCGATGAGTTCGACCTCTGGAGGGAGGCGTGGGCAAATCGTGGAGTTAGCCCGTGCTGGTGTCGCCGTGGGCCTGGGCGGAATTTTCCTGGAAGCCCACCCCGATCCGGATTCGGCAAAATGCGATGGGCCCAGCGCCTTGCCCCTCAACGTACTCGAAGCATTTCTTTCGCAACTGAAGGCAATGGACGACTTAATAAAGTCCTTGCAACCAATTGAAATCGCGTAGATCGATAGTGAAACTTTCATCCCATTCGGATTTTGGAGAATTTGATGGCAACAAAAAAACGTGCGCAAGTCCCCGCTCCGTCGCCAGACGATCCCAAGCGTCCCGAGAGCGAAACCGACGTCGAGACGACGCGCAGTATGAACGTCGATGCCGATGTCGAGCGCGTCGATAGCGATGCATCTCCCGTGATCGACAGCGTCGAAGATTCCGAGGGCTCGGCAAACCGCGTCGATATCGAAAGTGGGGGCGAAACGGCTGCGGGCGATGTCGAGCGGGGACCGGCGTGATCGGAAGGGTTTGCAAGTCCATGCCGAATCAACCGGGCCACCATGCTCCGCGACCAAGGGCAGTTTTGTCAGCGCATCCCGCGACTGCACCAATACCAGGCGGCGCGGCTTTGCGGGGAAGCCAGCCCTTCGTCCAGTCGACGCTTCCCCGTGCATGAAGATCAGTGCCATCACCTTTCGCCTATCGCGAAGGAGAAATCCGCGACCGTTTGGCTGCGATGCAGTGAACGCGCAGTTGTCGCCTCGGGATAAAATCGAGCAAATTGATTTTTGGCGTGCAAGATGATTCGCCTGTATTTGCTCTATTTCTTGACGTTCCTCGCAGAGATGGTTGGAGGAATCATACCCATTTTCTGGCTGCATCACCGCATTACGACAATCTTCCTCCTCCCTGCGGCCGTCGCCGGATCGATATTCTTTTACTTGCTCCACCGGCATGCGGCACCCCGCCAAAAGGTATATACCGTTTACGCCGCTTTCTATCTGGCGGCAGTCATGTTGTACTTTCTCTTGGGCGAACAAGTCTCACATCCCCGGATATTCACCAGTCGCCATATCTAGGATATGCGGTTGCGACGCTGGTTCCCATCTTGCCATATACGCTTGCATCCAACCGGTTCCGAGCCGTGTTTTAGGTAGCAGACCGCTCCGGCTAAATGTAACGGTGACGGCTTTGCTTTCGTGAACACAATCGAGCACAAAACGACGATGACAACTTGAGCCGCAAGAAACGAAAACCGCGCTTTTACCTTCTGTAGGCGATGAGGCAACTTGCAATTCCGCGCATAATTATTAGGTGTAGGTCTAACCTTGTGAACGCGTGAGAATCACTCTGTTTTTGAACCCGCTAAGGAGGACCATATGCAAACTACGACGAGTCACGAGAACAACCTGCAGGCCTGTATCGAGGCATGTGAAGAAGCCATCCATGCCGCCCAAGCATGTGCTGCGGCCGACATTCGCGAGGGTGGGGGGGCCAATTGTGCATTGATCAATCTCGATTGCGCCGATATTTGCAGCGCAACCATGAATGCGTTGGCTCGCGGATCGGAGCATCACGGCGACTTCTGTACGCTCTGTGCGCATATTTGCAGGGCCTGCGCAGCGGCATGTGCACCGCATGCTGACAAGCATGCACATTGCGCCGCATGTAAAGCAGCGTGCGAAGCCTGTGCAGCTGCATGCGACAAACATGCCCGTGAGCGTGATATGTAAAAAGCCAGGCGCTATGCACCTTTGAGCCGGTGCATACACGGAAGCCCGAACCAACCCGGTCGATGCCTATCGAAAGAAACCGATCGTGGTCGCCCGGGTTCCCAGGCACGGAAACGATGTTCTGGGACATGCGCCCACAACCCCTGGCTCACGCTGCGACATTGGTTCCGGCTTACCCCTTTGGCGGATAGTTCGCCGGTTGCAGACTACGTTCCACTAGCTCGATCAAAATATGGATGACCTTGATATGCAGTTCCTGAACCCGGTCAGCATATCGTCCTGCGCTAGTGCAGATGGTTACGTCGACAAATTGCTCGAGCTGCGATCCCGGCCGTCCAGTCAATCCAACGACCTTCATTCCTTTTGCGCGGGCGGCCTGCGCGCCAAGAAGAACCGATGGGCTGCTACCGCTTGTGCTGATCGCGAAAAGAATGTCGCCGGCAGCACCGTTGCCCTCAACAAAACGAGCAAACACCTGCTCGTATCCATAATCGTTGGCGACACAACTGATATAGCTTGGGTCGCTGATCGCCACCGCCGCCATGGCGGGGCGGTTCTCGCGAAACCTTCCTGACAGTTCTTCAGCCAAGTGCATCGCGTCGCACATCGAGCCACCATTTCCGCAAGAGATGACCCGTCGGCCATTGCCAAGTGCATCAATCAAGAGGGCCGCGCCCGCCTCGATATTGCCGAGCTGGGCACTATCGTTAATGAGGCTGTCAAGCGCAGAGCGTGCTTCGATCAGATTGTTCCGAATATGGTCGATCATTGCTTTTCTCCTTCGTGTTCTTCGTGTCCGGAATGCTCGGCGTGATCGATGTGGTCGGCGTGCTCTTTATTGTCAGCCGGGACAAAGCGATGCTCCTCCAGTGCTTCCTCGCAGGGGCTCGTTTCGATCTGGATGGTGCAGTGGTGGATGTCGTACTTCTCCGCGACGAGCTGGCGGATGGTCGTTAAGAGGGCTTGCGGATCGGTGACATCTTCACGCTGCACGACGTGTACTGTCAGGCTGGATTTTCCACTCGTAATCGACCAGACATGCAGGTCGTGCACACTGGCTACACCCGGCACGGCCGCAATCACCTGCTTGACCTCGCCGATGCCAAGTCCTTCGGGCGCGCCTTCAAGCAGCACATTCATGCTTGCCTTGAGCAGGGTCCAGGTGCGTGGCAAGACCCACAACCCGATACCCACGGCGATGGCCGAATCAACCCAACCCCAGCCGGTATATCGAATCACGAGGGCGCCAATAATGACGCCGATCGAGCCGAGCATATCGCTCCACACTTCGAGGTAGGCGCCCTTGACGTTCAGGCTACTGTCTTTGCCACTCGACAGTAACCTCATGCTGATGAGATTGACGACGAGTCCAAAGGCGGCCACATAGAGCATCGTTCCTGACTCGATTTCCGGCGGATTATTCAGACGTTGGTACGCTTCGAACAGGATATAAATCGCCACCAAAAAAAGCAGTATTGCGTTGAAGGCGGCCGCGAGAATCTCGAAGCGGTAGTAGCCAAATGTGCGCGAGGTGTCTGCCGGCCGCCTACCGATGCGGATCGCGGCAAGCGAGATTGCCAGTGCTGCGGTGTCGGTGAACATGTGCGCCGCATCGGAGATCAGTGCGAGGCTGTTGGTGAGGATGCCCCCAACGATTTCGGCAATGAGAAACGCCGTTGTGAGCATGAGCGCGATCCAGAGCGGGCGCTCGCTCTGGCCAGGCTGTGCTGCATGAGAATGTCCTGAACCCATCGTTTTTCCCTTACATGGTGATTATGGCGGCCCTTTTGGATATGAAATGCATCCGTTCAAGTGCCCTGGATGTGTGACTTTTACTTGGTGGACTAACGTCTACCGGATTGAGCTTGGCGGACGTACTTACTTTCGCTTTGCTTTGCGTTTCGCGCGCTTGCGGGGGGTATTTACCTTCGGACTGTCCCGATCCTTATACTTCAGCCATCCAAGGAATAGCATCACGCACCCGAATAGGACCAGTGCTGCGATACCAAATAATTTACTGACCTGGTCCAGTGATTCTATCGGCAGTTGTAAAAGCTTCATTTATTCTCCTCTCAATAACGCCTTAGTCTAGTGCCCGTGCGAGGCAGACAAGGGTGCGTACACCAAGCATCAAAATAATCGCAAGGCCGACAATTGCATCGAGCTTTCCTCCATCAACCAAAAGCGCGCCGCCAGCGACACACAGGACAAGCGCACTCGGTACTGCTGACAACAGGGCGTCTGCCTTATCAATGTACCTGCCCGGATTGACAGAACGGCGGACTAAAGCCGCACTAGTCAGGCAGCCAAGCACCCCAGGCATTGCAAAGCCAAGCACTGCAATTGCATTGAGATGCTTGGCATGAAACATACCGTGCGCGCCACGTGAAGCAACATAGATAGCAAGGCTCATGCAGCAAGTCCAGAGGGCGACCTGCGCGATTGAGAACATGATGTTGTCGCGTGGAGTCTGGTGTTGTTCATTCCTTTGCTCAGCGGTTAGCAGTCGAATCCCGATTGTGGCTAGATGGTGGGAAGCCGCCCCCATCAGGACAACACTCTCCAGAAAAACTCCGCCAACGGTGCAACTAACCAAAGCCGCTCCGTGTGCAGTCAGATCCAGTCTTATCAGACTGCGCGCGCCTATGCTCGCGCGGTTCCGGCTCATTTCGTTCTCCTCAGCCGGGCCGCTGGATTCCTTCGCGGCCCGGCTAGCTCAATGCACCAGGATTTTTGCCGGCTCCGCCGGGACCTCATCGCTATCCTTGCGATGCACCAGACGGTAAAGCAGTGGAAGAACGAGGAGAGTCAGCGCGGTCGACGAAAGAATACCGCCGATAACCACCGTCGCGAGAGGCCGCTGTACTTCCGCACCCGTGCCGGTCGCGATCGCCATCGGCACGAAGCCGAGCGACGCTACCAGTGCGGTCATCAGCACAGGGCGCAGCCGTGTCAGGGCCCCATGTGTAATCGCCCGGTCTAGTCCCATTCCCTCCTCGCGCAAGGTCCGGATATACGAGATCATCACGAGGCCGTTCAGGACCGCCACGCCGGAAAGCGCAATGAATCCGACCGCGGCCGATATCGACATTGGAATGCCACGCAAAGCCAGGGCAATGACACCGCCGGTCAGGGCGAACGGGATGCCTGTAAAGACAAGTAAGCCGTCTTTAACGTTGTTGAACATCATGAACAAGAGTACGAACACAATGAAGAGCGCTAACGGAACAACGACTTGCAGGCGCGCGGTGGCAGACTGCAATTGCTCAAAGGTACCACCCCAGCTTGTCCAGTAACCAGCAGGCACCTTGACCTGTTTTTGGATGGCGGCTGCAGCCTCCGGCACAAAGCTGCCGATATCACGCCCGCGAACGTTTGCACTGACGACGATGCGGCGTTTTCCGTTCTCGCGGCTGATCTGGTTCGGACCTGGCGCGAAATCGAGAGTGGCTACCTCACCGAGCGGAATATAGGTCGCCGCGGCGCCATCCTTGCTAGGAAGCGAGACAGGCAGCTGCCTGAGCGCATCCAAGTCGGTGCGCTGCGTTTCCGGCAGCCGAACGACGATGTCGAAACGCCGATCTCCCTCGAACATGGTTCCGGCCTCGCGGCCACCTGTCGCAATCGACAGCGCTTCCTGCACGTCGCCGATATTGAGTCCGTAGCGCGCAGTTTTTTCCCTATCAATGTTCACAGTCAGCATCGGCAAACCACCGGTCTGCTCGACCTTCACTTCCGCCGCACCAGGAATTCGCTGGAGCACTTCCGCGATTTCCTTGCCGGTAGTGGCAAGCACATCCATGTCGTCGCCGAAGATCTTGACTGCGACATCACTGCGCACGCCGGAGATCAGCTCGTTGAAGCGCAGTTGGATTGGCTGCGAAAATTCGTAGGCATTGCCCGCGTATTTTTCCGCCTCCTCCTGGATCGCTGTGACCAATTCAGGGCGGCTCTTCTTTGGCGCCGGCCAGTCCGATTCGGGCTTGAGCATGATGTAACCATCCGAGATGTTCGGCGGCATCGGATCGGATGCAATCTCGGCAGTGCCGGTCCTGGCAAACACCCGGTCGATCTCCGGGAATTTTGCCTTGAGCCCTGCTTCCACTTTCTTCTGCATTTCCAGCGATTGGCTCAGGCTGGTACCGGGAATGCGCAGCGACTGGATTGCGAGGTCGCCTTCGCTCAGGCTCGGAATGAATTCACTGCCGAGACGCGAGACGAGCAAGCCAGACAGGACCACCAGAACGATCGCACTTGTAACGACCAGCGAGGCGTTGCGGAAGACCCGGTCGAGCATGGGTGCATAGGCTCGCTTTGCCATCTCCATGAGTTTGTTTTCCTTTTCCGCGACGCGTTTGCCAATGAACAAGGCGACAGCGGCTGGAATGAAGGTGATCGACAAAATCATTGCGCCGACCAGGGCGGCCACGACCGCGAAGGCCATCGGATGGAACATCTTCCCTTCAACCCCCGCCAGCGCGAAGATCGGCAGGTACACGACCATGATGATGAGCTGGCCGAAGAGCAGGGGACGGCGTGCTTCCTTCGCGGCCGAGAAGACCTCGTGGAAGCGCTCGTTGAGGGTCAGTTCACGCTTGTGATGATCCTGTGCATGCGCGAGGCGCCGGACGCAATTCTCGACAATGACGACCGCACCATCGATGATGATGCCGAAGTCGAGTGCACCCAGACTCATCAGGTTCGCACTGACGTTATAAGTCACCATGCCTGTAAACGTAAACAACATCGCCAGCGGAATGACCATCGCGGTGATGATCGCCGCCCGGATGTTGCCGAGAAAGACAAACAGGATGACAATAACGAGTACCGCGCCCTCCAGCAGGTTCTTCTTCACAGTATGGATGGCCTTGTCGACCAGCACTGTGCGGTCGTACACCGGAACTGCCTTGACGCCTTTTGGCAGCGAGCGATTGACGTCGACCATTTTCGCAGCAACTGCCTGCGACACGGTGCGGCTGTTCTCGCCGATGAGCATGAACACGGTCCCCAGCACGACCTCGCGGCCGTTCTCGGTCGCGGCGCCTGTGCGAAGTTCGCGTCCGATATCGACAGTTGCGACATCACGCACGCGAATTGGCACACCCTTGACGTTGCTGAGGATGGTGTTGCGAATGTCGTCCAGCGTGCGCACCTGGCCCGGCGCGCGGATCAGGAACTGCTCGCCACGGCGTTCAATATAGCCTGCGCCGACGTTGTTATTGTTCCGGTCAATTGCCCCGACGACATCAGTGAGGGATAAACCGTAGGAGCGCAGTTTCGCCGGGTCGGGGGCGACCAGATATTCCTTGGCAAAACCACCGATGGAGTTAATTTCGGTAACGCCAGGCACTTGGCGCAACTGGGGCTTGATGATCCAGTCCTGAATTTCACGCAGGTCGGTCGGGGTGTACAAGCTACCGTCCGGCTTTTTCGCGCCAGGGTCACTTTCAACTGTCCATAGATAAATTTCCCCAAGGCCAGTTGAAATTGGTCCCATCATGGGTACAACCCCACCAGGAAGGTTTTCCTTGGCCTCCTGAATACGCTGGTTGACGAGCTGGCGAGCGAAATAGATGTCCGTTCCATCCTTGAAGATGACGGTTACCTGCGACAAGCCATAGCGCGACAGCGACCGGGTCTCCTGCAGGGCAGGGAGGCCGGCCATGACGGTCTCGATCGGGAAGGTTACGCGCTGCTCGACTTCGAGAGGCGAATATCCGGCTGCGGACGTATTGATCTGGACCTGGACATTGGTAATGTCCGGGACCGCGTCGATAGGAAGTTTTTGGTAGTTGTAAACACCGACAGCCGCCATTGCAATTACAGCCAGCATGACGAGCCATCGGTGCTCAATGGCAAAGCGAATTATTCGTTCAAACATGTCAGTTCCTCGTTCAGTCTTCGTGCTCGGCGCTGCCCTTGCCCTGCTCGGCCTTCACAACGTAACTTCCCGTTGCAACGTATTCCGCGCCAGCACTTAATCCACCAACGATTTCCGTGATCTTCCCGTCGCTCGCGCCAATCGTGACGGGTTGCGCCTGGAAGCCCTCGGCCGCCTTGACGAACACAACGGTCTTGCCCTCGATCGTCTGAACAGCATCGGCCGCAACGGTCACAGCGGCGTTTTTGCTGCCACGCACGAGCGAAACGTTGACGAACAGGCCAGGACGCCAGGCGAGACCCGGGTTATCGATGACCACGCGGGCTGTCGCGGTCCGGGTCTGTTCACCAAGCAGGCTGCCGACGTAGCTCACTTTGCCGGTGACGGATTCGGTGCCGGAGGCAGGCCGGATGGTCACGTTCTGGCCGACACGAACGAAGGGGAGGTCCTTCGCGCTTACCACGATCTCGACCCATACTTTCGACAAGTCGGACAGAATGAAGGCGTTCGCATCTTCCTTGACGGCCTCACCCTGGGCCAGGTGCTTTTCAACCACTACCGCGTTGAAGGGGGCCCGCAATTCGTAACGATTGATGGCGCCCGACGAGGAACCGGCGCCAAGTGCCGTGAGTTTCGAGCGCGCCGACTGAGCTTCAATCTGAGCCTCGCGGTATGCCTGTTCAGCCTGAAGGTAATCTTGCTGTGCAGAGATCTTGTCTTCCCACAGCTTCTTCTCGCGTTCGTAGGTCACCCGTGCAAATCCGAGACGCTTGTCAGCGGCGAGAGCAGTGCTTCGCAGTTCGGCAAGTTCCGCGCTTGCGATAACAGCCAACGGTTGGCCCTTCTTGACGTTCTCGCCGAGCGAGGCGAAGACAGACTCGACGACACCTGCGACGCGAGGAACGACGTGTGCCGTCCGGTCTTCGTTAAAGCGCACTTCGCCCGGCAGGATCACGGCGGTATCGACAGAGGCCGCCGCCGCCCGGGTAGTCAGGATGCCGGCCCCTTGAATTTGCTGGGGTGTCATCTTGACAAAGCCTGGCTTGTCGTCCGCATGGCCCCCTTCCTTGGCGTCAGCCTGGCCTCCTTCCTTGGTTTCGGCATGACTGCCTTTCTTGGAGGCCGATTTTTCTGCGGTCTCCTCTGCGTGTTCGCTTGCGCCTTCGGCAGCAGGAGCATCTTTTTTCCAAAAGATAATTGCCAGGGCGAGGACAATTCCGACCGCAACGACAGCCAGTACGGAAAAGATAGACTTTTTATCGATGTTGAACTTCATGGGGCGATCCTGTTATTTGGGGTGCTGTCGGCGTCGAGGAACCGGCCGAGATCTGCTGCGGCGCGGTAGCGGTCGAACTGCGTCTGGATATACTGGGTGCGGATTTGCAGGAGCGTTCGCTGGGCGTCGAGAACATCGAGGAAGCTGAACTTGCCCGCTTCAAACCCTGTTACGGCAGCATCGAACACACGCTGCGCCCTTGGCAAAACGTCATCACGCATGGTACGTACCTGTTCGCGGTAAAGCTGCGTTCGCTGGTAAGCACTGGCCAGGGACTGATTCAGGCGCAGCCTTTCGGCCTCCAGCTCGGTTCGGGCCTTTTCCGCGCGGCTCAGGGATGCCTGGAGGCTGCCCTGGTTACGGTTAAACAGTGGAAGCGGTACCGAAACGCCGAGCACGGTTTGCGATCGCCCGATTTGGTCATCCTTCTTGCTACCGACGATCAGGGTGACATCAGGAATGCGCTGGGAACGATCGACGCCCACCTGGGCTTCTTCGCGCTCCACCTGCAATCGGGCGCGCCGCATCTGCGGTGAGGAGTCCAGCCGCTGTTGAAGTTCGTTCAGCGACGGCACTGGCGCAAGGTCGAGCCCTGGGGCTACGAGTGGACGGGAAACGGCGACAGTCTCGCCCCAATATGCTGCCAGTGTCAGCAGCGCGATGGACAACTCGCTCTGCGCTTGGGAAAGTTCAAGGCGTGCCGTTGAGAGCGCGACTGCTGAGCGATCCTGTTCGACAGGCGAGACACGTCCTGCGGCAACCCGCCTTTCCGCAGCAAACGATGCCTTGCTCGCTACATCGAGTGATACCTGTGCTATCTGGACCCGTTCCTGCGCGCTTAGCGCGTCAAAATAGGCGGCGGTGACTTCAGCGCGCAGATCCGTACGCGCAACACTCAGGTTTCCAACTGCGAGGCTGCGCTCACGTTCAGCAAGGTTTATCCGGGCGGAACGCTTGCCTCCAAGCTCGAGCACTTGGCTTAGCTGAACCGTTTGCGTCCGGGTGCCGCGTTGCGTGCCTTCACGGACAAACGAGACTTCGGGATTACGAAACAGCCCCGCCTGACTTCGCGCCCCTTCTGCAATGGCTACATCGAGTGCTGTCGCGCGCAGCCCGGCGTTCGCAGCGAGCGCCTTGGCAACTGCTTCTTCGAGCGTCAGTGCTACGCCCGTGGACGGGATTTGCTGCTGGGTAGTGGGTCCAGAGACCAGGGGCTGCGCGGTCAACTGCGCAGCACTCGGGAACGCCTGTGCGAAGAGCACGGCCGCCCCGAGGAATAAATACTTGGGATGCATGAATAACTCCGGTTGTTGAAAACGAAGACTATTCAGCGAAGATGCGTATTGGAACCCCTCTCAGGGCTCCACATAAATGATGAGTGATTTATACGATCTGCCGCCGAATCAAACGGCGGAGATCCACTGCGGGCGCTCGGGGGGGGCCGAGTAGGAGGATGTGTAGTGTGGCGAGACAGACAGTGGCGCGACGCGGACCGGCTTCAGGATCGCTACCGTTGCCGGGAGAGCGTCGAAGGACAAAGGAGCGTGAGCACAGGACGAGCAGTGCGAATGCATCACTGTCTTTTTCGGCGTACCAGAGGGTTTGTCCTTGCCGTTGAAGGCGAACTTATCTGCGTCGGAGTCCGACGAGTGGTGCCCGAAATGCTGGGCGGCGCGACCGGATTCATGCTCACAATAGGCACTGATCGCGCCCCAGCTTAGCTGAAGAGCGAGGATTGTCAGGACAAGGTAGATGAAGCGTCGTGCAGCCATGGGGGAAAAGTATAGCACGGTGCATGGGTCACCCTCGTTCTGATAGGTTCAAACTCGTCATCTGCAGCACATTGCGGCAGGCTGGTGAGCGAGCGCAGCAGAACGGTGCGCAGCTATAATGATGCAGTGCTGCTATTGGATGAGAACTAGGTTGATACTGAAAACTACACTGCTTTTTGTTGCCACCGCCATCGCTGAAATCGTCGGCTGTTTTCTGCCTTACCTTTGGCTGCGCAAGGGTGGCTCGATCTGGCTGCTTGCCCCGGCTGCGGCCAGTCTCGCGACTTTTGTCTGGTTACTTACTCTGCATCCAGCGGCTAGCGGGCGGGTGTACGCAGCCTACGGCGGCGTCTACGTCGCGACGGCCCTGGTCTGGCTCAGATTCGTCGATGGGGTGAAGTTATCGACGCTGGACTGGGCAGGGGCGGCAGTTGCCTTGTTCGGCATGGCGATCATTGTCTCTGGGTGGAGCAAGGGAAGCTGAAACAGCTATATCGAAGGAGACCAGGGCAGGAGGCGCCGGATTTCCTGCACGATTCAGATTTGTTGTATTTGGCGATCAATTGCTTTCTGAGCGCGCTCGTTACGTTCGCTATACCTGTCTGTCAGGTAGTCCGTGCGACCGCGAGTTAGCAGCGTGAACTTGAACAGCTCCTCCATGACATCGACCACGCGGTCGTAGTATGCCGAGGGACGCATGCGCCCTTCATCATCGAACTCCTTGTAGGCCATTGGTACCGAAGACTGGTTCGGGATCGTGAGCATGCGCATCCAGCGTCCCAGCAGTCGCAGAGTGTTGACCACGTTGAACGATTGCGAGCCGCCACAAACCTGCATGACTGCCAGCGTGCGCCCCTGGCTCGGACGGATTGCGCCCATTTCGAGCGGTATCCAGTCGATCTGGTTCTTCATCACTGCAGTAATGGCACCGTGACGTTCCGGGCTGCACCAGACCTGGCCCTCCGACCACAGGCACAGCTCGCGCAGTTCAACCACTTTTGGATGGGTCTCCGGCACGCTGCCGACCATTGGCAACTCCATCGGATCGAAGATCTTCACTTCGGCGCCGAACTGCTCGAGGATTCGCGCCGCCTCGTGCGTGAGAAAGCGGCTGAAGGAGCGTTCGCGCAGGGAGCCGTAGAGCATCAAAATCCGCGGCGGGTGGTTTATGTCACCAACCGGTGCGAGCTTTTCGACGGTCGGGATGTCCAGCAGCTGCGGCTGGACATTGGGCAGGCTGGGGATCTTGCTCATTTAATTCGCTTTCCTTTCGGCATTGCTGACAGCCTCGCCGTCTTCTTTCGTGAAGGCGCCTTGCTGTTGGGTCGGCAGGATATCCAGAACCACCTCGGACGGACGGCACAGGCGTACACCGGTCGGCGTTACCACGAAGGGCCGGTTGATCAGGATTGGATGCGCGAGCATTGCATCGATCAGCTGCTCGTCGGTTGTCGCTGGGTTGTCCAAACCGAGCTCGGCGAACGGAGTCCCTTTTTCGCGCACGGCCTCGCGCACCGACAGGCCAGCCCGCTTGATCAGGTCGACCAGCGTTACCCGGTCGGGCGGGTTCTTCAGGTACTCGATGACGGTCGGCTCGATACCGGCGTTGCAAATCAGGCCTAGCGTGTTACGCGACGTGCCGCACTCCGGGTTGTGATAGATGGTGACGTTCATTGTTCTGGAGCCTTTCTTAGCTCAGGCGCAGGGCAAGGGCGCACAGGGTAACGAAGAGGATCGGCAGCGTCAGCACGATACCGACGCGGAAGTAGTAACCCCACGCGATATGGATATTCTTCGCGTCCAGCACGTGCAGCCAAAGCAGCGTGGCGAGGCTGCCAATCGGCGTGATTTTCGGCCCGAGGTCGGCGCCGATGACGTTCGCGTAGACCATTGCTTCGCGAACGACGCCCGAGGTAGAGGTAGCGTCGATCGCCAGGGCGCCCACCAGCACGGTCGGCATGTTGTTCATGATTGAGGACAGGATCGCCGTGATGAAACCGGTGCCGAGCGCCGCACCCCACACACCATAATGGGCACACGCATTCAGCAGCTCGGTCAAGTAGTTGGTCAGGCCCGCATTGCGCAGACCATACACTACCAAATACATGCCAAGCGAGAATACGACGACTTGCCATGGTGCGCCGCGTAGCACCTCACGCGTCGAGATACGATGTCCGCGTGCGGCGACGGCCAGCAGCAGCGCCGCGCCCACCGCCGCGACGGCACTGATCGGGATGCCCATGTCGTCGAGCCAGAAGAAACCGACCAGCAACATCCCGAGTACCCACCAGCCGGTAATGAACGTGGCACGGTCGTGGATGACGTCTTCCGGACGCTTAAGCTGGGCCAGGTCGTAGTTTGCAGGGATATCCTTGCGGAAGAACCAGACCAAGGCCGCGAGCGTGGCCGCCACCGACACCAGGTTGACCGGTACCATCACCGCAGCGTAACGCGCGAAGCTGATGTCGAAGTAATCGGCAGAGACGATGTTGACGAGATTCGAGACGACCAGCGGCAGGCTGGCGGTGTCTGCGATGAAGCCGGCAGCCATCACGAACGCCAGCGTGGCTTTTGGCGAGAAGCGTAGCGCAACGAGCATCGCGATCACGATGGGCGTCAGGATCAACGCCGCACCGTCGTTGGCGAACAGCGCAGCCACCGCGGCGCCGAGCAGGACCAGCAGGATGAACAGGCGCCGACCATTGCCTTTGCCCCAACGTGCAACGTGAAGGGCAGCCCACTCGAAAAAGCCCGCCTTGTCGAGTAGCAGACTGATGATGATCACGGCAACGAAAGCACCAGTCGCATTCCAGACGATGTTCCACACTACCGGAATGTCGGCGACGTGAATGACGCCGGCCAACAGGGCAACGACGGCGCCGGCGGTAGCACTCCAGCCGATGCCGAGGCCGCGGGGCTGCCAGATGACCAAAATAAGTGTGGCAAGGAAAATCAGGAACGCGATAAGCACAAAGGGTCCTAGTAAGTCGTTAATGGGACGCCGCGGCGCGCGCAGCGTCGAAATCTGGTGCGTACACCAGGGCAGAGGTGTCTCTCGATTACGGCAGCAGGTTGCCGATACGATCGAGCTCAGCCTTGAATCGGGCCTTGTCGGCTTTCAGATCGTCGAGCGGCAATGCCAGGAAGGCTTGCGTGCGGGCCAGAATGATCTCGTAGGTCCGCTCGAATGCTGCTTCAATTTCCTCGTCGGTGCCGACGACATGGCTGGGATCTTCCAGACCCCAGTGGGTGCGTAGGACCGGGCCGAGGTACGCAGGACAAGTTTCGCCGGCGGCACTGCTGCAGACGGTGACGACGATGTCTGGCGTGACGGGAAGTTCGTCCCACGACTTGCTGTAGTAGCCTTCGGTCGAAATCCCTTTGCGGTCCAGGAGGGCGACAGCGCGCGGATGCAGCCACCCCGTCGGTTGGCTACCGGCGCTGATCGCCTTCAAGCCTTCCGGGGCGAGATGGTTGAAAGTGCCCTCGCTGAGGACGGAGCGGCAGGAGTTGCCAGTGCAGAGAAACAGTACGTTCATTTGGTTTGTGGTTTGGTCAAAGTGTCAAATTGGGGAGATACGTGGCCGGCATCATTCCGCCTTGCATACATTGCCTGCGGCCGCGTCGCAAGGCACGCCCCCGCAGCAGTTCTCGGTCAGGAAGCCGATCAGCCCGTTCATTGTTTCGACGTTCGCCGAATAAATCACGAAGCGTCCGTCCTGCCGGTAAGAGAGGAGCCCGGCATGTGACAGCTCTTTCAGGTGGAACGACAGCGATGAGGACGGGATGTCCAGGTGCTCGGCAATTTTGCTCGCTGCGAGACCCGCCGGCCCAGCCTGTACAAGCAGTCGAAATACCGCCAGACGGCTTTCCTGTGCCAAGGCCGCGAGCGCTGCAAGTATTGCTTTGGTATCCATGGCTTTCCAATCATGTGCAAGATGTCAGGATCATACACGCTTGATGCGACAGTTCCAAGAATATCGAAATATGTTGACAGCTTCATGACAAGGGTTTTATTCTTTGTTCGTTGATTGACGAATTACGAAGGATGGACATGACGACCTGCTGTGCTCCGAAGGACGGGACTGCCGCACCCACGATTGACGCTGATGAGCTGGCGATGCTGTGCAAGGCGCTCGCGCATCCGGCACGCGTCCAGCTGCTGAACTACCTTTCGGCTTACGGCGCCTGCTACTTCGGCAGCCTGGCTGATGTCCTGCCCCTGGCCGCGTCGACGATCTCGCAGCATGTCAGCGTGCTCAAGCAGGCAGGACTCATCATTGGTTCGGCCGACGAACAGCGCGTCTGCTATTGCGTGAATACGGACCGGCTGGCCCAGCTGAAACAGATGATCGGCAGTCTCTAAAACTTTTTTGCCTCATTGTTCGTAATTCGACGAAATACTAATGAGATCCTCAACCACAGCAGCAAACTTGATGAACTGGGAGACACCATGGACAACATCCTCAACAACAGCCTTCCTGTAGCGGTGCTTGGCGCAGGACCTATCGGCCTGGCCGCGGCTGCCCACCTGGTCGCGCGCGGCTTCACCCCGCTGATCCTGGAGGCGGGTGCGCAGGTGGCGAGCAACCTGGCGAGCTATCGCCATGTTCGCCTGTTTTCGCCATGGCAGTACAACGTCGACAAGGCAGCCCGCCAATCGCTCATGGCAGCCGGTTGGCAGGCGCCGGACCCGGAAGTTTTGCCGACGGCTGGAGAAATCGTCGACAGATACCTGCTGCCTCTTGCAGCCCTTCCCGCGATCGCCGAGAACCTCAGGCTCTCCCACCGTGTGGTCGCAATCACCCGGGCCGGGTTCGACAAGGTGAAGACGCGAGGTCGCGAGAGCGCCCCGTTTGTTATCCGCGCGGCGACGCCTGAAGGCGAGCGCGAGTACCTGGCCAGTGCCGTGATCGATGCCACCGGTACCTGGTCGCAACCTAATCCGCTCGGTGCCAACGGGTTGCCGGCGCGAGGCGAAGTCGCACTGCGCGACCGGATCGCCTATGGCATGCCGGACGTGCTGGGAGCCGGGCGGCAACGCTACGCCGGCCGGCGTGTACTGGTTGTCGGGGCCGGACACTCGGCTGCGGGATCCCTGCTGGCACTAGCGACGCTCGCCGAGCAGGTACCGGGCACACACCTGGTCTGGGCCATTCGCGGACGTCAGAGCGCGAAGCTGTTCGGTGGCGGCGATGCCGACGGCCTGCCGGCACGCGGACAGTTGGGCATGCGGCTGAAGGCGCTGCAGCAATCCGGCCGGCTGGAGTTACACCAGGACTTCCGGATACAGTCGCTGCTGGAGGATGCCGGCCGTATTACCGTGCGTGGCGAAACCGGCGCCGCAGACATCGATGGCATCGACGCGATCATTGCCGCTACCGGCGCCCGGCCGAACCTCGACATCACGCGTGAACTACGCGTGCGCCACGACCCTTGGCTCGAGAGCACGGACCTGCTGGCACCATTGATCGACCCGAACGAACATAGCTGCGGCACGGTGCGGCCGCACGGCCACCGCGAGCTGGCTCATCCAGAGCAAGGTTACTATGCGGTTGGGGCCAAGAGCTACGGGCGTGCGCCGAACTTCTTGATGGCAACCGGTTATGAGCAGGTACGATCGGTCGTCGCCGCCCTGGCTGGCGACCTGCTTGCTGCCGACGACGTGCAGCTGGAACTGCCGGAAACCGGTGTTTGCAGCACCCGGCAAGCGTACGACAGGGAACCGGTGGCATCCGCTTGCTGTGGCGGGCCGGCGCCGAGTCAGGAAACGGCGTGCTGCGTTGCAGATGCAGAGACGAAGGAGCAAGGGAAGGGCGGATGTGGCTGCCCCTCGCTGCCGAACCTTGCGCCATCGGCCAGGCCGGCATGCTGCGCCTAAGCGATGTCGATTCCGGTGGTGCCGTGCGCCGCCTGCTCATGAACGAGGACATATGACTACCCAGTGGCGCGCCATCGGCATCCTTGCTTGTACCCAGATTGTGTCCTGGGGGTCGCTGTACTACGCGTTCAGCATCCTTGCGCCGAGTATCCAGCGTGAGCTCGGGTGGAGCCCGACACTCGTTTTCGGCGCCTATTCATGGAGCCTGCTGATCGCCGGCCTGGTGGCGACGCCGATCGGCATCCTGCTCGATCGCCACGGTGGACAGATGGTCATGGGCGCGGGCTCGGTCGTGTGCGCCATCGGTTTTTTCCTGCTGAGCGAGAGCCGCAGCCCGGCCGCCTATGTCACGGCCTGGACGATTCTCGGCCTTGCGATGGGCCTGACGCTGTACGAGGCGGCGTTTGCCACGATTAACCGCAGGTTCGCAAGCGCTGGACGGCAGGCAATATCGACCTTGACCCTGTTCGCAGGCTTCGCCAGCACCATATTCTGGCCGCTGACGCAGGCATTGAATATGTCTGTTGGCTGGCGCGACAGCTACCTATGGTTCAGCGCCTTGCAGCTGCTGATTTGCCTGCCGCTGCACCTGCTGCTGGGCCGTGAGCAGCCATTGTCACGGTGTCCGGTCGCTGTAGCGCAACGCGGCCATACCTTGGCCGAGGCAGTGCGCCATCCGGCGTTCTGGAAGCTGGCGATGGCGTTCTCGGCCAATATTTTCGTTTTCTCCGCGTTGTCCGTTCACCTGATCCCGCTGCTGCACGGACTAGGGCACAGCGCTCGCGTAGCAATCCTGGTCGCCATGCTTATCGGCCCCATGCAGGTAGCCGGCCGTATCCTGGAGCGGACAGTCGCCCGTGACACGGCGCCGCAAACCGTCGGGAAGTTCTGTTTCAGCACACTACCTGCCGCTCTTATTGCAGTTCTCTGGTTTGGAACCCAGGCGTGGGCGGTTGCGGTCTTCTGCATCTTGTATGGCCTCAGCAACGGCATCATCACGATCGTTCGCGGCACCTTGCCGCAAGCGATGTTCGGCAGCGAAAACTACGGCGCCATTTCCGGTGCATTGGCTGGCCCGGCGCTGCTGGCAAAAGCGAGCGGGCCGATTATCGCAGCGTGGGTACTTGGGCAGGGTGGGACGCCGACTCTGCTGCTCGGAGTGCTGTTTGGCGTCGCCGTCGCGTCTGTCAGCCTCTATTTCGCCGCAATCAGGGGGGAGGCGCCGCGGGCAATAACGAACTCAGCGTAAGGGACTCATTTGCCGATGAATATCGGACATCCAAAGAATTCCGCGAGTGGTATGCAGGCCAAGGGTACCCCTTGTATAAAGTGTGAGAACAAGCATGGGGCTTACAACGGTGGGAAGGTCAAGAGCTTCTCGAGCGGGCGAATCAAGCTGTTCGGTCGCTTCGGCTTCTGGGGTATGGGGGTGGCAATGATGGAGGGCCTACTGAATCGCTTGCTCGCACCGCCCGGCTACATCGTGCCAACCGAAGCTGAGCCAAAGTATTCCTGACAACTGAGCAGTCGAGCCATCTCGGCCTGACTCGCTAGTCTCCGCGGGAGCCGGAGCAGTCAACGTGTGCGAGTCAAGAACGTAGGGCTACATGTCTGTTATATGTGTGATGATTGATGAGGTACAGTACGCTGCTCCGCAATAGAAGATGTTGTTTAAAAGCACTTTTTTACTGATCCTAGGCTAGGGTTCAAGTGGTATACTGAATGCTAGCGATACAAACCGCCAAGGAGGCACCATGTTTGCATTCAGCCCAGTCTTCTCTCGTGAAGACGTGCGTCGCGTCGGGGAGAAGATGAACAGCAACTCGACCCCCCAACTTTCTGATCGAACCAGAAAACTTCTTACTACTGTCCAGTTCTCAAGCGGCGATCTTGTCAAAGCAACATCGGGCGCTGTACTTGAAAATTCGTTGGAACAACAGAAGGGCAAGTAACATTTGCATTACCTTTATCCACTTCTGGTTTCTGGTCCCAACGATGTTCCAGGCGCGCTAGCTTACTTCGTATATAAACGAAGCAAAGTTGAATGGCGTAACAAATTCGTCCTTGATCATGGTCGTCAACCTTCTCCGGACGAGGAAGAGGAATTCGTCAGGATCTTGTCGCTCCCAGAAAGTGTAGCGAGCTTCAAGCAGCGAGGGGAACAACTTGCTACGCTGTTTGCGAACAAGCTGCTTGAAGAAAAAATGGCAGCTCTTGCTGCCGAAGTTGTGCAGTCTGAACTAGCGACCAAATTTACTTCGCTCGAGTCCCAACTTGCATCGTCCATGACTCGTATTGAGGCCCGCTTCGACGAAAAGAAAACACTTGGCGGCTGGTTACGCGATATCGGCACCTCATTGATTTCTGGCTTCGGCTTGATCATCATTCTTGGTGCCGCAGCGCTGGGGTATGCCATGCTCAGCAAGATGAACTCCTCACTGGAGGAGGCTTCTGGGGTTGGTACACCCAAGGAGCAAGCGGCTGCAGCGAAATAGGCGCGTATTGGCCGGGATTTCCGAGCACCTCCCATACCGTACGATACCGATGGTCCCAGCGCAGCCTTTGCTTATCTATCGTAGCTTCTTCAATAACGACGAAGTACGCAGTTCAGTTAAGAATCTCAGGTATTGAATTCAGCCACTGCAAGTACCCCCGGAGACGACAGCCCTACGCCAAACAAGTCCATGCGACTTTCGCGCGCGAAAGTGTGTAGCTTGAAATTTCAACGTTGCTACAGGTCATATCTCGCTCTCGCGTGTCTGAGGAATACAAATTCGTGGCCCAGCTAGGAAAAATGTGCATCGTCTTCCGCGCCTGAACATGGCTGTACAGTCAGCGCTATAAGATGCCGTAGACGTACTGAGCGACTAAGCCGCTGGCCGACTAGTGCAGAGCCGATCCAAGCTGATTTCGGCCGCCCTCGCTCTAGAAACAGCAGGTCTTGACACAACCAACAGGGATATCCTTGACGCAGCAGGAGGACTCAATTTGCCTGCAAGGGGAGGCGACCTACTGCTTGATCAAAAGGGACAAGAGCGCGCGGCCCATTTGGCGATGGTTGTCGCAGCACTGTATTGGCGTGCCTAGCGCGGCTATACAGGCCGAGACGGTGTGATCGTGTTTTTCGGCGGCAACGTGCAAGGCTGGGTAGATGGGTTACGCAATCCCGAACATTGGCGACCTGGATCTATCGCCGTGAATGAACTAGGCGATTCTTGGATAGCGACCGGTGGAAACGAACAGAATGGCGCCAAAAGTTGGGAGCCCGAATGGACCGATGGTCGTCGCCTTACGACCAGCTAACTGGTCATAATCCAGTGAAGGAAATTCATTGGAGCACTGAATCGCAACATCCTATTCATTGGGCCACTTAAGGTGTGAACTGCGGCAAGCCATGCGCCCGCGTATACCGCAACCACGCGCGCGGTAAACGTCGCAGTCAAACATCTCCATGTTGGGCGTAAGCATGAGAATGCCCCGCGGGGCATGCCGTTGCTGATAGCTGCTCGCCAGGCGACGCCAATACTGCGGTCACTGGCTCGTTCCACTAACGCATATCCTGGATCCGAAGCATGCTCGGGAAAACGCCGCAAGGGCCAGTCGAGGGAGGCGAACTGCCATGCAAAGTAGCATAATCCAGTGCCAGTTCAGCTGTCAGCGTCATCGTTAACAACTTGGACGTACCCAGACTGCACCGTGCATTCTTTCGTTGTATTGTCGAGTTCAAAGCCGCTAATCGTCATGCAACCGTCCCCAATCCAACGCACCACTGCATCGCGCAGGCGGGGCAGCACGTCCGCACCGACCTTCATATCGCGTAGAACAGCATAGGTCATGCTGCGGCGGAAGTCCCGGTCATGCTGTTCGGTCAAGGTAAGATAGCCCATGTGTACAGGGGCTGTTATAGACCGATGGCGGGGGACGGGTCTGGCATTTTCGAATAGCTGAGCGACACGAACGAAAATGACATACATAATGCTGTATAAAACACAGTATAGCAGATGCCCGATTGTCAAAGAATCTGTGGCAAGTCAATCGCGGCTAGACACAGCAAAGGCCCAGGTGTTGAAGCTCCGGGAAGAAAACCAGTTACTCGAGTTGGGAGACGGTATTCCAAGCCTCGGTCAGCTCGGACTTCAGTTCACACCGATCTCGCGGAAGAAAAACCTACGGAAGAGACACTTGGCGACCAAGAGATCGAGGGACAAAAGGCCGGGTAGTAAACCTAGACTTTCGCGCGCGAAAGTCTAGCATGATCTCCAAACATACCAGGTTCCTACAACGACCGATCATCCTGGCATCGGCCGTCGCCCCACGACGCGGTTCTCGATCAACTGGCGTGACTGCCAATCACTGTTTATTGCGTCGACGACCACACACTTCGATCAAGCGCGTGTCCGGATGCGGATGGTGGTCTCCTTCTTCCTGATACCCTTTCAAGAACTCGGGCCACGAAAACAGGACTTCGCATGTTGTATTTCTTTTCTGTGACAAGAAACCCTTCTTGGTTAGCGTTAACACGACTTCTGAACTCGCAGTGATAATAATTCGATATTACTAAATGTATTGTCGAGTTATCTAGACGGTGTGATACATGGCGTTCGAGGAAGCAATCTGTCGCAGCCGCGAGTGCTTACATGCGTTGGTCGAACTTGAAGGTGAAGGGGCGACGTCCTCAGCTTTACCTGGCATGGTTCGGATGTAACGGATTGACGCCAAGTTGCTCTTTAGTTGCAGTGCACAGCTTAGGGACATTCATCGCTCCTCGGTGTGGAGATATTGCAGTTATTGGAAAGCCGATTTAAACCAGAACGAACAACGGAAGCGCATGCTGCCTAAGCTTCACAAGTCGATCGCGTTCTTTACCTGTCGATCGGCATTGCGCTTGGCTCAGTGTCCAGGTAGTCGATGGCACCGTGCTCCGGCCCTTCGGCTTGGAGACTGCACTTACTCGTTGGCAGTAGCCTCATCTTTAAAAACCTCTTCTGCCTTCGCAGCATCGACAGGCCTACGGACGCTGAGCAGCGGCCGAATCCAAAGCTACGCCACGTTCAATCAGCCTGCGGGCAGGCGTACAGCACATGCGTCAACGACAGTACACAGGACGCTCGAACTGGAGAAAGCGTCTTCCCACGTCAACTGAACGTGCAACACGTGCTGGTTTTCCAGTTGGTTTTGCTGGATATGCAGCTGGGCCGTCGCTCGTCAGCTCCCTGTGGAAGCTCACCTTTTGCTTTATCTGTCGTTTTACCTGCACAGCTTCTGCGTCGATCCCCTTGCCAAAAGCGCCCCGTGGAACAGAAAACTCTTCGTTAAAACTACTTACCTTAATCCGTGCTAATTCGAGTAGAAGCGAGCGTGGAACAACAAATCGATGTGGCAAAAACTTTCGACTTAATCGCGGCTAAGTCGAAAGTTAAGTTTTGACACCGCATTTAATACCGGTTAAGCTACCTGTCATCTACTCATCCACGACCATGCGCCCTGCTCCTTTTAATCTTGCTCGTCCTGCGCGAACGCCCCGTGGCGCCTGCCGGCGCCCGGCCGTCGCTCGGGATCGTCCGGTGAAACTGCCATGAGCCGGCCGCCGTTCTCCCTATCCGATGATCAGGCCCGCGAGCTCGTGCAGCGCATCACTCCGCTGCTCGACCGATATCCCGTCGATCCGCGCGACCACCGGCCGTTCCTGCGCGCGTTCCTGCGTGCCGTGCATGAGGTCACCGGTAAACTGTATGGGCCGGACATCTACCGGCGCCTGTTGCGCGCGTACGCGCCGGGGCGCAATCCGTCGACGCCGACCATCACCAGCGAACGCGACGCCCTAGAGCGCGAATTGGCAACAGTCGCGCCGGCCGCCGCGCCAGCGGCCGGGCCGGTACCGTTTTCTGCGGTGGCGCCGATGCCGGACGCCGCCCTGATCCGCGCCATCTTTACGGAGTCGATGCCGCAGTTCGCGCGGCTGGCCGCCCAGGCCGGCCGCGACACCCAGGTCGACTACCTGAACGCGCGGCTGCGCGAGGCCGAACGGGCAACGGCGGACGCGAAAGCCCAGGCGGCGCGGCTTGCCGGCGAGCTGCAGGCGCAGGTCGCCCGCGCCGACCTGCTCGCCCGCGAACTGGAAGCGGGCCAGGTGGCCCTGTCGCAGCAACGTGAAACCGTCGCCAGCCTGACGGAAGAATTAAAAGGTCAGCGCCTGTTCGCCATGCAGTCGATCGAGAGCGCGCGCGCCGAGATGCGCATGAGTAAAGACCGCACGGCGGAGCTGCAAAGTAAAATCGACCGGCTCGAGATGACGATCGACCAGCTGCGCATGGCACGCGGTGCACATGGAGGAATGCAATGAGGGATACATCCGGCGCACTGGTGACGGTATCTGGCACGGACCTGTCCGTCGCCACGGCCTGGCGGGCGGTCGACGTCTGGCTCGAAAGCGTGCGCCTGAACGGCGGCGACTACAGCGAGGAGACGGCCAGCACCTATGGTTATCACGTGGCGAAGCTGCGCTGGTATTGCGAACGCACCGGCGTGCCGCCGACCGAATGGACCCAGGCCCACGCCAACGCTTTTGTGACGTTCCTGCGCGACCTCCCCGGCGACTGCCTGTGCCGGAAGATCGAGACCGGGAAAACCCGTCCTGGGCCGGACGGGGCGAAGCAACCGGTGCTGCGCTTTGCGAAAGCCGGTGAGCCTGGATATACCCCCTTCCGCACTCCCCCATCGGCCGGCAGCCGCGACGACATCCTGCGGTGCGTCCGCGCCCTCTTCCATCACCTGCATGAGGATGGCGTCATCCGGCGCAATCCGCTGGCGAGAATCAAGACGCGCAAATCGCGGCGGATCAACGCCGAGCGCTCGCTTGACCTCGACCTCTACGCGTACGTGCTCGACTATCTCGATACGTTACCCGTGGGGAACGAGAACGCCGCCCGTCTGCGGGCACGGGACCGGTTTGCGTTCGTCGCGCTGCGTGAGCTCGGCCTGCGCGCATCGGAACTGGTGGGCGTACGCATGCGCGACGTCTATCCGCTGACCGATCCGAAGACGGCGCGCACCTACTGGATTCTGAAGATCGATGAGGAGCACGCCAAGGGGAGCAAGGGGCGCGACGTGCCGATGACGCGGGCCGTGTTCGAGGAGCTGATGGCGTACCGCGGTGCTTTTGGCCTGCCCCCGGTCCCGGAAGCGAGCGAAGAATACGGGCTGCTGTTGTCGGTGCAGACGAAGCCGGTGGCGATCGGCAGTCGGCTGGTGACCGAGGCGAAGTCGCGGCGGTATTTCCGCGCCTGGGCCAACATCACCTCGCGTAAGAGTCTATATCTGATCGTCAAGAATCGGCTCGATGAACTGGCGACGGAACTCGAGCGCCAGGGGCGAGGCTCCGAAGCAGTGCAGCTGCGTGATGTCTCTCCACACTGGCTACGCCATACCTTCGCAAAGGCCCTAATTTTGCGCGGCCGGGACATCCGCGTGGTAGCTGAGTCGTTAGGCCACGCCAGCGTGACTACCACAATGGCATATACCAAGCAGAGTGCGCTTGACCAGATCCGCGAGTATGGAAAGGGCTCCGATCATGACTTGGCAGTTCGGGCAGTGAAGTCTGATGATTTGTAATCATCATGTGGCCAGTTTGAAACCGGCAGCCCGCACCAGAAATTAGCAGTTAAAACGGTGCCTTACGTGCGACGCACCGGGCTGTGTAAACGGCTCTGGTGCAAATTTGCGTTCGGCTAGAATGACGAGCTTTGCCCAGCATGCGTAACCGTCCGAGCCAAAGTGATCTTTTCAAGGGCCGACACTTCGAGCAAGAGATCATCATTCTGTGTGTGCGCTGGTACCTGCGCTACAAGCTTTCCTACCGCGACTTGGTGGAGATGATGGCCGAGCGAGGCCTCCCGATCGCTCACACGACAATCCTGCGCTGGGTACAACGTTACGCGCCTGAGTTCGACAAGCGCTGGAGTCGCTTCTCAGCGCAGGCAGGCACCTCTTGGAGAGTGGATGAGACGTACGTCAGGATCCGCGGCCGGTGGGCTTATCTCTACCGTGCTGTTGACGCGGCAGGTAAAACCGTCGATTTCCGGCTCAGTCCACGGCGCAACGTCGCCTCGGTGAAAGCCTTCTTTCGCAAGGCCGTGCGTTCGCAAGGTCGATCTCCTGAGACCATCACGCTGGACGGCTACGCCGCGTCCCACCGGGCCGTTCGGGAACTTCAACAGCAAGGGAGACTTGACGCACTGGTGAAGCTTCGCTCATCAAAATACCTGAACAACTTGATCGAACAGGACCATCGAAACGTGAAGTTAAGGTTGGGTGCCATGCTTGGCCTGAAGAGCTTGGCTTCCGCTGCCATCACAATTCGTGGCGTTGAGCTGATGCATCGAATTCGCAAAGGTCAGTTTGACCTGCCTGCTCTGGCCACCCAAGGGAAAACTCAGTCCGAAATCTGGGCAGCTGTCCTGGCTGCTTGAGCTGACGGGACACCCCGCTCAGTCAGCTCCTCCCTCATCCATAATTTGCACCAGAGCCCCCCATAGTAGGTTGAAAGCCTCAGATGAGCCAGCAGGTCGCATTGTGAGTGGTGAATGGCACTACAACCATCCTGTACTTACCCGGACGAGCGCGTGCAATCAGATTTAGAGCGCCTAACAAAACCGCCAGGGCAAGGCGCACTGCCGAAGACAGTACAGGCGTACGGCGAGACGGTGCAACGCAGCCATGGCGGTTCTGTTAAGTGCTCTTAGGCTTTTTTGCCTCGCGCCTTCGCTGTTGTGCGTGCCTTGGGCTTGTTCCACAGTGCTGGGCGCGGTAGGGCTGCTGCGGTCACGTTAGAGACCTCCGCCGAGCGAGTCGGTAAGCTCGCCAGTTCATCGTGATGCAGCAGGTGCACACGGGTCGACCGTGCCAGTTCCCGTGCGCTGCCCGTGAACCCGGCCGTACTTACTACGGCTGCCACTGTCGCGCCATAATGGGTCTGCGCAGCGTAGATCTGCTGGACAGCATCGTTGCCGACCGGCGCGCTGTACTTCTTGACTTGGATGACCGCACGTATGCCTTGCTTGGTAGCGATGACGTCGGCGCCTTGATCCCCGCTTGCCCGTGTCACTTCAGTGTTCCACCCATACTTGCTCAGCAGGCGCCCACAGAAATGCTCGTACTCAGTTGGCGTCATCGCGTTGCTGTAGATCAACTCCAGTTGCTCCCGCTCCCTTGTCCACTCCACATATACGACGTCGAACTCCTTGTCCACAGCGTGTTTCACGAGGTCACGCGCCACGGCAGGCATCGCGCGGCACATACTGTCTACAAACAGCGCGCGGCGCCGCTCGTAATTATGCCCCGCACCAGCCTCAGCCAGTGTTCGGGCGCTACTGTGTACGATGCCCTCGCGTGCGGCCCTGTGAATGCAGTCGCGCTCGACCAACTCTTTGTCGGCTCGTAGGGCTTGTTTCACCACCATGCACTGTTCAGGCGTCATCCCATGAATAGGTGTACCAGTCAAGCCGAGCCGGGCGCGCTGTTCAACGAACGAGACCGAGGGCCTTGCGGGACAGGGAGCCGGCGGTTGGGGAGGGGTCTCGGGCCTGGTTAAACTGGCATCGTGCGCCGATCCGTAGCGAGCCTTTTCTTTGTGGCGGCCGGACACGGGTGCTGCTGGGGCGGTTCGAACGAACAGCGAGCAGAGCTTTTTGATCAGCATTTCTCTCGTAGATCAGTGTGTTATAAAGGAACGGAACTAGCGGATGTCTCGATATTGTGACATTAGTGCCTGATTGCAATACTGTCAACGCTTAGGCGGCCAGTGCACGTTTCATCGTCTAAAGCCAGCGGAGCGCCTCTATCTTCGCTTCATCCGCAGTTATGGCCGGACGTGGGTTTTCCTTACGGATCAAAGCTCCCGCTCAGCGGGCCCGAACTGCGCAATCAAGCTTTGAACCAAGCTAGCGTCGTCACATCGCCATAGTTCGCGTTCAGTCCCAACCGCAGGCATAAACCCCGTTCCTGATTCATACCAGTCGACCGTCAGCACCCTGTCCTCCGGCGGGCGCGTCTCCTCCCGACCGCTATCCCGTACACGGGTACCAATCACGCATCCTGCGGGGTAAGGTGCCGTTCTGTTGATTCATAGCTGGGCATATTTTTCCTAGGTGATCGCCCTGTCGAGCCGGCGATGGATCAGAGAAGCCATCGAGAGCAAATCTTCGGCATCATCCTTAGACATATTCCAGTGAATGCGGGCTTCGTGCGCAGTCGTATTCCTGAACATCCCGGCGACTCCTCGTAGGAGGTTTGCGAACCCTTTTTGCTCGCTTCGCTCGCTGTCGGTCGACAATGGATTGATACGAACCAGAGGACGTTCTCCCGCAAGTGCCTTATCAATAAGTGCGGCGCCATCTTCATCAAGTCCGCTTTTCGACCGGAGCTTGTCCATCACACTCTTTACGGTCTCTAGAACCGCATGAAAGTAGTTGCTTACCAAAAGCTCTTCTCTACAGAATTTCAGGACGTCAGCATGCACGCCTCGTTTCATCAGGTCGGCGCGAAGCTCTTCAGCACGTACCCTTGCCTCTGAAATTGTGCGCGCCTGCGTTACCTCTTGGAGCAAGCCACTATGATCAATGGCTAACCCGGCGAACAATAGAGCTTGGTTCAGCCGGACACGCATAGGCTCGAAGCGATCAGGGTTGGACAGGTATCGTTCAGGCTTCATCGACTTCCGGATGAACGCGAGTACGTGCAGCCTATCCCGTCTGCTATTTTGGTCAACAGCGAAAGCATTGTAGAGCCGGATGCGTTTGGTCGCGCTTGGATCGACGTCCGTGATACGGCTCGCGCTGAGCAGAAAACCGATTTCTGAGCCTGTTAGCCCGCTTGAGGTATCGCCGAGCGCAGCAGCAATTGCTTCCAGCTGCGTGTCGGTAAAGAAAAGAGAACTCATGTTTTCCTATGGATCAAACCCAGCCTAGCTTCTTCGCTATTCCGGCGGCAATCACGCTCCCAATTACTGCAAGAACGACCACCCAAAAAGGATGCTGAAACCAAGGCAGAGCTGCGCTAAGTCGGGAGTCCATTACGATCAGTGCAGCCTTTATCGGTGCAATTGTTGTATTCGGTTCCCTGAGCTTCGTCAGGACGTAGACCAAGTGCTCACGCACCGCCTTCTGTTCGGCGACCGAGAGGTTCGAGTCGTAGGCCTTGTTGATGCTCGCTTCGACGTCGACTGTTAGTTCGCTTCTTGTGTTCAGACCCTTCCGTCTCTCATTTTTTTTTAATTGCTCGGTCGCTTCCGCCAAAGTTGCATACCAGCCTTGGCGGACGGCCTGCGCCTCTTCAGACAAAGACCCCACCTGCAGCGTATCCAGCATCAGCCCGCCGACCTCCTGATTTGGTGCAGCTCCTGGGCGATAAAGCATCTTCGGAAATTCAATCATGGGTTTTCCTGTCTAAACTATCCACGACGGTTTGTTGGCATGCAGGAGCAAATCTGGCTTCAACATGTCTGCTACCGCCCCACACCGGTCCCGAGTTGCGCGGTGCAAGTCGTTCATTGCACGAGTAGCTGTAGCGGTGTACCCGCACGAATCTTTCATGGACTGCCAAAGTTCGTACCGAGCCTTAGTCTGATTGCCATCGTCGAGCAATTTCTGCATTGCCTCATGCGCCGCTTTCGAGAAGTAAAACTCACTCAGCAGAACTAAATCCGCGAACTTCCACAGTTCGTCATCGGGGAAGCTTGGCCCCCTGGTGGTTAAGATGGCTCGGAACTCCAGGAGACCTTTGTATATTCTCAGGCGCTCGTTGTGTATCGCGATTTCGTTAGCACGCTGTGCCGCCTTCCCCGCCCAGCGCGCATATAGCGCAGAGCCAGCTGAAGCGCATAGTGCAAGCACTGCGATGACGTCCGAAGTTCCCATTTTTCCTTAGTTCCGGCCCAGGGCCGTGTCGAGTGCGTATTGTGTATCGCGTTGAGCGTCGCGCAACGGGCCAAGGACTTGGCTGCCGTAGTCGGCCCGCTCACACAGCTCGCCTGCACGCTGGAGCGCTTTCAGCGCCTCTTTCAAGGCTTCGTTTGCGGCGGTCTCTTTATCGCTCTGCATGGTATTTTTCCTTCCTACTTAGCGTGCTTGTCCTGCGATCGGCTGGCGCCAGTCACTTTGCATCGCCATCATGACCGCTTCGCCGGCCGGCCCGCTCAGCTCATGGTTGATGTCGAGTGACGTCATCCGCCGTTTCCAATGGCGACGGACATATCTTTGAGCGGTAGCGTTCAAGGCAGCGCTGGAAAGCTTCCCTCTCGCCGCTCGTGTTGAGCAGCGCAGCTTGCGAGCTTTCGTATAGCCGCACCCTCCCGTCATCGAACACGTCCGCACTGACCATGACCGTCGAGTGGGAGGTAGTCTCGACACGGAACGAATCGGCGCGTCGCTGCTGGCGGACGTTCACGATCGTCAACGCATAATGCGCCTTGTCGAATCAGTCCAGCAGGCAATCGGCAAACGCAGGCGCATTGGAATTGGCGACCATGCCTTCGGCCAGTACTGTAAACGCCCCAGGCTCGTCTCTAGTCGGCCCCGCGCATGCGGAAAGGCAGAGGCAGACAATGCTTGCCAGGATCGACGTCGTTAGGTTGCGGGTCATGATTTCTATCTTTAAGTTGGGTTTAGGAATCGATCGCTGCCGCCGAGGCGCCGCTGCAGCTATCGAGCACGACATTGCCTGCGGCCGTAGCATTCGCAAGCTTTTCCTAGGCTTTGGGTTGCGCCAGAAGCATGTCCGCGTATTCGGGACCGAATTGCACAGTATGCTCCGTTGGCCCATCCATGTAGCTGAACAAACTACCCTCCTCGCCAGCAGACCACCAAGCATCAACCATGACGACGTCATGCGGTGGGGCCGAGTTCTTCACGCGAACTTTGGATCGTTTGCCCACTTTGTCACGCATCGAACGAAGCGCCTTTTCAGCTGCGCTATCGATGATTATTGCGTATGCAAGGTCCATACGTTTCCTTTGACGCTCACTCAAACCGTTCAGGCCATTTGACGAAGTACACATAGCGGCTGTTGAACCACGTTGCGGCCACGATTGAAAGCCCACTGCCACATAGGAGGAACAGGCCCACCGTAGACCGCACTGGTTCAACCAGAGCCGAAAATTGCCCGGTACCGTCGCCACCGATGCCGGTCGCCACAAAGGCCAGGATCAGCAGGAACAAGGCTAGAAAGCTGTAGCCTATAGCGTTGCGCTCCGATCGCCTCAGCATCGCCACATAGAGGTCAATAGAGTGTCTGTAGCCCATACCTTTTCCGAGGGTAATCCCCCCACAAAAAGAGCGCGGTTAGAAGTAGAATTTTCTACTTAAGAACAGAAAGCTCTACA
>NZ_JBHSMR010000005.1:0-18767 GCF_042655665.1 Massilia suwonensis
CAAAACAGAAACTTGCCCTTGCCGCTTAACCTCTACTTTTAGCGCGCTCTAAAAACGGGGGGATTACCGGTTGACATCCGTACGTAAATCGCGGCGCGGGGTTTTTGAATTGATGACACGGCTGCGCTCCTTGTTGAGCTACCGACTAGAAAAGTGTAGCTAGGGAGGGTATCTAATTGGAGAAGGGAACGCCGCACGTATGACGATTTCGGAAGCCGAAGTGCGAGGTCAAATGATCGACTCAGGAATCATCCTATTGTAAGGACAGATATCGACAGTTTGCCGTTAACTCGAAACGATCCGAAGAATTCGACAGATTGTCCGTTGCCGTCAAGCTGTGATGCAACGCAACACAGGGAACCGTCGAGCTATGCTATGTAACGCTAGCGATAGAGGATCTCTGCTAGACGTCTTCTTGGAGGGTTAAATGTCAGTTTATCCCAACTTATTCGACAATATGGTTTCTAATATCGAATTTGCTTGTCGGGCCAAGAAATCGGACTGGTTGGGAACGATGCGTCAGCGCGTTGACCGCTTGGCGTAGTAGCTCAGTTCTAGAATTGCGAAGCTTGAGCGACCGGATACCTTAGTTGCCCCTTAAGCGGTTGCAGCGTCAATGGCTGTGGTGTGTACGTGCCGTAAGACTCGTGCCGTGAATTAGCGCAGGATCAGTCTGCATAAACCGTGTTTTTGTACCGGCCACGTCAATACCATATTTACGGTCGCGACTGCGCGTATCTCAACTTTTCGAACCAAGTGCGCCAGAGCATCTTCACGCTGGCACGGGTGCCGTGGCAGCTCCGCCACCCCTACGTTTGCACAGGCTCTCCGAACTCTTGCGCTGCAACCCACGCTTCAAACGCCGTCGACTCGATCGGACGCGCATAGTAATATCCTGCGCCTCGTCACACTCCATTTCGTGTTCATAGACAAGGCCAAATCATGTAAGAGTGGGCCAGGGTCGGCGCTTCACGCGTGCCGTCGCCTGCTGGCGAGTATGATGGCCGTAACCCAACTGATTGCAGTAAGCTCGGCTGCGAACGGCAATCGCTGGTGGATCGACGGGGCAGCTTCTGGTTAGAGATCCTGAGCGTAGAAGGTGCATGATTCGGCTCGCGCGCCGAACGCCAAGTATGCTGCGCGCTCATGGTGCTAGGGTTCATGCTCATCTGTTGGCGGTACGACCAGGAGCTTTGCCAGGTGCTCTTCAGCTAGAAGCGCAGAATGGTCCGTTCAAGTTTATAAGCAGCTTATAGGCGCCGGCACAGGGCCCTCGCATGAACGGGATCCGCCCAGTACATTTATAAGCTGCTTATAACGGGTACGGACGATAGAGGAAGTCGTCATCGAGCCTTCAGGCGAAGCGTACTTTCAATCGTTGACCAACCCGGCAGAATCCGCGCCGAGCTTCACCGTGTGCCCGGAACCGACAGCGCATCCGGAGCATCCATCACGTCACTCTTTAGAGGGTTCGCAGACGGAACATGACGAGGGTTGCTCCATGCGAAACGTTCGGCTAGCTGGCTGACTACCTTGCACACCATCGGACCGAGTGACTGTGGATCGCTGGTGGCCGTTTCCGGGGCGGTGTGATGCGTGCCGCCGTTTGGAATACTAACCTACGGAGTCCAGTCAGGCATAGGTCCACGCTGCATCATAAGAACAATCTTCCCTGCAGTCCGCGGCCGGTGATATTAGCCTGGCTTGGTGCGGTCCGAGGGGGGCGTCGCATGGGGATCGACTCATGGTCCGGCTTTATAAGCAGCTTATAATCGAGGCTCGTATTGTTCAGAAAAGAGCTGGGTGCCCTCTTAGAGGGCGGCCAGGACCACAGATACTACCCTCTCCGTAACGTCGCCGCAGCATGCGCAGACCCTCACGCCCAGCCGCACGCCCTGCCATTCGATGTCTAGCGAGACGACCGGAAGAGATGTTGTATTGGAGCGTCCGCGGCTCGATTTAATGAGAATTGATCGTATTAGCCCGTGTACCTTACAGGGGTAACGACGTTTCGACGCCTGATACCGGCGTCCTGGTGAGCTAGCATAATGGCCGAGGTAGATCGAGTACGGAGCACGAAAGTGATAGGCGATAGAACGCATACTGATTCATTTCACTGGCTCACGGTCTCGCTGCATACTTTGCTACTGTCTTTCACCGGGGGACGAACCTGGGCGTCGATGTACCGGCAATAATCCATCGGTTCGGGGACCGTGCGCAGATCCTGCTGTAGGACAGTGCATTCGCAACGCTCCGTCGTCCTCGCCAGGAAAGCTTTATATCTGGCAACACTGAATGTGTGATCCGGGAGTGAGAGACGCGCAGGCGCTTCTCCCGAATCCGCCCCGACTGCCTGGCGCCACTTCTATCCCTGCGTACTTGTCCTGGGGTGGAAACAGACAGCAATCAGCGTCCGCCTGCGGTTCGGTCTACGGGAAGGCACTCCCTGCCAGGTCTCACCTTTGACGTTAGATGTCACGAAGATCACTGCGATTCACGTCGGGTCTGCAGCCATTCTGCTTGCAACGAGCTCGTCGCATGAGCAGTTTCGTGCGAACCAGCTCTGGCCGGCGTGAGATACATATCCGTTCACGCTGCGGGGGCTCCAGAACGGCAGGGCGAGGTTCCGGTCACCGTCCCGCGTCACACCTCCCTGAAGGAGCTCACCATTCACAATAGCGACCGCTTCGATGCTTCGATCGCATCCATTGATGCGGGAGGCGAGCCAGTTGAGATACAAGCCTGCAGGTATGACCATCGACATTACCGGCTCGGCATTTCGTTCGGCGCATGACGGATAGTGCACGACTTGCTCGGAGCTGAGGTGAGCAGGCGAAGTTGTTTTACCCGCTTCACGTGGACACTCACCTTTCGAATCGACCAGGGCTCCCGAGAGCGCGTTTTCCGGCCGGCCCCTGGAAAACCTTGGCATGCCACACGTAAGCTGCGCTACCGCTCCGGTATGGCCTATGCGCTGCCAAAGGGAGCTTCGATGCCCGGGCATGACTCCCTGTAGACAATCACCTTTCGTATCGAATGAGAATCCGGTCTTTATTCATACTCTTCATGGCCCTGGCTGCGTATCAGCCAGCATCTTGCCATGCCGGCGCTTTTAACCCAGACATCGCGACGGCTATCGTGGAAAAATCCCGATGAACGCGTGGAACGCTCGTCGGGCTGACCGAGCCACCACGGCGGACTGCGGACATTCTTTGTCCGCGCATGGCTGCCTGGTGATGACAAGACGGGTCGGGGAGGCTAGCCGGTACGTGCGCCGGATTGGACGCGACAGCGTACGAGCGCGCGCCGTGCTTCTGTAACCGTCAACTGCACCGCATCTTCATGCGTCGCCAGCTCGGGCAATCGCCAAATGCAGCTTGTATGGCTGTGACGGCTCGCCGGTACACCGCTTGCTAACGCCGCGTGCACGGCTCCACATCCAGTGTTCCTGGCTGCGCCGTGCATAACAAAAGGGCGCCAAAGGCGCCCTCGAGTAGCTGTCGTCGAGCGTTGCCCGGCATGCGTCGCACACGCCTGGGTAGCCGGCGACGACATAGGATCAGTCCGATGTGTTGCCTGACTTTTGCTTTCTAGGCAACTCGAGCCTCACGGCGAATTCCCTCAAGGCCGCCAAGGCGCTTTGCAGGGCCAGTTCGACATCGACGCCGTCCTCGACCTGGATCACGATGTCACGTGATTTGACTTGAACCTGAAAGGCCGATTCACCGTTCTTGTCGCTGATGGTACGCGGGGCGGAAGGTTTTACGCGGACACGCTTGGCTTCGAACGGTTTCAGTAATACCGCGCGCAGTTCCGACTGATCCATTTGAGGCGTGTCGATCAGCGCTTCGACCGCACGGATGATCGTCTCTTCGCCAGACGGATGCTTGGCCAGGACTTCCTTGATGACGCGCGCCTTGCGATAGGTGATCAGCTCTGGGTACTTCGCCATCAGTTCCAGCAATGGCTGAGGCAGATCAAACAGGCTCAGGCATTGAGAGACGCGCGCCTGCGTGCAGCCGAACACCGAGGCAACGCCTGACTGGGTCGACGCATAGCCCTCCTTGAGTGCCGTTTGATAGGCCAAGCCGCGTTCGTAATCGGATAGTTTGACGTTGCTTTCGTTATGTACCAATGTCGCGAGGCAGGCTTCCCGGTCCGAAAAACTGGCGACGCGGGCATCCAACTCGGACCAGCCCACCAGTCGCGCGGCCCGGACGCGGCGGTGCCCGGCGATGAGCTCATACTTCCCGCCGTCGAGCTGTCGAACCGTAATCGGTTCGTCTTGTCCACGTCCCTTCAAGGTCTCGCCCAGCAGCTGCAGTTCGGACTCGTCGTATTTCTTGCGTGGCTGATAGGGAGAGTCGACGATCAAATGCAGCGGAACGCGCCGGGTGGTGACACCGCCATCATCCTGGGTGGGCGCACGCGGTGATGCAAGTGCCACAGGGCTTTCCGATGGCTCGTTATCGCTCAGCAAGTCGTTCAGGGATTTCGACGGCCCGCTCGGGAGGTCGTTCATGTGCATCGGCGCCGCGGTGCGAGGCACGGCGCGCAGGCGTTCGGCCAAGGAAGCGTTAAAGTCCGCTTCTGACTGCTGGTGTTTCGTCACAGGTTCTCCATTTTCAAGATTGACCGGCGTTGTTTACGCGACGCGCAAGCCGTCTTTCTGGGTACTCGAATTCAACATCGCCATCCGCTCGACCAGCTCGCGGGTTGCCGCCCGCAGTTCGTCGGCGGGCGTGCTCGTCGGCCGGGCCAACGCCAGGGGCAAGCCGTCGTCGTCGTCGAGTACCTTTTTGAATTCCTCGCTGGAACTGATCTGGTTGTCCATCCAGGCTTCCGGATATTTGCTCGTGAGCGCAATGACCTGGGCGGCTACACGTACCCGCTTCGCGTCGAAGAAATTGCCGAGTACCGACAGCTGGGGGAATTTGCTATACGTGTTCTTCATCTCACCGATTACGTCGGCCAGGTAGGACACTGACTTCGTGCTATAGCGCTCCATCGATACTGGAGCGACGGCAAAGTCGCTGGCTAACAGGGCCCCGCGTGTAGTCTGGTTTTTTGCCGGGGGGGCGTCGAACATGACGATGTCGTATTGTGACAGGTCCAGGTTCGGATTACGGCCCGACAGGCCTTCGTCGAGCCAGCGTGCGATCGCGAGCTCGGGTTTCTTCCCCATGATTGCGTCGACGGTGAACAGCGCCTCCAGGCGGTCGAGCGTGACTTCGGACGGAATCAGGTGCGGTCCGTTATCGCCAAAAGGTTTTTTGATGACCTTGGCCAGCGGCTGTACTGTCCCGTTTTGCTGCCACTGTGGCAGTAGATGGCCGAGGTGATACTCGACGCAGGTTGATTGGGGCAGGCCAGCGGTTGCCGCCTCCTCGGGAGTGAGCTCGGGGTCGTAACCAAACGAGATTGTCAGATTCGCCTGGAAATCGAGATCGACCACCAGTACCCGCAAGCCCATCAGGGCGAGAATACACGCGATATTCGAACTGATGGTGGTCTTGCCCACCCCGCCTTTGGGTGCGTACACCGTCAAGATACGCTTGGTTTTAGGTGTCAGGCCGTACTTACGCCCGCGGTGCGCAGCCAGGTCGAACACGTTCTCGACTGTAAAAATTCTCGTCTTGGGCCCGCTTCCGCCCTGGCGTTCAATTTGCAGGCCTGCTTCGTCGGCGTCGCGACGTACGGAGTCGACACTGATGCCGAGCAGCTTGGCCACCCCTTGTACCTTGAATGTCTTGCGTCCCAAGTCAGTCTCCCGAATGTTGATCCTGCAATTTTCTCCCAAGAATACGGTTCAGTGCAAGGAAAAAATATCGATATCAAACTAAATCCTTGCAACAGCCAATGTTTACGTTGTTGGCACGTTTTCCTCGCAGGCTACTTTTTACATCGCTACACCGTTGTTAGGTGAGATGCCACAGGGACGCGAAAAGTGTCACACCTTTAGTTCGTGATGAGGAATGACAGGGGTATCGCGGCGTAATTCATTCGCCGGGCATTTTTGGTTCAAAAGACCTGTACTGATGGTCATGATGCCAAGGTGAGCCTTTACAGGGATCGGATGGTAGCGCTGGCTGGTTTTTTGCGGGCACTTGTTGAGGCGTTCGCACGTAGCTCGATGAGGCTAACTTCAACAGGGACGATAGCCCACATCCAAGTCAGTGTTTAAGTGCCCGAGAAGTCGACTTGAAGGATGGGATTCCGTTTCTGAAGGTGAGGTACAACAGGGAGTGGCCCATATTGAGCCTGTTCCGTACCGTGGGCGGCGTACGGTGAGCTGCTACAGGGAGACTTCGCTTGGTTTGGTGGTCGTCCGGATGTCACGGATCCGGATGACCGATGATGCGGCATGACGCGTCTTGCCCCAGCCGGGGTGTTACCGCCGATCTTCGATGCTATCGGTTATGACCGTTCTCGCAGGCGAATTGAGAGGTTTTATTAGAAAAAACAAGGTTAACCCCTGTTTACCTGTTTACGCCGGCTGAAAGCCAGCATGCATGCGGCTTCCAGCCGATTGAGGTGAGGACGTACGGGGACACGGGTGAGATGCTACGGGGATGTCGGTGAGCCCATGCAGGGATGTGCCCGTTGTTGGGTGAGGTCATGCAGGGAGTGAAGGTGAGTGGATTCAGGCACGCAAAGCCCTTTAAGTGAGAACGAGCAGGGACCTTCGGCAAGTGTCGGTGAGTATCCGCAGGGAGCGTGGATCGAAGGTGAGGTGGAACAGGGACCTTTGCCCGATTGCTGGGGTGCTTGCATGGCCCGCATCTGCTTGCTGACCCGACGGTCCGCTCTTCTGGCGGCTCAGCTGTCTCAAGGTAAGATTGTCCAGGGACCTGCGCTCGCAGTTTTTGATAGGTGAGTGTGTACGGGGACGGATGGTCGACGTTTCCGAAGCCAGGTACTGTAGCGAGCCCCATGCCGTACCGGGCACCTTGTACAGGCAGCTGTTTCATGCAGGGGCAATCAGCTGCAGAAAGGCAGTGCGCTGTTTCGCCCACTGTCGGTCAGCCGTGTCGTCGCATCCACTGTTCAATTCGGGATGGTCCGGGTCGACCAGGTGTGACCTGGACTGCCTGGCTTCGACACCGAAGCGTTGGCACAGGTGCGTGCCGCTTCCTGACCTGAGCGGTAACTGTTGCCGAGGTAGCCGTGCTGGTGTGCGAAGAGTACGCGGAGCAGCCTCGGCGTGATGGTTGGTTTGTTGGTGTTCATCGGATCCGCAGTGTGTAGCCGTCTCGTGTATTGAGAAGGTTTTATTTGAAAAACATAGTTAACCCTCTGTTTACCTGTTTACGTGGCCCTGAAAGCCAGTGTCCATGCGCGTTTCAGCGATTTGAGGTGAGATCCCACGGGTACTTAGGTGAGATTGTCCAGGGACGTGGGTGAGTCTGTGCGGGGACGGGCTTACTGCAGAGTGAGCGGATCCGGGGACTGGAGGTGAGTGGATTCAGGCAGGTATACCGCAAAAGGTGAGGTCATACAGGAACGCCAACCGCAAGGTGAGCTTCTACAGGGAGCAGTGGGGCCTGGTGATTGGAAGGAGAGGTTTCTTCGTGTCCAGCTTGTACTTTCCCGCGTGGCGCCAAGGTGAGCCTGATGAGCGGGAGCGATATGCGACGTGCGCAAGGTGAGTGTCTACAGGGATTGATGTGGATACCGTCGCCAGTCCAGGTCCGAGCGACGGCGCGACAGGTGCCTTGCCTGTACCAAGAAGCCCGGCCGGTGACGTTGGCGCGACGGACTGCAGTAATTTGTGTGCGATTGGCGAGGTATCGCGGTCGGTGGCAAGCGTCTCCATGGAGCTGGCGTCGGGGCATCGCCGCCTACTCGATCATGTGCGACATGACGCGCTATCACCAGGTGCGCCTGTGCCTCGCGATCTCGACGGCAAGCGGTTACGCTGGGCTAAATCGACGGCGAAAGGGCGCAAAGGTGAGCTTTTACAGGAGCGAAGACGTTAATGAAAACGAAAGGTGAGAGATTACAGGGAGGTGAAGATTCGTGTCTGGTTGTGCTCACCTGGCGAAGGTGAATATACTTGACTCACGTATGGGGACGCATGCAATAATGCGTTTTGGCAATGGAGTGCGCATGGTTTGACGCAGAAGGGGAGATTGCAGATGGCGGAGAAGGCCGATGAGATGGCTGCCAGTACGAGCGATGTTGTCGACGTGGCCGTCAAGCCGACCGCGCAGCGTTCAGAACTCGAGATTCGCAAGTCAAACGAGGCAATCGGACTGCGCGTCGTCTCCGGCCGCCTCACCCTTCTGAACCGCAAGGTGTTCAATGTCCTCATGTACCACGCCCAGCGGATTCGCAAGCTGGGACAGGACGCACCGATCGACACTCCTGCCGCGCAAAAATATTTCTGGGTGCCGTTATCGGTCCTGGCGCGCAACGCGAGTTACGACAGCCGGGACATGCAGTTTTTGCGTGAACAGATCTCCGAGATGCAGGACATCAAGCTTCTGCTCGAGACTGACCGCCAGTGGACCAGCGAGCGCCTGATCGCATCGGTAACTTTCGTGAATCCCAAGGGCCTGCACAGCCGGACCGGCCAAGTATGGGTCGGCTTTGCGTTCCCGCCAGAAGTGCACGAGAGTGTCATGCAGCCGGAAACCTACACCCGGCTCAGCATTCATTACCAGGGACTCCTGAGGTCCGGTACCGCCCTGGCCTTGTACGAATTGTGCCGGCGCTACGCGACCAATCCATCGAAGTTGACGTCGATTTATCCGGTCGAGCATTGGTACGGTCTGCTTACTGGAAATCCGATGCCCGAGAAGCCGGAGGATTTACCCGAGTACAAGTATTTCAAGCGCGATGTTCTCAAGAACGCGATCGCCGAGGTCAATCGGGTCACCGATATCGAAGTCGAGCTAATCGAGCATAAGCTTGGGCGTCGTGTTCAGCAGCTGCAGTTTCGTGTCGAGTTCAAACCGGATACCCAGCAAGAATCGGGTGCGCCGTTCACGATCGATCTGACCTTGCTGGAGAAGTTGATGGCGTTGGGCATGACCCAGCAGGAAGCGAGCAATGTCATTGGCGAGTATGCGGACGACAAGATCTATCAGGCGCTGGCCGTGGTCGCGGCCCGCATCGGCTCAGCCAATGGTGGCCCGGTCCATTCAAAAGTGGCTTACCTGCGCTGGGCCTTGAAGAGTGAAGCCAAGCTGCCGGACAAGAAAATGGAACCTCGGCTTAAGGCTGGATCGGCGGCCGAGGGACCTACGTTGCTCGAGCGTTTTTTGAGTGCGCGCGCCAGGCTCGCACTCGACGTGTTTAAGGAGATGGATGCCGATCAGCGTAGCACGACCTATGAACAGTTCCGGGCGCAGGCGACCGGTAAAGTGCCAGCGCTCGACAAAGTGCTCGAAAAAGGTGTGACGCGAACGGCCCTGAGCCTGTGGTACGCCGACGCGCTGTGGGGTGAGCCTACTGTCGAAAAGTTGTCCCATTTTGCGGACAAGAACCAGGTCTTGATCTGACGTCATCTCAAGATGGCTGTAGTGCAATGATGTTGGGAGGATTCGCCTAGCCCCCTGCAATGTGCAGGCAGCTCATGCATTCGGGACCGCTTCCGGGAGCTCGGGAGGCCTGTCCGTCCAGTTAATCCGACGGTGGTAGGGCCGTCCAGCGCCAGCGCTCCTTCGATCTGAATGAACGGTGAGCCTGACCGGCGTCCAGAATAGCAACCGCGCCAATGCTTATCGACGGAGCGGATCAACTGCGATCGGCATCATCGCCACCATGCGGTCAATCATTGCCCGGATATCGCCGATGCCCAGGTGGCTTTCGTTACGCAACAGTTGTTTGTATAACAGCGAAACGATCTGAAGCGAGTCAACCGCACGCACCGGGACGGCAACGACGGACCGGCCGCGCTGGATCAGGCGGAAATAATAGTGCGAGTCCTGGAACTCGATCTGGAGCGACTTGTCGTGCTCGCGCCCATGACCATCGAAGCGGAGCGACCGGATCTTGTTCTCCAGCAGGGCCAGCACTTGGTAGGCTTCCTGCACGGTGAGCTGCACCACGATCTTGTTCGGCCAGTCGAACGTCTTGCAGGCGCCGCCGCCGGCGAGCACTACGGCACCCTCGATGTTGATCGTGTGCTTGCGTTCAGCCCTGGTCGTGGCTTCTGCAATGCACAGCGCCGCCGCTGACGAAAAGATTTTAAAGCTGTAGTAGGGCGGTTCGAGTGGCGTGGCCAGTGCCGGCGCCGCCGCGGTGCGGTTGGCCAACTGCATTCCAACGCCCTGGAGGTAAGCGATAGCGCGGGCCCGGTTGCCGGGGTTCGCGTTCGCAGCCTTGATCGTGTCGAAGCCTGTCGATCCGTCGACCTTGGCCGCGGCGATCAGGGCCGGGAGGTCGAACTGGAAGCCCAGCTGCTCCACCGTGCCACGCACGGCTGGCGCCAGCGCGTGCACGACGGCGGCCAGCTGCTCGCGGCGTCCAGTCTCGCCGGCGGCGAACCATTTCAGGTCGTCAGCGAACGCTTTGCCCTCGGCGGTGCCGACCAGGTGCCGCAGCTGCTCGCTGGTGACAGAAGGTAACCGGGCGGCGGCGAGGGTTTCGAGGATGGTGGACAGCTTCATTTCGGATCGTCTTTGATGCGGGTAAATTTGTAGTCGGCGGCAGACCGCTCCAGCGCCAGGCCGAGCACGTCCTTCAACTCGTCGGGTCTGGCGCCGGCGTCCAATTGTGCCTTCGCGAACGTGTTGCGCAAGGTGCGGCCGCCAGCCCGGGAAGTGTCCAGGCCTGCGCGGGCGAACGTCGCCTTGATCTGCTTGTAGACCGTTTTCTTGGTCATCTTGGCGCCCTCGAGGTTGGCCGGGAAGACGAAGTCGCCCTTCATGGCCACCTCCTTTACCATCCGGCGCCGCTCATCCATCCAAGGCAGCAGCTCGACCACGCCTTCGCGGGGCAGGGGAGCGATGTGCTCGTAGCTGGTCTCGTGCTTTTCTTCTGGCGTGATGGTCAGGTCGATCGAGCCGTCCAGCGCCACCTGGTTGCCGACCTCGTGCAAGAGCAGTCCGATCGCCTCCGACACGGTAAGGCCGGCCCGCGCGATCACAACCTGCATTGCCCGGTCGCGCCGGTGATTCCAGCCGGAGAACGGGACGACGCGCTTGCCCCGCGGTGGCTCCGCCGGCAGAGCGTCGAAGAACCGCTGCAGCTGCTCGGGGGAGAGTGCCCGGCCCGGATCGTCCTTCGGCAGTTCCGCCCGGTCGGTGGCCAGAATCGCCTGCTTCGCTGGATTGGGGGTGATGCCCAAGTGCTGGTAGCAGCGTTCCAGCAGGCGCAGGTAGCGGTACCCGATTTTGCTGTTCAAGACCGGCTTGCCGCCGTCGACGCGGCTGACGAAGCGCACCAGGTCGCCGGCGGTTACGGTCGTGAGCGTCTTCCCCTGCTCGGTGATCCATGCCACGGCGTTGGCGAACATGAAGACGTACGTCTTGGCCGACTCTTTCGACATTGCCTTGAGCGTGCCGTCGGCGCGGAGACGCTGGGCGGTTTTCGAAAAAGCATCGGTGACGACGAATTCTTTGAAGCCCTTGACCGGGTCGGCGTCCCACGGAGTCAGGTTTTTCATGAGAGGGAAAGGAGGGTGGAGTTGTCGCCAAGCATAGCATATTGGGTAACTAACCCACCTATACTTAGCGTTACCCCAAGGTGTTCTACCGCCGCGGTCTCCGATGGGGCCGGCGGGTCCTCTCTGCTCTCTTTTTGCTCTTTTCTCTCTCTTGGCTCTTTTAGCACTGGGGCTGGTTGAGTTGCCAGGGGCGTTCGGACGTAGAACAGTCCGAGGCGTATCTGGAGGGAGTGGTTGCGTTTGTTGTTCGTGGGTTAGTTACCCAGATTGCAGCGTGCCGTTCTGCCCTGCTCGGATGTCGAAAGCATATTGCCCGTGCGCGCCTTGGTCGTTCGTGCGAGTGGGATAGGAAATCCGCAAGGATTCGTACAGCTGCTGGCGATGGCCCTGGACGTCGATTCAACCAAGCCCGCCTGCATGCTGGTCGGCGACTGGAACGGGCCCACAGACGCCGGCAACGCTGCGCCTAGGCACCTCAACGTCGATCGAGTGGACCTGCAGCTCCGCAGCGCCGTATATCTGCCTTTGCTCAATATTCGGGCTAAGCCGCTTGTAGTGAGCGGAAAGCGGAGCAGGTGATGGACACGGTGTCCATCACCTGCTCCAGCTAAACTCTTGATTCGTATAAGGTTCTCAAAAACAGGCTGCAAAAACCGAACCTTGTTTTTGTAGTCCGCGGGCATTTGCGCGATCAAGTTAGTGGCAGACATCAAGTTTAAGTTGCTATACATAAACGCTGTCGACCTCTGGCATTAAAAATGCTTCTTTGTCTATGCGCTGCATTGAGAAGTGACGCCTACTTATTCTGTTCTTAACCCGCCATAGGGATCTATTAGGAGTATTGCATGAACGCTATTCTGAATGAGTCGGCAATTGCGGCTCACTAGGAGTTCTAAGTGAGACTCAAGAAGGTCAGTCCTACTCCATCTACTCCGTGCATGAGCTGAATTTCTAGGGGCGTCCGTTCAGCTTTGCAAAAAATCCCGCCACCGCCCAGCAAATGCTGAAGAAATCGGCGAGAGCGAAAATCAACCCTGCATTGAGAACGATTGCGTCTTCCGCAACGTGCGGCAAGCACGGAAGATAGCGCCCAAAAGAAAAACCGCTCGGCGCCGAGACTAAGCGTTTTGAGGAACTAGGCCAACTTAGTTGCGTTGACCTAGCAATCGAGTTATTACCGGGTAGTGAAGGACCAATCCTTTTTCACCGCAACGTTGTTCACGCGGCCGAAGAAGGAGGCCATGTACTTGGTGTTCTGCTTGAGGGGTGCCTTCGCGACCAGCACGGCAAAGTTGGCGGCTAGGTACTCGTTCGGGTCGTTATCCTTCGTCATCACACGTGCGTCAAGCGGTGCAGCGACGCCGGCTTCGGTCAGCGTGAACGAGACCAGTTCGAGGATCGCACCTTCCTTAACGGTGACGGTCACAGGATAGCCGGTCTTGGTCGGAAAATCCGCATTCGCCGTCGAGAGGTCGGGGAACGGATTTGGCGACTCGACGCCAGCACTCAGGCCAACTGCGGTTTGGTTCGCAGCAGGGTACACGCCGACGAAATCACTTGCCTGCGATTGCGCCCTTCCGTAGCCGACTTCCATGACGAAAGTCTGCGAGCTGTTCTGACCAACTGCGATGCCAACTTCACGTGGCCCCTGGAACATCAGGCCAGCACGGTGATAGACGGTCGATGCCAGTGAATCGAAAGCAACTTGCGCACCTTTGCCGCCGCCGAAGGCGCCCTGCTCACCGACGTAGACGCCAGCGTAGCCGACCGACTTAGCACGATCGATTTCCTGAATCCCGGTGAACAGTGGCTTGTCGCCGCTTTCGATGTGGAACATAGCGCGGCCGGTCACAGGATCGACGCTATTCATGTTGAGGGTGCCGCCGGTGTTCACGTCGTTCTTGAGCACATACGCCAGGTGATTGGCTGCTGCCTTGTCGAGCAGAGGGCTTTGCGCCAGCAGGCCGAGGCCGACCTGAGCGCGGAAGGTGTTCAGCGCGTTAATAAACATATTCTCTTCGCTGGTCGCAGCGTAGGTGAAGGCTGGAACGCTGGTTTGGATATCCGCTGGAGTAATAACCGGGGCCGGTGGCGTCGTAGTCGTAGGGGTGCTCTGTACTGGCGTCGAAGGAGCCGAATCGCCGCCGCCTCCGCCGCAAGCAACGAGGAGCATGGCAACTGCAACTGCGGAAACGGAGGTTTTACATTTTGTCGAGATTTTGCCTGTCGACGGGTCGGGCACGCTTCTTTTCTGGAACTTATAAACGTGATAGATCGGGTCGTTGCCGTTGACATCGGTGCTCCAACAGCTAGACGCGGCTGCCGGCGCCTGTGGAACGCGAGCAGCGTGAAAGTAACAGAGCAGGATGGCGCGGTTGCGCAAGACGCAATGAAACCGGGCGATATTGACTTTGGTGGAATTCTTGTCGAACACGCTGTACTCCTTCATTGATAAAGGGAAAGAGTAGCCGGCAAAATCGACGGCGCAAGTCGGGTTCTTGCGACGTCGGTACATCAAGGGAGCGGTCTTTTTAGGCGCTCCATAAGCTGCTTTCGGACCTTTGGTTCCAATGTAGGGAGCACTCGAGCAAATGCTCGGCCAACTGCCGCCTCCTCTGCGCGGACAGTAGCTTGTTCAACCCCAATGAGCCATGCGAACACAAGCGCCACTGCGCCAGCGATAGCACCGACAAGAACATGCCAGATAGGGACGTATCGAATTCCGTCGGAGCTAAACTGAGCCTTGGCCGTCAGCTTCACGAAGTGAGCAGTTTGAGAGTCGATCGCTTTCAGCAACAGCAACCGCTCTCCGTCCGCCCTTTTAGACAACGTCGCCGCTGTTTGGGACGAAGCTTCGGCGCTGGCCTGAGCTTCCTTAGCGGCGCTCGATATTGCTGACGCTGCCTCTCGAACTTCTTGCGCGGCGAGTCGTCCCGCCTCCCTTATCTGATCTTCGGCTAAGCGACTGGCCTGGCAAAGCTTATATGAGAAGAATAGGGCGCCGGTAATGATTGGGTCGGACTCCGGTATCGCATCACCGGTCATTTCGTAGAGCTCAACCGACAAAGCTTTTCTCTCTGAAGATGTGGTCATTCCTAGAACTCCACAGCGTCAATCTGTTCGTCGATTTCGCGTCGCATGACCGTCAAACGTTGCCGGGACATGATCAAGAATTTCGGGTCGGTCAATGCTTCATCCCAAGTAAGACGACGCTCGTTCATCGCGAGTAAATCCTTTTCGGACTGCTTGGGATCACGCTTTACGAGATGCACTAAGCCCAACACGCGACTTTTAAACTGTTCATATCCTGCGGTTTGAAGAAACCGCTTTCCGTTTTTTTCAACTGGACCAAAGAAATCGTTTTCCCAGACGACAACAGATGCAGTGCCGATCTTAAGGATCGCTTGCAGTCCACGAATAGTTTCGTCCATTGCCGGCCCGCCAACCAATGGAGCGTGGATGATAACCCGGCGATTGTTTTCCTCTAGGAATGCGATTAATTTATTCTGAATGAGATAGTTCATCAACGGGAGGAATGTAGCTGCACCGGTGTCAATTACCCAATCGGATTCCGAAGTCAATATGTCTTCCATCAGTCTGTCAAATTCAGATGGATCGATATTAAAGTCGTCATCAGCGATGTCATAGTGCTTCGCGTCTAGTGCCGGATATCCGCTGAACGTCGCATTGGTCGGATCAAGATCGGCACAACGCAAGCCTGCCATTTTTCTCTTTAAAGCTTGAGCCAGCAGCACTGCAATGGTTGATTTGCCAACACCGCCTTTGCCCATCATTATCAGGTGGATATTTTTCATTTGTTGCTTCCTTTATGAGAAAAACTCGTTAATTGATGCTTTGACGTCATAAGTAAATCGCTCACCTGCGGCCTTGTTTTCGTCGGCGGGCTCACTCGGTGATCCCGCCTCCACCACACCCCCAGCCGGTACTCGCACTGGCGCCACGGGCGTGGGGCGCACAGAAGGTTTGCTGTTCTCTTTTAGACTCCTCCGACGCAGTCTGTGTAGTATGAGATGGTAATAACGAAGAGTAAGATCAAGTCCTATAGTATTTTTGACGTATTCATGTATAGCGGCATGACTATGACCAACCGCTAGCGCTCCTTCGATCGCAGGCAAGAGATCGGCGAGGCGTTGTGACTTTGTTTTTTCTGGCGGTGCAATCGATGCGAGAAGATTTGAGGTCATGTATGAGCTAGTTCTGGTCCGAATTTATGTTTCAAGCTACGCTCCTGCGTGATGATATATAGGTGATATACGAGTGATATACAGAAGCTATACTGGTGATATATCGATGGTATGCGGTTGATATATTTCATCAACACCGCTACCTTACACTGCACGACGACGCATATTCGACTTAAAAAGCCACCGTTTTTCGCTAGCATTTTCTTGACCAGAGGAATTTTTTCGTTATATGATCTACTCAACGCCGACTTTGCGGCATAGTTGTAAAATACATTCCTTTTCTGTTCCTTACGAATCGAAAAGTACCAATTTGCACCGCCGCCTTTGCGGCCATCATTTCGACCAGGGCAGTTTGGCCTGGCATCTCTTCTGCAACTGTTCTTCTCCTGCACGTCAGGGCGCTTTTGCGCCTTTTTTTTGACAGGGTGCAGGAAACCTTGAGGAACACTGAGTGTCGACGAAACCCAGGCTACATCAGGGTTACGCGGCATCTAGGAACGCTGATTTCCCACTGATCGTGATTTTTCCTGTGTCGTTTGCAGGGCGGTTTGAGGGATTTCGGCACGTGACACCAGCAGCTCGATAGCAGCTGCGCCGTTGGCTCCGGTCTGGGCCATGCCATTCATATAGAGACGTAAACAGGCGGACATCTGGAAGCTCACAGACGCAGGAATCGCTGGCCAAATGCCAGTGCCAATGCTGCCTCCGCGACGCCCCCGGGCGTGAGTAAGACCATCTGGTGCTAGCGCCACCAAAGACCTGCCCACAGGGGCGGGAAGCGCTACGTGAGATACCACGTGAGAGTTCCAGGCCTGGCAGCGGTAAGTCAGGCGATCGGTGGCCGAAAGGTGCCGACATATTGTCTCTTTGCCAAGAGGGGAGACTTTATGAAATTAGTTTGCTTACGTTTGGGTCCCTCTCCCCGGCAAACAGTAGCAGTACCAAATTGGTGGCAAGGCCGCATCCCTCTACGCGTTCCCAAGGAGCGTGTATAGCGATGCGTCTTCCAACGCGTCTTAATAGAATGGAGAACATATGGACATGCTCAAAACACAACTTAACGCAATCCTCCAGGCAAACGCCGGGACCAGGACGAATGGCAAGGTCGCCAGTGAGCGAACGAAATCGGCCATTGGCGAAGCACTTCACGCCGATTTCCGTCGGCTTTCGGCACTGGGTTTCAAACTCCAGAAACCCGATAACCTCGGGGATAAACACGTGCGCGCTCTCTGCATGTCATGGCACAGCGATGGCTTTACCGCGAAAACAATCCAGGTGAAATTATCGTACCTGCGGATATTCTGTCGGTGGATCGGAAAGGGCGATATGGTCAAGGACGCGCCTCATTACCTGCCACATGTCCCAAAGGGAGAATTGCGCGTTAAAGCTGCTGCAACCTCTAGCAAGAGCTGGGTGGCAAATGGAATCGATGTCGCCGAAAAGGTACGAGAAGCTGATGCGTTGGATATTCGCTTCGGTGCGATGCTGCGGCTGGCCGTAGCTTTCGGACTTCGAAGGAAAGAGGTTATCGAATGCTATCCTTGGAAAGTTGATGCGGTTGTTCATTTTGCGGCGTACAGGACGAAAGGCGGGCGTCCAAGAAACATTTATTTGGATACGCCTGAACAACGCGTGGTACTAGATCATGTTAAATCCATCGTTAAAAAAAGCGAGCACCTGGGTTGGCCTACAAAGCGCGATGGAAGCGCCGCAACGATCGATTATAACCTCGCGAAGTGGCATAAGATGCTGGCTAAAATTGGAATTACCAAGGCAATTAGTAATGTCACTGGACACGGGCTGCGTGCCCAATATGCCGAGAATGCTGCCCTGATTGCTAACGTAATTCCGCCCACGTTGGGCGGCACAAAAGGCCAGATGCCGAAAGAAGATTTGGATCTGAATTGCGTGAAGGTCAGCGAATTGCTGGGCCACTCCCGCAAAATCATTATCTCAGCCTACATTGGTTCATTTGATCGAGACGCTGCGCCTGATTCTCCGGGTCGCACCAAGACTGCGATTGAGGCGGCTGTCGCGTTGATCCCAGCCGATCGAATCAAAGATATCCCTGCAGATCGGATGGAAGATTGTCTTCGCCTTACAACTGAACTCATGATGGCCCGTGCCTATGTCGATCCACGTTTTACCCAAGCGCTTTGGGAGCATCACAGCAGCCGTTATTGCACTGAATGGCTGGCGCTGAGCACAAACAATATTGCTGCACTTGAAGCTGCGGCCAATCACTTTGCCGGCGTATGAAAGCACCGCATCATAAAAATTGCCGGACCTAACCAAGCATCTCTATTGAGTGCTGCATATGCTTTTGGTTATTCGACGGTGTCGGCGAGGACTATCGCGTCCGGCGCGGCTACGTATGTTCGCAGCTAATCTGACCCGATTTACGCCTTAGTGCATTAGGTTTGTCTAGCCCGAGCACGGCCTCAGCATTCGGTTCATCCGTAGCGGCATTTACCAACCGTTGCTGAGGCTAAATTATCGGACTACATGATGGCGGAGGGCAGCTACTGATTACTCATTGTAGTTAACACTCGCCGGGTTCCAGCTCGCGTTGTCGTAATCGCTGTTGTCATCTTCTTCGTCAAGACTAACTGACGAGCCACCGAAGATAACGAGAAGGACTGCGCATCCAACGAACCATTGCGCGAAGGTCAAATCCTTGAGTGCGTTAAAAAATTCCATTATTTTTGCTCCAGAAGTTGTTGAGAAAGCTTTGTTGCGCGGTCTATATTAAGCCGCAAATTTCAACAGGCAAGTCAGCAACCGATTAGCCCGAGGTAGCTAATCGATCAGCTCTAGAGTCGTATGTGCGACTTGGACAGCTTTAAAGTTAATGGACACAAACATACTTGGAGATAGAGTGGTAATCCCCCCGTTTTTAGAGCGCGCTAAAAGTAGAGGTTAAGCGGCAAGGGCAAGTTTCTGTTTTG
>NZ_JBHSMR010000006.1:0-26681 GCF_042655665.1 Massilia suwonensis
CAATCTCTGTTTTCGCCATTTCTGGCAACCTGATTTCTCAGGTGTCGCTCACTCAAAATACTGACCGTCACTCATTGCTGAGCAACGTATTTCTTTTGTGTGAACATTTGATAATTTAAGTAATCAGCTGAACAAGTCAGCTGGCACCTTCATCAAACGCCCACACTTATCGACTGTTAATTGTTAAAGAACTTGTTCGGTACTGCCTTGCTGCGTTCTGCGAATCGTTTTGTTCGTCAGCAGCAGAGAAGCGAGATTATGCAGTGTTTCGTTTGCGTCGTCAACTTCTTTTTTCTTCACTTCGTTGCCGCTTGCAAAGAAATCACGCATCTAACACCTTGATTACGTGAACGTTTTGCAGACAGCGCCGAAGCGGAGGCGAATTATAGCGAACCCTGTCGGCCGTCTGCAAGCCCTTTTTGTGCACTGCGGCGACAAGGTTCGATTCCCATGATTAGAAGAAAATGATGCCGCCCAATGCGATGCCATTCATCTTGTCGCGTGCTCCTGCAAAGGCCTTCGAACGTGTCTGCCCGGCTTCGGCCACCAAGGTAATTGCACTGTTGAGGGCATAGTAGGCGCCGAGGGTGACGTTGGCATTCGATTTCAGCCCGCCGGTGCCGGCGCTATCGGCGCTGTTCTTGCTGCGGCCGTAACTGAGGCCGAGCTTGAGCTGGTCCGACACTTTATACGTGCCCTGCACTAGGAAGTGGGTGCTACGCACCCGGCCCTGGTCGGCGTCGGACAGGATGCCCAGTCCCCTGCCGCGCTGGACATTCACCAGCACGCCCGCCTGGCCATACTGGTAGAGCACGCCCGCCTCGAAGGCGCGCATGGTCAGGTCCGGAGTACCCGCCGCCAGGGGATCGAAGCGCTGGGTCTTGGCGCCGAGCCAAGCCTTGATGTCGCCTTGCGTGAAGGTCAGCTGGGCCTGGAACTGCGGCGTCGATGCGGCTGAGTAGGCGGACGGGGCAATGACTGGCGTATCGTCGACCGGACTCATCAGACCAAGATCGACAGTCAGTCCGGACGCCAGCTTCGGCGTCGTGTAGGTGATCTGCCCATAATGGTTGAGATAGGCGTAGCCGGCGCCGATGTGGCCGAGGGCGACGCGCCCGCGCTGGGTCGCCTGCACCGGTGCGCCGACGCCCATCAGGGTCATGTCGTTGAGGATCGCATTGGCGCCGAAGATGCCATAGTCGCGCCCCAGCTTGACGGTGCCGAGTCCCGCATTCCCGAAGGAGAAGAAAGCCTGGCGGACGTCGACGCCGCTGTTTTGCGAGATCGCGCTGTCGGTGGCCGTGTGGGCGTAGATGCCGATCAGCGCCTTGACCTCGTAGCCGCCCAGCTGCGAGGTGGCGGAGGTGACCAGTCCGCTGGGCAGCAGGCCGTTGCCGATCGTCGTACGGCTGTCGCGCCCACCGCAACCGAGGGCTTCGCCGCCCAGCGCCAGGCCGCCGACCGCGCCGCCCGAGCAATCGACGAAGGTGTAATAGGCGTTGACGTTGCCGCCTACGTTGACCATCCAGTCGCCCGCCTTGATGTCGACCGCCAGCGCCGGCTGCATGCATGCGGCCAGCGCACCCAGTACTGCTGTTGCCTGAAATTTCGAGACCCGCTTGTTCATCGCCGTCTCCTTGTCGGTTATGTGGTGTGCATGAAGTCCTGCACCCGACAGCGATGGCAAATCTCGTGCCCAGCAGTTCACGGGGCGAACACGGCTTTTTATGCCCTCCTCATGTTCAGAAACTGATCAGTTCATGATCCGCCAAAGGGTCAGCTGTGCTGTTTGCTGAGCGGCGAACTCGGCGCTAAGGAAGACGGCGGCCGGGCCCGCAAAAGCGCGCACTCCTCGTCGCTGAACAAGCGCGAGCGGGTGAGAAAACGGCGGCCGGTACCGTTGTCGAGCGAGAACATGCCGCCATTGCCGGCGACCACATCGATGATCAGCTGGGTATGTTCCCAGTAGGCGAACTGTTCGCTCCCCATGTAGAACGGGGTGTCGCCCAGCATGCCGAGCAGGACGTCGGTGTCGCTCACGTTGAACTCGCCTGCGGGATAGCACATCGGCGCGCTGCCGTCGCAGCAGCCGCCGGACTGGAAGAACATCAGCGGGCCGTGGCGGCGCTGCAGTTCTCCGATGAACGCGCGTGCCGCCGGCGTCGCAGTCACGCGCTCGGGCGCAGTCGTCATTTCCAACACCTCCGATTCCGCATAAAAATAACTCCGGAACCGTAGAGGCTCCGGAGCCGCCAGGGTGAATCGCTCAGAAGAAGCCGAGCGCCTTCGGACTGTAGCTGACCAGGAGATTCTTGGTCTGCTGATAGTGGTCAAGCATCATCTTGTGGTTCTCGCGCCCGATGCCCGACTGTTTATAGCCGCCGAACGCGGCGTGAGCCGGATACAGGTGGTAGCAGTTGGTCCAGACGCGGCCGGCCTGGATTGCGCGCCCCATACGGAAGGCACGCGAGGCGTCGCGCGTCCACAGCCCGGCGCCGAGACCGTACAAGGTGTCGTTGGCGATACGCAACGCATCGGCCTCGTCCTTGAAGGTCGTAACCGAGACCACCGGCCCGAAGATCTCTTCCTGGAAGATGCGCATTTTATTGTCGCCCTTGAACACGGTCGGGCGCACGTAATATCCCTCGGCCAGTTCCCCGCCGTGCAGGTGACGCTCGCCGCCGGCCAGCACCTCGGCGCCTTCCTGGCGGCCGATGTCGAGATAGGACAGGATTTTCTCGAGCTGCTCCTGCGAGGCCTGGGCGCCGATCATGGTCGACGAATCGAGCGGGTTGCCCAGCTTGATCGCGGCCACCCGCGCCAGTGCGCGCTCGATGAAGCGTTCATAGATCGATTCCTGGACCAGCACGCGCGAGGGGCAGGTGCACACTTCTCCCTGGTTCAGCGCGAACATCGCAAAGCCTTCCAGGCACTTGTCGAAGAATTCGTCGTCGGCATCCATCACGTCGGCGAAGAAGATGTTCGGCGACTTGCCGCCCAGTTCCAGCGTGACGGGAATCAGGTTCTGCGCCGCATAGCCCATGATCAGGCGCCCGGTGCCGGTCTCGCCCGTAAACGCGATCTTGGCGATGCGCTTGCTCGATGCGAGCGGCTTGCCGGCCTCCAGCCCGAATCCGTTGACGACGTTGACGACGCCCGGCGGTAGCAGGTCTCCGATCAGCTCCATCAGCACCATGATCGAGGCCGGGGTCTGCTCGGCGGGTTTGAGGACCACGCAGTTGCCGGCGGCGAGGGCCGGCGCGAGCTTCCACACGGCCATCAGGATCGGGAAGTTCCAGGGAATGATCTGGCCGACCACGCCCAGCGGCTCGTGGAAGTGGTAAGCGTAGGTCTCATGGTCGATCTGGGCGATCGACCCTTCCTGCGCGCGGATGGCGCCGGCAAAGTAGCGGAAGTGATCAATGGCCAGAGGAATGTCGGCCGCCGTCGTCTCACGGATCGGCTTGCCGTTATCGATGGTCTCGGCGGTGGCGAGCATGGCCAGGTTCTGCTCCATGCGGTCGGCGATTTTATTGAGGATGTTGGCGCGCTCGGCCGGCGAGGTCTTGCCCCAGGCTTCTTTCGCGGCATGGGCGGCATCCAGCGCCAGCTCGATGTCTTCGCCCGTCGAGCGGGCGACTTCGCAGAAGGGCTGGCCAGTGATCGGCGTGACGTTGGCGAAGTATTCGCCCTTGCTTGGCGCCACGTACTTGCCGCCGATGTAGTTGTCGTAGCGCTGCTTGAAGGGATTGGCGACGCCGAGCTTGCTGATGTCTGCGAGATTCATGTCATCCTCTTGATTGGTGGTTATAGACCGTTGGCGGCAACGGGCGTGACTGGGCACACCCGGGCTTTCGCAAGCACCGTGCCAGCCCGCTTGCCCCGTACCAGGTAGTCGATCCGCCCGTTTCTGACACACCTGTGCCAAACGGGGGACAGCACAGCGGATCAATGGCGCAGCATCCGCGCCGCCACCAGAACGCGGTACGCGTGGGCGCGTTTTTTGCATGACAGGTATATTGCTTGTCGAATTGTTATGAACGCCCAACCGGGAGCCATCCCTACCATGGAGAACCAATGACGCAACACGCATTTCGCTTGAACGCGATCGCCGCCCTGTGCGCCTGCTGGCCGCTGGCCGTGTTCGCGGCGGACGAACCGCAGGGCACGCAGGAACCGGCGGTCCAGGGTCCGATGAACGTCGTCGTCGTGACCGGCAGCCGCTCCGAGCACGCCAGCTTCGATTTGCCGGCCGCCATCGACGTGATCGACGCGGCCCAGATCCGCGACACCCAGCCGCGCGTGAACGCCTCCGAGGCGCTGGCCGCGGTGCCGGGCCTGGTTGCGCGCGACCGCCAGAACTATGCGCAAGACTTGCAGATTTCGTCGCGCGGCTTCGGCGCCCGCTCCGCCTTCGGCGTGCGCGGCGTGCGCCTGATCGCCGACGGCATTCCGGCCACCATGCCCGACGGCCAGGGCCAGGCTGCCACTTTCAACCTCGACATGGCCGAACGCATCGAAGTGCTGCGCGGCCCCTTCTCCGCCCTGTACGGCAACCACTCGGGCGGCGTGGTCCAGCTGTTTACACGCGACCCGAAAGGGCCGCCCTCGGTCGAGACCAGCGTGTCGGCCGGCAGCGACGGCCTGCGCAAAGTCGACGTCAATGCCCAGGGCAGCAGCGGCAATCTCGGCTACCTGATCGATGCCTCGCGCTTCGACACCGACGGCTTCCGCGACCATGGCGCGGCTCGGCGCGACCAGGCCTATGCCAAGCTGACCGCGGCCACGTCAAGCACCTCGCGCCTGGTGCTGACTGCCAGCGGCCTGCGCCAGGACGACACGCAAGATCCGCTCGGCGTCACCTGGGCGACTTACCAACGCGATCCGCGCGCCGGCGAAATCGACACCACCGACACCCAGGTCCCGCAGCGCACCCTGGCCGAGCGCTACAACACCCGGAAAAGCATCGATCACAAGCAGGCGGGCCTGACCTGGGAAAACCGCTTCGGCGCCAACCGGCTGCAGGTGACGGCCTACGGCGGCAACCGCCGCGTGGTGCAATACCAGTCCTTTTCGCGCGGCTTCCAGGCCCCGCCGACGCACTCGGGCGGCGTGGTCGACTTCGACCGCGATTTTTACGGTGTCGACGTCAACTGGCGCGACGTGCGCGAACTCGCCGGCGGCACCCTGCGCACCACGGTCGGCCTCGACATCGGGCGTTCGACGGATTCGCGCCAGGGTTACGAGAACTTCGTCGGCAACGAATTCGGCGTGCGCGGACGCCTGCGCCGCGACGAGGAGGACAAGGTCTCGAACACCGACCCATACCTGCAGATGGAATGGGAGCGCGACAAGTGGGTCGTTACGGGCGGCCTGCGCCGCAGCCGCGTCACCTTCGAAGTGAGCGACCGCTTCCTCGCCAACGGCAACGACAGCGGCAAGGTGCGCTACGGCCACACCACGCCCCTGGTCGGCCTGCTCTATAAACTGACGCCGACGCTGAACGTGTATGCCAGCGCCGCCCGCGGCTTCGAGACGCCGACCCTGAACGAAGTGTTTTACTCGGGCGCCGGCGCCGGCTTCAATTTCAATTTGCAGCCGGCCACCAGCACCCACCTGGAGGCGGGCGTGAAAGCTTTTGTCACCGACGACATCCGCGTGAATGCGGCGCTGTTCCAGGTGAAGACGCAGGATGAACTGGTGGTGGACGTGTCCAGCGGTGGCCGCACCAGCTACCGCAATGCCAGCGCCACCTTGCGCCAGGGCGGAGAATTGTCGCTCGATGCCGAGCTCGGCGCGGGCTGGAGCGCCAAGCTGGCCCTGTCCGCCCTGCGCGCGATCTATGACGAAGGCTTCGGCACTGTGCCCGAAGGCAGCCGCCTGCCGGGTGTGCCGAAGGTCAGCGTGTACGGCGAGCTGGGCTGGAAGGAAGCGGCCGGGCGCTACGGCGCCGCGCTCGAGACCGTCGCCAACGGGCGCGTGTATCCGGAAGACACGAATACCGCCCAGGCGGCGCCGGGCTATGCGATCTTCAATGCGCGGGCGCAGGCCAGCCAGCAGCTGGGCGGCTGGCGTTTCAAGGAGTTCGTGCGGCTGAACAATCTGTTCGACAAGCAGTATGTGGGCTCGGTGATCGTGGGGGATGCGAACCGGCGCTTTTATGAAGGTGCGCAGGGGAGGAATTGGGTGGTGGGGGTGAGTGGGCAGTATCAGTTCTGAGGCTTCCCACGACAGACCTGACGCCAACGATCGACGCGTGGGCGGCGAAGCCGCCCACCTTACGGCTTTCCGCCCAGCGCTAGGGTCAAGCGAAGGGACGTAAGGTGGGCAGGGGTTTTGATCCGGGGGATCAAAACCCCTGCCCACGCGTTCAGCCAGCGCCGGTAACCCACACTAGCGCTTAAAACCGGTATCGCATTCCCACATTCAGCGTCCGCGACGCGCCCGGCGAGACGAAACGCGCGGGCGACGGTGCCACCGCCCCGGCATGCGGCTGCAGCAGCTGCCCGCCGGGGAACATGTCCACGGCCAGCGCACCGAAAGTCTCGTAGCGGCGGTCGAAAACATTGTTCACCCGCGCGAACAGCTCCCATCCCGGCAGCGGACGCCAGCGCGCGTGCAGGTTCACCAGCACGTGTCCACGCACGCTCCAGTCGGCTTGCCGCGCCTCGTCGCCGTCTTCGGCATCCGCGATCAGGCCATCCTCGTTCCCCTGTATCGGCGCGTGCGACAGCGCCTGCAGGTCGGCGCCCAGCACCAGGCCGGGGCGCGCGTCCCAGTCGAGGCCGAGTTTCAGCGTATGGCGCGGCAGGCCCGCGATCGCAGTTCCCGGCCCCACCACGACCGTGCGTGCGCCCGTAAACAAGGTGCCGGCGGCATCGTAGGTCGCGCGCAGGTAACTGTAGTCGGCGCTGGCGCGCAGCACGCCCCATTCGGCGTGCGCACCCAGGTCGGCGCCCTGGTGGCGGGTGCGTGCAAAATTCGAGAAATAGCCGGCACGCGAAGCGCCAGCACGGCTGAACAGGATGTCGTCGCGGTTGACCGTGCGGTACAGGCTGGCGTTGAACCCGGCCCGTGCCTGCCCGCCGCGTACGCCGGCTTCCAGCGTGCGCGACACTACCTGTCTCAGATAGGGGTCCGACTGCAGCCCGACAGGCAGGCGGCAGGGTTCTTCCGGATCGGCGCAGCCGAGTTCGATGACGGTCGGCACCCGGTTGCTCTGCGAGAGATTGGCGAACCAGGTGAGCGGACCGCGCGCATGGGTCAGCCCCAGCGCCGGATTCAAGCGCTTATAGGTAAACGTTTCCGGCGCCTTGGGGCCGTCTTCGGTCGTCAGGGTATTGCCGACGCGCGCATGGTTGTAGCGCAGCGAGGCCGTTACATGGGTCGACTGCGGCAGCGCCAGCGTGCCGGCGGCGTACAGGCCGGCCGCGCGCGAGGTGCCGGTGACGGAGGAGGCAGGCTCGCGTTCTTCGTCCGGGTCGCCTTCGACGCCGCGCGCCGGCGTAAACAAGGCTTCCTGTTCATACTGGGCGAAGTCGACGCGGCTGTGGTCCCAGGTGGCGCCCATATTCAAGCGATGGGCGCCGAGCTGGCGCGCCAGGTCGATGCTGGCGCCGCGCCCGCGCTGGCGCGTGCTGGTGGTGTTCAGGCTGGCCGGATGCAGCTCTGCCCCCTCTTCGCGCGTCAGGCCGCACTCGCCTGGATCGGCCGGGCTGCCGTCGGCGAGAAAACCGTCGGCGCAGTCCTCGGTGTAATCGGCGTACTCGTCGCCGACGTCGCCGCCGACCGTGTCGCGCCGGCTATTGCGCACATACGCGGAGGCAGTCAGCTCGGTGGCCGTATCGAAGCGGTGCTGCAGCCGGAAGGCCGTCTGCAGCAGGCGGTTGCGGGTGCGGTCGGGGAAGGTGTAGACGGCGCGCCGGTCGGCCTCGTACAGCCCGGGCAGCACTTCCCCATCTTCGTCGCGGTAACTGGGCAGCAGGCCGTTGCCGAGCAGGCGGCTGCGTCCGCCCAGCAGGGTCCATTGCCAGTCGGTGCGTTCGCCCGCCTGCCCGACTTTCAGGAACAGGTTGCCGAGGCGGCCGGCGGAATGGTCGCGCCAGCCATCCTCGCGAAACAGGGTGGCGGCCGCGAACGCGTGCCAGCCATTGTTGCCGCGCACACCATAAGACAGATCTGCGCGGCGCCGTCCGTTGTCGCCCACGGAGAGCGCCAGCTCGCCGCCCGGATCCTGCAGTCCGGAACGGGTTTCGAGGGCGATCGCGCCGCCCAGCGTGTTCAGGCCATATAAAGGATTCGAGCCGGGCACCAGCGACAGCCGGGCCAGCGCCGCTTCCGGCAGCATGTCCCAGTTGATCACGTCGCCGAAGGGCTCATTCACGCGCACGCCGTCGAGATACACGGACAGGCCCTGGCCGGTGCCGAGGATGGGAGACGCGCGAAAGCCGCGGTAATTCAGATCCACCTGGAACGGGCTGCCCGAGATCTCGTTGACGTTGACGCCGTGCAGGCGGCGCGCCATGTTCTCGACCAGGTTGCCGCCGCCGTTGTCGCGCAATGCCGCCGGCCCGAGCGTCTGCACGCCGTAGGGCAGCAGGCGCGGATCGCTGCCGCCCTCGGCAAAAGGCACGGTGCCGACCACCTCGACCCGCGCCATCTGGACTTCAGGCTCGGGCGCGGCGTCGGCGGCCGACAGCGCTGTCCCGGCAAGCACCCCCGCCAGCCACCGCGTACTCGTGCGAGAACGGAGGCGGCTGCGGATCGTGTGCGTCATGTGCTTCTCCGTGATCGATATCGATGACTGCATGAGCAAGCGCCATGCCATGGCCGGCACGGGGCAGGCGTACTGCACACCTGTATCAAAACGGAACAGGTGTCACATCGCTGCCTGTACCGGCTTGTGCGGCAGGGCCGAGGTGGCGCCGGGATACAGGCGCGCCAGGGTGGCGTTGGTGGCCGCTTCGAGGACGGCGAAGACGCGGGCGCTGGCCGCGGCCAGGTCGGGCGCGGCGCGCACTTCCTGCCACAATCTATCCAGCGGCTGCGTGCCGAGCGCCGCCTCGACTTCGGCCTGCCAGAAGGCCGGCGCTTCGCTTTCGATGTAGTTGCCGCGTCCGCGCCCGAAGTGGGCCACGGCCAGGTAGCGCAGCACGGCGCCCGTCAGCAGCGTTTGCAGGAAGGCGTCGGCGAACTGCACGCCCGCCTTGTCTCCTTCCGCGCGCTGATTGAAACCCCAGGCGGCGCCGGCCGCGGTCAGGCCGCCGACGATCGCCCCCAGCAAGGCGCCGCCGCCCAGGGTCAGGCCGCCCGCCATCAGGTCGGCCGACAGGCCGGTGGCGGCGCCCGAAACCACGGCGCCGAGCAGGCCGGCCTGCGCCTTGTCGATCGGCGCGCGTACGGCGAAGTTTTCGCGCACGCGGGTGTTGATCGCGCGCGCTTCGCCCGGATCGACCTTGTGCAGCACCAGCATGCGCATGGTCGCCTTGTTGATTTCTCCGTTCAGGCGTTCGACCAGGCCGGCCATCGCGGTTTCATAACGCTGCTGCCGGTCTTTATTCAGGCCGACCGTTTTCAGGGCCGTACGCAGGAAGCCGCCGCCTTCTTCCACGATGGGCTGGCTATCGCGCGCAGCAGCCGCGACTTGCTCGGCACTGATGCGCAAGGCTTGTGCGTAGCGCTGGCGGTTGTGCTCTTCCCAGGCCGTGCGCAGGCGCGTATAGCCGGCCTGTTTCTCCGGCGCGACCAGGGGCGCAACCGCCTCGTAGAACACGTGTTCGTGCACCCAGCAGCGGGCGAACGCGTCCAGCGCCAGCACCTCGCGCACAATGGGAAAACGCGCCAGGTGCTTTTTCCACTCCTGCTGCTCCAGCCCCTCCTCCGCACCGGGACGCGGCGGCCCCATCTGGTTCAGCAAGACCACGACAGGCTTATCTAACCATTCCAGGATGTTCATCTCTGCAGGTAGATAGCCGGCGTCGCCCGGAAGTTCCGAGGAATTGACGAGGTAGAGCACGACATCGGCTTCATCCTTGGCCGCGCGCAAAGCCTGCTGGCTGAGCCAGAACGGACGGTCGCGGTAGCGGTCGAATACTTCGCGTAGAAACCAGCCGATCGGGTTGCCTGACATGGACAGGCGTTTCATGAGCCGCACCGAATCGCCGAAGCCGGGCGTATCCCACAGCAGCAGGGTGTCGCCGGCGGCGCTGGTCTGCAGCGGATGGGCTTCGGCAAACGTGGTCACGTGGGCGGCGTCGCGCACTTCTCCCACGTCGGCGCCGACCAGGGTGCGTGCCAGGGTCGTCTTGCCGTTGTTCGTATGCGAAACGAGGGCGAACTGGATTTTGACGGGGGCCTCGTTCATCGCAGCTCCGGCAGGGCCAGGCCGGCGCCCAGCTCGATCGGGTGCCTGGCCGGGTCGACCAGGTTCACCACCGTGGCGGCGGTGCCGTGGAAGCTGCAGAACTGGCGCCACAGGGCGATGCGTTCGGTCACGCGCGCCTCCAGGCCTGCCTGGCCGGCGCCGCGTTCGGTCAGGCTGGATTCGTCGAGCAGCACCGCCACGCCCCGTTTGGTGTTGCGGACCAGGTAGTCGAGGAAGGCGCCGTGGTTTTCCTTTTCCGGCGTCGCCGCCAGGCTGAACAGGGCGGCGGTGACGGTGACGCCCGCTTCTTCCAGAGGCGTGTCGCGCAGGGCATCCTTCGGCTCTTCGCCGTAGGGCACGGTCGGACGCAGCAGCACGCGCGCCTGGGCGCCGAGGGCCATCGCGGCCACGGTCCACAGGCCGCGGTCGCGCGCTTCGTCGAGCGTAAAACTGTAGGGCAGCACGCGCAGCACGGCCGGGGTGCCGGCGCCGATGCTGTCGGCCAGGCGGCGGAAATACGGGTGCTCGAGTTCGAGCGGGAAGCGCCGCGCCAGGCGCCGCGCGCGCCAGCCGGCAAACGCGGCCAGCAGCAGGCGCGGCAGCACGACCAGCAGCAGGATGGTGGCGCCGTACAGATGCACCCAGCGCTCGCCGCCGGTCGCCGGCGTGCCGGCGCCGAAGCGCAACGATTCGATATCGGCCAGGCTGAAACCCTGGAGGAAGGGGAACAGGAACAGCACCGGCGAGAACAGCCAGGACAGCAGGGTATGGACCTGGGTCGCGTCGAGGAAGGTGCTTTCCCAGCCGGCGACGTATTGGGTCAGCAGGCCGCGCGCGTACAGCGACAGCACGGCGCCCAGCGCGAAGGCGGCGGCCGACAGGTGCACGGTGCGCGACAGGCGCGCGCGCGTCAGCGGTTCGCTCAATATCGCCCACTCGGTCATGAAATTGGTCATGCCGGTGGCGAGCGCGCCCGGCAGCTTGCGCGGCAGTGCCGCCTTGCCGACGCTCAGGCGGCGCAGCAGCCCCTGGCCCGCCCAGCCGGTCTTGCGGCCCGGGATCAGGGCCCACACCAGCAGCACCACGTACACCAGCAGATTCCAGCCGATGATGAACAGGAGCGGCGCCGACAGCAGATCGACCCGGTGCGGATCGGCGATGCGGTCGAGCAGCGCGCCGGCGAACAGCGCCAGCAGCGGCAGCGCGGCCCAGACGCCGGGCAGGCCGAGCCCGCGGCGCTGGAAAGTAGCGAAGGCCGGCGTGCGCTCGGCCAGGCGTTTCAAAATCTGCTCCGAGCGCTGCTCGAGAAAATGTTCCTGGGTGACGGCGGCCTTGCTGTCGGCCGCCTGCCAGGCCGCCAGTTCGCGCGCGCTGCGGCTGGCGTATTTGCGGTCGTCTTCGCTGAGCACCTGGTGGCCGGTGTCGGCGCTTTCGATCGCCCGCACCAGCACGACCCGCCGTGCAACTTGTTCGTTCATGCTCGTCCTGTTTTATTGGATTGGCAACATCACCAGCCAGATTGTGCACCAGTTTGCGTCCCTGCCCTAGCACGGCCCGTTTGCGTCAGCCCATCCGTAGCAAAACTACGTCCACACGATTGACTTCAAGCGAGCACGAGCGTAGCGTCTCCCTGCTGTATTGATGAGCTTCCCGGAAGAGGTAGCGAAAGTACAGAAAACAAACAAATGTTTAATAAATATAAACAAATATCGGAGACTGACATGCAACGCAAAATCCTTGCCGCCCTGCTCACGGGCGCCCTGCTTGGTGCACCTGCCTGGGCCGCGATCAACCCGAATAAACTCGGCGCCGCCTACGACGCCACCAAGGCCAACGTGACCTTCAAGGTCTACTCGAGCAAGGCGACGCGAATCGAGCTCTACCTGTACAGCGCGGCCACTGGCAGCGCCGAAAAGGCGAAATATGTGATGACGAACTCCGGCGGAATCTGGAGCGTGACCATCCCGACCTCGACCTTGAGCGGCCAGGGCCTGGGCGGCACCCTCTATTACGGCTACCGCGCCTGGGGCCCGAACTGGCCCTATAACGCCAGCTGGACCAAGGGTTCCAGCCTCGGTTTCATCAGCGACGTCGATGCCGCCGGCAACCGGTTCAATCCAAACAAACTCCTGAGCGACCCGTATGCCCTGGAGCTGAGCCACGATCCGACCACGGCGACGATGACCAACGGCACCATCTACGCCAGCGGCGCCACCTACCGCAACATCGACAGCGGCTCCTCGGCCCCCAAAGGCATCGTGCTCGCCGGCGATACGCAAGCCACGGGCACCAAGCCGACCCGTGCCCTGAAGGACGACGTCGTCTACGAGGCGCACGTGCGCGGGCTCACCATGAACGACACCGGCATCACGGCCGCCTACCGCGGCACCTATAAAGGCGCTGGTTTGAAGGCGGCCGCGCTGGCGGCGCTGGGCGTCACCGCCATCGAATTCCTGCCCGTGCAGGAAACCCAGAACGATACCAACGACAACGATCCGGCCAGCACTACGGGCGACAATTACTGGGGTTACATGACCCTGAACTATTTCGCCCCGGACCGCCGCTATGCCTACGACAAGACGCCGGGCGGCCCCACGCGCGAGTTCAAGGAAATGGTGAAGGCCTTCCACGACAACGGCATCAAGGTGCTGATCGACGTCGTCTACAACCACACGGGCGAAGGCGGCGCCTGGTCGCCGACCGACAAGACCACCTACAACATCACGAGCTTCCGCGGCCTCGACAATCCCACCTATTACAGCCTGACTTCGGATTTGCAAAATTCCTGGGACAACACCGGCGTCGGCGGCAACTACAACACCCGTAATACGATCGCCCAGAACCTGATCGTCGATTCGCTCGCCTACTGGCGCGACAAGCTGGGCGTCGACGGCTACCGCTTCGACCTGGCCTCGGTGCTCGGCAACAGCTGCCAGCACGGCTGTTTTAACTTCGACAAGATGGACGCCGGCAATGCGCTGAACCGCATCGTCGCCGAACTGCCGCCACGTCCGGCGGCCGGCGGCAGCGGCGTCGACCTGATCGCCGAGCCTTGGGCGATTGGCGGCAACTCCTACCAGGTCGGCGGCTTCCCCAGCGGCTGGGCCGAATGGAATGGCGCCTACCGCGACGTCGTGCGCCAGGCGCAGAATAAACTCGGCAGCGCGGCGATCACGACCGGCCAGATGGCCACCCGCTTCGCCGGCTCCAGCGATTTGTATGGCGACGATGGCCGCAAGCCCTGGCACTCCGTCAATTTCATCACCGCCCACGACGGCTTTACATTGAAAGACCTGTACAGCTGCAACAGCAAGAACAACAGCCAGGCCTGGCCTTACGGTCCAAGCGACGGCGGCGAGGACAACAACAACAGCTGGGACCAGGGCGGCATCGCGGCCGACCAGCGTAAAGCCGCGCGCAACGGCATGGCGCTGATGATGCTGTCCGCCGGCGTGCCGATGATCGTCGGCGGCGACGAGGCGCTGCGCAGCATGAACTGCAACAACAACCCCTACAACCTGGATTCCTCGGCCAACTGGCTGAACTGGAGCCGGACCACGGACCAAAGTAACTTCCAGGCGTTCAGCAAAGCGATGATCGCCTTCCGCAAGGCCCATCCGGCCCTGCGTCCCGCGAATTTCTACTCGAGCGTGGACACCAACGGCAACGTGATGGAACAGCTGCGCTGGTTCAAGCCCGACGGCGGCGTGGCCGATGCCGCCTATTTCAATGACGCCAACAACCATGCGATCGCCTGGCGCATCGACGGTTCCGAGTTCGGCGACAGTGCCTCCGCCATCTACGTCGCCCACAACGCCTGGAGCGCGCAGGTGAACTTCACCCTGCCATGGCCGGGTGCCGGCAAGAGCTGGTACCGCGTGACCGATACCTGCGGCTGGGCCGAAGGCGCGGCGCAGGTCCAGGCGCCGGGCAGCGAAGCACTGGTCGGCGGCGAAAACACGGCATACGGCCTGTGCGGACGCGGCACCCTGCTCCTGATCGCGAAGTAAGGCTTTTTTTCGTGAAAGCAGCGAGCGCGTGACTAAGACCACCAATCTCGTCACGCGTTCCCTGCCAATGCAAGCTGGATGACGCCGGTCTGAAATTCGCCATGTGACCCGCATACAGTACCGGCAGCTATTCAAAAAATTCGGGAACTGACCGACAATCTGGCGGTTGATCGGTGTATTCTCCACAACAGATGGGGTGCCAAACTCACAAAACAGTCCATAGCTGACAGTTGCCGGCGTCCGCGCCGGCCGGGCTCACGGACACAGGAGACAGTATGTCGAAGTTTGCCGTGGAACACGTCAAGCGCGTCCATTCGGTCGTCCACGACCGGATGGGGGCCGACTGTATTGGAGCCGGTAACCGGATCACGCGATCCTGGATCCGGTGTCTCAACGAATACCAGCTCAATCCCGACAGCTGCGCCGAACCCGAAGTGGTGGCGCCGATCGAGCTGCAGGAGCGCCAGGAAAGGCTGGCCGACGTGCAGGCCGTGGCCAAGGTCGAGATGGCCAACCTCTACCAGCAGCTGGCCGGCTCCGGCTACGCGATCATGCTGACCGACCGCGAAGGCGTGCTGCTCAATTATTTCGGCGACCCGGCCTTTACCCATGCCGCCTCCAAGACCGGCCTGATGCAGGGTGCGGTCTGGAGCGAGCGGGTGCAGGGAACCAACGGCATGGGCACCTGCCTGGTCGAACGGCGTCCGCTCACCGTGCACCAGGACGAACATTATTTGTCGCGCAACATCGGCCTGTCCTGCGCGGCGGCTCCGATCTTCGACCATGAAGGCGAACTGGTCGGCGTGCTCGACGCCTCCGGCGAATCGCGCCTGGCCCAGCAGCACACGCTGGCGCTGGTCAGCATGTCGGTGCAGATGATCGAAAACCGCGTCTTCCTGCACCAGTTCCGCCACGATTACATCCTGCGCTTCCATAACCGGCCCGAATTCGTCGGCACCCTGAGCGAGGGCGCGATCGCGCTGAGCGTGACCGGCACCGTGCTGGCCGCGAGCCGCGCTGCGCTCTCCCTGCTCGGCTACACGTATCCGGGCGAGATCGTCGGGCGCGATGTCTGCGAGCTCTTCAACATCACCTTCCCCGGGCTGGTGGACAGCTCTACGCGGCGCGCCTTCCACCCGGTGCCGATCTTCGAAGTGCGCAGCAATGCCCGCTTCTTCGCCGTGGTCTACCAGCCGGTCACAGGCACCGGCATGGGCAGCGGCGCGCGCCGCCCCCAGCGCGGCGCGGCCAGGCTCGGTGCGCCCGCCGCGGAAGCCGATGCGCTCGACGCGCTGCACCACGGCGACCCGACCATGCGCGCCAACGTCGAGACCGCCAAACGGGTCATGGAGCGCAATGTGCCGATCGTGCTGCTGGGCGAAACCGGCACGGGTAAAGAACGCTTTGCGCGCGCGATGCACTTGTCCGGCAGCCGCGCCAGCCGGCCTTTTGTCGCGATCAATTGCGCCTCGATTCCGGAATCCCTTGTCGAAAGCGAACTCTTCGGCTACCGCGCGGGCGCCTTCACCGGCGCCAGCAAGGACGGGCAGCGGGGCAAGCTGCTGCAAGCCAATGGCGGCACCCTGTTCCTGGACGAGATCGGCGACATGCCGGTCGCGCTGCAGGCGCGGCTGCTGCGCGTGCTCGAGGAGCGCGAGGTGGTGCCGCTCGGCAGCGAGACGCCCGTCAAGCTCGATATCCGCGTAGTCAGCGCCACCCACTGCGACCTCACGCAAAAAATCGACAGCGGCGCCTTCCGCGAGGATTTGTACTACCGCCTGCAAGGCGTTGCCTTCACCATGCCGCCGCTGCGCGAACGCCAGGACCGCGGCGCCCTGATCCGCCAGCTGGTCTTCGAAGAAAGCGATGCCGGCAGTCCGGTCGAAGTCGACGATCGGCTGCTGGACCTGCTCGAGCGCCAGCGCTGGCCCGGCAACCTGCGCCAGCTGCGCCACCTGCTGCGCACCATGATCGCGCTGCGCGAAACGGATCGCCTCGGCGTGCACGACCTGCCGCCCGAATTGCGCCAGGGGCTGGCCGATGCGCCACCGATCGCACAGCCCGCGGCCGCGCAGGCTACGGCAGCGCCCGCCGCGGTGCTGGGCGGGAAGCCGGCCGAGGGCCTGAATCCCTTCGAATGCGCGGAACGCGAAGTCTTGCTGCAGGAACTCAAGCGCCACCAGTGGAACCTGAGCGGCGTTGCGCGCGAATTGAACATCAGCCGCAACACGCTGTACCGCAAGCTGCAGAGGCTGAACATCGAGCATCCGGACAAGTCCTTGTTTCACTGAATCGAGATGGATGCTTCCAGCTACCCGCGCTACACCGGCACCGCGATCGCCCTGCACTGGCTGATCGCACTGCTGCTTCTCGGGCAGTTCGCCTTCGGCCTGATGCTCGAGGACATCCCGCGTGGCACGCCGGCGCGCGGCTATTACGTCAACCTGCATAAAAGCAGCGGCATCCTGATCGGCCTGTTGATCCTGCTGCGCCTGGGCTGGCGCCTGACGCACCGGCCGCCGCCGCTGCCGGCGTCGATGCCGGCCTGGCAACGCCATGCGGCCAGGTTCAGCCATATCGCCCTCTACGTGTGCATGATCGCGCTGCCGCTGTCGGGCTACATTGCCTCGAATGTCAGCCGTCACGGCATCAAGTTTTTCAATGTGGTGCGCTGGGCGCCCTGGGGGCCGGACGACAAGCAGTTATATGCGCTGTTCAATGGCGCCCACCACCTGTTCGCACTGCTGCTGGCGCTGCTCGTTGCCGTGCATGTGCTGGCCGTCGCAAAGCACATGCTGATCGACCGCGACGGTTTGCTGTTGCGCATGTGGCCGCGCCGCGCCGCCGCGCCCGACCGAACGCATTCCAACCTGCCCGTGGAGAACCGATGACTTTGCTGTCCGTCCGCCGTCTTGCCGCCTTTGCCTTTTCCCTTACCGTCTCCGCTGCCGCGCTGGCCGCTTCTCCTCTGGCCTATGTGCCGAACGAAGGATCGGGCACGATTTCCATCATCGACACCGCCACCGACGAGATCGTGGGCGAACTCCCCGGCGGCACCAAGCCGCGCGGCCTGGTGGTCGGGCCTGACGCGCGCTGGCTCTACGTCAGCGACCAGCCGCACAACCGGCTGCAGCTGGTCGACCTCGGCGCGCGCAAGCTGGGGCCGACGGTAGCCCTGGGCGAATCGCCCGAAGGGGTGTCGATCTCGCCCGATGGCCGCTGGGTGATCGCCGCCGTGGAGGGCAAGAACGAAATCGCGGTGACCGATACCCGCACCAATGCGCTGGCCTTTTCGATTCCCGTGCACGGCAAGAACCCGGAGCACGCCGTGTTCAGTCCGAACGGCCGCCTGGTCTTCGTCAGCGCCGAGGAAGGCGATGCCGTCGACATCCTCGATTTCGCAAGCCGCAAGCAGGTGGCGCAAGTGGCCGTGGGGGCGCGTCCACGCGGCATCGGCTTCCTGCCCGACAGTAGCCGCGCGTATATCGCCACCGAAAACGCGAACGAGGTCTTCGTCATCGACACCGCCAGTTTCGCCATCGTCACGCGCATCAAGGCCGGCCTGCGCGCCAACGGCATCGCGGTGCACCCGAGCGGCAAGTTCGTCTACGTGTCGAACGGCGGCGACGCCAATGTGTCGGTGATCGACTCCGCGACGAACCAGATCGTGGCCACGGTGCCGGTCGGCCAGCGTCCGTGGAACATGGCGCTCACTCCGGACGGCAAGAAGCTGTACGTGGCTTGCGGCCGCTCGAACAGCGTGACGGTGATCGACACGGCCAGCCGTACGCGGCTGCGCGATATCGCGGTCGGTAAACTGCCGTGGGGCGTGGTGATCAGGTAGGGCTGCAGCGAAGCAGGCGATCAGCCGCAGCCGGAACCTGGTTCACCTCTGCACTATAACGGGCACTCGTACTCAGGCCGGCACGTCCCCCGGAAATCCATCGACATCGACGCTGACCGGCCGGCAGCGGCTGGGCGCGACCGGCATCGCCGCCGGCCCTTTCAGCAGATCGATGACGAGGCCCGCAGGATTGCAGCCGATCGACGCATGCAGGCCCGCATACGCCGCCGTCAGGCGCGGATTGACGTCGAGGACCATGACGCCGCGCTCGTTCAGGATGATGTCGACGCCGACATAGCCCCACAAGGTGGGCAAGGCCGCCGCCACCTGCTGCGCCAGGCGTTCGAGCATGCCGTCCGTGTCGCTCAGGCCGTTCACGGTACTGCCGAGGAAGTGAAAGCGGTTGTCGCGCACCGCCACCCGCTCCAGGTTGCGCGCCAGCAGGCGCGCGCTGCCGTCGCAGCAGATCAGGGACAGGCTGCCCAGCTTGCCCGCAACGAAGGGCTGCAGCACATAACCCTGCGCGGCGCTGGTGCGGATCCAGGCCAGCGCGGACGCGCGGTCGGCGAACAGGCGGGTGTCGACACAGCCGGCGCCGTCTTCCGGCTTGACCACCCAGGCCCCTTCTCCCTCGGGCAGGGAGGCGTGCGGCCGATAGGTCGGCACGGTCGCGACGCCGCCGTCGGCCAGCGCCCGCGCCACTTTCAGCTTGCTGCCGGCGACGCGCACGGCGCCCGGCGCGCTGCCCAGCAGGATGCGCTTGCCGCGCAGGACGTCGCGCGACAGGTTTTCCAATAAGCCCTCGGATTCGGGCGCCAGCGGCCAGACCGCGTCGGCGGCCTGCACGCAGGCAGTAAAGCGTTCGCCGAAGGATTGCGCCGTCCAGTTGAGCGCGCCCGGCCCGCCCGCGCCAGGCCGGCACAGCGTCGCCATGGTGCACACTTCGACCCCGGGCAAGGCGCCGAGGTCGGCCAGCAGGGCATCGAACAGCATGGTGCCCTGCTGCGTGAACGCATGCGGCAGGGCGCGTGCCATCGGCCCGCCTTCGGTCACATAGTCGAAAGCAAACACTTTCAAGGGCGCCATCCTGAGCCTCCGGCTGAGTCCATGTCCAGGCAGCGTCCATCCGCCAAGCTCAGCGCTGGGGGCTGACGACCTTCACCAGGGTAAGCGTTTCATCGATGACGGGCGTGGCGGCGCCGGGGGCTGCTGCGCCGGGTGCTCCAGGACGAGCTTGTGCCGTAGCGGCTGCTGCGCCAGGCGGGCCGGTGCGGCCCGGCGCCGTGCCCGCAGGCGCCGTCACGCCTGCGCCCGGTTTGGCCTGGCCCGACGCCGCGGTTCCTGGCTTCGCACCAGGAGCCGCTGCTGCCGCCGCAGTACCAGCGGCCGCCCCTTGCGGCGCTGCCGTCGCAGGCTGCGCCGTGCCGGGCGGGGCGCCTCCCGCTGCCGCGCGCGCCACCACCGTTCCCGGCCGCTCCGCCCCCGTGCTCGCGAGCGAGGTGCTGATCTGGTAGATCCCGCCCGGCACCTCGTCGCTGAGGACGAAGGTATAGGTCTTGCGCACGTAATTCTCGAAGCGTGCGCGCATCGGATCGTCCAGGTAGGGCTGGATGCGCACGGCCTTACCTTCCACCGTCTTGCCCTGGTAGGTGATGCGCTGCGGGCTCACTTTTGCGGCGTTGGCCAGCGCCATCCGGATGCGCTTGCGGAAGTAGGTGACCGAGCCGCCGGTCAGGCGCCGCATCTCGGCGATGTCATGCTCGAGAAAGCCGAGCAGCACCGGATTGCCATGGGCGTCGTCGACGTCGGGCAAGGTGTGCATGCGTGCGCCGGTGAGGAAGCGCAGCGCCGCATGGACCTGCCCCTTGGCGCGCGAGACGTCGAGCTGGACGCTGTCGGTAAAGGCGGGTTCGACATTGCTGAGCTTGCGGAATTCGTAGACCAGGGTCGCCGGCGCCTGCATGCGCGGCAGGTGGTCGGTCTCGAACAGCAGAACTTCGGCCGGCGAGATGGGCTGCGCCATGACGCCGCCTGGGCTCGCGGCAAGCATGGCGATGCCGGCCGCGCACAGGCAACGCGCCGCGCGCGCGGCAAGGAGCTTGGTAGTCATGCCGCTCATGGTGCTTTCGCCGCAGGCGGCGCCGTTGCCACCTTGCCCTGCTCGTCGACCAGCGGCACGCCGTACTGCTCGAGGATCGCATGGATCTTCGCTTCGTTGGCGACGATCAGCTGGTCGATCCGCTGTTTGAAATCCTTGTCGGCGTGTCGGACCGCCATCGCGATCTCGAAATCGAATTTCATGCCCGGCTGCGAGACCAGCGGAATGGCGGCGATCGGCGCCGTGCGGGCATTCCTGGCGAAGTAGCCGGCAATCGGTCCCCAGGCAAAGGCCAGGTCGATCTTGCCGCTCGCCAGGTCCTTCTCGATGACTTCGCCGGGATACTGCTCGGCGTCGCCGGTCTGGCTCTGGTACCAGGTCACCTGCTCCATCAGGCGGTTCTGCAGCAGCCAGTCGGTGACAGGCGAGCCGGCAAAAGCGCCGATGCGCAGCTTGCGGCGTTGCGCGGGATCGAGCGCCAGTAAATCGTCGAGGCTGCGCACCCCGTCCAGTCCCTTGCCGCGCACATAGGCCATGGCATAGCTGGAGTGATAGTAGGGACGCGTGGTGGCCGCCATGTCGAAACCCTTGGCGACGCCGGTGACGAGGTCGCACTTGTAGCGGTCGGAATTCTCTTCCTTGGCGCGCAGGGTATTCCGAATAAAACCCATGCGCTGCGGGAACCAGGTGTGTTCCAGTTTCCAGCCCAATTGCTGCGCGAACAGGGCTGCAATCTTGTTCTCGAAACCGTTCAGCGCGCGGTTCGACAGCGGCAGGTTGTTCGGGTCCTGGCAGACCCGCAAGACCTTGTCGTCGCCGGGTGCCGGGCTCGGCTGGGCGCGGGCGATGCCGGACAGCCCGGAGAGCCCGGCCAGCACGCAGGCCGCGCCTGCCAGCAACGGGCGCCACGTCATTTGCCGATCTCCTGCAGGCGGCCCGGCTGGATGGCCCCATCCGATCGCCCTTTCAGATAGGCATACAGGTTGTCGATGTTCTCGCTCACCATTTTGCTGGTATCGAAATTCGGCATCCCCTTCTCGATCCGCCCTTTCAATACGGTGGCCTTGAATTCGTCCTTGCTCAATACCTTCAAACTGTTTACCAGCGAGGGCCCGACCATGCCTTCCTGGGCCGCGCCGTGGCAGCGCTCGCAGGCCATGGCGCGCCAGGTCTTCCAGCCGCTCAGGGTCTGTGCGTCGACCTTGTTACCTTCAGCAACCTTGTAGGGCGGGGTATCGCCCGCAGCGGCGACGGCCGACGGCAATCCCGACAGCGCCACCATGAATGCGCACACGGCGCTGCCCGCTGCAATCTTCGTGATTCTGTTCATATCCATTCCCGGCAAGCGAGGCGGCCGCCGGCGTGGCGCCGGCAACCGTCCTCAGTGTGATTCAAACTTCGATGACAAACGCCTCGGTGACAAAGCTCAGCGGTCAGGCAGGGCGAACACGGTCAGCACGCCGCCCAGCTCGGTGTACTTCGCCAGGTCCTTGTAGCCGCCCACCGCACCCAGGCCTTCGGTGCCCTTGGTCAGGCCCGCCGCCAGGCCGATACCGGCCCAGCCGCCGATCCCGGACAGCACGCCGACGTACTGCTTGCCCTTGTACTCCCAGGTGTGGACGTTGCCGATGATGCCGGACGGGGTCTTGAACTTCCACAGTTCCTTGCCGTTCAGGTCGACCGCTTTCAGGTAGCCCTCCAGGGTGCCGTAGAACACGACGTCGCCGGCAGTCGAGAGCGCGCCGCTCCAGACCGAGAATTTCTCGGGCTTGGACCAGAGGATCTTGCCGGTGCCGGCATCCCAGGCGATGAAGTTACCCAGTCCGCCATGGCTGTTCGGCGCCGCATACATCGAGAGCGTCGAGCCGACATAGGGCTGGCCGGCCGTGTACTCGATCTGGAAAGGCTCGTAGTCCATGCAGACGTGGTTCGTCGGCACATAGAAGATGCCGTTCTTGCGGTTGAAGCTGGCCGGCTGCTGGTCCTTGGTGCCGAGCGCCGAGGGGCAGATGCCTTTCGAATTGAAATCGGGACCGTTCTTGTCGGTGCTGTACTTGGCCACGACTTGCGGACGCCCGCTCTTCATGTCGACGTGGGTCGCCCAGTTCACTTTCGGGTCGTATTTTTCGGCGACCAGCAGCTCGCCGCTGACGCGGTCGAGGGTGTAGGCGAAGCCGTTGCGGTCGAAGTGCACCAGGGCCTTGCGCGGCTGGCCCTTGACCTTGATGTCGGCCAGGATCATTTCGTTGACGCCGTCGTAATCCCACTCGTCGTGCGGCGTCATCTGGTAAACCCATTTCGCCATCCCGGTGTCGAGATCGCGGGCGAAGATGGTCATCGACCACTTGTTGTCGCCGGGACGCTGGCGCGGGTTCCAGGTGCTCGGGTTGCCGGTGCCGTAGTAGACCAGGTTGGTCGCCGGATCGTAGCTGTACCAGCCCCAGGTCGTGCCGCCGCCCAGTTTCCACTGGTCGCCCTGCCAGCTCTTGAGCGAGGAATCGGGGCCGATCGGCGCCATCTTGCCGTCGGTCCAGGTCATGGTTTTGCCGGGGTCGACCATCAGTTCGTTGTCGGGCCCGGTGCTGTAGGCCTTCCACAGGATTTTGCCGGTGTTCATGTCGTGCGCCGTCACGCGTCCGCGCACACCGAATTCGCCGCCGCTGATACCGGTGAGCACCTTGTCCTTGAACACGTGCGGGGTATTGGTCGTGGTCTCGCCGATCTTCGGATCGCCGACCTTGATCTTCCAGAGCTCGGCGCCGGTCTTGGCATCGAGCGCGACCAGGGTGGTGTCGGCCTGCTGCAGGAAGATCTTGCCGTTGGCGTAGGCCACGCCGCGGTTGACGGTGTCGCAGCACATCACGGGAATGACGGTCGGGTCCTGCTTCGGCTCGTACTTCCAGCGGATGCTCTGGTCTTCCAGAGAGAGTGCGAACACCTTGTTCGGGAAGGGGCTGTGGATGTACATGGTGTCGCCGACGACCAGCGGTCCGCCTTCGTGGCCGCGCAGCACGCCGGTGGAGAAGGTCCAGGCGACCTGCAGGTTCTTGGCATTCTTGGCGGTGATCTGTTTCAGCTCGCTGTAGCGGTGATTCGCGAAGTTACCGGACTGCATGGCCCAGTTCTTCGGATCCTTCGTCAGCTGCTCGACGTCGGAGTTGGCGGCAAAGGCCGGGGCAGCCGCCAGCGCCAGGCACGGCCACCAGCGGATGAGTCTTGTAGTGAGTGACATGGTTAAGTCTCCTTTGGTTTTATACGCGGTGCGACCTGATTACGCTTGCAGGCAAACTTCCGGACTGCGACAGGCGGGGTAGCCCCAACCAACAGCACAGCACTTACCGTGCCAGTGTCTGCATGTGCGTACTGCGCGGCGTCCTGTGCAGAATTCGTGACAGTCGGCCCTGAACGTGTGCCATCCGTGACGCAGCACCGTACTGAACATCGTGCGCAACATCGAACTCATCATCGGGCTCAACGCTCGGGCACGTGACAGGCCTTGCTGGCGCTGGCCTGCAAGGCTTTGTACTTGTTCGCCATCACCTTGACGGTCGGCGGATCGCGGAACATGCCGCCCCGCTCGCCCGCCAGGGTCTGGTTGCGCTGGGCGGTCGACATCGCCACGTAGTCCTCGTACGACATTTCCTTGGCGATGTGGTCGATAGCGCAGGAACATTTGTAGAGGTACTCGTATTTGCCCTCGTGTTTCTGCATGCATTCGAGCACGTACTCGACCCGGCCGCTGGTCGGGAAATCGTGGGCCTGGACGGCCAAGGGCGCCAGGCCCGCCGCCAACAACAATATGCTTCGCTTCATCTTCTCTCCATGGGGCTCGCAGCGGCCGGTCAGGTGCGGACCGGCCACTGCGTGTTCCGCAGGTATTGGTTATGCGTTCCTGAGCACGCCACGCTGCTTGGCGACGTGGGTCGAGATCGCGTCCATCAGGGCCGGCGAGAGCGCGTCGTAGGGCGGCAGGCCCATCTCGGTCAGGCGGGCACGCACCGCGCCCATCTCTTGCGGCGGGGCGCCTGCCTCGATGATCGAGGAGACGAAGGCGGCGAACTCGGGCGGAGCCCAGCCCTTTTCTTTGGAGAGCTCGGTGTGCACGAAGTCGAGTCCATAGAAGGCGTGTCCGGTGTTTTCGATGCGCCCGTACATGTGGACACCGCAGTCGCGGCAGGCGTAGCGCTGGATCGTGGCGCTCTGGTCGACGACCTGCAGCTTGTCTTCGTTGGCGGTGACCTTGACATTCTCGCGTCCGACCACGGCGACTTGCGAAAACAGCGCGCCGGCCGGCTTCCAGCACTTGGTGCAGCCGCACACGTGGTTGTGCGCCACCTGCCCTTTGATCTCGACCGTGACCGGATTGCTGCTGCACAGACAGGTCAGCGTGCCGCCCGCGAAGTTGGGGTCGGACCGCTTCATGCCGTCGACTGCCGGATGGATATTGGTTGCACTGCTCATGATCGCGTCTCCTTGTGGTTGGATTAGTACAGCACGACCGAGCGGATCGACTGCCCGCTCTTCATCAGCTCGAAGCCTTCGTTGATGCGCTCGAGCGGTAAGGTATGGGTGATCAGGTCGTCGATGTTGATCTTGCCGTCCATGTACCAGTCGACGATCTTCGGCACGTCGGTGCGGCCGCGCGCGCCGCCGAAAGCAGAGCCTTTCCATTGGCGCCCGGTGACGAGCTGGAAGGGCCGCGTGCTGATTTCCTGGCCGGCCGCGGCGACGCCGATGATGAAGGATTGGCCCCAGCCCTTGTGGCAGCACTCGAGCGCCTGGCGCATCAGCTGGACGCTGCCGACACACTCGAAGGAAAAGTCGGCGCCGCCGTCGGTCAGCTGCACGATGTGGTCGACGACGTTGCCGACCTCGTTCGGATTGACGAAGTGGGTCATGCCGAACTTGCGCGCGATCTCGACGCGGCCGGGATTGATGTCGATGCCGATGATCTTGTCGGCCCCGACCATTTTCGCGCCCTGGATCACGTTCAGGCCGATGCCGCCCAGGCCGAACACGACGACGTTCGCGCCGGCTTCCACCTTGGCCGAGAACACGACGGCGCCGACGCCCGTGGTGACGCCGCAGCCGATGTAGCAGGCTTTATCGAAGGGCGCGTCGGAGCGGATTTTCGCGAGGGCGATTTCGGGGACGACGATGTAGTTGGAAAAGGTCGAGGTGCCCATGTAGTGGAACAGCTGCTGGCCGTCGATCGAGAAACGCGAGGTTGCGTCGGGCATCAGGCCGCGTCCCTGGGTCGCGCGGATCGACTGGCATAGATTCGTCTTGCGCGACAGGCAGAATTTGCATTGCCTGCATTCGGGCGTGTACAGGGGGATGACGTGGTCGTCGCGCTTGACCGAGGTGACGCCGGGGCCGGTCTCGAGCACGATGCCGGCGCCCTCGTGGCCGAGGATGGCAGGGAAAATGCCCTCGGGGTCGGCACCGGACAAGGTGTAGTAATCGGTGTGGCAGATACCGGTCGCCTTGATCTCGACCAGTACCTCGCCGGCGCGCGGCCCCTCCAGGTCGACCTCGGCGATGGACAGGGGTTCTCCGGCCTTCCACGCAATGGCAGCTCTCGTTTTCATGGCATCTTTCTTGTCGATGAGGTCCGCTACCAGAGCGGACGGGTTAGCAAAACGGGGGCAGGCCGGGCTTATCGCCGCTCCAAATCTGCAACAACGCTCAGTGCGTTGTGCCGGCCGGGAGACAGGTGTTCCGTCCTCGCTGCTCGCATCGCTGTCGGAACGGGCGCCTGGTGCACCTGCTTAGCCGAGAATGCAAGCGCCGTGCCACGCGGCGCTCACGCTGCGTCGGCAAGAAAATAAAGGAGGGATGAGATATGCGATGGGACGGTTCAGTGACGGCGTCCACCGCGGCCCCAACCGTGCCTGCCATGGCCGCCGTAATAGCCGCGGTGACCGTGGTAGCTGTGATGGTGTCGGTAATAGCCAAAGCCGAAGTCGAGTGTGACGGGCGGACCGACATAGGTCGGGTAGCCATAGCCATAGCTGGGATAGTAGGGGTCGTAGGCAGCGTACGGTGGGGCGTACACGCAGCCTCCGAGGCCGGCGGCCAGCAGCAATGCGCTAACGATGCGCCGGACCGTGCGTCGATGTCGGGTGTTCATGGCAGGATCCTTGAACTGCGAACCTGTCTTGATTGTAGTTCCCGACCCGGCGTTTGCAAGAATTCGGAGCACAAAAGCAAAAACCCCGCAGAGGTGAGGGTCCACAATGTGGACCCGAACCTGCGGGGTTCTGAACACAAAAAAAAACCCGCTCAGCTTGCTGAGCGGGTTTTTCTCTTATAACTAGCCTGACGATAACCTACTTTCACACTGGTTGCAGCACTATCATCGGC
>NZ_JBHSMR010000007.1:0-15139 GCF_042655665.1 Massilia suwonensis
GCTGAACAAGTCAGCTGGCACCTTCATCAAACGCCCACACTTATCGACTGTTAATTGTTAAAGAACTTGTTCGGTACTGCTTGCTACTTGTCGACAAATCGTTTTGTTTGTCAGCAGCAGAGAAGCGAGATTATGCAGTGTTTCGTTTGCGTCGTCAACTTCTTTTTTTCTGCTTCGTTGCCGTTTGCAAAGAAATCACGCATCTAACACCTTGATTACGTGAACGTTTTGCAGACAGCGCCGAAGCGGAGGCGAATTATAGCCAAGCCGCCAGCGGCTTGCAAGGCGATTTCGTGTGCTATCTTTGGCGCGCCCTGGCTATTTATAGAACGACAATAATGCTGATTCCCGCCATCTCCCCTACTGCCGACGAAGCACTCGCGCTCGCGCTCGTCCAGGCGATCGACAACAAGACCAAACCGCTGGGCAGCCTGGGCCGCCTGGAGGCGCTGGCGAAGCAGATCGGCCTGATCCAGCGGACAACCCAGCCTGCACTGACCGAGCCTGCGCTGCTCGTCTTCGCCGGCGACCACGGCATCGTCGCCGAAGGCGTCTCGGCCTATCCGCAGGAAGTCACCTGGCAGATGGTCGAGAACTTCCTTGCCGGCGGCGCCGCCATCAATGTCCTTGCGCGTCAGAACGGCTGCGCCCTGCAAGTGATCGATGCCGGCGTCAACCACGACTTCGGCACACGGCCTGGGCTCGTCGACCGCAAGATTGCGAGGGGCACGCGCAACTTCGCGCACGAGCCGGCGATGACGGCTGAAGAATGCGCACTCAGCCTGGAACGTGGGATGGCACTGGTGCGCGACCTGCCTGGGAACGTCGTGGGATTCGGCGAAATGGGGATCGGGAATACGACGGCAGCCGCGGCGCTCATGCACAAGCTGGCGAACATGCCGCTGGCCGAATGCGTCGGTGCCGGCACCGGCCTGCCACCCGAAGGCGTCCAGCGCAAGCAGGCGGTACTGGAAAGCGCGACGCGCACGCACGCCCAGGTGAGCGAACCGTTGGCAGTGCTTGCCACCTTCGGCGGCTTCGAGATCGCGATGATGGCCGGCGCCATGCTGCAGGCGGCCGCGCTGCGCAAGGTCCTGCTCATCGACGGCTTCATCGTCACCAGCGCGCTGCTGGTCGCCGCCAGGCTGCAGCCGGCTATCCTCGACTACTGCGTCTTCGCCCATTGCTCCGACGAGCAGGGGCATCGCCGCATGCTTGATTACCTCGGCGCCCAGCCGCTGCTGCAGCTCGGGTTGCGTCTGGGCGAAGGCACGGGTAGCGCGCTCGCCCTGCCCCTGCTGCATGCGGCGGTCAACTTCCTGGACCAGATGGCGACCTTCGGTTCGGCCCAGGTCAGCACGCAGTCGGCCTGAAAGTCAGCCTTACATGCAGCAGCTGCGCCTCTTCTTCATCGCCCTGCAGTTCTTCACGCGCCTTCCGATTCCGCGCTGGGTCGGCTTCCAGCCGGACTGGCTGCATCAATCCTCGCGCTATTTTCCGCTGGTCGGCTGCGTGGTCGCGGCCGTCGCCGCAGCGGTGTACTTCCTTGCCGCGCTGGTCCTGCCGGCTCCGGTGGCGGCCGTCCTCTCCACTGCCGCCTCGATCTACATCACGGGCGCCTTCCATGAAGACGGCTTCGCCGATACCTGCGACGGCTTCGGCGGCGGCTTGAATCCCGAACGCGTACTCGAGATCATGAAGGACTCGCGCGTCGGCGCCTACGGTGCGATCGGCATCGCCTGCATGCTCGGCCTGAAGTGCACGGCGCTGGCGATGCTGCCGCCTGGCAGCGCCATTGCCGCGCTGTTCCTCGCGCACCCGCTGTCGCGCCTCGCCGCGACCTCGCTCATCTGGCGCATGGATTACGCGCGCGCCGAGGGCAAGGCCAAGCCGATGGCGCAGCAGATGCAGACCAGCGAATTCGTCATCGCCGCCTGCACCGCCCTGCTGCCCGCCGTGCTGCTGCTGCATGTCGGCGCGCTCTCGCCTGCGGCACTCGGCGCCAGCCTTCTGACCGCAAGCCTGGCCGCCCTTTGGCTGGCGCGCATGTTCCAGCGCCGGATCGGCGGCTATACCGGCGACTGCCTCGGCGCCGTCCAGCAGCTGGCAGAAGTCGCGATCTACCTTGGTGTACTGGCCAGCCTGGGCCAGGGCGCGCTGCGCTGAGCATGCGCCTGCTGCTGGTCCGCCATCCTCGTCCCGATGTCGCAGCCGGCGTGTGCTACGGCAGCGCCGACGTGCCGGCTAACGCGGAAGAGACAAGGCGCGTTCATACCACGTTGAGCGACGCCGGATTCCCCGGCCCTCTGCCCGTATATGCCAGTCCGCTGCGACGTTGTGCGGGCTTGGCCCGCCTACTGGCCGGCGACCAGGTCGTGTTCGACGCGCGCCTGGCCGAAATGGACTTCGGCGCCTGGGAACTACGCAGCTGGGATGACATCGGCCGCGATGCGGTCGACGCCTGGAACGCCGACCTGCTCCATTACCGTCCCGGCGGCGGCGAAAGCCTGCTGCAGGTAGCCCGTCGCGTGACTGCCTTCCGCGACGCCCTGTACGCCGCCGGCCACCCGGAAGCACTCGTCATCTGCCACGCCGGCACCATGCGCCTGCTCACCGCCATGCAAGGCGGCGCCGCGCCCGAACAGGCCGCGCTGCAGGCCGCATCGACCCCGCATCGCATCGCCTACGGCGAAATGCTTGTGCTGAAAGATTGACAACGCCGTATAATTGCGGCGTTTTGGTGCTCGCGCCTGTGTTCACAGGCGCAGTTAAACGGGAAACACGAAGCTCGATAAGAGCCAACGTGTGCTGCCCCCGCAACGGTAAGCAAGTACCGCGTTCACGCGGCCAACCGTCTCCCCAGACCACTGTGCATTCGCATGGGAAGGTCGGACGGCTTCACTTGCCAGCCCGGATACCGGCCAAAAGGTGGAAGCGTGCCATGCCCTGCATGCGCGCTTCTGTTCAATCTGGCCTACGGGGACGTGGGCTGGTTGTCCAACCATAGACCATCATGCACTTTTACGTTTCACGGCAAGCGGCCGTCTCGTCGCTCGCCCTCGCCATGGCTGCGCCTTGTGCGTTCGCCGATACCACCCCTGTCGATACCGTCGTCGTCACAGCAAGCCGCATGCCACAGCGCGCCGTCGACGTCATTGCCGACACCACCGTCATCCACGCCGAAGAGATTGCCCGCGCCGGCGCCGGTTCGATTGCCGACATCCTGGCGCGCCAGCCCGGCATCGAGATCGGCCGCAACGGCGGCGCCGGTGCGAACACCAGCCTGTTCCTGCGCGGCGCCAATAGCAACCAGGTCGTCGTCCTGCTCGACGGCGTGCGCATCGGCTCGTCCACGACCGGCAGCGCCAGCTGGAATGCGGTGCCACTCGAATCGATCGAGCGCATCGAAATCGTCTACGGTCCCCTGAGCACGCTGTACGGCGCCGACGCCATCGGCGGCGTGGTCCAGATTTTTACGCGCAGGGGTGAGCCGGGCTTCGCGGCAGCGGCCTCGATCGGCGCCGGCAGCGACGCCACGCGCCAGGCCAGCGCCCATCTGTCCGGCGCCAGCGGCGGCGAGCATGCCGTCACCTACGCCATCGGCGCCGGCCACGAACGTTCGGACGGCTTCTCGGCCACCCAGCCGGGCGCCTTCGGCTACAACCCGGACGACGACGGCTACCGCCGCAGCAGCGCCAGCGGCCGCGTCACCCTGGCACTCGCGCCCGGCCACGAAGTCGGCGCCCAGTTCCTGCACAGCCGCCTGCGCGCCGAGTACGACAACGGCGCCGGCAGCTTCGAGGCCTACAGCCGCCAGGATCTGGATACCGCCGCCGCCTTCATGAGCAACCAGTTGCTGCCGAACTGGCGCAGCACCGTGCAGCTCGCGCGCTCGGAAGACAAGTCCGGCAGCTTCACCAGCAGCGCTGCCAGCGGCGCCAGCCAGATCGACACCCGGCAGGACGAGTTCACTTGGCAGAACACATTGACGCTGGGCCGCGACACCCTGCAGCTGCTCTACGGCCACCGCAAGGAAAGCGTCGAGTCGAGCTCCACCGCCGCCCTGGGACGCGCGCGCATCACCAACTCGTACGCCGCCGCCTACGCGCTGCGCCGCGCGCGCCACCTGTTCGACCTCAGCGCGCGCCAGGACCGCTCGCACTACGGCGACAAGAACACCGGCGCCGCCGGCTACGGCTACCAGTTCGACGACGGCCTGCGCGCCACGGCCAGCGTCGGTACCAGCTTCCGCGCCCCGACGTTCAACGAGCTGTACTACCCGGGCTACGGCGTGCCCACCAACCAGCCCGAACGCGGGCGCAACGCCGAACTCGGCTTGCGCTACGAGCGCGCCGGCACCAGCGTCGACGCCACCTGGTTCCGCAACCGCCTGACCGACATGATCGTCTCGGCCACGCCCTGCCCCGACCGGCGCGACGGCCGTACCGGCAGCTGCGCCTACAACGTGGCCTCCGCCACCCTGGAAGGCGTGACGCTGGCAGCGGCTACGCGCGTCGGTGCGTTGCGCCTGCGCGCCAGCGCCGACTGGCAGGACCCGCGCGACAACGCCAGCGGCAAGCGCCTGGCGCGGCGCGCCGGCCGGCACGCCAACTTCCAGGCCGAATATGTGGCGGGCAGCCTGGACACGGGCGCCGAGTGGCAGCTCTCGGGCGAGCGCTTCGACGATGCCGCCAACCTGCGCCGCCTGGGCGGCTATGGCTTGCTGAACCTGTACGCCACCTGGCGCATCGACGCCGACTGGTCGCTGCTGGCGCGCGTCAACAACACGCTTGATAGGCGCTATGAGCTGGCGCGCGCCTACGGCACCGGCGGACGCAGCTGGTTCGCCGGCCTGCGCTACGGCATCCGCTAAGGCGGCGTCCGTGAGCACGCTCGCCTTCCCGGCGCGCCGCCGCGCGCTGCTGGTCACCGGCTCGATGCTGCTGCTGGCGCTCGCCTGCATGCTGTATTCGGGCATGACGGGTTCGATCCCGGTGGCCGGCAGCGAACTGCCGGCGGCACTCGGCCAGTTGTTCGCCGGCCGGCCGCAGTCGCTCGCGGCCTCCCTGCTCGAACTGCGTGCCGGGCGCGCCGTGGTTGCTTTCGCCACCGGCGGCGCGCTCGCGCTGGCGGGCGTGTTGATGCAGGCCCTGCTGCGCAACCCGCTGGCCGATCCGTACATCCTCGGCATCTCGGCTGGCGCCTCGGTCGGGGCGCTCGGTGCGCTGCTCCTGATGTGCGCGGCGGCCACCGTCGATGCGGCAGCCCTGTGCGGCGCCGTCGCCGTTTCCCTGCTGCTCTACGTGCTGGCGCGGCGCGACCTGCGCAGCGGGACGGCGGCGGAAGGCGGCTCTTCTCTGCTGCTCCTGACCGGGGTGATCGTCTCCTCGCTGTGCATGGCCCTGATCACCCTGATGCTGTCGATCGCCCCCGAGGGACGCCTGCGCAGCATGGTGTTCTGGATGATCGGCGACCTGGCCGGCGCCCCGGTGCGGGTGCTGCCCTGGCTGGTGCTGGGCGGCGCACTGGTGTTCGCCGTGCGCTCTGCGCGCAGCATGAACGTGATGGCTCTGCACGCGGAAGGCGCCGTGGCGCTGGGGGTGCGCGTCGGCGCGCTGCGCAAGGGCCTGTTCCTGGTATCCGGCCTGCTGACCGCCAGCGCCGTCACCAGCGCGGGTTCGGTCGGCTTCGTCGGCCTGATCGTGCCGCACGCCTGCCGCTTCGCCTTCGGGCCGGACCACCGCGTGCTGGTCCCGGCCGCGGTGCTGGCCGGCGGCAGCTTCCTGGTCTTGTGCGACACCCTGGCGCGCACCATCGTCGCGCCGCAGCAGCTGCCGGTCGGCGCCGTCACCGCCATCATCGGCGCTCCCGTCTTCCTCTATCAACTGCACCGCCTGCGCCGTGCCTGACCCTTCTCATATATGGAGTCCACCATGAACGACCAGACCGCCACCCTGAACGAACGCCACCGCCTGCGCATGGAGCGCAAGAAGGCCATTATCGACGAACGCATCGCGCAAGCCGACAAGCAGATTGGCATCATCATCGTCAACACCGGCAACGGCAAGGGCAAGAGCTCGAGCGCCTTCGGCATGGTCGCGCGCGCGCTCGGGCACGGCATGCGGGTGGGTGTGGTCCAGTTCATCAAGGGTGCGATGGCGACCGGCGAAGAACAGTTCCTGCGCCGCTTTCCCGACGAAGTCAGCTTCCATGCGATGGGCGAAGGCTATACCTGGGAAACGCAGAACCGCGAGCGCGACATCGCAAAGGCGCTGCAGGCCTGGGAACAGGCGCGCGCCTTCCTGCGCGATCCCGCCATCGGCCTGGTCGTGCTGGACGAACTGAACATCGCCCTGAAATACCGCTACCTCGACGTGCACACGGTCATCGGCGACCTGCTCGAGCGTCCGCCCATGCAGCACGTGGTCATCACGGGACGCGGCGCGGCGCCGGAACTGCTGGCCGTGGCCGATACGGTCACCGAGATGAATGTGCTCAAGCACGCTTTTGCCGCCGGCATCGCCGCGCAGGCCGGGACCGAATGGTGAGCGCGCGTGCCGTTCTGATCGCGGCCATGGCGTCCGGCCAGGGCAAGACGACTGTCACCGCCGCCCTGGCGCGCAGCCTGGTGCGCGCGGGCCAGCGCGTGCGCGTCTTCAAATGCGGGCCCGACTTCATCGACCCGATGCTGCTCGAGCGTGCCTGCGGCGCGCCGGTGCATACGCTCGACCTGTGGATGGTCGGGATCGACGAATGCCGGCGTCGCCTGGATGAGGCGGCGCGCGAAGCCGATGCGATATTGGTCGAAGGCGTAATGGGCCTGTACGACGGCACGCCCTCGGCGGCCGACCTGGCGCGCGCCTTCGGTATTCCCGTACTGGCCGTGATCGACGCCTCGGCGATGGCGCAGACAGCCGGCGCCGTCGCGCGCGGCTTGCGCGATTACGGTCCCGTCCAGCTGGCCGGCGTGATCGCGAACCGGGTCGCCAGCACCGGCCACGCCCAGATGGTCGCGCAATCGCTGCGCGATATCGCCCTGGTCGGCGCCTTGCCGCGCCAATCAGAGGCGCTGCCCGAGCGCCACCTGGGACTGGCCCTGCCGCACGAACTGCCGCGCCTGGACGCCCTGCTCGACGAGCTGGCCGACGCGCTGCAGCTGGACGACGCCGCCTGGCAGGCGCTGCCCGCGTTCGAAGCACAGGACAGCGCGCCGGCGCCGGCCGTGCCGCCCCTGCTGGCCGGCCGCACGATCGCGATCGCGCGCGATGCGGCCTTCGCTTTCCTGTACCCGTCCAATCTCGATACGCTGCGTCTACTGGGCGCCCGGCTCGCATTCTTTTCTCCGTTGGCCAACGAGGCCGTGCCCGAGACGGCCGACGCCGTTTATCTGCCCGGCGGCTATCCCGAGCTGCATGCGCAGACGCTGGCCGGGGCCGAACGCTGGCGCGCCTCGATCGGCGCCGCCTTCGCGGCCAACCTGCCGATCCTGGCCGAGTGCGGCGGCATGATGGTGCTGGCCGAGGAAATCACCGATCCCGACGGCGGTCGCTGGCCGATGGCCGGCCTGCTGCCCGGTGTGGTGCGCATGCAGGCGCGCCTGGCCGGGCTCGGGGCGCAGGCGCTCGGCACCCCGGCCGGCGTCCTGCGCGGCCATACTTTTCATTATTCGCGCTTCGAGACACCGCTGGCGCCCAGCCTGCACACGGTACGCCATCCCGCCGGTACGCCGGGCGAAGCCGTCTATTGTGCCGGCTCGCTGACGGCCTCCTACTTCCACGGCTACTTTCCGTCGAATCCGGAAGCGGTGGCCCTGCTGTTCACGGAAGGTGGTGCATGGCCTGCACCCTGATCCTCGGCGGCGCACGCTCGGGCAAAAGCGCGCTGGCCGAGCGGCTGGCGCAGCAATCCGGTAGCGCGGTCACGTATATCGCGAGCTCGCGCGCCGGCGACGGCGAAATGCAGGCGCGAATCCTGCATCACCGCGCACGGCGGCCGGCGCACTGGCACACGGTCGAGGAAGCCCTGCTGCTGGCGGACGCGATCCGCGCAGCCTGCACGCCCGGCCGCCTGGTGCTGGTCGACTGCCTGACGCTGTGGTTGACCAACCTGATGCTCGACGGCGCGCCCGATTTTCCGGAGACCGGCGAACTGACGCTGCCGCCCGCTTTCGGTATCCAGCGCCAACGCTTCCTCGATCTGCTCGATGCAGGCCTGCCGGGCGAGCTGCTGCTGGTATCGAACGAGGTCGGCATGGGCATCGTCCCGATGGGCGCCCTGTCGCGCCGCTTCGCCGATGAGGCGGGCCGGCTGAACCAGGCTGTGGCCTCTCGCGCCGAACGCGTGATCCTGGTGGCCGCCGGGCTGCCGCTGGTATTGAAAGGACCGCCATGCTGAGCGGACTGCCGGCGCTCCAGCTCGCGCTCCTGCTGGCGGCGGGCGTGGCGCTCGACCTGCTGCTGGGCGAGCCGCGGCGTTGGCATCCGCTGGTCGGCTTCGGCCGCATGGCGGTGCGTATCGAAGACCGGCTCAACCGGGACGGCTGGCGTGTGCTGCGTGGCGCGGGCGGCTGGATGCTGGCCGTGCTGCCGGCCAGTGCGCTGGCATGGTGGCTCGCCGCAGGCCCGGGCGGCGTCGTCGTGCATGCGCTGCTGCTCTGGTTCAGCCTCGGGCTGCGCAGCCTGCGCGAGCATACGCTGCCAATTTACCAGGCGCTCGTAGAACGGGACCTGGCGGTTGCGCGCATGCTGACGGCACGCATCGTCAGCCGCGACACCGCGCACGAGGATGCCTCCGGCCTGGCGCGCGCCGGCGCCGAGTCGCTGCTCGAGAACGGCAACGATGCCGTCTTCGGCACCCTGTTCTGGTTCCTGGTGGCCGGCGGCCCGGGTGCGCTGCTGTTCCGGCTGGCGAACACGCTCGATGCCATGTGGGGCTACCGTACGCCGCGCTACGAGCTGTTCGGGCGCGTGGCGGCGCGCATCGACGACGGATTGAACTACCTGCCGGCGCGCCTGACTGCGCTCAGCTACGTGCTGCTGGCCCCGCGTGGCGGCCAATTGCGCGCCTGGCGCTGCTGGCGTGCGCAGGCTCCGGCCTGGAGCAGTCCGAATGCGGGGCCGGTGATGGCCAGCGGCGCGGGAGCGCTGGGCATCGCACTCGGCGGCGCGGCGACATACCAAGGCGAAATCGAACAGCGGCCACCGCTCGGCACGGGCGCGCCGGCGGCACCGGCCGACATCCTGCGTGCCTGGCGCCTCGTATTCAGGGCGACCCTGCTGTGGGTGGCGCTGGCGCTCATATACGGAGTCGCACATCATGCTTGAACACGGCGGCAATCTGCGCGCGGCGGCGCGACGCTACGGGCGCGACGACTGGATCGACCTTTCGACCGGCATCAACCCCTGGGGCTATCCCATTCCCATGCTGGCGCCGAATGCCTGGCACCGGCTGCCGGAAACGGATCCCGCGCTTGTGGAGGCGGCGTGCCGCTACTATGGCGCCGTGCAACTGTTACCCGTGGCCGGCACCCAGGCCGCGATCCAGGCCTTGCCGCGCCTGCGCCGGCCATCGCGGGTGACCGTCTCCGCGCCCTCCTACGCCGAGCACGCCCAGCACTGGCGCCGCCATGGCCACACGCTGCATCTGTCCAGCTATGCCGCGCTCGATGCGGCGGTCGACGCCAGCGACGTCGTCGTACTCTGCAATCCGAACAATCCGACCGGCGAGACCGTCCCCGCTGAGCAGCTGCTCGACTGGGCCGCGCGCCTAACCCGGCGCGGCGGCTGGCTGGTGGTCGACGAGGCCTTCGGCGACACGGCACCGGGCCTGAGCGTCGCCGCGCACGCGCACCGGCCAGGACTGATCGTGCTGCGCTCGGTTGGCAAATTCTTCGGCCTGGCCGGCCTGCGCCTGGGCTTCGTCGCGGCGGAAGCCGGACTGTTGCGCGAACTGGCGGACCTGCTCGGGCCCTGGGCCGTCAGCGGTCCGGCGCAATCGATCGCACTGGCGGCACTGAACGACGGCGTCTGGCAGGCGGTGACGCAGGCCCGGCTGCAGTCGGCCGGCCGGCGCATGGACAAGCTGCTGTCGGCGCACGGCATTGCCGCCGCCGGCACGCCCCTGTTCCACTGGTGGCCGCAGGACGACCCGCAGGCATTTCACGAACACCTGGCGCAGCGCGGCATCTGGAGCCGCCTGTTCCTCGATGCCGCCTACGGCATCCGGCTTGGACTGCCGCCCGACGAAGCAGCCTGGCAGCGCCTGGCGCGCGCCTTCGATGAATGGAGAGAACGATGAAACGATGGATGGTATTAGCCTGCCTGCTGTGCGCCGGCCAGGCCGCGGCGGTGACGGTGCGCGACGACGCCGATAATGCGATCACGCTGCGCAGCCCTGCCCTGCGGGTGATCTCGATGGCGCCGCACGTAACCGAGCTGCTGTTCGCGGCCGGCGGCGGCGCGCGCGTGGTCGGCGCGGTGGAGTACAGCGATTATCCCGAGGCGGCGAACCGCATCCCGCGCATCGGCTCGAATCGCCAGATCGACATCGAACGCGTGATGGCCTTGAAGCCCGACCTGATCGTCGCCTGGATGCACGGCAGTTCGGAGCGCCAGATCGACATGGTCAAGCGGCTCGGCATTCCGGTCTACCACAGCGATCCGCAAACCCTGGAGGGGATTCCCGACAGCCTGGAACGCCTGGGCCTGCTGATGGGCACCGAGGCGACGGCGCGTCCGGCCGCGGCGGCGCTGCGCAGCAAGCTGGCGTCCTTGCGTGCGACTTATGCCGGACGTTCGCCGGTGCGCACCTTCTACCAGGTCTGGGACAAGCCGCTGTACACACTGAACGGCCGCCACATCGTCACCGACGCGCTGCGCCTGTGCGGCGGCGAGAACATCTTCGACAAGCTGCCGGTCATCGCGCCGGTCGTGACGATCGAGAGCGTGCTGCAGGCCGACCCGGAAGCCGTGTTCGGCTCGGCCGAAAAGGACTACGGCGGCGTGAACCTGTGGCGGCAGTATCCGACGCTGAAGGCGGTCCGCAACGGTAATCTGTTCACCGTCGACGGCAACCTGCTCAACCGCGCCGGCCCGCGCATGATCCAGGGCGCGGCGGCGATGTGCGAAAAGCTCGACCAGGCACGCAGGCATCGGCAATGAGGCGCCTGCCCTACCAGACCCTGATGGTGCAGGGAACGACCTCGGATGCCGGCAAAAGCACGGTGGTGGCCGCGCTGTGCCGCCTCTTGAAACGCGAAGGCGTGCGCGTGGCCCCGTTCAAGCCACAGAACATGGCGCTCAACAGCGCGGTGACGAAGGACGGCGGCGAGATCGGCCGCGCCCAGGCTTTACAGGCACTGGCCGCCGGCATCGACGCGCACACGGACATGAATCCGGTGCTGCTGAAACCCTCGAGTGACACCGGGGCCCAGGTGATCGTGCACGGGCGCGTGCGCAGCGAGATGAATGCGCGCGACTATCACCAATATAAAACCGTGGCGATGGCGGCGGTGCTGGAATCGCATGCACGCTTGTCCGCACAGTACGAGGCCATCGTGGTCGAGGGCGCAGGCAGTCCAGCCGAGATCAACCTGCGCGATCGCGACATCGCGAACATGGGCTTTGCGGAGGCGGTCGATTGTCCGGTGATCCTGGTGGCCGACATCGACCGCGGCGGCGTGTTCGCGCACATTGTCGGCACGCTGGCCTGCCTCTCGCGCAGCGAACGCAATCGCATCGCCGGCTTCGTCATCAACCGTTTTAGGGGCGACATTACGCTGCTCGAACCGGGCCTGGAATGGCTGGAACGCGAAACCGGCAAGCCGGTGCTGGCGGTCCTGCCCTACCTGCACGGGCTTTATCTGGATGCGGAGGACGCCGTGCAGCCGATGCAGTCCCGGCGCGGACGCTTTCGCATCGTCGTCCCGAGTCTGCCGCGCATGAGCAATCACACGGATCTTGATGCGCTGCGCGTGCATCCCGAGGTCGACCTGCGCTTCGTGCGCGAGGGCGAAGCGATTCCGGCGGCGGACCTCGTCATTCTCCCGGGGAGCAAGAACACGCGCGCGGACCTGGCCTGGCTGCGCGCGCAGGGGTGGGACACTGCGCTTGCGCGCCACTTGCGCTATGGCGGCAAGCTGCTGGGCGTATGCGGCGGCTTCCAGATGCTGGGACGGATGGTGAGCGATCCGCATGGTGTCGAGGGCAGCGCGGGCGACTCCGAAGGACTGGGTTGGCTGGACATGGTGACGACGATGGGCCAGGAGAAGCAGCTGCGCGGGGTCGAGGGTGTGTGCGCCTTCGACGGCAGCGGTGCGAAGGTCGCAGGCTACGAAATCCATATGGGTGCCTCGTCTGGTGAGGCGCTGGCGCTCCCTGCTTTTCGCATCGATGGCCGCGGCGAGGGCGCCTGCTCAGCCGAAGGACAGGTAATGGGGACTTATCTGCACGGCCTGTTCGATCATCCGGACGCGTGCGCGGCGCTGCTGCGCTGGGCCGGACTGCACACCGAGGAGCGTATCGATACGGCGGCCTTGCGCGAAGCGAGTCTCGACCGGATCGCGGACGCGGCGCAGCCCTTGTTCGACCGGCTTGCAACATTGGATAATCAATAGGCAAATCCTATTAATGTGCTTGAATCAATTCATTTTACCTCTTAGATGAGAATCACTATCATTTGCTCCTGAGTGTTTGCAACAGGAGCAGTGCATGATTACCGCAGCAAAAAGGATCAGTCAGGTCGCCACCCACATGGGCATCGCCTATGCCCTGGCCTACGCCGTTACCGGCTCGGCGGTGTTCAGTGGCCTCGCCGTTCTGGTCGAGCCGGTGATCAACGTCTTGCTGCTCCCCTTCCACGAAGCCGCCTGGGCAATGCGCCGGCGCGCGGCGTCGACGGCGCGGGCACGCTACCTGACGGTGGCCTTCGAAAAACTTAGCCAGACCGGCCTGCATGCCGGCGTCGCCTTCGCGGTCATGTACGTCGCGACCGGATCGGCGGCGATGGGCGGCATCGCGGCGCTGCTGGAACCGGTCTGCAATGTGTTGATCCTGCCGCTGCACGACCGGCTCTGGGATAGCCTCGAGCGCGGCACTCAGGCACAGCCTATCGCCACATAAGGAAAGGCAGCATGCCCCAGGCGCCGAGTACGATCATCCATTGCGCGGCCGCGAGCAAGGCGGCGCAGTCGAACGCCGGATGGGCAAGGCTGCGTGCACGCGATGGCAGGCGCAGCAAGCCGTAGGCAATCGCGCAGGGCAAGGCGATGCTGGCGAATGCGAGCAATCCGCTCGCAATGGTGAGGTCGCCCAGCTGCATGAAGGATTGGGTAAAGAAGAAGGGGATTGGCGCAAACAGCATCAGCACGCCGGCCAACGGCAGGGCCAGGGTACTGGACTTGCGCAAGCGGCCACGGATCAGCAGCCATCCTCCCCTGAACAGGATCGTCAGCAGGCCCGCGGCGCCGAGTGCGGCGCTGGTCCATAGCCACAGCAAGGTCGCCAGGGGCACCTGGCGATAGTTGCGCAGGCCATCGCTGAGCATGCGATCGCCATCCGTCGTCAGCAGCACATGCGAGGGTGCGATCCGGCCCTCCGCCTGGAACAGCATGCCGCCAGCTGGCTGCAAGGAAGCAGGCTTTCCCTGGAAGGGCACGAGCTGCAGCCGTTTGCCATCCCAACGCACGTCGACCACGTTGAAGACGGTATCGATCCATGCCAGGCGGGTTACCGCATGCCATGCCGGGACGTACATTCCCTCCCACCCGGCAATATCCGCGGGCGGTGGCGAGCCACTGGCTTGCTTCCGTGCGGCTTGCAACTGCAGGGCGTCCAGCAGAAGCGTGTTGAACCGTTCGTAGTCGGCATTCTCGACGTCGGCATTGACTGCCACGAAAAAGGCTTTGCCTTCCCTTGGATACAGGCAGAGCATGGCCTGGAAGCCGATCGTCGTACCGGGGTGACAGTCGCCGATGACGCCATGCCGGTCTCGCACCGAGAGTGCAAGTCCATGAGCACCTTGCAGGCCGGCCCATTCGGCATCGGTATCCCGGGCGCCGCTGAGCGCCGCCATCAGGTTCGGCGCGATAAAGGGCTGGCCTGCGATCGTCCCATCCGCCATCAGAAAGCGGGCCATGCGTCCCATGTCGGCGGCGGTCGTTGCGAACTGGGTCGCGGGACGCGCGAATACGGGAATGGCCGGGTAAGCGACGTGGTTTTCGAAATGACCCATGGCCAGGCGCGGATCGGCGCCGGGGCCGGCCTGGGTGCTGAACGCGAAGCTGCTGTCGTGCATGGCGAGCGGGCGCAGGAGTTCTGCGTCCAGCCAGGCTTCGTAGCGGCGATGGGTGACCGCCTCGATCACCATGCCGAGCAGGTGGTAGCCGGTACTCGAGTAGACGTAGCGTGCGCCCGGACGCGTGTGCACCGTCAGGCTGTTGCGCCCGAGGGCCTGGTCGAGTGGCGTGTCGGCTTGCGCACGCAGGCTGAACACCTGATAGAAGCGGAAGTTTTCCAGGCCGGCGGTGTGCGCGAGCAGGTGACGAATGCGGATCGGGTCGGTGGCCTGCCAGGGATTGTCGAAGCGCAGGGCCGGTAGAAGCGTTGCGACGTCGGTGTCGAGGCTCAGCTGCCCAGCCGTGACGAGTCGCAGGACGCCCATGGCCAGCACGGTTTTCGCGACCGAGCCGACATGGACGCGGTTTGCCGGTGTCATCCCTGCCTTGGTTTCGGCATTGCTCAAACCAGCTGCGCCGGTGACGATGCCCGCCTCGGGCGTAACGACGGTCCATACGGCGCCTGGGAGTCCGGCTTGCTGAAGGTGGCGCGTGAATTGGGCGTGCAGTTCTGTTGTGGGATCAGGCTGGGCCGACGCTGCGATCGGCAAGAGGCACACAGCGGCGAGCAAGCGGAATATCCTCGCCAAGACCATATCTAGCTCCCTCATCGTTTGTGGATAAGGGATGGTAATTCGCTGGCGTTGGATAAAAACGGCGCATGCGACGAACCGCTGAATGACGCAACCAGGCTGCAAAAGCAAAAAACCCCGCTCGGTTTACCGAGCGGGGTTTTTCATATAACTAGCCTGACGATAACCTACTTTCACACTGGTTGCAGCACTATCATCGGCGCAAAGTCGTTTC
>NZ_JBHSMR010000008.1:0-586446 GCF_042655665.1 Massilia suwonensis
CAATCTCTGTTTTCGCCATTTCTGGCAACCTGATTTCTCAGGTGTCGCTCACTCAAAATACTGACCGTTACCCATTGCTGAGCAACGTATTTCTTTTGTGCGAACATTTGATAATTTAAGTAATCAGCTGAACAAGTCAGCTGGCACCTTCATCAAACGCCCACACTTATCGACTGTTAATTGTTAAAGAACTTTGGCTCCCGCCGAGGGCGGTACTGCCTTGCTGCGTTCTGCGAATCGTTTTGTTCGTCAGCAGCAGAGGAAAAAGAGTATGAAGCATTTCGTGATTCTCGTCAACCTCTTTTTTGCTACACCGCAGAACTCTGCGGCTCCTGTTGTCAACACAACTACTTGATTTCGTTGTCGTTTTCAACAGGAGGCGCATTATAGCGAACCCCGGCCGCGGTCCGCAAGGGCTTTTCGCGGCCGGGTGTGGCTCACTCTGTCAGCGTGGTCGGCTGGTAGCTTGGGTCGGCCTTGATCTTCTCCTGACTGAAGGGCAGCACCGGCCACTCCTTGCGCGAGTACACGTTTACCTGGTCCGCATAATGAGGCGACTTGGGATCGATCGACTGGCCATATGTCAGCATCGCCTGGGCCACCGGCCCCTGGTCGTCGAAGCTCACCGTCTGGATATAGCTCTCGCCCCAGTGCACGCCGTTATAGCCGGTGGCCGTCAGCGCCCCGCGCATGGTCAGCGAGTTATAGGAGCCGTCGATGTTGCCGATGCCGCCATGCAGCGGAATGCGCACGCTGTTGCGGGTCTCGGTCTGGTAGTCGCCCAGCCTGGCGTCGAAAGCGATGCCAAGCGACTGCAAGCGCAGGGCTGCCGTCTTCAGCGCCGCCAGCATGGCCGGCATGGCCGCCTGCGCCACCCCGTTCGGCGTATTCACGGGATCGGCCGGGTTGAAGGGCACGGCCCACTTGTTCGGAATGGCGGCAGCACTGTTCCAGAACTCGCGGAACAGCACGGCACCGCGGCTGTCGACGTTCACGCGACGGTCCCATGCGGACAGCGCGGTGCAGGCTTGCTGCAGGACGGCGTCGCCGCTGGCGGTGCAGGCCGGCAGCAATTCCGGCAACACGAGCTCGGCCGCATACAGGCGATTGGCGAAGGCCAGGGTCTGGACGTCGGCCAGCGCCAGCTTTTTCGTCTGTGCCAGTTCCTCGACCTGCTTGAAACCGATCCGCGTGCGCAGGGTCTGCTCGACGCCGACGCGGCCGTACAGCGGAGAAAAGCCGAAGGGCGCCGGCCCGGGCAGCAGGGCCTTGGGATTGTTCAGCCAGAAGCTGTCGTTCGAATTGCCGACGTAATCGGTGCGGATCGCCCACGGACCATTCACCGGAGAATAAATCCCAGCCGGCGCATTCGGATCGCTCCCCCAGCCGCAACTGCTGCGCGAGCCGTCGAACAGCAGGGCCGCCTGCAGCAGCAGGCAGCCATTGCCGAATTTCTGGGCACCCATGTGCGGCACCACGCTGGCATCCGCGAACAGCACGTTGCCGTCGCGGTCGGCCGCCACCGTGTTCACCCAGGGCAGGCCGATCGTCTTGTCGAGCGAGGCTTTGATGGCCTGCACATTGTTGGCCCGGCCGATACCGAGCCACTGCTCGAGCATGCGGGTGTTGTTGCGGTTCGGGTCGGCCAGCACGTAGGCGGCGTTCGCCGTCCAGCTCATGCCCGCCTCCGGCTTGACGATGACCGCGCCCTGCTGGCTGAACCAGAAGGTTTTATTACGCTTGATGATCGCCCCGTCCGGCTGCAGCAGGTCGACCGACACCGTCTTCGACGTCATTTTGACGGGCGTGCCGTCATATAGATAGGTCGTGCCGCTGGTGTCGGCAGGATCGAGCGCGAGGCGGAAGGTGGTGAAGTGGATCGCGGTCGTGACCGTGTGGCTCCAGGCGATGTCGCGATTAAAACCGATCACGATGGCGGGAATGCCGCCGATGATCACGCCCATGGCGTCGTATTTCTCGGGCACGGTGAGATGGGCCTGGTAAAAACGGTCGGCCGAGGTCCAGGGATAGTGCGGATTGCCGAGCAGAAGGCCGCGCCCGTTTGCCGACAGCTCCTTGCCGACGGCCAGCGCATTGCTGCCGAAGCCTTGCCGATTGAGCTGGTCGAGGCGCGCCAGCAGGAAACCCGGATCGAACTTGCGGGCTTTCGTTTGCGCCAGCCCTGCCCCGGGGTTGCGTCCAGCGGCCACGAATTCCCTGGCAAACACCTGACCCGTCGCGTGCAGGGCCTTTTCGGCCATGATGAGGTACATGTCGTCGACCGTAATCGGACGCACCCACTGGGCGTTGTTGCAGGCGGCCGGATACAGCCCGGCGAAGGCTTTGACGTAGCGGTTGTAGCCTTCGACATAGCCCTCGACCAGCTCGCGCGGCTCGGGTGCGCCGGCGGCATAGCCGGCGCGCAGCTGCTCGATGTCGAGATAGCCCTTGAAGAAGAAATCGCTGTCCTCGTTTTTGAGGTCCATGAAACCGCTGGCGGCGCCGTATTCGTCGCCCGTCTCGGAGCGCCGCGGCGCGCGCGCCTCGCCGCCGAAGAATTGCGAACGCTCGCCGCGCACCGTCACGACCGTGTCGGCGAACATGCAGACATTGTCCTGGGCATAGGCATAGGCCAGGCCGTAGCCGAGGCTGCGGAAATCCTTGCCGTTTACATGCGGCACACCGTAGCCGGTGCGGCCGACCTCGACGCTGATGCGGGAAGCGGTGGCAACTGGCGGCGGCGGTGTGGCGGCGGTCTCATCTGGCTTGCCGTCGTCGCTGCTGCAGCCGGCCAGGGCCAGGAGGAGCGCAGCGGCGATAAGAGGGTACTTCGATTGCACGTGCTGACGTTTCATGTGGACGCTTTCTGCGGACAATAGCCGCGTGGCGAATGAAAAGGCGGACTGTGATTGCCGGGCCTGGCGCAGGCATGACCCGGGGGAATACAGTGTAGCGACAGCACATGCGTTGCAAGCCTATCGGAATTGATGGGTCGCAACAAAAACGACGGAGGAAAAGAAAAAGCCCACCAGCATCACACTGGTGGGCTTCTCTAAATAACTAGCCTGACGATAACCTACTTTCACACTGGTTGCAGCACTATCATCGGCGCAAAGTCGTTTCACGGTCCTGTTCGGGATGGGAAGGGGTGGGACCGACTTGCTATGGTCATCAGGCATAACTTGCTGGGATGGTTGTTCCACAACGGGGCAACAACTCCCTGAATTCCGGCGCATATTCTAACAGGCAAGTTCCAGGAACGCCAGCACGGATTGCGGCGCCAGCGCGTAAAATGGCCCCTTTGCCCGAAACGCTTGCCGCCATGACCATCCTGCTGTCCACCCTGAACGCCCGCTATGCCCACGCATCGCTGGGCCTGCGCTACCTGCTGGCGAACATGGGCCCCCTCGGCCCGCAGACGCGGATCCAGGAATTCGTCATCGGCGCCAAGACCACCGAAGTCGTGGAACGCCTGCTGGCCGGGCACCCGCGCATCATCGGCTTCGGCGTGTACATCTGGAACGTGGAGGAAACGACGCGCGTCGTCGCCATGCTGAAACGCGTGGCGCCCGAGGTGACGATCGTGCTGGGCGGACCGGAAGTCTCCTTCGAGACGAACGAGCAGCAGATCGTCAAGCTGGCCGACTACGTCGTCACCGGCTGGGGCGACGTTACCTTCCCGCAGCTGTGCGCGCAGATTCTCGACGGTCCGCAGCCGCTGATGAAGGTGCATGCCGGGGTCCAGCCGCCCATGGCCGAGATCGCCCTGCCCTATTCTTTATATAGCGACGAGGACATCGCGCACCGCACTTTATATGTAGAAGCCTCGCGCGGCTGCCCGTTCAAGTGCGAATTCTGCCTGTCCTCGCTCGATAAAACCGCCTGGCCGTTCCCGCTGGACGCGTTTCTCGCGCAAATGGAGGATCTGTACGCGCGCGGCGCCCGCCTATTCAAATTCGTCGACCGCACTTTCAATCTGAACGTGAAGACCAGCATGAAGATCATGCAGTTCTTCCTCGACAAGATCGACGCGGCGCCGAACGACCCGGTCTACGCCCACTTCGAGCTGGTGCCCGACCACCTGCCGGAAGCCTTGAAAGAGATGATCGCGCGCTTCCCGGCCGGCGCCCTGCAGTTCGAGATCGGCATCCAGAGTTTCAATCCCGAGGTGCAAGCCCTGGTCAGCCGGCGCCAGGACAATGCCAAGGCGGCGGACAATATCCGCTGGCTGTGCGAACACTCGCAGGCGCACCTGCACGTCGACCTGATCGCCGGCCTGCCGGGCGAAGACATCGCCAGCTTCGCGCGCGGCTTCGACCAGCTGGTGGGCCTGGGCGCGCACGAAATCCAGTTCGGCATATTAAAACGCCTGCGCGGCACGCCGATCATCCGGCATACCGAGCCTTATAAAATGGTGTACGACCCGTATCCGCCCTACACGGTGCTGGCCACCAGCCTGATCGACTTCCCGACCATGCAGCGCCTGGTGCGCTTTGCGCGCTACTGGGACCTGGTCGCCAACTCCGGGCGCTTCGCGAATACGACGCGCGTCCTGCTCGGCGTGCGCCCTTTTGAAAACTTCATGGCTTTCTCGGACTGGATCTACACCAAGACCGACGCCACTCACCGCATCGCCCTCGACCGGCTGGCGAAACTGGTGGCCGAATGGCTGCAGGTGACCGGCATGGCGCGCGATGAGGCACTGGCCCTGGTGGCAAGCGATTACGCCGGCAATGTCGACGGGGCAGCGAAAAAGGCGGCCAACACGGCGACAGTCGCCCCGGCAAGGCAGGTCCGCCACCTCGCTGCCTGAGCACGCTAGACCCCGCCAAATGGCAGAGACGGCGAAATCCTTTTACACTGCAATAATGCAGATTGAAAATACGCCAACATTATCCATTGAACATTCCGCCGGCGGCGCGGCGCAATCTGTCATGGCAAGCGGGGTCTGGCAGGTGCATGCGCTGAGCCAGAAGGGCCTGCTCAAGCGCATCAACCGCAGCTTCACGGACCTGAAGAAGAAACCCAGCCTCGCATGGGACCTGTCCCAGGTGGACAGCATCGACCATATCGGCGCCCAGCTGTTCTGGAATGCCTGGGGCAAGAAGCGGCCGTCCCAGCTGAAACTCGACCCGCGCCAGGAAGAACTGTTCGCCCGCATCGAAAAGGCCGGCAGTCACACCCTGCCGCGCACCAGGGTCAGCCCGCTGAACTGGATCATCGTGCTCGGCGCCGGCCTGCTCAGCTTTTTCGAGCACCTGCACGGTTTTATTGAACTGATCGGCCGCCTGGTACAGGACCTGGGCCGTTTCATCCGCCGTCCGGCCACGGGGCCGTGGCGCGAGATCTCGGCGAATATCTATCACTCGGGCTTCCAGGCGCTCGGCATCACGGCCCTGGTCGGTTTCCTGATCGGCGTCGTGCTTTCTTACCTGTCGGCCCAGCAATTGAGCCAGTTCGGCGGCGACATCTACCTGGTCAACATCCTCGGCATGAGCATCGTGCGCGAACTGGGTCCGCTGCTGGCGGCGATCCTGGTCGCGGGCCGCTCCGGTTCCTCGATCACGGCCCAGCTGGGCGTGATGAAAGTGACGGAAGAACTCGACGCCATGCTGGTGATGGGCATCTCGCACGGCTACCGCCTGATCATGCCGAAAGTCGTCGCCCTCGCCATCTCGATGCCGTTACTGGTGGTCTGGACCGATGCGATGGCCCTGATCGGCGGCATGGCGTCGGCCAAGATCGAACTGGGCCTGTCCTTCCGCTATTTCCTGCAAAAGCTGCCGGATGCTGTGCCGCTGATTAACTACATCATCGGCTTATTAAAAGGCATGACCTTCGGCATGCTGATCGCACTGGTGTCCTGCCACTTCGGCCTGCGCATCAAGCCGAATACGGAAAGCCTGGGACGCGGCACCACGACCTCGGTGGTCACCGCGATTACGGTCGTGATCCTGGCCGACGCCGTGTTCGCGATCATCTTCAGCGGCGTGGGGTTCTGATGGCCGACGAAATCAAACGCCCGCCGCAGGATCGCCTGCCGCAGCAACTGAACCGCAAGCCGGAAGAAGACGTCGGGCCGCCGGTGGTCGACATCCGCAACCTGTGGACCAAGTTCGGCAAGACCGTCGTGCACCAGGACCTGAACCTGAAAATCTATGCAGGCGAAATCCTGTCGATCGTCGGCGGTTCCGGGACCGGCAAGACCGTTCTGTTGCGACAGATGCTGGGGCTGGAACGGCCATCGCGCGGCTGCGTACGCGTGTTCGACGAGGACATCAGCGAGGCCGGGCCGGAACAGCTGCAGCGCATGCGCAACCACTGGGGCATGCTGTTCCAGCAGGGCGCGCTGTATTCGGCACTGACCGTGTTCGACAACATCGCCCAGCCGATGCGCGAACTGCGCGCCCTGCCCGAAGACGTGATCCGCGACGCGGTGCTGCTGAAAATGGATATGGTGGGCCTGGGCGCGGAACACGCGAACAAGATGCCGGCCGATTTGTCGGGCGGGATGACCAAGCGCGCGGCCCTGGCGCGCGCGCTGGCGCTGGAACCGAGACTGCTGTTCCTGGACGAGCCGACCGCGGGCCTCGACCCGGATGCGTCGGACGCGTTCGTGACGCTGATCCAGGCCCTGCACCGGGAACTGAAACTGACTGTGGTGATGGTCACCCACGACCTCGACACGCTGTTCGCGCTCTCGTCGCGCATCGCGGTCCTGGCCGAAAAACACGTGCTGGCGGTGGGACCGTCGCGCGACGTGGTGCGGGTCGACCATCCGTTCATCAAACAATTCTTCCTCGGCGGACGCGGCCAGCGGGCACTCGAGGTGCTCGATGAGCGCGACGAAGAGCGCGATGCCGCCGCGGAAGAACACAAGGAGTGACATGGAAAACCGATCGTATGCATTGATGACGGGCATCTTCACGATCGCCCTGCTGGTGGCCACCGTGCTGGTCGGCCTCTGGCTGAACCGCGACAAGACGGAACTGTCGCCCTATGAAATCGTCACCACCCAGTCGATTCCCGGCCTGAACCCGCAGGCGACGGTGCGTTACCGCGGCCTGGAAGTGGGCCGCGTCGACGAGATCGTGTTCGATCCGAAGGTGACCGGCCAGATCCTCATCAAGCTGTCGGTCGAGGAAGGTTCGCCCGTCACCACCACCACCTTCGCTTCGCTCGGCTACCAGGGCGTGACCGGCATCGCCTTCATCCAGCTCGACGACGACCGCACCGGCTCGCCCCTGCTGAAGACCGATCCGGACCACGTGGGCCGCATTCCACTGCGGCCGGGCCTGCTCGACCAGCTGGAAAAGCGCGGCATCGCCATCCTCGACCGCACCGAGCAGATCACGGCGCGCATCAATAACCTGATGAGCGACGAGAACCAGAAGACCATCATCGGCGCCTTCGACAACATCAGCAAGGCGGCTGAAGCCTACGGCAAGATCCCGGAAAAACTGGATCCGACCATCGACCGGATGCCGGCCCTGGTGGAAAAACTCGACCGCAGCCTGACGTCCTTCGACAGCTTTGCCGCCAGCGCCACCACCGCGGTGCGCAACTACGACCAGCTGGCAACGAGCCTGCAGGCGCCGGACGGCCCGATCAACCGCCTGAACGGCGCGATCGGCTCGCTGCAGGGCGTGACCAGCGACCTGGAAGCGGAAACCCTGCCGCACCTGACCCGCATGACGGACGAAGCGCGCACGGCGCTGCGTTCGGTGCGCCGTACTGCCGATTCGCTCTCGGACCGTCCGCAGAGCATTCTGTTCGGCAACCCGAACATCCAGCCCGGCCCCGGCGAACCGGGCTTCGTCGCCCCGACCAAATGAGGATCATTTTAAATATGAAACTGTCCCGCCTCTTAGGTGCCGCCGTCCTCGCCGCTCTCGTTGCCGGCTGCGCTTCCAATAAAAACACCGGCGCCAACACCCAGTTCGATTTCGGTCCGCTCGGCGCGCCGACGACGCAAGTGGCGCGGGCACCATTGGCCGCGATCATCGTGATGGACGCGACCGGCTCGCCGACCTTCGAGAACGAGCGCATGGTCTACCGCCTGAACTACAACGACCCGCTGCAGGCGCGCACCTATGCCAACAGCCGCTGGAGCGCCAATCCCCTGCTGCTGGTCACGCAGCGCATCAAGTCGCGCCTGGCCCAGGCCGGCGTCAAAGTGCTGTCGGCCACGGATTCGAGCACCAACATCCCGATCCTGCGCCTCGAGGTCGACGAGTTTTCGCACGCGTTCGCCAGCACCACGGCCAGCGAAGGCCGCCTGATCCTGCGCGCTTCGCTGTTCAATGGCCACGCATTGTTCGACCAGAAGACGGTGATGCGCGCGACGCCTGCCCCGAGCGCCGACGCCGCCGGCGGCGCCCACGCCCTGGCCGCCAGCACCGATGGCGCCGCCGCCGACATCCTTGCCTGGCTTGCCGGCTTCGACAACCGACCGCGATGACCGAACCGGAAGCGCACGCGAATGGGCATGCGAATGGACACGGCGCTGCAGGCAATCACGAGGCGCCGCGCCGCGGTTCGCCCATCGCGCGCGCCTCGCTGCTGGCTTATCTATTCCTGATCGTCTACGCCAGCTGGTTCCCCTTCACGGGCTGGCGCAGCAACGGCTTGCCGCTATTGTCCTTCATGAACCTGGTCAAGCAGCGCTACTGGACCGGCTTCGACGTGATGGTGAACGTGGTTGGCTATGTCCCGCTCGGCGTGCTGCTGGTATTGGCGCTGTATCCGCTGGTACGCGGCGTGTGGGCGGCGCTGCTGGCGGCGATCCTCGGCTTCCTGGTCTCCGGCACGATGGAGGCGGTACAGAATTTCCTGCCCAGCCGCGTGCCCTCGAACCTCGACCTGCTGACCAATTCGGCCGGCGCCTTCATCGGCGCCTGCATCGGTCCGTTGCTGGCGCGCGGCCTGCTCGACCAGGGGCGGCTGTACCGCATAAGAAAACGCTGGTTCGCGCCGCATGCGAGCCAGGGCCTGGTGCTGCTGGCCCTGTGGCCGCTGGCCCAAATCTATCCGCAAAGTTTTTTGTTCGGACACGGCCAGGTGCTGCCCATCATCTCGGGTTGGCTGTCGGACTGGTTCGAGGAAGATATCGACCTGATCGCCATGCTGCGCCCGGGACCGGCGATGAGCGTCGAGCAGTACTGGCTGTCGGAGACGATCATCACCGCCTGCGGCATGACCGGCGCCGCCTTGACCCTGCTGTGCCTGCTGCGCCGGGGCGCCCCGCGCTATACCCTGATGCTCCTGATGCTGGGTGCCGCGCTGCTCATGAAGACCTTGTCCAGCTCGCTGCTGTTCCGGCCAGATAACGCCTATGTCTGGGTGACGCCCGGGGCCGAGGGCGGCTTTTTGATCGGCCTGATCATGCTGGCGGGCCTGGCTTTTGCGCCGCAGCTGGCGCAGCGCCGCCTCGCCGTGGTGACCCTGGTGCTGAGCCTGATTGTGGTGAACACGATTCCGGCTAATCCGTATTTCACGCTGACGCTGCAGGGCTGGGTGCAGGGAAAATTCTTGAACTTCAATGGAGCGGCGCAGTTCCTGTCGCTGCTGTGGCCGTTTTTCGCCTTGTGGTTCCTCTTGCTACCCTCACACAAACTCAATCGACATTAAGAGCGCGTATCATTGCGCCTAATCACGTCACGAATAGCGAGAACGACATGAGCGACAACAAACCGTTTTACGAACACCATGTGTTCTTTTGCATGAACGAGCGCGACGGCGAAAACTGCCGCCAGAGCTGCGGCAAGGCCGGCGCCGAGATCGCGCAGAAGCACGCGAAAAAGCGCATCAAGAAGCTGGGGCTGAGCGAGCCGGGGAAGGTACGCATCAACAAGGCCGGCTGCATGGAGCGTTGCGAGGAAGGTCCGGTGCTCGTCGTTTACCCGCAAGGCACCTGGTACACCTATGTCGATACGGATGACATCGACGACATCATCGATACGCATATCCTCGGCGGCCAGGTCGTCGAGCGCCTCAAAATCTGATTGTTACCTGCAATATGAACAAGTTTTCGAAACGCTTCATGCTGGACGGCCCGGCCGGCAAGATGGAATGCATGCTCGATCTGCCGGAAGGCGATCCGCGCGGCATCGCCCTGGTGGCACATCCTCATCCGCTGTACGGCGGCACCATGGAAAACAAGGTGGCGCAGACGCTGGCGCGCACCTTCGTGACGCTCGGCTATGCCACGGCGCGCTTCAATTTCCGCGGCGTCGGCCAGTCGGAAGGAGAACATGACCGCGGCCACGGCGAGGTCGACGACATGGCCTTCATGATGGAGCACATGCAATCGCAATACCCGGGGCTACCGGTGGCGCTGTCCGGCTTTTCCTTCGGCACCTTTGTCCAGGCCCAGCTGCGGGCGCGCCTGGAAAACGAAGGCCGGCCGGATGCGATCGAGCGCATGGTGCTGGTCGGCACCGCAGCCGGCAAATGGCCGCTGCCGCACGTGCCGGAAGACACCATCCTGATCCACGGCGAGCTGGACGACACCATCACCCTGCAGATGGTGTTCGACTGGGCGCGGCCGCAGGAAATTCCTGTCATTGTGATACCGGGTGCGGACCACTTCTTCCACAAGCGCCTCAATCCGATCAAAAATCTTGTCGTACAAATGTGGCGCCGTGACAATTGAGCGCGTCACTGGCCTATAATTGACCACTTCTTTGAATCCATGCCGTTGGGCAATAGTCTTTTGACACATTTGTTCCGGCGGCATCCGCACCACCCCTACTGACTCACTTTAGCTCCCATGAAAAAACTGATTGCGGCCGTGGCCGCCAGCCTGCTGATGATGTCGGCGAGCGCGCAAACCGTGCCTGCCCCGTCGATCGCGGCGAAATCGTGGCTGCTGCTCGACGCCACCAGCGGCCAGGTCATTGCGGCCCAGGATCCGAATCTGCGTATCGAGCCGGCTTCGCTCACCAAGGTCATGACCGCCTACGTCACCTTCCAGGCGATCCGCGACAAGAAACTGTCCCTGAACACGATGGTCAACGTCTCGACCCGCGCCTGGAAAGTCGATTCGAGCAGCTCGAAGATGTTCATCGATCCGGCCACCCCGGTCAGCGTGAACGACCTGCTGCACGGCCTGATGATCCAGTCGGGTAACGACGCCGCCGTCGCCCTGGCCGAAGCCGTCGCCGGCGACGAAGGCACCTTCGCCGTCCTGATGAACCGCGAAGCCCAGCGCATGGGCATGAAGAATTCGAAGTTCGCCAACCCGCACGGCCTGCCGAGCCCGGACAACTACTCGACCGCGCAAGACCTGGCGACGCTCGCCACCAACGTGATCCGCGACTTCCCCGAGTTTTATAAAATCGACTCGATCAAGCAGTTCACCTATAACAAGATCACCCAGCAGAACCGCAACCGCCTGCTGTGGCTGGACCCGACGGTCGACGGCATGAAGACCGGCCACACCGAATCTTCGGGCTACAGCATGATCGCCTCGGCCCGCCGCCCGAACGGCAACAGCGGCCAGCGCCGCCTGATCTCCGTCGTCTCCGGCGCCAGCTCGGATGCCGTGCGTACCCAGGAAAGCCAGAAGCTCCTGAACTGGGGCTTCCAGAACTTCGATACGGTGAAACTGTATTCGAAGGGCCAGGCGATCGCCACGCCGGAAGTGTGGAAAGGTTCGCAGGGCACCGTCAAGATCGGCTTTACGAATGACGTGCTGGTGACGGTACCGAAAGGCGTGGCCGGCAAACTGAAGCCTGTGCTGGAGCGCAAGGACCCGCTGGTCGCCCCGCTGCCGCGCAATGGCCGCGTCGGTACGCTCAAGATGATGGTCGATAACAAGCCGCTGCTGGTGCTGCCGGTCGTGGCGCTGGAAGAAGTGCAGGAAGCCAGTATTTTTGGGCGCGCCTGGGATTCGATGCGTTTGATGATCAAGTAAAGCCTCGGCTGACTGATCGACAATGCCCGCCTGGCTGATGCCCGGCGGGCATTTTTGTTTTTGCACCATATTGGTGCAAATCGTAGGGTGGGCATGCCCACGCGTAAACTTCGCGTCATGTTGGCTTCGTTTGAGGAAAGACCCCGCCAACACGATGCCAGCTTCACGCGTGGGCATGCCCACCCTACGCATATAATACGATGTTACTTTTCAAGCAAGAAAGCCCTACGATGACCTCTACCCTCGCCTGCCCCCGCATCCTGACCCGCAAAGACGGCCTCGAACTGTCGCGCGTGATCGCCGGCATGTGGCGAATGAACGAGTGGGACATGTCCGTGCAGCAGAGGATCGCCTTCGTCGAAGAGTGCCTGGCCCTGGGCGTAACCAGCTTCGACCACGCCGACATCTACGGCAACTACGGCGTCGAGGGCCTGTTCGGCGAAGCGTTGCGTGCGCAACCCTCGCTGCGCGAGCGCATGGAGCTCGTCAGCAAGTGCGGCATCAAGCTGGTGTCCCCAGCCCGCCCCGCGCACACGATCCAGCATTACGACACCAGTCTTGAACACATCGTCGCCTCCTGCGAAGAATCGCTGCGCCAGCTGAACACGGATTACCTCGACCTGCTGCTGATCCACCGCCCGGACCCTTTGATGAATTTCGACGAGGTCGCCGAAGCTTTTACGCGCTTGCAAAAGGCGGGCAAGGTGCGCCACGTGGGCGTATCGAATTTCACGCGCCACCAGTTCGAGTCGCTGAACCGGCGCGTGCCGCTGGCGACGAACCAGGTCGAATTCTCTCCCCTGTACGCGGCGCCGATGTTCGACGAGACTTTCGACGGCTTGCAAGACCTCGGCATCGCGCCGATGATCTGGTCGCCGCTGGGCGGCGGGCGCCTGTTCAGCGCGCAGGACGCGCAGACGGCAAACCTGCGCGCCGTGATCCAGGACGTGGCGGATCGCCTGAACCAGTCTTTCGCCAGCGTCGTGTTCGCCTGGATCATGGCCCTGCCGAGCCGGCCGATGCCGCTCACCGGCAGCGGCAAGATCGCCTCCATCGCCGCGGCCGTCAGCGCCACCGGCTTCACGCTCGCGCGCAGCGACTGGTTCGCGATCCTGCGCGCGGCGCGCGGGCACGAGGTGGCGTAAGCATGGCCGAGCCGCTCAAGATTGTCGCAGGCAGCGCGCTGACGGCGCAGCAAAAGAAGGATTTGTTGAACCGCCTGGCGCGCATCGAAGGCCAGTTGCGCGGCGTCCAGAAACTGATCGCGCTGGCGGCCGAGCCGGCCGATTGCGAGGCGGTGGCCCAGCAGATGGCGGCGGCGCGCAAGGCGCTCGACCGCTCGTTCGTGCAATTGCTCACGGCGACAGTCGTGACCCACAGCGAGGGCGCCGCCGACGTCGACGAGGCGCGCGCCGTGGCCGCCCGGCTAGCGGCGCTACTCGATAAATTCGCCTAGACCTCTTCCTCGTCCGCGTAGACGATCGGCGGCGCCACGCCGCGCCAGCCGCTGCGCCAGGCAATGTTCAGCAGCAGGGTTGCGCAGATATATAAAAGGAAGAACAGCACGAAGAAGCGCGTCTGCAGTATGACGAGGAGCAGAACGGCGACAAGAATCACGCCTATTATTCCTTTGCTCAGGCGTTGCTTGCTGCTAGGAAATCTTACGGTCGACACCATCAACGTGCCGACCGCTACCATCAGCGCCATCACCGCGAATGCCTGGGTATTGTTGACCACGGGCTCGGGCCAGGCGACCACTACCGACGCCACGCAGGCTGCCCCGGCCGTGATCGGCATGCCGACGAAATAGCGCGGATCGGTACGTCCGACCGAAATGTTAAATCGAGCCAGGCGCAGGGCGCCGCAGGCAACGAAGATGAAGCAGGCGAGGCCGCCCATGCGCACGATCGTCGGATGCGCGGCGCTCATCTGCGCAAAGCCGTAGCAGTACAGCAGCAAACCCGGTGCACAGCCGAAATTCATGACGTCGGCGATCGAATCGAGCTGGACGCCGAAGTCGGACTGGGTGTTCGTGGCGCGCGCGACAAAACCGTCGAGGGCGTCGAATACGCCGGCCAGCACCAGCAGGATGGCCGCCAGGCGGAAGTCTCCCGGCGCGCCGACCTGGGCGTTGTCGACCGAGATGACGATGCTGCCGAAGCCGCAGGCGATCGACAGCAGGGTGACGAAACTCGGCAAGGCGAACTTGGCGCGCGCCAGACGCGCGGGGCGGGGTGGATTCAATTCGGGTCCGGGCAAAAGATGATGGCCCTATTCTACAGTGCGCAGGAGCCCGGTCGCGCACGGAGCTTGCCGTCGTACATATTCGATTTGGCCTAGAATGTGTCTTCGGCGTTGAATTGAAACAGGAGCATACGGATGAGCGAATTCCTTCGCGCGAGGACGATACTGGCGGGCTGCCTCGCTGCGGCGGCCCTGGCCGCGTGCGGCGGCGGGGGCAGCGACAGCTCGACGCCCGCACCCGTGGCCGAAACCCCGACCACGCCGACCACGCCGACCACCCCGACGACGACGACGCCCGATCCGCTCATCCCGTCACCAGGCGTCCCGGATACGACGCCCATCGGCGGCGCGGGCGCGCCCCTTGCCACCGGCAATATCGCGCTCGACGGCCGCGAATGGATCAATTTCCGCCGCAGCCAGGTCGGCATGACGACGCTCACCCAGAACAGCTTCGTCGACCGCGCCGCCCAGAATCACTCGGATTACCAGCGCATCAACAACACGATCACCCACGACGAAGAGTCCAACAGGCAGGGCTTCACGGGCGTGGATATCGCCGCCCGCCTCACGGCCGCCGGCTATGTGTTCAACACCCGCGCCTCGCGCGCCTATGGCGAAGTGATTTCGGCCACCAGCAACGGCTCGGGGCAATATATGGCCGAGGAACTGATCACGGCGGTGTACCACCGCTTCGTCATCTTCGAGCCGGTATTCAAGGAAATCGGCACCGGCGCGGCGACCACGGCGCAAGGCTATAACTACTTTACCGCCAACTTCACGGCGAACAATGGCTATGGCAGTGGCCTGGGCAGCGGCCAGGTCGCGGTCTGGCCTTTCAACGGCCAGACCGCCGTTCCGCGCAACTTCTTCAGCGATACCGAGTCGCCCGATCCGGTCCCGGACCGCAACGAAGTCGGCTATCCGATCAGCGTGCACGCGAACATCGACCTGACGATCCGCGTGAACAGTTTTACGGTGCGCCCGCGTGGCGGCGCCGACATGGCCGTGCGGCTGCTGACCAATGCCAACGACACCCACACCGGCACCTCGTCGGCGGCCATCGTTCCGCTGGCGCCGCTGGCGGCCAACACGGTCTATGAGGTCAATTTCAACGGCAGCGTCGGCAACACCGCCGTTACCCGCGCCTGGACTTTTACCACCCGCTGACGGATGACGCCGCACGCGCCCGGCCCGCTCTCCTCTCCTCCTGATCCGACGCACACGGCGCCGGTCCTCGACATCGAGGCCGGCGTCGAACGCCTGATGGGCAACCGCGCCATCTACCTGCGCGCGCTCGCGCGCTTTCGCCATGATTACCGCCAGACCGGCTTCGCCATCCGGAGCGCGCTCGACGCAGGCAATGCGCCCCAGGCGCGGCGCCTGGCGCATACGCTCAAGGGTGCGGCCGGAATGATCGAAGCGCCTGCCCTGCACACGGCGGCGCTGGCGCTGGAAACGGCGTTACGAGATGACACCGGCGGCATCGATGCGCTGCTGGCCCGGGTCGATGCCGCACTGGGCGAGGTGCTGCGCGCACTCGATGGCATGGAACTGCCGCAAACGGAAACGCCGCCGGCCACACAGCCTGCGACAGGCGGCGGCCTGGCCCGCCTGCGCGCCATGCTCGACATCGGCGACGGCGCGGCAGTCGAGCAGGTCGCGGCGGCGCACAGCGAACTGGCGGCGCATCTGGGACAACGGGGAGTTGAAGAACTGAGCGCGGCGGTGGCGGAGTTCGATTACGAACGCGCTCTGGCGCTGCTCGACCGGCAGGACGGGGCTGCCGGCAGCTAGCCCTACGAAAGAAGTGTGGAAAAAGCGCGCGCTCAGCGCGTGTATTCGGCTTCTTCGTCGAATGCGTCGGTGCAGTCCTTGCCGCAGAAACGGCGCACGCTGTCGACCGGTTTGTCGCAGTACCAGCATGAACCCTTCGGCGGCAGGCTTACGCGCGATGGCCTGGCTTGCACCGCGGCGGCCGGCAGCGCGTCCGAAGCCGCGCCCTCATTCATCATACTGTCTTGTATCGTTTCCAAGGTCCACCCCCTACGGCAGCACGTCAAATCGTCAAGCAAGATTACTGTAGTGGAACATTCCGAGCATGAGCAATCGCAACGGGCCATTCCGACGCGGCAGCGCTGCCACAGCCGTTATGCAAATCAGTGTGCGCTCAACACGGCACGTCTGCAACGTCGTTTTACGGGCAGCGCAGTGCCTGCGGCAAGCCTGCAACAGATCGCTTGGCCGCTGCTGCGCAGCCGTAAAAAGCGATGTCAGCTGCGGAAATCATAGCAGTATTGATAACGCATTCCGACCGTGCTCCAATCGTGCGCGGAGGTTTTTCTTGCGAGATTTTGTAACAGTGCGGGAGTGCTGATCAGCGTTGCTGTAGCGGTTCCAGGGAGACGCGCAGGCCGTCTGCCGTGGTGGCGATCCGGGTCGGCGTGTACTGGACACCGGCATAGCGCAATTCGTCCATGCGGAAACTGTAGACCGGAATATCGAGGATCGCCCGCTCCAGCACGACGTTCGCGGCGCGCGACAGCTGGCGGCTGACCGACTCGTCGATGCCGCTGATGGCGAAGCGCTCCAGGCGCGGCTCGGCCAGGTAGACGCCGCTGCGCGCCTGGTCGACGTACAGGCGGCCCGAGAAGCCCAGCGAGCCGGCCAGGGGATTGCGCAGGAAGGACTGGGCCACGCTGGCATCGACCGTCAAGGCCACGCGGTCGCCCGGCAGCACCGCCAGTTGCGGGCGCGACAGGCGCACGTCGAACAATTCCAATAAACGGTTGTCCATCGGGAAGCGGCGGTCGAGGCTGGCCTGCAGCTTGTGCAGCGGGATGTCGACTTCGCGCGGGCCGAGGATGCTGGCGCAGGAGCTCAGGGTAGCGGCTGCGGCCAGGGTCGAGGCGATGAGAAATGCGCGTCGCGCGCGCAGGGGGGCTTGTTGGGTCATGCCGGCTCCTTGGGTTCGGGCTCAAGGGTAGCATGGGCTGGCTGGACCGGTGTTTATATAGACGTAGGGTGGAGCGGACGGCGTACCGCTCCCGACTCCACGCGGTGATCGTTACCGGCTCCGATTTCGTGCTCGACGATCTCGCCTGCGCGTATCACCGCGTGGAGTCGGGACTCCACCCTACTATTTGCCGATACAGAAGCGGCTGAAGATCACACCCAATAAATCATCCGGCGTGAACTCGCCGGTAATACTGGACAATTGATCCTGCGCCAGCCGCAGCTCCTCGGCAAACAAATCGAGCGACTGGTCGTCCTGCGCCGCATGCTGGGCCGCCACATCCAGGTGCTGGCGCGCACCACGCAAGGCGATCAGGTGGCGTTCGCGCGCGAGATACAGCGATTCGCCGGTCTGCTGCCAGCCCGCGATGCGCAGCAGTTCCGCGCGCAGCAGGTCGATGCCGGTCTTTTCGTTGGCCGACAAATAGATGTGGGTCGCGTCCGGTGCGTTCTCGACAACCGGGCGATGGCCCGACAAATCGATCTTGTTCCAGATGCGCACTACCGGCACCCCGGCCGGGAAGGCGGCGACGATGGTTTCGTCGGCTGCGCTCGGACCCAGGTTGGCGTCCAGCAGGTGCAGGATCACGTCGGCCTTGCCGACCTCTCCCCAGGTGCGCTCGATGCCGATGCGCTCGACCACGTCGATACCCTCGTCGATCGCGCGGATGCCCGCGGTGTCGATGATGTTCAGCGGGATGCCTTCGATCTGGATCGTCTCGCTGACTTTATCGCGCGTGGTGCCGGCGATCGGGGTGACGATCGCGACCTCCGCGCCGGCCAGTGCGTTCAGCAAGGAAGACTTGCCGACGTTCGGCTGGCCGACCAGCACGACGTTCAAGCCTTCGCGCAGCAACGCACCCTGCGCCGCCTGACGGAACACGTGCTCCAGCGACTCGATGATGCTGGCCAGCTGGCCGCGCGCGTTCGATTTTTCGAGAAAATCGATTTCCTCTTCCGGGAAGTCGAGCGTGGCTTCGACCAGCATGCGCAGGTTGATGGTCTGTTCGACCAGCCGGTGCACGACCTGCGAAAACGCGCCCGACAGCGACTGCGACGCCGATTTCGCCGCCGCCTCGGTCGAGGCGTCGATCAGGTCGGCCACGGCCTCGGCCTGGGCCAGGTCGAGCTTGTCGTTGAGATAAGCGCGGCGCGTGAATTCGCCCGGCTCGGCCAGGCGCAGGCCATGTTCGCGGCCCGCTTCCAGTACGCGTGCGAGCAGCATCTGCAGCACGACCGGGCCGCCGTGGCCCTGCAGCTCGAGCACGTCTTCGCCGGTGTAGGAATGCGGCGCCTTGAAGTACAGGGCCAGGCCCTGGTCGATGACGCTGCCGTCGTCGGACTTGAACGGGATATAGGTCGCGTGGCGCGGCGCCAGTTTGGTGTCGGGGAACAGCGACTCGATCAGGGGACCGAGCGATTTACCGGAGGCGCGAACCACGCCGATGCCGCCGCGGCCGGGGGCGGTGGCGATCGCCGCGATGGGAGAGGTATCTAGCTTCATGCGCGAATTGTAGTGGATAAATAAAAAAGCCCGTGGAATCCACGGGCTTTTGTCAGCTACGGAACAGCTTACTTCGTCGCCGTACCGTACTTCTTGGTAATCACATACTGCTGCGCAATCGACACCAGATTGTTCACCACCCAGTACAGGACCAGGCCCGACGGGAAGAACACGAACATGACGGAGAAGGCCAGCGGCATGAACAGCATCATCTTCGCCTGCATCGGGTCGGCCGGCTGCGGGCTCAGCTTCTGCGTGACGAACATCGAGATCGCGTACAGGATCGGCAGGATGAAGAACGGGTCAGGCTGGGTCAGGTCGGTGATCCAGCCCACCCATGGCGCGCCGCGCATCTCGACCGAAGCCTGCAGCACGTAGTAGAGGGCCAGGAACACCGGCATCTGCACCAGGATCGGCAGGCAGCCGCCCAGCGGGTTGATCTTCTCGGCCTTGTACAGCTCCATGGTGGCCTGCTGCATCTTCATCGGGTCGTTTTTGAAGCGCTCGCGGATCGCCTGCATCTTCGGCGTCACCACGCGCATCTTCGCCATGCTGCGGTAGCCGGCGGCCGACAGCGGGAAGAAGGCCAGCTTGATCAGGATGGTGAAGGCGATGATGGTCCAGCCCCAGTTGCCCAGCAGCGTGTGAATCTGGTCCATGACCCAGAACAGCGGCTTGGAGATGATCGCGAACATGCCGTAGTCCTTGACCAGTTCCAGGCCAGGGGTGATCACTTCCAGCTTCTTCTCGTCTTGCGGGCCCGAGTACAGGCGTGCCGTGTTCGAAACCGTCGCGCCCGGCGCCACGGCGCCCAGCGATTGGGTGGTGCCGATGGCGTACAGGTTGGTCGCCAGCTTCTTGGTGTAGATGTCGCGCGCCGTGTTGTCGGCCGGGATGAAGGCCGACACGAAGAAGTGCTGCGCCATCGCCACCCAGCCGTTATTCGCCTTGGTCGCGTGCTCGGCCGTGCCCTTCTCGATCTTTTCGAACTCGACCTTCTTGTACTTCTCTTCCGGGGTCCACATGGTCGGGTGGCTGCCGAAGGTCGGCATGAACCACGAACCGCCCGGCGGCTTGTTGCCGTCGTGCTGCAGCTGCAGGTAGAGCGAAGGCGTAACCGGTGCCTGCGTCAGGTTGGTGACGTCATGGCGCACGTCGATCACGTAGTCGCCGCGCTTGAACGTCAGCGTCTTGGTCAACTTCACGCCACCCTGCTCGGCATCGAGCACGACCTGCACGGCGTTGCCGCCATCCAGGGTGCGCAGGCCGGGACGCGCCACGAATGGCGTGTTGTGGTTCGGCAGGACGCCAGCGGTGGTCGAGCCGATCAGGCCGGTCTGGCCGAGATAGGTGTTGTTGCCCTCGACGTTGAACAGGACCTGGTTCTTGGTCTTGTCGAGGCTGTCCGGATACTTCAGCAGCTCGAGGCGGCGGATCACGCCACCCAGGGTGTCGATCTCGGCCTTCACGACGTCGGTCGTGACGGTGATGCGTTCGGCGCGCACGGGAGCAGGCGCGGCAGGCGCACCCGGCGTGCCAGGCACTGCGCCCGGCTGGGCGCCGGCGGCCGGCACGCCGGTCGTGGTGTTGGCGGCATTATTCGCTGGGGCCTGCGCGACCTTGGCTGGCGGCGTGGGCGAGAACATCGACTGCTTACCGTTCGACACCATCCAGTTGTTCCACAGGACGACAAGCGAGACGGCGAAGACAATCCACAGAATGGTACGTTTATTGATTTCCATTGAGGTATTGATCAGGAGTGGTTGCAACCGCAAGCGGCTGAGTGGGAATTCTTGTGCCCGCTTGGGGGCACCGGATCGACACCGCCCGCGTTCCAGGGATGGCAACGGCCGAGACGGCGCGCGGCCAGCCAGCTGCCGCGCAGCGCACCATGGGTCTGGAGCGCCTCGATGGCATAGCTGGAACAGGACGGATAAAAGCGGCAATTCTGCCCGAGCATCGGCGACAGCACGAGTTTATAGACTCGCACGATCCAGATGAGCAGGGTCTTCATGGCGTCGGCGCTGCCGTTGCCGACCCTGCGGCGGGGCGGCGTGGACGTTGACTGGCCAGCAGGCGCGACAGTTCGGCATGCAGCAGGCGTTTCAAAGCACTGTTGGTGGCCGGGCCGGCCTTGGTGTTCACCGGACGGGCCAGGCGGACGATGCAATCGACGGCCTGGATCTCGTTCGTGCGGAACAGTTCGCGCGTGACGCGCTTGATGGTATTGCGGGTGACGGCGCGCGGCGCGAAGCGCTTGGCCGCGACGATGCCCAGCCGCGCATGGGGCAGCGGGCTGGGTCGCGTGTACAACACGAAATGCGCGGATTTTTGCGTTGGCCGCAAACGAAAAACGGATGAAAACTCATCCGTTTTTAAAATGCGCCGAGCGCGCGCGAAGTCGTGCGAACCTTCGCCTGTCATGGCCGATCGCAGGGGATCAGGCGAGCTGGCTTAGACAGCCAGACGCTTGCGGCCCTTGGCGCGGCGTGCGTTCAGGACTTGACGGCCACCACGGGTAGCCATACGTGCGCGGAAGCCGTGCGTGCGCTTGCGACGAACGACGGAAGGTTGGTAAGTACGTTTCATGGTGGTCTCGCTTAAAGCAAAATAGGATGCAAAATCGGGTCTGACGTCTTTCGTCAGGAATCGGCGCCAATGACAGTTCGCAGTTTTTTAAGCCAGCGTCACGCCACAGCTCGTCCGCATTTTCTCAACCATCAATTGCTTGGCTGACAGGTGGGCGGACAGGGAACCCTGAATTAGACTCGATTTCCAGCCCTTCTGTCAAGGCGGCTGTTGTTTCGACCGGCGCTTGTGGTATGGATAACTTCGTTTTTATCCCCAGCGAATCCGCAAAACCTTCGATCAACCTGTGGATAACTAGCGCGCAAACAGGTAAAATAGCGTGTTACGTATCAATAAGCCGCACACATGGAAAACTTCTGGCAGACCGCCTCCGCGCAACTGGAGCTCGAGCTGACGCCGCAACAATACAGCGCGTGGATCAAACCGCTCGTCGCCCTCGACTACGAGGACGGCAAGCTGCGCATTGCAGCGCCGAACCGATTCAAGCTCGACTGGGTGAAGACGCAGTTCGCCAACCGCATTACCGCATTGGCGTGCCAGTACTGGGAAGCCCCGGTCGAGGTGCAGTTCGTGCTCGACCCGCGCCTGAACGCCGCGAAGAAGCCGGACGCCGTGCGCCCTGCCCCCGCACCCTCGAACGAAGGCCAGCTGCGCCCGTCGAGCCCGTCCGTGGAACCGCAGCCGAACCTGAACATTGCCAACTCGCCCAAGCGCGAGCAAAGCCGCATCAACCCGGACCTGACTTTCGACAGTTTCGTCACCGGTAAGGCCAACCAGCTGGCGCGCGCCGCAGCTATTCAAGTTGCCAACAACCCGGGCGTCTCGTACAACCCGCTGTTCTTCTACGGCGGCGTCGGCCTCGGTAAGACCCACTTGATCCACGCGATCGGCAACCAGGTCATGGTCGACAACCCGGGGGCGCGCATCCGCTACATCCACGCCGAGCAGTACGTGCGCGACGTCGTCACCGCCTATCAACGCAAGGGCTTCGACGACTTCAAGCATTACTATCACTCGCTCGACATGCTGCTGATCGACGATATTCAGTTCTTCGGCGGCAAGAGCCGCACGCAGGAAGAGTTCTTCTATGCGTTCGAGGCGCTGATCGCGGCAAAGAAGCAGATCATCATCACCTCGGACACCTATCCGAAAGAGATCACCGGCATGGACGACCGCCTGATCTCGCGCTTCGACTCCGGCCTGACGGTCGCGATCGAGCCGCCGGAACTGGAAATGCGCGTCGCGATTCTGTTAAAGAAGGCGCAATCGGAAGGCGTGGTCCTGTCCGACGACGTGGCCTTCTTCGTCGCGAAACACCTGCGCTCGAACGTGCGCGAGCTGGAAGGCGCGCTGCGCAAGATCCTGGCCTACTCGCGCTTCCACGGCAAGGACATCACGATCGACATCGTGAAGGAAGCCCTGAAGGACTTATTGTCGGTGCAGAACCGCCAGATTTCCGTGGAGAACATCCAGAAGACGGTGGCCGACTTCTTCAACATCAAGGTTGCCGACATGTACTCGAAGCGGCGCCCGGCGAACATCGCCCGTCCGCGCCAGATCGCCATGTACCTGGCGAAAGAGCTGACGCAGAAGAGTCTGCCGGAAATCGGAGAACTGTTCGGCGGCCGCGACCACACGACCGTGCTGCACGCGGTGCGCAAGATCGCCGCCGACCGCCAGAAAAATGCCGAGTGCAACCATGAATTGCACGTACTGGAGCAGACCTTAAAAGGCTGACCGGAACCGTCACGCCGGGGGTAGCGTTTGCCCTCGGCAATAGGCAAAATAGCAGTTAGTAATATTTCAGTAAATAAACCTTCTGAGGACAAATATGCAATTGGTCAAAACCACCCGAGACACGCTTCTCCGGCCACTGCAGATCGTGAGCGGTATTGTCGAGCGTCGGCACACCATGCCGATTCTGGCCAATATCCTCATCCGCAAGGACGGCGAAAGCGTCTCCTTCCTGTCGACCGACACCGAAGTGCAGATCACGACGCACGCGAACATCGGCAGCGGCGACGACATCACCGGCACCACGGTCGCTGCCCGTAAACTGCTGGACATCCTGCGCGCACTGCCGGAATCCGGCGACGTCACGATGACCCTGCAGAACAAGCGCCTGGCCGTCCAGAGCGGCAAGTCGCGCTTCGCCCTGCAGACCCTGGCCGCCGAGGAATTCCCGACCGTCTCGGTTGCGGATACCTACAATGCCACCGTCACCCTGCCGCAAAAGACGCTGAAGCACCTGTTTAATATGGTGCACTTCGCGATGGCCCAGCAGGACATCCGCTACTACCTGAACGGCCTGCTGCTGGTGCTGGACGGTAACAAGGTGATCGCAGTCGCCACCGACGGCCACCGCCTGGCGTTCTGCCAAGTGGAGGCGGAGCAGGAATTCGCGCGCCAGGAAGTCATCATCCCGCGCAAGACGATCATCGAACTGCAGCGCCTGCTGGAAGAAAGCGATGAAACCGTCCAGCTCGACATCGCCGGCTCGCAGGTGAAACTGACCTTCGCCGACATCGAACTGGTGTCGAAGCTGGTCGAGGGTAAATTCCCCGACTACACCCGCGTGATCCCGAAGGGTTACAAGAACGACTTCACGATCAGCCGCGACGAACTGCTGCGCTCGCTGCAGCGCGCCGCGATCATGACCAGCGATAAGTTCAAGGGTGTGCGCTGCATCATCACCCCGGGCAGCATGAAGATCAGCTCGACCAATGCCGACCAGGAAGAAGCGGTCGAAGAACTCGAGATCGACTACGGCGGCGACCAGATCGACATCGGCTTCAACGTTACCTACCTGCTCGACGTGCTGAACAACCTGAAGTGCGACCAGGTGAACATCGCCCTGGGCGATTCGAACTCGTCGGCCCTGATCTCGATTCCCGACAATGGCGATTTCAAGTATGTCGTCATGCCGATGCGTATTTAAGTAGCACGCATCGGGGGCTGCCTCTTGTTTAATCAACGGCAGCCCCGAACTGAGCAGTTTGAATACACAGTTTTTTGAGAAAGCAGTCCATGTCCGAGAACACCAACCAAATGCCGGAAGCACCGAAAACTTCGGATGAATACGGCGCCTCCTCGATTCAAATTCTGGAAGGCCTGGAAGCCGTGCGCAAGCGCCCGGGCATGTACATTGGCGACACCTCGGACGGCACCGGCCTGCACCACCTCGTATTCGAGGTGCTCGATAACTCGATCGACGAAGCGCTGGCCGGCTACTGCTCCGAAATCCACGTCACGATCCACGCCGACAACTCGATTTCGATCACCGACAACGGCCGCGGCATTCCGACCGGCGTCAAGATGGACGACAAGCACGAGCCGAAGCGCTCGGCCACCGAGATCGCCCTGACCGAACTGCACGCCGGCGGCAAGTTCAACCAGAACTCCTATAAGGTGTCGGGCGGCCTGCACGGCGTCGGCGTGTCCTGCGTGAATGCGCTGTCGAAGCTGCTGCGCGTGACCGTGCGCCAAAAAGGCAAAGTGCATCAAATGGAATTCGAGCGCGGCGTCCCGCTCGACCGCCAGATCGAAATCGTCGACGGCGTCGAAGTCTCGCCGATGAAAGTGATCGGCGACACGGATAAACGCGGCACCGAAGTGCACTTCTGGGCCGACGAAGCCATCTTCACGACCGTCGAATTCCACTACGAGATCCTGAGCAAGCGTATCCGCGAACTCTCGTTCCTGAACAACGGCGTCAACATCAAGCTGAGCGACCACCGCACCGGCAAGGAAGAAGTCTTCGCCTTCGAAGGCGGCACCCGCGGCTTCGTCGAGTACATCAACAAGGCGAAAACGGTGCTGCACCCGACCGTGTTCCAGGCGACTGGTGACCGCGTGTCCGAGCAAGGCACGAATATCTCGGTCGACGTCTCGATGCAGTGGAACGACGCCTACAACGAGCAGGTGCTCTGCTTCACCAACAACATCCCACAGCGCGACGGCGGCACCCACCTGACCGGTTTGCGTGCGGCGATGACGCGCGTGATCAACAAGTACATCGACGAGAACGATTTCGCCAAAAAGGCCAAAGTCGAAATCTCGGGCGACGATATGCGCGAGGGTCTCACCTGCGTGCTGTCGGTGAAAGTGCCGGAGCCGAAGTTTTCGTCGCAGACCAAAGATAAACTGGTGTCGTCGGAAGTGCGCGGCCCGGTCGAGGAAATCGTCGCCAAGACGCTCACCGACTTCCTGAACGAAAAGCCGAACGACGCCAAAATCATCTGCGGCAAGATCGTGGAAGCCGCCCGTGCGCGCGAAGCGGCCCGCAAGGCACGCGACCTGACCCGCCGCAAGGGCGTGATGGACGGCCTCGGCCTGTCCTCGAAACTGGCCGACTGTCAGGAACGCGACCCGGCGCTGGCCGAACTGTACATCGTCGAGGGTGACTCGGCAGGCGGATCCGCCAAGCAGGGCCGCGACCGCAAGTTCCAGGCAATCCTGCCGCTGCGCGGCAAGGTGCTGAACGTGGAAAAGGCGCGCTTCGAGAAGATGCTGTCGTCGGAACAGATCACGACCCTGATCGCGACGCTCGGCACCTCGATCGGCCCGGACGAGTTCAACGTGGATAAGCTGCGCTACCACCGCATCATCATCATGACCGATGCGGACGTCGACGGCGCCCACATCCGCACCCTGCTGCTGACGCTGTTCTACCGCCAGATGCCGCAGCTGGTCGAGCGCGGCCACATCTATATTGCCCAGCCGCCGCTGTACAAGGTCAAGGCCGGCCGCGACGAGCGCTACCTGAAGGACGACGTCGAGGAAGCGAGCTACATGATGACGGTGGCGCTGAACACGGCCTCGCTGATCCCGCGCGAAGGCGCCGAGCCGATCACCGGCGAAGCCCTGGGCGAGCTGGTGCGCCAGTACAACCTGGCGAATGCCATCATGATGCGCCTGACCCGCGTGATCGACCGCGCCGCGCTGACCGCCATCATGAGCGGCGTGACGCTGGACCTGACGACGCTGGAAGCCGCTGAGGCATCGGCCAAGGCATTGGAAGCCGCGATCAACGACCCGGCCGTGCACGTTGTCGTGCGTTCGGACGAACTGTCGGAAAAACACAGCCTGCGCATCGAGCGCATGCGCCACGGTAACGTCTACGTCACCTCGATCGACGCCGACTTCGTCCTCAGCAACGACTACGCCGTGCTGGCGAACGCCGCCGCCACCTTCCAGGGCCTGATGGGCGAAGGCGCCATCATGCGCCGCGGCGAAGGCGAGAAAATGAAGGAATTCGCCGTGCGCGAATTCCACGAAGCGATGCTGTGGCTGCGTGAAGAAGCCGAACGTGGCGTGTCGAAGCAGCGCTATAAAGGTCTGGGCGAGATGAATCCGGAACAGCTGTGGGAAACCACGATGGACCCGACTGTTCGCCGCCTGCTGAAGGTACAGATCGAGGACGCGATCGCGGCGGACCAGATCTTTACGACGCTGATGGGCGACGAGGTCGAGCCGCGGCGGAACTTCATTGAGAGCAATGCACTGCAGGCGGGGAATATTGACGTCTGATTCGCCAACGCTGCATTAAAAAAGCCAACTGTCGAGGTTGGCTTTTTTTTCGTTCTCAGTTCTCTTCGGGGATCGGGGCCACCACCAGGAAGTGATACGACATCGCACTCAAGAAGGCGATGCCGGCGCCGGTCAGCAAGGCCGGCACGAAAGACCAGGCCTGTGCGATGTAGCCTGTGAGGATGGGCGCCAGCGCGCCGCCCAGGAAACCGCCGAAGTTCTGGATCGCGCCCAGCGACCCGATGCGGCTGCGTGGCGCCACCGCCGTCACCAGCGACCAGGAGCAGGCCGAGGAGGCATTCGCAAGGAAGATCACGATCGAGATGCAGGCCACGGCCAGCGTATTACTCTCGACCAGCGCTGCCGGGATCGTGAACGCCACCATGCCTAGCATCGACGCCACCACCGCCCGGCGGCGGCCGGCCACCGGCGACGTTGCATGCCGTGTCACCCGGTCGGATGCCCAGCCGGCCACCAGGGCGCCGGCAAAACCGCAGAGGAAGGGAATCGACGCCGCGAAGCCTGCCTGCGCCAAGTCCATATGGCGCTGGGTGCGCAGGTAGCCGGGCAGCCAGGTCAAATAGACCCAGTTCAAATAGACCGAGCCGAAGAAGCCGAGCAGCATGCCCCAGGTGGCGCGGTAGCGGAACAGCGCGCGCCAGGATGCGAAACTCGTCGCCGGCGCGGCCGTGGCGCCCTGCCCTTCGTCGAGGTAGGCCTGCTCTTCTTCCGACATCTGCGCGCGCACCGGGTCGCGGTACAGCGTCACCCAGATGACTGCCGCGACCAGGCCGAGCGCACCTGTCATGAAGAAGGCCCAGTGCCAGCTGGTTGCCAGGATCAGCGGTGTCAGGACCAGGGGCGCGAGGGCGACGCCGAGCGGGGAGGCCGAGTTATAAACGCCGGTCGGCGTGCCGCGTGCCCTGAGCGGGAACCAGTTGCTGACGACTCGAGCCGCTGCCGGAAACTGCGGCGCCTCGCCGATGCCGAGCACGATGCGGGCAAGAACAAACCAGCCGAAGGTCGAAACCAGTCCGCCCGCAGCCTGGGCCAGGGACCAGACGACTAGTCCGGCACCGAGCAGCCAGCGTGGGCCGATCTTGTCGACCAGGGCGCCGACCGGGAGCTGGCATAGCGCATAGCTCCAAGAAAAGGCGGACAGGAGCAGGCCCATCTGGCCGAGCGAAAGGCCGAGATCGGCGCGAATGTATTCGTTAGCGACGGCCAGAGTGGCGCGGTCGAGGTAGTTGATGACGCCAGTGAGGACTAGCAGGATCAGCGCTAGGGTTTGGCGGCGGCGGATACGTGGGGGGATGGCGTTCATTTCGGGATGCTACCAAATGAACGTTGCTAGGTCGAAAGATTTTAGGAGGATTGCATGACTGGCCGCGCATTAGACGACTAAGCGCTACAGTGGCCGAGATAATTTGTTGAAAAGATATTGAACAAAAAGTAGACTGCGGTGCGACTGCTCAGCCTACTTCATGACCCAACCTCTCGACATCGCTACCGAAAGCAAAACCTCATGGAGCGATGAGGAATTGACGAGCGCAGTGCGCGCGTATTTGGGAATGCTTCGTTTGGAATTACAAGGCGCAAGCTACAACAAAGCCCAGATCAATCGTGCCCTCCGAGAGGGGCCACTCGTAGGACGGACAAAGGCATCGGTCGAGTTCCGCATGCAGAACATTTCGGCGGCGCTATACGAACTCAAGATGCCGTACATTGCCGGCTATCTCCCTGCACGAAACATAGGCAGCGCCGTGAAGGAGAAAATGGTCGAGCTGCTGAGGCAAAACGATATCGGCTTTCTAACTGCCTATGTGCCGACAGCTGATGGACATGCTCTCTCGGTCCAGGTCTCCACACTACGCAGCCAAGCCTACCTAAAGATGCCGACAGGCGCCAAGCATCCGCCAGTCGTCCTCAAGTCGAGTGCCAACTATGTGCGTGATCCTGCGGTCAAGGCATGGGTTCTCAACGTAGCCAAAGGAACCTGCGAAGGCTGCGATCACCCTGCACCATTTATCGGTAACGACGGGCTACCGTATTTGGAGGTCCACCACGTGATGCCGCTCGCCAGCCATGGTTCGGACACTCCGACCAACGCAGTCGCCTTGTGCCCGAACTGTCACCGCCGCTGCCATTACGCGAAAGACAGCGACGAATTCAAACTTCGTTTGTACGAGAAGATTCCGCGACTGAAGCTCGAAGTGCCTGAGCCGATTGATGCCGGCACCTATGAGTCGATTCATATCGACCCGAACTAGAGACAGAAACAGCGCAACGGCAGCCTGCCTCGAAGAAACGTGCGATACGCTGGCACGCTGAGGTTTTACACTGCCTCATAGATAATTGCATGCAGCATTGGCTCCAGGTTCATTTCGCCAATGCACATCCCACACGCCCGATGCCGGCCCCCTGCCTCGCGCATGCGCCGACGCGGCATTGCATGCATCGAACACGCCATCCCACCCTTACGGAGAACACGATGACATCACAGCATCTATGGTCCGCCCCTATCCAGCTAGGTACCGTCTCACTCGCGAACCGCATCGCCGTCGCCCCGATGACGCGCATCAGCGCCACCGAAGACGGTTAGGTGACCAACGACATGATCCGCTATTACCAGGGCTTCGCCGAGGGCGGCTTCGGACTCGTCATCACCGAGGGCATTTATCCCGACCTGGCCCACAGCCAGGGCTACCTGCACCAGCCCGGCATCGGTGACGACGCCCAGGCGCAGGCATGGAAACCGGTGGTCGAGGCGGTCCACGGCGCCGGCGCGAAAGTGGTGATGCAGCTGATGCATGCCGGCGCACTGAGCCAGGGTAATCACCGCACCAAGGAGAGCGTCGGCCCGTCGGCGGTGCAGCCGAAGGGGGAGCAGCTGGGCTTTTACCGCGGCGAGGGTCCCTACGCGATGCCGCGCGAGATCACGGAACAGGAGATCGCCGACGTCATCGACTCCTTTGCCGCCGCCGCGCTGCGTGCGAAACAGGCCGGGTTCGATGGGGTCGAGGTGCATGGCGCCAACGGCTACCTGCTCGACCAGTTCCTGACCGACTACACCAACCAGCGTACCGACTGGTACGGCGGCTCGACCGAGAACCGGGTGCGCCTGCTGGTGGAGGTGGTGCAGGCGGTGCGCGCGGCGGTGGGACCTGGCTTCCTGGTCGGCATCCGCATCTCGCAGGGCAAGGTGAACGACTATCACCATAAATGGGCGAACGGACAGCGGGACGCCGAGATCATCTTCACTAGCGTGGCCGCCGCCGGCGCCGACTACATCCACACCACGGAACACGATGCCCAGGCGCCCGCCTTCAGCGAGACGAACAGCGACGGCGACACCCTGGCCGGCTATGCCAAGCGCTTCGGCAAGCTGCCGGTCATTGCCAACGGCAAGCTGGGCACACCCGACGCGGCCAACGCCATCCTCGCCGACGGCAAGACGGACATCGTCGCCCTCGGCAAGTCGGCCCTCGCCAACCGCGACTGGCCGCAACGGGCCGCGAACGGGCACGGGTTCCAGGAACTCGACGCCGGCATCCTGCAGCCGCTGGCCCATATCAAGACCAGCGAACTCTGAGATGGCTTGATCCGGCGCGCCGCCTCAGCCTTTCAAGCCCATCGGCTGCGGGGCGACGCGCACCGTGACCAGCGAGACGGCACGCCCGATCGGCAGCTCGACCCAGCGGCAGAACGCGGCCCCGGCCAGCAGGCTGCATCCCCAGGCGAGCACGGTGCCGGCGGCCTGCAGATGCACGTCGGCCGGCACGAAGCGCGCGAACGCGGCGTTGACGACCAGGCAGACCGGGAAATGAACGAGGAAGACCGCATACGAGATTTTCCCCATCCTCCCGACCAGGCTCCACGCTGCGTTCGCATTTGACGGCGTGCGCGCCCGGCCGAACAGGACCAGCGCGCAGGCCAGCGCCAGGGCGACCGCAATGCGGCTGCGGAAGTCCAGCGTCAAGGCCAGCAGCGTCGGCACTGCCGCCATGAGCAGCAGCACGGCGACGCTGCGCGGACGGCGCAGGGGATCGCTCGCCCACCAGGCCAGGGCACCCAGGCCATAACTGCCGAGGAAATACGGCGCCCACACGTCCCAGTCGGAATCGAGATTGAAGTACAGCAGCGAGCTGGCTACCACCACCGTCATCACGGCAGGCATCAGCCAGGGCAGCCTGCGCTTCCCTGCCAGGCGGCCGCAGCCCCACAGCAGCAGGGCCAGCACCGCATACAGCTGGAAATCGATCGCGACATACCAGACGCCGGCCGACAGCGCCTCATACCTCAGCACATCGTGCAGCAGCAGCGCATGCGCCGCCAGTTGCCCCATGCTCGGGGGGCTTGATATCGAATCGTGCGTCATCCACGTGCTGGCCAGGGCAGAGGCGCCCACCGCCAGCAGCATCGCCACGATGAAGGGCGGCGCCAGCTTGAGATAGCGGCGCCCGATCTTCCCCAGCGGGTCGCTAAGTCCAGGCGCGCCCCGAGGCGAGAGCGATTTCGCGGCCAGGAAGCCGCCGATGACCAGGAACACCTGCACGGCAATGCGCGCATCGCCGGCCAGCCAGTCGAACAAGTCCGGCGCTAAGGGCTGTGCGTGGTCCGTCATCGGACCGTAGAAGGCGAGATGGTGCAGCACGATCAGCTGCGCCGCGACTGCTTTTAAAAGATTGATGAGACCGAATTGTGTTGGCTGTGCTGCAGCCACGAGAGGCACTACGCGATTTGCTTCTTTCATCCACATCCCTGTCAGACAACATTGCTTCCCGACCTTACCGAAGCGAACGCTGCTGATATTGCCGACCGGGCGCCATCATAGCCGAGCTTGCAGAAGTGTTACCACTCCGTACACAGTTTGAAACATTTCAGGACGCGCCACGAGGAAATCGCTCATCCATACGTGTGCTACCCTACCGGCGTCCGATGCACGCCGCTTCCACAAATGAAATTCGAAACAAAGATCAAGCTTGCCGCCGCCGCGATCATCCTCGTCATGTCGACCGTGGCGGCCTTGCCCATGATCGTCAACGGCCAGGTGACGACGGCGTTGGCGGAACTGCGCAGCGCTGCGAAGATCGAACGCCTGCAGATGACCCTGCTCGAAATGCTGCTCAATGCCGAGACGGCGCAGCGTGGCTTCGTCGTCACCGGCGACGAACGCTTCCTTGAGCCGTATCACGCGGCCGTCAACAGCATCCCTGCAATCGAACAGAACCTGCGCCAGGAAATGCGCAGTCCGGAAGAGCGCACGCGCAACACCGCCATCGAGCAGGGTACCGCGCACAAAATGCGCACCGTCGCCCTCACCATCGAGCTGCGCCGCGAGCACGGTTTCGACAAGGCCGCGGCCTTCATCGCTACCGGGACCGGCAAGGCGCAGATGGACCGCCTGCGCCAGCTGATCGGCAAAGAGGTGGAAATCGATGCCCAGCGCCGCGCCGCCCTGAGTGACCGGCTGCTGTCGATCTCGAACTCCGCGGCCAACGCCAGCCTGGTGGCGACGATCACCAACATCCTGTTCCTGGGCGCCGTGCTGCTCGCGGCCACCCGCGTGCTGCGCCAGCGCGATGCCGCCGAGCGCAAGGCGCAGGCCGCCGCCGGCCAGGCGCGCCTGACGACCGAGCGCATCTCGCAGCAGAACGATCTGTTGTTCCGCAGCGCCGAGCTGATGCACTCGCTGGAGCTGGCCGAGTCGACCGACGAATCGGCCACCGTCATCGCCAGCTACCTGCCGCGCCTGCTGCCGCAGCTGTCGGGCAGCCTCTACCTGTACAACAACTCGCGCGACATCCTCGAGAGAAAAGCCGGCTGGGGCAATGCCACGGGCGAACCCGACATCATCGAAGCGCTCGACTGCTGGGCGCTGCGGCGCGGCAGTCCGCATGCCTACGCCGGCGGCGAAGGCGGACTCGCCTGCCGCCACGTGACCGATCCCGCGCTCGACCGCCTGTGCCTGCCGCTGGTTACGCAGGGCGACGTGATCGGCTGCCTCACCGTCACCGGAGAAGGCCTGGCGCATGACGCCGAGGACCGGCGCGCCTGGATCGGGCAGCTGGCCGAGCAGCTGGGCCTGGCGCTGAGCAACGTGCGCCTGCGCGTCTCTCTGCGCCAGCAGTCGATCATCGATCCGCTGACCCAGCTCTACAACCGGCGCTACATGGACGAGGTCCTGAAACGGGAACTGGCGCGGGCCGAGCGCAACGGCGCACCGGTCTCGGTGCTGGTGCTCGACCTCGACCACTTCAAGCGCATCAACGATACCTACGGCCACGAAGCCGGCGACGCCATCCTGCGCAAGGTGGCGCTCACGCTGCGCGAGAACATCCGTTCCTGCGACGTCGCCTGCCGCATGGGCGGCGAAGAGATGGTCGTGCTGCTGCCCGACTGCGACACCGGCAACGCCGCCAGACGCGCCGACGCGCTGCGCCTGGCGATCGCCGCCGGCGACGTGCTGCACGACGGCCAGCGCATCGCGGCCACGGCCTCGATCGGCGTGGCCTCGTATCCGGCACACGGGAACACCATGCGCGCGCTGGTGCACGCGGCCGACCTGGCGCTGTACGAGGCCAAACACGGCGGACGCAATTGTGTGAAGGTGGCGCAGCAGGAAGGCAGCGGCGACCAGGCTTGAGGGCCGGGTCAGGGTTCCTTGGCGAGGATGCCCGGCGTGCGCCGCCTGACGATTTTGCCGGCGACCATGAACTCGCCATCGCCCGTGTAGTGCAGCGTGCGCGGATGCCGCGGCGAGTGCGCGACCCGTGCGGACACGACTTCCCAGATAAAGAAATTATATTTGTCGACCAGGCTGTCGTCGTGCAGACGGCAGCCGAAGCTGGCCACGCATTCGGCAATCGCCGGCGCCTCCACGCCTTCCTGCTGCTCTGCGCTCAAGCCGAAGCGTTCGAACTTGTCACCCTCGCTGCCGGAATGGGTGCCGATGCCGACCACCTCATCGATCAGGTCCACGGTCGGCACGTTCAGCATGCAGGCGCGGCTTTGGCGCACGAGTTCGAACGTGTGGTTCGAACGCGCGATCACGCAGCCGACCAGCGAAGGTCTGAATTCCATCACCGTGTGCCAGCCCATCGTCATGATGTCGCGCTCGCCCTGCCACGCCGAACTCACCAGCACCAGCGGCCCCGACTCGAGGTAGCGGCGCACCTGCTCGAGCGGCAGGTCCGTCTTCTCGTAATGGCGGCGCACGCCTACATCCGGTCGAGCAGCTGCAGCGAGGCCCGGTCGCTCATCACCAGCACCAGTTTTAGACGCGCCCGCGTCATGCCGACAAAGAGCTTGCGCAGCACGAGCTCGGTCATGTCCTCGAAGTCGATCTCGGTGAAAATCAGCGCCGGCGCCGACTGGCCCTTGAAGCGATATACCGATTCGGCCAGCAATCCGCCTTCCCTGAACACGGGATTGCCGAACAGGTCGTAGTGGCCCGTGAACGATTTCAGCGTATGCGCGTCGCTCAGCTTGTCCAGGTTCAGGATCGCGGATTTTTCTCGTCCGCGGAAGGAGCAGATGGCGATGTCGTGGCGGCCAAAGCCCGCGGCCAGGCAGCTCGTCACCGCGCGCCGGGTCTGGGCCAGCATCGCTTCGACGTCGCCTTCCGGATAGGTCAGCTCTTCGATGTCGGCGCCCTTGAACGGGCTGCCCGCTTCGACCGGTTCGCGCGCGGCGCCCATCGATTTCAGCATCTGCACGATCTGGCGCGGGCTGCGGTAGTTGGTGTCGGAATGGAGTTTCACCCAGCCCGGCAGGGCCACCATCTGCTTGCCGTATAAATTCTGGTCGGGGTCTTCCAGCCAGATCGCGCGGCCGCCCGGCTTGAGCATGGCGAGCACGATGTCGCGCCAGCCCGTCGAGAAATCCTGGCCTTCGTCGACGATCAGGACGTCGTATTGCCAGGTCTCGGGGAACGCGACGTCGGCCAGCGCTCTTTCGATGTCGTCCCAGACTTCGGGAGTGGAGTAATCGGGTGTGACGTCGCGGGCGCGCATGTAGGCGTCGCACAGCATGTGGAAGGTCGAGACGCGCCCGCCCGGCGGCACCAGCTTTTCGATGTGGTCGGCCAGCGGGCGGTTGAAGCAGACGTACAGCGGACGCAGCCCGGCATCCAGGGCGGCTTGGTACTCGGCCAGCGCCAATTGGGTCTTGCCGCTGCCGGCGGTGCCGACCACGCGCAAACGATACGGTTCGAATTCGAGGCGGCGCGCCCAGGTGGCGAGGCCGCCGGACAGACGCGTCACCATCTGCGTGGCCGAGCCGATCATCGAGCTGGGGTCGGGGCGCAGGCTGAGCGTGTCGCCGAGGTAGCGCGTGACCTTGTCGAATTCGTCGGTCTTCTCCGTGATCGGCAGCGCCTCGCGGATGATGCGGGCGAGTTTGCCCTTGTTGGTGGCGTCGATGATGTGGCGCGGGTCGATGCCGGCCAGGTTCGGGTCGCGCACCGTGTAGTCGGGGGCGTACAGCAGGTAGTCGATCGACAGCTCGCCCTGGTAGCGCCGCGTCAGGCCTTCGATCGTGTGCAGGATGTGGGCGCGTATTTTTCTCGGCTTGCCCTGGAAATTCTTCACCAGGCCGTCCGGCGTCTCGTTGAGGAAGCCGGCGACCTGCTCGATCAGCAGCATGCGGCCGTTGGGGGCGACGATGATGAAATCGACGTCGCCGTACACCGAATAACCCTGCTCGACGTTCGTCCAGTGCACGCCATGGTAGATGCTGTAAGGGGTGTCGCTGAGCCGCTGCTCGAGCAGGGACAGGGTTTCGATCTCGCGGGTGGCAGCACCGGTGACGGACATCTCGCGCCAGCCGGCAGGATGGATTTGGGCCATGATCGACGCTTCGCAGATGATGAAGATGACAAGATTGTAAGGCTGTTCACGCTACCCAAACACACTATTGAAAAAGAAGGCGCCGTGCATGCCGCACTTTTTTGTACTATCATAAGTTACATGAGACGCGATTCCCGACTTTCTTCGATCCTGCACCTGCTGCTGCACATGGCCCACAGCGAGCGCCCTCTCACCTCGGAGGAGCTGGCCGGCTTCCTGCACACGAATGCCGTACTGGTGCGGCGCACGCTGGCCGGCCTGCGCGAACGCGGCTATGTCGGCTCGGGCAAGGGCCATGGCGGCGGCTGGGTGATCACGGCGGATTTGCGGCAGGTGAGCCTGCGCGACATCTACGAGGCCGTCGGCGCGCCCACCGTGTTCGCGATGGGGAACCGGGTCGACAATCCCGCCTGCCTGGTCGAGAAGGTCGTCAACCAGTCGCTGGCCAGCGCCTTCGACGAAGCCGAGGCCCTGCTGGTCAAGCGCCTGGGCGAGGTCTCGCTGGCCGAGCTGTCCGAACGCTTCAACGCACAGTACGCACAACACCTGGGAGAACACCATGCACACCAGCACACCTGAATTCGACGTCATCGTCATCGGCGGCAGCTACGCCGGCCTGTCGGCCGCAACCCAGCTGGCACGGGCGAGAAAGCGCGTACTGGTGATCGACGCCGGCCAGCGCCGCAACCGTTTTGCACGGCACTCGCACGGCTTCCTGAGCCGCGACGGCGCCGAGGCGGCCGCGATTGCCGCCGCCGCGCGCGAACAGCTGCTGCAGTATCCGAGCGTGAGCTGGGCCGAGGGCACCGCGGCGCAGGCGCAGGCCGAGGGAGACGGCTTTGCCGTGACGCTGCTTGAAGGCGCCACCTATGCCGGCCGCCGCCTGGTGCTGGCCACCGGCATGCGCGACGAACTGCCGGCGATCGAAGGCCTGCCTGAACGCTGGGGCCGCAGCGTCTTCCACTGCCCCTACTGCCACGGCTACGAACTCGATGCCGGCGCCATCGGCGTGCTGGCCGTCGGCCCGCTGTCGATGCACCACGCGCTGATGCTGCCGGACTGGGGCAAGGTCACCTTCTTCCTGAACGGCGCCTTCGAGCCGGACCAGGATCAGCTGGCGGCGCTGGCCGCGCGCGGCGTCACCCTCGAGCGCACCGGCATCGCGCGTGTCCAGGGCGAAGCCGAGGTCGTGCTGCAGGACGGCCGCGTGCTGCCGATGGCGGGCCTGTTCGTGGCCACGCGGATGCATGTGGCCAGCCCGATCGCGGCGCAGCTGGGCTGCGAGATGGAGGAAGGCCCGATGGGCGCTTTCGTGCGTACCGACGCGATGAAGGCGAGCAGCGTGCCGGGCGTGTTCTGCGCCGGCGACATGGCGCGCCCTGCCGGGAACGTCGCCTTTGCCGTGGCCGACGGCGCCATGGCGGGCGTGGCGGCGCACCGCTCGCTGATTCCCGCGCTGCTTGCCTGAACCGCGCGCCGAACGTGGCGGCTTCTGCCATGCGTACGGGGTAGAATCGGGATTCTTTCAATACGCATGGCGCATACGATGAGGTCCAGTGAAGCTGGCTTGAATTTCGACGGATTGAAGCAGGTCCTGTCGGAAGCGGTACGTGGGGCCTCCTATGACGTCATCCTGCAAAGCCTGCTCGAGGAGGCGCGCCGCCTGATCGGCGCCGCGGCCTGGGCCGCCTTCTACCGGTTCGACCCGGCCGCCTGCCAGCTGCGCATGGCCGCAGCGGCCGGCCTGCCGGCCGCCTTTGCCGACGCGCTGGCGGTCCTGCCAGTGGGTCCCAACGAAGCCTCCTGCGGCCGTGCGGCGCACAGCGGCCAGGTGGTCGTGGTCGAGGACGTGCTGGCCGAACCGCTGCTGGCACCCTACCTGCCCCTGGCGGCGCAACACGGCGTGCGTTCGTGCTGGTCCTTCCCGCTGCATTCGCCGGGCGGACGCGTGCTCGGCACCCTGGCCTTCTTTCATCCGGCACCGAACGCGCCCGACGCGGCGCTGGCCGGCGAGATCGGCTACTTCATCGACCTGCTGGCCCTGCTCACCGAACGCCACCTGCGCGAGCAGGAAAACGCGGCGCGCCACGCCGCCGCCGAGCGCGAGCTGGCCGCCATGGCCGAGGAATCCGAACGCCGCCGGCGCCTCTATGAAACCGTGCTTTCGAACTCGCCCGACCTGGCCTACGTGTTCGACCTCGAACATCGGTTCACCTATGCCAACGCCGTGCTGTTGCAGATGTGGGGCAAGACCTTCGAGGAAGCCATCGGCAAGACCTGCTGGGAACTCGGCTACGAGCCCTGGCACGCGGCCATGCACGACCGCGAGATCGAGCAGGTCAAGGCCACCAAGGCGCCGATCCGCGGCGACGTCCCGTTCAACGGCACCTTCGGACGGCGGATCTACGATTACATCTTCGTGCCGATCCTCGGACCCGACGGCGAAGTCGAGGCGATTGCCGGTACCACGCGCGACGTCACCGATCGCAAGCGCTTCGAGGAAGAGCTGCAGGAAGCGAACCACCGCAAGGACGAATTCCTGGCGATGCTGGCGCACGAGCTGAGGAATCCCCTGGCGCCGATCAGCGCCGCGGCCCAGGTGCTGCGCCTGGCGCCGAACCATCCGGACAAGGTGCGCCAGTACAGCGAAGTCATCTCGCGCCAGGTCAATCACATGACAACGCTGGTCAACGACCTACTGGACGTCTCGCGCGTCACGCGCGGCATGGTGCAGCTGGAGAAGGCGCCGGTCGACGTCAAAAGCGTCGTCACCAGCGCCGCCGAGCAGGTGCATCCGCTGCTCGAATCCGGACGCCACACGCTGGCGCTGCAGCTCGGTTCGGCCCCGGCGAGCGTGCTGGGCGACCGCGCGCGCCTGATCCAGGTGACGGCCAACCTGCTGGCCAACGCCGCCAAGTACACGCCGCCGCGCGGCCACATCACGCTTGCGCTCGAAGTCGAAAACGGCGTAGTGCGCATCGCCGTGCGCGACGACGGCAACGGCATCGAGCCGGCGCTGCTGCCGCATATCTTCGACCTGTTCGTGCAGGGCAAGCGCACGCCGGACCGGGCCCAGGGCGGTCTCGGACTGGGGCTGGCCCTGGTCAAGAACATCGTCGGCATGCATGGCGGCCAGGTAGCGGCGCACAGCGACGGTCCCGGCACGGGAAGTACCTTCACGGTCGAACTGCCGGCGGCGGCGCAGCTGCCGCGTCCGGACGCACCGGCCGGCAGCGATACGCCGCCTGCCGTGCGCGCGCTGCGCATCCTGCTGGTCGACGACAACGTCGATGCGGCCGCAACCCTGTCGGCCCTGCTCGATGCGGCCGGGCACCGGGTCCAGGCCATCAACGATCCGCGTGAGGCCCTCGATGCGGCGCTGGCTGATCCGCCCGAGGTGTTCATCCTCGACATCGGCATGCCGCTGATCGACGGCCATGCGTTGGCGCGCCAGCTGCGCGCGCAACCAACACTGGCCGGCGCGCTATACGTGGCGCTGACCGGCTACGGCCAGGGCAGCGACCGCGAATCCTCGCGCCAGGCCGGCTTCGACCGCCACTTCGTGAAACCGGTCGAGGCGGCGCGGCTGCTGTCCACGCTGGCGCAGGTCTGAGGGCCGCGGAACAGCCGGGTTGCCATTGGTGCTAGACTGCGCCGTGCATTTTCATGCACCGCCCTCCACCGATCGTCCTTTGACAGCACTGCCCCGATGCGCGAATCTAGCCTGTTCAGCAAACTGACCGCCAGTTCGGTCGTCACCGCCACCTGCATCCTGGGCCTGCTGTATTTCGGCCGCGACGTGCTCGAGCCGCTGGCGCTGGCCACCGTTTTGAGCCTGGTGCTGGCGCCGCTGATCCGCTCGCTGCGCCGCGTCGGCCTGCCGCGCCTGCCTGCGACGCTGGTGTCGGTGCTGCTGGCCGGCGCCTGCGTGGTCGGCGTCGGCACCGTGCTCGCCTTCCAGCTGGTGGCGGTGACGCGCGACCTGCCGGAATACCGCGCGGCGATCAAGTCAAAAATCGAACGCGTGCGCGAGCTGACCGAGCGCCCCTTCGCGCGCCTGGAAGCGGAACTCAGCGCCGTCGCGCCGCAATCGCCCGTAGCGCCGCCGCCGCCCGTCACCGTGCGCCGCGGCACCTTGACCACCAGCGCGAACCAGCCGCTGCCGGTCGAGATCCGCGCGCCGCGCGCCACCACCCGCGATACGCTGGCGCGCCTGTTCTCGCTGGCCTGGGGACCGATCGGAGAAACCGGCCTGGTGCTGGTGCTGCTGGTGTTTATCCTGCTCGAACACGAATCCCTGCGCGACCGCGTGATCCGGCTGGCCGGTCAGGCCGAGATCAGCCGTACGGTGCGCGCGCTGTCGGACGCGACGCGCGGCGTGTCGCGCTTCTTCCTGTCGCAGTTCGTCGTGAATCTGACCTTCGGGGCGCTGGTCGGGGTGCTGCTGTGGGCCTTCGGGGTGCCGCATGCGCTTCTCTGGGGCGCCTTGTCCGGCCTGCTGCGCTTCGTGCCCTATGTCGGCATCATGGTGGCGGGCGTGCTGATCGCGATCTTTGTCGCCGCCATCGATCCAGGCTGGACGATGGCGCTGTCCTGTCTGGCGATGTTCGTGGCGCTCGAGCTGATGGTGGCCAACGTGGTCGAGCCCAAGGTGTACGGGCAAAGCTCCGGGCTGTCTCCACTGGCGGTGATCGTCTCGGCCCTGTTCTGGGGCGCGATGTGGGGGCCGGTCGGCCTGCTGCTGTCGACGCCATTGACCTTGTGCCTGGTAGTGGCGGGCCGCCACGTGCGCGCGCTGGAGCCGATCACGATCCTGCTGGGCGACGTGCCGAACGTGAACGTGGCCCAGCGCTTTTATCAACGCGTGCTCGCGGGTGAGACACACAGTATCATTTCCGACGCGCGCAGCTATCTCGAGCGCCACAGCTTCGCGCGCTATTGCGACCAGATCCTGCTGCCGGGGATTTCGATGGCGGCAGCCGAGCAGCGCACCGGCCACCTCGAGACGGCGCAGGCCGCGCACATCCGCACGACGATCGCCGACGTCGCCGCCACGCTGACCCCGGTGTCGAGCGAGCCGATGCGCAAGCGCCGCAAGGGCCGCGTGTCGCTGCTGGACGCGAATGTCGGCGCCCACCTGCGCCAGATGCGCGAAGCGCGCCTGGGCCGCTGGCAGGGTTCGCTGGACGTCCCTTCGCACTCCATCGTGCTGTGTGCCGGTCTCGGCACCGAGCGCGACGACCTGCTGACGGAACTGCTGGTGCGCGCCCTGCGCGAGCTCGACGTCGATGCGCGCAGCGTCGTGGTCGGCGCCGACCAGGACAATCCGGGTCCGGACAAGGCCGACCTGATTTCGACCGTGTTCCTGATCTACCCGGTGGAAGCGACGCTGGAGCAGTGGATGCGCGTGGCCGACGAACTGCGCGCCGGCCTGCCGAACGCCTTACTGGTGACGATCCGCCTGCCCTTCGGCGAGACGGCGGCGAACCAGGCGGTGGTGCAGGAGCACGTCGACATGGTGCTGCGCTCGTTCGAGGAAAGCCTGGCCTTCGTGGTGCCGGAGCGCACCGAGGCCTGAGGGTGCGCTACCTTACCTCAGCCTGTGTATCATGGAAGCGCCATGCGCTACCGCCTCGCCATTTTCGACTTCGACGGCACCCTAGCCGACTCGTTTCCGTTCTTCCTCAGCGTCTTCAACCGGATCGCTGACGAACACGGCTTTCGGCGCATCGACCATACACACGTCGAGCGCCTGCGTCATTTCGATACGCGCGAGATCATGCGCCACGTCGGCATGCCGGCGTGGAAATTGCCGCTGGCCGCAGCATCGTTTAAAACCCTGATGCGCGAGAACGCGGGTCAGGTGCGCCTGTTTCCGCAAGTCGAACATGCCCTGCGCGAACTGGCACGCGGCGATATCCAGCTGACCATTGTTTCCTCGAATGCCGAAGACAATGTGCGCCGGGTGTTGGGGCCGGACCTGTCTTCCCTGATCAGCCAATACGAATGCGGCATGTCGATCTTCGGCAAGACCGCGCGCATCCGCAAGGTGCTCAAACGCGCGGCGACGGCGCCCTCGGCTGCGCTCTACATCGGCGACCAGGCTACCGATGCCGATGCCGCCCGCCGTGCCGGTGTTGCCTTTGCGGCTGTGCACTGGGGCTATGCACCGATCGAGGTGCTGCGCAAGGTGGCGCCGGAGCATGAGTTTGACTTGCCCGCCTCGCTGGCGGCGATTCCTCACCTGTAACCAAAACACACCGCACATCCGGAATCCGCATCGTCCGACGCCGTCGGCGCCGTTGGCGCCGTGGCGCGCTGCCTGCAAGAATTTACTTCGCATGCTAAACTTTCATAATCAAATTAAATGCCGACACCATGGACGCCTTCGACCAGACCCTGATCCAGCTCACCGCCACGCTCACCCACGCGTCGCGCGCCTACAAATCGATGGCGGACAAGGTCGCCTCCGGGTACAGCCTGTCGCAGGCAACCGCGTTACCGGTGCTGATCCTGGGCCGCCTCGGCCAGGATGGCGTGCGTCCCGGCGTGCTAGCCGACGCCCTTGGCCTGGAACCGTCCTCGCTGGTGCGCGTGGTCGACCTGCTGATCGACAGCGGCCTGATCGAGCGGCACGAGGACCCGCAAGACCGGCGCGCCCGCATCCTGCAGCTGACCGAAGAAGGCCGCACCCGCGCTGCGCAGATGGAAGAAGCCCTGATCCCCTTCCGCCGCAGCGTGTTCGAAGGCGTGTCGCCGCAAGACATCGACGCCTGCCTGCGCGTGCTGACCAGCATCCAGGCGCGCATCGGCAAGCCGGATAGCGGAGACCGGCAGGCGTGAAGTGGATGTCGAAAAACGAGGCCCTGTTCTCGATTAAAAGTTTTGCGGCAGCGATGCTTGCGCTTTACCTGGCGATGCGCATCGGACTGCCGCGACCATTCTGGGCTCTGATGACGGCGTACATCGTCGCAGCGCCCTTTGCCGGCCCCACCCGCTCGAAAGCCGTGTTCCGCTTCGCCGGCACGCTGCTGGGCGCGCTGGCCACCGTGATCCTGGTGCCGCTGTTCGCGAATTCTCCCGAGCTGCTGTCGCTGGTGCTGGCGCTGTGGGTGGGCGGCTGCCTGTACGTGTCCCTGCTCGACCGCACGCCGCGTTCCTATGTGCTGATGCTGGCGGGCTATACGGCCGGACTGATCGCCTTCCCGGCCGTCAACGAACCGGGCACCATTTTCGATATTGCCCTCGCCCGGGTCGAGGAAATTTTATTGGGCATCAGCTGCGCGACCGTCGTGCACTCGCTGGTGTTCCCGCAGGGTTTTGCGCCGGTGCTGCTGGCGCGCCTGGATCACGCCCTGCGCGATGCCCAGGCCTGGATCGGCGACGCCCTGGCGCCCGCCGCGAACGGCAACAACTCGCTCGACCGCCGCAAGCTGGCCGGCGACATCACCGAACTGCGCATGATGGCGGTTCACCTGCCCTTCGACACCTCGCACCTGCGCTGGACGGCGAACGCGATCCACGCGCTGCAGGAACGCCTGGCGGCCATGGTGCCGCTGCTGTCCTCGATCGAGGACCGGCTGCAGGCGCTGCGCGAGCTGGGCGTGTCGGATGCGCGCTGGCGCGCCGTGCTGGCCGACATCACGGCCTGGACCGGCACCCGCAAGGATGCCATCCCGCCGGTCACGGCCCAGGCCCTGCGCGAGGCCATCGATGAGCTCACACCCGCGGCCGGCCGCCACGCCGACTGGCGAGATTTGCTGCAACTGAACCTGGCCGCCCGCCTGCGCGCGCTGGTCGACGTCTGCGTCGACACGCAAGCCTTGCGCGCCCACATCGGCCAGGGAGCCAGCGGCGCCCTGCCGGAAACCGCCTATCACTTGCCGCCCGTGAAAGCGCAGGCCCTGCACCTGGACCGCGGCATGGCCCTGGTGTCGGCCGCTGCCGCCGTGATCGCGACGCTGGCCGGCTGCGCGTTCTGGATCCTGACCGGCTGGCCTTCGGGCGCCGCGATGCCGATGATGGCGGCCGTGATGTCCTGCTTCTTCGCCACCCAGGACGACCCCGTGCCTTTCATTAAAGGTTTCCTGGTCTGGACGATTTATTCGGTGCCGCTGTCGGCGTTCTACCTGCTGGCGGTGCTGCCGGCGATCCACAGTTTCGAGATGCTGGTGCTGGCCTGCGCCCCGGCCTTCCTGCTGCTGGGCGTGCTGATCGCGCGTCCCAGCACCTTCGGCAAGGCGATGCCCTTCATGTTCGGCATCGCCGGCACCCTGGCCCTGCAGGACACGAACACGGCCGACGCCGCCTCCTTCATCAATTCCACGCTGGCGCAATTGGCCGGCCTGGCCCTGGCGGTGCTGGTGATCGGCGTGTTCCGCAGCGTCGGCGCCGGCTGGACCGCGCGCCGCCTGCTGCGTGCCGGCTGGGGAGAATTGATTCGCATCGGCGACGGCCGCCATGTTCCATCCGTGCCGGAATTTTCGGCGCGCATGGTCGACCGCATCGCCCTCCTGACGCCGCGATTGGCGCTGGCCGGTCCGCAACAGGATCTGCAGGCGAGCGACGCCCTGGTCGACCTGCGCATCGGCCTGAACATGACGCAACTGCTTGCCGTTCGTAGCGAACTCGGCCGCAGCCAGGCCGCGCTGTGGGCCTTGTTCGAACATTTGTCGCAGCATTTCGAGGCGCGTCCGCACATCGAGCCGGTGGCGGAAGCGCGCCTGCTGGCCTCGCTCGACAACGTGCTGCGTTCGGTCAGCGCGGCGCAGGTGTCCGGCGCGCGCGGCACGGCGCTGGCCTCGCTGGCCGGCATGCGGCGCGACCTGTTCCCGCAAGCGGCCCCTTACGAACCTTCCGCCCTGCTCGAAAAGGAAATCCGATGATCGGTGAAGTCAGCCTCTACGGCATTTATTTTCCGCCGCTGTTATTGCTGGCCCTGCTTGCCTTCGGCGTGTCCCGCCTGTGCAGCGCGCTGCTGGCCCGCACCGGTTTTTATCGCCATGTGTGGCACCCGGCGCTGTTCGATTTTTCGCTGTTCGTGATCGTACTGGGCAGCCTCGTCTTTATTGGTTCCAACTGGTTTTAATGTAAACGATATGAAATTTTCTCCTCAAGGCTTTACCCGCGTCGGCATCACGGTACTCGCCGCCGCCGGCGCCCTGTTCGCGGGCTGGCAGCTGTGGCGCCACTATGAAATCGAACCCTGGACCCGCGACGGCCGCGTCAAGGCCTACGTCGTGCAGGTCGCGCCCGACGTCACCGGCCAGGTGACCAAGGTCTTCGTGCACGACAACCAGCAGGTAAAGGCGGGCGACGTCCTGTTCGAGGTCGACCGCGCCCGCTTCGAACTGGCCCTGCGCCAGGCCGAGGCCGCCGAGCAGGCGGCGCAGGTGGCGCTCAGGCAGGCCGAACGCGAAGCGCGCCGCAACGTCCAGCTCGACGAGCTGGTGGCGCAGGAAACGCGCGAGCAGGGACAATCGCGCGTCGAGCAAGCCCGTGCGGCACTGGCGCAAGCCGTCGTCAACCGTGACACGGCGCGCCTGAACCTGGAACGCACCCGCGTGGTGTCGGTCGTCAGCGGTTCGGTCACGAACCTGGACCTGCGCGCCGGCGCCTATGTCAGCGCCAGCCACCCAGTGATGGCCCTGGTTGACCGCGGCTCGTTCTACGTCGAGGGGTATTTCGAGGAAACCAAGCTGGCGGCGATCCACCTGGGCGATCCGGTCGCCGTCTCGCTGATGGGCGCGAAGCAGCAACTGACCGGCCACGTCGAGAGCTTTGCCGAAGGCATTTCGGACCGCGACCGCACGACCGGCACCAATATGCTGCCGAACATTAATCCGACTTTTAACTGGGTGCGCCTGGCCCAGCGCATTCCGGTGCGCGTCGCCCTCGACCCGGTGCCGAACAACGTGCGCCTGGTGGCGGGACAGACGGCGACCGTGCAGGTGCTGCCGGCGGCCTCTAAAAAGGTGTCGTGATGATGCGTACCCGTCTGCTTCCCCTGGCGGCGCTGCCGCTGCTGCTGGCGGCCTGCGGCACGGTCGTCGGCCCCAACTACACCGTGCCGGAACAAGCCGTCGTGAAACGGCTTGATGCGGCTGCCCCATTTGCCGGCGCCGCCGAAAAACCCTTCAGCCAGCAAGCGCTGCCGGGGCACTGGTGGCGCCTGTACCGCGACGGCACGCTCGACTCTCTCGTGGAAAAAGCGTTCACGGCCAACACCGACCTGCGCGTCGCGTCCGCCAACCTGGCGCGCGCCCAGGCCGTGGTGCAGGAAGCCGAGCAGCTCGGGCGGCCAAGCGCCGACGTCTCCGCCTCCCCCGGCTTCGGGCGCGCCGCGGGCGCCGCCAGCGGCGTCGGTCACGCTTTGCCGGACCGCGCCAGCTATGACGCCGGCCTGCACGTCTCCTATCAACTCGATTTGTTCGGCAAGATCGCCCGCGCGGTCGAGGCGGCGAACGCCGATGCCGACGCCGCCCAGGCCGCCAGCGACCTGGCGCGCGTGACGGTGGCCGCCGAGACGACGCGCGCCTATCTCGAGGCCTGTTCGTCCGGGCAGCAGATCGCGATCGCGCGCCGCTCGGTGGAACTGCAAGACAAGTTCGTGCGCTCGACGGCGCAGCGCGTGAAACTCGGACGCGGTACCGCCCTCGACAACAGCCGCGCCCTCGGCCAGCTCGAACAATTGCGCGCTGCCCTGCCGCCATTGGAAGCGCAGCGCCGCACGGCCCTGTACCGGCTGGCCGTCCTGACCGGGGAGACGCCGGCGCGTTTCCCGCAGGCGGTAGCAAGTTGCGAACGGGTGCCGGTGCTGGCTGCGGCGATTCCGGTCGGCGATGGCGCGGCCCTGCTGCGGCGCCGGCCGGATATCCGCCAGGCCGAACGGGTACTCGCCGCAAGCACGGCGCGCATCGGTGTCGCGACCGCCGAGCTGTATCCGCAGATCAGTCTTGGGCTGTCGGCCGGCAGCACGGGCGCCCTGTCGGGCCTGGGCGAGAGCAATACCTGGCGCTATAGCCTGGGGCCGCTGATCTCGTGGTCGCTGCCCTCCACCAGCACGGCGCGCATGCACATCGCGCAGGCCGAGGCGGGGACGCAGGCCGCCTTGGCGCGCTTCGATGGGATTGTGTTGAATGCGCTGCGCGAAACGGAGACGGCGCTGACCAACTATGCGCGTGAACTCGACCGCCATGCAGCCTTGACGGCGGCGCGCGAGCAGAGCGCGCTCGCGTCGACGCAGGCTGCGAAACTGTATCGTTTTGGGCGTACCGACTTTTTGACCACGCTCGATGCGGAGCGCACGCTGGCGTCGAACGAAGCGGCGGTGGCGGCATCGAATGCGAAGCTGGCGAGCGATCAGGTGAACCTGTTCCTGGCGTTGGGTGGTGGTTGGGAAGAGGCTGCTCAATAAATCTGGCGCACGTGACGCGTGGAGTCGGGACTCCACCCTACATTCAGAGGTACTCGTAGGGTGGAGTCCTGACTCCACGCGTTACACCGTTCGATCATCACAACAACTTGTCGAGCGTGATCGGCAAGCTTCGAATCCGCTTCCCCGTCGCGTGATATACGGCATTGGCCACCGCCGCGGCCACGCCGGTGATGCCGATCTCGCCGATTCCTTTCGCCCCCAGCGGATTGACATGGGGATCGTCTTCTTCCACGACCTCCACCTCGATATGCCCGATGTCGGCGTTCACCGGCACGTGGTATTCGGCCAGGTTGCCATTGACGGCGCGCCCGTTGCGCAGGTCGAACACGGTTTCCTCGAACAAGGCCATGCCGAGCCCGCCGACGATGCCGCCCATCAGCTGACTGTGTCCGGTCTTCGCGTTCATTAATTTACCCACGCCATACACGCCGACGACGCGTGGCACCCGCACTTCGCCCAGCAATTCGTCGACGTGGACTTCGACAAACACTGCACCAAAAGCGTGCATCGAATAATGCTCGCTGGTGTCGCCCGGATCGGCGCTGGCCTCGACCTCGACCGGTTCGCCGCCATGGCGCGCCACGATGGCCGCCATCGCCTCGCGCTTCGACGGCTCGGCGCGCACGAACAGCTCGCCATCGTGCACATCGATCTCGTCGGCGAGCAGACCGAACAGCGGCGAGCCTTCGTCCGCAATGGCGATGCCGGCCAGCTTGAGCCGCAAGGCGTGACCGGCCGCCTGCACCGCCGGGCCGACGCTGGCGACCGTCGTCGAGCCGCCCGACACCGGCGCCTCCGGCAGCTGCGAATTGCCCAGCTCGAATTCGACGCGGTCGACCGGCACGCCCAGCGCATCGGCGGCGATCTGCGTCATGACGGTATAGGTGCCGGTGCCCAGGTCTTGCGTGCTCGAGCGGAAGACAGCGCGCCCGTCGGGATGCAGCGTCGCCGAGGCCTTGCCCTGCGAGCGGTTGGTCGGATAGGTGGCCGTCGCCATGCCCCATCCCACCAGTGTATCTCCCTCACGCATCGAACGCGGCGCCGGATTACGCCGGCTCCAGCCGAAGCGTTCGGCGCCCCGCTCATAGCATTCGCGCAGGGATTTGCTGGAGTACGGTAAATCCTTGCCGGGGTCGCGTTCCGTGTAATTCTGCAGGCGCAATTGCAGCGGGTCGATGCCGAGTTCATACGCCAGCTCGTCCATCGAGGATTCCAGCGCAAACGAGCCGGAGGCCTCGCCGGGCGCGCGCATGAAAGTAGGCGTACCCAGGTGCATGCGCGCCAGGCGGTGCGAGGTTTCCTGGTTCGGCACTTCGTACATCATGCGCGTGACGAGGCCGCAGGGTTCGATCCAGTCCTCGATCATTGAGGTATAGGCGACCGTGTCGTGGCTGCTGGCCGTCAGGCGGCCGTCGTGCATGGCGGCGTGGCGCATGCGCTGCTCGGTCACGGGACGCTGCCCGACCGGGCCGAACATCTGGGGACGATCCAGCACCAGTTTTACCGGACGATCCACCATCTTCGCCGCCATCGCGGCCAGCACCACGTGCGACCACACCGAACCCTTGCAGCCGAAGCCGCCGCCGACATACGGGCACAACACCGTGAGCTTTTCCGGCTCGATGCCGAGCGTGGCGGCCACGGTTTTCTGCACGCCCTTCATGTACTGGGTCGAGTCGTAGAGGGTCAGCTGCTCGCCCTCCCAGGCGGCGATCGTCGCGTGCGGCTCGATCGGGTTGTGGTGCTCGACCGGCGTGCGGTAAGTGAGGTCGATGCTGGTGCTGCCGGACAATAGGCCCGCCTGCAGATCGCCGCGCCGGGTATCCGGCTTTTCGGTCAAGACCTTTTCCGGCGGATGCACCTGCTGCTTGGCCTGCTCGAAGTTGAGCCGCGCGGGCGCCGTTTCGTACTCGATGCGCAGCAGAGAAGCCGCTTCACGCGCCGCTTCCAGCGTTTCCGCGACGACGACGGCGACCGGCTGGTTGTTGTAGTGGACCTCGGCATCCTGCAGCAGCGACAGCACCCGCCCGATCGGCGGCGACAGCTTGCCCGCTTTCGTTTCCTTCGGCAGCTGCAGCACGTTTTCATGGGTGATCACCAGGAGCAGGCCCGGCACTTTATCGGCCTCCTGCGTGTCGACGCGCTTGATGCGTCCACTTGGGATGGTGCTGGTGACGAGCCAGGCGCAGGTCAGTCCCGCGACCTGGTGCTCGGCCGAATAGCGCGCGCTGCCGCTGACCTTGGCCCAGCCGTCGGTCCGGTTGATGGGTGCGCCGACGATCTTCATGCGATTCCTCCCGCGGAATGGAGCGCCCGCACGATGGCACGCTGCGCCAGCTCGACCTTGAATGCGTTGTGTTGACGAGGCTGGGCGCCGGCCACGGCAGCCGCAGCCGCGCGCTTGATCACCTCCTCGCCCAGCGCCTGGCCGCGCAAGACGTCTTCCGCCTCCAGCGCGCGCCAGGGTTTATGGGCAACGCCGCCCAGCACCAGGCGCAGGTCGCGCACGGCGCCATCCTGCAGGTCGAGCGCAACGGCCACCGACACCAGCGCAAAGGCGTAGCTCGCGCGGTCGCGCACTTTGAGATAGTGCGAGCGCGCGGCGAAGGCAGACGGCGGCAGGTCGATGGCCATGATCAATTCTCCCTGCCGGATCACGCTGTCGAATTGCGGCTCGTCGCCCGGCAGGCGGTGGAATTCTGCGACCGGCAGCGTGCGCTCGCCCTCGGGACCGGCCAGGCGCACGCCGGCGTCGAGCGCCACCAGCGCCACCGCCATGTCGGAGGGATTGGTGGCGATGCAGGCGTCGCTGGCGCCGAGGATGGCGTGGATGCGGTTGAAGCCGTCGAGGGCGGCGCAGCCGCTGCCCGGCTCGCGCTTGTTGCACTGTTTAAAGGCCGGATCGGTGAAGTAATAGCAGCGCGTGCGCTGCAGCAGGTTGCCGCCGACGGTCGCCATGTTGCGCAGCTGAGCCGACGCGCCGTTCAGGATGGCCTCCGACAGCACGCGGTAGGGCGTGCGCACCAGCGGATGGTTGGCGGCCTGCGTGTTACTCGCCATGGCGCCGATGCGCACGCCCCCATCCGGCAAGCGTTCAATCCCGTTCAGCGCGATCCGGCTGACGTCGATCAGCCGCACCGGCCGCTCGACGCCGCTTTTGTATAAATCGAGCAGATTCGTGCCGCCGCCGATGAACTTGCTGCCCGGCGTACTGCCCAGCTCGATGGCATGGGCGACGTCGCGCGCCCTTTCGTAGGAAATCGAATGCACGCCGCCTCCTTATGCGCCCACAGCGGTGCGGATCGCCGCCACGATGTTCTGGTAAGCGCCGCAGCGGCACAGGTTGCCGCTCATGCGCTCGCGGATCTCGTCCTCGCTGAAGGCTACCGGCCGTTCGCCCTGCGTCACGCTGCTGGCCTGGCCCTCGGCCAGTTCGCGCAGCAGGGCGACCGTCGAACAGATCTGGCCCGGTGTGCAATAGCCGCACTGAAAACCGTCGTGGTCCATGAAGGCCGTCTGCACCGGGTGCGGTGCGCCTTCCTGGCCGATTCCCTCGACCGTCGTGATTTCGCGGCCGTCGTGCATGACGGCCAGGGTCAGGCAGGAGTTGATGCGCTGGCCGTCGACCAGCACGGTACAGGCGCCGCACTGGCCGCGGTCGCAGCCCTTCTTGGTACCGGTCAGGTGCAGGCGCTCGCGCAGGGCGTCGAGCAGGCTGACGCGCGGCTCGACCATCAACTGGTGGTCGCTGCCGTTGATGCGCAGCGTCAGCGGCAGCGCGGGAACGTGGGGGGGCGCCATCGCGTGCGCCATGGATGTCTGGTCGTCGTCTGGCATTTTGCGCTCGTCTCGATGGAAGAGATCAGGAATTTCATCATCGCCGAATTCGCAAAAACGGGGTGTTCGGGAGCCATGCGGAAACGATGCCGTGCCTGCGTGGTTGCATGGCAAGAAAGACACGCTCTATACTGCCCAGGGCGCGCCCAGCGCCGCAACCTGGAATCCATGCATGCGACAACTCCTCTTCCTGACTCCCCTGCTGCTCGCCGGCTGCGTCGACGACTCGGCCACCTATTACATCGACGGCAGCCAGCACGCGCTGACCGTGCGCGCGATTCAGGAACATTTCTGGAACAAGGACGTCACGCTCGACCTGATCGCCACGCGCATGCCGGATTGCCAGCGCCGCATCCCGCTGGGCCAGCTGCCGATGTCGGACGTGGAAATCGAGCTGTTCGGCTCGGGCGAAAACATCTACACGCTGCGCGCGGGCGAGCAAGCCTGGCGCGTGGAACTGGAAGGCTGCAGCGAGATGGAAGCGCCGGAACAGGTGACCGGGGAGCCGATCGGCCTGTTCCACCTGGACGAGAACAAGAAGCTGATTTTCGAGAAGGCGGAGCCGGAAGCGCCGAAGACTTAAGGCCGCAGCCAGCCGCGGGCAATGGGCGCTGCCAGCACGCGCCGGTAGACATGTTGCATCAGCGTTTCCAGCGTGCTGGCCAAGCCTTCGCCGATACGGGTATCGACCAGGATCGCGGCGAAGGCCGCGACGATGAAGGCACCCACCATATCCAGCGGCCAGTGCACGCCGAGGAAGACCCGGGCCCATGCCACCGCCACACCCAGCACCAGCAAGGCCATGCCGAAACGGCGCACCTCGCGCAGCTGGCTCAGCATCAGAGCCAGGGCCACCGAGAACATGCCGGTGCCGTGGTCGCTCGGGAAGGAACTGTCCGGCGCATGCATCAGGAAATTCTGCCCGATGCCGGCCATGAAGGGGCGCGGATGAAACCACACCAGCCCGATGAGTTTACTCATCGTCAGCGCCACCATGGCCGTCAGCAGGGCCCGCACGGCCGCCTCGCGCTGGCCCGGCGCACCATTGGTCCACATCAGCACCAGGCCGAGCGGCACGATCATGACCACCCATTCGGCGGCGAAGATGGCCCCATGCAGGCGCCAGCCCGACAGGCCAGGCGCGGCGTTGAACATGGCGAACAGGGATTGGTTCAGGTAGTCGAACATGGCCGGGCTTGAAGAAAAGACAAGAACCCAGCTTAGCTCAGCCGCCAGAAGCGCACGATTCGAAATCGCAACAGATTGTGACAAGACGCCGGCGCAGACAACGCAGGCCTGATAAAGATCAGTCTTTACGCTGGCGGTGAGGGAACTTTCATGCGGAAGCGTCGTACAAACGCATCGCCACAGGCCTGCTGCCTCAGCGCGGCTGCAGCAGGCGATGCAACTGGGTCAACTCCGTGTCGCGTCCCAGTTTATCCAGCGTCTGTTCCAGCAGGGTGCGTTCGCCGTCGCGCAGCATGGTCCACTGGGTAAAATATTCGTCGACGGTGCGCCAGGGCGGAAAATCGCGCGGCAGGCTGCGCCAGGCGGCGCCCGTGTGCAGGAAGTACAGCACCGCGCAGTACACGTCGTAGAGATCGTGCTTGCGCGGGCGCGTCTTGCGGCGCGCCGCCTCGAGCATGTCGCGTACCAGCTCGAACTGCTCGCGCCCAATATCGCTGGGGAATGCGGGCCTGGCCATGTCGTTCTCCCCAAATTAGCTTTGAGAGGAAAGTTTCGGAACAGGTTCCCGGCAGGCCCGAAGGCCCCTTGGTTAATCGCGCGCGAGTGCCAGGAATTCAGTGCGCAATGCGAGATTCGGCTGCAGTTCGCCCAGCATGCAGGACGTGATCGTCTCTTCGCCCTGGGTGCGGATGCCGCGGCTTTCCATGCACATGTGGCGGCATTTCACGACGACGCCGACGGCCTTCGGTTCCAGCACTTCCATCAGCGCGTTCGCGATCTGCATCGTCATGCGTTCCTGCACCTGCAGGCGCTTGCTGAAAATGTCGACCAGGCGGGTCAGCTTGGACAGGCCGACGATCTTGCCGTTGGGCAGATAGCCGACAGTCGCCTTGCCGAAGAAGGGCGCCAGGTGGTGTTCGCAGTGGCTGTAGACGGGGATGCCGCGCACCACGATCAATTCGTTGTACTGCTCGGCGCCATCCTCGAAGGCCTTCAGCACTTCGACTGGATTCTGGTCGTAACCGGAGGTCCAGTGCTTCCACGCTTTTGCTACACGTGCAGGCGTTTCATGCAGGCCGGGACGGTCCGGATCTTCACCGAGGCTGGCCAGCAGGCGGCGCCAGTCGTTCTCGGTAAATTCTTCTTTGTAAGACATGGGAGAACCCTAAAAATTCGATTGCCGCCAGTATATAGAAAACGGGCGAAGACGGCCGGGAGCTGCCGTTTTCTTGAGCAAACCAGACTCATCTGTTGTAGGGATGCGCTAGCGTGGTTTAGCTCTTTATCTATGATGGAGGCGGCCTATGTTCGGAAGCTCGGTACTGGAACTGGCAATCGGTTTGACGTTTTGTTATGGAACGGTGGCATTGATCGTGGCCACCGTGCAGGAAGCGCTGGCGGCGGCTTTCCGGCTGCGTGCCAACACGCTGCTCGCCGGCATCAAAAGCATGCTCAACGACCCGCGTTTTACCGCGCTGGCGCAGATGGTGTACGCGCATCCGCTGGTCAATCCGCACAGCAACGGCAAGGCGGTCGGCGAGCGCGAACTGGCCGCGCGGCCATCCTACATCGAACCTGGCTATTTCGCGATCGCGCTGATCGACAGCATCCAGCACGTGCCGGGCAATTTCGCGCGCCTGGGCGCCGACATCGACGCCGTCTCCGATCCGCAGGTGCGGCGCGCGCTGCAGGGACTATATGCCCGCGCCGGGGGCGACCTCGAGCGCTTTCAGTTGCTGGTGGCGGGCTGGTTCGACAATGCGATGCAGCGCCTGTCGGGCAGCTATAAACGGCGCCAGCTCTTGATTTCCTTCCTGATCTCGCTGCTGCTGGCGATCCTGTTCAACATCGACAGCATCTCCCTGTTCCGCACCCTGTGGCAGCAGCCGCAGCTGGCCGCCCACATCACGGCCGCTCCCGCCGCGCTCGATGCGGAGACCCTGCGCCAGCTGTGGGCGCTGCCGATCGGCTGGTCGAGTTTTCCGCCATTGCTCGATACCGCGTTCGCGTTGCAGGTCGCCGGCTGGATCGTGACGGCTTCCACCACCCTGTTCGGCGCACCCTTCTGGTTCGACCTGCTGCAGCGCGCGGTGCAGCTGCGCAGCACGGGGACACGCCCCGACGACAGCGTGCAGGTGCAGGTGGCCAGTTCCGGCGCGATCCCGGCAGCGATCGAGGTGCGCACCGCTCCGGCACTTCCGAACCAGGCTTAAGGCCCCGGCGGCCGGTGCGCGTCCACCAGTACACTCGACACCGAGATGTGCGGCACGCGCTCCGGCCATTCGTCATTCGGGCCGAACCAGCGCGCTTCGGCGATTTCCGTCGGATCGACGCGGATTTCGCCGCCCGCGTAATCGGCCGTAAACGCGATCATCAGCGAATGCGGGAAGGGCCATGACTGGCTGGCGAAGTAGCGCAGGTTCGTCACCTGCAGCCCGACCTCCTCGTACACCTCGCGGTGGATCGCTTCCTCGATCGACTCCCCAGCTTCCAGGAAGCCGGCCAGCGGCGTAAACCGTTTTGCGGGCGAGGCGACGTGCATCGCCAGCAGCACGGCATCCCCCTTGCGGATCAGGACCATCATCGCCGGCGAAATGCGCGGGTAGGCAAGGTGGCCGCAATGGCCGCATTTGAAACTGCGCTCGTGCGCCACGCGCGCCATCGGATGGGCGCAGGCGCCGCAGAAGCGGTGGGTGCGCGCCCATTCCGCGATCTGTGCCGCCCGTCCGGCCAGGCCCAGCAGTTCCTCGTCGAAGTCGGCGAACAGCGAACGCAGGCTGCGCCAGGCGTAGCCCTGCGGCAGTTCCTCGTGTTCCAGCCAGCCGGCCTGGCAATAGCGCTCGCCCAGCAGGCCGACCGGCTGTACGTTCGCCGGATCGAGCCCGATCCGGTCGAGCGTAGCGGCGTCGGGCAGGGCGAGGTCGTGCTCGCGCACCAGCAGGCGCCCGCCGTGGAACAGGAAAGACAGGGGATCAGGATGGTCTTGCGGCGCCATCAGCGGCGTGAAGCTAGCGGGCGTTTTCAGCATCGTCGGTCACGGTGAATGTAGTGAACCATCATACTCCGGCTGGCTCCCTTGCGCCTGGCGCCGCATCCAGTACAGGCCGCGCTTGCTGCTGACCTTGCCACACTTCCTCAGACCGCATCCGCGTCTTCAAGTTTCCGTTTTCTTCGCCTTCTCCAAGCTGCATCAGCCGCGTGCAAACGGCCGAACTTCGGGCAGCTCATCCTGCTCAAAGATGGACCGGATCGTCCTGGCGCCAGAACAAAAACAGGAGAAGACGATGAACGATGCACCCGATACGACGCGCACCCGCCACGCCCTGGAACGGCCGGCATGATCCGCGCCTATCCCATGCGGCCCAGCGTGCTGCCCGGCGAGCGCCTCGTGCTGCACGTGGCCACCGACAGCCGGCGCTTTCGCGTGCACTTCTACCGCTGGCGCGACGGGTTCGAGGCCGTATCCACTTCGCCCTGGCAGCCCGGCGAGCGCGCCCGTGAACGCGGCGCCGGCGAGGACTGGGGCTGGCCCGCCTACGAATTCCCGGTGCCGGCGCACTGGCCCTCCGCCGTGTACATCGCCCACTTCGAGGAAGCCAAGCGCACACTGCCGCTGTCGCTCGCGCTCGAGAGTGCCGCCGCCTTGTTCGTCGTGCGCGGCCAGCGCCGCGGCGGCATGCTGTATAAACTGCCGCTGGCCACCTGGCACGCCTATAACTTGAGCGGCGGCGGCTGCTACTACGCCAATCCGCCGCGCTCTCTCGATCCGCCGGGTGCGCGCGTCTCCCTGCAGCGGCCCGGCGGCGGCATCGGCGGCCCGACCTGGGGCGCGCCCGACCACTACGATTGCGCCTCGCGGCGCCAGACCTTCGCCCACTGGGACGCGCGTTTCATACGCTGGCTGGCGCGCCAGGGGTATGCGCCCGAGTTCTGCACCGACCTCGACCTCCATGCCGACCCGGAACTGGCGCTGCGCTACCGGCTGCTGGTCGCGGCGGGACAAGACGAATACTGGACCGAAGCCACGCGCGACGCGGTCGAGGATTTCATCGCCTCGGGCGGCAACGTGGCCTGGTTCGGCGCCAGCCTGTGCTGGTGGCGCGTGCACCTGGTCGACGGCGGGCGCGCCCTGGTCTGCCACCAGGGCGGTGCGCGCGGCGCCTTCGACCACTGGTGGCCCGCCAGCGGCGCCGGGCGGCCCGAAGACCGGCTGACCGGCGTCAGCCATCGCCACGGCGGCGGCTGGCGGGACGGCGCGCGCGCCACCAGCGGCTTCATCGTCCAGAAGCCGGAGCACTGGGTCTTCGCCGGTACCGGCCTGCAGCGGGGCGAAGCCTTCGGTAAGGACACCTGGCCGCCGCTGCCCGGTTACGAATGCGACGGCGCGCCGCTCGACACTTTCGACCGCGCCAGCGGCAAGGCCACCCTGTCCGCCTGGGCGGACGAGGGCGGCACGCCCGACGGCTACCAGCTGCTGGCCGCCTGCCCGCTCGACCACCGCTGGCAGGACCTGCCGCCGCGTGCGCGCCACGCCGCCGGCGAAGGGATCCATGCGGCCACCCTCGGCCTGTTCGAACGCGGCGGCACCGTGTTCTCGGCCGGTACCACCGACTGGGCGCAAGTGCTGGCCGACGGGCGCGACCGCAAGGTCGAACGCATCACCCGCAATGTGCTCGACCGGCTGCTGCTGCACTGAACCCGCCTTTTCGGCCTGCCGCCACCGCATCGCTTTCACCAACGGAGGAAACAGTGTCCCGGCGTCCGCTTTTTCATCGGCTCGATATCGCATCCGTCGTCGTCTTCCGCGCGCTGCACCTGGGCGACATGCTGTGCGCCGTGCCGGCCCTGCGCGCCCTGCGCGCTTCCCTGCCGAAAGCGCACATCACGCTGGTCGGCCTGCCCTGGGCGCGCCAGTTCGCACGCCGCTTTCCCCACTATATCGACGACTTCGTGGCCTTCCCCGGCCACCCGCTGCTGCCGGAACAGACGCCGCGCCACGAAGAACTGACGCCCTTCTATGCCGGCATGTGCGAACGCCGCTTCACGCTGGCCCTGCAATTGCACGGCAACGGCAGCGTCACCAACGAGATCGTGGCCGGCTTCGGCGCCCGGGCGATGGCCGGCTACTGCGATGGCGAAGCGGTCGCGACCGAGCACACGGTGCTGTTCCCGTATCCGGAAGTGGGCGCCGAGCCGGACCGTTTGCTGCGCCTGGTCGAACGGCTTGGCGCCAGCGCGGCCGGCGACCACCTCGAATTCCCGGTCGCGCAGGAAGACCGCCAGGAACTCGAGGCCAGCGGCATCGCCAGCAATCTGGTTCCCGGCAATTACATCTGCGTGCATCCGGGCGCGCGCAAGCGCGACAAATGCTGGCCGCCGCAGCGCTTCGCCGAAGTGGCCGACCGCCTGGCTGCCGAATTCGGCGTCGGCGTCGTGCTCACCGGCTCGGCCGAGGAGGCGGAGCTGGCCGGCGAAGTCGCGCGCCACATGCAGGCGCGCGCCATCAACGCCGCCGCGCCGATTTCGATCGGCGCGATGGCTGCGCTGATGAAGAACGCGCGCCTGCTGGTCTGTAACGATACCGGTGTGTCGCACATCGCGGCCGGCCTGCGCCTGAAAAGCGTCGTCATCTTCAACAAGGCCGACATCGCCCGCTGGGCCCCGCTCGACCGCGACCGCCACCGCTGCATCTGGGACCCCGACGCCCAGCGCTCGGCCGCCGTGCTCCAGCACGCCCGCGCCCTGCTGGCCGGCACCGACCCGAACCGGCAACGGCGCGCCGGGATGTGGCCGTACTGGTAGGGAAACGCGCGACCCAGCAGTGGCGCGGCGGCCTTGTCTTCTTCGCGCCACAGCGTGCAAATATGATGCATAGGTCCCTTCGCAAGCTTGAAAGTCCGTCCGGTATCGGGTGTACACTTTTATGCAAAGCGCACACATATCGCAGTCCCTCCCCCCACCTCTCTCCACCACAATCATGCGTAGCTTCGACACCCCGAGCGCGCCCTATCCGCGTCCGCAGATGGTGCGCCAGGCATGGGCCAGCCTCGACGGCTGGTGGGAGTTCGCTTTCGACGACGCCAACGCCGGCCTGTCCGAGCGCTGGTTCGACGGACGCGAACTGCCCCAGCGGATCCTGGTCCCCTTCCCCTACCAATCCACCACGTCCGGCATCGGCAGCCGCGAGATCCACGAAGTCATGTGGTACGGCCGCAGCTTCGACGTACCCGAAGGCTGGGACAGCGGCGCCCTGCTGCTGCATTTCGGCGCCGTCGACTACCGGGCCGACGTCTGGGTCAACGGCCGCGTGGCCGGCCGCAACCGCGGCGGCCACGTGCCCTTCTCCTTCGACATCGCGCCCTACCTGCGGCCAGGCCCGAACCGCATCACGGTGCGCGTCGAGGACCGCCAGGACCCGTATCAGCCGCGCGGCAAGCAGTCCTCGTCCGGCACCCCGGTGCGCATCTACTACTACTGCACCAGCGGGATCTGGCAGAACGTCTGGCTCGAACCCGTGCCGGCCCTGCGCATCGACCACCTGCGCGTGACCGAATGCCGCCCGGACGGCAGCCTGGCGCTGAACGTGTACCTGCACGGCCCCTCGGGCGAGTGGGAAGCCGAGCTCGACGTGCTCGACGACCTGGAGTCCGGCCAGGTCTGCGCACGCGCGCGCACCTCCAGCAGCAGCGCCTGCCTGGAGCTGCGCACCCAGGTGCCTTCTCCGCGCCCCTGGTCGCCGAAGGACCCGCACCTGTACGGATTAAGGGTGCGCCTGCTGCGCCGTGGCGAATGCGTCGACACCGTCGAATCCTATGTCGGCCTGCGCTCGATCGAACTGAAGGAGGGCTGGTTCCACCTGAACGGCGAGCGCATCTTCCTGCTGATGGCGCTCGACCAGGGCTACTGGCCCGACACCCTGCTGGCCGCGCCGAACGACGAGGCCCTGCGCGAGGATGTCCTGTGGGCCAAGCGCTTCGGCTTCAACGGCGTGCGCAAGCACCAGAAGATCGAGCACGAGCGCTGGCTGTACTGGTGCGACCGGCTCGGCCTGATGGTGTGGGAAGAGATGCCGAATGCGCGCTCCTGGTCCGAGGAGTCGGAAGAGCGGCTCGAAATCGAGTGGCTGCGCGCCGTGATGCGCGACGCGAACCACCCCTCGATCGTGGCCTGGGTGCCGGTGGTCGAAAGCTTCGGTTTTCCGGAGCTGGTGCGCCATCCGCACCAGCACGATTTCCTGGAACGGATGGTGGCGCGCACGCGGCTGGTCGATTCCACCCGTCCCGTCATCGATAACGACGGCTGGCAGCACACGGACGTGACCGACGTCTGCACCATCCACGACTATTCGCATCCGGTCGAGGCGCTGCTGGAACGCTACGCCGCCACGCGCCTGTCCGGCCTGCCGCCGGACACCGGCTGGCACAAGGGCAAGGAACTGTTCCTGCAGGGGGCGCAGTACCGCGGCCAGCCGATTGTGTTTTCCGAAGTCGGCGGCTACCTGCTGGTGCCCGAGAACCCCGAGCGCCGGCGCGACCGCCTGTACGACCACTACGGCAATGTGCGCAACGAGGACGAACTGGCGCAGCGCTACCGCACCCTGATGGAAGGTCTCGCGTCGCTGCCCTTCCTCGCCGGGCTGTGCTACACCCAGCTGACCGACGTCGAGCACGAGCAGAACGGTTTATTGACGGCTGACCGGGTGCCGCGCCTGCCGCCGGAACAGGTGGCCGACCTGCACCGCACGCTCTGGCCGAACGCCTGAACAATAACGGGTCACGCGGTGGGAGAGGCCACGCCTGTCGCGCCGCCTGTCTCGCCCTTGACCCGACAATTTCATCAATTATCTTCCACAAACTTAGCAAATCGTCCAGAATAAGCAGCCAATCCTCAAAGATGGAGCTTATGGATAAGATTTCGTCGCTGGTCGGCCGCTATTCGTTTCGTGCGCGCGTGTTCTTCAACGGGGTGTTCTGCGATTCGAACACCTTTGTCGAGAACAAGACGGCCGGACAATTGCATCTGGTGCGCAGCGGTCCGGTGATCTTCCGCCATGAGGGCGAAGCGCCCTTGCACGTGAACGAGCCGGCCATGGTGTTCTACCCGCGCGGCACGGCGCACACGCTGGAAATTCCCGAAGGCGCCTGCGCCAACCTGCTGTGCGCCGACATCTGCTTCGAAGACGGCGGCGCCAATCCGCTGGCGCAGGCCCTGCCCGCCTGCCTGTACCAGCCGCTGGCCGGGATGCCGGCGCTCGCGCATACGCTCGAGCTGCTGTTCGCGGAAGCGGCCGCCAAGGCGCAAGGACGCGACGTGATCCTCGACCGCCTGTGCGACGTGCTGATGATCCAGGTGCTGCGTCACGAATTCGAAGCCGGCACCCTGTCGATCGGCCTGCTGGCCGGCCTGGCCGACCGCCAGCTGGCGCCGGCACTGAGGGCGATCCACGCGCGTCCGCACGAGCCCTGGCAACTGGAAACGCTGGCGCGCGAAGCCTGCATGTCGCGCGCACGTTTTACGGAGCACTTCCGCAACGTGGTCGGCATGCCGCCGGGCGAATACCTGACGCGCTGGCGCATCGGCGTGGCGCAGGATTTGTTGAGGAAAGGGATGCCGGTGAAGGTGGTCAGCAGCCAGGCCGGCTACACCAGCGCACCCGCGTTCACACGGGCGTTTACCTCACTGGTCGGGGTGTCGCCACGGCAGTGGCTGAAGGAAGTTGCGCCGGCCATGTGAGCCGCGCAAAAAAAACGCCGGTCGAAACCGGCGTCAGGAAAACAGGCAAATTTATTTCAGCAGGCGCGTGCGGCTGGCAACGAAGGCGATGACCAGCGACAGGCCGCCGACATACCCGATCGCCACTTGCATGCCGACGTGGTGGGCGATGGCGCCGATCACCGGCGGGCCCATCAGGGTGCCGCTGTAGGCCATGCTGGCGACACCAGCCAGGGCCACCGGACCCTGGGCGCCGGCGGCGCTGAACACGAACGGGAACAGCAGCGACAGGCCGAGGCCGGCGATCGCGAAACCGCCGAGTGCAAAGTAGGCGTTCGGCGACAGGACGGCGAAGAACAGGCCGGCCGCGGACAACATCGCGCCGCTGGTGATCAGGCGCTGGGCGCCATACTTTGCCTTCAGCTTGTCGCCGATCAGGCGCGACATCAGCATCATGGCCGAGAAGCAGGTCAGGGCCAGGGGCGCCATGCCGTCGCCGACATTGAAGTGCTCCTTCAGGAACACGCCGCTCCAGTCGGCGATGCTGCCTTCCGACATCGAACCCAGGAAGCCCAGCAGGCCCAGCAGCACCATCGGACCGCGCGGCAGCGCGAACTTCTTCTTTTCGACGACTTCGGCGCTGTCTTCGATGTCCAGCATCTGGTACGCGAAGTACAGGGCGGCAGCCAGCGGAAGCGCGACCATCATGAAGTGGGTGGCCGGAGCGATTTTGAGGCTGGCCATCAGGCTGCCGAGGGTGGCGCCGGCCAGGCCGCCGCCGCAGGCCAGGCCGTGCAGCATCGACATTTCCGACTTGCCGGTCTGCTTTTCGCGCTTGGCGGCAGCGGCGTTCATGGCGACGTCATAGGTCGAGGCGGTGATGCCGAGCATCAGCACGGCCAGCATCAGGCGCGGCACGGTCGGCGCCATGCCGATCGAGACCAGCACGCACAGCAGCGCCATGCCGCCGATCAGCAGCGATTTGCGGGCGCCGAAGCGGCCCATCAGGAAGGACGAGACCGGGAAGGACAGCAAGGCGCCGACGCCGCCGCACAGCAGCACCATCGACAGGGCCGAGTGCGACACCTGCACACGTTCGGCCAGGGCCGGGATACGGCCGGCCCACGAACCCATGATCACGCCGAACAGGGCGAAGATGACAGGCAGGGCATATTGTTGCGCTTGAGCGAAAACCGAGCTGCGCGACGAAGAAACCGGGGATACAGCGGAAGCGGAGGTTTGCATTATTTCTGAATCAAAAATGTGCGTTGAATCTGTTGCAGCGCGCTGGTCGAAGAGGCTCCACTCGTCGATTTCAGCTGTCGTCCGGCTCTCTTTATTGACTGCTGTGCCGTTCGTAACTGACTGCTAATTACAGGTCTAAAAAACCAAACGCCAACCGTATTGGCTGGCGTCAAGAAGTGATGGGAGGCAATTCTACGCACTTGAAACGGCTTTTTCCTTTTCCACGCGGAAAAAATTTATGCTCGTTGCGTCGTGTTCACAGTCGAAATTTCAAGTAATTGGCAGAGCTGCACAGGCTGTTTACGGTGTTGCATCACATTAATGAAATTTCGGTTACCGAATGTAAATCGTCTTGGTAATGCGCTCATCCGGCGAGCAATTCGACGCTACGGCAGATCGTAAAAATTGCGCCATCTCACCATCGATTTCACTTACCCGGGGTAGCGTTAAAGCTTCCTACAGGAAACTTTTTGAGGAGAATCCGATGTCCCGTGCGTATTGGCCCTTCTTGCTGGCGAGCCTGTTCGCCGGCATCGTCCAGGCAGCGCCCTATCCCAACGTGTATGGCGCGCCACCAGAAGTCCTGCGCAATACCGACTGGTATCGCCAATGCCTGCGCGTCAAACAGCACAAGCCCCAGCGCCCGTGGCTCGACGCCGGTAAGGGCCGCTGCGATGCCGCCGGCCTCTACTACGACACCCTGAACCAGCCGGACGCGAGCAAGGCCGACTGGCAGCGCGTCCATGCCTGCGCGGCGCGCACCGATGCGCATGGCGTGCTGATGATGCTGTATGCGAACGGCGCCGGGATGACGCCGCAGTTCGACCTGGCCTTGAAACACGCCTGCAGCATCCAGAGCCCGGTCGACGAAATGCGGAGCCGGGTCCAGCACCTGCGCCGCCGCGCCAGCGGCGAGGACCGCGAAGCGATCGACGTCTGCGACGACGCCAGCACCGATATGCGCGGTCAGTGCGCGGCCATGCGCGAGCGCCAGCGCGACAAGTCGAGGAGCGGCCAGCTGGCGGCGCTTACCCGTGGCTGGAACGGCAAGGAGCAGCTCGGCCTGGAGATGGCCAGCAAAGCCGTGCATTACTTTGCCCAGCACCGGGTCGACTACGAGACCGATGCCGGCAGCAGCGCCGCCCGTTCCCTGCAGCTCGACGTCCAGGCGTTCGAGCTCGACCAGTTCGCCTTCGACGTGATGGATGCCGAAGCGGGCAAGGCGCCGCGTTTTACCGAAAACGAATTCGCCAGCCTCGACGAGAAGATGAACGCGGTCTACCGCCAGTTCATGCTGAACCGCCCGGCCAGCACCTCTTACCTCGGCACGATCCGCAAGACCGGCGTGGAGAAGACCCAGCGCGCCTGGCTGGCCTACCGCGATGCGATGGAACTGTTTGGCTCGATCCGCCACCCGCAGGTGCCCGGCTCGGCCTGGCGCGCCCAGCTCACGGCGCGCCGTTTAAAACAGCTGACGGAGCTCGACAACGCGGCGGCGGGGCGCTGATCATCCGGCGCGGAACAGGGGCTGCGCGTCCGGCGGCACCGGTTCCGTCGTCAGCATCACCAGGCGGTGGCTGGCGCGCGTCATCGCCATATACAGTTTGCGGGCATCGGCTTCGCGCGCGTCGCCCTCCTCCACGTTCAGCAGGCCCTCTACCCCCAGCAGGAACACGGCGCCGCCTTCCAGGCCGGTCGCCGTTTCCAGGTTCGCCAGGCGCAGGTAATCGGGACCGTAGCCCTCCGGCGGCTGTTTTTTATCCTTGTTCAGCCACCAGACGCGTTTGGCGCCCAGCGCCGCGCACAGCCGGCGGTACAGCAGCTGCTTGGGCGTGTCGCCGCCGTAGATGACGAGGAAGGTCGATAAAGGCAGGCCGCGCGTTGTCACCAGTTCCACGATTTCGTTGACGGCGCGGTCGACCGCGTCCTGCGGTGAATCGACCCGGATCAGGATCGGCGCCGCGCCCTCCTCCATGCCGGTGAAATCCGGCTCCAGGTAATGCTCGGGATCGGCCTGCACCGCGCGCGCCAGTAAAGTGCCGGCGCTGTGCAGGATGGCTTGCGTGGTGCGGTAGGAACGCAGCAGCTTCTTGGTGCGCCCGGCCACGTCGAGCCCCGCATTGCGCCAGCTCAGGCGGCTCTTCATGAAGCCCTGGTTCGGATCGGCGCACAGGAACAGGCGCCCCTGCGGTTTCAAAGCCAGTTTGACGGTGTGGAACCAGGACGGCGCGAAGAACTGGGCTTCGTCGATCAGGATGTGTTCGTAGCGCTCGAGCGCGCAGTGGCTTGGCGCGCGGCAGACCTCACAGGCGACCGCGCTCCACATGCGCAGGCCCGCGAGCTGCAGCGCTTCGGTGACCGCTTCGAACAGGCGCCAGACCTCGCGCCGCTCCTTGGCCCGCAAGGAGAAGCCGCGGCCGGCGCGGCTGGTGTCCATGTATTCCGCTTCGCTGGTGACCAGCATCTCGTTCAGGAAGTCGAATTCCTCGATCAGCTGGCTCTCCGCCAGTTTCAGATCCGGCCAGCGCGTGCGCAGGCTCCGCACCAGGTTCGGCAGATACGCCGGATCGGCCGGCATCGCAAGAAATGGGCCGAACAGCCTGCGCCACTGGCGGTGGATCCAGGCGGAATAGGTCGTGATCTCGAGATTGCTTGGTAAGCTGCCGCGCGCGCGGTGCAGGCGTTCGCGGATGTCGGCCACGATCGGCGTGTTGTGGATCAGGATCAGCACGCGCTCGCGCGGATGCATCTCGGCCAGCAGCAGGGCGCGGCTCAACGCGATCAAAGTCTTGCCGCTGCCGGCGACGCCGTTCACCAGGCGCACCGAGAGGTCGGTGACGGTGTGCGCTTGCTCGTCGGGCAGATCGAGGTCAAGCTTACTCGCCCACTCTTGTTGCGAATCGAGGAACAATCCGCTTAAAACAGCCTGATTGTTTCGCTGGAAGCGACGACGCGCGACCGAGGGCAGCGGAATGCTCGACTCGGGAAAGAAGCGCGTGCGCAGCGCGTCCTGCTCGTCCGCCGCCAGCGGCCGCTGCAGCGCCGCCAGTCCCGCCGCGCCGCGCTCCAGGTAGCGCTCGCGCGAGAGCAGGCGTACGTTCTGCGCGTCGATCTGGGCGGCCAGCACGCTCACTTCGTCCTCGCTGCAGGCCCACAGCACCAGCAGCAAGGGCAGCGCATCCGGCAAGGCGGCGCGCCAGGCGGCCAGACGCGCATCGAAGGCGGTGCGGGTTTCGACGGCGAACAGCTGACGCGCGTCGAGGCCATCGAAGGGCGTGTCGACCACGGCCAGCGCCAGCCAGCCGCGTTGAGCATGCTCGATGAAGAGCTCGGGCGCCGCATCCTCCTCGCGCAGCGGTTTGCGCACGACCGTCGCCTCGTCCAAGCCATTCAGCACACGCTTGAGTTGAAGCTGACGTCCGCTGGCGCGCGTCCATTCGGGGATGAACAGGGCCATGGTCAGAATTCGATGCGGCGCGCCGCGGCAAGCAGGCTGCGGTACAGCGCCAGCTTGTGCGCCATGGCGGCGTCGTTCGCCTGGAACTCGGGCGGCAGTTCGGGCCCGATGATCACGAGCTTGGTCATCGCGCGCGTCACCGAGACGTTCAGGCGCTCGGGCTGGAAGAAGAAGCCGGCGACCATGGCGAGGAAGCGCAGATCTCCCGTCGCCAGCGACAGGACGATCAGTTCGCGCTCCTGGCCCTGCATGCGTTCGACCGTGTCGGCGACGATGGCGCGCGCCGTGTGCCAGCCGAACTGCTCGACCAGGCTATTCCTCACCGCGCGGCCGTGGGCGCGGAAAGGCGTGACGATGCCAATGTCGCCTGGTGTCAGCCCGCCCTCGAGGGCCACCGCGCACAGGCCGGCCACCAACTGCGCATCCTCCGGATTGCGGGTACGCGCCGTCTCGTCCAGCGTCGGGATGAACACCAGGCTGGCCGGATCGCGCAGCACGGCGTCGTACGGATCGCCATCCTCGCGCGGCCGCAGCACCAGTTTGCGATCGCGGTTCGGCCCTGCCGGACGCAGGCGCCCCTCATAAAAGGCGGCGCTGGGCCAGGCGGCCAGTTCCCGGTTCAGGCGATAGGTCTCGGTCAGCATCACGCTGTCGACGTTGTGCAGGGTCAGCTTGGCGAAGATCGAGCCCGGTACGTCTTCCAGGATCGAGCGCGCCAGCAGCACCGGCGGCAGCTGCTTCTGGTCGCCGATGAAGACGAAGCGCGCGCCGCGCCGCATCGCCATCAGGGCCAGCGGCAGCGTCACCTGGCTCGCTTCGTCGAACACGACGGTGTCGAACTCGCAGTTCTCCAGGCGGTAGGTGCAGGTGGCGAAAGGCGTGGCGCCGAGCGCATAGCCGCCGTTCTGCGGGCGGCCATGCCACAGCCCGAAACTGTCGGCCAGGATCACGCGCGGATCGAGGCCGTCGGCCTGCGCCGGGCGCCCGATCTTCGCCACGCGGACGCCCTGGGCCGCGATCTTGTTCAGCGCATTGTTGATCGCCATGTGGGTGTGCGAGGTCACCAGCACCCGCTCGCCGCGTGCGACCAGCAGGCGCACGCTGAGTGCCAGCACCCGCGTCTTGCCCGTACCGGGCGGTCCCTGGATGCAGGCGACCTGCTCGGCCGCCAGGATCTTGCCGACTGCTTCTGCTTGCGACGGGTTCAAGCCTTCATTGAGAGCGATGGCTTCCGCTTCCTCGAAGTCGCGCGGATCGAAATCGTGATTGATGCGCCCCTCCAGCAGCGGCATCAGGCAGCGGTTCGCGCGCGAGGGCGGGATCGTCTCGCCGATGTCGTCCAGCACGGCGTCGTAATACTTGCTGAGGTCGAAATCGTCCGGATCGGCGTAGCAGGGCTCGCCGGCGGCGGCCTTGATCACGGCCTGCGCATGCTTCAGACGCAGCAGCCAGCGGCCCTCCTCTTCAGCCTCGAAGGCAGCTTCGCGCGACAGCATCGACCGCAGCGGCGAGCCGCCGTGCAGGCAGACCAAATCTCCCTCGCGAAAGCGCGATTCGCCGCCGTCGATATATGCCCAGGCCGTGCCCTGCTCCGGGCCGGCCTCGATGCGCAGGAAGCGCTGGCTCAGGCCCTTGGCCAGGCGGTCCGGTAGGGGCTGGCGCCAGACGTCGAGCAGGTTCTGCTGGGCCGCCTCGCGTTCGCGCGCGACGAAGCTGCGCAAGCCCTCGAGCAGGCGCGCCTGCCTGCGCGCGCGTTCGGCGCCGGCGCTGGGCTTGGTCGGGTCAGGGATCATGGGGTCAAGAAGAGAGAGGCGCGTCGTTTCACAGAGGGCTTATATGCTGGCGCCCGCGCCGCCGTCAAGCGCCATGTCGAGGCCTCGCCAGCACGTCCGCGTCATGCAGGGTAGGATAGTTGTTTTCGCAACCGGAGGGCCGACCCCATGAGCACGCTGTTCGATATCCCGCTGCACCGCCTCGAAGGCCAGGACGCCACGCTTGCCGAGTACCGCGGCAAGGTGATGCTGATCGTGAACGTCGCCTCCCAGTGCGGCCTGACGCCGCAATACGCAGGCCTGGAAAAACTGTTCGAGCAATACGAGGACCGCGGCCTGGTGGTGCTGGGCTTCCCCTGCAACGACTTCGGCGCCCAGGAACCGGGCAGCGAAGCGGACATCGCCGATTTCTGCCAGCGCAACTACGGCGTGCGCTTCCCGATGTTCGAGAAAGTGGAAGTCAACCGCGAGGCGCGCCATCCGCTGTACCGCGAACTCATCCAGGCCCAGCCCCAGGCACGCCAGGCCGAAGGCAGCACTTTCGGCGACAAGCTGGCCCAGCACGGCCTGAGCCCGAAGAACCCGTCCGACGTGATGTGGAATTTCGAGAAATTCCTGGTCGGCCGCGACGGCCAAGTCATCGCCCGCTTCGCACCGGACGTGAAGCCGGACGACCCGGCGCTGGTGGCCGCGATCGAAGCAGCGCTGGCTTGATCGACACCGGGCAGAGGGGCTTGCCCCCTCCTGCTCGGCTAACGCGTTGCCGTCCTTGCCACAAAACCGGTAAAGTAGGCCGGGTTTGAGTCCTGACCGATGGGGAGGCACGCGTGACCACCAGCTTTGATGCGGCAGAGCCACACGGATTGCTGCCGGCTTCCGACCTAAGCACCCATTGCGGCCGCCCGCCGCCACGCGGCGGGTGATGCCGATGCTGTCCCTGCTCATCCTTCTCCCTTTTGTGGGCGCGCTGATCGCCGCCTGCATGCCGACCGGGTCGCGCAACCGCCCGGCGGCGGTGGCCGGCGCCGTCACCCTGGCCGCGCTGGTGCTGGCCATCGGCTCCTTCGGCCGGGTCAGCGACGGCGAGGTCCTGCGCGAACGCTACGCCTGGCTGCCCGACATGGGCCTCGACCTGATGCTGCGCATGGACGGCCTGGCCTGGGTCTTCACCGTCATGGTGCTCGGCATTGGCCTGCTGGTGCTGCTGTATGCGCGCTACTACATGTCGAAACGCGATCCGGTCGCGCGCTTCTTCGCCTACATGCTCGCGTTCATGGGCGCGATGCTGGGCGTGGTCCTGTCGGGCAATTTGATCCAGCTGGTCGTGTTCTGGGAACTCACCAGCGTCACCTCTTTCCTCCTGATCGGCTACTGGCAGCACCGCAACGACGCCCGCCGCGGCGCGCGCATGGCGTTTACGGTGACGACCATGGGCGGCCTGTGCCTGCTGGTAGGCGTGCTGATGCTGGGCCACATCGCCGGCAGCTACGAGCTCGACACCGTGCTGGCCGCCGGCGACCGGGTACGTGCCCACCCCTGGTATCTGCCGACCCTGGTGCTGGTCGCGCTCGGAGCGCTCACCAAAAGCGCGCAATTCCCCTTCCACTTCTGGCTGCCGCATGCGATGGCGGCGCCGACGCCGGTCTCCGCCTTCCTGCACTCGGCCACCATGGTCAAGGCCGGCGTGTTCCTGCTGATCCGCCTCTGGCCTGCCCTTTCCGGCACCGAGGAATGGACCTGGATCCTGGGCGCGGCCGGCGTCTGCACCTTGCTGATCGGTTCCTTCTTCGCGATCTTCCAGAACGACATGAAGGGTTTACTCGCCTACTCGACCATCAGCCACCTGGGCCTGATCGTCACCCTGCTCAGCATCGGCTCGCCCCTGTCCGTGGTGGCGGCCGTGTTCCATACGATGAACCACGCGATTTTCAAAGCCTCGCTGTTCATGGCGGTCGGGATCATCGACCACGAGACGGGCACGCGCGACATGCGCCTGCTGCGCGGACTGGGCAAGGCCATGCCCTACACCGCCGCGCTGGCCATCGTCGCCAGCGCGTCCATGGCCGGGGTGCCGCTGCTGAACGGTTTCCTGTCGAAAGAGATGTTCTTTGCCGAGACCATGCAGGTGGGCGGCACCGAAGACTGGTCGATGTCGTATGCGGCCGTGGCCATGGGCGTGTTCAGCGTGGCCTATTCGCTGCGTTTTATTAGCGTCTTCTTCGGGCCGCTGGCCGAGGACCTTCCCCACAAACCCCACGAGCCGCCACGCTGGATGCGCTTCCCCGTCGAATGCCTGGTGGTGCTGTGCATCGCCGTCGGCGTGATGCCGGAGCGGGCCGTGGGCGAGGTGCTGGCGGTAGGCGCGCGCGCGGTGCTGGGTGCATCTCTCCCCGAATACAACCTCGCGATCTGGCACGGCGTGAACCTGCCGCTGCTGATGAGCGTGGCCGCGCTGGCGGGCGGCCTGCTGTTCTACGTGCTGTTGCGGCGTTATTTCGACCTGGCCGAACGCGAGCGGGTGCCGGTGCTGTACCGCCTGAACGGCGCCCAGGCCTACGAGAACAGTCTATTGGCGCTGTCGCAGGCGGCCGCCTGGCTCGTACGCTGGACCGGCACCCGGCGCCTGCAATTGCAGCTGCTGGTGCTGATGGCGGCCATGGTCGCCGTGCCCCTGCTGCTGGTGCGGCCCTTGCCCGCGCTGCCGCCGCTGCGCATGACCGACCTCGATCCGCTGTTCGCCCTGCTGTGGGTGATCGGCGCCGCCTGCGCGCTGGGCGCGGCCTACCAGGCCAAATACCACCGCCTGGTGGCCCTGATCCTGGCCGGCGGCACCGGCGTCGTGACCAGCCTGACCTTTTTATGGATGTCGGCGCCCGACCTGGCGCTGACCCAGCTGATGGTGGAAACCGTGACCACGGTGCTGATCCTGCTCGGCCTGCGCTGGCTGCCGCCGCGCTTCGCCCCGCCCGGCCTGGCGCCGCGTATCCCGATCAGCAGCTGGCTGCGCCGGGGACGCGACGGCGCGATCGCCGTCGCCGGCGGCCTGGGACTGGCCGCCACCACCTATGCCCTGCTGTCGACCGAGGCGCCGTCCACCATCGCCGACTTCTTCGTCGAACGCGCCCTGCCCGAGGGCGGCGGCGCGAACGTCGTCAACGTGCTGCTGGTCGACTTCCGCGGCTTCGACACGATGGGAGAGATCACGGTGCTGTCGATCGTGGCACTGACCGTGTATGCGCTGCTGCGGCGCTTCCGCCCCGCGCCCGAGAGCATCGCGATTCCGGTACAGCAGGCCAGCGACGTCGATCCGGCCGTGAGCCAGACGCCGGCGCAGCAGGCCACGACCGGCTACCTGATGATCCCGGCCGTCTACCTGCGCTTCCTGCTGCCCTTCATGGGCATCATCGCGGTCTACTTCTTCATGCGCGGCCACAACCTGCCGGGCGGCGGCTTCGTCGCCGGCCTGATCTTCGCCACGGCGATCATCGTCCAGTACATGGTGGCCGGCACCGACTGGGTCGAGTCGCAGCTGCGCCTGCGCCCGCACCGCTGGATCGCCTGGGGCCTGGCCACGGCCTGCGGCACGGGCCTGGGCGCCTGGCTGTTCGGCTATCCCTTCCTCACCAGCCATACGGCGCACCTGCAGCTGCCGCTCTTCGGCGAGATCCACGTGCCGAGCGCTTTTGTGTTCGACCTCGGCGTGTTCCTGGTCGTGGTCGGCACCACCATGCTGATCCTGGTCGCGCTGGCGCACCAGTCGCTGCGCAGCCACCGCGCCCCGCCCGGCGCCACGCGCGCCACCATCCCGCCGGCCAAGGAGATCGCCTGATGGAACTCGCCCTGTCGCTGGCCATCGGCATCATTTTTGGGGCCGGCATCTGGCTGCTGCTGCGCCCGCGCAGCTTCCAGGTGCTCACGGGCCTGATGCTGATGTCCTATGCCGTCAACCTGTTCATCTTCGTCATGGGCCGCGTCTGGCTCGACCAGCCGCCGCTGACGCCCGCCGGCAACACGCCCGACCCGCGCGTGCTGGCCGACCCGCTGCCCCAGGCCCTGGTGCTCACCGCCATCGTGATCGGTTTTGCGACCACGGCCCTGTACCTGGTGGTGATGATCGGCGCGCGCGGCCTGACCGGCACCGACCATGTCGACGGCGAGGAGCCCGAGTTATGACGCCGCATCACCTGGTCATCCTGCCGATCCTCTTGCCGCTGCTGTGCGGCGCGGTGCTGGTGCCGTTTACGCAGGGCCGGCACGAACTGAAATTCGCACTGAGCTATGCCTCGGTACTCGGTTTGCTGGTCACGGCCTGCGCGCTGATGGTGAATGCCGACGGCGGCGCCTGGCCCGAGGGGATCGGCGTCTACCTCGCCGCCAACTGGGCCGCGCCCTTCGGCATCGCCCTGGTGGCCGACCGCCTGGCGGCACTGATGCTGCTGCTGACCGCCGTGCTGGCGCTGGCTTCGCTGCACTTCGCCATGAAGCGCTGGAGCCGCATCGGCGTGCACTTTCACTCGCTGTTCCAGTTCCTGCTGATGGGGATTAACGGCGCCTTCCTGACGCACGATTTATTCAATCTGTTCGTGTTTTTCGAGGTGATGCTGGCCGCCTCCTACGGCCTGGTCCTGCACGGCTACAACGCCGAGCGCCTGCGCGCCAGCATGCAGTACATCGCCGTCAACCTGGCGGCTGCCCTGCTGTTCCTGATCGGGACCGCCCTGATCTACGCCGCCACCGGCACCCTGAACATGGCCGATCTCGCTGTGCGCATCAGCGCCATCGCCCCCGAAAACATCGGCCTGCTGAAAGTCGGCGTCGCCGTGCTGGCGCTGGCCTTCCTCGTGAAAAGCGCGATGTGGCCGCTCGGCTTCTGGCTGCCGACCACCTATGCGGCCGCGTCTCCCCCAGTGGCGGCGATGCTGGTCCTGATGACCAAGGTCGGCGCCTACGTCATCCTGCGCCTGTGGCTGCTGCTCTTCGGCGACGAGGCCGGAGCCGCGGCCGGCTTCGGCTACGACGCCCTGGTCTGGGGCGGCATGGCTACCATCGTCTTCGGCGCGGCCGGCATGCTCTCGACCGACAGCGCCGGACGCATGGCCGGCTACAGTGCCGTGGTCTCCTCGGGCACGCTGCTGGCCGTGATCGGCTACGGCCAGCCCTCGCTCGTAACGGCCGGCCTGTACTACCTGATCGGCTCGACGCTGGCGGTGGCGGCGTTTTTGCTGCTGATCGAACTGATCGACCGCATCCGCACGCCGGGCGCGGCCATGCTGGCGCTGACCATGGAAGCCTGGGCCGTGGAGGACACGCCCGACGAGCCGCGCGGCAAAGGCGTGCCGGCGGCGATGGCCTTCCTGTCGCTGGCCTTTACCGCCTGCGCCTTGATGATCGCCGGCCTGCCGCCGCTGTCGGGTTTTATAGCGAAATTCAGCATGTTCCATGCGCTGCTCAATCCGGAACCCGGCGCCGGCGCCATCGACGCCACCGGCTGGACCCTGATGGCCCTGGTCGTCGCCTCCGGCCTGATCGCCATCATCTCGATGATGCGCTTCGGCGTGCGCACCTTCTGGGCCGCCGAGATGGTGACGCCGCCGCGCCTGCACCTGTCGGAAGTGGCGCCGGTGACGGCGTTACTGCTACTGTCGCTGGCGATGACGGTGCAGGCGCGCCCGCTGTTCGACTATCTCGGACGCGCCAGCGCCGACCTGCACGACCCGGGCCGCTACGCGCGCCAGGTATTACCGGGTCCGGTGGTCCCCAAGCCGGCGGAGGCGCCATGACGCGCTGGCTCCCTTATCCCCTGGTGTCGCTGGCGCTGTGCGCATTGTGGCTGCTGCTGAACCAGGCCTTCGATGCGGCCAGCATCCTGCTCGGCGCCGCGCTCGGCATCGCCCTGCCGCTGTTGCTGCGCCGCCTGCAGCCGCTCGGCTATCCGCGCCTGCACGCGCCCGCGACCCTGCTGCGCCTGCTGGGCATGGCCGGCGTCGAGATCGTCCGTTCCTGCTTCAACGTCAGCCGCATCATCCTGTTCGCCAAGCACGCGGACGTGAATTCGCAATTCATCCGCGTGCCCCTGACGATGCGCGACCCTTACGGCCTGGCCATGCTGTCCTGCCTGATCAACATGACGCCCGGCACGGTCTGGGTCGAGATCCTGCCCGAGGGGCACGAACTGTCCCTGCACGTGTTCGACCTGCACGATGCCGGATGGTGGATCGACACCATCAAAACGCGCTACGAGCGCCCCTTGATCGACATCTTTGAACCCAGGAGCGCCCGTGGCGACCTTGCTTGAACTCTCGATAGGCTACGCACTCGTGTGCGTGCTGGTGGCGATGGTGCTGTGCGCCCTGCGCCTGTTAATTGGCCCCTCGGCCCACGACCGCGTGCTCGCCCTCGACACCCTGTGGATGGCCGGCATGCTGCTGGCGCTGGTGCTGGGCATCCGCTTCGGCACGCAGGTGTATTTCGAGGTGGCGGTGCTGATCGCGCTGGTCGGCTTCGTTTCGACGGTCGCGCTGGCGAAATTCCTGATGCGCGGGGAGATCATCGAATGACCGGCATCGCCGACCTGCCCGCCTGGGCCGCTTTACCTGTCGCCCTGCTGCTGTTCGTCGGCGCCTCGATCATCCTGATCGGCGCCCTCGGCCTGCTGCGCCTGCGCACGTTTTATCAACGCATCCACGGACCGGCGATCACCATCACGCTCGGCGCCGGCTGCGTGCTGATCGCCTCGATGCTGTATTTCACGGTGTCACAGGCACGCCTGGTCATCCATGAGGTGATCATCGCCGCCTTCCTCCTGATGACGGCGCCGGTGGTGTCGATGCTGATCATGCGCGCCGCCGTCTACCGCGATTTACGCGCCAGGAAGCTGCATGCCGGCGCCACCGCGGGCGGCGTCTACACGATTGTCGAGGCGGAAACGCCCGCCAGCCCGGCGCCAGAGAAGGAATAGACGCGCGGCGCCGGATCTGGTCCATGCGTTAGATAGGGCACGGTGGCCGCCGCCGCTGGGGTCTACCCTGAGCTCATGGTCAAGCATGTCTCACCTCGCAAGCTGTACGCGATGAAACGAATGTCGGTCGCGCTGGCACGCGCCTCGGGCGCCCGGCCCTTCGGTCCGGCTACCGACAAGGCCCTGCGCTGGGCCGCCGCCTGGGGCATGGCCGGCGGCATCCGCACGCCCAATACCCCGCTGCGCCTGCGCCGTGATACGCTGATCGGCACGGTGGGCGCACGCTCCACGCATTGAGCCGGCTCACGGCAGCGCGCCGCACCGGGATTTTTCGTTTTCCGTCGCAGTCTCACCTGTCTTCCATTCCTGAGGAGAGCGGTCATGGCCTACGTCGATGGTTTTGTCATCCCAGTTCCCAAAGATAAACTCGAGGCCTACCTCGACATGTCCCGCAAATGCGCCGGCATCTGGCGCGATTTCGGCGCCACCGAATTCCGCGAATGCGTCGCCGACGACGTCAAGCCGGGCAAGCTGACCTCCTTCCCGCAGAGCGTGGACCTGCAGGAGGGAGAAGTCGTGATCTTTTCCTGGATCATCTACCCGTCGCGCGCCAAGCGGGACGAGGTCAACGACAAGGTCATGAACGACCCGCGCATGGCCGAATTCATGAAGCCGGAGAACATGGTGTTCGACGGCAAGCGCATGATCTTTTGGCGGGTTTGAGATGGTGGTGGATGCTTAGCCGGCTCTACGCTAGCAGGCCAACATAGGAAGTCTAACTAAGTTGGCCACGCCCCTTAGACGTTGTGAATGAGTTCGTGCCTTATGCAGCTTCGTTCGCTGCAGGCTGCTGTACTGCTGCGACGCGCCGAGCGCCTCCTGGACCTAACGCGAACAAACTCATTTCTCCAGCGTCAAACGGATTATGCATAAATGCTTGAACAGCGTCGGTTGAGCAAATGCTCTTAAAAATACGGTTTGCATAACTGTGCTCGACAGCTGCTGCGCTTGCAGGGCAGCACCAAGCCATCACTTGAATCATTGCAGCATGCTTTTGCCGCAGACTAGCAACTGAATGCGACCAGTGCGTAGCTTTAATCTTCAAACGATGAGGTTTCCAGATTGGCTCTAGATGAGCAACCGCGTTACGTAGATCTTGAATTTCTTTGAGCGTACTGAGCAGTGATGCAACATTGTCAGTATTACTCCAATGAGCGGGCTTGGAGTTTGGGTTCCCGTGGAAGGTATCTGTAAAAATTCTTGACTGTTGCGGCCTTGTTAGACCAGCAAGAAAACTTGGCCAGAATCCAAACGATAATGCTGCAACCACTGAATCTGGAGAAGGTTGTGAAGCGAGCCGTACTGGGGGCGAACCTGAGAAAAGTAATGCTGTAACTTTTTCTCGGGTCTTGCCACGAAGAGGCAAGCTGTCTTGCCGAGTGTAGTCATACCATGGATGAGAGTGACTACTTTGCTTAGAGCTGAAACGTGATGCAGCGACATGGATTGCGTTCCGAAGAGCAACCTCATACATCCCTAAACAAGGCTGAAACGCAGAAGCAATAGCTTGGCCCCAAAAGTAAGCACCTAAGGCTGCCTCATCAGTAGCGCACTTGAAAAAATCGACATAAGGTGCTATGCGTGGCTGCCCTAGAGTAGACAAAACATCCCGAGCGGTGGGAATTCGCTTTGGATCAAGTTCAATTGAGTTCTCATTGCTCATCGAAGGTTCTCGGGTTATACTTCCGTTGTAGCCCAATGTGATCCCACTCCCGCCCCTATCTTAGGGACCTAAGCCGGTGATGCCATGTTGGTAGAAGAGTCTAAAAGCCACCTCCGGGTGGCTTTTGACTTTCTAGAACGGATTTTGTTGTGTCTTCTCGACGTTTTAGCTATTTTAACCAGCTTTTACGAAGTTATCCACAGTATGATGGAACAACGCTAACTCTAGTGCCAAATCTGGCCCAACTTCTATGAACACGCCTAGGTTCGCTGACATTGTTGGGACAACACTCACCCAACACCGATCCTTGCTATCAGACCGTGTAAGGCTGGAGCGAAAACAACGTGGATTTAGTCAAACAGCATTTGCCGCAATGCTTGGAGTTCCACTGCGAACCTACAAACGCTTTGAACTCGGTGACAGTGACTCGTTAGAGATTTTTCTTCGAATCCTAATTTTTACGCAACGAACTATCGCTCTAGATCTCGTATTCCCTGACCCAGCAGCTGTTGTCAAACAGCGAACCCCATTAGCTGCGTTAGATCGGCTCAAGCAGACAAAAGCTGCAAAGGATCGTGCAACAGCCTTGGATTTAGAACACACCTCTAAAACGAACTGAGGTTAGAGGTGTGCAAAGGCGCGTCGCTGCGTAGGAGTTAGAACGGGATGTCGTCGTCCATATCCGAGAAGTTCGGTGCCGGACGCTGCGGCTGCGGACGGGCTGCCGGGGCCGGTGGCGCCTGGCGCGGGGCCTGCTGGCGCTGTGGCGGGGCGTCGTAGCCGCCGTCGTCCATGCCCATGTCGTTGCCGCCGCCCATGCCCTGGCGGCCGCCCAGCATCTGCATGTTTTCAGCGATGATGTCGGTGGCGTAGCGTTCGATGCCGTCCTTGTCGGTATACTTGCGGGTCTGCAGGCGGCCTTCGACGTAGACCGACGAGCCCTTTTTCAGGTACTGGCCGACGATCTCGGCCAGGCGGCCGAAGAACGAGATGCGGTGCCATTCGGTCAGCTCTTTCTGCTCGCCGGTGTTGCGGTCCTTCGACTTGTACGAGGTGGCGACCGCGATGTTCGCGATGGCGTCGCCGCTCGGCATGTAGCGGATTTCCGGGTCGCGGCCGAGGTTGCCGACGATGATGACCTTGTTAACTGATGCCATGTTGTTACTCCTTCAGGATTTGTGAGCCCTGGCTCTGCACTCTGTCTAAGCGCCAGGGAACTGGGTACTGCAGCACGATATTATGGGGCCGAAAAGCCGGCTTATAAAGAACATTTTGTTGGCCTTACTCAGCCTTTCGAGCGGCGCAAAACAGGGTAAATCGCTGTCGCAGAAACCGTCCCCAGGGTCGCCAAAATTTTTTTTCGGATTCTGAACTGTTTGCCATTGAAGCCCGGCGCAAACGGCCCACCTACACCGGACTGGGGTATTGTCGATTTCGCGCGCGCGGTCCGGATGGCGTGACAACTTGCCATCGCTGGTACACCAGAGTACTGGATGAATGTACAGCCGCAACAAAAACGCGCTACACTAGCAGATTCCCCCCGATTGGCCCGCCCAACGCGACAGTATCGTGCGCGGCCCCGCAAAACTTATTGAAAGCCTGCCAAAGTTAATGGAAGAAATTCGTATTCGTGGTGCCCGTACGCACAACCTGAAAAACATCAATCTCGACCTGCCGCGTAACAAGCTGATCGTGATTACCGGCCTGTCGGGCTCCGGTAAATCCTCGCTCGCCTTCGACACCCTGTATGCCGAAGGCCAGCGCCGCTACGTCGAGTCGCTGTCGGCTTACGCGCGCCAGTTCCTGCAGCTGATGGAAAAGCCGGACGTGGACCTGATCGAAGGCCTGTCGCCGGCCATTTCCATCGAGCAGAAGGCAACCTCGCACAATCCGCGTTCGACCGTCGGCACCGTCACCGAAATCCACGACTACCTGCGCCTGCTGTACGCGCGCGTCGGCACGCCCTACTGCCCGGACCACCCGCACGAGCCGCTCGCGGCCCAGACCGTTTCGCAGATGGTCGATTCCGTGCTGGCCATGCCGGAGGGAACCAAGCTGATGATCCTGGCGCCGGTCGTGGCCGGCCGCAAGGGCGAGCACAGCGATCTGTTCGCGGCCATGCAGGCGCAAGGCTTCGTGCGCTTCCGCATCCAGAGCGGCGTGAACGCCGCCAAGATCTACGAAATCGACGAGCTGCCGAAGCTGAAGAAGACCGAAAAGCATTCGATCGACGTCGTGATCGACCGTGTCAAAGTCAATGCGGACATCAAGCAGCGCCTGGCCGAGAGTTTCGAGACCGCGCTGCGCCTGGCCGACGGCCGCGCCGTTGCCTACGAGATGGATACGGAAAAAGAAACCGTGTTCTCGAACAAGTTCGCCTGTAACGTCTGCGGCTACTCGCTGCAGGAACTCGAGCCGCGCCTGTTCTCGTTCAACAACCCGATGGGCGCCTGCTCGCAGTGCGACGGCCTGGGCCACATCGAATTCTTCGATCCGAAGCGGATTGTCGCCTTCCCGAACCTGTCGCTGGCGTCCGGCGCCGTGAAGGGCTGGGATCGCCGCAACCAGTTCTATTTCCAGATGCTGTCGAACCTGGCGGACCACTACGAGTTCGACCTGGACAAGCCGTTCGAGCAGCTGCCGAAGAGCGCGCAGGATGCGGTGCTGTTCGGTTCCGGCAAGACCGCAATCCCGTTCACCTATGTGAACGAGCGCGGCCGCACTGTGATCCGCGAGCACACTTTCGAAGGCGTGGTGAACAACCTGCAGCGCCGTTATCGCGAAACCGATTCGATGGCGGTCAAGGAGGAGCTGGCAAAGTTCATCAACGAGAAGAAATGTCCTGCCTGCGAAGGCGCGCGCCTGCGTACCGAAGCGCGTTTCGTGAAGATCGGCCAGGGCGCCCAGCAGCGCGCCATCTACGAGGTGTCGGACAAGCCGCTGCGCGACACGCTGGAGTTCTTCGAGACGCTGGAACTGACGGGCGCCAAGAAGGACATTGCCGAGCGCGTCATCAAGGAAATCACGGCACGCCTGAAATTCCTGAACAACGTCGGCCTGGATTACCTGTCGCTCGATCGCAGCGCCGATACCCTGTCGGGCGGCGAGGCGCAGCGTATCCGCCTGGCGTCGCAGATCGGTTCGGGCCTGACCGGCGTGATGTACGTGCTGGACGAACCCTCGATCGGCCTGCACCAGCGCGATAACGACCGCCTGATCGCGACCCTGAAGCATTTGCGCGACATCGGCAACAGCGTGCTGGTGGTCGAGCACGACGAGGATGCGATCCGTACCGCCGACTACATCGTCGACATGGGTCCGGGCGCGGGCGTGCATGGCGGCGTCGTGATCGCCGAGGGTACGCTCGAGGAGATCATGCAAAACGAGCACTCGGTGACCGCCCAGTACCTCGACGGCCGCCGCAAGATCGTGGTGCCGAAGAAGCGTACCAAGGCCAACCCCGAGCGCCAGCTGGTGATCACCAACGCCACCGGCAACAATCTGAAAGGCGAGACCCTGACGCTGCCGGTGGGCCTGATGACCTGCATCACGGGTGTGTCCGGCTCCGGTAAATCGACTCTGATCAACGACACCCTGTATCCGGCCCTGTCGCGCCACCTGTACGGCTCGCAGACGGAACCGGCGCCGCACGACGCGATCTTCGGCCTGGAACACTTCGACAAGGTCATTTCCGTCGACCAGGCGCCGATCGGCCGCACCCCGCGTTCGAACCCGGCGACTTATACCGGCCTGTTCACCCCGATCCGCGACCTGTTCGCGACGGTGCCGACGGCCAAGGAACGGGGCTACTCGGCCGGCCGCTTCTCGTTCAACGTAAAGGGCGGCCGCTGCGAAGCTTGCCAGGGCGATGGCGTGATCAAGGTCGAGATGCACTTCCTGCCGGACGTGTACGTGCCTTGCGACGTCTGCCACGGCAAGCGCTACAACCGCGAGACGCTCGAGGTGCACTACAAGGGTAAAAACATCACCGAAGTGCTGGAGATGACGGTCGAAGACGCGCACGAGTTCTTCAAGCCGGTGCCGGTCATTGCACGCAAGCTGCAGACCCTGCTCGACGTCGGCCTTGGCTACATCAAGCTGGGCCAGAGCGCGACCACGCTGTCGGGCGGCGAGGCGCAGCGCGTGAAGTTGTCGCTGGAACTGTCGAAGCGCGATACGGGGCGTACCCTGTATATCCTGGACGAGCCGACCACCGGTTTGCACTTCGCCGACATCGATTTGCTGCTGAAGGTGATCCACCGTCTGCGCGATCAGGGCAATACGCTTGCGATCATCGAGCACAACCTGGACGTCATCAAGACGGCGGACTGGATCGTCGACCTCGGTCCGGAAGGTGGTGCCGGCGGAGGCAAGATCGTTGCCACGGGCTCGCCGGAAGAGGTGGCGAACAACAAGGCCAGTGTGACGGGCAAGTACCTGAAGCCGCTGCTGAAACAGTAAACGGTTTAGTTGGTTAAGGAAAAGGCAGAGCTGCGGCTCTGCCTTTTTTTGTAGGGTGGAGTCCCGACTCCACCCTACGGCCAGTGGTACATTTAGGCTCACTTCCACCGCCCAGCCGCCATCATGACCGACCTTGCCCTCGCCATCGTCCACCACCTGATCGTCTTCGGCATCGCCGCCGTACTGGCCGCCGAACTGGCGCTGATGCGCCCTGCCGCCATGTCCTCGCAAACGGTCAGGTTGCTGGGCCGCTTCGACGCCGCCTACGGCTTGCTGGCGCTGGCCATCCTGGCCGTGGGTTTCATCCGCGTCTGGTACGGCGCCAAGGGCCCGGATTTCTACCTGCACAACCACGCGTTCTGGGGCAAGATCGCCGCCTTCGCCGTGGTCGGCCTCATCTCGATCAAGCCGACGATCCGTATCGCCGCCTGGAAAAAGCGACTGAAGGCCGACGCCGCCTTCATGCCTGCACTCGATGAGGTAGGCACCCTGCGCCGGCTGCTGCTGATCGAGATCCACGTGTTCGCGCTGATCCCGATCTTCGCGGCGATGATGGCGCGCGGCGTCGGCTACGGAGTCGGCTGAGGACGCTGCAGCGACTGCATCGCCTCCCGGATGAAGCCGATCATGCGCTCGTCCACCATGCCCGGCTGCTTCAGCTCCGGCTCGTTCTGGAGGGCCTGGCGGATCTTTTGCTGGGTCGCGGGATTGTCGCCGGCATAGGAGCGGAACAGGTCGAACCAGTCGCGTGCCAGCGCCTGCGCTTCGGGTGAATCCGAAGCGCGTCCCTCGTCGATTGCCGTGCGCACGCGGGCGAGCAGCGGCGGCCATTCGGCATTGCGCTTGCCGAGATTGGCGCGCACGAAGGCCATCTCGTCGGCGTCGAGATAGCGTTCGTAGACCGCCAGCTGATTCTCTTTCGTGGCCGCCAGGATGAAGTCCATGACTTGTTGGGTGACGCCGGTGCGTTCCTGCACCGCGGGTTCCTGCTCGTGCATGGCGTTGAGTTTCGCGAACAGGATCGGATTCGAATTGGTATCGCGCGCAAGCGTCGCCATCCAGCGCCTGGCCAGGGAGCGCGCCCTGTCGTCGGCCGGGCTGGTGCCGGCGTCGATCAGGCCATGCACCTCGGTTACCAGCGCCTGCCACTCGCCTTCGATCTGCTCGGCCCGGGTGTACAGCGGCAGTTCCTGCAGTTCTTCCTGCGTAAAATATTTGTCGTACATCGTCATCTGCTCCAAAGTAGTCAGCCAGTCGGCCGGATCGGGCTGCCGCCCTGCGTCGAGCTGCCCACGCAGGCGCGCCAGGCGGCTGCGCAGGGCGCTGGCCTGCGCGATCTGCTGATCGAGCATGCCGATCTGGCGCTCGACGATGCTCGCCAGGGGCAGGTCCGGTCCGGATAGAGTGGTTCCGATGTCGGCCAGCGCCATGCCGAAGCGGCGCAGCGCCAGGATGCGGTGCAGCCGGGCGAGGTCGGATTCGTCATAGAGCCGGTAGCCGGCGTCGGAACGCGCCGAAGGAGACAGGAGCCCGATGTCGTCGTAATGGTGCAGCGTGCGCACGGTCAGCCCGGTGCGTTTTGCCAGCTCGCCAATTTTCAACAGCATCGTGTCCTCTCTTTCTTCATGCGTGCACCCATCCTCGGGCCTGACGCTGCGTGAGGGTCAAGCACTACTTGAAGCGTTAATATTAATACTTCAAGGAAATCACAGGACGAATCAAGATGCGATTACTCATCATGGGCAACTCGGGTTCCGGCAAGTCCTGGCGGGCACGCGCCTTGGCCGAGCAGCATGGATTGGCGCACCTGGACCTGGACACGATCGTCTGGGAACCGGGGCAGATCGCCGTGCCGCGCGCGCCGGAACAGGTTCACGCAGACTTGCTGGTCTTCGTGACGGGACACCAGCACTGGGTAGCGGAAGGCTGCTACGGCGACCTGGTGGAGGCGGCGCTGCCCTACTGTTCGGAGCTGGTCTTCATGAATCCAGGACGGGATGTGTGCCTGGAGAACAACCGCCGACGCCCGTGGGAGCCGCACAAGTACGCGTCGATGGAGGCGCAGCAAAGCAAGCTGGACTTTCTGCTGGACTGGGTGGCGGGGTATTACGAACGCGAGGATGCGATGTCGTACGCGTGCCACCGCCGCGTTTTCGATGGTTTCGAAGGACGCAAGACCGAGGTCACGTTGCAGACATGAGCCCGCCGCATCGGGCTTACTGGGCAGCTTCCGGCTTGCGGCGCACGTCCATCCAGACGCAGGTCGCCGTGCAGAGGAAGCCGGCACCCGCGCGGTCGCTGATGTTATAGGTCCACAGTGCCTGCGGGCCCTGGTAGGTGACCTGGCACAGGCCCTGCGGGGGCAGGCGTACCGAGGAAAGGAAGCAGGCGTCGGCCTCGGCGGACTCCGGAATCTGCTTCCAGGCGCCGTTGGTCGCCTCCTTGAGCGAGACATGGCGCACCTTGGTCGCCACCATTTCGAGCTGCTCGGCTACCTGCTGGGGCAATTGTTTTAAACTTTTTTCGGCTTGCTGCCTGGCGCGCGCTTCGGCGGCGACCATCCCTTGCACGCAGCCCAGCGCCCCCTGGATATCGGCCACTGTCTTGAGGGAGTCGATCTTCGCGCTGCAATCTTCCTGTGCCACGGCGCCGGACACCGCGCCTGCCAGTGCCCACGCCAGTACACCTCGCTTCATGCGGGATTTCATCGGCCACCTCCGGATTGTTATTGGTCACCTGAACACACAGCTCGCATCCCGCTCATTCGCATCGACGTTCTTGCAATTGTCGGACTTGGTTTTGGCCTGGGGCTTGCGTGACGCGGACGGGCGCGCCTTGGGCTTGGGCGCGGGCGTCGTGGCGGCAAGACCGGTGGTTTGACTGGCCCGGCTGTCGACTGCGGGTGGCGCCACATCCTGCGGCGGGGCGGACGGCGTGATGATGGGCGCGGATGCAGGAAAGCTGTCGGTCCCGGCGGCCGGCACCGATTCGCTTGGCGGCCCCGTGACGCCCGTCGACGCCGGCGCCGGCGCCGTGGTGCCGGCAGGCGTACGGTTTTTATCGCCGCTGCCGACCGTCACGGCCAGCACGGTCACCAGCAAACCGGCGGCCACGCCACCCAGCAGCAGGCGCCTGGCGTGCGGGCCACGTGCCGGTGACGGCGGCGCGGGCGCGTCCGGTGGCATCGCGCCGGTCTCCGTGCCGGGCAGCAGGTTGGGCTCGGGTTCCAGGATGAATCGCGGGCCACCTGCGCTTGCCGGGCTGGCCGCCGGGATGGCTTGCGTGTCGAGCACCGGCTCCCGCACCGGTGGCGCTGGCGCGGCCGCTTTCGGTTCCGCCACAGGCACCGGCTTGATCTTTTTGATTGGCGGCTTGCGCCGGCCTTTCCCGGCCGGTTCCGGCGGCGCAGGTGCGAGCGGCATCGTGAGATCCTCCGTCTCGGCCGGCGGCGCCTGGTCTTGCACGGCGGGCGGCGCCTTGAATTCCCATACCTGGACGGTCGGCGCAGCAGGCGGCATGGCCGGCGCCGGGTCCGCTTCGGGCATCCGTTCCGGCGCCGGCTCGGGCGGCGTCGACTGCGGCGCAGTTTCCCGCTCGGGCAATGCCGGCTTCGGCACGGGCGCCGTGAACAGCGCCTCCGGAATTGGCGGCGCGCTGTTCGGCTCGGTCACATCCGCGTAGGGCGGCAAGGGCGCTGCCGACGCCCCGGCCGACGTCATCATGGGTGGCGCGTCCGCTTCCGGGTGCAGCGGTGCGCAATGGATCGGGGGCTGCGGCCCATGTTCCTTTGGCCGGGGCGCTCTCGGTTTTTTCGGGCTCGCCCCGTATGGGACAGCGGGCGCCGGCGGCGTTTCCTGCGTTTCCCTGGTTTTCCGGCGCCGGTTGACACGTTGCTCCACAACGGACGGGGGCGTCTCTGCCTGCCACGGGGTGTCTCCTGGTTTCTTCAGTTCTGCCGGGTTCGGAGCGGGCTGGAACAGCTGGCCGCTGAGTGCCCGCATGTAGAGGACCGGCGTGCCCCATTCGATGGGATGGCCGTTGCCCTGCATGCGCAACCTGGCTTCGGTGAGCGAGGTATCGACAGCGCCGATCTCGACCAGGTCGCGATAAAAATAGCGGGTAAAGATCAGCGCGGCATCATCCGTGATCGAGGCTTGCATCGCCACCACGGCCGGCACGCCCTGACGCAGGAATCCCTGGGCCAGGCCGGAGAAAGGCACGTCCTGGGTGATCGCGCCGGAACAGGCATTCAGGACGATCAATCTCGGCAATGCCCCGCTGGGAAAGGCGGACCGTAAATGGGTCGCTTCCATTTCCAGGCCCTTGCCCGACTCCTGCTCGAGCACCAGGGCCCCCGGGATGCCGTGTCCGACGAAGTGAAAGATGTGCGCGCCGAAATGGCGCAGCGAATCGCGCAGGTTGTCGAAGGTGCAGCGGCCCGGGACGCGGCGCAATTCCAGCTGGCCGGCGCTGATCGAGGGCTCCAGCGCGCTGCGCAGGATGTCCCACTCGCGTGCAATGTCGAGCCGCGGGTGATCCGTCGGCGAGGACAGGGCCACCAGCACGCGCAAGGGTCCCTCGACCGTAATCGGCGGAATCGGTTGCGCCACCGGCAGGTAGCGCACCAGGGGCGTATGCTCGCGCACGGCCAGGAATTCCCTGCTTTCGGTGTCGAACAGGAATTCCCAGGGCCGCTCATGGAGTTCGCTGTCCTCGGGCAAGCGCAGGCGCACCCGCAAACCTTTTCCGCAGCGGAAGGACGAATCCAGCGAGGACCGGAACAGGTGTTCGATGTCGCCTGCAAACACGGCTTCGAACAGCTTGCCGCCGAAGTCCTGGATCGTGTTCGCCTTGCTCGAGCGGCCATGGCGCTGGCGAAGTCCGCCGTAGATCTCCGAGAGCAGGACGTTTTCCTGTTCCGCATCGAACGGCCATTTTACGTCGATGAAGGGACAATCGCCCTGGGGCGATTCCAGCACCCGCGCGCACAGCCGGTCACTCCCTTTCGGACTGATGATTTCCAGGTCGAAGTTCTGGTACATCATGGCAGTTCAGACGGTTCAGGAAGCGATATCGATGCCCATGCCGGGGCAGACCACATGTCTTAGACAGCGGAACGCGCCGAATGTGCGGCAGAGAGCGCAACGCAGGCGCCCGCCGTCAATGAAAAAGGGACAGGCGCTGGCCTGTCCCTTTTCCCGTTTATGCGGCTGCTTGTTGCAACCGTCGTCTCCTCACTACCTCGTCACCAGGCGCTCGCCCGGTTTGTACTGCACTTAGTCGGCCAGGCGGCTTTCCAGTTGCTGCTTGGTTGCCACCAGCTCTTGCGGCAGGTGGTAGGACAGCTTCTCGAACAGCTCGGTGTGCAATTTCAGCTCTTCGCGCCAGGCGTCCTTGTCGATCGAGGTGATCTGCGTGAACTGTTCCTGGGTGAACTCGACGCCGTCCCAGTTCAGGTCGCCATAGTTCGGCGAGGTGCCGAACATGTGCTCGCTGCCGCCAGCCTTGCCGGCAGTGCGGTCGAGGATCCAGCTCAGCACGCGCATGTTGTCGCCGTAGCCCGGCCACACGAAGTTGCCCGACTCGTCGGTACGGAACCAGTTGACGCAGAAGATCTTCGGCAGCGTGCCGTTGCCCTTGGCTTCGACTTTCTTTCCAAGATCGAGCCAATGCTGGAAGTAGTCGCTCATGTTGTAGCCGATGAAAGGCAGCATCGCGAACGGATCGCGGCGCACGACGCCCATCTGGCCGGCGGCGGCGGCGGTCGTTTCCGAGCCCATGGTCGCGGCCATGTAGACGCCTTCGACCCAGTTCTTCGCTTCGGTGACCAGCGGCACGGTGGTCGAGCGGCGGCCGCCGAAAATGAAGGCCGAGATCGGCACGCCGGCCGGATCGTCCCAGGCCTGGTCGATCACCGGGTTCTGGGTGGCCGACACGGTGAAGCGCGCGTTCGGGTGGGCGGCCTTGGTGCCCGATGCCGGGGTCCAGTCCTTACCCTGCCAGTCGATCAGGTGCGCCGGGGCCTCTTTCGTCATGCCTTCCCACCAGACGTCGCCGTCGTCGGTCAGCGCGACGTTGGTGAAGATGACGTTCTCGCGCAGCGAGGACATGCAGTTCGAGTTGGTCTTGTCGTTGGTGCCCGGCGCCACGCCGAAGTAGCCGGCTTCCGGGTTGATTGCGTACAGCTTGCCGTCGGCACCCGGCTTGATCCAGGCGATGTCGTCGCCGATGGTGGTGACTTTCCAGCCATTGAACGAGGTCGGCGGGATCAGCATGGCGAAGTTGGTCTTGCCGCAGGCCGAAGGGAAAGCGGCGGCGACGTATTTCTTGTCGCCCTGCGGCGATTCGACGCCGAGGATCAGCATGTGTTCGGCCAGCCAGCCGGTGCCGCCCTGCTGGGCTTCCTGGTAGCCCATGTTCGAGGCGATACGCAGCGCGAAGCATTTTTTACCGAGCAGCGCGTTGCCGCCGTAGCCCGAGCCGAAGGACCAGATTTCGCGGGTTTCCGGATAGTGGACGATGTACTTGGTGTTGTTGCACGGCCAGCGCACGTCCTGCTGGCCCGGCTGCAGCGGCATGCCGACGCTGTGCACGCAAGGCACGAATTCGCCATCGGCGCCCAGCACGTCGTACACGGCCTTGCCCATGCGCGTCATGATGCGCATGTTGACCGCCACATACGGCGAATCCGACAGCTCGACGCCGATGTGGGCGATCGGCGAACCCAGCGGGCCCATCGAGAACGGCACGACGTACATCGTGCGGCCGGCCATGCAGCCGTCGAACAGGCCGTTCAGGGTCGTGCGCATCTCGGCCGGGTCGGTCCAGTTATTCGTCGGGCCGGCCTGCTCTTTCGTTGCCGAGCAAATGAAGGTGCGGTCTTCGACGCGCGCCACGTCCGACGGATCGGAATGGGCCAGGTAGGAATTCGGACGTTTTGCGGGATTCAGGCGAATCATCGTGCCGGCATCGACCATCAGGCCGCACAGGCGGTCGTACTCTTCTTCCGAGCCGTCGCACCAGTAGATGGCGTCGGGCTTCGTCAGGGCGGCGATGTCCGCCACCCAATTGATGAGCTTCTGGTGTTTGACGTGGTCTGGGACGTTCAGGGCGGCGACACCGCTCATCACGGGCTGGTTCATTGGTACCTCCAACAATTAAGAATTCTGTGTGGTCCCGGCACGGCAGGAGCGTCGTAGGTGGCTGGGACTGCTGCGAATCCCTGGCTCTGGCAGAGCGGCGGTACGGCGGTCGTGTCGAGGCCTCGGCGGGCGAAGCGTGGAACGGTGAAGCCTGGTCTGATATACACTTTGATGCTGTCAAACCCTTAATATTCGGCCGATTGTACACCCCTCAAACGACGATTCAAGCTCTTCGAATCGAAAAATGTAGGAAATATAGTTGACTAATATAGTAGGCTACTTCGAATCCCGGAGAACCCGTTATTCCTTTACGTGCTCATCAATAACTTCGCTCAACTCCGATGAAAATCGCCATTCTCGACGACTACCAGAACGCCGTACCGGCCCTCGACTGTTACAAAATATTGGACGGCCATGAGGTCAAAGTGTTCAATAATTCCGCGCGCGGCCTGGGCCAGCTCGCGATCCGGCTCGCGCCCTACGATGCGCTGGTCCTGATCCGCGAACGGACGAGCCTGTCCGCCACCCTGCTGGACAAGCTGCCGAATTTAAAACTGATTTCGCAGACCGGCAAGGTAAGCGGTCATGTCGACGTGGCTGCCGCGACGGCACGCGGCATCGCGATTGCCGAAGGCGTGGGTTCGCCGGTGGCGCCGGCCGAGCTGACCTGGGCGCTGATCATGGCGGCCAGCCGCCGCATCGTCCCCTATGCGAACAATTTAAAAGACGGAATCTGGCAGACGGTGTCGACCAACCCGCAACTGAACGGCCTGGGGCGGACGCTGCGTGGGCGTACGCTGGCGATCTGGAGTTACGGCAAGATCGGCAAGCTGGTGGCCGGCTACGGTAAAGCCTTCGGGATGCGAGTACTGGTCTGGGGCGGCGAGCAGAGCCGGCAGGCGGCCATGGCCGACGGTTTCGAGGCGGCCGCGTCGCGCGAAGCCTTCTTCGAACAGGCCGACGTGCTGAGTTTGCACCTGCGCCTGGCCGACGCCACGCGCGGCATCGTCACGGCAAGCGACCTGGCGCGCATGAAGCCGGACGCTTTATTGGTCAACACGAGCCGGGCGGAACTGGTCGAAGCGGGGGCGCTGGAAGAGGCGCTGCACGCGGGCCGGCCGGGGATGGCGGCGCTCGACGTGTTCACGGACGAACCGCTGCCGCCCGATTCGCCGCTGCTGCGCATTCCGACGCTGCTGGCGACCCCGCACCTGGGATATGTCGAGCAGGATAGTTATGAGCTGTATTTCAGGGCGGCGTTTGAGAACATCGCCAACTTCGCGGCCGGCAAGCCGACGAACATTCTGAATCCTGAGGTGTTGTAGGGTGGGCGCCCCGTGCCCACCAAAACGATGAGCAGCGTTGGTTCAATCCGTGTCCGGTGGGCACGGGGCGCCCACCCTACGAAACACGTCAGCGCAGTTCAGGTTCGCCGGTGAGATTGGTGCGCCGCGCCGGCATCACGTGCGAACGCGTCCACAATCCGGCCCAGCCCGGCGGCCAGCCGATGTCGGGACCGGAGTACGCCGGCAAGCCGGCACGCACCGCGACGATCGGCACCGGCGGCGCTTCGATCAGGCCGCCGCCTGGCGGACGCTCGATGTTCAGGCTGTACATATAGCCCGGCAGCAGCGCATCGCAGGTGGCGGCGAACCAGGCCGTGTGGTCTTCGTCGCGGCCCAGGGCTTGCGCCAGTCCCTGCGGGTCGAACTTCGCCAGCGCGTGGATGAGTTCCTCGGTGCTGGCGCCGGGCGAGTCGCCCCATCCCATGACCGGGTTGTTGTTGTACTCGGCGCCCGATCCGTACCAGCCTTCGCGCCAGGAACGCTGCATCCAGTTGCGCTGGCCGGTGAACAGGTGCCAGCGCCAGTGCAGGCCGGAAGGCTTGGGCCACGAGTACAGATACAGTTTCTGGTAACCGGCCTGGTGCAGTTCGCGCACGACCGCCATCAGGCGCGCATGCGGCATGCGGTCGGGCGGCGCGCGCCGGAACAGGATCGGTTCGCCATCGGCGTGCTGGACTTCGTCGCTCGACAAATTGAGGTCGAGCGTGCGCGCTTCGTTGCCGAAGCGCGCGGAAATCCAGCCCGTCAGCAGGTTGACGTGGGTGATCACGCCATACCCGCGATGACGGTGGAAAATAACAGTTCCTGGAGCAACGGCTTTCATGAGTCTTGGGACTTGCCCTTGGTAAAAGATCAGTCTACTCATCCGATCCAGACGATTCTAGCGCAGTCACATCTGGATACACACCGTTTGGCGCTATGATGTTCCACCTTTTTTTACTGCGTGTATAAACCGATATGACTTTGCGACTCATCGCCACCGGCGGCACTTTCGACAAACACTACAACGAACTGAACGGCGTGCTCGGCTTTTCCGAAAGCCACATGCCAGAGGTAATCAAGCGCGCGCGCCTGACGATTCCGGTCGAGCTGGAAGTGCTGCCCCTGCTCGATTCGCTCGACATGCAGGATGCGGATCGCCAGCGCGTGCTCGCCTCCTGCCAGGCGGCCGGCGAAAAGGCGATCGTGATCGTCCACGGCACCGATACCATGCCGCAAACCGCCGCCATATTGGGCGCTGCCAATCTCGGCAAGACGGTGGTGCTCACCGGCGCCATGATTCCCTACGAGATCGCCAACTCCGACGCCCTGTTCAACCTCGGCTTCGCCTGCGGCGTCGCGCAAACCCTGGCGCCCGGGGTCTACGTGGCCATGAATGGGCAAGTTTTTGCGTGGAACAATGTGACCAAGAACCGCGCTGCAGGCGTGTTCGAACCGCTTTAAACAGCAAAAATACTCAATAGCATCAAATAAAGTTACTACAGGGCAGCGGAGCGCTGTCCTGTCCGTGAACTTCCTATACTTTTCTCTCCCAAGAACCGAGAGGAGAGTTTTTATGTCTGACCGTCCCATCCTGACCACGCGCCAGGGCCACCCCGTGCGCGACAACCAGTCGCTGCGATCCGTCGGCGAGCGCGGTCCGGCCACGCTCGAAAACTACCAGTTCATCGAGAAGATCACCCATTTCGACCGCGAGCGCATTCCCGAGCGCGTCGTCCATGCACGCGGCACCGGCGCCCACGGCTTTTTCGAAGCCTATGGCACGATCGGCGGCGAGCCGGCCAGCAAATACACGCGTGCGCGCGTATTAAATGAAACCGGCGTGCAGACGCCCGTCTTCGTACGTTTCTCGACCGTTATCGGCGGCAAGGACTCGCCAGAAACGGCACGCGATCCGCGCGGCTTTGCGGTGAAACTGAAAACCGTCGAGGGCAACTGGGACCTGGTCGGCAACAATCTGAAGGTGTTCTTCATTCGGGATGCGATTAAATTTCCGGACATGATCCATGCGTTTAAACCGGACCCGGTAACGAACCAGCAGGAAGCCTGGCGCTTCTACGATTTCGTCGCCAACTCTCCGGAAGCGCTGCACATGGTGACCTGGGTAAAGAGCCCGTGGGGCATCCCGGCCAATTACCGCGAGATGGAAGGCTCGGGCGTCAACACCTATAAACTGGTGAACGACGAGGGCGTGGCCCACCTCGTGAAATTCCACTGGCAGCCGCGGCAGGGCGTGCGCAACCTCACCGCGGCGCAGGCGGCCGAGATCCAGGCCCACGACACCAGCCACGCCACCCGCGACCTATATGATGCGATCGAACGCGGCGATTATCCGGAGTGGGAATTCTGCGTGCAGATCATGGCCGACGGCGAGCATCCCGAGCTCGACTTCGATCCGCTGGACGACACCAAGCGCTGGCCGGAAGACCGGTTCCCGCTGCTGCCGGTCGGCCGCATGGTGCTCGACCGCAACCCGGACAATGTCTTCGCCGAAACGGAGCAATCCGCCTTCGGTACCGGCGTGCTGGTCGACGGCATCGACTTTTCGGACGACAAGATGCTGCAGGGCCGTACCCTGTCCTACTCCGACACCCAGCGCTACCGCGTCGGTCCGAACTACCTGCAGCTGCCGATCAATGCGCCGCAAGAAAAGGCACGCGCCCGCACCAACCAGCGCGATGGCCAGATGACCTATGTCGTCGACGACAGCGGAGAAAACAAGCACATCAACTACGAGCCGAGCTTGCTGGGCGGCACGCAGGAAGCCTTGAGGCCGGCGCGCGATTATCACCAGTATGTGGAAGGCCACCTGGGCCGCTACCAGACGACGAATACGCGCAGCGACTACAAGCAGGCAGGCGACCGCTACCGTACGTTCGAGGACTGGGAGCGCGACGAACTGGTGAACAATGTCGGCGGCGACCTGAAGCAATGCCCCGAAGTCGTACAGTTGCGCATGGTGTGGCACCTGTGGCATTGCGACGAGGATTATGGGCGCCGCGTGGCGGAAGTGGCCGGCATCGACCTCGAGAAAGCGAAGGCGCTGCCGCCGCTGCCCGGTAAGCCGATGCCGCACGAGAATCGCCAGGGTGCGACTTATACCGATGGCAGGAGCGAGGAGCCGGCGACCAGCGACGAGGTGGCGAGCGCGAAGTAAGCCGCAAAGCAAAACGGACCCGTGCGGGTCCGTTTTTTCCGACTCTGTAGCGTAGGGCGTAGGGTGGGCGCCCCGTGCCCACCATTACGATGCGTTAACGCGGCGCATGCTCCGGTGGGCACAGGGCGCCCACCCTACCAACATTGTGGGCGGTTACGCCTTCGCTTCGCCGCCCAGCGCTTCGACCACATCAGCCAGCATCTTCGCCAGCTCGCCGGTCATCAGCATGATGTCGTTATCGAAACGCTCGTCGTCGCTGTGCGTGACGGCTTGTCCCTCGTTGATGACGTCCAGCGGCTTGACGCCCTTGATCGCCAGCGATTCGGTCAGGACAAAACTGATGCGGCTGTTCCAGGTCATCGCCAGGCGCGTGCACTGTTTGCCTGCCGCGATGTGGCGGCGGATGTCGTCCGGATCGAGCGAGTGTTTGACGTAACGCACGGCGGCGCGGCTTTCGCCGGTGGCGCGCAGTTCCGTGTCCTGGTCGATCGTGAAGTTGTACGGCGCCTCGTCGGCTTCCAGCCAGCCGGTCATGACGGCGACTGGAGATTTCTGCACGCGCAGCGATTCGAGCGGCATGCGGTCCACGGCTTTGAGCAGCAGTTTCACGACGTCGTCGGCCTTGGCCGGGCTGGCGGCATCGACGACCAACCAGCCGTTGACCGGGTCGATCCAGGTCCAGGTATTGCTGCGGATCGTGAACGCGCGCGGCAGCAGTTCGTCGGCCACGCGTTCCTTCAGTTCCTTCATCGCCTTCTTACCTGGCGGGAAGCCCTGCTGTTCTTCCAGTTCGGCGGCCTTGGCCTTGGCGACCTGGTTGATGACCGAGCTCGGCAGCAGCTTCTTTTCGGTGCCCAGCATCATCAGCATCTGCTTGTTGACGACGTGGACCAGGCCGCCGTTCGGACGCGGCGCATCCCAGCCCTGGCGCAGCAGTTCGTTGCTGTTCGCCGGCGTGAAGGCTTGCGACGCCAGCGCCTGTTCCATCTGTTCAGGCGTAAAGGCCCAGGGTGCGGGCAGGCGGTAAATCTGAAGATTCTTGAACCACATAGTTGCTTTCTGTTGTCTCAGTATTTCAGGGGAACGACATTCTACACGCTGGAGTCGCCACATTTTCACGCGGCAACAACAACGTTTTAATGTGTTGCGTGTTCGTCAAACAGGCTCAGCTGTTCGACATGTTCGGTGTCGCCCAGGCGCACGCCCACGCCCAGCAGGCGTACGGGGCGGCTGGCGCGCAGCCAGCCGGTTTCCATCAGGCGGGCGAAGGTGGGCAGGTGTGGCGCATAGGCGACGCACTCGACGGTGGTCTGCTGGAAGTCCGCGAATTTGATTTTTACAAACAGCTTGTTGATGAATTTTTCCGCACCGGCACGTTTGATGCGTCCCAGCAGGTGTTCATATAAATCGGGCAGCAGTTCCAGGCAGGCCGGCAGGTCCGGCACATCATTGGTATAGGTTTCCTCGGTGCTGACCGATTTGCGCTCGCGCTCCGGGCTGACTTCGCGGAAATCGATGCCGCGGCACAGGTTGTGCAGCCGCGCGCCGAAACTGCCGAAGTGGTGCTGCAGCTCCTGCAAGGTCCAGCTGCGCAGGTCGGCGCAAGTCTGCGCGCCCAGCTTGTTCAATTTCGCCGCCGTCACCTTGCCGACGCCATGCAGCTTTTTCACGGGCAGCGCCGCCACGAAGGCGTCGACCTCTTCCGGGCGCACCAGGAACAGGCCATCCGGCTTGTTCCAGTCGCTGGCGATTTTCGCCACGAATTTGTTTGGCGCCACGCCGGCCGAAGCTGTGATGCCGACGGTCTCGAAGATGCGCTGGCGGATTTCCTGGGCGATCAGGGTGGCGCTGCCCTTGCAGTGCGGAGAATTGGAAACGTCGAGGTAGGCTTCGTCGAGCGACAGCGGTTCGACGAGGTCCGTGTAGTCGCTGTAGATCTCCATGATCTGGCGCGAGGCAATCCGGTATTTTTCCATCGCCGGCGGGATGACCAGCAGCTCCGGACAGAGTTTCATGGCTTGCGCAGTGGCCATGGCCGAGTGGATGCCATAGCGGCGCGCCTCGTAGTTACAGGTCGCCACCACCCCGCGCTGGTCCGGACGGCCGCCGACGGCGAGCGGCCGCCCGCGCAGGGACGGATCGTCGCGCATCTCGACCGAGGCATAAAAGCAGTCGCAATCGCAATGGATGATTTTACGTGCGGGGGCGTTCACTCTGGCGGCGGCCGGAGCCGACTACTGTAATTCTGTACAGTATCTCGTCAATTGGGATTCCGTGCAAGAGGCGCAGGCGGCGGCGCTCCAGGCAAAAAAAGACGCGCGGCAAGCCGCGCGTCTTCGGTGCTAACTACTCAGCGAGTGAAATTACCAGGTCGCCTTCAGCGTGTACTTGCCGTTGGTCGAACCGGTGCCGCCGCTGTAGTACTTGACGCGCACATAGACCGATGCGGTGGTGGTGCCGTTATTCACCACCGAGCCGGTGTCGGCTGCGCCGGCGCCGTTCTCGCTGTAGGTCAGCTGCGTGCCTGCACTGTTGTAGATGTACAGGTCGTAGTCGGCGGTCGACAGGCCCGGGGTCATCGTCGCCGTCAGCGTCTTACCTGCCGGCAGCTGGACGCGGAAGTAGTCCGAGTCGGTCGAGGCGCTCATGGTGCCGTTGACGGTGGTGCCCGAGGTGCTGATCGTGTTCGCGGTTGCGATCGTGTTGTTCGACTCGGTTTCCGACATCGTCGTCGTTGGCGGCGGCGTCACGCCGCTGGCGGCGGCGACGGCTGCTGCCGCATCGACGATACCGGTGCCGCACTGCGAGCAGGTGCCCGGGAAGGCACGTGCGGTCGACTTCAGCTTGGCTTCGATGTCGTCAGGCGTCAGCGCGCTGTTCTTCGCGAGCATCAGCGCAGCCACGCCGGCGACGTGCGGGGTCGCCATCGAGGTGCCCTGGTAGCCGGCGTAGTTGTCCGCGCCAGGCGAGCTGGTGCCGGCGTTCAGCGTCGACAGGATGTAGCCGTTGGCATCGCCGCCCGGTGCCGCGACGTCGACCACGGTGCCGTAGTTCGAGTACGGAGCACGGGCGCCGTTGCGGTTGGTCGCAGCGACAGTCACGACGCCGGCGCAATTGGCCGGATTCGAGTTGCTGGCGTTCATGTTCTCGTTACCAGCTGCGACGATGACCACGGTGCCGCGCGAACGGGCGCTGTTGATCGCGTTCTGGGTGGTGGTGCCGCAAGCACCGCCGCCGCCCAGCGACATGTTGATGACCTTGGCAACGTTGGCATTCGCCGGCACGCCGCTGACGGTGCCGCCCGAAGCCCAGATGATCGCGTCGGCGATGTCGGAGGTGTAGCCGCCGCACTTGCCGAGCACGCGCACCGGCACGACGCGGGCGTTGTAGGCCACGCCGGACACGCCGACGCCGTTATTCGTCTTGGCGGCGATGGTGCCGGCCACGTGGGTGCCGTGCCAGCTCGAGCTCGATGCCGGTTCGCCGGCGGCGCACTCGTTGGCGGCGGTCCAGTCGCCCGGATCGGATGGGTCGGCGTCGCGGCCGTTGCCGTCGTTGCCGATCGCTGCGTCGGAAATGAAGTCGTAGCCGCCTACGTACTGGCCGGAGAGATCGGCGTGCGGACGGATACCCGTGTCGATGACCGCCACCTTGACGCCGGTGCCGGTCGAGCTGTCCCAGGCTGCCGGCAGGCGCAGGCCGCCGGTGGTCTCGTAGTAGTGCCACTGCTGGGTGTACATCGGATCGGTCGGCGTCGCCATCTTGCGCATGATCAGGTCAGGCTCGGCGTACTCGATCGTCGCGTCGCGTTCCATCATGTCCTTGGCCAGCGCGGCGGCTTCCTTGACCGAGACCTTGCGGTCGATCTTGAAGACGTGGGCGCCGGTGGCGGTGGCGCGCAGCGCCTGCAGGCGCACGCCGATCTGCTGGCCGGCACGCTCGGCGATCGCCTGGCGCGCAGTGGTCATGGCGGTCGCCACGCGGGCACCGGCGACATTGGCGTCCTTGTACTTGACGATCAGGCGGTCGGTATCGAGGATGGTGTGCGAGGAACCCGCACCCTGGGCTTCAGGAGCGGCGCCGGCGGCGATTGCGGAGGCGGAGCCCAGCGAACCGGTGGCAATGGAGACAGCTACAGCGACTTTCAGCAAACTCGGGCAAAGCGATTGCGTCGACTTCATGTTGAGTCCTTCGATGTGTAGTTTTCCGTCAAGGCGTGATTGCCTTGGTTTATGGTCATCGGCGAGTAACCGATGTGCCCTCGAACTGGCGGCTCAAGAAATGTACTGCGGAGTAAAGATGCATGTCGGGAATTTCGAATCGAGTGAGGCCAATTCGCAACACTTTGAACGGCTGATTTAACAAAAACATCGTTTATTTGCAGCTTTTGTATGTACGCCAAATAACATACGGCCCGATTTCCTTATCATCGCCACAACAAGCATTACTTTGCAAAAAGGGCAAGACATCTCTCTATGACTCAGGCATAAAAAAAGCCGCGCAATGCGCGGCTTTTTAACATTGCACAGGCCGATTTAACGTTTACCTGTGCGTTGTCAGCTTCATGTAATTAAAAGTTACCCTTGAATTGCACGCCCCAGGTACGCGGCTCGTTGGTGAAACCGGTCAGGTTGTTGAAGTCGATGGCGCCCGTGATGCGGCGCTCGTCGAGAATGTTGCGGCCGAACACGGCTGCTTCATACTTGCCATTGGCCCAGGTGTAGCCCAGGCGCAGGCCGCCTTCGGTCAGCGGCTTGCCCATGAACTCGGCCGCTTCGTACAGGAAGAAATTGATCTTGCTGCGGTACGACCAGTCGGTGAACACGAACACTTCGCCATCGGCGACCGGCATGCTCCAGCGCGCGGTAGCGTTGACGATCCAGCGCGGCGCCTGCGGCAGCATGTTGCCGTCGATGACGACGCGGTTGGCGGCGTTGATCGGGTCGGTAATGGTGCAGGAACCGCAGCGGTTCACCGACAGGCTAGGATCGCGAATTTCCGTGAAGTTGTAGCTGGTGCTGCCGGTCAGGCGCAGCGAGGGGCTGACCGCCGCTTCGATGTCGAGCTCGACGCCGCGGCCCTTGGTTTTATCGGCGTTGATCAGGCGGTTGACGTTCGAATTACCGCCCACCACCGTCAGCTGCTGGTCCTTGACCGTGTAGTCGTAGACCGAGAAGGCGACGCGGCCGCGGCGGTCGAACAGGTCGGCTTTCACGCCGGCTTCGACCGAGGTGATGGTCTCGGCATCGGCCACCGTGATCGGCACCGAGGCCGACGCCGCCGCGATACTCGGCGCGCGGAAGCCGGTCGCGATGCGGCCGTACACGTTCACGTCCGGGGTCAGTTTATAGGTACCGGACAAGTCCCAGCTGACTTTCGCCTTGCTGGTGCTGACCGCGGTGTCGCCGATCTGCACGACGTTCTCGTTGACGACGGTCGCGAAGTCCTTTTTATCTTTCGTGTAGCGCACGCCGCCGCGCACGTCGAACACGCTCGAGACTTTATAGGTAGCCGAACCGAACAGCGCCCAGGCCGTGTTGTCCTGGCGGCTGAACAGGCGCGAGGTACGGGCGCCGCTGGTGCTGTTGAAATTGTCGCTGCCGCCGGTGGCCGATTCGTCGAACCAGTACACGCCGGCCTGCCAGTTCAGCGGCGCGTTGTATTCGGACTCGATGCGCACTTCCTGGCTGTACTGCTTCAGGTCTTCGATCTTGCTGGCAGTCTCGACCTGGAAGGGAATGAAGCCAGGGCCGGCCGGGATGCCGCCGTCGATGTCGCCGCGGCTGTTGTAGTCGGCGATCTGCTCGTAGCCGGTGACCGAATACAGTTTATAGTCGCCCAGGTCCCAGGACAGGCGCACGCTGCCGCCGCGGGTTTTCAGGTCCTGGTAGTTCTGGGCGTTGGTGACGATGCGATCGAGGTCAAGGCCGTCGGCGATGTCGTTCGTGCCCTTCTTGATCAGGTTCGCGCGGAACAGGCGGGCGCTGCCGCTGGTGGTGCGCTGGTGCACGTTGAACAGGGCGCTGAACGGGCCGCTGGCCGGCTTGTACAGCAGCTGGATGCGTTCGGCGTGTTCGTTGTAGCCGTCGAGCTGGTTGCGCAGCTGGGTCTGCGCGAGATCGGCGTAGTTGTCGACGTAGTCGTCGCGGTGCTGACGCAGGGTCGAGAAGCGCATCGCCCACTCGTCCGACAGCGGCACGTTGACGGCGCCGTCGACGTTGATCGTGTTGTGGGTCGCGACCGAGGCGTTGTAGTAGCCCTCGACGCGTTTCAGGTTCGGCTTCTCGGATTCGAACTTCACGACGCCGGCCGGGGTGTTGCGGCCGAACAGGGTGCCTTGCGGGCCGCGCAGCACTTCGACGTTTTGCAGGTCGAAGATCGGGAAGCCTTTCAGGATCGGGTTTTCCTGCACTACGTCGTCATAGATCAGGGAGACCGGCTGCGAAGCAAACGTGTTGAAGTCGGTATTGCCGTAGCCGCGGATGTAGAAGCGCGGGAAGGTACGGCCGTTCGACGATTCCACGTTCAGGCTCGGCATCTTGCCGGCCAACAGGCGGATGTCCTCGCCACCGGAAACCAGCACGTCGAGCTTCTCGCCGCGCAGGGCAGTCACGGCCACCGGCACGTCGCGGATGTTTTCGCTGCGGCGCTGGGCCGTGACGGTCACGGTCTGCAGCTCGCCCGTGTTGGCGGCGGGCGCAGCCTGAGGCGCTTCCTGGGCGAAGGCCGAACCCAGCGGCAACGCTGCGCTCAGCGCCAGTACGACGCGCTTGTGCATCTTGGACATCTTGATCATGTTGTTCCTTGAAGTGAGAAAAAAACCTGATGCACTACTTCCTCCATGCGCCGCCAGGCGGCCAGCGGTTTGCCCGCCACGGCAGCGCACCTTGTCGATGTCTTAAGCTTGCCGTTGTTTTAAGGCGCTATTGTTGGCGATAGCAGGCTGGCAAGGCAAGCGCATGAGGATATGCACAGACCGAATAACAACACTTCAAGGCGTAATCAATAGCGCCCGAAAATCATTGACGTTGGTGCGGGTCGGACCGGTGACGACCAGGTCGCCGAGCGCCGCGAACAGGCTGTACCCGTCGTTATTGCCGAGCATGGCGCGGGCGTCCAGGCCCTGGGCCGCGGCGCGCGCCAGGGTATCGGGAGCGAGCACGGCGCCGGCATTGTCCTCGGTGCCGTCGATGCCGTCGGTATCGCTGGCGAGCGCGTGCACGCCGGCCTGTCCATTCAGAGCCAGCGCAAGGGCCAGCAGGAATTCGGCATTGCGTCCTCCCCTGCCCTGGCCGCGCACGGTGACCGAAGTCTCGCCGCCGGACAGGATGACGCAGGGTGCGGCGCAGGGCTGGCCGTGTTCCAGCACCTGGCGCGCGATCGCCGCGTGCACGCTGGCGACGTCGCGCGCTTCTCCTTCGATGCTGTTCGACAGGATCAAGGGCGTGATCCCGGCCGCGCGCGCCGCCTGCGCCGCCGCCTCGAGCGCGCCCTGGGCGGTGGCGATCACGATCGTCTCGTTGCGCGCCAGGCGCGGATCGTCGGGCTTCGGCGCGGCCCGCCCCGGATCGCGCAGCAAGTCGCGCACCGCGTCGGACACGGGAATCGCATAGCGCTCGAGGATGGCCAGCGCGTCGAGCGCCGTGCTGCCGTCGGGCACGGTCGGGCCGGATGCGACCACGGCCGGATCGTCGCCCGGCACGTCCGACACTACCAGCGTGACCACGCGCGCCGGGTAACACGCCAGCGCCAGCCGTCCGCCCTTGATGCTCGACAGGTGGCGGCGCACGCAATTCATCTCGCCGATCGGCGCGCCGCTGCGCAGCAGGGCGCGGTTAATGTCTCGCTTTTCCTGGGCCGTGATGCCGGGCGCCGGCAGCGACAATAAAGCCGAACCGCCGCCCGACATCAGGCACAGCACGAGATCGTCTTCGGTGAGTCCCTCGACCAGTCTCAATATGCGTTCGGCCGCTTCCACGCCGGCCGCGTCCGGCACCGGGTGGCCGGCCTCGACCACCTCGATGAGCCTGGTCGGCGCGCCGTGCGCATAGCGCGTGACGACCAGGCCGGACAAGGCGCCCTGCCAGTGCCGCTCCACCCCTTCGGCCATGCGCGCGGCCGCCTTGCCGGCGCCGATCACGACCGTGCGTCCGCGCGGCGGTGGCGGCAGGTGCTGCGCCAGCAGGGTGCCGGCATCGACGGCGCCAAGTGCGGCGTCGAACAGGTGCAACAGGAATGGGCGCGAATCGGCGGCGTGCATGGAGGCTCCTTTTTTTGGTATGCCGACGATATTGGCACAAAAACATGCGCTCGGCCGAAGAGGTATCGAAAAGCCGTTTTCAAGTTTTTTCGAAAAGCTCTTGCGCAATCGCGAAGCCATACGCTATGATTCGGGCCTCTTCAGACGTGATGACAAACGTCAGACGAACAGAAAGCAGTGAGCGGGGCGCTTAGCTCAGTTGGTAGAGCGGATCCCTTACAAGGATTAGGTCGGGAGTTCGAGCCTCTCAGCGCCCACCAGATCTCTGTTCAACACGAAGAACCGATCAGTAAAAACGGAGCGGTAGTTCAGTTGGTTAGAATACCGGCCTGTCACGCCGGGGGTCGCGGGTTCGAGCCCCGTCCGCTCCGCCAGCATCAGAGAAAAAGGTCCGATTCGTCGGACCTTTTTCTTTTTTCGCGTCCATTGTTCCCCGACGTTACCGAACGAACAGCAGCCTATTGCAGCTCATGCTATAGGTAAGCCTTCGCAGCATCTTTCTGCCCTTCCGGCAAACGAACACTGGACCCTCGCCTCATGCAGCAAGCTTCCCTCATCGACACCAACGCCCTCGGCCTGCAACTGTTCGAAAGCAGCCCCGACTGCCTGAAACTGCTCAGCAACGACGGCCATATCCTGGCGATGAACCGGAACGGCATCTGCGCCATGGAAATCGACGACTTCCAGCGCTTTGCCGGTGCGCTGTGGAAGAGCTTCTGGCCGCAGGAAAGCCAGGCCGAGGTCGATGCGGCGCTGGCGCTGGCGCGCGCCGGCGGCACCGGGCAGTTCAAGGCATATTGCCCCACCGCCCTCGGCACGCCGCGCTGGTGGGAAGTGCTGGTCACGCCGGTGCGCGGCGAAGGCGGGAACTTGCAGAACCTGCTGGCCGTCTCGCGCGACGTGACGGCGGCCCACGAAGCCGAGCTCGAACGCGAACGCCTGCTCAAGGAACTGCAGGCCGCCAACGCGCGCATGGCCGACATCTTCCGCCAGGCGCCGGCCTTCATGTGCGTCCTGAACGGTCCGGACCACGTCTTCGAGCTGATCAACGAACGCTATTTGCAACTGGTCGGCAACCGCGACCTGGTCGGCCAGCCGGTGCGCCAGGCGCTGCCGGAAATCGCCGGCCAGGGCTTCTTCGAACTGCTCGACGGGGTGTACCGGACCGGCCAGCCTTTCTTCGGGACCGACATGCCGGTCATGCTGCAGCGCCATCCCGGTGCGGCGCTGGAACAGCGTTTCGTCGACCTGGTCTACATGGCGCTGCGCGACGCCGATGGCCGGATCACGGGCTTGCTCGCCCATGGCGTCGACCAGACCGAGCGCAAGCTGGCCGAACTGAAGCTGTTCGAAAGCCGCGAACGCTTCGCCAAGATCGTCGGCCAGGCCGCTACCGGCGTGGTCGAGATAGATGCGCAAGGCCGCATCACCCTCGTCAACCAGAAGTACTGCGACATGCTCGGTTACACGGAAGACGAGCTGGTCGGCATGAGCGTGGCCGAGGTCACGGCGCCCGACTCGCTGCCCGAGACCCTGGCCAAGGTCAACAGCCTGACCGCGGGCGGGCGCGGCTTCGTGATCGACAAGCACTACCTGCGCAAGGACGGCACGCTGCTGCCCGCCACCAGCAGCGTGAACGCGCTGCGCGGTCCGGCCGGGGAATTGCTGGGCCTGGTAGCGATCGTGCTCGACACGACGGAAAGCCGGCAGGCGGCGGAAAAACTGCGCGCCAGCGAGGAACGCTACCGCACCCTGTTCGAGTCGATGGACCAGGGCTTCGCCATCATCGACATGCTGTTCGACGCCGACGGCGAGCCGGCCGATTACCGCTTCCTCGAGATGAACGCGATGTTCGCGCAGCATACCGGCCTGGTGGACGCCACCGGCAAGACCGCGCGTGACCTGGTGCCTGGCCTCGACCGCTTCTGGTTCGACACCTATGGCCGGGTCGCCCTGAGCGGCGAGGCGGTGCGCTTCGAAAACGGCGCGCCGGCCATGGGACGCTGGTTCGACGTCTACGCCACCCGCATCGGCGGCGAACACAGCCACAAGGTGGCGCTGCTGTTTTCCGACATCTCGGCGCGCAAGCACTCCGAAGAGCAACTGCGCCAGCTGGCGGCCGACCTGTCCAATGCCGACCGCCGCAAGACCGAATTCCTGGCCACGCTGGCCCATGAGCTGCGCAATCCGCTGGCGCCGATCCGCAGCGGCCTGGGCGTCATGCGCCTGTCGGGCGACAACCCGGCCGCCCTGCTCAAGGTACGCGAGATGATGGAGCGGCAAGTGGGCCACATGGTGCACCTGATCGACGACCTGCTCGACGTGGCCCGCATCAGCGGCGGCAAGCTCGAACTCAAGCGCGAGCGCGCGGGCCTGAAAGCGATCCTGGCCAGCGCGGTGGAAACGAGCGCGCCGCTGATCGACGCCGCGCACCATCGCCTCGACCTCGACCTGCCCGCTGCCGACCTGGTGGTCGACGGCGACGTTACCCGGATCGCCCAGGTCGTGGCCAACTTGCTCAACAACGCAGCCAAGTACACCCCGTCCGGCGGACGCATCGGCCTGTCGCTGCGCGCCGACGCCGGCATGGCCGTCATCGCCGTGACCGATACGGGCGTCGGCATCCCGGCCGATGCCTTGAGCAGCGTGTTCGACATGTTCAAGCAGGTCGAGCGCCACATGGAACGCGCCCAGGGCGGACTGGGCATCGGGCTGTCGCTGGTGCGGCGCCTGGTCGAGATGCATGGCGGCACGGTCACGGCGGCCAGCGGCGGCGCCGGCCAGGGCAGCCGCTTCGAGGTCCGCCTGCCGCTGGCCGCGGATGCGGCCATGTCCGCATCCGGCGCCCCTGCCGCGCACGGTGCGGCCGGCAGCCCGGGCCTGCGCATCCTGGTGGTCGACGACAATGTCGATGCGGCCATCACCCTGTCGATGATCCTGGAAGCCGGCGGCCACATTACCCAGGTGGCACACGACGGCGTCGCGGCCCTGGAAGCGGCCGCCGGATTCGCGCCGCAGGTCGCCTTCCTGGACATCGGCATGCCGGGGCTGAACGGCTACGAGACGGCCAGCGCCATGCGCCGCATGCCGGGACTGGAAGGGATCACCCTGGTCGCCCTGACCGGATGGGGCACGGAAAGCGACCGCCTGCGCTCGAGCGAGGCGGGCTTCGATCATCATTTGACGAAGCCGGCGCAGCTGGCGGCAGTGCAGGAATTGCTGGCCAGCCTGGCCTGATTCAAGGGCTTGGTCAGGCGCGGCGGCGTCCGGGCAGGCCGGCTTCAACCCGATTACGCCCATTCCCCTTGGCTTCGTACAGCGCGTGGTCGGCGCGGGCGAGCGCCGCGGGTAACTCTTCTTGCGGGTCGATCAGGACAGCGCCAATGCTGACCGTCATCGTGTAGCTGTTGCCGCAGGTGAGGAGGCGGATGTCGAGCACGCCCTGGCGCAGGCGCTCGGCGGCGTGCAGCGCGCCTTCGAGATCCGTGCCCGGCAGCGCCAGCGCGAATTCCTCGCCGCCGAGGCGGCCCAGGATGTCGTGCTCGCGCAGCGCCGCGTTGCAGCTCGTGGCGAATTGCACCAGCGCCTCGTCGCCGGTCGCATGGCCGAAGCGGTCGTTGAGCTGCTTGAAATGGTCGATGTCGAGCATCAGCAGCGTGATCGGCTGCTGCTGGCGCAGGGCCAGCAGGCGCGCCGCCTCGGCACGCTCGAAGAAGGCGCGCCGGTTCAGCAGGCCCGTCAGGTCGTCGGTCGTGGCCAGGCGTGCCATGCGGGCGTCGTCGCGCTGCTTGCTCATCAGGATGAAGCCGAAACCGTTGACGATCAGGAGCAGGTAGCCGGCAACATAAGCCATCGCTTCGCCCCAGCCCGGCACAGGCAGGCCGGCGAGGAAGACCAGCGCCCAGAAAACCATGGCGGCGCCCGAACCCATGTCGGACACGCCGATCAGGCGCTGCAGCGCGGTGGTATCGGACTGGCGCAGGCGCATCAGGATCGCCCCCGTCGTAAACGCGCCCATGCCCATGACCAGCGACACGTACACGACCAGCTCGCGGTGCGGCAAACCGTTCAGCGAGGCCGCGCAGGCCAGGACCAGGCTGAGCCCTGCGACCGGCGCCAGGTAGCGGCGCAGCCGGGCATAACCGAAGAACATGAAATAGGCGGCCGCCTCCAGCGTCATGCCGGCGATCCAGCCTGCCGACTCCAGGATCGCCAGCAGGGGCCAGCCCGTCTCCGGGCGCAGCCAGGCCAGCAGCTGCGTCGCGCCAAAGGCCATGCGTGCCCACATCCAGACCGTCAGGCCGGGCGTGACGCTGTTGCTGCGCACATAGGGCAACATCAGCACGCCGAACGCGACGTTGCCGATGGCGATCCCTAAAATATAAAGGTAATGATCGATCACTGCGGATTCCTTGTGGGAGCTGTGGCTGCCGCCTGGCACGTATCCGCAATTGTGGACTCAGCCAGGGTATTATTTTTCAGCTAACAACTATTTCCCAAAGGAATTATTCTACCGGCTTTTTATGGCCGTGTTCGCACGCTTGATATGTTTAGTAGGCGGACTCGGCATCAAAGTGACGGGATGATGCATAGCGGATAATGTTACGTGGTCAAGGCACAACAATTCATCAATAAAATGAAAAAGCCGGCCCGTGCATCGCTGCAAGAGCCGGCTTTTTTGCCGAACTTGATGACTTCACGCCTTATTTGCGTGCGCCCTTCGGCTTGGTCTTGATGGTCGACAGGATCGACGGACGTGAACGTTCCGGCGCGGCAGCCGGTGCACGGCCCGCAGCTACCGGCGTACGCTGCTCCGGCTTGCGCTTGGCATGCGCCGCGATCTGGTGCGGCGCCGGCGACGGCATGCCGCCCTGGCGCTTGCGGTCGCCTGCGATGGCGGTGCCGTTCTCTTCCGACGGATGCCAGGCCGGCACCAGGTGGCGCTCGCCATTGCCGATCAGGTCGCCACGACCCATTTTGGTGAGCGTCTCGCGCAGGATCGGCCAGTTCTCCGGATGGTGGTAGCGCAGGAAGGCTTTATGAGCTTTACGCATCTTGCCGCTACGCGCCGTTTCCACGACTTCCGAATCCTCCGTCACCTTTTTCAGCGGATTCTTGCGCGTGTGGTACATGGTCGTCGCCATCGCCATCGGGGTCGGCGTGAAGGTCTGGACCTGGTCGAGTTTAAAATTATTTTTCTTCAGCCAGAGGGCCAGGTTCAGCATGTCCTCGTCGGTCGAGCCCGGGTGCGCGGCGATGAAGTACGGGATCAGGTACTGCTTCTTGCCGGCCTCGATCGAATACTTCTCGAACATGCGCTTGAACTCGTCGTAGGCGCCGATGCCCGGCTTCATCATCTTCGACAAGGTGCCCTGCTCCGTGTGTTCCGGCGCAATTTTCAGCAAGCCACCCACGTGGTGCGTCACTAGTTCCTTGACGTACTCGGGCGAGCGCACGGCCAGGTCGTAGCGCAGGCCGGAACCGATCAGGATCTTCTTGATACCCGGGATCGCACGCGCCTTGCGGTACAGCTGGATCAGCTTGCTGTGGTCGGTGCCCAGGTTGCTGCAGATGGTCGGGTACACGCAGGACAGGCGGCGGCAGGATTCCTCGATGCTCTTCTCTTTGCAAGCGAGGCGGTACATGTTGGCCGTCGGGCCGCCGAGGTCGGTAATCGTACCGCCGAAATTCTTCGTCGTGTCGCGGATCAGCTCGATCTCGCGCAGGATCGAGGGCTCCGAGCGGCTCTGGATGATCCGTCCCTCGTGCTCGGTAATCGAGCAGAAGGTGCAACCGCCGAAGCAGCCGCGCATGATGTTGACCGAATAACGGATCATTTCCCAGGCCGGAATATGGGCCTTGCCGTAGCTCGGGTGCGGATTGCGCGCGTACGGCAGGTCATACACGTTGTCCATCTCGTCCATGGCCAGCGGCAGCGGCGGCGCGTTCAGCCAGACGTCGCGGTCGCCATGCGCCTGCACCAGCGCGCGCGCATTGCCCGGATTCGATTCGAGGTGGAACACGCGCGAGGCGTGCGCGTACATCACCGGGTCTTCGCTGACGGTTTCAAAGCTCGGCAGACGCACCACCGTCTTGCGCGCTTTTTCGCGGGCAGCGGCTTGCCGCTCTTCGCGCGTCATGATGACCACCGGTTTGACTTCCGGCTCCGGTTTCGCGTTTTCGGTGGCGCAGGCCTTGGTGTCTTCCTGCGCCATCGCGTACGGGTTCGGATGCGCGTCGATGCGGCCCGGCACGTCCACGCGAGTGGAATTGTGGGTCGACCACTCTTCGTCCGGCAGCCAGCCCTGCGGCACCAGGAAGGCGGTGCCGCGAATATCCCGGATGCTCTTGATGTTCTCGCCGGCGGCGATGCGGCGCGTGACGTCGACCAGCGCCCGTTCGGCGTTACCGAAGATCAGCAGGTCGGCTTTCGATTCGAACAGCACCGAGCGGCGCACTTTATCGGACCAGTAATCGTAGTGGGCAATGCGGCGCAGCGAGGCTTCGATCGAACCAATCACCACCGGCACGCCCGGATAGGCTTCGCGCACGCGCTGGGCGTAGACGGTCACCGCGCGGTCCGGCCGTTTATTTGGCTCGGCGTTCGGCGTATAGGCGTCGTCGGAGCGGATCTTGCGGTCGGCCGTGTAGCGGTTGACCATCGAGTCCATGTTGCCGGCGGTGATGCCCCAATACAAATTCGGCTTGCCCAGCGCGCGGAAGGGTTCCGCCGACTGCCAGTCCGGCTGGCTGATGATGCCGACCTTGTAACCCTGCGCTTCCAGCAGACGGCCGACCAGCGCCATGCCGAAGCTCGGATGGTCGATGTAGGCGTCGCCGGTGACGAGGATCACATCGCACGAATCCCAGCCCAGCGCGTCCATTTCGGCGCGGGTCATCGGGAGGAAAGGCGCGGCAGGTGCGCGGCTGGAGCGCTTTGGGACGCTCGCGAAGAGATTGGTTGGGGTCATTGGCCGGCATTTTACCGGAAAACGGCTTATCCGGCTGCTGCCCCTTCCAGAAATTGCTTACATTTCAATGACTTGTGGCTGAGTAGCGACTTTTAGCGCCTCATAAAGTTCCCAGGGCAAGGCGCGCCGTCGAAGACAGTACGCTAGTACGGCGAGACGGTGCAACGCAGCCATGGGGACTTTATGAGGTGCTAAATGCCCATGCTTGAGAGAATATTTCCAAGCTGACGCAAGGCCGCCGATACGTTCGGATGCCGTGAATCGAAACGTGCGCTCAGTTCCTGGGTACGCGAACCGAGGCCATAGGTGTTGGCGTCGAGGTCGGCGTCGGCGCGGCGTTCCAGTACCTGCTTGATGTCGCCGTCGAGCTGGCGCAGCAGCATCTGCAGCTCTTCGTCGACCTCGCCCGTTTCGGCCAGGCTGCGGTGCAGGGTTTTCAGGTGCGCCTTCAGGTTCGAATCGTTCTCGTTCAGCATGTCGGTTCTCTCTTAGTTCGTGAAGCGGGTCTCGAGGTACAGGGCCTCGACCTGCTCGCGCGCCCACGGGGTGCGGCGTAAAAACTTCAGGCTCGACTTGATGCTCGGGTCTTTCTGGAAACAGTTGATATCGATCCGGCGGCCGAGCCCCTCCCAGCCATAGTGCTCGACGAGGCGGGTTAACAGGGATTCTAAGGTAATACCGTGGAGGGATTGAACACTCATCGCTGGTGGTGCTTTTCTGTGGTTGGATTCAGTGGATTTATACACCACGTTGGGGGTGTGCGCGGGCACGAAAAACGCGTGGAGTCGGGACTCCACCCTACCGTAGGGTGGAGTCCCGACTCCACGCGGTTACAACATCAATTCATCCGCGACGGCGGCAATCATCCGCCACCGTCGCTGAACAATATTACTGCCCCGTCAACCCACGACGCTCCAGCAGCGGCTGCACCTGCGCATCACGCCCACTGAAATTGCGGTACATCTGCATCGCATCCAGCGTACCGCCGCGCGACAGCAGGGTCTTGCGGAAGTGGTCGCCGTTCTTGCGGGTCAGGCCGCCGTGTTCCTTGAACCAGTTCACGGTGTCCGCATCGAGCTTCTCGGCCCACAGGTAGCCGTAGTAGCCGGCCGAGTAACCGCCCGAGAAGGTGTGCGAGAAGTAGGTCGTGCGGTAGCGCGGCGGCACCAGGGCGAAGTCGACGCCCGCCTTCTTGAGCGCGTCAGCCTCGAAGGCCAGCACGTCGGTCGGGATCTGGTTCGGCGCCAGCTGGTGCCAGGCCTGGTCCAGCAGCGACGCGGCCAGAAACTCGGTGGTGCGGAAGCCTTCGTTGAACTGCTGCGAGGCCTGCACCTTGTCCAGCAGCTCTTTCGGCATCGGCGCGCCGGTCTGGTAGTGCTTGGCATAATTCGCCAGCACTTCCGGCCAGGCCATCCACATCTCGTTGACCTGCGACGGGAACTCGACGTAGTCGCGCGGAACGCGGGCCAGGCGTGGGTATTTCACTTCCGAGAACATGCTGTGCAGCGCGTGGCCGAATTCGTGGAAGGTCGTGCGTACTTCGTCGTAGGTCAGCAGGGTCGGCTCGCCCGCGGCCGGCTTGGCGATGTTCAGGTTGTTGGCGATGACCGGTTTCGTACCCAGCAGCTTGCTCTGCGCGACCCAGGCATTGGCCCAGGCGCCGCCACGCTTGGTCGAACGCGCATACGGGTCGAGGGTGAAGATCGCGAGCTGCGTGCCGTCGGCATCGAACACGTCGAAGGTACGCACGTCGGCGTCGTAGGTCGGCAGATCGGTGCGTTCCTTGAAGCTGATGCCGAATTCCTTGTTGGCCGCGAAGAACACGCCGTCGATCAGCACGCGGTTCAGCTCGAAGTAGGGACGCAGCTGCGATGCGTCGAAGGCATAGCGCTGGGCGCGCACCTTGTCGCTATAGAAGGCCCAGTCATAGGCGGCGGCCTGGAAGCCGCCCTTCTCGGCATCGATCACCGCCTGGATCTCGGCCGCTTCCTTCTTCGCGTTGTTTACGGCCGGCTTGGCGAATTCGGCCAGCAGGCTGTTGACTGCCTTGGTCGTCTTCGCGGTCTGCTCTTCCAGGTTGTAGGCCGCATAGTTCGGGTAGCCCAGCAGCACGGCGCGTTCGGCGCGCAGCTTGGCGATTTTCAGGACGACGTCGCGGTTGTCGAACTCGCCGCCGCGCGAGCCGCGCGCCAGCGAGGCAGCCAGCAGCTTTTCGCGGGTGGCGCGGTTGGTCAGCACCGACAGGCCCGCCTGCTGGGTGGTGTTCACGACCGGGACCACGAACTTGCCGTCCAGGCCGCGCTTTTTCGCTTCCGCTGCGGCGACGGCGATCTGTTTGTCGGACATGCCGGCCAGTTCAGCAGCGCTGTCGACGATCAGGGCCGAAGCATTCGCTTCCTTCAGCACGTTCTGCGCGAACTGGGTCTGCAGGGCCGCGAGCTGGCTGTTATACGCTTTCAGTTTTTCCTTGTCGGCGTTCGAGAGCTTGGCGCCGGCCCGCACGAAATCGGTGTGGTAGCGCTCGAGCAAGTAGCTCGACTCGGCATCGAGTTTCAGCTTGCTGCGCTTGTCGTACAGGGCCTTGATGCGTGCGTACAGCTTCGGGTTCAGGCGGATCGCGTCGTTGTGCGCAGCCAGTTGAGGCGACAGTTCCTTCTGCAGCGCCTGCAGGGTGTCGTTCGTGTACGAACCGGTCAGGGTGCCGAACGCGGCCTGCACGCGGTTGAGCAGCTGGCCCGAGCGCTCCATGGCGACGATGGTGTTGTCGAAGGTCGGTGCGGCCTTGTTGTTGGCGATCGCCTCGACTTCGCGCGCTTCCTGGCGCATGCCTTCGGCAAAGGCCGGTGCGAAGTGCTCGTTCCTGATCTTGTCCCAGGCCGGGTAGTTGAACGGCAGCGTGCTCGGCTTGGCGAACGGGTTCGATGCGTCGAAGACCGTGGCCGACTGGGCGTGGATGGCTGGCGCGGCAGGCGCGGTCTGGGCCGAGGCCAGGCTGGCGACGGCGAGGCTGACGGCAGCCAGCAGGATGTGGGAACGGTTCATGGTGTCTCTATGTAATGGTATTGAATGGGCAAACAGGGTGCATGCTTCCGCGCGGGCATGCCCGCCCTACGGTACACCGCTATTCGTAGGGCGGGCATGCCCGCCTGAACGACGATCATGGTTGGCGCGGACCGCAGCCCGCGCCGTCAATCAATTCGCCGTCAGGCCGCGGCGCTCGAGCAGCGGCTCGATGATCGGATCGCGGCCGCGGAAATCGCGGAACAGGTTCATCGCCTCGGTGGTCCCGCCGCGCGAGAGCAGGGTCTTGCGGAAGTGGTCGCCGTTCTTGCGCGACAAACCGCCGTTTTCCTTGAACCACTCGACCGTGTCGGCGTCGAGCTTTTCGCTCCACAGGTAGGCGTAGTAGCCGGCCGAGTAGCCGCCGTTCATCGAGTGCGAGAAATAGGTCGAACGGTAGCGCGGCGGCACAGGCGCGAAGTCGACGCCGGCATCCTTCAGCGACTTGGCCTCGAAGGCCAGCACGTCGGTCGGGATTTGCGCCGGGGTCAGCTGGTGCCAGCGCTGGTCCAGCAGCGAAGCGGCCAGGTACTCGGTGGTGACGAAGCCCATGTTGAATTTTTTCGAGGCGACGACCTTGTCCAGCAGCGCCTTCGGCATCGCTTCGCCGGTCTTGTAGTGCTTGGCGTAGTTGGCCAGCACTTCCGGCCAGATCGCCCACATCTCGTTGACCTGCGACGGATACTCGACGAAGTCGCGCGGGACATTCGTGCCCGAGAAGTGCGGGTATTTCACGTTCGAGAACATGCCATGCAGGGCGTGGCCGAATTCGTGGAAGGCGGTGCGCACTTCGTCGTAGGTCATCAGGGTCGGCTCGCCTGCGGGCGGCTTCGGGATGTTCAGGTGGTTGCCGACCACCGGATGGCGGCCCAGCAGGTGCGACTGCGACACGTATTCGTTCATCCAGGCGCCGCCCTGCTTGTTGGCGCGCGCATACGGGTCGAAGATGAAGATCGCCAGCTGCTTGCCGTCGGCGTCGATCACGTCGAAGGTGCGCACGTCCGGGTCGTACACCGGCAGGTCCTTGCGTTCCTTGAAGGTGATGCCGAATTCCTTGGTGGCGGCGAAGAACACGCCGTTGACCAGCACGTTGTTCAGCTCAAAGTAAGGACGCAGCTGGTTCTCGTCGAAGTTGTACTGGGCGGCGCGCACTTTATCCGTGTAGAAGGCCCAGTCGTGGGCCGCGACCTGGAAGCCGCCCTTCTGGGCGTCGATGATCTTCTGGATCTCGCCCGCTTCGCGTCGAGCATTGTTCACGGCCGGCTTGGCCAGTTCCGCCAGCAGCTTGTTCACGGCGGCCGGATTCTTGGCCGTTTCCAGTTCCTGCGAATAGGCCGCGTAGTTCGGGTAGCCGAGCAGGGTCGCGCGTTCGGCGCGCAGCTTCGCCAGTTTCAGCACCAGCTCGCGCGTGTCGAATTCGCCGCCGCGCGAACCGCGGTTCATCGAGGCCGCCTGCAGGCGCTCGCGCACCGAGCGGTTCGTCAGGCTGGCCAGCGGCGCCTGGATGGTGGTGTTGGCGATCGTGATCACGTACTTGCCGTCCAGGCCGCGCTTTTTCGCTTCGGCGGCAGCGGCCGTGATTTCGGCGTCCGACAGGCCGGCCAGCTCTTCGCGGGTGTTCAGCACCAGCGCCGAGGCGTTCGCTTCCTTCAGCACGCGCTGCGAGAATTCCGATTGCAGCGAGGCGATCTCGCCGTTGTAGGCTTTCAGCTTTTCCTTGTCCGCGTTCGACAGCTTGGCGCCGGCGCGCACGAATTCCTTGTAGTAGCGCTCGAGCAGGAAGGTCGCTTCCGCATCCAGGCCCAGTTTGTCGCGTTTGGCGTGCAGGGTTTCGACGCGCTTGAACAGTTTCGGGTTCAGGTAGATCGCATCGTTGTGGGCGGCCAGTTTCGGCGACATCTCGCGGTCGACGGCGTCCAGACGGTCGTTCGTATTCGCGGTCTGCAGGTTCGAGAACACGGCGGACACGCGCGAGAGCAGCTGGCCCGAGCGCTCCATCGCGACGATCGTGTTGTCGAAGGTCGGCGCCTTCGGGTTGTTGGCGATGCCGGCCACTTCGCGCAGCTGTTCGCGCATGCCGGCGGCATAGGCCGGTAGGAAGTGCTCGTCCTTGATCTTGTCGAAGGCCGGGTAATTGAACGGCAGCGCGCTCGGCTTGGCGAAGGGGTTAGAGGCGTCCAGCACGGCGCCTGGTGCGGGCTGGGCTGCAAAGGCGGTACCGGCAAAAGCCAGGCTGGCTGCGATGATGAGCATTTGTGGGCGTGTCATGGTCTCTCTCACGAACTCGAAAAGGCTGCCCGCGGGATCGCCGCCGACAGGTGCGCCGGAGATCATAGCAGGCTTATTGTCGCGTCGGCGGCTGAAACAAATCTGATACAAAGATGGGTGGACAGCGTGCGGCCGGAGGGCGGATTCGTGCATGCGCCGGATGTGAATTGCCGTAAAATCAACAGATTACAATGCTTGCCTATCGTCGGAGCGACCATTTGAAAACGACCGTCCTTGCCCTCGTCTTCTTGACGGGCGCCGCCATGGCGCAAACCCCGCCTTCCTACACGCTCGAGAACACCGAAGTACGCGAGCTGCGCGCCGCCGCCCTGAAACGCGACTACCAGGTGTTCGTGGCCCTGCCCGATTCCTACCGCGAGGGCACGCGCAGCTATCCGGTGCTGTTCGTGACGGATGCGAACTATGCCTTTCCGCTGGTGCGCAGCATCACCCAACGGCTGACCAAGCACGCGGGCATGGAAGAGACGATCGTGGTCGGCCTGTCGTATGCGAAAGGGGACACGGGCGTGTACAGCCGCCGGCGCGACTACACGCCGACCGTGCCGCGCCAGCACAGCTACCGCTCCGACATGCCGGGCCGCCCGCTCGCACTCGGCGAAGCGCCCGCCTACGCGCGCTTCCTGACCGACCAGGTGCTGCCGCTGGTCGCGAAGCACTACCGCGCCGACATGAAGCGCAAGTTCTTCGTCGGGCATTCGTACGGCAGCCTGCTCGGCCTGCAGATCCTGTTCGACAAGCCGCGCAGCTTCGAGTACTACATCCTCGGCAGCCCTTCGCTGTGGTACGACAGCGGCGTGATGTTCAAGCGGCTCGAGGTCTACGGCGACCGCCATCGCGACCTGCAGGCGAACGTCTTCTTCGGCATCGGCGCCCTGGAACGGCTCGCGCCCGGCAAAAAGCGCGCGCGCGACGACGAGAACCACGACATGGTGGCCGACCTGCGCGAGTTCGACAGTGCCCTCAAGGCGCAGCGCTACCCGAATTTGCGCACGCAAGTCAAAGTGTTCGCGGACGAGGACCATGCGAGCGTGTTCCCGCTGGTGCTGACCCATGGCTTGCGTTCGGTGCTGCCGATGAAAAAGTAAGCAACTCGGCCATGCCTCCTGAACTGCGCTCTTCGTATGATGCCGTCGTCGTCGGCAGCGGCCCCGGTGGCGCCAGCACGGCGCGCGAATTGGCTCGGCGCGGCCTGCGCGTGCTGGTGCTGGAACAGGGCAGTGCCGCGCCTTTGACCGGCACCGTCACGCAAATGGCGGCGATGGCCGCCGTGCCCGGCAAGGGCGCCTACCTGCACCGCGACGCTTCGCTGCTGGTGGCAGGGACCACCTTAGGGGGCAGCTCGGCGGTCAATTTCGCGACGGCCGCCGCGCCGCCGCAGGCCCTGTTCGACCGCTATGGCATCGACCTGTCTGCGTCCCTGGCCGAACTGCGCGCCGAACTGCCGCTGGCGCCCTTGCCCGATGCGCTGGTCGGCCCGATGGCCGCGCGCATGATGACGGCCGCGCGCAGTCTGTCGCTGGACTGGCATAAGCTCGACAAGATGATCCGGCCCGAGAGCTGCCGCAGCGGCTGCTGGCGCTGCGTGTACGGCTGCCCCTTCGGCGCCAAGTGGACGGCGCGCGATTTCGTCGACGAGGCTTGCCGGCATGGCGCGCAGCTGCTCGAGCGGGCGCGCGTGCTGCGCGTGCTGGTGCAGGATGGCCGTGCGGCAGGCGTCGAGTTCGAACACGGCGGTACATCGCATACCGTTACCGCTCCGATCGTCGTGCTGGCCGGGGGCGGCCTGGGCAGCCCGCGCCTGCTGCACCGCTCGGGCCTGGGGCCGCGTCATGCTCCCTTCTTCAGCGATCCGGTGGTGGCGGTGATGGGGAGCGTGGACGACATCGAGGGCGGCGCCGAGGTGCCGATGGCGGCCGGGCTGCACCTGCATGATGAGGGCGTGGCGCTGGCCGATTTGACCTTGCCGCAGCCGATGTACGCGGCCTTTGCGATGCAGGTCGGCCGCGTCGACCGGCTGTTTGCGCACCGTCGCACCCTGTCGATGATGGTCAAGATTCGCGACGACATCGGCGGCAGCGTCGGGCCGCGCTGGGTCGACAAGACGCTGTCCGCGGGGGACCGGAAAAAGCTGGCGCATGGGGTCGGGCTGGCGAAATCGATTTTGCGTGCGGCCGGGGCGCATCACATCTTCAAATCGTGGCATTTCGCGGCGCATCCGGGTGGGAGCGTGCGTATTGGGGAGGGGGTGGATGCGGATTTGCAGACGTCCACGAAGGGGCTGTTCGTGTGCGATGCGTCGGTGATTCCGGAGCCATGGGGCCTGCCGCCGACTTTAACCTTGCTGTGCCTGGGCAAACGATTAGGAAGCAGGCTGGCCGCTTGATGTAGGGTGGAGTCCTGACTCCACGCGTTTACCGAGCGTGCACGCCGTAGCGCATAAAACATCGGTACGGCCCATCACCGCATGCACGCGTGGAGTCGGGACTCCACTCTACGTCGCCTGGCGTAATTGCGCCGCGTGGTTTCAACCGGTGAAACGGCGTGGGGATGGAATGCCCACCCTACAAAACCGGTTCGTCGTACGGCGTGTCCCGGTCGATACGCGTGACGAATCAATAATGCGGCGGCCGCTCGTTCGCCGGCATTTGCTGCCCGGTTTCGCGCAGCGTGCGCACATGCTCGGCCAGCTGCTGCACGATGCCCTCGAGCTGGTCGATGCGGCGCGCCTGCTGGTAGACGGTCGTATTCAAGGTATCGACCAGGTCTTCCATGTGCGCCAGCTTGATTTCGATATCGACAAAACGGTCTTCGTGTTCCACGGTACGTCCCTGCGTTAAACGCGCATTATGACAGCAGCTTGCCGGCATCCGGCTTCGGCGTATTCAGCAGCGCCTTCAAACTGGCCAGGCGGTCCTTCGGGCTGATGATTTCCGATTCCTTCGGCGGCGCATCGCCTTCGTCCAGCGCCATCTCCTTGATGAAGCGAGAAGGATCGCAGTGCACCAGTTCGCCGGCGCGTTTCCTCTTCTTGCACCAGGTGATCTGCAGCGAACGCTGGGCGCGGGTGATCCCCACGTACATCAGGCGCCGCTCTTCCTGGATGCGCGCCGCGATCTTCTCGATCGGGTCGTCCGGGTCGCCCTTGTGCGGCAAAATCCCCTCTTCCACGCCGACCAAGAACACGTGCGGATACTCCAGCCCCTTCGAGGCGTGCAAAGTGGACATGCGCACGGCGTCCTGCTCTTCGTCCTGGCCTTCCAGCATCGACATCAGCGCCACCATCTGCGTCAGCTCCAGCAAGTTCTTCTCTTCGCCGGTGCCGTCACGGCCGCCGTTGCCGCGTTCCTTCAGCCAGTTCAAAAACTCCATCACGTTCTGCCACTTGCCTTGCGCCGCGCGGTCGTCGAAGTTCTCGTACAGGTAGTGCTCGTAATTCATCTCCTTCATCATGTCGTCGAGTACCTCGGCCGCATTTTCTCCGCTGCCCGAGGGTCCGGGACGCGTGGCGCGGCTTTCCAGCTCGTCGATGAAGCGGCAGAAGTCGCGCAGCGGATGCAGCTGGCGGTCCTGCAGTTTCGCTTCGAGTCCACCCTTGCTCGCCGCCTCGAACAGCGAGCAGTTCCACTGTTTCGACACTTCCCCCAGCACCTCGAGCGTCGCCATGCCGACGCCGCGCTTCGGTGTCGTGACGGCGCGAATGAAGGCCGGGTCGTCGTCCTGGTTGGCGATCAGGCGCAGGTAGGCGATGATGTCCTTGATCTCGGCTTTATCAAAAAAGCTCTGCCCGCCCGACATCGTGTAGGGAATGCGTTCCTTGCGCAGCGCCTGCTCGATGATGCGCGCCTGGTGGTTGCCGCGGTACAGGATCGCGTAGTCGGTCCACTTGTTCTTGCGTTGAAAATGGTCGGCCGAGATCATGATCGCGACCTGGTCGGCTTCCTGCTCGTCGCTCTGCATCCCCAGGACCTTGATCGGCTCGCCCAGGCCGTGTTCCGACCACAGCGATTTTTCGAACAGCTTCGGGTTGTTGTCGATGACGGCGTTCGCCGCCTGCAGGATGCGCGTGGTCGACCGATAATTCTGTTCGAGTTTAATCACGCGCAGGTCCGGGAAGTCGGTCTGCAGGGTTTTCAGGTTTTCCACCGAGGCGCCGCGCCAGGCGTAGATCGCCTGGTCGTCGTCGCCCACGGCCGTGAACATCGGCTTCTTGCCGATGCCCGTCACCAGCAGTTTGACAAGCTCGTACTGGCAGGTATTCGTGTCCTGGTACTCGTCCATCAAGAGGTAGCGCAGTCGTCTCTGCCAGCGGTCGCGGATCGGGTCGTTGTTGCGGAACAGTTCCACCGGCAAGCGGATCAGGTCGTCGAAGTCGACCGCCTGGTAGGCCTGCAAGGTCGCGACATAGCTGCGGTAGATACGGCCGGCCTGGGCTTCGTCCTCGTCCTTGGCGTTGTTGATGGCGTCGTCCGGGTCCACGAGACCGTTCTTCCACAGCGAGATCATGTTCTGGATGCGGCGCACTTCCTGCTTGTCGGTCGTGACGGCCAGGCTGGAGACGATCGTGTAGCAGTCGTCGCTGTCCATGATCGAGAACTTGTCCTTGAGGCCGACGCCGGCCGCCTCCTGGCGCAGGATTTTCACGCCCAGCGAGTGGAAGGTGGAGACCGTCAGCTGCTTGGCCTGCTTCGGCTGTTTTAAAAGCTTGCCGATGCGCTCCTGCATTTCGAGCGCGGCTTTGTTCGTAAACGTGAGCGCGGCGATCGTGCGCGGATCGTAGCCGCAGTGCTCGATCATGTACGCGATCTTTTGCGTGATCACCCGCGTCTTGCCCGAGCCGGCGCCGGCCAGCACCAGGCAGGGGCCGTCGAGATAGAGCACGGCTTCGCTTTGCGGCCCGTTCAGGCCGAACTTGGGTGCGTTGGACATGGGAAATATTCTTGAAGACAGCCGAGTATTGTAGCGAAGCCTCCCGGCAACGCGCGACAATGTCGGCATGAGATTGCGATGAGTGTTGCAGGCAGTCACACCATCGGCGGCAGCGAGCCCGGCTATTGTAGCGGCGAACGCCGGATCAGGCTGCTCGAAGTTGAATTCCGGGCGGGCGCACACATATATGCTCGATTCGGCGCCTTCTGGGCTACCATCGCCATTTCGGCGCCACGCCATCCCTACACGAGCATGAAACGATGAAATTCGAACACCTGATTGAAATTAACGACCTGCTGAACCCGCTGATGGACACGATCACGCGCGAGCAACTGTGGCGCGGCCTCGTGATCCGCGCGGAATCGCCGAAGCTGTTCGTGCCGCACCTCGACGACGCCGAGATCGGTCCCTGCGAAGCCGGCAGTTTTAAACGCCGCCTGCGCTATGGCGATCTGGTGGTCGAGGACACGGTCGTCCTCACGCCGCTGCAGGAAGTGCGTTACGAGGTGCCGGCACAGGGCGACATCAGCGCATCGACCCTGAGCATGACGATCGAGACGCCGGCCGAAGGCCGGCTGTATGTGCGCTTCCGCTACGACGACGGCATGGGCGAAGCGCAGGATGCGGCCTCGCAGATGTATGCCGATTTCAAGAAGTCGGCGTACCAGGAAGCCGATATCGACACCGTGCGCATCGTGCGCGAGATGGCGGCGGATGGGAAGCTGGATGCGAGTTATTTGAATTAAAGCGTCGCGACGACGCATGTGATGACACGCGTGGAGTCGGGACTCCACGCGTTTTCAACCTCCGATCAGCCGCACATCAGGTCCCCGGCTCCGAATCCGCCGCATCCGTGTGGTTCGTCGCCTTTGCCAAATTGGCCGCCAGGTCGCGCAGCGCCGTGCGCACACCCTCCTCGATCACGGGATGATAAAACGGCATGTCCAGCATCTGCGGCACCGTCAGGTGTGCCTGCACCGCCCAGGCCAGCAAATGCGCGATGTGCTCCGCGCGCGGGCCGATCATCTCGGCGCCCAGGAAGCGGCAGGAACCATATTCCGCATACACGCGCAGCATCCCCTTGTTCTGCAACATGACCCGGCTGCGGCCCTGGTTCTCGAACGAGACCTGGCCGATCGCAAACTTCGGCCGCCCGCCCTCGCACAGCGTCTTATAGCTTTTACCGAGCGTGGCGATGTTCGGTTCCGTGAAAGCGATCCCCAAAGGCGTGCGGCGCAGGCCCGGACGCACGTCCGAATAGCGGCCCGCATTCTCGCCGGCGATCTTGCCGTGGTCGGCCGCCTCGGCCAGCAGCGGCAGTTCGTGGTTGGCGTCGCCCGCAATGAAGATATGGCTCGACCCGCACTGCATGGTGCGGCTGTCGAATTCGGGCACGCCATTTGCGCTCAAGGTCAAACCCGTCGTCTCCAGTCCCATGCCGCGCAGGTTCGGCGCGCGGCCGGTGGCCACCAATACGTACTGGAAGCGCTCGCTCGTCTCCTTGCCCAGCGCGTCGCGCGTGGTCAAGAGCACCTCGTTCCCCTGCTGCTCCGCGCGCACGACTTCGGTCTGGAAGCGCAGGTCGAGTTCCGCGCTCAGGGTGCGCGTGGCCGCGTGCAGCACTTCCGGATCGCTCAGCTGGGCGATGCTGCCGCCGCGCGCGAACAGGCTGACTTTCACGCCGAGCCGGCTCAGGGCCTGGCCCAGTTCCAGCCCGATCACGCCGGTGCCGATCACGGCCACCGAGCTTGGTAAATCGTCCCAATAAAACACGTCGTCGCTGGTGACGATGCCGGGCCCGACGCCCTGCAGCTGCGGCAGGATCACGGGCGAGGAGCCGGTCGCGATCACGATGCGCGCGGCTTCGATCTCGGTATGCTCGTCGACCACCAGCGTGTGCGGCCCTGTAAAACGGGCGTGGCCGCGGATGCGGTCGGTTTCGGGAAAACTCTCGACGCTCTCCAGCACGAAGCCGACGAAACGGTCACGCTCCTTGCGCACACGCTCCATCACGGCGCGGCCGTCGATGCGCTTTTCACCGGGATGCACGCCGAAGCCCGGCGCGACGTCGAGCATGTGGGCGGCATCGGCGGCGGCGATCAGGAGTTTGCTGGGCATGCAGCCGACGCGCGCGCAGGTGGTGCCGTAATGGCCGCTTTCGATGACGACAGTGCGTGCACCCTGTGCGTGCGCCGCGCGGTAGGCCGACATGCCGGCGGTGCCGGTACCGATGACGGCGACGTCCACTTGTAATTTCTTCATTCTTGCCTCCCTGTTACTACGTGAACGATACGCGTTTTTCGTTTCAAATGTCGAGCGGGTCCACTTCCAGCGACCAGCGCACCCGCGTTTTAAGGGCGCGCAGCAGATGCAGCCACTCTTTCAAGAAGGCCTGCAGCGCCGGGCGCGACGGCGACTCGACCAGCAGCTGGGCGCGGTCGACGTTGTGCACGCGCGTCATCGTCATGGGGATCGGGTCGTTGAGCGTAATGGCATCGGTCGGCAGGATGTCCCGGGCTTCCTCTAGAAAGGCGATCGCCGTCGCCAGTTCCGGCGCCTCGGCGCGCAGCAAGGCCTGGTACATGTAGGGCGGCAGCGCGGCCTGGTGGCGTTCTTCCAGCAGATTGCCGGCAAAGCGGTCGTAGTCGTGGCGCACCACGGCCGAGTACAGCGGGTGCTGGGCATAGCGCGTCTGGATCAGCACCTCCGACGCCAGTCCGGCGCGGCCGGCGCGGCCCGCCACCTGCATCAGCTGGGCGAACAGGCGCTCGCTCGCGCGGTAGTCCTGCGAGAACAGGGCCGTGTCGGGATTCAGGATGCCGACCAGGGTCAGCTTTTTGAAGTCGTGCCCCTTGGCGACCATCTGCGTGCCGATCAGGATATCGACTTCTCCCCGGTGCACGGTATCGAAAGCTTCCTGGGCGCTGCCCTTCTTTCTCGTCGAGTCGGCGTCGATGCGCAGGATACGCGCCTCGGGGAACATGGCGCGCAGGTTTTCCTCGAAGCGCTGGGTGCCGCGTCCCAGGGGCTGCAAGTCGACGTTGCCGCAGGTCGGGCAATGCCTCGGGATGCGCAGCTCGAGGCTGCAGTGGTGGCAGCGCAGCCGGTGCTCGGGTTTATGCAGCACCATGAAAGAGGTGCAGCGGGTGCAGTTACTGATCCAGCCGCAGGACTCGCAGGTGATGACGGGCGCATAGCCGCGCCGGTTCAGGAACAGCAGCGATTGCTCGCCGCGCTCCAGGCGCGCGCGCAAGGCCGCCAGCAGGCCGCTTGTCAGACCTTCCTTCGGCTTGTCGCGTTCCATGTCGAGCAGGCGCACGGTCGGCAGCACGGCGTCGCGCACGGCGCGTTCGCGCAGTTCCAGCTTGCGGTAGCGGCCCGTGCCCGCGTGGTGCCAGCTTTCCAGCGAAGGCGTGGCGGAGCCGAGCACGATCGGAATGCCCAGCTGGTGCGCGCGCCAGACGGCCAGGTCGCGCGCCGAATAACGTAATCCCTCCTGCTGTTTGTAGGAAGGGTCGTGCTCCTCGTCGATCACGATCAGCTGCAAATGCGGCAGCGAAGCCAGGATCGCAAGGCGCGTGCCGAGCACGATGCGCGCCTGGCCCTGGTGGGCGGCGAGCCAGTGCAGCATGCGCTCGCCTTCGGACAGGCTCGAATGCAGGGTCGCCAGCATCAGGCCCGGGAAGCGCGCGCGGATGTTCCCCTCGAGTTGCGGCGTCAGGTTGATCTCGGGGACCAGGATCAGGATCTGCGCCTGCGGGTCGCGTTGTAAGACCTGGGCACAGGCCTGCAGATACACCTCGGTCTTGCCGCTTCCCGTGACGCCGTACAGCAGCAGCGGCGTGAATCCAGCCGCGCCGCCGATCGCATTCGCCGCTTCCTGCTGCGACGGATTCAGGGGCGGCATGCCCAGCGGACTGGGGTCGCCCGGCGGCGGCAATTTGCCCAGCTTTTTCAGGGCGCGGTCGAGCGCGACCGTCTTCGGTACGCGCAGATTCTTCGGCAGGCCCGGCAAGGCCACTTCGCCCAATGGACGCTGGTAGTAATCGGCGGCGAAGCCGGCCAGCGCCAGCCATTGCGGCGACAAGGGCGTCAACTGGTCGCGTACGGCAATCGCGTTCTTCAGCTTCTCGGGCGGGACATCGGTTTCCTGGGCGATGGCGACGATCAGGCCGACGACTTCGCGGCGCCCGAAACTGACCAGGGCCAGCTGGCCGACTTGCGGCGTGGCGCCCTCCTCATGCGGCCAGCCGTAATCGAACACGCTGTTCAGCGGCGTATCGAGGGCAATTCGTAGGATGCAGTGCGCCAATGCCAGACCTTGTATAAAAGCTGTGGAAAACTTTGTGGAGAATGAACTGCTTGACCGGTGGAGAAGTTTACGTTAAGTCAAATGACGTACGGATCAGCCAAAAACAAGACCAAATAAACCATTTATTTTCAATGACTTGCAGATACCGAAGTAGTCCACAGCAACTCGTTTACCGCAGTGCAACGATTGTGTATAACTGCTCTTTTGCCTATGGTAAATGCATAGACCCTGTGACGATTTAAACAAGAGTCTGCGATGCCGTCCGTAAGTGCTTGTCAAAGCAGAGAATTTCACAGATGAGCCAAACAGCCTGTGAATAACTTTGTGAACAAGGGCTGATAAGCTACGATTTCTGCCCCGAAATACTCGCTTCCAGATGGTCATTTGTGCTGGGTCATCAAGATAAAACCCAGCAATTTCAACCACTTATGGTTTACGGCTTCATTTCCCACATGTCCACAGCTTCGATTGGCGTGGTTTCGCAACATGTGAACAAGTGTGAGATTGCGCTCTGCCGTGTTGCACTGCACGGGGCGTCACGGATGTGGCGCCGCAGCATTTGACGCTCAGGCAGACCGTTGTTTGCGGCTGAATTCGTGCACTGCATCGACCATCGCCGTGACGGACTCCGGCGGCGTAAATTGGGAAATGCCGTGACCCAGGTTGAAGACGTGTCCGTGGCCGCTCGAGGGCGTGCCGTAGGCAGTCAAGGACCGCTCGACCTCGGCACGGATCTGCTCCGGCGAGGCGAATAAAATGGCCGGATCCAGGTTGCCCTGCAGGGCCACGCGGTCGCCCACCAGCGCGCGCGCACGGCCCAGGTTCGTGGTCCAGTCCAGGCCGAGCGCGTCGGCGCCGATGTTCGCCATCTCATCTAACCAGATGCCGCCGCCCTTGGTGAACACGATGGCCGGAATGCGCACGCCGTCCTTTTCGCGCTGCAGCTGGCTGACGACTTGCTCCATGTAGCGCAGGGAGAATTCCTGGTAGGCGCCGTCGGCCAGCGCACCGCCCCAGGAGTCGAAGATCATGACGGCCTGGGCGCCGGCGTCGATCTGGGCGTTCAGGTACTGGGCAACAGCCGTGGCATTAATTTCTAAGATGCGGTGCATCAGGTCCGGGCGCGCGTACAGCATCTTTTTGATGGTGTGGAATTCGCGCGAGCCCTGGCCCTCGACCATGTAGCAGGCCAGCGTCCACGGGCTGCCGGAAAAGCCGATCAGCGGCACGCGGCCGTTGATCTCGGTGCGGATTTGCGTGACGGCCTTGAAGACATAGTCGAGCGATGCCATATCCGGTACCTGCAGCGCCATGACTTCCGCTTCAGTGCGCAGCGGACGCTCGAACTTCGGCCCTTCGCCGTCGGCGAAATACAGGCCGAGACCCATCGCATCGGGCACGGTGAGAATGTCCGAGAACAGGATCGACGCGTCCAGCGGGTAGCGGTCGAGCGGCTGCAGCGTGACCTCGGTCGCGTAATCCGGGTTCTTTGCCAGGCCCAGGAACGAACCGGCGCGCGCGCGGGTGGCGCGGTATTCCGGCAGGTAGCGCCCCGCCTGCCGCATCAGCCACACGGGCGTGTACTCGGTCGGCTGGCGCAGCAGCGCGCGCAGGAAGGTGTCGTTCTTGAGCGGGGCAAATTGTGGCATGGCTGACAATAATGGACGTCGGAAGAGAGCTATTATCGCATCCATTGCCGCCGCTGCGAACGCTGCCCGATCCGGCCAAACTCTTATAATGCGGTTCCACCTCATACAGGCCATCACCATGCCAGACTCGACCCGCAAGCAGGCCGCTCCCTGCGGCACCTGGACTTCCCCGATCAGCGCCTCCGTCGTCGCGGCCGGCGCCGTGCCGCTGTCGCAGATCGCCCTCGACGGACGCGACCTGCTGTGGCTGGCCGGGCGCGCCAGCGAAGCGGGCCGCACCACGCTGCAGAGACTGCGCGCGGGCGCGACCGATGAACTGACACCGAGCCCGTTCAACGTGCGCACCCGTGTGCACGAGTACGGCGGCGGTGCCTACGCGGTCGACGGCGGCACGGTCTGGTTCTCGCACTTCGGCGACAACCGCCTGTATCAAGTCGAGCCAGGCGCCGAGCCCGTCGCCTTCACGCGCGAGGAAGCGGTCCGTTACGCCGACTTCGTGCCGGACCGCGCGCGCAACCGCCTGATCGCCGTGCGCGAAGACCACCTTGCCGGCGAAGCCTATCCGGTGAATACGATCTGCGCGGTAGGCTTCGACGGCAATGAGACCACCCTTGTCGACGGCAACGATTTCTATGCGGCGCCGCGCCTCTCCCCGGACGGGCGTCAGCTGGCCTGGCTGTGCTGGGACCACCCGCGCATGCCCTGGCAGGGCACGGAACTGTGGGTGGCCGACGTCGGGCAGGACGGCAGCCTGGTCGACGGGCGCCTGATCGCGGGCGGCCTGGACGAATCGATCTGCCAGCCCGAATGGTCGCCCGACGGCCTGCTGCACTTCGTCTCGGACCGCAGCGGCTGGTGGAATTTGTACCGCTTCGAAGACGGCGTCGTGCACCCGCTGTGCCCGCGCGAAGCGGAGTTCGGCGGACCGCAGTGGAACTTCGGCGGCTCGATGTACGGTTTTACGTCCAGCGACGAGATCATCTGCACCTATATCGAGGACGGCATCAGCCGCTTGGGCCGCCTGTCCACGCGCGGCTGCAAACTCGAGCCGATCGACACGCCCTACCAGGAAATTCGGGAACTGCGCGTCTCGCCGGATGCGGTGGCCGTGCTGGCCGGTTCGCCGACGATTGCGCTGGAGCTGGCCCTGATCGATCCGCAGACCGGAAAACGCACCGTACTGGTGCAATCGATCGCCCAGCTGCCGCCGGTGGAGAACCTGTCGGTCCCGCAGAGCATCCGCTATCCGAGCGCGAACGGCCGCAGTGCGTATGCCTTCTACTATCCGCCGGCGAACGCGCAATTCGAAGCGCCTAGCGGCGAGCTGCCGCCGCTGATCGTGATCGGCCACGGCGGCCCGACCAGCATGGCGACCAGCACATTAAAGCTGGCGACCCAGTTCTGGACCAGCCGCGGCTTCGCCGTGCTCGACGTGAACTACGGCGGCAGTTCCGGCTTCGGCCGCGTCTACCGCGACCTGCTGAAAGGCCAGTGGGGCGTGCTCGACGTCGAGGATTGCGTGGCCGGCGCACGCTACCTGGCCGAACAAGGCCTCGTTGACCCGGAGCGCCTGCTGATCCGCGGCAGCAGCGCGGGCGGCCTGACGACGCTGAATGCGCTCACCTTCCACGACGTCTTCAAGGCCGGCGCCAGCTACTACGGCGTGTCGGACCTGGCCGGGCTGGATGCGGATTCGCACAAGTTCGAATCGCACTACAACGAATACCTGATCGCCCCGAAGGCGCAGGCGCAAGCCGTCTACCAGGCGCGCTCGCCGATCCACCATACCGATGCCTTGAAACGGCCGATGATCTTCTTCCAGGGCCTGGACGACAAGGTGGTGCCGCCGCAGCAGTCGGAAACCATGGTCGATGCCCTGCGTGCGCGCGGCGTGCCGGTGGCCTATCTGACGCTGGAGGGCGAAGGCCACGGCTTCCGTAAAGCGGACAGTGTCGTGCGCACCCTGGAAGCGGAGCTGGCGTTTTACTTGCGCGTGTTCGGCATCGCGCTGCCTGAAGGCTTGCCGCAGCTGGAGATCGAGAACCTGGCTGCATGATCGGCACGAACCTGTTCGACGCTTTCGCCACCTGCTCGGCGCGTGAAAAACTCATACTCGGCCTGCTGGCGCTGGCCGGGGAGCCGCTCGGACGCACGCGCCTGCGCGAGCATCTGGAATTGCTGCAGGCCTTCCCCGGCGAAGACGAACTGACGGCAACCCTGGCCCAGCTGCGCGAACGCGGCCTGGCCGGCGAGATCGCCCAGCGCGGCAGCATCGTCGTGCCGAATGCCGCCTGGCCGGCGATCGAATTCGTGCTGCGCGAAGGCCGCCTGGACGAAGTGCGCGCGGTCTACGACAGCGTCAATCCGCTGCGCCGCGACTGGCAGGGTAATCCGGTATTGCGCAGCTACCGCCAGGGTCTGGCCCTGCTGCGCATGGCGCTGGTCGGCGGCGACGGTCCGAAGACGATCGCGCCGCTGCTGTCGGCCTGCATGCGCTGCCACGAGGCGGCGTATTTGCACCCGCTGGTCGAGATCTGCGCGCGTCCTTTCGAGCCCGAACTCATCGAGCGCATCAACCCCGCCCTGCGCGACGAGGTGCTGGCCGTGCTGGTCGACCATGTGCAGCGCGAGCCCCTGAGCGCGCCGGCGGTGCGCGCCTACGCCGAGGAACACGTGGCGCAAGGCGGCGCCTCGATGGCGCTGCGCACCGCGCTGGCCGAACACCTGATCCTGTGCGGCCGCCTGGACGACGCCGGCGCCCTGCTGCAGGAGATGGACGAGTCCATCGTCCTGTTCTACCGCAGCGTACTGCTGCTCCTGCGCGACCACCTCGACGAGGCGTTGGCCGGCTTCGACGCGGCCTTGAAACAGCTGCGGCGCGAGACGGGGAAACGCAAGCAGGTGTTCGCGGGCATCGGCGGCCACCTGTACGTGGCGGCCCTGCTGCGCCGCGGCGACGCCAAGCACCAGAAGGCGGTCGAGAGCTACCTGGACAGCGCCACGCGCGCCGTGCAGAGCCACGACACGGCCGTGTATCAACAACTGAGCATGCTGCGCCAGATCCGCGGCGGCACGGTCGACGCCGAGGTGCTGCCTTCGCGGAACTGGGAGACGGCGCTGCAGCCGATTAGCTTCCGCGCCCTGCTGCACTGGTGGCTCGGGATGCCGCAACTGGCGAACCAGCGCGCGCGCCTGGAAGAAGCATTGAGCCTGTCGGAAAGCGCGGGCTTCGATTTGCTCAGCGCCCAGATCGCGGGCGTGCTCGGCCAGCTAGGCGGCATTGGCCACGAGCAGCGCGCCATCGCCCTGCGCCAGCGCCATCGCCTTACCGACATGAGCCACTGGTTCGAGCGCGAGCAGCCCTGGGAACGCCAGCTGAACGCCCTGATCAACCTGCAGCCGGCCGTGAACGTCGAGGCAGTGAAGGAATCGCGCCTGGTCTGGCTGATCCGCTACGACCCGACTCTCGGCGTGCAGGAAATCGAACCGCGCGAACAGAAGCGCGATGCGCAAGGTGCATGGAGCCGCGGTCGCCCGATCGGACTGAAACGCCTGACGGAAGATGCGGCCGCGCTCGACTTCCTCACCGCGCAGGATCTGCTGGCGGTATCGAGCATCGGCGCGGCGCGCCAGTACTACGGCAGCGGCCTGCGCTACGAGTTCGACCTCGACAAGGCTTTGTCGGCCCTGATCGGCCACCCGCTGCTGTTCTGGTTCGACGCGCCCGGCACCCGGGTCGAGCTGCTGCCGGGCGAGCCGGAATTATTGGTGAAAGCGGCGCGCGAACACGTGACGATCTCGCTGCGTCCGCCCGTACACGACAACAGCGGCGAAGTCGTCGTCGTGCGCGAGACGCCGACGCGACTGCGCGTGGTGCGCATCCGCGACGAGCACCGCCGCATCGGCGCCATCGTCGGCGAGGCCCTGGTCGTGCCTTTGGAGGCGGAGATGCGCGTGCTGCAGGCGATCGGTGCGATTTCCTCGATCGTCACCGTGCAGTCCGACATCGGCGCCAGCAGCGCCGACATCGAACGCATCGATGCCGACCCGCGCCTGCACGTGCACCTGCTGCCCTACAACCAGGGCCTGCGCCTGCGCATCCTGGTGCGTCCGCTGCCGGACGGCGCCTATTACGCGCCGGGCAGCGGCGCCGAACGCGTGATCGCCGACGTGCAAGGCGTGCGCACCGAAGCCAAGCGCGACCTGAACGCCGAGCGCGAAGCCGAGCGCCAACTGGTCGCCGCCTGCCGCGCGCTGGAGGGCGCCGAGGAAGAACACGACGAATGGCTGCTCGGCGCGCCGATCCACTGCCTGGAACTGGTGAGCGAACTGCAGGAGCTCGATGCAAGCAAGGTGGTGATCGCCTGGCCCGAGGGCGAACCCTTCCGCGTCAGCGCCAAGGCGAATTCGAAATCGGTGCGCATCAACATCAAGCGCGACAAGGACTGGTTCGCGGCGAACGGAGAGATTGTCATCGACGAGAACCGCGTGATGGATCTGCGCGAGCTGCTCGACAAGGTGCGAAACAGCGAAGGCCGTTTCGTCGCACTGGGCGACAACCAGTTCCTGGCGCTGACCAACGAGCTGCATCGGCGCCTGATGGACCTCGCCGCCTACACCGACGCCGGCAAGGAAGCCCTGCGCGTGCATCCGCTGGCCAGTTTTGCACTGGAAGAGCTGGCCCTGGAAGCAGGCGGCGTCGAAGCCGACAAGGCCTGGCGCACGCACCTTCAAAAAATGGCGGACAGCGCGGCCTACGAACCGCAGCTGCCGTCGACCCTGCAGGCCGAACTGCGCGACTACCAACGCGAAGGCTTCGAGTGGCTGGCGCGCCTGGCCTACTGGGGCGTGGGCGCCTGCCTGGCCGACGACATGGGCCTCGGCAAAACCCTGCAGGCGCTGGCCCTGATCCTGCTGCGCGCGCCGAACGGGCCGACCCTGGTGGTGGCGCCCACTTCGGTCTGCACCAACTGGATCGCCGAGGCGGCACGTTTTGCGCCGACCCTGAACATCAAGCTGTTCGGACCGGGCGAGCGCGCCGAGATGCTGGAAGGGGCGGACAAGTTCGACGTCGTCGTCGCCAGCTACGGTCTCCTGCAGCTGGAAGCGCCGCTGTTCGCGAAAAAGCGCTGGCACACGATCGTGATGGACGAAGCGCAAGCCTTTAAAAATGCGGCGACCCGGCGTTCGCAGGCGGTGATGGCGCTGCAAGGGGATTTCAAAATGGTCGCCACCGGCACGCCGCTGGAAAACCACCTGGGAGAATTGTGGAACCTGTTCCGCTTCATCAATCCAGGCCTGCTCGGCACGGCCGACCAGTTCCAGCTGCGCTTTGCCGGCCCGATCGAGAAGGCGCAAGACAAACGCGCCGAAGCGGGCGCGCGGGCGCGACTGAAACGCCTGACGCAACCGTTCATCCTGCGCCGCACCAAGAGTCAGGTATTGACCGAGCTGCCGCCGCGCACCGAGATCGTGCTGCCGGTGGAACTGAGCGCGGAAGAGACGGCCCTGTACGAATCGCTGCGCCGCGAAGCGCTGGATAAACTGGCCTCGCTGGAGGCGCCGCAGAGTCAAAAATCGATCGCGATCCTGGCCGAGATGATGAGATTGCGCCGCGCCTGCTGCAATCCGGAGCTGGTTGCCCCTGGTCTCGGCATCGCCAGCAGCAAGCTGGCCGCGTTCGCACACCTGCTCGATGGCCTGCTCGAAAACCGCCACAAGGTGCTCGTGTTCAGCCAGTTCGTCGATCATCTGTCCCTGATCCGCCAGCACCTCGATGCGCGCGGCATCGCGTACCAGTACCTAGATGGTTCGACGCCAATGCAGGAGCGTAAAAAACGCGTGGATGCCTTCCAGGCCGGAGAAGGAGATCTGTTCCTCATCAGCCTGAAGGCGGGCGGCGTCGGCATCAACCTGACGGCGGCCGACTACGTGATCCACATGGACCCGTGGTGGAACCCGGCGGTCGAGGACCAGGCCTCGGACCGCGCGCACCGCATGGGCCAGCAGCGGCCGGTGACGATCTACCGATTGGTGGCGCGCCATACGATCGAGGAAGGCATCGTCGAGCTGCACCACCATAAACGCGACCTGGCTGACAGCCTGCTCGAAGGCGGAGATATGTCGGCGCGCATGTCGCCGACCGACATGCTGGCCATGCTCCACCAGGGGCTCGGACGTTGAACGCGCAGGAAGCGCTGGCCTTCGTGCAGAAGCACGGCGTGGTGCTGGCCTCGGCGCGCGGCGCGGTGCCGACGCTGACCCATGCGATCGCGGGGGAACCGATCCGCGGCAGCTGGTGGGGCCACCCGCAAGGTAAACACATTTTCGCGGTGCTGAACGCGGTGAGCGCGGACCCCGACATCCTGGTGTGCCGCCTGGTCGACGACAAGATCACCCTGGTGCATCGGCGCTTGTGGCCTGCGCTGGCGGCGGCCGCTTCCGCGTTCGCACCCGGCCGCCTGGCGCGCGTAAAACAGGAGCACAGCGCGCGCGGTCACCATGAAAACAGCGAGACGCCCTTCCCCGACTGGCTGCCGGCCGGCGTGCTGGAAGAGGCGCATTCGCTGGACCCGCAGGCGGCGCTGGCCGCGCTCGGGCCAACATTTGTTACAAACCCGGGGCAGCGCAGCGTGCGCGAATAATGCTAATCTGGCGCGCTGCCGCGTTCGAACGAACGAAGCCGCCACCCGACATCTCCATCTTTACGGGCCGAATACGATGATGAAAACGAAACTCGCGCTGGCAGTCATGCTTGCCAGCCTCGCGCTGGCGCCCGCCAGCGCCAAACCAGCCAAGACCAATAAGCCGAAAGCGGCCAAGGTCGTCAAATCCAAGGCGTCCGGCAAGCGCGCCGCCGCACCGGCCGCCAAGGCCAAGGGCAAACCGGCCAAGGGCAAAGGTAAAGCGGCGGCTGCCGCTGTCGCCACCGCCGCTGCCGTTGCCAGCACGGCAGCGCCGGCCCGCGCCGCCACACCGGCAGTGAGCGAAAAGCGCCTCGACCGCCGTGCCGACGCCCTCGGCATGCAGTACCTGACGGCGCTCTGGCGCGTCGATCCGGAAGGCGGCATCGCGGTCGGCAAATTCGACGCCGCCGCGAATCTCACGATTCCGGACGACGCCACGCGCGCGAAAAAACTCGCGTTCGCCGAGGAGTGGCTGGAAAAATTCAAGAAGATCGACACGCGCCAGCTGTCGCCGCGCCAGCGCACCGACCTGGCTCTCCTGATCAACAAGCTGGAAACGGACCGCTGGCGTTTGACGACGCTGCGCGAGTTCGAGTGGAACCCGTCGCTGTACAACATCGCCCAGCCGCTCGACCTGATCCTGAACACCGAGTACGCGGCGAAACCGCAGCGCCTGCGCACGATCCTGAAACGGCTGACGAACGTGCCGGCCTACTACCAGGCGGCGCAGGCGAGCATCGTGAATCCGACGCGCGAGCACACGCAACTGGCGATCGCCCAGGCGCCGGGCACCCTGGTGGTGCTGGCCGACCTGGGCCAGGCGGTGCAAAGCTCGATCCTGAACGTGCAGGAAAAGGCGATCTTCGCCCAGCGCATCGCGAATGCCGGTTCGGCGGTGCTCGGCTATGTCGAGTTCCTGACTAACCTGGAGAAAACACAAGCCGCCAGCGGCAGCGCGCGTCCGTTCAGGCTCGGTAAAGCTTTATATGAGCAGAAGTTCGCGCTCGAGATCCAGTCAGCCAGCAGCGCCGAGGGGATGTACCGCAAGGCGCTGGCCGCGCGCGAAGAACTCCTCACGCGCATGAACGCGATCTCGGACGAACTCTGGCCGCGCTACATGGCCGACGTGCGCAAGCCGAACGACCGCTTCCAGAAGATCGGCATGCTGATCGACCGTCTGTCCGCCCGCCACGTCGCGCGCGAAAACTTCTTCCCCGAGATCCGCCGCCAGATCCCGATGCTGCAGGACTGGGTGATCAAGAACGATTTATTAACGCTCGATCCGAACAAGCCCTTGGAGGTGCGCGAGACGCCGATGTACCAGCGCGGCGTGGCCGGCGCCAGCATCGACGCGCCGGGCCCGTACCGGCCAAAGGACAAAACCTACTACAACGTGACGCCGCTCGACGGGCTCTCCGCCGAACAGGCCGAGAGCAGCCTGCGCGAGTACAACGAGTGGATCCTGCAGATCCTGAACATCCACGAAGCGATCCCCGGCCACTACGCTCAGCTGGTGCATGCGAACCGTTCGCCGTCGCTGGTGAAATCCCTGTTCGGAAATGGCGCGATGGTCGAGGGCTGGGCCGTGTACGGCGAGCGCATGATGCTCGAATCGGGCTACGGCGGCAATGCGCCCGAGATGTGGCTGATGTACTCGAAGTGGAACCTGCGCAGCGTCACCAACACCATCCTCGACTACTCGGTGCACGTGAACGGCATGGGCCGCGAAGAGGCGCTCGACCTGCTGACGCGCCAGGCCTTCCAGACGCGCCAGGAAGCGGTGGAAAAATGGCGCCGGGTGCAGCTTTCGTCGGTGCAGCTGACCAGCTACTTCAGCGGCTACGCGGAGATCATGGAACTGCGCGAACAGCGCCGCCAGGCCCTGGGCGAACGTTTTAACCAGAAGGCCTTCCACGACCAGTTCCTCAGCTACGGCAACGCGCCCGTCAAGATGATCGCGGAGCTGATGCGCGATTGATCCTCGATAGCGAGGATACAGAACCGGAGCCGCGTGCTCCGGTTTTTTTTCGCCTGCTGCGTCCTTGAGCGCCCACAAATCCCCAAAAACCCACCCCCTTACGATCTGAGGCTGCACGTTTCACGCCAACTTCGCACTCCAACCTCGATCAAGGGACCCTGCATGAAAGCGATCGTTTTACCTTTCCTCCTGCTGCCGCTGCTTCTCGCCGGCTGTTCGACCACGCCCGGCATCGGCTCCTCCGGCGCCAAGACGGTGGCCACCGGCGCGGCCGGCGGCGCTACCGCCGTCAACGCCAACGAGCAGCTCGAAAAATGCGACAGGACGCTCGGCACCCTGGCCATCGTTGAGGAAGCGAACCAGCCCTGGATCCAGCAGTTCACAGCCGAATACCGGATGCAGAGCACCGTGCCGCTCCTGCGCATGATCGTGCAGCAGTCGAACTGCTTCGCCATCGTCGAGCGCGGCCAGGCCTTTCGCAACATGCAGACCGAACGTCAGTTGATGGAAGCGGGAGAACTGCGCAAGACCAGCAACATCGGCAAGGGGCAGATGGTCGCCGCCGACTACACCGTCACGCCCTCGATCACCTTCAGCGCGAAAGGCACCAAGGACTACGGCGCCCTGATCGGCGGGCGCGCCGGCCTGGTCGCCTCCCTGATCGGCGGCTCGATGAAATCGAACGAGGCCTCGACCATGCTGCTCCTGACCGACAACCGCTCCGGCCTGCAGCTGGCCGCCGCCGAAGGCAGCGCCAGGAACTGGGACTTCGGCCTGATGGCCGGCTTCTTCCACCACGGCCTGGCCGGCGCCAGCGGTTTCAGTAATACCCCGCAAGGCAAGGTGCTGGCCGCTTCCTTCATGGACTCGTACAACCAGCTGGTCAAGGCCGTGCGCAGCTACAAGGCGCAATCGGTCGAGGGCGGCATGGGCAATGGCGGGATGCTGAAGACGAACTGAGGTTTTGACGATGCTGTGCAAAACCGCACAAACGGCGTGCCTGTGCGCCGCTTGTGCGTCTTCTTCGCAGGTCTAGAATAAGTTTGGCGACTTCCCGTCGCGAAAAAAACTATACAGACAGCGGAGACAAGCCAATGACCACGATTCCCTCGCCCGCCTCCTAGCGCGCTTTCGCGCGGCTGCCTGCTTTCCCGTGTCACCCTCCCGGCTTTGCGACGCCGTCGCGTCCTCACGTCCGGGTTTTTCAGTGCATCCAACGGAGGCTTCAATGGCATGTATGTTCACCCGGATGGCCCGCCAGGCCGTCCTTCTCGCCGCATTGGCGCCCTGGGTTGGCGCCCAGGCGCAAGTGCAGGCTGGTCCCGGCGCCTGGTCCGGCAACCAGACCTGGGCCAGCGACACCGTCAACGGCGGCGCCCTCACCGGCTACTACTACTGGCCGGCTACCGCGCCCGCCCTGGCCGGCAAGCGCGCCCTGGTGCTGGTGCTGCACGGCTGCTCGCAGACGGCCGCCGGCGACGTCATCGACTCGACATCGGACAAGGGCTACAACTGGAAAGGCGTGGCCGACCAGTACGGCGCCGTGATCCTGGCCCCGAACGCCACCGGCAATCTGTACGGCTCGCATTGCTGGGACTGGGCCAGGAGCACCCATAGCCGCACGACCGGCCACTCCGGTGTCCTGCTCGACCTGATCAACCGTTTCGTCGGCAATCCGCAGTACGCGATCGATCCGAAACAGGTGTACGTCGCCGGCCTGTCCTCGGGCGGCGCCCAGACCATGGTGATGGGGTGCCTTGCGCCCGACATCTTCGCCGGCGTCGGCATCAATGCCGGCCCGCCGCCGGGCGTGAGCACCCTGCAAATTGGCGCCGTCCCCTCCGGCTACACGGCCACCACCGCCGCCAACAACTGCAAAAACCTGGCCGGCACCAGCCTCTCGCAGTTCGCGACCCAGATTGCCGGCGTGATCTGGGGTACCAACGACTACACGGTGGCGCAAGGCTACGGTCCGCTCGACGCGGCGGCGATGCGCATCGTCTACGGCGGCAGCTACACCAAGGGCGCGGCCGTGAACGTGCCCACTGGCGGCAGCAACATCCCCTACACGGATGCCAACGGCAAGGTACGCACCTCGGAGATCACGGTCACCGGCATGGGCCATGCCTGGCCGGCCGGCACCGGGGGACAGAACAGCAATTTCGTCGACGCCAGCAAGGTCAATTATCCGGCCTTCGTGATGGACTTCTGGTTCAAGAACAACCTGCGCGTGGCGCAAGTTGCGCCGCCATCGATGACGTCCTGCAGCGCCAGCGTCTCCGGCTCGACGATCACCGTGAACGGTGCGGCGAGTGGAACCATCGGCAGCTACAAGGTCGTGCTGAACGGACCGACACCGGTGAACGACGCCGCCGCCGGCAGCGGCAGCAGTTTCAGTAAGGCCTATGCGGGACGCGCCGACGGCTACTACAGCGGCAGCGTCACCGCGACCGATAGCGGTACCGGACTCACCTCGAACGCCTGCACGATCGGGCAGTTCCTGGTCGGCAGCGCGCCGGCCCTGCAGCCGCCGGCGGGTCTCGCAGTGGGTGCGCGTACGGCCAGCAGCATCGCCCTGAGCTGGAACGCTTCGAACGGCGCCACCGGCTATAACCTCTACCGCAACGGCAGCAAGGTGAATGCCGCCGCGCTCACGTCGACCGGCTACACCGACAGCGGCCTGGCGGCGGCGACGGCCTACAGCTACCAGGTTTCGGCGCTCGGCAACGGCGGCGTGGAAAGCGCGCGCTCCGCCAGCGTCAGCGCCAGCACCCCCTCCGGCTTCGCGTGCACGACGACCACTGCCAGCAATTACGCCCACGTGACGGCCGGCCGCGCCCACAACAGCGGCGGCTATGCGCTGGCGAATGGCTCGAACCAGAACATGGGCCTGAACAACACCTTTTATACGTCCACACTGGCGCAGACCTCAGCCGGCTACTACATCATCGGCAGCTGCCCGTAAATCCGTCAGGTGCAGGACTTTGCCGGGGCACTGCCCCGGTTTTTTTTATTCAAGCGGTGCAGGCCACACCAAAAATTTTTGCTAAGGAAACAATTGGCGAGTTTTCCAGGCTTTTCCGCCGCCTATAATAGAAACCGGGCTTCACAAGCTCCGCCGTGTTTCTCCCCTTGATAACCGGGGCCGCAGCTCCGGTTTTTTTTCGCCCACACTGCCGATCGTCTCATTCCTTGCACACCATGCTTGCGAGATCGTGCTTTGCTTACATTACCTTTCGTTTAACTCTAGAATAAAACCGCTAGGCGAAGTCATATTTCGCTGTGCAAAACAAAATAATCATGGAGACAAATCGAATGAAAAAGCAGCTCAGCACGTTCGTTTCACGTCGACTCATCCCGCCGCTGCTGGCGACGCTGGCCCTGTCGGCCTGCGGCGGCAGCGACGATACCCCGGGGGTTGCGCCGACGCAGACCGCCGTTACGCCGATCCCCTTCACGCCGGAAGCGGAATCGACCCGCGCCCAGGATGCGCGCACCTTCGCGGTGGCCCAGACCCAGCCGACCCTTGCCGCCATGAGCGGCGCCCCGGCTACCGACCGCTGGACCGGCGTGCTGAACAACGCTTCCTACATGGTCGAAGTGCCGAAGAACTGGAACGGCATGCTGGTCATGTATGCGCACGGCTATGCCGGCGAAGGCGCCAACCTGTCGGTCTCGCCGCCGGCGATCCGCCGTCACCTGATCAGCCAGGGTTATGCCTGGGCCGCGTCGAGCTACACCAAGAATTACTACGACGTGCGCGCCGGCGTGGAAGACACCAACGCGCTCGCCATCAACTTCCTCGACATCGCGCGTCAGAACGGGCGGACGCTGGCTGCTCCTTTTAAAACCTACATCATCGGCGTGTCGATGGGCGGGCATATCTCGGCCGCGGCCGTGGACGAGGAAAACATCGCCACCGCCAACAACCGCATCCGCTACAACGGCGCCGTGCCGATGTGCGGCGTGCTGGGCGACACCGAACTGTTCGATTACTTCGCCGCTTACCAGACCGCCGCGATGCGCGAAGCCGGCATGCCGGCCACCAGCTGGCCGGTCGCGGACTGGGCGACCATCGGCCCGCAGGTGCAGGCCAAGCTGTTCACCAGCTTCCCGACGGTGGCCGCGCCGACCGCCGAAAGCATGCGCCTGAAGCAGATCGTCCAGAACCTGACCGGCGGCCCGCGTCCGCTGTTCGACTATGCCTACGCCAGCCCGCTGCAGGCCACCGTCTGGGGCACCTTCGGGCGCGACGGTAAAGTCAACGGCATCCTGAACCAGGACCTGGTCTCGACCAAGGATATCGTCTACCAGCTCGACGGCGACCCGGCCGTCAGCGCCGAGGAGCAGGCCTATAACGCATCGATCTTCCGCGTCCAGGGCAGCGCTGAAGCGAACCGCCTGCGCCGCGACGGCCTGCGCTGGATCCCGAAGACCAACGCCCAGATCAAGGTTCCGGTCGTCACCATCCACACCCTCGGCGACATGTACGTGCCCTTCAAGATGGAGCAGATCTATAAACGCCGCGCCGATGCCAACGGCACCTCGAACCTGCTGGTCCAGCGCGCGATTCGCGGCATCAGCCACTGCGACTTCACGATCGCCGAGCAGGTGTCGGCCTTCGAGGCGATGACCAAGTGGGAGCAGCAAGGCGTGAAGCCCGCCGGCGACGACGTGTTGACGCCATCGGTGGTGGCCGATCCGAAGTACGGCTGCCAGTTCACGGACAATACGCCGTCGACGGACGACAGCGCCAACCTGCTGCGGGTGCGGGCATCGCTGCCGCAGTGCAGCGCGCCCTGATTCTCCTCGCTTCACGGGAACGCCGGCTTTCAACAGCCGGCGTTTTTTTTATGGCGCGCCGCGTATGATGTCTTTTTCTACGACGAACCGGATCGACATGAGCGACAAACAACTCACTCCCGACGCCCTCGCCGCCCTGCAGGGCCGCTTCCAGCAGCAATCGCGCAAAGCGCAGGCGTATTACGCCGTCATGCACGAAGCACGGCGCGTGCTTGGGACCGACGAGGCGGCCAGCAGCTGGATGGAAGCGCCACTGGTGGCTTTTGAACAGCAGACGCCGGCGCAGCTGGTGGCAAGCGGACGCGAACAGGAGGTGCTGGCACATGTGCGCGGCCTGAAGCCGGCGCGCTGACCTAGGGTGGCCGAGCTTACGTTTCGACCGGGAGCAATGCCGGTCACTTAAGTAAGACCGTTGTTGGCTTCACCAACTTATCTCTTGTCAGCGGCCTAACGTAGGGTGGGCACTCCGTGCCCACGCATTATGTGCGCATCACGCATACGCAAGAGCGGCTTGGTCGCGGAAGTAAGTGAAGGCATGAGTTCGTACCGCGTGGGCACGGAGTGCCCACCCTACAAGACCCGGCGCGGACGAAAAAAAACCGGGCAGCAGCCCGGTTTGTCATTGATCGCGTGTCAGGCCGGCTCTTCCGGCGCCTGCGTCATGCGCACGAACAGCGGCGACACCAGCAGCCCCAGTTCGAACAGCAGGCACATCGGAATGGCCAGCGACAGCTGGCTGACCACGTCCGGCGGCGTGACGATCGCCGCGATCACGAAGGCGCCGACGATGATGTAGGGACGCACTTCCCTGAGTTTTTCGAGGCTGACGATCCCCATGCGCACCAGGATCACGACCACCACCGGCACCTCGAAGGTGGCGCCGAAGGCCAGGCACATCGACATCACGAAGTCGAGGTAGTTCTCGATGTCGGGCATCACGGCGATCGACGAGGGCGCGAATTCGGCGATGAAGTGGAATACGCGGCCGAACACGAGGAAGTAGCAGAAGGCGACGCCGGCGATGAACAGCAGGGACGAGGAAATCACCAGCGGCAGCACGAGTCTCTTTTCGTGGGCGTACAGGCCGGGGGCGACGAAGGCCCACAACTGATAGAAGACCCAGGGCAGCGCCACGATGATCGCGGCCATCAGGGTGACCTTCATCGGCACCAGGAAGGGCGCGACGACGCCGGTGGCGATCATCTTCGCTCCCGGAGGTAATGAAGCCAGCATCGGCATGGCGAGGAAGTCGTAGATTTCCTTCGGCCCCGGCCAGATGAACAGCGCGATGCAGACGATGGCCACGCCGATGATGGCCTTGACCAGGCGGTCGCGCAGTTCGACGAGGTGGGAAATGAAGGTTTCTTCGACTGGCGCTTCGTCGGTCATCTAGCTGTTAAAAAAATGAAGAATTGGATTTGACGCCCGGGCGGAACTTGCGCACGCGCGCGGCGCCCGACAGCACCCGGGTCTTGCCGCCGTGGCGGTGCTTGTACCATGCGGGGACAGCCGACGAACGCACCAGCTTCTTGCGCCGGAAGTCTTTCGCTTTGCGCTCGAGGTCGTCCATGCTGGCGCTCGGTGCCGGAACGTTCGGCTGGATGTCGCCACGCCAGGCCGATTCGACTTCCTGCAGGCTACTCGTCATGTGATGCTCGATGTCGGACTGGAATTCGGCGGCGCTGTCGGCCACTTCCTTCTGCAGGTTGCGCAGTTCGTCGAGCTGGATCTCGCGGCTGACCTCGGACTTGACGTCGTGCAGGTAGCGCTGGGCGCGGCCGTACAGGGTGCCGGCCATGCGCGCCACCTTCGGCAGCTTTTCAGGGCCGATCACGATCAGCGCCACCACACCGATGATGGCGAGCTTCGACAGTCCCAGGTCGATCATACGGCGACCGGATCAGGAACGGTGTTTTTCGCGGGTCTCGACGTCGATCGTCGATTTATCGGCGACCTGGCTCGGCGGCACAGGGGTCGACGGATTGGCGGCGGATTTTTCTTCCTCGCCCTTCACGCCATCCTTGAAACCTTTGACGGCCTTGCCGATGTCGGAACCGACATTGCCCAGCTTCTTGGTGCCGAACAGCAGCACCACCACGACCAGCACGATTACCCAGTGCCAAATGCTCATCGAACCCATTTTGATCTCCTCAGTGGGCGCTTGCGCCCGCAATCGTTACAGCGTGTTTGTCTTTGCTGCGCCAGTATAAGCCAAGCCGGCACTACTGACGCCTAGAAAAAGGTTCAGGTACCCAGGCCGCGCCAGGGACGCGGGCCGCCATACATGTGCAGGTGCAAGTGGTACACCTCCTGACCGCCGTTCGGACCGCTGTTGATCAGCGTTTTGTAGCCGCCGCCGGGCTTGCCGTCCGCGCCCTTGGTCACCGCCACGCCGTGTTCGCGCGCCAGTTTCGGCGCCAGCGCCAGCATCTTGCCCAGCAGGGCCGTGTGCTCGTCCGTCGTGTCGGACAGGGTGTCGATGTGTTGCTTCGGGATCACCAGCAGGTGCACCGGCGCTGCCGGGTTGATGTCCTTGAAGGCCAGCACGTCCTCGTCTTCGAAGACGACCTGGGCCGGAATCTGTTTTGCCGCGATCTTGCAGAAAATGCAGTTATCCATCTTGTCTCCAGTCTCTGTTGCTGCGGCAATGAGGCCGCGAGTCAATCTGATGAATCTTATACGAGAACAATGACGCTGGAATGACGCACGCCTTAAACATGCTCCAGATCAAGCATCTTTGCGCGCAGCCTTTTCTTCCAGGCCAGACAGACCTTCGCGGCGCGCCAGCTCGTCCACGACCTGCTGCGGGCTCAAACCAAACTTGGCCAGCAGCACCATCGAGTGAAACCACAGGTCGGCCACTTCGTACAGCAAGCCGGATGCGTCGCCGGAGACGCGCGCGTCCTTCGCCGCCATCACAGTCTCGGTGGCCTCTTCTCCGATCTTTTTCAGGATCGCGTCGTCGCCTTTCGAGAACAGCTTAGCGACATACGAGGTGGCCGGGTCGCCGCCGTTTTCCAGCTTGCGCGATTCGATCGTCTGCGCCAGGCGCGCCAGGGTGTCACTCATGGGATTTCTTCGCGTTCTTATCTGAATAAATCGTTTGCGGGTCCTGCAGCACCGGTTCCACCGCCTGCCAGTCCTCGCCGTCGAATTTCTGGAAGAAGCAGGAGTGCCTACCTGTATGGCAGGCGATGCCGCCCTTCTGCTCGATCTTTAAAAGGATCACGTCCTCGTCGCAATCGAGGCGCATTTCCAGCACCTTTTGCGTGTGGCCGGACTCTTCTCCCTTGTGCCACAGTTTTTTACGCGAGCGGCTCCAGTACACGGCCTCGCCCAGTTCGGCGGTGCGCGCCAGGGCGTCGCGGTTCATCCAGGCGAACATCAGGATGTCGCCGGTTGCGGCTTCCTGGGCGATGACCGGCACCAGGCCATGTTCGTCCCAGCGCACCTTTTTCAGCCATGCGGCATTCGCAGTCATGACTTACTCCAGGCGCATCGGGATGCCACGCTCGGCCATGAAGCGCTTGGCTTCGCCGACCGTGTGCTGCCCGTAGTGGAAGATGGACGCCGCCAGCACCGCATCCGCGTGGCCCTGCAAAACGCCGTCAGCGAGATCCTGCAGGCCGCCGACGCCGCCCGAGGCGATCACGGGAATGCCGACCGCATCCGAGACGGCGTGCGTCAGGCCGAGATCGAACCCGGACTTGGTGCCGTCGCGGTCCATGCTGGTGAGCAGCAGTTCGCCCGCGCCCAGTTCCTGCAGTTTAATGGCCCACTCGACCGCATCCATGCCGGTGGCATTGCGGCCGCCGTGGGTGAACACTTCCCACTTGCCGGGGGCGGTCTGCTTGGCGTCGATCGCGACGACAATGCACTGCGAACCGTGCTTTTGCGAGGCGTCGAACACCAGCTGCGGATTCTGCACGGCCGAGGTGTTCATGCTGACCTTGTCGGCTCCCGCATTCAACAGGCGCCGCACGTCCTCGACCTTGCGCACGCCGCCGCCCACCGTCAGCGGGATGAAGACGGTCGACGCCACCGCCTCGATGATCGGCAGGATCAGGTCGCGGCCGTCGCTCGATGCCGTGATGTCGAGGAAGGTGATTTCGTCGGCGCCCTGGCCGTCGTAGCGGCGTGCGATTTCGACAGGGTCGCCGGCGTCGCGCAGCTCGGTGAAATTGACGCCCTTGACGACGCGCCCGCCGGTCACGTCCAGGCAGGGGATGATGCGTTTTGCCAGCATAGTCTTTCCAGAGGCTCGTTAAGCCTGTTCGCCCTCGGTCAGTTCGTCGGCGCGCACCTGGGCCGATGCCAGGTCGAGCGTGCCTTCGTAGATCGAGCGGCCGCAGATGACGCCTTCGATGCCTTCGTCCTGCACCGCGCACAGGGCCTCGACGTCGGCCAGGTTGTGCAGGCCGCCGGAAGCGATGATCGGGATGCGCACCGCTTGCGCCAGGCGCACGGTCGCTTCGATGTTCACGCCGCCCATCATGCCGTCGCGGCCGATGTCGGTGTAGATGATCGATTCGACGCCGTAGCCCTCGAATTTCTGGGCCAGGTCGATGACTTCGTGGCCGGACATCTTGCTCCAGCCGTCGGTAGCCACTTTGCCATCCTTGGCGTCGAGGCCGACGATGATGGAGCCGGGGAAGGCGCCGCAGGCGTCGTGCAGGAAGCCCGGATTCTTCACGGCGGCGGTGCCGACGATGATGTAGCTGATGCCGTCGTCGAGGTAGCGCTCGATGGTGTCGAGGTCGCGGATGCCGCCGCCCAGCTGGACGGGGATCTCGTCGATGCCGTTGTCTTCGGCGAACTCCTGCACGACCTGCAGGATCGATTTGATGGCCGGCTCGTTCTTCGGTTTACCGGCAAAGGCGCCGTTCAGGTCGACCAGGTGCAGGCGGCGCGCGCCCTTCTTGAGCCAATGCAGGGCCATTTCGGCGGGGTCTTCGGAGAAGACGGTGGCGAGGTCCATATCGCCCTGTTTCAGGCGAACGCAGTGACCGTCTTTCAGGTCGATGGCGGGGATCAGCAGCATGGTCGTGGTGTGTAAGTGAACGGTGGAGTGAGGTGAAACGTCACGGATTCCAGTGGATGAAATTGCGGTACAGGCGCAGCCCGGCGGCCGCGCTTTTCTCGGGGTGGAACTGGGTGGCGACCAGGTTGTCGCGCGCGACGGCGCAGGTGTACAGGCCGCCGTAATCGGTCTCGCCGATGGTGTCGCCGGCGGCTTCCGGCGCCACGTAATAGCTGTGCACGAAGTAGAAATAGGTGCCGTCGTCGACGCCTTCCCACAGCGGGTGGGCGCGGGTCTGCCGCACGCGGTTCCAGCCCATCTGCGGCACCTTGAAGCGCGAGCCGTCGGCCTGCGTCTTGCCGTCCAGCTGGAAGCGCACCACCTTGCCCGGCAGGATGCCCAGGCCCGGCGTGCCGCCATTCTCTTCGCTCTCGTCGAACAGCATCTGCTCGCCGACGCACACGCCCATCACCGGACGGGTTTTCACAGCGCGCAGCAGGGCTTCCTCGGCGCCCGATTCGCGCAGGCTGTTCATGCAGTCGCGCATCGCGCCCTGGCCCGGCAGCACGATGCGGTCGGCGGCGTCGATGTCCTCAGCTTTGTTCGACACCAGGATGTCGGCTTCCGGCGCCGCGGCGCGCAGGGCCTGCGCTACCGAACGCAGGTTGCCCAGGCCATCGACCACTACGATCTTGTTCGTCATGGCGTTACAGGCTGCCTTTGGTGGACGGGATGATGCCGGCGGCGCGCTCGTCGAGCGTGGTCGCCATGCGCAGCGCGCGCCCGAAGGCTTTGAAGACGGTCTCGCACTGGTGGTGCGCGTTCACGCCGCGCAGGTTATCGATGTGCAGGGTCACGCCGGCGTGGTTCACGAAGCCGCGGAAGAATTCGCCGGTGAGATCGACGTCGTAGGTGCCGATCATGGCGCGGGTCCAGGGGATGTGCATTTCCAGGCCGGGACGGCCGGAGAAATCGATGACCACGCGCGACAGGGCCTCGTCCAGCGGCACGTAAGCATGGCCGTAGCGGGTCATGCCCTTCTTGTCGCCGACCGCCTTGGCGATCGCCATGCCGAGCGTGATGCCGGTGTCCTCGACCGTGTGGTGGGCGTCGATGTGCAAATCGCCGACGGCCTCGACTTCGAGGTCGATCATGCCGTGGCGCGCGATCTGGTCGAGCATATGGTCGAGGAAGGGCACGCCGGTGTTGAGTTTCTGGCGGCCGGTACCGTCGAGGTTGACCGAGACGCGGATCTGCGTCTCGTTGGTGTTGCGGGTGATGTCTGCGGTGCGGGTCATGAAGGGTGCTCGTCGGTTCAGGGCCGCCTACGCGGGCGTCAGCGCGGCCTTGAGGGCATTCAGGAATGCGGAATTTTCTTCCGGGGTGCTGACCGTGACACGGATGCAGTTGGCCAGCATCCCATGCATTTTACTCAAATTCCTGATCAACACCTTTGCATCGTACAGTTTTGCACAGACGTCAGCCGCGTCCGGTACGCGCAGCGAAATAAAATTCGCCGCTGACGTAAAGACTTCGACTCCCGGCAGCGCCGCCAGTTCGGCGCTCAGGCGCTCGCGCTCGGCATTGATGCTGGCGGCCTGGGCGTCGAGCACGTCGACATGCTCGAGCACGAACTCGGCCGCCACCTGGGTCAGCACGTTGACGTTATAGGGTGGGCGCACCTTCTCGAACTCGTCCAGCAGCGCAGGCGCGGCCGTCATGTAGCCGAGGCGGATGCCGGCCAGGCCGAGTTTGGAAACGGTGCGCATCACGACCAGGTTCTCGAAGTCGCCCAGCCGGTCCATGAAGGTCTTGCGCGCGAAGGGCTGATAGGCCTCGTCCAGCACCACCAGGCCGTGCTCGCCCTGGGCCTGCAGGATCGCTTCGATGTCCTCCACAGCAAACAGGTTGCCGGTCGGGTTGTTCGGATAGGCCAGGAACACGACAGCCGGCCGGTGCAGGGCGATCGCCGCCAGCATCGCGTCCATGTCGAGCGTGAAGTCGGGTTTCAGCTTGACGCCGACGAAATCGGCACCGGCGAACTGGGCCGAGCGCGAATACATGACGAAGGCCGGCACCGGCGCCAGCACCGAGGCGCGCCGTTCCTGGTTCGCCACCGTCGTGGTCACGATCTGGATCAGCTCATCGGAGCCGTTGCCGAGCATGACGTCGTAGCCGGCCGGGATGCCGAGCTTGTTTTTTACTTTGTCCTTCAGCGTGGCATACGAGCCCGTCGGATAACGGTTCAGCACCGCGTCGGCCAGGCGCTGGCCCAGTTCGGTGCGCAGGTGTTCCGGCAGCTCGTAGGGGTTTTCCATCGCGTCGAGCTTGATGTAGCCCGACGCATCCGGCACGACATAGGCGCCGATGGCGCGCACGTCGGCGCGGATCACGTTGGCGATCAGCTTATCGATACTCATGCTTGTTCCTCGGTGGCGTTGCGGGCGTCCAGCTTCGCTGCGCGCGCAATGCTCTTGCGTTGTTTGATGGTGGGTTGCGGTTCGGGCGCGGCCAGGCGCGCGTCGATGATGGCGCAGTATTCGGGATTCAGTTCGAACCCGGCGTACTGGCGTCCCAGCCGGCGTGCGGCGATCGCCGTGGTGCCGCTGCCCATGAAGGGGTCAAGCACGATCCCGCCTGGTGGGCAGGAGGCCTTGATCATGCGTTCGATAATCTCTAACGGTTTCTGGGTCGGGTGGTCGGCGCGCTCCGGATGCTCGCGGTGCAGGCGCGACACGCTCCATAAATCCTTCGGGTTGTAGCCGACTTCCAGCCACTTGGCGCCGACGAAGATCGAGCGCGATCTCGCCTTCTTGGTTGCCGCGTCATAAGGGATGCGCACCGAGTCGAGATCGAAGTAGTAATCCTTGCGGTTGACGAAGAAGCCGATCGTGTCGTGTACCGATGAAAAACTGCGCACGCTGCCGCCCATCGAGGGTACGCGCCGGTCCCAGATGATCTCGTTCATCATCGTCATGCGCTTTTTCAGCATCACGAAGATCTCGGGCGCAAAGCGCCAGGTCAGGAAAATGTACAGGCTGCCGTTGGCCTTCAGCTTGGGCAGCGCGGCGTCGATCCAGCGCTCGGTCCACTCCAGGTAGGCCTCGACGCTTTGCTGGTCGGAACCGTTGCCGTAATCCTTGCCGAGATTGTAGGGCGGGTCGGTCAGGATCAGGTCGATGGAGCCATCGGGGATGCGCGCCAGTCCGTCCAGCGCATCCTCGCAGAAGACCTGGTTGACCCAGTCCGTCATGACTGGGACTTGAGACGAAGCTCGGCGCTGCGCGCGTGCGCCTGCAGTCCCTCGCCATAGGCCAGTTCGGCCGCCACTTTACCCAGGGTCTGGGCGCCCGCCTCGCTCACGTGCAGGATCGAGGAGCGCTTTTGAAAATCGTAGACGCCCAGCGGCGACGAGAAACGCGCCGTGCGCGAAGTCGGCAGCACGTGGTTCGGGCCGCAGCAGTAATCGCCCAGCGACTCCGACGAGAAGCGGCCCAGGAACATCGCGCCGGCGTGACGAATTTTATCGGCCCACTGCTGCGGGTTCTCGGCGGAGATTTCCAGGTGTTCGGCGGCGATGTCGTTGGCAATCGCGCAGGCCTCTTCCATGTCGCGCACTTTGATGAGCGCGCCGCGGTCGGTCAGCGAGGTGGTGATCGTCTCGGCACGCGGCATGGCCGGCAACAACTTGTGGATACTGGCTTCCACGCGCGCGATGTAGCCGGCGTCCGGGCACAGCAGGATCGCCTGCGCCAGTTCGTCGTGCTCGGCCTGCGAGAACAGGTCCATCGCGACCCAGTCCGGATCGGTCGTACCGTCGCACAGCACCAGGATTTCCGAGGGACCGGCGATCATGTCGATGCCGACCGTGCCGAACACGCGGCGCTTGGCGGCGGCGACATAGGCGTTGCCCGGCCCGACGATTTTATCGACGGCGGGAATGGTCTCGGTGCCGTAAGCGAGGGCCGCGACGGCTTGCGCGCCGCCGATGGTGATCACGCGCGTGACACCGGCAATCGCGGCGGCGGCCAGCACCATCTGGTTTTTCACGCCGTCCGGCGTCGGCACCACCATCACGATGTCTTTCACACCCGCCACCTGCGCCGGAATCGCATTCATCAGCACCGACGACGGATACGCAGCCTTCCCGCCGGGGACGTAGATGCCGACGCGGTCGAGCGGCGTGACGCGCTGGCCCAGCACCGTGCCATCGGCTTCGGTATAGGTAAACCCGTTCAGTTCCTGCTTCTGGCGTTCGTGGAACACGCGGATGCGTTCGGCCGCGGTCTGCAAGGCCTGGCGCTGGGCGTCGGGCAGCGCGCTGAGCGCGGCCTGCAATTCGCTTTGCGGCAGGTCGAAGGCGGCGACGTCCTGCGCGTTCACGCGGTCGAAACGGTTCGTGTATTCGAGCACCGCGGCGTTGCCGCGCTTCTTGACGTCGGCCAGGATGTTACCAACGGCCGTCTCGATCGCATCGTCGGTCTCGGCCTCGAACGCGAGCAGCGCATGCAGCTGCTGTTTGAAACCGTCGTGGGTGGAGTCGAGGGTGCGGATCTGTACAGCCATGGGGTTCAGCCTTGTTGCGGTTGGAGTGTCGAGGCCTTCTCGAAGGCTTCGATGATGGGTTGCAGGCGCGCGCGCTTCAGTTTGAGCGCGGCCTGGTTGACGACCAGGCGCGAGGAGATCTCCATGATCTTCTCGACTTCGACCAGGTTGTTCGCGCGCAGCGTGTTGCCGGTCGAGACCACGTCGACGATGGCATCCGACAGGCCGACCAGCGGCGCCAGTTCCATCGACCCGTACAGTTTGATCAGGTCGACGTGCACGCCCTTGCTGGCGAAGTGCTCGCGCGCGGTGTGGGTGAACTTGGTCGCCACGCGCAGGCGCGCGCCCTGGCGCACGGCGTTCTCGTAATCGAAGCCGGCGTTCACCGCCACCGACATGCGGCAGCAGGCGATGTTCAGGTCGACCGGTTGGTAGAGCCCTTCGCCGCCGTGCTCGAGCAGCACGTCCTTGCCGGCCACGCCGAAGTCGGCGGCGCCGTACTGCACATAGGTCGGCACGTCGCTGGCGCGCACGATCAGCACGCGCACGCCGGGGTCGTTGGTCGCCAGGATGAGTTTGCGCGAGGTTTCCGGATTCTCGGTGACGACGATGCCGGCCGCTTCCAAGAGCGGCAGCGTGTCCTCGAAAATGCGCCCTTTCGAGAGCGCCAGGATCAGACCGGAGTCCGTCGATTGTGTTGCGATGCTCATAGCTCTTTTATTTGATGCGCACGATGTCGGCGCCGACCTTCGACAGTTTGACTTCCATGCGGTCGTAGCCGCGGTCGAGGTGGTAGATGCGGTCGATCAGGGTCGTGCCTTCGGCCGCCATGCCGGCGATCACCAGAGAGGCCGAAGCGCGCAGGTCGGTCGCCATCACGGGCGCGCCCACCAGGCGTTCGACGCCTTTGATAAACGCGGTGTTCCCCTCGGTCGAGATGAAGGCGCCGAGGCGGTTCATCTCCTGCACGTGCATGAAGCGGTTCTCGAAAATGGTCTCGGTCACGCGGCTCGGGCCGGCGGCGATCGTGTTCACGGCCATGAACTGGGCCTGCATATCGGTCGGGAAGCCCGGGTATTCGGTGGTGCGGAACGAGACCGGCTGAGGACGGCCATCCATGCGCGCACGGATCGTGTTCGAACCGATGTCCATCTGCAGGCCGACTTCGCGCAGTTTATCGAGCGCGACGTCGAAAATGTCGGTGCGGGTATTGGTCAGCACGATGTCGCCGCCGGTGGCCGCGACCGCACACAGGAAGGTCGCCGCTTCAATGCGGTCGGAGATAACGGCGTGTTTCGCGCCGTGCAGTTCGGCGACGCCCTGGATCACCAGGCGGTCGGTGCCGATGCCTTCGATCTTGGCGCCCATCGCCACCAGCAGGTTGGCGAGGTCGGTCACTTCCGGCTCGCGCGCGGCGTTTTCCAGCACCGTCTCGCCTTCGGCCAGGGTCGCGGCCATCAGCAGGTTCTCGGTGCCGGTGACCGTGATCATGTCGGTCAGGATGCGCGCGCCCTTCAGCTTCTTCGCTTTGGCGTAGATGTAGCCGCCTTCGATGGTGATCTCGGCGCCCATCGCGCGCAGGCCCTTGATGTGCTGGTCGACGGGACGCGAACCGATCGCGCAGCCGCCCGGCAGTGAGACCTTGGCTTCGCCGAAGCGCGCAAGCAGGGGACCGAGCACCAGGATCGAGGCGCGCATGGTCTTCACCAGTTCATACGGCGCTTCGAGACTCGTGATGTTGGCGCCGTTCAGGGTGACGTTTTCGTCGTCCTGAGTCACCTTCAAACCGGTCTGCTCCAGCAGTTTCAGGATGGTTTTGACGTCGTGCAGGCGCGGCACGTTCGACAGTTCGACGTCGCCGCTGCTCAAGAGGCCCGCGCACAGAATCGGCAGCGCCGCGTTCTTCGCGCCCGATACCGCGATCTCGCCGTTCAGGCGTTTGCCGCCGACAATTTGAAGCTTGTCCATTTAGCCTCCGTATTCTTCAGGGGTCAGGGTCTTCATCGACAGCGCGTGGATCTCTTCGCGCATGCGGTCGCCCAGCGCCGCATACACCAGCTGGTGGCGCTGGATCGGACGCTTGCCGGCAAAGGCCGGCGAGACGATCAGGGCCGAGAAGTGACGTCCATCGCCCTCGACCGTCAAGTGCGTGCATTGCAGGCCGTTTTCGATGTAGCTGTGGATCAGTTCTGGAGTGGTCGACACGATAATTCCTAAATATTAATGGCGCACTTAGTGGCGTAATTTATAGCCGCGGCGGAGCAAATTGATCGCCACTGCCGCGAGCACCGCGAAGAAGGCGGACACGATGGCAAGGCTGGTCCACGGCGAGATGTCGGACTGGCCGAAGAAGCCGTGGCGGAACCCGTCAATCATATAAAAGAACGGGTTGAAATGCGAGACTGCCTGCCAGAATGCGGGCAGCGAGTGGATCGAATAGAACACCCCGGCCAGGAAAGTCGCCGGCATGATCAGGAAGTTCTGGAACGCGGCCAGCTGGTCGAATTTATCGGCCCAGATGCCGGCGATCACGCCCAGCGTGCCGAGAATGGCCGCGCCCATGATCGCGAACACGATGATCCACAGCGGCGCCGCAAAGCTCAGGTGCGCGAACCAGGCGGTGATCGCGAACACGCCGGCGCCGACCGCCAGGCCGCGCACCACCGAGGCCGCCACATAGGCCAGCAGGATTTCCCAGTGCGACAGCGGCGGCAGCAGGATGAACACGAGGTTGCCCGTGATCTTCGACTGGATCAGCGAGGAGGACGAGTTGGCGAAGGCGTTCTGCAGAACGCTCATCATCACCAGGCCCGGCACCAGGAAGGCGGTGTAGCTCACGCCCGGATACACCTCCACTCTGCCTTCGAGCACGTGGCCGAAGATCAGCAAATACAGCATGGCCGTCAGGATCGGCGCGGCAATCGTCTGCGTCGCGACTTTCCAGAAGCGCAGCATCTCTTTGTAGAACAGGGTGCGGAACCCCACGGAAACGAAGTTCACAGCGCGCCCTTTTCCATGATTTGGATAAAAATATCTTCGAGATCGGCTTGCTGCAGCTGCATCTCGTCGATGACGGCGCCCGATTCGCGCAGACGGGACAGGATCGGCTCGACCTCGGCGTAGTCGTTCACGCGCAGGCTGTATTTCGTGCCACTGAGGTTGCCGCTGCCGTTGCCACTGTCGTGCTCGTCATGCGAGACCAGGTGGCGCAGGTCCTGCGGCAAGTCGCCGCTTTTCAGATGCACGATCAGCTGCGAACCCGACACGCGGCGCAGCAGCGCACTCATCGTGTCGAGCGCGACCACCTGCCCGGATTTCAGCATGGCCACGCGCTGGCACATGGCTTGCGCTTCTTCCAGGTAGTGGGTCGTCAGCACGACCGTGTGCCCGCCTTCGCGGTTCAGGCGAGAAATGAACTTCCACAGGGTCTGGCGCAATTCGACGTCGACGCCGGCGGTCGGCTCGTCCAGCACGATGACGGGCGGTTTATGCACCAGCGCCTGGGCGACCAGCACGCGCCGCTTCATGCCGCCCGACAGGGCGCGCATGTTGACGTCGGCCTTACTCGTGAGGTCGAGGTTTTCCATGACCTCGTCGATCCACTTGTCGTTGTTCTTGATGCCGAAGTAGCCCGACTGCAGGCGCAGGGTCTCGCGCACCGTGAAGAAGGGATCGAACACCAGTTCCTGCGGCACCACGCCGAGTTTTCGTCTGGCTTCGCGGAAATCGGTGACGACGTCGTGGCCGTGGATCTGCACGCTGCCGACGTCGGGCCGGATCAGGCCGGCGATGGTGGAAATCAGCGTCGTCTTGCCGGCGCCGTTGGGGCCGAGCAGGCCGAAGAATTCGCCCTGTTCGATCGTCAGGGAAACGCCTTTCAGGGCTTTGAAAGCCTTGTAGCTCTTCTCGACGCTGTTAATCTGGATCGCTGTCATTATTCTTGGATGTGGCCAGCGTGCGGGCGCACGGAAGCCGGGCGGGGAAACGACCCATTATAGGGGAAATCAGAAATACAAGAGCCCGGCGGCATTGGAACATGCCATGGGCATGGGCGGGATGGAGCGCGCAGAAATGACGCGGGGTGGCGAGTGCCACCCCGGCAGCTTAGCCCGATGGACGCGTTACGAGCGCGCCAGTACGCCCTCGAGCCCGTACAAATGCGTCAAGGCGTCGATATTGCTCGGCACGTTGATGAAGGTGAGTTTCTGCCCTGCATCGCGGGCACGACGCTGCCAGGCCAGCAGCAGGGCCACGCCGGACGAGTCGGCGGCGCGCACGCCACCGAGGTCGAACACGGTCTCGCCGGCCCGGATCGCGGCGCAGCCCTGCTCCAGGGCCGCATTCGCGGTCTCGAAGGTCAGGGCGTCGAGCGAGAGCATGGGATTTGCTTCGGCCATTTACTTCGGTGCTTTCAGCGGCTTGCTCGCCAGCTGCTTGTTGCGCTCGGCCAGCTTGTTGATCAGGCCATCGATGCCCGACTTGTTGATCTCGGCCGCGAAGGTGCCTTTATAGGTCTCGACCAGCCAGGCGCCCAGCACGTTGATGTCGTAGATCTTCCAGCCCTGCGGGCCCTTGGCCAGGCGGTAGTTCAGGGTGATCGGCTCGCCGCGGGTGACGTTCACCTGCGAACGCACTTCGACTTCGGTGTCGGCCGCGTCGTTACGCATCGGCTTGAACTCGATGGTTTCGTTCTTGATCTGCGACAGCGCGCCCGAATAGGTGTAGACCAGCAGCGTGCGGAATTCTTCCGACAGGCGCTTTTGCTGTTCCGGGGTGGCCTGGCGCCAGAAGCGGCCGGCGGCTTGCGCCGTCATTTTTTCGGCGTCGACATACGGCAGGATCTTGGAATTGACGAGTTCCATGATCTTGTTGCGGTTGCCGGACTGGATGTCCTTGTCGGATTTCACGGTGTCGATCACGTCGGCGCTGATGCGCTTGACGAGCACGTCCGGTGCTTCGTTGGCGGCCGGAGCCGGCGCAGCGATCACGCTGGTGGCGAAGACGACGGTAGCGGCGGTGGCGATGAGTTGGGCGATTGGTTTCATAAGCTCCCTTTTCTGTATTTGATGAGACAGCTTGCAGGACAGGTCGTGCCGCATGCGAGCTGTTTTACGAACTCTTACTTCCGCTGCGTTTCGGTCGCGTTCGATGCCGGTTCCGGCACCACCTGCGTATTCGATTGCGCTTCGTCTTTCGATTCTTCCTTCGGCGCATCCTTTTCGGGGCCCGATTCGCCGTCATAAATCCGGCTCTGGCGGCGTTGCAGGTAACCGTCGCGGATGAATTCGTAACGGTCGAGCGCGGCTTCCTCGAACAGGTTCGATGCTTCCAGCACCGATGCGCGCTGGTCGACGGCGCGCACGCCGATACCGATATTGCGTACGTTCACCGGCTCCTTGTAGGCCCATGGATCGGCCCAGATGTCAGCAGGCAATGCAGCGGTGTCACGGATCGTAGATGGGCCCAACAATGGCAACATCAAGTAGGGACCGCTTGGAACACCCCACACACCCAGGGTCTGGCCGAAATCTTCGTTGTGTTTCTGCAAGCCTGCTTCCGAGGCGATGTCGAGCACGCCGCCGATGCCGAGGGTCGAGTTGATCGCAACGCGCATGAAGTCGCTCATGCCTTCCTGACCCTTGCCCTGCATCAGGTTGTTGGCCGAGCTCCAGACGTCCGAGAGGTTGCCGAAGAAATTACTGACGCCCGTTTGCACGAAGCCCGGCAGCACCTTCTTGTAGGCGGTGGCGGCCGGCTTCAGGGCCACGCGGTCGACCGCATCGTTGAATGCGAAGGTGGCGCGGTTGAATTTTTCCAGCGGATCTTGCGGATTGCTCGGGCTTGCGCAACCGGCCAGGACGGCGCAGGCGGCAAGCGCCAGCGCCAGTCCGCGCCAGCGCGGCAGGGTGTTCATATTCTTGCTCTTCATTCGCTGCCTTCCTTTCCTTCGGCAGCCTTGCTGTAGATGAACTGATTGATCAGGTCTTCCAGCACGGTGGCCGATTGCGTACGGTTGATTCGATCGCCGTCGACGAGGTTCTTGGTGTCGCCGCCCGGTTCGATGCCAATGTATTGCTCGCCCAGCAGACCTGCGGTCAGGATCTTGAGCGACGAATCTTTCGGGAACTTGTAGTTTGGATCCAGATCCAGGCTGACCAGCGCCTGGAAGGTTTTATCGTCGAAACTGATGTCGCCGACCCGGCCGACCACGACGCCGGCGCTCTTGACTGGCGCCTGTGGTTTCAATCCACCAATGTTGTCGAACTTGCCGACGACGGTATAGGTTTCGGCAAACGACAGCGAGCTCATATTCCCCGCCTGCAGCGCGAGGAACAGGATGGCGGCGGCGCCCAGCAGGACGAACAGGCCGACCCAGACATCGATGATTTTACGGTGCATAGTATTTCCTAGTATTCAGGCCGTCTGTGCGCGGCCAAACGAAACGGTTTTTATTAATTCTTTACTGAGTGAACATCAGGGCGGTCATCACGAAGTCCAGGCCCAGTACCAGCAGCGAGGCGATGACGACGGTGCGGGTGGTGGCACGCGCCACGTCGGCCGGGGTCGGCTTGACGTGGTAACCCTGGAACACGGCCGTGAAGGTCACGGCGACGCCGAACACGAAACTCTTGATGACGCTGCTGACGACGTCGCGGCGCACGTCGACGCCGGCCTGCATCTGCGACCAGAACGCGCCTTCGTCCAGGCTCAGCATTTTCACGGCGACCAGGTAGCTGCCGATGATGCCGACGGCCGAGAACACGGCGGCCAGCACCGGCATGGCGATCACGCCGCCCCAGAACCGCGGCGCCAGCACGCGCGCCACCGGATTCACGGCCATCATTTCCATGGCCGACAGTTGCTCGCCCGCCTTCATCAGGCCGATCTCGGCCGTCAATGAGGTGCCGGCGCGGCCCGCGAACAGCAGGGCTGTCACGACCGGACCGAGTTCGCGGATCAGGGAAAGGGCCGTTAGCGAACCCAGCTTTTCCTCGGCGCCGAACTGGATCAGGTTCACGTAGAACTGCAGGCCCAGCACGAGGCCGACGAACAGACCGGAAACGATCGTAATGACCAGCGAGTAGTTGCCAATAAAATGGATTTGCTCGGAAATCAGGGTCGGCCGGCGCCATGCGCCCGGCGAAAAGCGCAGCAAATTGAAAAAGGCGCGCGTGGCAAAGCCCAGGCTTTCGATCGATTCGCGCACGGTGGCGCCGGTGCTTTCAAAGACACGCATGATCATCGCTGCGCTCCCAGGCCCAGGTCGTCGGCCAGCGACTTACCCGGATAATGGAAGGGCACCGGACCGTCGGGTTCGGCGTTCACGAACTGTTTAACGTAAGGATCTTGCGAGACGCGCAACTCGGCCGGCGTGCCTTCGGCGACGATCTTTCCTGCCGACATGAAATAGACGTAGTCGGCGATGGCGAAAGTTTCGTTCACATCGTGCGAAACCAGGATGGACGTGGAGCCGAGCGCATCGTTCAGGTTGCGGATCAGGCTGGCGGTCAGGCCCATCGAGATCGGGTCGAGGCCGGCGAAGGGCTCGTCGTACATGATCAGTTCAGGGTCGAGCGCGATCGCACGGGCGACGGCAACGCGGCGCGCCATGCCGCCGGAAATCTCGCCCGGTTTCAATTTCGAGGCGTTGCGCAGGCCGACGGCATTCAGCTTCATCAGCACCAGGTCGCGGATCAGCTCTTCCGGCAAATCGGTGTGCTCACGCAGCGGGAAGGCGACGTTGTCGAAGACGGTAAGATCGGTAAACAGGGCGCCGAACTGGAACAGCATGCCCATGCGGCGGCGCAAACGGTACAGGCCCTCGGTGCGCAGCTCGTGCACGACCTCGCCGCCGACCCGCACCGAACCGCGCTGCGGACGGATCTGGCCGCCGATCAGGCGCAGCACCGTGGTCTTGCCGCAGCCGGAACCACCCATCACGGCAATAAGCTTGCCGCGCGGGAAATCCATGCGCAGGTTCGACAGGATCTTGCGTTCGCCGTAGCCGAACTCGAGATCGCGTATTTCTACAAGGTTAGACACAGAGGGGATAATCGGATGTAAAGAATCCCGTATTGTAGTGCAGAAACGGCAATCCCTGCTTGAGACACCCCCGTTTCACGGCGGGTTCCGACGCGTGCCTACAACACTAATAACCGAAAAGTCAGATATTTCGTGCCGCAAGTCATTGTTTTTGTTGAGATATGCATATATGTCAACATTGCAATTTGTTGACATGAACCAACGTTTCTTAAAGGCAGCTGGAATTACAAAAGACGTAGGGTGGAGTCCCCGACTCCACGCGTTTGCAACGGGCGAGTCGATGTGCAGCAAGCGACTCAAGCGTTGTACGCGTGGAGTCAGGACTCCACCCTACTTCCCAAATTACATTAACGTGGCAAGACGGACGCGCCCATCAAGAACTCGTCGACCGCGCGCGCACACTGGCGTCCTTCGCGAATCGCCCACACCACCAGCGACTGGCCGCGGCGCATGTCGCCGGCCACAAACACTTTCGGCACCGAAGTCTGGTAGCAGGTCTCACCTTCGGTCGTCGCCCGTGCATTGCCGCGCGCATCCTTCTGCACGCCGAAGGCATCCAGCACCTGCTGCACCGGCGACACGAAACCCATGGCCAGGAACACGAGGTCGGCCTTCAGCTCGAATTCGCTGTTCGGCACTTCGCTCATCTTGCCGTCTTTCCACTCGACGCGGCAGGCGATCAGCTTCTCGACCTTGCCGTTCTTCCCTTCGAAGCGCTTGGTGGCCACGGCGAAATCGCGTTCGCAGCCTTCCTCGTGCGAGGACGAGGTGCGCAGCTTGGTCGGCCAGTAAGGCCAGACGAGCGGCTTGTTCTCGTGCTCGGGCGGCATCGGCATCAGTTCGAACTGGGTGACCGTGGTCGCGCCGTGGCGGTTCGAGGTGCCGACGCAGTCGGAACCGGTATCGCCGCCGCCGATCACGACCACGTGTTTACCGGTCGCCTTGATCTGGTCCTTCAGTTTATCTCCGGCATTCACGCGGTTCTGCTGGGGCAGGAAGTCCATCGCGAAATGCACGCCTTTCAGTTCACGCCCAGGCACCGGCAGGTCGCGTGGCTGCTCAGCGCCGCCGGCCATGACCACGGCGTCGAATTCGGCTTGCAGGTCTTCCGGGAAGATCGTGTCGCGCGCCATGTTGCTGACCGTGGCCGGGAAATCCTTGCCGATCAGGACGCTGGTGCGGAAGGTGACGCCTTCCGCCTGCATCTGCTCCATGCGGCGGTCGATCAGGCCCTTTTCCATCTTGAAGTCGGGGATGCCGTAGCGCAGCAGGCCGCCGATGCGGTCGCTCTTCTCGAACACGGTGACATCGTGGCCGGCGCGCGCCAGCTGCTGGGCGGCAGCCAGGCCGGCGGGGCCGGAACCGACCACCGCCACTTTTTTACCCGTTTTTACTGCCGGGACCTGCGGCACGACATAGCCGTGTTCGAAGGCGTGGTCGGCGATCTTGCGCTCGATCGACTTGATGCCGACCGGGTCATTGTTGATGCCGAGCGTGCAGGCCGCTTCGCAGGGTGCCGGGCAGATGCGGCCGGTCACTTCCGGGAAGTTGTTGGTCGAGTGCAGGTTGTCGATCGCTGCACGGTAATTATTGTGATACACCAGATCGTTCCAGTCGGGGATCTGGTTGTTCACGGGACAGCCGGTGTTGCAGAAGGGGATGCCGCAATCCATGCAGCGCGCACCCTGCACCTTGGCCTGGCCGTCGGTCAGGGTGACGACGAATTCCTTGTAGTTCTTGACGCGTGCGGCAGGTTCCAGGTGATCTTCTTCCTGCCGTTGAAATTCCATGAAGCCGGTGATTTTGCCCACGTTTTATTCCTTTTAATTTCGATGCATTGCAGCTGGTTGACGGCGTGGGCGGAGGACCGCCCACCCTACGATCACCGGGCTCTAATTACGCCGCGAGTTCGATCTTGTCGTTCGCTTCTTCCATGCTGCTGTTGTGCATTTCTTCCAGTGCGCGCTTGTAGTCGGTCGGGAAGACTTTCACGAACTTGCCGCGGCTGTTGGCCCAGTCGTCCAGCAGGTTGCGGGCGCGGGTGCTGCCGGTGTATTTGAAGTGACGCTCGATCAGGCGGCGCAGGATGACCTCGTCCGCCTCGCGTTCGCTGCCGCGGCTCTGGCTGTGCCAGCCGGAGACGTCGCCCTGTTCTTTCGTCGACACGACACGCTCCAGGTTCACCATGGTCGTGTTGCAACGCGTGGCGAACTCGTCCTTCGGATCGTAGACATAGGCCACGCCTCCCGACATGCCGGCCGCGAAGTTGCGTCCGGTCTCGCCCAGCACCACGACCGTACCGCCGGTCATGTATTCGCAGCCGTGGTCGCCGCAGCCTTCGACCACCGTGGTGGCGCCCGAGTTTCGCACCGCAAAACGTTCGCCGGCCACGCCGTTGAAGAAGGCTTCACCGGAAATCGCGCCGTACAGCACGGTGTTGCCGACGATGATGTTGTCGACCGCCCAGCCGCGGAATTCCGTGTTCGGACGCACGATCACGCGCCCGCCCGACAGGCCCTTGCCGACGTAGTCGTTGCCTTCGCCCACCAGGTCGAGCGTGATGCCCTGGGCCAGGAAGGCCGCCGCCGACTGGCCGGCCGTGCCTTGCAGCTGGATGTGAATGGTGTCGTCCGGCAGGCCGGCGTGACCGTAGCGCTTGGCCACTTCACCCGAGAGCATGGTGCCGACCGTGCGGTTGACGTTGCGCACCGGGGAGATGAAGGAGACCCGTTCGCCCTTTTCCAGCGCCGCTTTCGCCTGCGCGATCAGCTTGTGGTCCAGTGCCTTGTCCAGGCCGTGGTCCTGCTCGTCGCTGTGGAACAGGTTGCGCAGCGAATCCGTCTTCGGCTGGTAGAAGATGTTCGTGAAGTCCAGACCCTGCGCCTTCCAGTGCGTGATCGCCTTCGATTTATCCAGCAGGTCGGCGCGGCCGATCAGTTCGTCGTAGGTGCGAATGCCGAGCTGGGCCATCAACTGGCGCGCCTCTTCGGCCACGAAGAAGAAGTAATTCACCACGTGTTCCGGCTTACCCTGGAACTTCGCGCGCAGGACCGGGTCTTGCGTGGCGACGCCCACCGGGCAGGTATTCAGGTGGCACTTGCGCATCATGATGCAGCCTTCGACCACCAGCGGGGCCGTGGCAAAACCGATCTCGTCGGCGCCGAGCATGGCGGCGATGACGACGTCGCGGCCGGTCTTCATCTGGCCGTCGGCCTGCACGCGGATGCGGCTGCGCAGGCCGTTGAGCACCAGGGTCTGCTGCGTTTCGGCGAGACCCAATTCCCACGGCGTGCCGGCGTGTTTCACGGAGGACAACGGCGAGGCGCCGGTGCCGCCATCATGGCCGGCGACCACCACGTGGTCCGCCTTCGCTTTCGAGACGCCGGCGGCGACGGTGCCGATACCGACTTCCGACACCAGTTTCACGGAGATCGAGGCGCGCGGATTCGCATTTTTGAGGTCGTGGATCAGCTGTGCCAGATCTTCGATCGAATAGATGTCGTGGTGCGGCGGCGGGGAAATCAGGCCCACGCCCGGCACCGAGAAGCGCAGCGAGGCGATGTACTCGGAGACCTTGTGGCCAGGCAGCTGACCACCTTCGCCCGGTTTCGCGCCCTGCGCCATCTTGATCTGGATTTGGTCGGCGGCGTTCAGGTATTCCGCGGTGACGCCGAAGCGGCCCGAGGCCACCTGCTTGATCTTCGAGCGCAGCGAATCGCCCTCTTCCAGCGGAATGTCTGCGGCCACGCGGTCGGAACCGAGCACCGAGGCCAGGGTTTCGCCCTTGCTGATCTTGATGCCCTTGAACTCGTTCAGGTAGCGCAGCGGATCTTCGCCACCTTCGCCCGTGTTCGACTTGCCGCCGATGCGGTTCATGGCGATCGCCAGCGTGGCGTGCGCTTCGGTCGAGATCGAACCGAGCGACATCGCACCGGTCGCAAAACGCTTGACGATCTCTTTCGCCGGCTCGACTTCGCCCAGCGGAATCGCTTTGCTTGGATCGATCTTGAACTCGAACAGGCCGCGCAGCGTCAGGTGGCGGCGGCTCTGGTCGTTGATGATCTGGGCATACTCTTTATAAGTGCTGAAGTTGTTGGCGCGGGTCGCGTGCTGCAGTTTCGCGATCGAGTCCGGCGTCCACATATGGTCTTCGCCGCGCACGCGGAAGGCATACTCTCCGCCCGTGTCCAGCGCGTTCGCCAGCAGCGGGTCGGCGCCGAAGGCCAAGCCGTGCAGGCGCAGCGCTTCTTCCGCCACTTCGAACAAGCCGATGCCTTCCACCGTCGACGAGGTGCCGCGGAAGTATTTGTCGACCAGCGATTTATTCAGGCCGACGGCTTCGAAGATCTGCGCGCCGCAGTAGGACATGTAGGTCGAGATGCCCATCTTCGACATCACCTTCATGAGGCCCTTGCCGATCGCCTTCGTGTAGTTATAAGCAGCTGCACTCGGGTCCATTTCGTGCGGCAGGTGCTGGGCCAGGTCCGTCAGGGTTTCCAGCGCGAGATAGGGGTGGACGGCTTCCGCGCCGTAGCCGGCCAGCAGGGCGAAGTGGTGGGTTTCGCGGGCCGAGCCGGTTTCGACCACGAGGCCGGTCGAGGCGCGCAGGCCGCGCATCACCAGGTGCTGGTGGATGGTCGACGTGGCCAGCAGGGCCGGGATCGCCACCGTTTCGCTCGAGACCGCGCGGTCCGAGACGATCAGGATGTTGTGGCCGGATTTCACGGCGTCGACCGCTTCGGCGCACAGCGAGGCCAGCGAGGCTTCGATACCTTCCTTGCCCCAGGCGACCGGGTAGCAGATATTCAGTTCATACGATTTGAACTTGCCGCCGGTGTGCAGGCTGATGTTGCGCAGGCGCGCCATGTCGTCGAAACCGAGCACCGGCTGCGACACCTCGAGGCGCATCGGCGGATTGACGTTGTTCGTGTCCAGCAGGTTCGGCTTCGGACCGATGAACGAGACCAGCGACATCACCATCGCTTCGCGGATCGGGTCGATCGGCGGGTTCGTCACCTGGGCAAACAATTGTTTGAAATAGTTATACAAAGGTTTGAGCTTGTTCGACATCACCGCCAGCGGCGAGTCGTTGCCCATCGAACCGGTCGCTTCTTCGGCCAGCACCGCCATCGGCGCCATCAGGAACTTTAAATCTTCCTGGGTGTAGCCGAAGGCTTGCTGGCGGTCGAGCAGGGAGATGGCCGCCTTTTCTCCCTGTGCCGGCGTATCCTTCGCGCGGTTCTGCGCCAGCTGCGATTCGGACAATTTGATTTCGTTGAGCTTGATGCGCACCGACTTGATCCAGGCTTTATAGGGCTTGGCGTTCGAATAGGTGTCCTTCAACTCCTTGTCGTCGATGATGCGGCCTGCTTCCAGGTCGATCAGGAACATCTTGCCGGGCTGCAGACGCCACTTCTTGACGATGCGCGATTCCGGGATCGGCAGCACGCCGGATTCGGAGGCCATCACGACCAGGTCGTCTTCGGTGACGACATAGCGTGCCGGACGCAGGCCGTTGCGGTCCAGGGTACCGCCGATATGGCGGCCATCGGTAAATGCCATGGCGGCGGGGCCGTCCCACGGTTCCATCATCGCCGCGTGGTATTCGTAGAAAGCCTTGCGGTTGTCGTCCATCGCCGAATGGTTTTCCCAGGCTTCGGGAATCATCATCATCATGGCCTGGGCGATCGGATAGCCGGCCATCACCAGCAGTTCGAGCGCATTGTCGAAGCAGGCGGTGTCGGACTGGCCCTCATAAATCAGCGGGAACAGTTTATTCAGGTCCTCGCCCAGCACGGCCGACTTCATCATGCCTTCGCGGGCGCGGGTCCAGTTGAAATTGCCCTTGACGGTGTTGATCTCGCCGTTGTGCGCGATCAGGCGGTAGGGGTGGGCCAGCGGCCATTCCGGAAAGGTGTTCGTCGAGAAGCGCTGGTGCACCAGGGCGAGCGCGGAGACGCAGCGCGGATCCTGCAGATCCTTGAAGTAGACGCCGACCTGGTCGGCCAGCAGCAGGCCTTTATAGACAATCGTGCGCGCCGACATCGAGGGCACGAAGAATTCCTTGCCGTGCAGGAGTTTCAAGGCCTGGATCGCGTGGCCCGAGGATTTGCGGATCACGTACAGCTTACGTTCCAGCGCGTCGGTGACCATGATGTCCGGACCGCGGCCAATAAAGATTTGGCGAATCACCGGTTCCTTGGCTTTCACGGTCGGCGACATCGGCATCGCTTCGTCGACCGGCACATTGCGCCAGCCCAGCACGACCTGGCCCTCGATGCGCACGGCGCGCTCGATTTCCTGTTCGCAGGCGATGCGCGAGGCGTGTTCCTTCGGCAGGAAGACCATGCCGACGCCGTACTCTCCAGGCGGCGGCAGCTCGACGCCCTGCTTCGCCATCTCGTCGCGGAAATACTGGTCGGGGATCTGGATCAGGATACCGGCACCGTCACCCATCAGCGGATCGGCGCCGACGGCGCCCCGGTGGTCCAGGTTTTTCAGGATCAACAGGCCCTGATCGATGATGGAATGGCTTTTGTTGCCCTTGATATGGGCGATGAAACCGACGCCGCAGGCGTCATGTTCATTGGCGGGATCGTATAAACCTTGGGCAATCATTGCGGGACTCTCCACAGCTTTTCAGGGGTTGAAGGCCGAGAATAGTGCAATGCAACAAAGCCTGCAAGGAGAACAATGAGGGTCGGAGTCGATTTAATTCAGCCATTCGACATGGATCAGATAAATAGGGACAGGTCCAATTCAAGGTATAAAGTCGGATTCTTGTCGAGGAAAATTCGGTCTTTTCTCCTCAGGCCAGCAGGAAATTGCTTTGCTTAAAAGATGGGCAGCGTAACATTGCGCGATCGAAGTGCTTGGCCGAACAGGCCACTGTAGGGCTCAGGCAGCCGTCGCAGGCGGCGTTTTAAAAGGGCGGCCGCGCTTGGCGGGAAGAATGCGGCGCTGGGTCTGGCGCTCGAGTTCGAGTTTGAAAGCGTGCGAACCGAGCGCTTGCCCCTTTTGCACGGCACCGGCGACCTGCGCGAGTTCCTCAGGACCGATCCCCTCCTCCACCAGTGCGATGTATGCCGCCTCGCGCTGGAAGGGCGTATTGCCCAGTCCCCAGAACAGGGCGTGCTCGGTGACGACGGCATCCGCCGCGACGCCGGCATGGTGGCGATAGCTCGACCACGGGTAGGCGGCCGGCTCGCCGCTCTCTCCCTCGCGCACCGGCGCCAGCTCGATGAAGCGGCTGCACATCAGCAGGTGGCGGTCGGGTTCGACCACGGCCGTGCGGAAACGTCCTTCGAACAGCCCGCCGGTCCGTTCGTACTTGCCGTTGTACCAGGGGACATACAGGCGGCCGAGCTTTTGCATCATGGCCGCCAGGGCTTCCCCGGTTTCGGGCGTGGCCAGCAGGTGCAGCTGGGTCGGCAGCAGGGCGTAGGCGTGAATGGCGACCTGATAGGCGCGGGCGGCTTCGGCCAGCCAGGCCAGGAAACGTTCGTAATCCGCAGGTTCGCGGAAGATGCGCTGGCGGTCGTTGCCGCGCTGGAGGATGTGATGGGCGTGCTTGGGGAGGATGAGGCGGGGTTGGCGGGCCATGGTGCGCAAGAATGAGGCAGGTAGCCGTATTCTAGCGCGGCGGGAAGACTGTGTCCCTTATTTGTTTTGAGCAAGCAAATTTAACTGCTGACTCTGTCCCGATTTGTAGGGTGGGCATGCCCACGCGGTGCGGTGTGTGCGGATCGAAAACGCATGTCGACTACGGCGACGCTGTAAACGCGTGGAGTCGGGACTCCACCCTACAGTTATCTATGGCGGTGCGGCATGTGCGGGTCGAAAACACGTTTCGATCAGGAGGCGTTGTACCGCGTGGGCATGGAATGCCCACCCTACGAACGACGATCAAGCCAGCGTGAACCCTGCGGAGAGGCTGTAGCCCTCGCCGTAGGCGCTACGCAGCGGCAGCTCCTGGCCCAGCACCGTTCTCGTCTTCTTGCGCAGCCGATAGACGAGCATGTCGACACGCCGGCTCGCATCCGGATCGTCTCCCCCCATGCCGGCCACGATGGTCGCGCGCGGCACCGGGCGGGTGTTGATCGTCAGCAGGTGCAGAAAATTAAATTCCTTCTCCGTCAGATCGATCACCTTGCCGCTCAGCTCGAGCTGGCGTGCGCTCACGCGCAGGGTCCATTTCACGGGTGCCGGCGCCGGTTCGCTCGGGCGCACGCGGCGGCCCAGGGCTTCGATGTGGGCAGCCAGTTCCGGGAACTTGATCGGCTTCGTCAGGTAATGGTCGGCGCCCAGCTGCAGGCCAAGGATGCGGTTGTCGAAGGCGACCCGTCCGGTCAGCACCAGCAGGCCGATTTCCGGATACAGCTGGCGCATGCGCGGAATCACCGTAAAACCGTCTTCGTCGGGCAGGCCGAGGTCGAGCACGACCACCGCGGCGGGGGTGCGCGTCAGGGCCGCCCACATCTCGCTGGCGGAGGTGGCGATGGTGACTTCATGCTCGAGTTCGCGCAGGAAATCGGCCATGTCCCCGGCGTAATCGCCGTTGTCTTCCACAATCAGTATCTGCGTCATGGGCTTACACGTTCTTCATGTTGGGTTGCCGGAGGGCAGCGCGGGATTATCGGGTGTCGTGCCTTGGCGCGCAAGCATCTTCGCGGCGCCTGCGACCGGCAGCCAGATGCGGAAATCGGCGCCGCCTCCGCCCGGACTGACCAGGCTGAGGATGCCGCCGTGCACTTCGACGATCGAGCGCGCCATGTACAGGCCCAGGCCGCTGCCCGGCATGCCGGCAGCGTTGCTGCCACGGTAAAACTTGTCGAAGACCCGCGGTTGCTCGTCGCGCGGCACGCCGGGGCCGTGATCACGCACGCTGAGCTCGATGCCGCTGGCCGCCAGGCGCCCACCCAGCACCACCGGGGAGGTCGCCGGAGAATAGGCGACCGCGTTGTCGATCAGCACCTTCAGTGCCAGGCGCAAGCCTTCCGGATCGCAGCGCAGGGTTTCAGGGAGTTCGCGCGCCTTGATGCTGGCCACGCGGCCGGCCGCCCGCAGCTGGGCCGCGCCCTCTTCCAGCAGGGTGCGCGGCGCCACCGTGGTCGGCTGGCGCTCGCTGCCGATGCCGGCCATGCGCTCCGGCGACAGGTAATCGTCGAGCATGCCGATCAGGCGGTCGGTGGCGAGCGCGATCTTGCGGTAGCGGGCGCGCGTCGCCTCGTCGGTATGCGGGCTGGTGGCTTCGAGACGCTGGATCGCGCCGTCGATGGTGGATAAAGGCGTACGGAATTCGTGGTTCAGCATGCTGGCGAAGCGCTTTTGCTCGGCTTCGCGCAGGCGCCGCGGCGACAGGTCGCGCAGCAGGCCGACCAGCGCCTGGGGCCGTCCATCCTCGCCGCACAGCAGGGAAGAGATGACTTCGACCGGCACCGGGTAGCCGTGCGCGCCTTGCAGTTCGGTCTCGCGCACCAGGCGCAGCCGGCTGCGGTCGCCCGCGCGCAGGCGCCGCATGCGTTCCGGCAGGCCGGCATACAAGGCCGCCAGCGGGCCTTCGCCGCCCGCGCAGAAGGCATCAGCCGCCTGTTCCGGGGTGTAGCCGAGCAATTGTTCGATCGCGGGGCTGACATAGCGCAGCGCGCCGCTGGCGCAGTCGATGCTGAAGGCAATGTCGCCGCTGATCTCGGCGATCACGCGGAACTGCTCGGACAGCGCCACGCCGGCATGGCCGGAACAGTCGTTACTGGCGCTGCGGTTCATCAAATACCCTTCCAGAAATTAGTACAATCAGCGCACTGAACCAGTGCGCAAGGAGTATATAGCTGGGCATACCCTTCTGTATAGGCAAGCGTTGTTGCAATAGCAATCAGCCAAAATTGCAGCATACACAATTTTGTTCAGTATCTTTCTATTCACACGCTGATTCGTGCGCGCTTCCATGCAACCCGCATGACAACCCGCCAAAAAGGCACAAAAAAGCCCGCCGAAGCGGGCTGGAGTCTGAGCCAGGTAGGTCTACTGCTCGTCGAGCGGCGCGAAGATCGCCTGCAGATCTTCCTGCGTCAGCGCCATCTTCTGCGATTCGCCTTCGGCCAGGATCGAGTTCGCCAGTTCAGACTTCTTCTGCTGCAGCTGCTGGATCTTTTCTTCCAGCGTGCCTTTCGCAATCAGTTTATACACGAACACCGGTTTATCCTGCCCGATGCGCCAGGCGCGGTCGGTGGCCTGGTTTTCCGCTGCCGGATTCCACCAAGGATCGTAATGGATGACGGTATCGGCCGCCGTCAGGTTCAGGCCGACGCCGCCGGCCTTGAGGCTGATCAGGAAGATCGGCACCGCGCCCTGCTGGAAGGCGGCCACCTGCGCCGAGCGGTCGCGCGTCTCGCCAGTGAGGATCGCATAGCGAATGCCGCGCGCCGCCAGTTCTTCCTCGATCAGTGCCAGCATGCTGGTGAACTGCGAGAACACGAGGATCTTGCGGCCCTCTTCCAGCAAATCGTCGACCATCTGCATCAGGTCGGTCAGCTTGGCGGAAATGGCGGCCGTGTTCTTCTTCGAGGGCATGGCTTTCACCAGCCTCGGATCGCAGCAGACCTGGCGCAGTTTGAGTAAGGCTTCCAGGATCACGATCTGGCTGCGCGCCACGCCCTTGCGGTCGATTTCCTCGCGCACCTTCTTGTCCATCGCCAGGCGCACGGTTTCATACAAATCTCGCTGCGGGCCGGTGAGTTCGACCCGGCGCACCATTTCCGTTTTCTCCGGCAATTCTTTCGCGACGTGGTCCTTGGTACGGCGCAGCAGGAAAGGACGGATGCGTCGGTTCAACAAGGCGCGCCGCACCGGATCGTCCTGGCGTTCGATCGGATGGCGGAACTGGGTATTGAACGCCTTTTCCTCGCCCAGCAGGCCGGGCAGCAGGAAGTGGAATTGCGACCAGAGTTCTCCGAGGTGGTTTTCCAGCGGCGTACCGGTCAGGCACAGGCGGTGGTTGGCGTTCAGGGAACCGGCCGTCTGCGCCGCCTTCGAGCGCGTATTCTTGATGTAGTGCGATTCGTCGAGGATCACCAGGTGATAATGGTGCTCGCGCAGTTTTTCCTCGTCGCGCGGCAGCAAGGCATAAGTGGTGAGCACGATGTCGGCTTGCTCGATCTGGTCGAACATGTCCACGCGTTCCTTACCTTGCAGCAGCAGCACCTTCAGGCTGGGGGCGAAGCGCGCGGCTTCTTCCTGCCAGTTGGTCATCAGGCTGGTCGGCGCAATCACCAATGCCGGGCTGGTCAGCCGGCCTGCTTCCTTTTCCGTCAGGATGTGCGCCAGGGTCTGCACGGTTTTACCGAGACCCATGTCGTCGGCCAGGATGCCGGCCAGGTCGTATTCGCGCAGGAACTGCATCCACGACAGACCGTCGAGCTGGTAGTCGCGCAGGGTTGCCTGCAGGCCGGCGGGAGCCGCCACTTTTTTCACGGAACCGAACTGGCTCAGCTTGCGGCCGGTCTCGCGCAGCTGCTCGCCGCCGAACCAGCGCAGTTCGACGCCGCGCGCCAGTTCTTCCAGGCGGCTCGCATCCAGCGTCGACAGGCGCACCCGGTTCTTGATCTTGTCGTTGAAATACAGCTCGCCCAGCGTCGCCAGGATCGGTTTGACGCGCGCCCATGGCAGGGCGACACGCACGCCTTCGGGCAAGGTCGCCAGCATCTGGTCGGCTTCGCCATGGGCGGCCAGCACGGCCGGATCGAAATCCGTCGGCGCGTTGCGGATCAATTGCACCAGCACCGGCAGCAGCGGCACGCGCTTGCGATTGACGACGATGCCCAGTTCCAGCTCGAACCAGGCTTTACCGGCCTCTTCCGGCTCGTCGATCTCGGCATACCAGTCTTCCACCGGCACCACGTCGTAGCGGTATTTATTCGACTTTTGCAGGTGCCAGCCGGCATCCGACAAGGCGTCCAGGTCGCTTTCGGCAAAACGCAGCCAGTGCGCCTGGCTTTCCAGCTGCAGGGCGCCGGCCACGTTCGAGAGCGGCGTGGTGGCGGGCTTGCGGAAGCCCAGTTCGCTCAGTTTATCCAGGGCCGCCGCTTCGGCAGCCGCGTCGCGATCGATAATTTCGGTGACGTCGCCGATCTGGCGCACTACGCGCTGCGACGGATCGAAGGAAACGCGCTGGCCGTCGTAATCGAAAGACAGGACGGCGAAATCGTGCCAGCGCAGCGCGCCGGTATCGGCCAGCGACACGGAATCCAATAACAGGAAAGGCTGCGGCTTGACGTCCGTGCGCACGCGCTGGGTCAGCGGCTGCGGCAGCGGCATCAGTTCCTGCAGGCCGTGGGCCAGCAGCAGTTGCGAGACGCGTTTTTTATCGTTGCCGGTCAGGACAGGCGCTTGCGCCACCAGCGCCTGCAGTTCGGCCAGCGAGATGTCGACGCCGCCGCGGTTGAGCGACAGCGGGCCGCAGGACAGGTTGTCGATGTACCAGGGCGGATCGGTCGGCAGCATGTAGTCGATCAGGTCCGCGCCCGGGTGATTCGCGCCGTTGGCCGGCTCCACCGACCAGCCGAGCTTGGCGGCCCGGCCCTCGTCGCGCCATGCCAGGTTGGCCTGGCGCGTAGGGCCGGCCTGCAGCGGATAGACGAGGCCATTGGCCATGTCGGCCCAGGAATTCGCCCACAGCAGCTTGCCCTGACGCAGCAACAGATCGAGCAGGATGGCGCCCACTTTCCCCTTCGGCTCGGTCGCGCTGGTGCTTTGCGAGGAACCGCTGCGCATGGCGATGAAGAAACGCACCAGGTCTTCGTCCTCGCCTTCGAGGTAGGCCGGCGGCGCGGACAGCAGGGAAAACACCTCATTCACCGGGCTGGCGGCGGCGACGTCGCCGTTCGGACGCAGGCGCGCCTTGCACAGGCAGATGGCGACATGGCGCCCACCGCTGGTGGGGGCCATCACGTAGACAAATTTGTACTGGACCGCTTTCGGATCGGCAACTTCGATGTTCAGCTTGGGTTGCGGATGCGCTGCCGCCTCGACCCGTTGCAGCCAGGTCGCCACCGGTGCGGGCAGTGCGGGCGCGCGTGCCGGCGTCGCGCGCGGTGCCGGGGCATCGCTCGCGTGTTCGCGTGGGAAATCAACTGTGTGCATTGGGTCCTTGAACCTGTATGAAAAAAAACAACAAACACCATTATCTCTCATACGGGCACTTCAGTTTTGTTCGGAATCGCACCTTGCCGAAAATTCTTTACGGTGTGAAAGATACGCATCGCTGACCGGTTTCAAAACCGATTGACAAGCCGGCATGTACTGCTACTATATCGATATTCGATATGTCGAGACCCGATATATCCATCCGGGAGCTGCTGTGGACATCGATTTTGCAAAATTCCTGCCCTTATCCGAGGCGACGTATTACGTGCTGGCGGCGCTCGAGGAGCCCATGCACGGCTACGCGCTGATGCAAAAGGTGGAAAGCATGAGCCAGGGGAACGTGGTCATCGGCCCCGGCACCCTGTACGGCGCCTTCGGCACGCTGGAAAAGCAGGGGCTGATCGAGAAGCTCAGCGAAGAAGAGCGGCGCAAGACCTATGCACTGACGGAGAAGGGCCGCCGGGTGCTGGCCGAGCAGGTGCGGCGCCTGGCCATCATGCTGCGCAACGGGCAATTTGTACTGTCAACACTGGGAAAGGAAGCAGCGGCATGAATAAGGAAACTGTCACCAGATTCAAGTTCTTTTGGGCCCACCAGGACCGCGAACAGGAAGCCTGGCTGCGCGCGATGGCGCAGCAGGGCCTGTACCTGGAGAACGTGACTCCGCTGTGCGTCTGGACCTTCCGCCGCGGCGCCCCGCGCGACCTCGTCTACCGCGTCGATTTTGGCCAGGCCGACGACGGGTTTTCCCAGCTGATGGAGGACGCGGGCTGGAAGCTGGCGACGACCTGCACCGGCTGGTATTACTGGTGCACGCCCGCGACCCAGGGCCGGGAGCCGGAAATCTTTACGGACCGCGCCTCGAAAATCCAGAAGTTCCAGCGCCTGCTGCTCATGCTCGTGTGCAGCGCCGTGCCCGCGTTCATGTTGCTGATCACGACGGACAAGGGGTCGCTGGCCTCGAAACTGTCGACCTTTTCGCTGGTGCTCATCAGCAGCATCTACCTCGTCTATTTTCTGGTGCTGGCGTACACGGTGCTGCGGCTGCTCTTGCGCATCCGTGAAGAGCGCGCCCCGGAATCGGCCTGAGTCCAGCGGCCCGGCTGTGGCCGGGCCTATCGGCATGCCTGCAATACGCTGTCAAGACTGGCACTTCGCGCGCGTTTGCGTATCATTGCCCGCCTGACTCACGGATTTCTGCTTCCATGCTGCCCTCCATCGAACAACGCCTGGCCCTCGAGCTGGCCGCCAAGCCGGCGCAGGTCGCCGCCGCCATCGCCCTGCTGGACGAAGGCGCCACCGTCCCCTTCATCGCGCGCTACCGCAAGGAAGCCACCGGCGGCCTGGACGACGTCCAGCTGCGCTTGCTGGAAGAGCGCCTGCGCTACCTGCGCGAACTGGAAGACCGGCGCGCGGCGATCATCGAATCGATCACCGAACAGAACAAGATGACGCCGGCCCTGCTGGAAGCCATCGCCCTGGCCGAGGATAAAACCCGCCTCGAAGATTTATACCTGCCCTACAAGCAGAAGCGCCGCACCAAGGCGCAGATCGCGGTCGAAGCGGGCCTGGCTCCGCTGGCCGACGATCTGTTGGCTGACCCGTCGCGCAATCCGGAAGAAGAAGCCACCAAGTATCTGCGCGAGGCGTTTACGAATGCCGACGGCGTGAACAATCCCGGCGTGGCGGATATCAAGGCGGCGCTCGACGGCGCGCGCCAGATCCTGATGGAACGCTTTGCCGAAGACGCGACCCTGCTGCAATCGCTGCGCGAATACGTGCAGGAGCACGGCGTCGTCGAATCGAAAGTCGTCGACGGCAAGCAGGAAGAAGGAGAAAAGTTTGCCGACTACTTCGATTATTCGGAGCCGCTGGCGACCGTTCCCTCGCACCGCGCGCTGGCGTTGATGCGCGGCCGCCGCGAAGGCATCCTCGACGTCGCGCTGCGTCTCGATACCGAGGCCGAAAAGCCGAAGTGGGATGCGCCGCACAATCCCTGCGAAAGCCGCATCGCCGCCCGTTTCGGCATCAAGGCCGCGGGCCGCCCGGCCGACAAATGGCTGCTCGACACGGCGCGCTGGACCTGGCGCGTGAAAAGCTTCATGTACATCGAGACGGAACTCATGGGCGCCCTGCGCGAAAAGGCGGAGCTGGACGCCATCAACGTCTTCGCGCGCAATCTGAAATCCCTGCTGCTGGCGGCGCCCGCCGGCCAGCGCGCCACCATGGGCCTCGATCCGGGCCTGCGCACCGGCGTGAAAGTGGCGGTGGTCGACGCCACCGGCAAGGTGGTCGATACCGCGACGATCTACCCGCACCAGCCTCGTAACGACTGGGACGGCTCGCTGCACGTGCTGGGCCAGCTGGCCGCAAAACATAATGTCTCGCTGATCTCGATCGGCAACGGCACCGCTTCGCGCGAGACCGATAAACTGGCGCAGGACCTGATCAAGGCGCGTCCGGAACTGAAGCTGACGAAAATTGTCGTCTCCGAAGCGGGCGCCTCGGTGTACTCGGCGTCGGAATTCGCCTCGCGCGAGCTGCCGGACCTGGACGTGTCGATCCGCGGCGCCGTCTCGATCGCGCGCCGCCTGCAGGACCCATTGGCGGAACTGGTGAAAATCGACCCGAAATCGATCGGCGTCGGCCAGTACCAGCACGACGTCTCGCAGACGCAGCTGGCGCGCTCGCTCGACGCCGTGGTCGAGGATTGCGTGAACGCGGTCGGCGTCGACGTGAATACCGCCTCGGCGCCGCTGCTGGCGCGCGTGTCCGGTCTGTCGAGCAGCGTGGCCCAGAGCATCGTCAGCTACCGCGACATGAAGGGCGCGTTCGCCTCGCGCGCGGCCTTGAAGGCCGTGCCGCGCCTGGGAGATAAAACCTTCGAGCAGGCGGCCGGTTTCCTGCGCGTGATGGGCGGAGACAATCCGCTGGACGCCTCGGCGGTGCACCCGGAATCGTACCCGGTGGTGCAGAAGATCCTGGCCGACGTGAAGCGCGACATGAAGGCGGTGGTCGGCGACAGTGGCCTGATCAAGTCGCTGAATCCGGCCAAGTACGCCGACGACAAATTCGGCGTGCCGACCGTGACCGACATCCTGAAAGAGCTGGAAAAGCCGGGGCGCGATCCGCGGCCGGAATTCACGACGGCGACGTTTAAAGAAGGCGTCGAAGAGATCAGCGACCTGCGTCCGGACATGATCCTGGAAGGCGTGGTCACCAATGTGGCCGCCTTCGGCGCCTTTGTCGACATCGGCGTGCACCAGGATGGACTGGTGCACATCTCGGCGCTCTCCAATACGTTTGTCAAAGATCCGCACACGGTGGTGAAGGCGGGCCAGGTCGTGAAAGTGAAGGTGCTGGAAGTCGATCCGAAACGTAAGCGCATTGCGCTGACGATGCGCCTGTCGGATTCGGCGCCGCAGCCGGGTGCGCAACCGCAGCAGCGCGGCGACCGCGAAGACCGCAAGCGGGTGGCCCAGCACCAGCGCCAGGAGCGCCCAAGCCAGGATGCGGGCGGCGCGATGGCGGCGGCCTTTGCCAAGCTGCGCAAATAAAATGCAGTGCGCACCCGCCGATCCGGACAGTCCTGAGGCGCGGGTGCTGGTCAAGGAACTCGATGCCGCGCTGGCTGCGATTTGCGGCGACAGCGGCTCGGGCTCCTTCGATCCGGCCGACGTGCGCGGGCCGTGTTCGGTCTTTCTGATCGCGAGAGACGGAGATGGCCTGGCGCTCGGTTGCGGTGCCGTACGGCCGCTGGCGCCGGGCGTGGCGGAACTGAAAAGGATGTATGCCAGGCCAGGCAGCGGCGCCGGGCTGGCGTTATTGAAGGCGCTGGAAGCGCAGGCGCTCGCCTTCGGCTACCGCGAATTGTGGCTGTCGACGCGCTGCGTCAACCAGCGGGCGCTGGCGTTTTATGCGCGCAATGGCTATCTGCCGGTCGCACATTATGGCAGGTATGTAGGACGGGAAGAATCCGCCTGCCTCGGCAAGCGGCTTCAATAGATCGTAGGGGTGGTCGAGGCCAATGGCCTCGGCCACGGTTTCATCGGGCACTCCGTGCCCACGCGGTCGTGCCGATGCGAACCGCAACGCATCGCCCCACAAAATCAGCCGAAGAACTGGGCCAGCTCCGGCACCCGTTTCACCAGCACACCAACCACATACAAGGCCAGGCACGCCAGCCCGATCTTGTTCATGCGCGCCCGGCTCATGGCCGGCCGGCCGGTCTTCTTGATGTGCAGCGCGTCCCGCAGCAACATGGCCGCGTAGATCGTCATGGCGAGACCGGTGATGAACACCCCGGCGCCATCGCCGCGCGCACCGACGACCAGGTCGAACAGGCCCAGGAAGCCGAGCACGGCAGCCATGATGAAATTGAAAGCGGCCGAAGGCGCGGCGGCGGGTCGTTGTTGCATGAGCAAATCCTGACTGGTTAGCACAAAATAAACCCGGGATGATACCGCAATCGCCGGGCCCGGCGCCGCACCGGCGCGGGCGATTTCTTATAGAATGGCGCCATCTATCTCATCTCCACCGAAGGCACACACATGAGCGACGTACAAACCTGGATCAAAGACACCGTGACCAACACTCCGGTCGTGCTGTTCATGAAGGGCACCGCACAATTCCCGCAATGCGGCTTCTCCGGCCGCGCCATCCAGATCCTGAAAGCCTGCGGCGTCGATAACATCGCCACCGTCAACGTGCTGGAAGATCCGGAAGTGCGCCAGGGCATCAAGGACTTCTCGAACTGGCCGACCATCCCGCAGCTCTACGTGAACGGCGAGTTCATCGGCGGCTCCGACATCATGAACGAGATGTTCGAGTCGGGCGAACTGCAGGCGATGTTCAAGAAGTAATGAGTAGCCCACGACCGCGTCGTATCGTCGTCGCCATCACCGGCGCGACCGGCGCGGTCTATGGCGTGCGCCTGCTGCAACGATTGAAAGCGGTCGAAGGCGTCGAGACCCACCTCGTGATGTCCGACGCCGCCTCCCTCACGCTGCACCAGGAAGTCGGCATGCAGCGGCGCGAGGTCGAGGCGCTGGCCCACGTCGTCCATAAAAATCGGGAAATCGGTGCATCGATTGCCAGCGGCTCGTTCCAGACCGACGGCATGGTGATCGCGCCCTGCTCGATGAAGACACTGGCCGCCGTGGCGCATGGCCTGGCGGACAACCTGGTCGCACGCGCGGCCGACGTGATCCTGAAGGAACGCCGGCGCCTGGTGCTGATGGTGCGCGAAACGCCGCTCAACCTGGCGCACCTGCGCAATATGACGGCGGTCACGGAAATGGGCGGCATCGTGTTTCCGCCCCTGCCTAGCTTTTATCACCGGCCGGCGAGCATCGACGAGATGGTCGACCACACGCTCGACCGCGTGCTGGATCTATTAGGCCTGGAAAATACCGCCGCGCCACGCTGGTCCGGCATGCGCGGCACGCCGGACACGCCAGCGGGCTGAACGGCAGCGCTTATCGCTGGATTAGCGCTTCAAATGGTCGCTGTCGCCGGCCTTCTTCAATTCCCTGGCTTCCTCCAGCATCCTGCGCTGGGCAATGCGCTTGCGCATCACTTCGGCATGGCGCGCGGCCGACATCGGCGGCGCGGTCATGAGTTCTTTCAGCTGGGCGGTGTTCATGTAATTGCTTTTCATAGGCGCACGATCCTCGGCTGTGAGAAATCGATTATGCGCCAAGTTGCGGCAATTTGGACTACCTGACTCGGAAGAAAATTTGTAAGCGGAAACGCTGTCCGGAAGAAGGCGGCGGCTTACTTCGAGGGGGCCGGGTGGTTCATCCGTACCAGCATGCGGATGAATTCGCGTGCCAGCTGGCGGTGGTGCTCATCCAGGCGCTGCAGGTCGGCAATCAGCTTGACGTCGGCCGATTCGAAGCGCGCGCTGGCGCCACCGTCGGCCTGCGCCCCGGGCGCCTCGGCGCCGCCGAAACGCAGCCAGTCGGCAGGCACGCCCAGCCATTGGGCGATCATGCGCAGTTTTTCCTGGGTCGGAATGGCTTCGCCGACCAGCCATTTGCGGGCGGCGTGGACCGTGATCGGGCGGCCTTCGAAGCGAATGTTAAATTCGCGTGCCAGGCGGGTCGGGCTGTCCGGCGAGTAATGGGCGTTTTTCAGGGCCTGCTGGAGACGCTCACTGAAGCTCTCCCGTTCATTCGTGGAATTCATGATGGCACTATTTCATGCTCGACCATAAAAGTCAGTTAGCGGCCTGTAAAGACCACTTGTGACACTCGGCAGGCCGATGGCTTAACAAAGAAGTGGAAATTGAAGAGATTTTTCCCGGATGGGATGCATCATGCCACAAAATTTCCAAAAAGCATGAATGTATCGTATCTGTAGCCGTACAGAAACAAAGAGTCGTCGCGTGTGCGAGACGGGCCGGCGTTGCCGTGGCGCCGGATCCAGGGCGGACCCGGCCTGAAGCGTTCAGGTCAGTGCGAACCGGACGACGCCATCGTCCCCGGTTACACGCCTTAACATACCATCGTTCCAGAGTTTGTGCAGGTGCGCGAGCGCCTCGCCAAGGGCGAAACTGAGCTGGTGGGCGTCGAGCTGGCGCCGGAACATGATGGGCACGATGTCCATCGCGCTCTGCGGCGTGCGGCAGGCTTCCAGCACCTCGGCCAGGCGCGCCACGTGATGGGCGCGCAGCTGGGCGATCCGGGTGTGCAGGCCGCGGAAGGGTTTGCCGTGCGAGGGCAGCACCAGCACGTCGTCCGGCAGGTCGGCGAATTTATCCAGCGAATCGAGGTATTGCTGCAGCGGGTTGCCCTCCGGCTCGACGGCGAACACGGACACGTTCGTCGAAATGCGCGGCAAGACCATGTCGCCCGACACCAGCACATTCAATTCTTCCGAGTACAGCGAGGCGTGTTCCGGCGAGTGGCCGAAACCGGTGATCACGCGCCAGGCCGCAGCGCCGATCGCAACTTTCTGGCCATCCTGCAGGCGCGAATACGCGGCGGGCACGGCGGGCACCAGCGACGGATAGTAATTGCGGCGGCTGCGCATCTGCTCGAGCATGGCCGGGTCGCGCAGGCCGTGGCGCTCGAAATGGGGAATGGCCGAGGGCCCGTCCACGCCCGGCAGGGCGGCTGCCATCATGCGTGCGAAGCCGAATTCGCCGGCCGTCAGCCAGAACGGCGCATTAAAACGCTCGCACAGCCAGTGCGACAGGCCGACGTGGTCCGGATGGCAGTGGGTGGCCAGCACGCGCAGCACGGGTTGATTGTCCATGGCGCCCGCCAACACCTGCTCCCAGTTGGCGCGGGTGGCGTCGGTGGCCACGCCGCAATCGATCACCGTGTAGCCGCTCTTCCCTTCGCGTTCGTCGCGCAGCAGCCACAGGTTGATGTGGTCTAGCGCGAACGGCAGCGGCATGCGCAGCCAGCCGACGCCGGGCGCGACCTCCTCTACGCTGCCGGGCGCCGGCAGCAGCTCGGCGAAGGGATAGGACAGTTCGGATTCGAGCGGATTCATGTTCGACAATCTTTCGTATTCGGGATGGGTCGTGCGCGCTACAATGCGTTTGACGTTGACGTAAACGGAAAACGCGTTAGAAGATTCTAAGCGATTCCACGATCTGCCACTTTCAGCCGCTTCAGTGCTACCGGAAATGCCCACGACCTACACCATCGCCGAACTGGCCCGCGAATTCGACATCACTGCGCGCGCGATCCGCTTCTATGAAGATCAGGGCTTACTCAGCCCCAGCCGCGAAGGCGTCGGCGGACGCAACCGCGTCTACACGCCGCGCGACCGCACCCGTTTGAAGCTGACGCTGCGCGGCAAGCGCCTCGGCCTGACCCTGTCGGAAATCAAGAGCATCGTCGACATGTACGAGTCGCCGAAGGACACCCAAGCGCAGATCGACCGCTTCCTGGGCGTACTGGCCCACCAGCGCGAGACGCTGGAACAACAGCGCGCCGACATCGAGATGGCGCTGGAGGAAATTTCCGCGCACGAGGAAGAATGCCGGCGCCTGCTGGCCGACAGCGCCGCGGGCGGTGTTTCGCTGGACAGCAAGGCCGCCTGATTCCCACGGAAGCCGGCCGGCTTCCTTTACTCTCTACTTGACGTTTACGTTAACGTCACACGCGAGTATCATGCACAGTGCTCAACAACCCCGTTCACCGAGAGGACGACCATGCTGCATCTTCCAGGCTTGACCTTTGACCATGGCGAAGACATCGCCGCGCTGCGCGAAGCAGTCCAACAGTTCGCGGCGAGCGAGATCGCCCCGCGCGCTGCCGAGATCGATCGTACCGACCAGTTCCCGATGGATTTGTGGAAGAAGATGGGCGAACTGGGCTTACTCGGCATCACCGTGAGCGAGGAATACGGCGGCGCCAACATGGGCTACCTGGCCCACATCGTCGCGATGGAAGAAATCTCGCGCGCCTCCGCCTCGGTCGGCTTGTCCTACGGCGCCCACTCGAACCTGTGCGTCAACCAGATCAAGCGCAACGGTAACGAAGAGCAGAAGCGCAAGTACCTGCCGAAGCTGATCTCGGGCGAGCACGTCGGTGCACTGGCGATGTCGGAACCGAACGCCGGCTCGGACGTCGTCAGCATGAAGCTGAAAGCCGAACTGAAGGGCGACCGCTACGTCCTGAACGGCACGAAAATGTGGATCACCAACGGTCCGGACGCCGACACCCTGGTCGTCTACGCCAAGACCGACCTGGAAGCCGGCCCGCGCGGCATGACCGCCTTCCTGATCGAAAAAGGTTTTAAAGGGTTCTCGATCGCGCAAAAGCTCGACAAGCTCGGCATGCGCGGCTCGCACACGGGCGAACTGGTGTTCCAGGATTGCGAAGTGCCGGTCGAGAACGTGCTGGGCGGCGTCGGCAAGGGCGTCAATGTCCTGATGTCGGGCCTGGACTTCGAGCGCACCGTCCTGTCCGGCGGTCCGCTGGGCATCATGTCGGCCTGCATGGATTCGGTCGTCCCTTACATTCACGAGCGCAAGCAGTTCGGCCAGGCGATCGGCGAATTCCAGCTCATGCAAGGCAAGATCGCCGACATGTATTCGACCATGATGGCGTGCCGCGCCTACGTGTATGCCGTCGGCCAGGCCTGCGACCGCGCGACCTCGCCTGAGCAGGTGCGCGCCCTGCGCAAGGACGCCGCCGGCGCCATCCTGTACAGCGCCGAAAAGGCGACCTGGATGGCGGGCGAAGCGATCCAGACCCTGGGCGGCAATGGGTATATCAACGAGTATCCGGTCGGTCGTCTCTGGCGCGATGCGAAGCTCTACGAAATCGGCGCCGGCACCAGCGAAATCCGCCGCATGCTGATCGGCCGCGAGTTGTTTGGCGAGACGATGTAATAGGGCGAACTGGAACGGAAGGATGTAAGGTGGGCGGCTTTGCCGCCCACGCGGTGATCGTTACCGGCTCCGATATCGGACCGGATGATCTTGCAGCTAACTACCACCGCGTGGGCGGGAAACCCGCCCACCTTACTTGCAATAAAATAGCCGTTCAATAAGGCCCCCGCGCGAGACGAACGATGACACAAGTTGCGTTCCCCAAAATGCTGTCTTCCCAGATCGCATTCGACATCGCGCGCACCATCCTGGACGGCTTCGACAAGCACTACCGCCTGTTCCGCGCGGCCAGCCAGGCGGCGAAACGCCATTTCGAGACCGCCAGCTGGCCCGTCGCCCAGCGCGCCGCGCGCGAGCGCATCGACTACTACGACCAGCGCGTCCAGGAAACCGTCGCCGCCCTGGAAGACGCCTACACGGCCGACGAGCTGGGCGACGCTGTCTGGCGCGAAACCAAGCTCCACTACATCGGCCTGCTGTCCGGCCACAAGCAGCCGGAACTGGCCGAGACCTTTTTTAATTCCGTCAGCTGCCGCATCCTGCACCGCAGCTATTACCACAACGATTTCCTGTTCGTGCGCCCGGTGATCTCGACCGAATACATCGAGACCGACGAGCTGCTGCCAACCTACCGCGTGTATTACCCGGCGGCCGACGGCCTGCGTTTCGCGCTAAAACGCATCGTCACCAACTTCCAGCTCGACTGCCCCTTCGCCGACCTGGACCGCGACGTGCGTTTGGTCGAAACGCGCATGAGCGAAGCTTTCGGTCTCGACCAGGCCGAACCGAACCAGCAATTCCAGGTCTTGTCGAACCTGTTCTTCCGTAACAAAGGCGCCTACATCGTCGGCCGCGCGATCAACGGCGCGCGCGACTATCCGTTCGTGATTCCCCTGCTGCACAACCGGCGCGGCGAACTGGTGCTCGATACGGTACTGACCGACCCGCGCCAGATCGCCGTCCTGTTCTCGTTTACGCGCGCATACTTTTTGGTCGACATGGAAGTGCCCTCGGCCTATGTGCAATTCCTGCGCAGCCTGCTGCCCCGCAAGCCCAAGAGCGAGATCTATACGCTGCTCGGCCTGCAGAAACAGGGCAAGACCCTGTTCTACCGCGATTACCTGCAGCATTTAAAACACAGCTCCGACCAGTTCCAGAGCGCGCCCGGCATCCGCGGCCTGGTCATGCTCGTCTTCGAGCTGCCCTCCTTTCCCTATGTGTTCAAGGTGATCAAGGATTTCTATCCGCCGCCGAAGGAGACGACCCGCGCCCAGGTCAAAGAGAAGTATTTATTGGTGAAACACCACGACCGGGTCGGGCGCATGGCCGATACGCTCGAGTATTCCGACGTCGCCTTTCCCTTGCACCGCTTCAGCGAAGCGCTGCTGGCCGAACTGCGCCAGCATGCGCCCTCCCTCATCGAGATCGAGGGCGAGCACCTCATCGTCAAGCACCTGTACATCGAACGGCGCATGGTGCCGCTGAACATGTTCCTGGCCGCGGCCGGACAGGCGAACGACGACGAACGCCTGGAGCACGGCATCCTCGAATATGGGAATGCGATTCGCGACCTGGTCGCCGCGAATATTTTTCCAGGCGATATGCTGTATAAAAATTTCGGGCTGACGCGCCAGAACCGGGTCGTGTTCTACGACTACGACGAGATCGAATATCTGACCGATTGCGTATTCCGCGACGTACCAGAGGCGCGCACTGAGGAAGAGGAAATGGCGGCCGAGCCCTGGTACCCGATCGGCAAACACGATGTCTTTCCCGAACAATTCGGCCGTTTCCTTCTTGGAAATCCGAAGATTCGCCACTACTTTATGCAGCACCACGCGGACTTGCTGACGCGCGCCTGGTGGCAGGCGCACAAGGACCGCATCCTGGCCGGCGAAGTCCAGGATATTTTTCCGTACCCGCAGCACATCCGTTTTCACCACCCGCTCACCACCCCGGCGCAGACAAGCGAAGCGCCATCCCTTTTGGAGAACCAACAATGAATGATCCAGTCGTTATCGTCGGCGCCGCCCGTACCCCGATGGGCGCCTTCCAGGGCGATTTCTCGTCGAAATCGGCGAGCGACCTCGGTGCGGTGGCAATCAAGGCCGCGGTCGAGCGCGCCGGCGTCGATCCGCAATCGGTCGAGCACGTCTACTTCGGCAACTGCCTGATGGCGGGACAAGGCCAGGCCCCTGCACGCCAGGCCCTGATCAAGGCCGGCCTGCCGCTGTCGACCGGCGCCGTGACCCTCTCTAAAATGTGCGGCTCGGCCATGCAGGCCGCGATCTTCGCCCATGACCAGCTGGTCGCCGGCAGCGCCGACGTCGTCGTCGCCGGCGGCATGGAGTCGATGACCAACGCCCCTTACCTGATCCCGAAGGCACGCGGCGGCTACCGCATCGGCCACGCGCCGATGTTCGACCACATGATGCTCGACGGCCTGGAAGACGCCTACTCGCGCAACGAAAAGACCGGCGAAGGCCGCTCGATGGGCACCTTCGCCGAAGAATGCGTGGCCACGTACCAGTTTACGCGCGAGGAGCAGGATAATTTCGCGATCGAATCGGTGAAACGCGCGCAGGCGGCCAACAACGACGGCAGCTTCGGCTGGGAAGTCGCCCCGGTCACGCTGGCGACCCGCACCGGCGAGCTGGTGGTCGAGAAGGACGAAGGCCCGATGAAGGCCAAGATCGACAAGATCCCGTCGCTGAAGCCTGCATTTAAAAAAGAAGGCACCGTCACGGCCGCTTCGTCCTCGTCGATCAACGACGGCGCCGCAGCCCTCGTGATGATGCGCGAATCGAAGGCCAAGGAACTCGGTCTCACCCCGATCGCGCGCGTGATCGGCCACGCCACCCACGCCCAGGAACCGAACCTGTTCACGACCGCTCCGATCGGCGCGATGCAGAAGCTCTTTAAAAAGACCGGCTGGATGCCGAACGATGTCGACCTGTTCGAGATCAACGAAGCTTTTGCTGCCGTGCCGATGGCCGCCATGCGCGACCTCGACATCCCGCATTCGAAAGTCAACATCCACGGCGGCGCCTGCGCGCTGGGCCACCCGATCGGCGCCTCGGGCGCGCGTATCATCGTTACCCTGCTGGGCGCGCTGAAGAAGACCGGCGGCAAGCGTGGCGTGGCCTCGCTCTGCATCGGCGGCGGTGAAGCCACCGCGATGGCGATCGAGATGGTGTAAAGCCTCTCGTAGGGTGGACGGATTTCCGTCCACGCGTTCAACGCACGTGTTTGCAATCGCATTGCGGTTATTCTTCTGGTGCTTGAACGCGTGGACGGCAGAGCCGTCCACCCTACGAACTCATAGGGACAACATCATGCCTACCGCTTTGATCATCGGCGCCTCGCGGGGCATCGGCCACGAACTGGCGCGTCAATACCGTGCTGACGGCTGGCGCGTGATCGCCACCGCCCGCAAGCCGCAAGACCTCGAAGAACTGAAACAACTGGGCGCCGAGCCGCACGAGCTCGACGTCACGAATACCGAGGCCATCGCCGGCCTGGGCTGGAAGCTCGACGACGAAAAGATCGACACCGCCTGGCTGGTCGCTGGCCTGTACGGCCCGCGCCACGACGGTTTTCCTACCCAGCAGGATTTCGACGCCGTGATGCACACCAACGTGCTGGCCGCGATGCGCCTGCTGCCGATCGTCGCGCCGCTGGTCGCTCTCACGCGCGGCAAACTCGGCGTGCTGTCCTCGCAGATGGGATCGATCGGCGGGCGCCACAGCGCCAACGGCTCGCTCTACCGCGCCAGCAAGGCGGCCCTGAACTCGGTGCTGCGCGACACGGCCATCACGTTCGGCCCGCAAGGCGCCACCTGCATCGCCTTTCATCCGGGCTGGGTCCAGACCGACATGGGCGGCGCCGGCGCCGCGCTATCGGTCGAAGACAGTGTGCGCGACCTGCGCACCACGCTGGCGAACGCGCAGCCGGATGCGAATGGCACTTTCCTGAACCACGACGGCGCCCCGATTCCCTGGTAAGCCGATCACACAACAACATACGAGACACCATGATCCTGACCGAAGAACACCAGATGATCCGCGACGCCCTGCGCAGCTTTGCGCAGGAGCGCCTGGCCCCGCAGGCCGCCCGCTGGGACAAGGAACACTATTTCCCGAAAGCCGAACTGAAGGAACTGGCCCAGCTCGGCGCCTTCGGCGTGGCGGTGCCGGAACAATACGGCGGCGCGGGCCTCGACTACGTGTCGCTGGCGCTGGTGCTGGAAGAAATCGCGGCCGGCGACGGCGGCATCTCGACCATCATCTCGGTCAACAACTGCCCGGTGTGCTCGATCGCCATGATGTACGCGAACGAGGAGCAGAAAGAACGCTTCCTGCGCCCGCTGGCGCAAGGCGAGATGCTGGGCGCCTTCGCGCTGACGGAACCGCACACGGGCAGCGATGCATCGGCCCTGCGCACTACCGCCACGCGCGACGGCGACGAATACGTCATCAACGGCACCAAGCAGTTCATCACCAGCGGCAAATACGGAGACGTCGCCATCGTCATGGCGGTGACCGACAAGGCGGCCGGCAAGGAGGGCATCAGCGCCTTCTGGGTACCGATCGACACCCCCGGCTACATCGTCGCCGGCCTGGAACACAAGATGGGCCAGCATTCGTCGGACACGGCGCAGATCGTATTCGAGAACTGCCGCATCCCGGCGCGTAACCTGATCGGCGAAGAAGGCATGGGCTATAAAATCGCCCTGTCCGGCCTGGAAGGCGGGCGCATCGGCATCGCCTCGCAATCGGTCGGCATGGCGCGCGCGGCCTTCGAGGCGGCGCTGAGCTACGCCAAAGAGCGCGAGAGCTTCGGCAAGCCGATCTTCGAGCACCAGTCCGTGCAGTTCCGCCTGTCGGAGATGGCGATGCAGATCGAAGCGGCGCGCCAGCTGATCCTGCATGCGGCTTCCTTGAAAGACGCGGGCGTGCCCTGCCTGAAGGAAGCGGCGATGGCGAAGCTGTTCGCTTCCGAGATGGCCGAGCGCGTTGTTTCCAGCGCCATGCAGGTCTTCGGCGGCTACGGTTATGTGGCCGATTTCCCGATCGAGCGCATTTATCGCGACGTGCGCGTCTGCCAGATCTACGAAGGCACCAGCGACATCCAGAAGATCCTGATTGCACGGGCACTCTGAGATGAGCGGCGCGGCGCCACCTGCGATCCAGGCCGTCGCGCCGGCCGACCTGCCGGCCCTGTTCGTCTACCTGGACGAGCACCTGCAGGACAACGGCCGCGCCGGCACGCCCCTGTTCCAGCCGATGGCGCGCGCCGATTCGCGCTTCCCCGTCGACAAGCGCGCGGCGTTTGCCATCGGCCTGAATGCGGAGGTCGGCGCGCCGGGCTGGCGCCGTGCCTGGATGGCGCTCGATGCGGACGGCGCCATTGCCGGCCACGTCGACCTGCGCGCGCGGCCCGAACGGGCCGCCGCCCACCGCTGCCTGCTCGGCATGGGCGTACACCGCGACTGGCGCCGCCAGGGACTGGGCGAGCGCCTGCTGGCGGCGGCGCTCGACTGGGCGCGTTCCCAGCCAGGTCTCGACTGGGTCGACCTCGAAGTCTTGTCGAACAACGCGCCGGCGCGCCGCCTGTACGAGCGCTGCGGCTTCGTCTTCGCCGGCGAATTGCCCGACCTGTTCCGTATCGATGGCGAGCAGCATGGGTATGTGTACATGGTGCACAAGCTCTGACAGGCGCTCCCCGTCCTATATTGCTTTACTTGCAACAGAGGAAAGACGCATAATGATGCATTCAAGCATCGTTTTTCCCCATCGAGTCTCTGTCATGCACATTCGTCGTCTTTGCCCTTCCCTCGCCGTATTCTTCGCCTCGCTCGCCGCAGCAGGCGCCCCTGCCCTGGCCACGGAGCCGGCCTGGCTCGGCGCGGCCGACTGCCGCATTGCGCCGCTCGAACCGGCACCAACCAGCGAAGTGAAGTGGACGGGCGGCTGTGTCGACGGTTATGCCAGCGGCAAAGGGGTACTCACCTGGACCAATGCGGCCTTCGGCATGGCGATGCTCGACGCGACGCTGGTGCGCGGCGCGGCAAGCGGCGAGGCGGTTCTCAAGTTCGGCAAGGCGATCTACGAGGGTACGACCCGAAACGGCTTGCCGGAAGGCCAGGGCTACCTGCAGGTGGAAGACTGGGGCTGGTACGAAGGCGCGTTCGTCAAGGGCGCACCGCATGGCAAGGGCACGCACCTGACGGTCAACCGCTCGCGTTACACGGGCGATTGGATTCAGGGCGTGCGCCACGGCCAGGGGGAAGCGACGTTTACCACCGGCGGCAGCTATACCGGCAGCTGGAAGAACGACGTATTCGACGGCCAGGGCACCATCGTCTACGCCGGCGCCGGCCACAAGTACGAAGGGCTGTTCCAGGATGGCCGCGTCGCCGGCCTGCCCGCAGCGCAGGTCGAGAAAGGCCTTTACCGCACCACCGGCGGCATGAGGTGGAGTCCCGCTAACTACGAGGGGACCACTTCCGCGCTGCCCATGAATGCACGCTGGGATGAGCTGACGCCGGGTCAGAAAAACGTCGTCCGCATGGGCTATCCGGCGCTGGAAGCCGGCGACGAGCCGCCGTTTCCGGCCAAGGGCCAGGGTCCGCTGTTCGACACGGTGCAGCGCATGAACTACACCTTCGGCCTGGTCAAGGGCGAGCTGCTGGTACACGTCCTGGTCGGCAAGGATGGCAAGCCGCTCAGCGTGACGGCCTATGGCGCGCCCAGCGCCACCTTCGTACGCGCACTGTCGACGCAGTTGATGCTGGAGCGATTCAAGCCGGCGCTGTGCAGGGGCGAGCCCTGCGACATGGTCTATCCGCTCCACTACAGTTTTTCGGTCGCCGACGCAACCTGAAGGACGCGACCTCAGCTGACCGCCGGCTCCAGCAAGGTCACCGTCTGCCGCTGCGTATCGATGGTGGCGCGGATCCCCATCGGAATCGTGAACTGGTCGCGGATATGCCCGATCGAGTAGCCCGTCACGGCCGGAATCGACAGCGGCTGCAAGTGCATGTCCAGCGTCTCGTCGAGCGTGAGCGAAATGTCTTCGTGCTCGGGTCCGCAGTCTTCGCAAATCCCGATCATGACCCCGGCCGCCTTCGAAAAGCCGACCGATAGATCGAGCTGGGTCATCCAGCGGTCGATCCGGTAGGGCGCTTCGTTCACCTCTTCCAGGAACAGGATGCCGTCCTTGAAATCAAGCGCGTAGGGCGTGCCGGCCAGGGCCGCGACCAGGCTCAGGTTGCCGCCGATCAGGGGGCCAGTCGCCACGCCGCCGTGCACGGTACGCATCGCGAAATGCGGCTTTTCCAACGCGCGCCGGCTGTTTTCCAGCGCCATCGGGATCGTGTACGTCGGCTGCGGGCCGGACAGCACCGCCATCATGTGTTCGATTGAATAATCGGTCATGGTCGACGAGGCCACCGGCCCGTGGAAAGTGACCAGTCCCGCGTGCTTGAGGATCGCCAGGTGCAGCGCCGTGATGTCGGAATAGCCCAATAAAATTTTCGGGTTATCCCGGATCAGCTTGAAATCGAGACGGGCCAGCAGCGAGATACAGCCCGAACCGCCGCGCACCGGCCAGATCATCTTGACCTCCGGGTCGCCGAACATGGCGTGCAGGTCGGCCAGCCGCTGCGGCACGGTGCCGCCATAATTGCCGTTCACTTCGCGCAGGGACGCGCCTTCGCGCACCCTGAAACCGAGGGCCTCGATGTTGCGGCGGGCTTTCGCGATCGATTTTTCGGTGGCGTAGCCGCCGGGGGCGATCAGGCCGACGGTGTCGCCCGGCTGCAGGCGGGGAGGTTTGATCAGGGTTTTCATGCGGGGGCGGATCGAGGGGCGCTTGCGCGGCGCGGCCAGCGCGGCGGCCGGCAGCAATGCGGCAGCAGCAAGCAGGGAAGAAAAGGCGCGGCGGCTGATGCTCATGCGGCTTGGTTTAATAGAAAAAACAGCCCCGGGAAACGCGCTGGCGCTTCCCGGGGCTGCAGATTGTCTCACGGTCGATCAGAAGAACTTGTGCTTCAGCGTCAGCGAGTACGAACGGCCACGTGGATCGGCTACGCGTGGATCCCAGCCGGCACCGACCACTTCGTCGACGTTGTGCGCCGTGAACGGCGGATCGCGGTCGAACAGGTTCTGGATGCCGAAGGTGATCGACGTGTTCTTGAAGCCGGTGTAGGTCGTCGACAGGCCGAAGCGGGTGTAGCTCGACACGTCAGGATCGAAGCCGGCCGGCGGTGCGCCGATGCCCTTGTTCGGCAGCTGGTCCTTGTAACCGCTGGCGAAGTACTGGCTCAGCATGCCGCTCCAGTCGCCACGGCTGACGGTCAGCGTCGCGCTGTGCTTCCAGCGCAGGTACAGGTCGCGCGTGAAGAACTGGCCGACGTATTCCTTGAACGGCTGGCCGGCCAGTTCGGCGAACTTGTAGCTCTGGGTCCAGGTGCCGTCCAGCGCTGCGCTCCATTTGACGTCCGTTACCTTGCCGTCGGCGCGCAGGCCGAGGTCGGCGCCGCGGGTCTTGACGCCGCCGGCATTGATCCAGCCCGCCTGCACGTAGTCGATGGTGCCGACGCCGCTGCCGTTGGCCGGATTACGGATCACGTTCGCTGCCAGGCCCGGCTGGTTGGCCAGGATGATCTGCGGCGTGCGGTTCAGGATCTTGTCCTGGGTGTTGATGATCCAGTAGTCGAGCGAAGCGGAGAAGCCCTTGAACGGCTCGACCACCATGCCCAGCGTGCCCTGCTTCGAGGTTTCCGGCTTCAGGTTCGAATTGCCGCCGCTCTTGTAGTCCAGGCGTGGGATCGCGCAGTAGTCGGGATTACCCGGATTGAGCGGGCAGCCGACCGGATCGATCGTGCCGTTCGGCAGTTCCTGGTCGAGCGACGCCGAATACAGCTGGGTGAAGCTAGGCGCCAGGAAGCCCTTGTTGGCCGAACCGCGGAACAGCAGCCAGTTGGCCGGCTGGTAGCGGAAGGCGATCTTCGGATTGGTGGTCGCGCCGATCACGCTGTAGTCGTCGCGGCGCACCGCCAGCTGGACTTCGAGGTCTTTTACGACAGGAATGATCAATTCGGCGTACACGGCCTTGATGTCGCGCGTCGCTTCCTTCAGCGCGGCATTGCCCGGCGCCAGCAGGATCTGGGTGGCATCGGCGTCCTGGCCGTATTCGTAGCCTTCGCGGCGCAGGTCGAAGCCGACCGCGGCGGCGACAGCGCCGGCCGGCAGGTCGAACACCTCACCCGAGATCGAGCCGTCGAGCTGGGTCAGCGTGGTACGGCCGTGCTGCAGGTCGCCGCGGAACTTGGTCGACTCGATCAGCGCCATCGCTTCGGCGGTCTGGGTCTGGCCCGGGGCGAGCCATGGGTTGATCTTGCCGCTGCCCAGCGCCTGGTAGATCTGCGTGGTGTAGCCGTAGCCGTCCGTCAGCGCGGTCTGCGTCTTGCTCATCGCGCGCGACAGGCCGAGTTTGTAGTCCCAGCGATCCAGCGTGCCCTCGAGACCGACCAGCAGGCGGGCGCTCTCGGTGGTGTTGTCCATCGTGCGGTTGCCCCAATCGGTGGCGCGCCACTTGTAGATGATCGGCTTGGTCTTGTCGAAGGTCGAGATGTACTGCGACAGGTCCTGGTAGTACGGGCCGTTGACCGGGTAGGCGTTACCGTTCGCCAGCGAAGTCGAGATCTGCAGCGGGGTCAGGATCGACGTCACTTTCGAACGCGAGGCCATGCCTTCGACGAACAGGCGGTGGCCTGGTGCGATCTGGAAGGAACCGCGGGCGATCGCGTTGGCGCGCTCGGCCGGCGGCATCATGACGTAGTCGGCGCCGTAGTCATACGCGCACGAGAAGCGGGTACGCGTGACCGGCGTGACATCCTTCCACAGCTCGCTCTGGTACTGCGACATGTAGGGAATCGAATCGCACTTGTTCTGGAAGCTCAGCAGGTTGGCCTGCAGGTATTTGGTGGCATCGCCCGGGACCGTAAAATTCGAGCCGAGGGCAGTACCGGCGCCGGTCAGCTGGTTCGCGAACGGCGTGCCGGTGGTGTCCGGCGACAGGCCGCGGGAAGGCTGGAAGCCATTGGCGAAATCGCGGTCGTGCGAGTGCAGCATGTCGTTCTTGTCGACGGTGACGGCTGCCATCACGTTGAAGCGATCGTTTTCCAGGTCGCCATGGCCAGCCAGCAGGGTGGCGCGGCGGGTGGTGCCGCCGCCGGCTTCGGTGACGTTGGCGGTGGCCGAGGCCTCAAGGCCCTGGTAGTTGGTGCGCAGGATGAAGTTGACCACGCCGCCGACCGCGTCGGTACCGTAGATGGCCGAGGCGCCGTCTTTCAGGATCTCGACGCGGGAAATGGCGGAGAGCGGGATCGAGTTCAGGTCGACCGCCTTGCCGCTGCCGCCGTGGGTAGCGATGCGGCGGCCGTTCAGCAGCACCAGGGTGCTGTTCGGACCCAGGCCGCGCAGCGAGGCGAAGGAAGCGCCGCCGCTGACGCGGTCGGCGTCGGCGCCGAACACGTTGTTACCGGAGGTCATGTTGTCGGCGCCGGTGCCGTTGGCGGAGATGGTGCGGACCAGCTCTTCGGTCGTGGTGATGCCCTGCTTTTCGATCTGCTCGAAGGTGATGGTCTGGACCGGGAGCGCGCCTTCCTTGGCGATGCGCTTGATGCTCGAACCGGTGACCTCGACGCGTGCCATCGGTGTATTCGGTTGCAGCTGTTGTGCAACTACCGGGCTTGCCACCCCGATCAATGCAATCAGATGGGCTAATTTCTTTAACTTCACGCGTCTCTCCTAAGGGTTCCGTCAAACTTGTCAACAATGCGCACTATGTCGCTTATGTGTAATGTCACGGCATTACGTTATGAGTCGTTCCGAGACTACGCCGCGCATGGGGCGCCAGCCAATGAAATAACTGGCGAGAAGTATAACTTCGAGGAATGTTTATAAGCGGAAATCTATCACTTTCTAACGCGCGCGCTGGGCAGCGCGTGCTCTTTCCGCAACATCGACATCCAGATAACGCCAGGACGTGAATTCGACCGGATGACGCTTGTAGTTTTTTAACCACGAATGGCGGATGTCGGCCGATACCGCATGGGTCAGCGGCACCCAGGGATTGTAGGCGTGAATGAGCTGGTTCATTTCGCCATACAGCTGCTGGCGCGCCGGCCCGTCGCTCAATTGGCGCGCCTGTTCGTAGCGGCTGTTATAGGCCGGCAAATTGAAACGGGCGTAGTTGGCGCGTCCCGCATTCGGGCCATACAGCAGCTGGTAAAAATTGTCGCCGTCGGGGAAGTCGGCGATCCAGTTACTCTCGAACATGGTCACCTTGCCCAGGCGCGAGGCCTTGATGATCTCGGTCTTCTTGTCCGATTTGAAGACGACACGCAGCCCGATCGCGTTCAGGCATTTGCGCCACAGCTCGTCGCGCAGGCGGCCGCCGACCGTCGCTTCGCTGTGCATGGTCAGGGTCAGCGGCTTGCCGTCCGGCGCACGGCGGAAGCCCTCTTCATCGCGCTTGGCGTAGCCGTGGCGGTCGAGTAAGGCGTTGGCCAGCGCCGGGTCGTAGGGCACCGGGCTGCGATAGCTCGGGTCGTAGCCGAGCACGTTGGGCGGCAGCGGCGACTCGGCCTTGATCGCAAAGCCCTTTTTTAAAAGCGCAATGTCTTCGGCGCTGTTGTAGGCCAGCGAGATGGCGCGGCGCAGGGCGATCCGGTCCTTCGCATAGCCGCCCAGCACCGGATCGTTCATGTTCATCCACATGTAATAGGTCTGCAGCACGGGAAAGCGCGACAGGCGCATGCCGCGCGCCTGCAGTTCCGGTTTTAGTTCGCCGTCGCGGATCACCATCTCCGTCATCGATTCCGGCACCTGCTCCAGGTAATCGTATTCGTTGTTCAGGAAGCCGAGCATGCGGCCCTGGAATTCCTCGGCGATTTTCACTTCCACGCGGTCGACCCGCGGCAGGCGTTTGCCGTTCAATGCGGCGGCAATCTGGCGGTCTTCCGGGTCATTCCCGGGCGTGGCGCTGAACACGGCGGTCGAATAGGGATTGGCAAGCAGGACGATGCGGTCGCTTCTCTTCCAGTCGCCCAGCATGAAGGGTCCGGTGCCGACCGGGTGGTTGCCGGCCTGGCCCGGATAGGCCTCGATCACTTCGCGCGCCACGACGCCCGTTGCCGGCGTGGCCATATAAAACAGGAAATTGTTGTCGGCTTCCTTCAGGCGGATGCGCAGCGTGTATTTGTCGGGCGCCTGCAGGCCAGGGATGGACGTGTCATAACTAAAACGTTTTTTCAGGACTTCGTCGCCCTCGAGCTTGCCGTCGAACATGTACGACCAGGGCGATTTCAAGGACGGGTCGTACAGGCGCGTCAGGCTGTACACATAGTCTTGCGCCGTCATCTCGCGTTTGACGCCCTTGAATGCCGGGTCGGGCGTGAAATAAATGCCGGGGCGAATATGAAACGTATAGGTACGCTTGTCGGCGCTGACTTCCGGCATGCTTGTTGCCGTGTTGGGACGCAATTTGACGGGGCGCGCCAGGTAGTCGTAGCGCAGCAGCGGGTCGAACAGGTTTTCCAGCAGGGACAGGGTGGCGATGTCGGACGCGGCGGCCGGATCGAGGCCGGTTTCGCTGGTGGACAGGAACATGTGCAGCACTTTTTCGCCCTGGGCAGGGGTAGCTGGCGCTGCGCTGGCTGGCAGCGTGCAGGTGGCGGTGCCGGCGGCGAACAGCAGGGCGGATAGCGTGGCGCGAAGTGTCATGGTGCAAGTCCTGGTTGAGCGTGCGTATCATAGGCGCGGTATGCGCCCCAGGCAAACGAAACGCTGCGCTCATAACTTTTCTGCATGGCGCGGCTGCATTCTTTCATCTGTGCAGCTTGCTCTGCGCCTATACTCTCCGCTGCACAATCGTGCGCAGGATTGCCGTGACTTCGTCTGCGGCCTCGAACCAGCAGCTTTATGCGCTGCCCTGCCGCCTTATCGGACTGAACATGGCTTTAAATTACATCTGGACTGGTTTCTTCCTCGTCGGCTTCGTTGCCGCACTCGGGCAGTGGATCTTCCTGGGCGATACCGAAATCTTCAAGCGCATCATCGACGGCACTTTTAGTTCGGCCAAGATGGCGGTGATGGACATCGCCCTGCCGCTGGCCGGCGTGATGACCTTGTGGCTCGGGATCATGAACGTGGGCGAACGGGCAGGCGCCATCAACCTGTTCGCGCGCATCATCGCGCCCTTCTTCTCGCGGATTTTTCCCGGGGTGCCGCGCGATCACCCGGCCAATGGCCACATGGTGATGAATTTTTCGGCGAATATCCTCGGCCTGGACAATGCGGCGACGCCCTTCGGCCTGAAGGCCATGGAAAGCCTGCAGACCCTGAATCCGCACAAGGACGAGGCCAGCGACGCCCAGATCATGTTCCTGGTGATCCAGACTTCCGGCCTGACCGTGATCCCGCTGGCCATCATGGCCCAGCGCGCCATCCTGGGCGCGGCCAATCCCGCCGACATTTTCATTCCGACCCTGATCGCGACCTTCTGCTCGACGCTGACCGGCATCGTGGCCGTCAGCCTGCGCCAACGCATCAACCTGCTCCACCCGGTCGTGTTCGGCTGGATCGGCGGCCTGACGGCCGTCATCGGCGCCCTCGTGTTCTACATGACCAACTATCTCGCCAAGAACGAGATCGAACTGTTCTCGGTCGTGGTCGCCAACCTGATCCTGTTCTCGATCATCGCCGCGTTCATGGTGGCGGCCCTGCGCAAGCGGGTCAATGTCTTCGAAGCCTTTATCGAAGGCGCGAAAGGCGGCATCGAGACCTCGCTGAAGATCATTCCCTACCTGGTCGGCATGCTGGTCGCGATCAGCGTGGTACGCAACTCCGGCATCCTCGGGATGGTCGTCAATGCTTTCGAATGGGTGTTCCAGCACCTCGGCCTGCGCACCGATTTCGTCGGCGCCCTGCCGACGGCATTGATGAAACCCCTGTCCGGCAGCGGCTCGCGCGCCATGATGATCGACGCCATGAACACCTATGGCGTCGATTCCTTCGTCGGCCGCCTGGCCTCGATCCTGCAGGGCGCCGCCGATACCACTTTCTATATCGTCGCCCTGTATTTCGGCTCGGTCGGCATCCGCAAGACCCGGTATGCGATCGGCTACGGCCTGCTGGCCGACCTCGCCGGCGTGATCGCCGCCATTTTTGTGGCTTACCTCTTCTTCGGTTAAGGAAACGTATGCTCCGCCCGCTCGCTCTCGCCGTCGCCCTGTTCTCCTGCCTGCCCGCGCAGGCGCAGCTGCCGGAACCGGTGGCAAGCCTGCTGGCGCAGCACGGCATGACGCCGGCCTCGGTCAGCGCCCTCGTGCTGCGTGGCGACCAGGTCGTGCTGTCGCACCTGGCGGAACGTCCGATGCAGCCGGCCTCCACCATGAAACTGGTGACGACCCTGGTCAGCCTCGAGCACCTGGGCCCGGTGTTTCGCGGACGGACCGAGCTGCTGACGAACGGCGAGGTCGACAAGGACGTCTTAAAGGGCGACCTGGTGCTGCGCGGCGGGGCGGACGCCGACCTCTCCGACGAGGTACTCGAAGGCATGCTGCGCGCCCTGCACAATGCGGGCATCCGCCGCATCGCGGGCAACCTGGTGCTGGACCGCGGCGTGTTCCAGCCGGCGCGGCTCGACGTCGGCCTGCCGCCTTTCGACGAGTCGCCCGAGGCGTATTACAACGTCATTCCCGACGCGCTGCTGATCAACAAGAACATGCTGCAGATCGACATGCGCTCGACCGATAAGCGCATGCAGCTGGACATGCAGCCGGCCCTGTCCGGCGTGACGATCACCTCAGGCATGACCCTGATCGACGCCGATTGCGCGAAATGGGAAGACGGCTGGAAGCTGCCGCAGGTCGTGCACACGGACGACAATAAAATCAAGGTCGTGCTGCAGGGCACCTACCCGAAGAACTGCGCCAGGACCAACAGCATCAACGTGCTCGAGCGCGACGCCTATATCGACGGCCTGTTCCGCCTGAAGTGGAAACAGCTGGGCGGCAAGCTGGACGGCAAGACCCTGGCCGGCACGGCGCCGCTGGATGCCCGCCTGCTGGCCGAGCACCGCGCCCGCGCCCTGCCGGAAGTGGTGCGCGATACCAATAAACCCTCGGACAATGCGCTGGCGCGGACCCTGTTCCTGAGCCTGGGCGCGTTGGAAGCCGATCCGGTGCTGGGCAGCCGGCCGCTGCCTTTGGCGCCGGACCAGACGACGTACACCCGCGCCGACGCCACGGTGCGCAACTGGATGCGCGCGCACGGCATCGACGACAGCGGATTCGTGATCGAAAACGGGTCCGGCCTGTCGCGCATCGAGCGCATCAGCCCGGTGCAGATGGGCGGCCTGCTGCGCGCCGGCCTGCGCAGCAACTGGGCGCCGGAATTTTTGGCCAGCATGCCGATCGCGGCAACGGACGGCACCATGCGCCGGCGCCTGAACGGCAGCCCGGCCGCCGGCCGCGCCCGCTTGAAGACGGGAACGCTGCGCAATGTGGTGGCGGTGGCCGGCTATGTGCCGGATGCGAGCGGGGTGCAGAACGTGGTGGTGGCCATGGTCAACGACGACCTGGCCGGAGAAGGACGCGGACGCGCCGTGGTCGATGCCTTGGTGGATTGGGTAGCGAAGTCAGGCGTAGCAACGCCGACGCCTTGAGGTAGGGTGGGCACTCCGTGCCCACGCGGTACGAGCGCCTGTTTAGCCAACAGCTGTGATCCTTCGCTCGCGCGGCATGCAAGAAAACGACGCGGTCTTCGACGAGCGTTCACGATTAGCCATTCAGTGCAGGTGGGGAACGGAAACGTCTTATCCGCGTGGGCACGGAGTGCCCACCCTACGTGATGCCGTGTCGCGTACCCTCGTCAACGCCACGCACCAAAACCGGGCACAAGCGATCCAGCTTACTGCCTTTTCTCTTGCTCCGCACCCAATATTGCTGTGATGACACGCAAATACAACGCTCATGCAATGCGCGTTGTATGGACAATCTCCAATTGTTAATATGAATTTCACGTATGGAAACATATCCGTACGTTATGGTGCATTTCAGACCGGTTCGTATCGACAATCAAGAAAAGAGAGAACATGACGCGTCACCCTGCAAGCCATCCTTTCCGCCACACCCTGCTGGCCAGCGCCCTGCTCGCCGCCTTCACCACCGCCAGCGCCCAGGACACCACCACCGCCACCTCCACCGTTGCCGACGAAAACAATCCGGCCCGCGTCGTCGTGCTCGGTTCGCGTTCCAGCGCCAAGACCGCGCTCGATACGGCCGCGCCGGTGGGCCTGATCAACGTGAAGGACATGCAGACCGCCGGTCCGCTGGAACTCGGCAAGCTGCTGCAGACGCTCGACCCGTCGTTTAATTTCTCGACCACCTTCATCAGCGACGGCACCGACATCATCCGTCCCGCCACCCTGCGCGGCCTCGGTCCGGACCAGCTACTGGTGCTGGTCAACGGCAAGCGCCGCCACCAGCAGGCGCTCGTCAACGTGCAGCAGACCATCGGCCGCGGCTCGGCCGGTACCGACATCAACGCGATCCCGATGTCGGCGATCCATCATATCGAGGTGCTGCGCGACGGCGCCGCGGCCCAGTACGGGTCCGATGCGATCGCCGGCGTGATCAACATCGTCTTGAAATCGCAGGTCAAGGAAACGCAGGTCAGCAGCTCGATCGGCACCACGTCCGAGGGCGACGGCGACATGATCTCGGCCAGCGCGAATACCGGCTTTGCGATCGGCGACGGCGGCTACGTGAACCTGACGGCCGAAGGCCGCCGCCGCGGCGAGACCAACCGCGCAGGCCTCGACACGGCGCGCACCGATCCGCCGCGCGTGACCCAGCGCATCGGCGACAGCCTGGCCAAGGATGCCTTCCTGTGGGTGAATGCCGGCCTGCCGGTCGACAAGGACAGCGAGTTCTACGCCTTCGGCGGCGTCTCCAAGCGTACCGGCGACTCGGCCGGCTTTTTCCGCACCGCGGACGATGGCCGCAACGTGCCGGCCGTGTATCCGAACGGCTTCCTGCCGAACATTCTCACCACCGTCAAAGATGCTTCCTTCGCCGTCGGCTACAAGCGCAACCTGGCTAACGACTGGAAATTCGACGTCAGCGTGAACCACGGCCGCAGCCAGCTCGGCTTCCACGAGCGCGAATCGATCAACGTCAGCTACTGGTACGAACCGAAACCGGGTGGCGGCATCTATGCCGAGTCGCCGCTGGAAGCCGACACCGGCACCCTGAAATTCAACCAGACCACCTTCAATGCCGATCTGCGTGGCCCGATCGAGCTGGGCGGACGCAAGATTTCGCTGGCCACCGGTTTCGAATACCGACGCGACAACTACGAGATCGAAGCGGGCGATCCGGTTTCTTACCAGTATGGCCGCACCAACAACCCGGCCATCGTGATCCGAGACCAGAACGGCGGCATCGCCGCCTCGGGCGCCCAGGGCTTCCCTGGCTACACGCCGTCGACCGAAGTCGACGACGGCCGCCACAACATCGCTCTCTACGTCGATGCCGAGCACAATCTGACCGACAACTTGCTGATCGCCGGCGCCGTCCGCCACGAAAAATATTCGGACTTCGGCAGCACCACGACCGGCAAACTCTCGATGCGCTACGACCCGTCGCGCACGGTCGGCCTGCGCGGCAGCATCTCGACCGGTTTCCGCGCCCCCTCGGTGCAGCAAAAGTTCTATAGCTCGGTCTCGACCAACCTGAACGCGGCCGGCGTGCTGACCGAAACCCTGACTGCGCGCGAAGGCAGCGCCGTCACCCGCGCCTTCGGCATCGCTCCGCTGAAGGAAGAGACGTCGAAGAACGCCAGCGTCGGCATCGTGCTGCGTCCGCTGCAGAACTTCTCGGTCACGGCCGACCTGTACCGCATCGACATCGACGACCGCATCGTCTTCTCGAGCAATATCGCACCGGAAGCCGGCGCCGGCCCGATCCGCGCCATCCTCGACCCGCTGAAGGTCGGCCAGGCGCAGTTCTTCACCAACGCGATCGACACCCGCACCAGCGGCCTGGACATCGTTGCCGAGCACACCACGCGCTGGCCCGGTTCGACCCTGGTGCTGTCCGGCCAGCTCGGCTTCAACAAGACCGAAGTCAAGGCGCGCAATTCGCAGTCGCCGGTGCTGACCGGTACCCAGCTGTTCGACAACACGCAGGTGACGCTGATCGAACGCGGCCAGCCGCGCCAGCACCACGTGGTGGCCGCCGACTACACGACCGGTCCGTGGAACGTGAACACCCGTGCCAGCTACTTCGGCGAAGTCCAGGGCCAGGGTTTCACGCCGGGCTTCATCCAGACCTGGGATGCGAAATGGCTGGTCGACCTGAGCGTGCGCTATGCCTTCACCAAGCGCCTGAGCCTGTCGGTCGGTGCGAACAACCTGTTCGACACCTACCCGACGGAGTGGGACAAGGTGCGCGCCGCGCCATTCCCGCAGCTGGGCTTTACGCACTGCTGGGAAACCTGCCCGATCGGCATCAACGGGCGTCAAATGTACGCGCGGGTTGACTGGGCGTTCTAAGCAGTACACTCCGAGCTGTCTTTCCCCGGCAGCTTCGATCGAGCTGCCCCCGGCAGCTCGATCGCCTTCACCGGCGCGCAGAAATCAGGGTTTCGATGCCTGCGCGCCGGGCCGCGAGGGTTCCAGCCAGGGAGCCCCGGCCAGCTCCGGTTTCGCCTCCACCAGCGCCACCTGCGCGCCCGTCGTTTCGCGGATCGTGCGCACCAGGTCGATCATCGTCTTTTCCACGAATTTCTCGGGCGTGCCCATCACATAACCGGTGGCGCGCCGCGGCCAGGCCAGCCAGCCGCCCTCCTTCTTGGTGAAGCCGGCATACATGTCGAGGTGATAGCCGGTTTTATAGGGGTACAGGCAGGCGACGATGTGCACGTCCTGGCTGCCGCGCACGTCGGGGCGGGCCTTAGCGGTCCAGCTGGCGCCATCGCAGCTGGGGCCGCGGGCGGCGCCCGGCGTATCGGCCATCTTGAAACGCCCGGGCTGGTCGAGCCGGTCTTCCGTTTCGGGCAGGGGGGTCGCCAGCGTGGCGTTCTGGATGTTGCGGCTGATGCCTTCGCTGGCCGCGCGCGCCACGGCCGGCGGCGACGCCTCGGTCTTGATATCGAATACTCGGACATACTCGACCGTCCGGTCGCGCGCCGTGAACAGGTCGCCTGCCGCCGTGCCGCAACCCGCCAGCGCCGCGCCCACGACCGCGGCCATGATGATTCGTTTCATCGCCCACCTCTCTCGTCCGTTGAAAGAATGATTGCGCGAGAAGATGAAAGCGGACTCGTCAAGCCACGGCATCAATCTCTCGTCAATACGGGGAGATTGTCTCGGGCTCAAGCCTTATAAAGGCTGAGACAACTCAAGTGTGTGCGGGGAACGAAATGGAATGAGCGCGCTTACAGGACGCGGTGGAAGGTGGCACGTACGCGGTCGCGATCGCCGCAATCGAAATGCCACCATTCGGTATTGATGCCGACAAAGCCGGCACCGAACATGGCGCCGCGCAGCAACTGGCGATTGGCGACCTGCCCTTCGCTCAGCTGGCCGGTCTTGATGAAACCCTCTTCCAGGGCCGGGTGCGACAAATCGGTCATGTCATCAAAACCGGTGCCCATGTCGAGCTCGCGGCCTTGCGGGTCGAGGATGGTGACGTCGAGCGCCATGCCATAGGAGTGGATCGAGCCGCGCGCTGGATTGGCCAAATACATCTGCAGGCCGGTGCCCTCGAGTGCATCCCAGAGTTGCTGCTGCACCCGCTGCGGGCGCAGGGCGTCCAGCACCAGCAGGGTGTGGCCGGGCGCTTGCCGGGCGAGCCAGGCCACGGCGGCCTCGAGCGCGGCAGCCGCTTCGACGTGCAGCCAGGCGCAGTCGAAGGGCGAATACAAATCGCGGCCAACAAAATTGTTCGGGCCGGCGTAACGCAGGTCGACCGCGATGCCGGCGATCGAGGACAGATGACGGAACGCGTCGCTGCCGGCGATGTCTTCGCTGGCAAACGTCAGGATACTCATGCACAACCTTTATCGAGACAGGCGCGGGCCGTCGCGCCGATACAATTGGCCAGTTCACGCGCGCCGTGCGACAGCGGCGCGTGGTTCGCGGTCAGCAGATACAGCTGCACGGGAATCGCAGGCGCCCACTGGCGGCGCTGGACCTTGCCGGATGCCGCCGAGGCCGCCGTGAACGGATCGACCACCGCCGTGCCGGCGCCCGCTTCCACCAGCGAGCGGGCAATCTGGTAGGTCTGGACCACGGTGCGGAACACCGGTTGCACGCCCTGGGCTTCGCAGGCGGCGACGACGATTTCGCCCAGCGGATCGCTGTCGGCCAGGCCGATCAGTTCACCGGACAAATCCGCGGCGCCGATCGGCTGTGCGCACTCGGCCTCGCTCCAGGTGCCGGCCGGGGCCATCACCGTCAGGTTGCCGGAGGCGATGGGTTCGGCGACGATGCCGGGATGGCGCGGGTCCTGCAGAGATAGGGCGAGATCGGCTTCGCCCAAGCGCAGGGCGTTGACGATTTCGCTGGTGTGGTAGGTCGCCAGTTCGCACCGCGTCTGGGCGAAGTCGCGGCGCCAGGCCGTCATCGCCTGCGGCAGCACGCTGATCGCCAGGGTCGGCGTCGACACCAGGCGCACGGTCTCCACCGCGCGGCCTTTCAAACTCGCGGCGAGGCGGCGGATGCCTTGCAAATCGCGATTGAGCTTTTCGGTCTCGGCGAACAGGCGGTGCGCTTCCGGCTTCGGATACAGTTTCCCGCGCACGCGCTCGAACAGCGGCATGCCCAGCTGCAGCTCGGCATGCTGCAGCACCTTGGTGACCGCCGGCTGCGAGATGTGGAGAACCTGGGCGGCACCGCTGATGGTGCCGACCTGCATGATGGCGTGGAAAACTTCGATGTGGCGCAGGCGCATTTATGAATCCTTCAACGAGACGCCCGCGCACAGGACGGGCTGGCCGCAGGATACAGCGAAACGCATAGTACGGCGACCATCACGGCGCGTTGAAGGCCACCGGCGGCGTGTTCGGCGGCGTCGGCGGGGTGGTCGGGGTTCCGGGCGGCAGGGGCTGAACCGGTTGCACGGGTTGCACGGGTTGCACGGGCTGCACTGGGGGTACGGGCTGGACCGGCTGTAGCGGCTGTTCCGGTTGCACGGGGCGCATCTCCGGGATCGGCGGCGGCGGCACCGGCGGCAGCGGCGCATTCGCCGGCGTGGTCAGCACTTCCAGCATGGCGGCCGTTTCCGCATCCGGTTCGCCGGCAATGTTCGCCGGGCGGTATTTCATCTGGAAGGCGGCAATCGTCGTTTTGGTCGGCTGGTCGAATATGCCGCTCTGGGTCACGCCATAGCCGTGAGCCGCCAGTTTCTTCTGGAACCAAGCGGCATCCGGCACCTGCAGGTCGAATACCTGGCGCACGGCGGCAACGCGGTTGGCGTCCGGCCACACGACCAGGCCGGCCTGCGCCAGCTGGTACCAGGGGAACATCGGACCCGGGTCCTGCTTGCGCAGCGGGGCGATGTCGCTGTGGCCGAGGACGTTTTCCGGCAGGATGCCGTGGCGCGCGACGATGTCTTTGACCAATGGAATCAGCGCATCGATCTGAGTCTGCGGGAAGGGCGCGTAGACGCGGCCTTGCGGCGTGTCCTTCCAGCCGGCGTTGACGATTTCGATGCCGATCGAGCTGTTGTTCAGCTGCGTGTAGCCCTTCCAGCTGGAGATGCCGGCGTGGTAGGCGGAACGGGTTTCGTCGACCAGGCCATAGACAGTCGGGCTGGCATCGTCGGTGAGCAGATAGTGGGCGCTTACTTGCTGCTCGGTCAGGATCTTGATCGAGGCCGGCTTGTCGGCCACCGTGTAGTGCAGTACCAGGAAGCGCACCCGGCTGGCCTGGCCCTTGGCCGTATAGGTCTTGTCGATGCCGCCCTGGGTGGCGCAACCGGCCAGCAAGGCGATCAGGAGGGTAGCTGCAAGCGATTTCATGGTTGTCCGTTCGATGTTGAGGATGCTGAATGGGCGTCGGCCACGGCCAGGCGCGCGGCGGCGTGGTGGGCGCGCATGGCGGTCTGGGTCAGGATGGTATCCGGCGGCAGGCTGGCGCGCATGCTGGCCGCGATGGACGGGTGCAGCTCGGCGGCACGGCCGGCCAGCGCCACCGGACGCGGTCCGAAGCGGCGCAGTAGTGCGTTCGCCAGGCGGCCGAGTTCGCGGCCGGCTTCGATCAGGATGGCGTCGGCGGCCGGATCTTGCCCGGCACTGGCGGCGACGGCCAGCGCCAGCTTGCCGACTTCGCCGCGTTCCTGGCCGTAGATGAACTGGCGCGAGTATGCCCAGTCCGATCCGCCGACGTGCTCGAAGACGGCGCGCGCCATACGTGAACTTTCCCAGCTGCCCGGGGCTTCGTCTTCGATGCGCCAGATATAGCGCAGGGCTTCGCGTGCGATCCAGAAACCGCCGCCGCCATCGTCGAGTACGACGCCGCGGCCCCCGGCACGGTGGAATGTTCCGTCGCCATCGATGAAGGCGCCGATCGAGCCGGTGCCGGCGTACACCAGGTAGCCTTCGCCGGGATTGAAACTGGCGCGGTAGGCGATGTCGATGTCATTGCACATGGCAATCGCGCCGGGGTCCACGTTCAGCAGTTCCGCCAGCCAGGCCGTCAGTTGCGCGCCGTCGCCGCCGAACCCGGTGAGACCAGCGCGTACGCTCGCCGGTTGCGCGTGCGCGAGCACGGCGCGCGCCAGCTCCGTAAAGGTGGCGCGCACGCTGGCGCGGCCGTCGGGTTTGCTCATTTGCAGGGCGGACAGACCGGCGACCGTGCCTTCGGCCAGGATCGCACCGTCGGGCGCCGCCAGCGCCCAGCGGGTCTGGGTGCCGCCGGCGTCGATGCCGAGGCCGATGCCTGGATGAGCGTGGGAATTCAACATGACGCGAGTTTAGGTCCTAGGAGCAAATGATGCGAATGAATGCTCACCGGCAATGTATGAATGGAAGTTATGAATAAGGGCGTCAATACATGAATAGGGGAACTGAATCAATCGGCAAATCAGCCGTGCTTTGAACGCGTGGGCGGCGCATTAGCCGCGTGCACGCGTCGTTCACGGTGGAGCCGACCACCTTACGGTTTTCCCCACACCTGGATACGGTCGCCTTCGATGCCGAGGCGATCGACGGCGCCGACGAACACGGCATCCGGCGCGCCGAGCTGGGCATCGTCCATCACCTTCCAATCCACCTTCGAGGCGGGCACGACATTGAAACGCCATTCGTCGCCGTGGCGCGCCCAGACGGTGTACAGCGCGTTCGCCTTTCCGGCCGTCAGTTTCAAATCGACGCCCTTGGCGCCGCGCACGGCTTTCACGCGCGGCAGGCCGGGTTTCACGTTGCCGAGCCAGGGCGTGGCCGGGACCAGGGCCGGCGTGGCATAGGAACCGCTGCTCAGCTGGTCGGTAATGCCCTTGCGGTTCTGCATCAGCGCAATCATGCTGAAGTGTACGTGACCGCCGGCCTGCGGGCGCGCACGGGTCGATTCGATCTGGTCGACGATTTCCTGCGGCGGATAATCCTTGGTCGGCGCGCCGATGCGGCTCGTGAACAGGCCCGGCCACAGGTGGCGGCCCTGCGTGTTCTGGCCGATCCAGTAATCGAGCAGCACGTCATAGGCTTGCGCCGACTGGCTGCGCGCCCAGTACAGCTGCGGCGTGAAATAGTCGAGCCAGCCCTTCTGCAGCCACAGCTCGGCATCGGCGTACAGCTTGTCGTACTGCGAAAAGCCGGCAATGCCCGGCGGACGGCGATCCGGACGGCCCAGGCCGAAGGGACTGATGCCGAAGCGCACCCAGCTCTTTTCGCGGTGGATGCCTTCGTACATATCCTTGATCAGCTCGTTCACATTCTGGCGGCGCCAGGAAGCACGGTCGAGCTTGCCGCCACGGGCGAGGTAGCGTTCCCAGGCCGGGGTATCAGGAAAATCGAGCTCGGCTTTCACGCCCGGCTTGCCGTCCAGCGCGGCCTCGTTGCCGGCCACAGTGGTCGTCGCTTCGATCGGGTAGGGATAAAAATAATCGTCGATGTGGACGCCGTCGATGTCGTAGCGGCGCACGACGTCGAGCACCACGTCCAGGGTCTGCTTCGAGGCCGCATCCTCGCCCGGGTCCATCCACATGAACTTGCCGTAGCGTTTGACGGCGGATGGATTGGTGCGGGTGATGTGGTTGCTTGCTGCCGGCGAGCGGGCGCCGTCGTGACGGGCACGGTAGGGATTGAACCAGGCGTGCAGCTCGAGGCCGCGCGCATGGGCCTCGGTGACCCAGAATTTCAAGGGGTCGTACCAGGGCTGCGGCGCCTGGCCCTGGGCGCCGGTCAGGTATTCCGACCAGGGCTCGATCGAAGACGCGTAGATCGCATCGGCCGAGGGCCGCACCTGCAGCACGATCGCATTCAGGCCCATGGCCTTGGCGCGGTCGAGGATGGCGATCGCCTCGGCCTGCTGCTGCGGCGCTTTCAGATTCTGGCGGCTCGGCCAGTCGATATTTGCCACCGTCGAGACCCAGGCGGCGCGGAATTCGCGCGGCGCGGCGGGCGGCAGCTTGCCGCTGGCGTGGATGGTGCCCTTCGGGCCCGTTGCGCCCTTCTGCTGCGGCGTGGTGCAACTTGCCAGGAAACCGCTCAGGGACAGTATCCCCGCCACACCCGCCAGCGCCAACGCGCGTTTTTTCAAATCAACCACTACCGCTCCTAATTTTTATACTTTGACAAACCATCGTTTGCGCCACATGCCCCAGGCCAGCAGGAACATGGCGGCATTGAACAGCAGCGCGTACAGCACCGAGGTGTTCACGGCACCGATCGGCAGGTCTCGGACCGGCGCGTACAGCGTGCGCCCCAGCGACACCGTGCCGCCATCCGGCTGCGCCAGTTTTATATAGCCGAACATCTTGGCCACCAGGCCGGAAAAGGCGAAGATGAACAGCGCATTCATGCCGTAGATCTGGAACGGCCGCGTCCAGCGCGCCGCCGCTGCACGCACGGCGCCATAGGGATTCACGTCGAGCAGCCAGAAGAAGGCGCTGAATATTAGCAAAGCCCAGCCCGTCATCAGGAAACAATAGGAAGGCGTCCACAGGCTTTTGTTGATCGGCATGAGGATGGCGTCCAGAATCACGCCCAGCCACAGGAACAGCAGACCGGCCAGCAGCAGCCAGACGGTCTGCTCGATGCGAGTGAGTCCACTCAACAGGAAACGTCCGGCCAGCACGCCGAACAGCTGGCTGCACAGGGCGGGCAGCGTGCTGAACAAGCCTTCCGGATCCCAGGTCTTGGATTGCACCCACATGTGGCCGTCCAGCAACATGCGGTCGATGTAGGCCCCAAAATCCTTGCCCGGTTCCAGCACGCCGGCGCCGATGCCAGGGACCGGATAAAAGAGCATGAAGGCGGAGTAGACCGTCAGCAGGGCCGCGATGATTGCGAGTTGCAGGCGCCAGCCGCAGTACACGACGATCGGTGCTGCCAGCAGGGTGCACAGGGCGATGCGCTGCAGGACGCCCGGGATGCGCACCTTGTCGAAATTAAAATAGGGGATCAGGTTCAGCAGGAAGCCGATCAGGAAGATCAGGGCTGCCCGTTTCGCCAGTTTTGCCAGCAGACGCGGTTTGTCGGCACCCTCGGCCGCCAGGCGGCCCAGGGACAGCGCCATCGAGACGCCGCCGATGAAGAGGAAGAAGGGGAAGATGGTGTCCGTAAAAGTCCAGCCGTGCCATTTGGCGTGGGCCAGCTGGGAGTACAGATTGTTCCAGTCGCCGGGGTTGTTCACCAGGACCATGGCGGCGATCGTAAAGCCGCGGAAGGCGTCGAGTGAAGAGAGGCGGCTGGCAGGTGTCGTCATCGTTTTATGGTGCGGTTTTCATACGTGCGTTGAACGCGTGGGCGGCAAAGCCGCCCACCTTACATCCCGTGCATAGGCCGTAAGGTGGGCGGCTTGCCGCCCACGCGTTTACACGCTCGCACTGTTATTTCTTCCCAAACTCCGGATCGATCCTGACCAGCGCCGCCATCACAAACGCCGGAATCGTCGCGATGCACACCCAGACGAAGAAGTGTTTGTAGCCCAGGTATTCCTGCAAAGCGCCGCTCCACATGCCCGGCACCATCATGCCCAGCGCCATCAGGCCGGTGCAGATCGCGTAATGCGCCGTTTTATGCGGGCCTTCCGCGACCATGATCATGTACAGCATCATGGCCGTGAAGCCGAAGCCGTAGCCGAACTGTTCGAGCGCGAGGAAGGCGGAAATCAGGTAGAAATTGGCCGGCTGCGCGTGCGACAGGTAGACGAACACCAGGTCCGGCAAGTGCACGGCAAACACCATCAGCCACAGGCAGCGCTTCAGGCCCAATTTGGAGATCAGATAGCCGCCGGCCAGGCCGCCGATGGTCAGCGCGATGATGCCGATAGTGCCGTAGGCGATGCCGTACTGGGCCGTGCTGAGACCGAGCCCACCTTTTTCCAATGGATCCTTGAGGAAGGGTGCTACCAGTTTCAGCAACTGCGCTTCGCCGAGGCGGAAGGTCAGAATGAAGCCGAGGATCAGCCAGATGTCGCGCTTGCGGAAGAAGGAACCGAAGGTGCCGAAGAATTCGCGCAGCGGGTTGCTGCCGGCGGCCACGGCGTGGTCTTCCTGTGGTTTCGGCAGCACCAGCTGGTGCCAGGCGAAAGCGGCGGCGAACAGGCCGGCCAGCACGAAGAAGACGATCGACCAGGCCTGGTGCGCGTCACCCAGCGAAACGGCCAGGTAACCTGCCAGCACGACCAATGGTCCCTGCCCCGCCAGCGTCGCCAAGCGATAAAAGGTGCTGCGCACGCCGACGAACGCAGCCTGGTCCTTCTGGCGCAGGCCCAGCATATAAAAACCGTCGGCCGAGATGTCGTGGGTGGCGGAACCGAAAGCCATCAGCCACATCACGGCCAGGCTGACCGTAAAATACGCAGGCAGGTGCAGCACCGTGCCGACCGCCGCCAGCGAGGCGGCGACGACCAGCTGCAACAGCACGGTCCAGCGGCGCTTGGTGCCGAACATATCCACTACGGGCGACCACAGCGGCTTGATCACCCAAGGCAAATACAGCAGGCTGGTATAGAAGGCGATGTCGGAATTCGACACGCCCAGGTCCTTGTACATGATGACCGACAACTGCATCGCGACCACGTACGGAATGGCCTGGGCGAAGTAGAGCGAGGGCACCCACAGCCACGGACTTTTTGCTTGAGAAGTGTGCATACGGCTTTCGTGATCGGGCAAGGGCCGGCCAGCCACGCCGACCGGGGAATGAACCTACCGCGTCACTGCGCTAAAGCCTGGCGCACGCTTCCGCGTGCCGTCTCCAGCAAGGCCCGTGCTTGCTCGACATCGATTTGTTTGGACAAGGCCACGATCGCGGTCTTGACGTGGAATTCGCACTGCTCCAGCACCGCGCGCGCCGCTTCCTCGTCGGCGCCGGTGGCAAACGAGGTCAGGCGGATGGCGCGCCGTACCAGCTTGGCGTTGGTCGCCTTCAAGTCTACCATCAGGTTGCCATAAACCTTGTTCAAACGCACCATCAAGGCGCTCGAAAAAGTGTTCAAGGCAATTTTTTGCGAGGTGCCCGCTTTCAGACGGGTGCTGCCGGAAATGATTTCCGCGCCCGTATCCAGGGTGACGCCGATTTCCGCTTCGTCCGCGACCGGGGCGTCGGTATTGTTGGCAAAGCCGATCGTCAATGCGCCGATGGCACGCGCGGCGCGCAGGGCGCCCAGCACATAAGGCGTGGCGCCCGAGGCGGCAATCAGGAGGACGACGTCGTCCTTGCACACGTCCACGGCGCGCAGGTCGGCCGCGCCCTGGCCGATATCGTCCTCAGCCCCTTCGACGGCGACGAACATCGCATCGCTGCCGCCCGCCAGCAGGGCGACGGCGCGGCCATGCGGCCAGGAGAAAGTCGGATACAGTTCTACGCTGTCGAGCAGGCCGAGGCGGCCCGAGGTGCCGGCGCCGACGTAGATCAGGCGTCCGCCCGCTTCCATGCGCGGCAGGGCGGCCGCCACCGCGGCGGCGATGCGCGGGCCGGCGGCGCGCACGGCGTTCACCGCATTGAGCTGGTCGTCCACCAGCGCGTTGACCAGTTCCGCGGTCGGGTACTGGTCGAGCAGGGCGTGGTCCTGGGCCGGGGTTTCGGTTTTCAGCATGGCGGCGGCGTATGACAGATTTTCGATGAAACCAGTGTAATACCAATTAAGCAAGGCCGGCCATGAAAGTCAGGACCGGGCTCATGCCCTAAAGTTATGCGGGCGCGCGCCTCAGCTCGGCCACGAAATCGTAATAATCGCTGCGGCAATACGAATGCGTCAGTTCCACGGCGACGCCCGATTCCAGGTAGCCGACGCGGGTGATGAACAATACCGCCTGCCCTTCCGGCACGCCCAGCTTGCTTGCCAGTTCGCTTGGTGCGTTCATGGCGCGGATGTGCTGCAGGGCGCGCACCGGCATCTGGCCGCTGCGCTCGAGGTGGGCGTACAAGGAAAACTCCACCGCCTGCGGATCGGGCAGGACTGTTGCCGGGATCACGCTCGTTTCATAGGCCATGACGACCTCGTCGGCCAGGCGCAGTCTCTCCAGGCGCGCCACCCGGGCGCCGGGCGACAGGCCCAGCGCCAGCTGCTCGTCGGCGTCGGCGGCGACCGTGTCGCGGCGCAGCCAGTGCGAATTCGGCGTATAGCCGCGCTGCTGCAACTGCTCGGAAAAGCTCGACAGGTTCGACAGCGGCTGCTCGATGCGCGGCGCAATGTAGTTGCCGGAACCGCGCCGGCGCACCACCAGGCCCTGCTCGACCAATTGATCGATGGCCTTGCGGGCCGTGACGCGCGACACGTCGAGCTGCTCGGACAGCGTGCGCTCCGAGGGCAGCGCCTGGTCCGCCTGGTAGCGCCCTTCGCGCACGTCCTGGGTCAGCTTGCGCGCCAGCTGCATGTAGAGCGGCGAGTTGTCGTTGAGATCGATTTTGAAATCGATAAGGGCTTGGTTCATGGTTATGATTGTAAGCTGATCGGAGAAGACAGAAGGAAATGGCATGAATGGACACAGGCGCACCGTACTCGGACTGGCCCTGCTCGGCGCTATCGAGCCGCTGCTGGCGGCCGTACCCATGAGCGGCGCTCCGCAACGGGGCACTGAGGCGCTCGAGCGCGAGCTGGCCGCCATCGTCGCCGACCCCGCCTGCGAACTGGCCAGCCTCTCGGTGCTGGCGATCCGCGACGGACAAATCGCCTATGAAGGCCAGTTCGGCCGGCGCCGGATCGGCAACGGGATCACACCCGACCTGCCCGCGAACCGGGACACCCTGTACCGGATCGCCTCGATCTCGAAGCTGATGACGACCCTCGGCCTGATGCGCCTGGTCGAAGACAAGGGGATCAATCTGGACGCCGACGTGTCCCATTATCTCGGCTTCAGCCTGCGCAACCCGCATTTCCCGGAACGGGCGATCACGCTGCGCCACCTGCTGACCCACACCTCCTCGCTGCGCGACGAGGCCGGCTATTCCTTCCCGGCCGGCACCGCGCTGCGGGATTTCGTCACCCCCGGCGCCGCGCTGTACGGCCAGGGCGCGATGTGGGCGAGCAAGGCCGGTCCCGGCGAATATTTTACGTATTGCAACCTTGGCTGGGGCCTGATCGGCACCCTGATGGAACGGGTGACGGGCGAGCGCTTCGACGGCCTGATGCAGAGATTGCTGCTGCAGCCGCTCGGCCTGACGGCCGGCTATAACCCCGCCGCCCTGCCGCCGACCGCATTGGCTAACCTGGCCACCCTGTACCGCAAGCGCACGACCGACACCGAAATCTGGGACCCGAACGGCCCCTGGATCGCCCAGACCGACGATTACGTAATCCGTCCGCCCGCGCCGCCGCCCGGCATCGAGCGCTATGTCATCGGAGAGAATGCGACGCCCTTCAGCCCGACCGGCGGCCTGCGCATCGCGGCGCGCGACATGGGCGTCGTCATGCGCATGCTGATGGACGGCGGCGTGCACGAGGCAACGCGCATCCTGCAGCCGGCCACCCTGAAAAACATGTTCGCGCGCCAGTGGACGGCGGACGGCACCGGAAAGAACGGCGACACCCTGAACGGCTTTTTCAATTGCTGGGGCCTCGGCAACGCCCAGTTCCCCGACCAGCCGGCCCGCAGGCTGGTCGAAGGCTTTGACGCCGTCGGCCACCTGGGCGACGCCTATGGACTGCGCTCGGTCTTCGCCTTCGATGCCGCCCGGAGAAACGGCGTGATCGTCCTCGTCGGCGGCACTTCAAGCGATCCCGGCCTGCAAAAAGGGACGTATTCGGCGCTGGCCCGTTTCGAGGAACGGATATTGACAAGCCTCTACCGCCACGCCATCGCGGGCTAGCATCACCGGCGGTTATGGCGTGACCTTCCACTTTCATTGGCCCTGAAAGCGTCGTGCCCCTAAGCTCTTCCCTTATGTCAGTGAATAATGGTGTAGCGGGATGGGGCAATGGGGACAACAAGTAATCGTCATCGGCGGCGGCGTCGTCGGCCTGACCTCGGCCTGGTGGCTGCTCGAGGCCGGCTTTGGCGTGACCGTCGTCGAACGTGCACCCGAGGTGGCCATGGGCGCGAGCGGCGCCAATGGCGGCCAGCTGAGCTACCGCTACGTCTCCCCGCTGGCCGATGCCGGGGTACCTTTAAAGGCCATCGAATGGCTGTTCCAGGAACACGGCCCGCTGCGCTTCAAGCCCGAATTCGACCTGCGGCAGTGGACCTGGCTGGCCAGCTTCCTCGGCCAGTGCACGGCGAGCGCCAACCGCCGCACCACCGCAAAACTGCTGGAACTGGGAGAGTGGTCGCGCGCCGGCATGAAGCAGCTCGAACACATCGTCTCCCCCAACGATTTCGCCTGGCGCGACGCCGGCAAGCTGGTGGTGTACCGTTCGTCGAAAATCTTCGAGCAGGCGGCGGGTAAAGCCACCGCCGGCGAGATCTGGAGCGGCGCCGAATGCGCCCAGCGCGAACCCTCGCTGGCCGCGGCGCGCTCGCTGCTGGCCGGCGGCATCTATAACGGCGGCGAAGCCGTGGCCGACTGCTACGCCTTTTGCGTGAAGCTGGCCGAACGCCTGCGCGCGCATCCGCGTTTCAAGGGATTCGTGCAGGCCGAGGTGGAGCGCATCGCCTCCAACGGCGGCCGCGTCGTCGGCCTGGACACGAACGTCGGCGCCATCGGCGGCGACGCCTTCGTGCTGGCCGCCGGCATCCAGAGCCGCAACCTGGCCGCGCAAGCCGGCATCAAGCTGCCGCTGTATCCATTGAAAGGCTACAGCCTGACGGCGCCGATCCGCCCGGGCGACACCGCGCCCGAGATCAGCGTCACCGACTTCGAACGCAAGGTCTTATATGCGCGCATCGGCGAGCAGCTGCGCGTAGCGGCCATGGTCGACATGGTCGGGGAGGACGTCAGCCTGAATCCCAAACGCATCGGCAGTCTGACCCGGCAGGTGCGCGAAACCATGCCCCATGCGGCCGACTACGAACGCATCTCGGCCTGGGCCGGCCTGCGCCCGGCGACCCCGAACAGCGCCCCGATCATCGGCGCCACGCCCTTGTCGAACCTGTGGCTGAACGTCGGCCACGGCCCGCTCGGGTTTACGTTTGCCGCCGGCACGGCGCGTATCCTGGCCGACCTGATGGCGGGGAAGCAGGCGCCGTTTGCGCTGGACATGCTGGCGCTGGCGCGCTGACGAGATTATCCGCGGCGGGTTTTTCTCGGCCTGCGTTTCCTGCATGGCGTCGCTGCGCTCCGGATGCTCTATTATGTGGACAACATGATAAGAAGCGTATCGGCCCCATGACCCAGTACACCCTGCAGCAAAAATTTTTCCTCCTTTTACTCGCCTTCGTCACCCTGGCGTTCATCTACATCCTGCTGCCATATTCCGGCGCGGTGTTCTGGGGCGTGGTACTGGCGATCCTGTTCGCGCCCCTGTACCGCAAGCTGCTGCGCGAAACCAAACAGAAACCGACGCTCGCCGCCCTGCTTACGCTGTTCCTGATCATCGTGATGGTGATCCTGCCGGTCTCCCTGATCACCGCCTCGCTGGTGAAGCAGGCGGCCGCCGTGTACCAGATGATCGGTTCGGGCGAGATCAATTTCGGTGCCTATTTCCTGCGCATCGTGCACTCGCTGCCGCAGTGGATGGTGAACCTGCTCGAACGCTTCGAGCTGACCGACCTCGCTTCGCTGCAGGCGAAAATGACGGAGGCGGCGGCCCAGGTCAGCCAGACGGTGGCGCGCCAGGCGATCGCCATCGGCAGCAAGACCTTCGATTTCCTGGTCGGCATGTTCGTCATGCTCTACCTGCTGTTCTTCCTGCTGCGCGACGGCCAGGCGCTGGCGACGCGCGTGCGGCAGGCCATTCCGCTCAGCCTGAAATACAAGCAGCGCCTGTTCACCAACTTCACGACCGTGATCCGCGCCACCGTGAAGGGCAATGTGCTGGTGGCGGCGGCGCAGGGCGCGCTGGGCGGCCTGATCTTCTGGTTCCTGGGCGTGCAGGCGCCGCTGCTATGGGCCGTGGTGATGGCCTTCCTGTCGCTGCTGCCGGCGATCGGCGCGGCCGTCGTCTGGGCGCCGGTGGCGGTCTACTTCCTGGTCACGGGCGCCATCTGGCAGGGCGTGGTCCTGATCGCCTTCGGCGTGCTGGTGATCGGCCTGGTCGACAACGTGCTGCGCCCGATCCTGGTCGGCAAGGACACGAAAATGCCGGATTACCTGGTGCTCTTGTCGACCCTGGGCGGCATGGCCCTGTTCGGCCTGAACGGCTTCGTGATCGGCCCGGTGGTGGCCGCGCTGTTCATCGCCTGCTGGGATTTGTTCGTGGCGACCGAGGAGTTCCAGTCGCATTGAATGAGGCGGATGGGCGGCCCCGAATAGTTGAGCGGAGAAGCTGAAACTATGACATCATGCCGCGCGTAACTACACGCGCCTCCGGAGCCCATGCCGCCTGATCCTATCCCCGAACACCCTCCCAGCTCCGAAACCCGGTTCCGGGAACTGTTCGAACAGGCGCCGACCAGCATCCAGATCGTGGCGCCCGACGGCCGCACCCTGCGCGTGAATAAAGCCTGGGAACAGCTGTGGCAAATCCATGAAGGCACACCCCTCTATACCTACATCCTCGGCGACTACCGCCTGCTGGACGATCCGCAGCTGGTCGAGAGCGGCATTGCCGGCTATCTGAAACGGGCCCTGGACGGGGAATCGGTCGAGATCCCCGCCATCTATTACGACGTCGTGGTGCTGGGCGGCACCGGCCGCGCACGCTGGGTGACGGCGCGCGCGCACCCGATCAAGGATCATCAGGGCCGCATCCTCGAAGTCATGCTGATGCACGAGGACATTACCGACCGCGTCATCGCCGAAAAAGCCCTGCGCGAGCGCGAGCAGCGTTTCCGCTCGCTCGTGATGGCGACCTCCCAGACCGTGTGGAGCACCACGCCCGACGGCCGCGTGCTCGAGGATTCGCCGACCTGGCGCTCAATGACCGGCCAGAGCTACGACGAGTGGAAGGAATACGGCTGGCTCGACGCCGTGCACCCGGACGATCGCGAATCCGCGCGCCGCACCTGGCTCGATTGCGCAGCCAGCGGTTCTGTCTACGAGACCACTTACCGCCTGCGCCAGCTCGACGGCAGTTATCGCTGGATGGCCGTAAAAGGCGTGCCGATCGCGGATGCCGACGGCGCGGTACGCGAATGGATTGGCGCTACCAAGGATATCCACGAAATGGTCACGGCCCAGGCCGAACTGGCCGAGCGCCTCGACCGCGAGCAGCGCCATTCGGCCTTGCTGGTGAAAGTCGCCCAGGCTTCGCGCAGCCTCGGCAGCGCCCTGTCGACCGAGAAAATCGCCGCCGGCCTGGTCGAGGAAGTGCGCGCCATCCTGGAAGTGCACCAGGCGGTCGTCTCGCTGAATGTGGGCGGCGCCCAGGAAATCAATGCGGTGTCGATGTCGGATAAATATGCGCGCTACCGCAGCTACGACGTCAAGCCGGACGGCAGCGGCATCTACGCCGAAGTCTGCCGCACCAACCAGGTCACGCGCCTGACCCAGGCCGAGCTGGAAGCCCATCCGGCCTGGAAGGGTTTTGGCGCCCACGCCGCCCAACATCCGGCGATCCGCGGCTATCTGGCCGTGCCCCTGCTCGACCGTACCGGGCAGAACATCGGCCTGATCCAGGCGTCCGACAAGTTCGAAGGAGATTTCACGGAGCAGGACGAAGCCATCCTCGTCCAGCTCGCTTCGATCGCGGCCAACAGTTTCGAGAATGCCCGCCTGTACGGCTCGCTGAAGGAACAGGACCGGCGCAAGGACGAATTCCTCGCCATGCTGGCGCACGAGCTGCGCAATCCGCTGGCGCCGATCGCCTCGGCGGCCGAGCTGCTGAAAATCGGCATCGCCAGCGAGGAGCGGGTGCGCCGCTCGAGCGAAGTCATCAGCCGGCAGGTGCGGCACATGACCTCGCTGGTGGACGACCTGCTCGACATCTCGCGCGTCACGCGCGGCCTGATCCAGCTGGAACACCTTGCAGTCGAGATTGACGCCACGATCCGCAGCGCCGTCGAGCAGTCGCGTCCGCTCATCGAGGCGCGCGAACACGCCCTGGCCGTCGCGCCGGTGCCGGCCGAGGCGCGGGTCATGGGCGACCCGAACCGGCTGGTGCAGGTGGTGGCCAACCTGCTCAATAATGCGGCAAAGTACACGCCGCGCGGCGGACGCATCGACGTGACGGTCAGCTGTGCGGCAGGCCAGGCGCAGATCCGCGTGCGCGACAACGGGATCGGCATCGACAAGGCGCTGCTGCCGCACGTGTTCGACCTGTTCACCCAGGCCGAACGCACGCCGGACCGCTCGCAAGGAGGACTCGGCATCGGCCTGGCGCTGGTGAGGAATGTCGTCGGCCTGCATGGCGGCACTGTCACGGCGGAGAGCGACGGGCCGGGCGCCGGCAGCGTATTTACGGTGATGCTGCCTACTGTTTAGGCAGCCACCTTGGCCGGCAGCGTCGGCCTCCTTGAAAATCGCGGATAATCGCGGGATGTCCAAACCGACCACCCCATCTGGCGCCTGCCCCTGCGGCGGCGCCGCGCTCGCCAGCTGCTGCGGCCCGTATCTCGCCGGCACGGCCCTGCCGCCCACGGCGGAGGCCCTGATGCGCTCGCGCTACACGGCCTATACCCAGCGCAACGAGGACTACCTGCGCGCGACCTGGCACCCCAGCACCCGGCCTCAGGACGCGATCCTCGACCCGGATGAAGAACTTCGCTGGCTCGGCCTTGAGATAAAATCTGCTTTACGTTTACGTCAACGTAAAGCAGAATTGCCGGATCATCCAGATAGCGATACGGTCGAATTCGTCGCGCGTTTCAAGGTGGCGGGCCGCGCGCACCGGCTGCACGAAGTCAGCCGCTTCCTGCGCGAACCCGATCCGGCGCTCGGCGGAGAAGTCCGCTGGTTCTATCTGGACGGCACATTTCCCAAGTAAGCACGAGACAGAACAATAGAGGACGGCATGCCCCACATCGAGACCAAACTCAACCCGCGTGGCGACGATTTCAAAGCGAACGCCGCGGCCATGCAGGCCATCGTCGACGACCTGCGCGCGAAAGTGGCCGCGATCGCCGAAGGCGGCGGCGAATCGGCACGCGCCAAGCACGTCGCGCGCGGCAAACTGCTGCCGCGCGACCGCGTGCAGATGCTGCTCGACCCGGGCACGCCCTTCCTCGAGTTTTCCCAGCTGGCTGCCTACGACATGTACGACAACGCCGCGCCGGCAGCCGGCATCATCACCGGCATCGGCCGCGTGGCCGGCCAGGAATGCGTGATCGTCTGCAATGACGCTACGGTGAAGGGTGGCACCTACTACCCGATGACGGTCAAAAAACACCTGCGCGCCCAAGAAATCGCCGAGCAGAACAACCTGCCGTGCATCTACCTGGTCGACTCCGGCGGCGCGAATCTGCCGAACCAGGACGACGTGTTCCCGGACCGCGACCATTTCGGCCGCATCTTTTATAACCAGGCGAATTTGTCCGCCAAGGGCATTCCGCAGATCGCGGTCGTCATGGGCTCCTGCACGGCCGGCGGCGCCTACGTGCCGGCGATGAGCGACGAATCCATCATCGTCAAGGAACAAGGCACCATCTTCCTGGGCGGCCCGCCGCTGGTCAAAGCGGCGACCGGCGAAGTCGTGAGCGCCGAAGACCTGGGCGGCGGCGACGTCCACACCCGCCTGTCCGGCGTGGTCGACCACCTGGCCCAGAACGATCTGCACGCGCTGTCGCTGGCCCGTACCATCGTCTCGAATTTAAATCGCACCAAACTGGTGCAGGGCGCGACGCGCGAAAGCGTGGAACCGAAGTATGCGCCGGAAGAGCTGTATGGCGTGATTCCCGTCGACACCCGTAAACCCTTCGACGTGCGCGAAGTGATCGCGCGCGTGGTCGACGGCAGCGAATTCGACGAGTTCAAGGCACGCTACGGCACCACGCTGGTGTGCGGCTTCGCCCACATCTACGGCGTGAAAGTCGGCATCATCGCGAACAACGGCATCCTGTTCTCGGAGTCGGCTTTAAAAGGGACGCACTTCATCGAGCTGTGCTGCCAGCGCAAGATTCCATTGGTCTTCCTGCAGAACATCACCGGCTTCATGGTCGGCCGCAAGTACGAAAACGAAGGCATCGCCCGCAACGGCGCCAAGATGGTCACCGCGGTGGCGACTGCCTCGGTGCCGAAATTCACCGTCATCATCGGCGGCTCTTTTGGTGCCGGCAACTACGGCATGTGCGGCCGTGCCTTCTCGCCGCGCTTCCTGTGGATGTGGCCGAACGCGCGCATTTCCGTGATGGGCGGCGACCAGGCGGCGTCCGTGCTCGCCACCGTCAAACGCGACGGCATCGAAGCCAAGGGCGGACAGTGGTCGCCTGAGGAAGAAGCCAGCTTCAAGCAGCCGATCAAGGAACAGTACGAGCACCAGGGCCACCCGTATTACGCGTCGGCGCGCCTGTGGGACGACGGCGTCATCGATCCGGCCGATACGCGGATGGTGTTGGGCCTGGGCCTGTCGGCCGCGCTGAACGCGCCGATCGAAGAGACGAAGTTCGGCGTCTTCCGCATGTAAGGAGTGGATATGAACTACGAGACCCTTAGCATCGCGATCGCCGACAAGGTCGCCACCGTCACCCTGAACCGCCCGGAGCTGCGCAACGCGTTCAATGAGCAGGCGATCGCCGAGCTGGCCCTCGCCTTCGACGAACTCGGACGCAATGAGCTGGTACGCGCGGTCGTGCTGGCCGCGAACGGCCCGGCCTTCTGCGCCGGCGCCGATCTGAACTGGATGAAGAAAATGGCCGGCTACTCGCACGACGAGAACCTGGCCGACGCGTCGCGCCTGGCCGACATGCTGCGCACGATCTACCTGTGCCCGAAGCCGACGGTGGCGAAGGTGCAAGGCGACTGCTACGCCGGCGGCATGGGCCTGGTCGCAGCCTGCGACATCGTGGTCGCGGCCGACACGGTCAACTTCTGCCTGTCGGAAGTGAAGCTGGGACTGATCCCGGCGACCATCTCTCCCTACGTCATCAAGGCGATGGGCGAACAGGCGGCGCGCCGTTACTTCATCACCGCCGAACGCTTCGACGCCGCTAGCGCGCTGCGCATGGGCTTTGCACATGAAGTGGTGGCGGCCGATGCGCTCGACACCACCGTGGCCGGCCTGGTGAAAGCGTTGGTGTCGAACAGCCCGAACGCCGTCGTCGAAGCGAAAAAGCTGGTGCGCGAAGTCGTCGGCGCGCCGGTGACGGATGCGCTGCTGCGCGACACGGCGGAGCGTATCGCGGGCATTCGCGCTTCAAGCGAAGGGCGCGAAGGCGTCGCTTCCTTCCTCGAGAAGCGCAAGCCGAACTGGCTGAATTAAATAATAGGAATCACCTTGAAGCAGCACACCTCTTCCGACTGGATCGCACGCAGCCTGCGCAGCGTGTGGCACCCCTGCACGCAGATGCAGCACCACGAAGAGGTGCCGCTGATCGCGGTCGCCCGCGCCAAGGGCCCGTGGCTGTACGATCACGAAAATAAACGCTACCTGGATGCGATCAGCTCCTGGTGGGTGAATTTGTTCGGCCACGCCAACCCGCGCATCAACGCAGCGTTAAAAGAGCAACTGGACACGCTGGAACACGCGATGCTGGCCGGGTTTACGCACGAGCCGGTGATCGAACTGTCGGAGCAGCTGGCCGCGCTCACCGGCCACGCGCTCGGCCACGCCTTCTACGCGTCCGACGGCGCCTCGGCGGTCGAGATCGCGATGAAGATGAGTTTTCACGCCTGGCGCAACGCGGGTTACGGCGACAAGCAGGAATTCGTCTGCCTGCAGGGCAGCTACCACGGCGAGACCGTCGGCGCTTTGTCGGTCACCGACGTCCCGCTGTTCAAGGATGCCTACGGCCCGCTGCTGCGCGCTTCCCACGTGGTGGCGTCGCCCGATGCAAGGAATGCCGTCGAAGGCGAATCGGCGCAGGACGTGGCAAAGCGCGCCATCAAGGACGTGGAGCGGCTGTTCGAAGAACGCGCCAACAAAATCGCCGCGATCATCGTCGAACCGCTGGTGCAGTGCGCGACCGGCATGGCGATGCACGACCCGCTGTACCTGGAACTGCTGCGCGAGCTGTGCGACCGCCACCACGTGCACCTGATCGCCGACGAGATCGCGGTCGGCTGCGGCCGCACCGGTACCTTCTTCGCCTGCGAGCAGGCGGCGATCTGGCCCGATTTCCTGTGCCTGTCGAAAGGCATCAGCGGCGGCTACTTGCCTCTGTCCCTGGTGCTGACGACCGACGACATCTATCAATCCTTTTACAGCGAAGACATCACGCGCGGCTTCCTGCATTCGCACTCCTACACCGGCAATGCGCTGGCCTGCCGCGCGGCCCTGGCGACTTTGCAGATCTTCCGCGACGACGACGTCTTGAACCGCAACCGCGAGCTGGCGACGAAGCTGACCATCGCGCTGGCGCCGCTGGCCGAACACGAGCGCACGCACGCCTTCCGCCAGCGCGGCATGATCTTCGCGTTTGACGCCATCGAGCCGGACGCCGCACGCGCATCGAGCTTCGCGCGGCGCTTCTTCACGACCGCCGTCGAGAACGAACTGCTGCTGCGCCCGATCGGGCGCACCGTCTACGTGATGCCGCCCTATGTGCTGGACGAGGAAGAGATCGACCTCCTCGGCGTGCGTGTCAAAACCGTGTTCGAATCCGTGATCGCGGCCTGATGATGGACCTGATCGAGAACATCAACCGCAAGCTGGCCGCGCTGGACGAGCAAAGTCTCATCCGCCGCCGGCGCGTGGCCGACACGCGCTGCACGCCGCTGCAGGTGGTCGACGGGCGCGCCATGCTGGCGTTTTGCAGCAACGACTACCTGGGTCTCGCCGCGCATCCGCGCGTGGTGGAAGCCCTGCGTGCCGGCGCCCAGCTGTACGGCGCCGGCAGCGGCGCTTCTCACCTGATCAGCGGGCATAGCCGCGCCCACGCCATCCTCGAGGAACGCCTGGCCGAATTCGTCGCCCCGCACATCGAGGATGCACGCGCGCTGTACCTGAGCACCGGCTACATGGCGAACCTCGCCGTGCTGACGGCGCTCGGCGGCGACAGCGATGCCGTCATCTTCTCGGAAGCGCTGAACCATGCCTCGCTGATCGACGGCGCGCGCCTGGCGAAAGCCGGCGTCAGCATCTACCCGCACGGCGACGTCGCGGCCCTGGAGGCGCAACTCGCGGCCAGCAGCGCGGCCACCAAAATCGTCGCCACCGACAGCGTCTTCAGCATGGACGGCAACCTGGCGCCGCTGCCGCAGCTGCTGGCCCTGTGCGAACGCCATGGCGCCTGGCTGTTCGTCGACGACGCCCACGGCTTCGGCGTGCTGGGCGCCCAGGGCCGCGGCGCCCTCGAGCATTTCGGATTGCGCTCGCCGAACCTGGTGTACGTCGGCACGCTGGGAAAAGCGGCGGGCGTCAGCGGCGCCTTCATCGCCGCCCACGCCAGCGTGATCGAGCTGATGATCCAGCGCGCGCGCCCATACATCTACACGACAGCCGCGCCGCCGGCGCTGGCGCACGCCCTGCTGACGAGCCTGGACATCATCACCAGCGACGAAGGCGCCGGCCTGCGCAGCCACCTGGAGCTACTGATCGCCCAGCTCGACGCCGACCTGCGCCTGACGCGCTGGCAGCGGCCGGAGTCGCACACGCCAATTCAACCGATTCTCATCGGCGAGAACGAGGAGGCGCTGCGCGTGGCGGCGGCCCTGTACGCGAAGGGATTGTGGGTGCCGGCGATCCGTCCGCCGACGGTGCCGAAAGGGACGGCGCGCCTGCGCGTCACGCTGTCGGCCGCGCACACCCATGATGAAGTCGCGCAGCTGGTGACGGCATTGAACGAACTGGAGGCCATGTGACCAAGAACCTCAACGATCCACAGGAACCGGCGGTCGAACTGGCGATTCCGCCCACACCCGTCTTGACCGCCAACGAGGGAAAGCCCGTCAGCGCGCCAAGCGAGGCCCTGGCCGCCGAAGGCATTCCCGGCCGCTTCTGCTGCTTCGTGACCGGCACCGATACCGAAATCGGCAAGACCCTGGTCTCGAGCGCCATCCTGCATAAACTGGTCGAAGCGGGCCATCGCGCCTGCGGCATGAAGCCGGTCGCCGCCGGGGCCGAGCTGCGCGATGGAGAACTCCACAACGAGGATGCCGATATGCTGGCCGCCGCCGGCAACGTGCACCTGCCGCAAAACATCACCACGCCCTTCATGCTGCGCGAACCCTGCGCGCCGCACATCGCGGCCGCCATGGAAGGCGTCACCATCGATCCGGTGCCGATCATCGCCGCCTACGCCGAGATCCTGGCCGCGTCGGACGCCGTCGTGGTCGAAGGCGTGGGCGGCTTTTGCGTGCCCTTCTCCGATACCTTCGACAGCGCCGGCCTGGCCGAGCAGCTGAACCTGCCGGTGATCCTGGTGGTCGGCATGCGCCTGGGCTGCATCAGCCATGCGCTGCTGACAATCGAAGCGATCGTCGCGCGCGGCCTGGTGCTGGCCGGCTGGGTCGCGAACACGGCGGACCCGGACATGCGCTTTTTCGACGAGAACATCGAGGCGCTGGAGGCGCGCATCCCGGCCCCGCTGCTGGGCGTGGTGCCGCGCCTCGAACACCCTACTGCCGCCAATGCGGCCCGATTCATCGATCTCGCGGGACTGCCGGGCTGGCCGTCGACGCGGGCTCTGTAACACAAGCTGAAGGATTATTATGAATGCTCCCCACACCGTCGCCCTCCACCGTCCGACCGCCGCCATCAAGGAACGGCCTGACGCCACCTGGCCGCTGGCCGACGTGCTGGCCCTGTTCGAACTGCCGTTCAACGAGCTGATGTTCCGCGCCCAGGAAGCGCACCGCGCCCACTTCCCGGACGGCGACGTCGAACTGGCGACCCTGCTGTCGATCAAGACCGGCGGCTGCGAGGAGGACTGCGGCTACTGCCCGCAGGCGGCGCGCTACGACACCGGGGTCGAAGCCAAGAAGATCCTCGACATCGATACCGTGCTCGACGCCGCGCGCCAGGCGAAAGCCAACGGCGCCACCCGCTTCTGCATGGGCGCCGCCTGGCGCAGCCCGAAAGAGCGCGACATGGCCAAGGTCGAAGAGATGGTGCGCGAAGTGAAAGCGCTGGGCATGGAAACCTGCGCAACCCTGGGCATGCTGGAAGAAGGCCAGGCCGAGCAGCTGAAGAACGCCGGCCTCGATTTCTACAACCACAACATCGACACCGCGCCGGATTTCTATAACAACGTGATCTCGACCCGCGAATACCAGGACCGCCTGGATACGCTGGGTCGCGTGCGCAACGCCGGCCTGAAGGTCTGCTGCGGCGGCATCGTCGGCATGGGAGAGACGCGCGAGCAGCGCGCCGGCCTGATCGCCCAGCTGGCGAACCTGAATCCGTATCCGGAGTCCGTCCCGGTCAACCACCTGGTGCAAGTCGAAGGCACGCCGCTGCACGGCCTCGATCCGCTCGACCCGCTCGAATTCGTGCGCACCATCGCGGTCGCACGCATCACCATGCCGAAAGCGCGCGTGCGCCTGTCGGCCGGACGGCGTCAACTCGGCGAAGCGGTGCAGGCGATGTGCTTCATGGCCGGCGCGAATTCCATCTTCTACGGCGACAAGCTGCTCACCACGGGCAATCCGGAAGCGGAAGACGACCGCGCGCTGCTGGCGAAACTGGGCCTGAAAACCCGCTCGGCGACGCTCGAATCGGCGCCGAAGGAAAGCTGCGGCTGCTGATCGCAGGCCCGCTTTTCCAATACGATCAACACTAAAAAATTAGCGAGACAACGCATGTTCACCAAGATCCTCATCGCCAACCGTGGCGAAATCGCCTGCCGTGTCGCCGCCACCGCGCGCCGCATGGGTATCCGCACCGTCGCCGTGTATTCGGAAGCGGACGCCGGATCGAAACACGTTGCGGTCTGCGATGAGGCGGTGTTGATCGGGCCTGCCGCCGCCAAGGAAAGCTACCTGCGCGGCCAGAAAATCATCGAGGTGGCGAAGACCACTGGCGCCCAGGCGATCCACCCGGGCTATGGCTTCCTGTCCGAGAACGCGGAATTCGCCGAAGCCTGCGAGCAGGCCGGCCTGGTCTTCATCGGCCCGCCGGGTTCCTCGATGCGCGCCATGGGCTCGAAGTCGGCCGCGAAGCAGCTGATGGAAGGCGCCAACGTGCCGCTGGTGCCGGGCTACCACGGAGACAACCAGGATCCGGAATTCCTGCGCCAGCAGGCCGACCGCATCGGCTATCCGGTGCTGCTGAAAGCCAGTGCCGGCGGCGGCGGCAAGGGTATGCGCGTGGTCGAACGCAGCGAAGATTTCGTCGCCGCGCTCGGCTCCTGCAAGCGCGAAGCGATCAGCTCCTTCGGCGACGACAAGGTCCTGGTCGAAAAATATTTAACGCGCCCACGCCACATCGAGATCCAGGTGTTTGCCGACAAACTCGGCAACTGCGTCTACCTGCACGAGCGCGACTGCTCGGTGCAGCGCCGCCACCAGAAGGTGCTGGAAGAAGCGCCGGCGCCGGGCATGACGCTCGACCGCCGCGCGGCGATGGGAGAGGCGGCCGTCAACGCGGCGCGCGCCGTCAATTACGTCGGCGCCGGCACGGTCGAATTCATCGCCAACCAGGACGGTTCCTTCTACTTCATGGAAATGAACACGCGCCTGCAGGTGGAGCACCCGGTCACCGAGATGATCACCGGGACCGACCTGGTCGAATGGCAGCTGCGCGTGGCCTTCGGTGAACCGCTGCCGAAGAAGCAGAACGAACTGGCCATCCACGGCCATGCGATCGAGGCGCGCATCTATGCCGAGAATCCGGAGAAGGGTTTTCTGCCGTCGATCGGCACGCTGCGCCACATGGATACCCCGAACGCCGTGAACTTCGAGCTGGGCGGCGTCGCCGGCGTGGAACCGGCCGGCGTGCGTATCGATTCGGGCGTGCGCGAAGGCGATGCGATTTCTCCGTTCTACGATCCGATGATCGCCAAGCTGATCGTCTGGGGCGTGGACCGCACCCAGGCGCTGGCGCGTTTGTCGCAGGCACTCTCCGAATTCCAGATCGTCGGTCTCGCCACCAACATCGCCTTCCTGAAACGCCTCGTGGAAGGCGAGGCCTTCTCGACGGCCGACCTGGATACGGGCCTGATCGAGCGTAACGGCGCGACCCTGTTCCCGCCGTCGAAAGCGGCGCCCGCCGGTGCGCTGGCATTGGCGGCGGTGGCGCTGATCGAGTCCGAGAAAAAGCGCTCGAGCGGCGCCTCGCGCGTTGCGGCCGACCCGTGGGGCCAGGCGCAGGGCTGGCGCCTGAACGGCGACTATCGCCGTCAACTCTCCTTCGCCGACGAGCACGCGGCCGGTCTCGAAGGCGGTGCCTACCAGGTCGGCGTGGTGTACCACCCGCAGGGCTGGGAACTGGACGTCGGCGGCGTGAAGCAGCCCTTGAGCGTCAGCGGCCATGACGGTGCGACGCTGTCGATCCGCCTCGGCGAGCAATCGATGCACGGCGCGGTGCGCCGCGATGGCGACCTGTTCCACGTGTTCACCAACGGCGAACACCATAACTTTACCTACAACGACCCGATGGCGCATGCCGGCGAAGCCGAGGCGGCCGGCGGACGCCTGACCGCGCCGATGCCGGGCAAGGTCGTGGCCGTGATGGTCGAGGGCGGCCAAACGGTGAAAAAGGGCGAGCCGCTGGTGATCATGGAAGCGATGAAGATGGAGCACACGATCGCGGCGCCGTCGGACGGCCTGGTCGAAGAGGTGCTGTACGCGGTGGGCGACCAGGTGGCGGACGGCGCGCCGCTGCTGGCCTTCAAGGCGGCATAACAAATGCGCATCCTGCTGTATCGCGGCGATGGCCAGACCGGCGGCTGGGTCGAGGACTTCGCGCGGGTGCTGCCGGGTGCCGAGACCCTCAGCTGGCAGGAAGGAGAGACCCTCGGCACTTGCGACTACGCGGTACTGTGGGCGCCTCCCGCGGCGCTGCTGGCGCAGCTGGGCCACGTAAAAGCCGTGTTCCTGATGGGCGCCGGTGCGGATGCGATTCTCAAATTCGGCGAGTCGCTGCCGGACGTGCCGCTCGTGCGCCTGGGCGACGCCGGCATGGCGGTGCAGATGGCGGAATACGTGACGTATGCGACGCTGCGCTACTTCCGCCGCTTCGACGAGTACGAGCAGCAGGCGCGACATGGCCTGTGGTCGCCGCTCCCAAGCTATGCGAAGGAAGATTTTACGGTCGGCGTCATGGGCCTCGGCAAGCTTGGCCTGCGGGTGGTGGAAACCATGCGCGGCTTCGGCTTTCCCGTGCGCGGCTGGAGCCGCACGCCGAAGGATTTACCGGGCGTCGAGTGCTTCGCCGGTCTCGAATCGCTCGACGCGTTTTTAAGCGGCACGCGCGTGCTGGTCTCGCTGCTGCCGCTGACGCCCGACACCAACAACCTGCTCGACCGCCGCCGGCTGGCGACGCTGCCGCAGGGCGCCTACGTCATCAACGTCGCGCGCGGCGCGCAGGTGGCCGAGCCGGATCTGCTGGCGCTGATCCGCTCGGGCCACATCGCCGGCGCTACGCTCGACGTGTTCCGCAACGAACCGCTGCCGGCGCCGCACCCGTTCTGGGACGAGCCGCGCATCACGATCACGCCGCACATCTCCGCAGTGACCCTGCGTGATGAAGCCGTACGCCAGATCGCCTTTAAAATCGCCGCCTTCGAAAGCGGCCAACCGGTGGACGATATCGTCGACCGCAACCTGGGATACTGAGATGAGCACCCTGCCGAAGAAAGTCAAAATCGTCGAAGTCGGTCCGCGCGACGGCCTGCAGAACGAAAAGGAAACGATCAGCGCGGACGTGAAAATCGAGCTGGTCGACCGTCTGTCACGCGCCGGTTTCAGCAATGTCGAAGCGGCCTCCTTCGTGTCGCCGAAATGGGTGCCGCAGATGGCGACCAGCACCGAGGTGATGGCACGCATCACGCGCCTGCCGGGCACGATCTATTCGGCGCTGACCCCGAACATGCAGGGCTTCGAAGCGGCACTGGCCGCGAAAGCCGACGAAGTCGTGATCTTCGGTTCGGCTTCGGAGGCTTTCTCGCAAAAGAACATCAACTGCTCGATCGCCGAATCGATCGCGCGCTTCGAGCCGGTGGCGAAAGCGGCCAAGTCCAACGGCCTGCGCCTGCGCGGCAGCATCAGCACGGCTTTCGGCTGCCCCTACCAGGGCGAGGTGCCATTGGATGCGGTGGCCGACGTGGTGCGCCGCATGCGCGACCTCGGCTGCGACGAGATCGACATCGCCGACACCATCGGCGTCTCGACCGCGCGCAAGACGCAGGAAGTGATGCTGGCGGCCGCGCGCGAATTCCCGCTGCAGCAGCTGTCGGGCCACTTCCACGACACCTATGGCCAGGCGCTGGCCAACATCTACGCCAGCCTGGAAGTAGGCGTGCAGATTTTCCACTCGTCGGTGTCGGGCCTGGGCGGCTGCCCGTACGCGAAAGGCGCGACCGGCAACGTGGCGACCGAGGACGTGCTGTACCTGCTGCACGGCCTGGGCATCGAGACCGGGATCGATCTCGACCAGGTGGTTGATGCGGGCCAGTTCATCTCGCAGCAGCTCGGTCGCAAGGGGTCGAGCCGCGCGGGGAATGCGATCGCGGCGAAGCGCCTGGGTTGAACCAACGCACAAGCGCCCGGTCGAAGGCTATTCGACGGGCGCTTTCTTCATTTTTCGGCGGACGTAAACGAAAAAAGCCGACAGCTTACGCTGTCGGCTTTCTTCTTAATACTGGTCGGAGTACAAGGATTCGAACCTTGGACCCTCTGGTCCCAAACCAGATGCGCTACCGGGCTGCGCTACACTCCGAAGACACACATCATAGCCGCTGCAGGCCCATCGGTCAAGGTCGCGTTTGAAATTTGTGGAGTTTTCGTGCAACAAGGATGACGGCATTGTGAAACTGGCAGCAACAGGCGGACTTGTCTTCGAGGACGATGCGGGGCGGGCGCAGCGGCGCATCGCGGCCGGGATCGCGGTCTCGCTGGCGCTGCACGCGCTGGTGCTGAACCTGCAGCGTGACGGCTGGCGGCGTGAAGCGCAGGAGCCGCCGCGTCCGATCGCGGTGCGCTTGCAGCCGCCTCCGCCGGCGCCGCCCGCGCCGGAGGCCGCGCCGACGCCACCATCGCAGCCGGCGCCGCGTCCGACACCACGTGCGAGAACCGAGCGGCCGAAGCCCGTGATCGCAGTCGATTCCGCGCCGGCGCAGCCCGAACCGTTCACGGTGCAGCAGGCGCCGCAGCCCGAGCCGGAGGCGCCGCACTTCGACCGCGAAGCGGCGCGCCAGATGGCGCGTTCGCTGGCCAACATGCGTGATCCGGCCAAGGAGGGAACGGCGGTCGGTCAGTTTCCCGATAAACCGCTGGAGACGGAAACGCGCGCGGCGCGGGCGATCGGGGCGGCCAAGCGGAGGGATTGCAAGGACGGTTTGCCGGGAGGGTTGTTGGGGCCTTTGTTAATCCTGGCGGACAAGAAGGACAGCGGGTGCAAGTGGTGAGCGAGCCGTAGGGTGGGCACTCTGTGCCCACGCCGTCTCACTGCTTGATGTGTCGCGGCTTCGCCATATGCGCAATCGATATTCACCCGCCGTACCGCGTGGGCACGGAGTGCCCACCCTACGCCTCCCCTTTGATCTGCAAGGCCCGCTCATACAGCGCATTCTTCTTGCGCCCCGTAATCTGCGCCGTCAAATTCGCGGCCTGCTTGACGCTGCATTCGCTTAATAAAATTTTCAGGATGCGCTCGGCCTCGGCATCCTGCGCATCGGTCTCGAGCGTCGCTCCTTCGACCAGCACGACAAACTCGCCCCGCTCGCGGTGTTGATCAGCCTTGACCCAGGCCAGCGCCTCTTCCAGCCGGCAGCGGTGCACCTCTTCGAACAATTTCGTGAGCTCGCGCGCAAACACGACCTGGCGCGTCGGCTCGAACACGCTCATCAAACCCTCGACGCAATCGACGATTCGGTGCGGCGCCTCGTAGATCACCAGCGTGGCCGGCTCGCGCACCAGTTCCTGCAACGCCGCTTCGCGCTGCTTCGATTTGGCCGGCAAGAAGCCGACAAAATTGAAACGGTCGTTGACCAGGCCGGAGGCGGACAAGGCGGTCACCGAGGCCGAGGCCCCCGGCAGCGGGAGCACGCGCAGGCCGGCCTCGCGCACGGCGTCGACGATGCGCGCGCCCGGGTCCGAGACGGCGGGCGTGCCGGCATCCGACACCAAAGCGACACGTTCGCCGGCACGCAGGCGGGCAATCAGCTTGTCGGCCGCTTCGCGTTCGTTATGCTGATGTGCCGCGACCATCTGCTTGTTCAAGCCGTAACGGGTGAGCAAGGCGCCGGTTTTGCGGGTATCCTCACAGGCGACCACGTCGGCCAGCGCCAGCAGGTGCAGCGCGCGCAGCGTGATGTCGGTGGCGTTCCCGATCGGAGTGGCCACCACATACAATGTTGCTGTAGGATAAGACTGTTGAGCTGCCTCGGCCATCACGGGGAGCTGGGCGATATCGATGGACTGGTTGTCGGTCATGTTGAGGATACGATGCTCGTAAAAAGTCTTAATTCAAATCTGATGAGGAGCCTGCTGGCGGTCGGCGCGGTGGGCATGTTGGCAGGCTGCACCAGCCCGATGCCGCCCGACCTGGGTTGCGGCGTACCGGGCGGATTGTGCGCGCCCGCCGAGCCAAACACAAGGGTGCAGCCACCCGCGCCGCCGCCGCCGCCGGTAGAACCGCCGGCATCGGAAACCCGCACTTCTCCGGTGGAATTGTATCCGGGCACCGGCACGCCGCAATCCCAGGCCCGGCCAGCGGCCGGCACGGCGCGCATCGCCCTGCTGCTGCCGCTGCAGTCGCCCGCCCTCGGCCAGGCCGCCGAGGCCGTGCGCGCCGGTTTCATGGCCGGCCACGAGCGCGACCGCAACGGCATCGAAGTCAACGTGGTAGCAAGCGGCGATTCGCCCGAGTCGACCCTGGAAGCCTATGCGCGTGCGGCCCAGCAGAACGACATCGTCGTCGGTCCCTTGGCGCGCTCGAGCGTGGCGGCGATCGTCGCCAGCAATGCGGTCGTCAAACCGACCATTGCCCTGAATCACCCGCAGACGGAACGCCCGCTGCCGCCGCAGATGCTGGTGGTCGGCCTGTCGGTGGAAGAAGAAGCGCGGCAGGTGGCCGACTGGGCCGCACAGGAACATCCGATGGGACGCGCTATCGTGCTGAGCGGCAAAGCCGCCTGGCAGCAGCGCACCGCCGGCGCCTTTGCAGCGCGCTGGGCCCGTTTGGGACGCAATAACGCGACGGCCGAATTGCCGATCCTGGACGGTTATGTGGACGCCACGGCCCTGGCCGAGCTGCGTTCGCGCCTGGCGATCGACCGTCCTGAACTCGTGTTCGCCGCACTCGACGCCGGCGCCCTGCGCCAGGTGCGCAGCGCGCTCGGCACCTCCTTGCCGACCTATGCGATCTCGGCGGCCAATCCGGGCCGTTCCCCGGGTCTGTCGGTGCCGGAACTCGACGGCGTGCGCCTGGTCGACCTGCCCTGGACCGTGCAGCCGGACCACCCGGCCGTGATGGTCTATCCGCGCCCCGTGGACAGCGATTCGCTCGACATGCAGCGCCTGTACGCGCTCGGCATCGACGCCTTCCAGGTGGCGCGTACCCTGTCCCAGCAGCCGGGCACGAATTTCACGCTGGACGGCGTCACCGGGCGCCTGTCGGTCCGCCAGAACAATGGCGCCTGGTCGCTGCAGCGCGAAGAAGCGGCCGCCGTCTACCGTGACGGCGTCGGCTACGAAACGGTCGTCTGGAAATAAACGGTGCGGACATGGCTGCGCTCAAGCTCTCCGAGAAGCAGGCGCAAGGCCGAGATTGGGAGCAGACCGCGCTGCGCTACCTGCGCCGCCACGGCCTGGTGCTGGTCGCAGCCAATTTCACCTGTAAAGGCGGCGAGATCGATTTGATCATGCGCGATGGCGAGTCGCTCGTCTTCGTCGAAGTGCGCCAGCGCGCCGACCGCCGTCACGGCGGGGCCGCCGCCAGCATCACCCCCCAGAAAATTCGCAGGCTGGTCAAGGCCGCCCAGGTCTACCTGCAGCGCCTGCCCCATGTGCCGCCCTGCCGCTTCGACGTCGTCGCCATCGACGGCGAACAGCTCGAATGGCTGCGCGACGCGATTCAAGTTTGACAATCCACTCCGGTTTTGTAAGCAAACTTTACATTGCTTTGCCGCCCGGACTCCCTACTACACTATAATCGTCGGCTATGAACACTCAACGCATCCTCGCTCACTTCCAGGAGAGCGCCGACCTGAAACTGAAGTCGGCCGCGGCTCTGTCTCAACCCATTTCGCAGGCGATTGAACTGATGTTCAGCGCCCTGTCCAACGGCAACAAGATCCTGGCCTGCGGTAACGGCGGTTCCGCCGCCGACTGCCAGCACTTTGCTGCCGAGCTGGTCGGCCGTTTCGAGCGCGAGCGCTTTCCGCTGCCCGCCATCGCGCTGACCACGGATACTTCGATCCTGACGGCCGTCGCCAACGACTACAGCTACCGCGAGATCTTCTCGAAGCAGGTGCAGGCCTTCGGCCAGGCCGGCGACATCCTGCTGGCGATCTCGACCTCGGGCAATTCGGGCAACGTGCTGGCCGCCGTCGAGGCGGCGCTCGAGCGCGAGATGCGCATCGTCGCCTTCACCGGCAAGGACGGCGGCGCGCTGGCGAAATTGCTGACCGACGCCGACGTCCACATCAACGTGGCGCACAGCCGCACCGCGCGCATCCAGGAAGTGCACCTGGTGGCGATTCACGCTATTTGCGACGGCATCGACGTCGCGCTTTTCGGAGGAGACGAGAATGAATAAACCCGGCCTGACAGGCTCCCTGGCGAAAGCCGTCCTCTGCGCAGCCCTGATCGGCTCGCTGCAGGGCTGCGTGCCGCTGGTCGTTGGCGGCGCCGCGATGAGTGCGGCCGCCACCATGGACCGCCGCACGCTGGGTGCGCAGACCGAGGACAAGTCGATCACAGTCAAGGCCGAAGTGCAGGTACCGAAGATCGTCGGCAACGCCGGCCACGTGAACATCGCCAGCTACAACCGCAAGGTGCTCTTGACCGGCGAGGTGCGCGACGAAGCCATGAAGGCCGCCGTCGAGCGCGAAGTGCGCGGCATCGAGAACGTCGTCGCCGTCATCAACGAGCTGGTCATCGCCGGCCCGTCGAGCTATACCTCGCGCTCCTCGGACGCCCTGATCACCGGCAACGTCAAGGGCAGCCTGGTCGAGATGAAGACGATCTCGGCGACCTCGTTCAAGGTCGTCACCGAACGCGGCACCGTGTACCTGATGGGCCGCGTGACCCAGCGCGAAGGCGACCTGGGGGCCAAGATCGCCCAGAGCGTCTCGGGCGTGCAGCGCGTCGTGAAGATCTTCGAATACATCAGCGAAGAGGAACTGCGCACGCAGTATCCGAACACCTCGTCGGTCGCCCTGTAATCCTGGCGGGACTGCGGTCCCGCTTTTTTTTATCCTTTACGCCATGACTGCTCGTCAACGTTCCTGGATCAAACCTGCCGCCATCGGCGCTCTCGTGCTGGCGCTGGCGGGCGTCGGCTATGCCGGCTTCGGCCAGGCCGAACAGGCGCCCCAGGTCACCTTCATCAGCATCGCCGGCGACAAGATCAGCACCGCCGACCTGCGCGGCAAGGTCGTGATGGTCAATTTCTGGGCCACCTCCTGCACCACCTGCGTCAAGGAGATGCCGGCGATGGTCGACACCTACAACAAGTTCAAGGGGCAGGGACTGGAATTCGTGGCGATCGCCATGCAGTACGATCCGCCGAACTACGTCCTGAATTTCACCGAGACCCGAAAACTCCCGTTTACGGTTGCCCTCGACGCGGGCGGCGATATCGCCAAATCCTTCGGCGACGTCACCCTGACGCCCACCACCTTCGTGATCGGCAAGGATGGCAGCATCCTGAAACGCTATGTCGGCGAGCCCGATTTCAAGGAAGTGCACGCTATTCTGCAAAAGGCGCTGGCCGCAAGCTGAGGTCTTCCTCCGGCCGTGCTCGCCTTGCCGCAATGTCCTTCTGTCATTACACTGATTTATATGTATGGCAGCCTCGATGGCGAACACGCTACAGCACGCCTGACTTAGCTCAAGCCGACAGTGCCGCAAGAGGCCAAGCTTGATGCATTCGCGGGCTGCAAGCGTGCGGCCATGCGCAAAGGAGATGCAATGGGTAATCGTTTACGCAGGATAGGCAGTTTAGCGGCGCTGCTCGCGCTGGCCGCCTGCGCCGGGCCGAAGCCGAAGGCGGTCGCCGTGCTGCATTACCAGCATGTCGCGAACGCCCACGAAATCCGTTTTACCAATCCGATTCCGCTGTCGGCCGCGCTGTACCGCGTCGGTTACCTGTCCCCGGTCGATTCGCAGGGCTTCTGGGCCATCTTCGTGCTGTGCAATGTCGACGTCAACGAACAGGCGCAGCGCGGCTTTCACTACAGCGTCAACAGCTTCCGCGTGCGCCACGAAGGAAAAGAATACGGCGGCCTGCCGCCCTATTCGCTGCGCTACCAGGGCCAGGTCGATTTGAACAATGCCGGCGACACCATGCCCATCCTCGACGCGATCGCCGCCGAAATCCAGGAAGGCCCGCCCGAGCAGATTTTTCATGGCGGCTTCTATCCCGACCTGAACTACCGCTTCGCCATCTTCGTGCCGAAGGCGCTCGCCAACTATGCAGGCGAGGAATTGACGCTCACCTATAAAGGCCAGCCGGCCATCCTGGTCGGTAACGGCAAGCCGCCATCCGACCTGCATGCGGTGGGAGGCACCGCAGCGGGCGTAGCGGCCGCTTGCGTGCCGCCCTCGCCCTGAACGTGCTACTTCAGGCTGCTTTAGGGTACAAGATCATCTGGGTGCAGCGGAACAGGGCAATCGTCTTGCCATTGCTCTTGTCCGTCACCTTCACATCCCACACCTGGGTCGTGCGGCCGCCATGCACCAGGCTGGCAACGGCGACGATCGTCCCCTCGCGCGCGGTGCTGAAATGGTTCGATTTCAACTCGATCGTCGTAAAACTCTGGGCGCCTTCGGGCAGGCTGGCGATACAGGCATAGCCGGCGGCCGTATCGGCCAGCGTCACCACGCTGCCGGCGTGCAGGTAGCCGTTCGGCGCCAGGTGATGCGGCTTGATCGGCAGCTGGGCGGTCAGGGTCTGGTGGCCGACCTCGAGGATCTCGATGCCGAGGTAGCCGGGCAAGGTGCCGACGCCGCGCTGATTAAAGGCTTCCAGGGTAGGTGCAGTGCTCATGTTGGGTGATCCGAAGTGGTGAATCGGCTATCCTACACCGGGTCGACCGGCCCTGCCGGAGGCCGTGGCATCAGGCCCTGCGCTTGGCCTTGTGCACATTGCTTCCGTGACGCTTGCGCGTCGCCGCATTCTGCTGCTGCAAGAGCGCATCGACCCGCTCCGACGCTTCACGCGCCAGCTGCTGCGCCTCTTCGATGCTCGGGAAATACTCCGGTGCGCGGTAGCCGAGCCAGGCATAGGCCGAATACATGCGGCAAGTGTCTTCGACTTCCTGCAGGTTCTTCCAGAACAGCCCTTCCGGATGCGGCGTCAATTTAGAGACCTTTTTCTTGGCCAGCGACAGCGCCCAGTGTTCCCAGGCGCTTTGCAGCATCGGCACCCGGTTCGAAATCGGCACCAGCGACAGCATGAATTTCTCCGCCACCGTCAAGTCGAGGGTGTCGAGCCATTCGGCGCGCTCGTTCTGGTCTTCCGTAATGCGCGGATAGAAAAAACCGTCCGGCACGTCGATGTTGTGCACGAAGCGTCGCAGCAGTTTTACCAGCGAGGTTTCGCCCGTCACCGAGGAGATCCGGTGCAGCTGCTCGAGCGAGGGGGCGACGGCGAAGCCAGTGGCCGGCACCGGCGGGATCTTTTCCTTCATCAGCGCGCGCATCACTTCATGGGTGTCGTCGTCGTAGCCGGCGACAAACCCTTCTTCGTGCACGCCGTAGCGCCCGGCGCGGCCGGCGATCTGCTTGGCCAGCGCCGCCGAAATCTCTTCTTCCTCATAGCCGTTGTATTTGACGGCCGTGGTCATCACGATGCGCGCGATCGGCATATTCAAGCCCATGGCCAGGGCATCGGTGCCGACCACGATATCGGCCTGCCCTTCGCGGAAACGCTCGGCCTGGGCGCGGCGCACTTCCGGAGACAGGTTGCCGTAGACGGTGGCGACCGATAGCCCCTTTTCGGTGATCATGTCGCGCCACATCAGCACGTCGCGCCGCGAAAAGGCGATGACGGCGTCGCCGCGGCGCAGGTTCGACAGTTTGCGGACCGGCGAGGGCTCCATCGCCAGCGGCGCCATGCGTTTCAGTACGTGCACCTCCAACGGCACCTCGAGACGTTCGGCCAGGGCCTCGATCGCGCGCCGCGCTTCCGGTGCGCCGACCAGGTAGACGGTGGCGGCCGGGGCGCCGCAAACGGCGGCGGTCCAGGCGGCGCCGCGGTCGCGGTCGGCCAGCATCTGGATTTCGTCGATCACGGCCACTTCGATCGGCGTCTTACTGTCCAGCATTTCGACCGTGCTGGCCACGTGGGTGCTGCCTTCGACCACGCGCCGCTCCTCGCCTGTGATCAGGCTGACCTTCAAGGCTTCGCCATGCGGACGCGCCCCCTGCAAGCGTTCGTAGTTTTCCAGCGCCAGCAGGCGCAAGGGAGCGAGATAGGCGCCGCTCGCCGCTTTCGCCAGCGCTTCCATCGCGCGGTGGGTTTTACCGGAATTCGTCGGCCCCAGCAACGCAATGAATTTACGCTGCATGCGGCTGGCCACCTCGAAGGATTCCGGGTACTCGGCCAGGTTGATGCTTTCCTTGGTGCGGGCGGCGTGGCGTTCTTCCTGCTCGCGCTCGATCGCGTGCTCGAGGCGCTGGCGGATGCGTTCGAACACGTATTCGGCCGGCTCCGAGGTTTCCAGTTCGTCCAGCACGCCCAGAAAAACGCGCGGGTCGAAACCGGCGTCGTCGGCCTGTTCGGCGATGTCGCGCACGAACTCCTCGGCATCGAGCTGCAGTTCGGCCACGGCCTTGTCGCCCGTGCGTTCCTCGATCAGTTCGCGCCGGGCGATCAGGTCCATCTTGCGCCATTTACTCGGCTTGGCCAGTACGCCGCGCGCCGGCACCAGCGCATAGGGCACCCGCAAGCCCTCGTATTTCACTTCTCCGGCAAAACGCAGGAAGACCCGCCCTTCCATTTTGACCAGTTCGATGCCGCGCTCGGCCAGGCCGAGTTCGCGTTCGAGGAAGGCGTCGTCGTCGCCGGTGTCGTTGTTGTCGGACGTGTCGTAGCGTGAATTGCTCATGTGTCTTGAAGATGATGTCTGGTTGTTATCACTATAGCGCGGATGGCGTAGCGCCCCTGTTCCACATTGCGGCCCATGCCGGGCCGAAACTTCGCGATTTGTCCCGAAGTGTGTTCCGGTATCGACAAAAACTTGACCGGACAGGCGATCTAAGCAGAATGTTATTTTCCTTGAAGAAATTTTCAACTATAGTCTGACGCTTCCCCACCTCACTTTCGACTGCGTCCGTTCGCCCCGGAAAGACCGCTACTTATGAAAAACAACCGGATCGGCCTGATTCTCGTCGGCTCCATGCTGGCGGTGATCGCCCTGGTCGTGACGCTGCTGCTGCAGCGCCAGCAGACGGAACACGCCGAACAGGTGCGGGCCCAGGGCCTGGGCATGGTGCGCTCGCTGGCGGCGCTGCCGGTACCGGTGCTGGTCCCAGGCAAGGGCGCGCCCGGCGTGCTCGATTCGATCCTGGCCTATCGCGACAATCCCGATTTCGCCTATGCCGCCGTCAGCCTCGACAACGGCCGCAACCTGGCTGAAGTGGCCAGCGCCGGCGCCATCGTGCCGCCCGCCGCGCCGCTGGCGCTGACCGGTTTTGCCGAACGCGCGATCGCGCCGGGCCAGAACGGACGCGCGATCCGCGAATTCCACGGTCCCCTGGCCAGCGCCGACGAGAAGATGCAGGTGCGGATCGGCTACTTCGAGCCGCGCACGCCCTTCGAGATGAAGGACCTGCCCTTCTATGCGCTGATCGCGCTGGCCATGTTCCTGCTGGTGCCCCTCATCTACCTGGTGATCAAGCGCGAGATGGCGCCGCTGGCCGCGCTCGGCGAGCAGCTGCGCACGGTAGCCGCCGGCCAGACCCTGCCCGCCATCGCTCCCGATGCGGATGCCGACGTGCGCGGCCTGGCGAATAAACTGAACCGCTACCTCGACCAGGCCAGCGCGCGCATCCGCGAACTGGAACAGGAAAGCGTGGCCAGCATGGCCAGCGGCCGCCTGCTCGAATACGGCAGCAACAAGATGCAGGCGGTGCTGCAGTGCCTGCCGGACGGCCTGCTGGTGCTGGATCCGGCCGGCGAAGTGACTTTCGCCACCGGCAAGATCGAGCCGCTGCTGGGCGTACCTGTCGCCGAGGTGCTGTCGCAGCCGGTGGAGGCCTGGTGCCGCGATCCGGAACTGCGCGCGATGCTGGCGCGCTTCCGGAGTGCCGGACTCGATACGCGCAGCCAGATGACGATCGAATTCAATCCTGCGCGCGTGCCCGATAAGCGCCTGTGGGCCACGGCCCAGGCCCTGCTGGGGCACTCGATGGCCTACGGCACCCTGGTGGTGCTGCGCGACGCCACCCGCGAACACCTGGCGCGCCAGGCCGGCAACGACTTCGTTGCCCACGTCGCGCACGAATTGAAGTCGCCCTTGAACGTGATCGGCATGTACGGCGAGATGCTGGCCGACGGCGGCGTCGACGAAGCGGTGCGGGTCGAAGCGATCAACGTGATCCAGGACGAAGTCGAGCGCATGAACTCTCTCGTCAACAACCTGCTCAACGTCAGCAAGCTGGAGATGGGCAGCATGCGTCCCGAGCGCCACCGCGTGAAACTCGACGATTTATTACGCGACGCCTGGCAGCAGGCGCGTGCGCGCGCCGAAAGCAAGGGCATCCGCCTCGACCTGCAGGTGGCGCGCGACCTGGCCGCCGTCTCGGTCGACAAGGACCTGTTCCGCATCGCCCTGAACAACCTTCTGAACAACGCGATCAAGTACAACCAGGCCGGCGGCAGCGTGGTGCTGGCCGCCGAGGAAGGCGATACCGACGTCGTCATCGCGGTGCGCGACAGCGGCATCGGCATGAGCCCCGAGGACCGCGAGCACGTGACCGAGAAATTCTTCCGCGTGCGCGAGACCGGTCCCGAACAGCGCGGCGGCCATGGCCTGGGCCTGTATCTCACTAACCAGATCGTCGAGCTGCATCATGGCCGCCTGACGATCGACAGCGAGCTCGGACACGGCAGCGTGTTCTCGATCCACCTGAAGAAAATGCCGGCCCTGGCCGAAGGAGGCCAAGTCTTATGAACAAACGCACGATCCTGCTCGTCGACGACGAACCGCACGTGATCCGCGTGCTGCGCCTGATGCTCGAGCGCGAGGGCTATGAGGTCGCCAGCGCCAACGACGGCGCCGAGGCGCTGGCACAGATCGACGCGCGCCGGCCCGACGTGATGGTCAGCGACATCCAGATGGCCGGCATGGACGGCCGGGAACTCTGCCGCACCGTGCGCGCACGCTATCCGGCCGACGGTTTTCCGATCTTCGTGATGACCTCGATGACGGCATCGAGCGAGCGCGAATGGGTGCGCGAACTGGCCAACGTCGACTTCCTCGAAAAACCCCTCAGCCCCCGCCAATTGATTGCGCGCCTCGCCACTTACTTCGCCGCCGCCACCCAGCAGGAGAACACCCATGCAGCCTGACGCTTTGCACGAGCTCGATTACACTCGCTACGCACGCTGGCTGCGCCGCGTGACCGGCGTCGAACACGATTTCGCGGTGTGCGACGCCTCCGGTGCGCTCGCCTGGGCCGCCCGCGGTGGCAATGACAGCGGCGGCGACATCGGTAGCTGGATCGGCGCACGCTGCGCGGCGGGCTTTGCCTGGGCCTGCATCGGCGACGGCATGCAGCGCCACGATGCCGAGGATGCCACGCTGCTGTACATGGCCATTCACGGCAAGAGCGGCCTGCTCGGCTACCTGGCGGCGCGCGTCGCGCGCCTGGCCGAGGCCCCGACCGCCTGGGACCTGCTGGCCGAAACCTTCGAGGACATCGCCGCCGGCATCGCCGACGACCATGCCGCCAAGCGCGAACTCGACAGCATGGCGCTGGAACTGTCCGAGCGCTACGAGGAACTGCACCTGGTGTATGCGATCGACAAGCAGGTCCAGCAGCTCGAACCGGGCGCCGACCTGTTCCAGAAGCTGCTGCAGAGCTGGGCCGAGCACATGGACGCCGACGTCGCCGCCTTCGTCAAACCGGGCGAGAACCTGTGCGTGCATGCGACGAACCTGTCGGCGCCGATCCACAACCTGGACCTGGTGCTGGTCGAGATGCGCGGCGACCTGTACCGCTTCACGCACTCGGCGCGCGCCCCGATCGTCATCAACGACGTCGACGACCCGCGCCGCGCCTACATCTTTACGGACCTGCCGTATAAACTGCTGTGCTGCCCGGTGATCCACGACCGCAGCGTGGTGGCGATCCTGGTGCTGGCGAACCACCTGGCCAAACCCGATTTCTCGAACAGCGACCGCAAACTCGGCGAACTGCTGGCGAACCAGCTGTCCGGCCTCTCCAAAATGTACGGCGCGCTGGCGGAAACGCAGAAGTTCAACGAGCAGATGGCGAACGCCCTGATCGAGGCGGTCGAAGCGAAGGACCCGTACACGCGCGGCCACTCCGAGCGCGTGCATTACATCGCGATGCAGATCGGCGAAGCGATGCACCTCTCCACGCGCGACACCGACGACCTGTTCTGGGGTTCGCTGCTGCACGACGTCGGCAAGATCGGCATTCCGGATGCGGTGCTGTGCAAACCGGGCCGCCTGACGCGCGACGAATTCACCTTCATCATGGTGCACCCGGAACGCAGCTACGAGATCCTGCGCCATATCGACCGTTTAAAGGGTGCGGTGCCGGGTGCGCGCCACCATCAGGAAAAATACGACGGCACGGGTTACCCGCACGGCCTGAAGGGCAACGACATTCCGCTCAACGCGCGCATCATCGCCGTGGCCGACACCTACGATTCGATCACCAGCTCGCGCGCCTACCGCGCGGGGCGCAGCCACGAAGTGGCGATGGCGGAGATCAGGCGCGTGGCCGGCAGCCAGCTCGACCCAAGCATCATCAAGGTGTTCGAGGACGTCTGCGCCGCCGAGCCGGAGTGGATCGCCCGCTTCAACATCGCGCGCGAAGCAGTGGGAGTTGCCGCCTAAATGAACGACGCCGTCACCCGCAGCCGCATCGGCTCGATGACCTATCTGGCGCCGTCGATGGCGCTGGTGGCAAGCGACGCCATCGATGCGGTGGAAAGCGCGATCGCCGAATGCATCGCCCAGCACCAGGTCAGCATTGTGCTCGACCTGGGCAAGGTGGCGCTGCTGTCGGGCCGGGCGCTGGAACTGATGACGCGCGCGGCCAGCCGCCTGGGCGCGCTGGGCGGCTGGCTGAAACTGGCCTATCCGAGCCCGCTGCTGCTCGACATCCTGACGATTACCGGCGTTGCCGACCAGGTGGCCTTGTATGACGCGCCCCAGGCGCCGGCGAAACCGGTGCGCCCGGCCGGCCAGCTGAAACTGGGCGACATCCTGGTCGAACGCGGCATCGTCACCGCCGCCCAGGTGGCGGAAGCGGCGCGCCTGCAGGAGCAGACCGGCAAGCGCATGGGTTTCATCATGGTCGAGAAGAAGTGGCTGTCGGAAGCCGCGCTGTTCCAGGCCCTGGCCGAGCAGCTGGATCTCCCTTTCGTCAGCCTGCGCGCCGGCTTGTACGACCCGACCGCCGTCTCGCTGCTGGAACGCGACGTCGCGAAACGCCTGAACGTGATCCCGCTGTTCGTGGTCGAGAACACGCTGACGATCGCCACCGGCGAGCCGCAGGCCGTGCACAGCATCGACGAGATCCGCGCCCGCACCGGCTGCCGCATCCGCGTGGCGATGGCGCCGCCGGCCGACATCAACCGCGTGCGCGACGATGCCTACGGCGGCACCATGCCGGACTTTATCCACAGCGAGGCGAACGACCTCGAGCTGGTGGACAACCAGATCCCGGACGACTACACGCAGATCGACCAGATGGCCGGCGCCAGCCCGGTAATCAACATGGTCAATGCCGTGATCCAGCGCGCGATCCACGACAACGCCAGCGACATCCACATCGAGATCTCGCGGAATAAATCGCGTATTCGCCTGCGGATCGACGGCATCCTGTACGAAGTCATGTCGCCGCGGCTCGAGCTGCATCCGGCGATCGTCTCGCGTTTGAAGGTGATGGCGCACCTCGACATCGCCGAACGCCGCCTGCCGCAGGACGGCCGCATCCAGGTCATGACGCAAGGCCGCACGGTCGACCTGCGTTTTTCTTCGCTGCCCGGCATCTACGGCGAGAAGGTGGTGCTGCGCGTGCTCGATAAAAACCAGTCGATCCTCGACGTCGATAAACTGGGCATGAACGGCGGCGCTGTCGACACTTTTAAACGCCTGCTCGGGCGCAGTCATGGATTGATCCTGGTGACCGGGCCCACCGGCAGCGGCAAGACCACCAGCCTGTACGCGGCGATCAACTACCTCAAAAGCATCGAAAAGAACATCGTCACGATCGAGGACCCGGTCGAGTACCAGCTGGACATCATCAACCAGAACCAGGTCAACGATGCGATCGGTCTCACTTTTCCGAAAATCCTGAAGCACGTGCTGCGCCAGGATCCGGACATCATCATGGTCGGCGAGATCCGCGACCGGCAAACCGCGGAGATCGCGGTGCAGGCGGCGCTCACAGGCCACCTGGTGCTGACCACCCTGCACACCAACGACACGCTGGGGGCAGTCGCGCGCCTGGTCGAGATGGGAGTCGAGCCGTATTTGCTGTCCTCGGCCCTGATCGGCGTGATGGCGCAGCGCCTGGTGCGCCGCATCTGCCCGGCTTGTAAAACCAGCTACCTGGTGCCGCCGGCCGCGGCCAGCGCCTATGGCTACAAGGGAGAAGGCAACCTCAAGCTCCTGAAAGGGCGCGGCTGCCCCTCGTGCTACGACTCCGGCTACAAGGGAAGGCTCGGCATCTACGAGCTGCTCGAAGTCGGGCCTGAGCTGCAACGCATGATCGTGGCGAACGCCAGCAAGGATGCGATGGCGCAGCACGTGACAAGTAGTGGCCACCGCGACCTGTACGCCGACGGCATGGAACGCGCCTTCGGCGGCGACACCACGCCCGAGGAAATCGCCCGCGTCGTGCATTCGCTATAAGGAGGCGCCATGGCGATCGAATGGAACGACCACCCGCTGACCCCGACCGCGACCGAGCTGGCCGGGCCGGCCAAGGCCGCCGCGCGCAAGCCAACATGGAGCCTGACGAAGGATGCGCGCATCGGCAGCGCCGACCGCATGCTGTTCACCGAACGCCTGGCCCTGCTGCTGGAAACGGGGGTGCCGCTGCACGACGCGCTGCGCGCCCTGCACGAGCAGGCCGGCAAGCCGCGTTTGAAGGCGATCATCGGCGAAGTCGCGGACGACATCGTCGGCGGCCAGCGCTTTTCCGAAGCCCTGCACAAGCACCCCGACCTGTTCCCGCCGACCTACATCAACCTGATCGGCGCCAGCGAGGAAGGCGGCTTCCTGCCGGAAGTGCTGGAGCAGCTGGTCGACATGGACGAAAAACAGGAACGGCTGCGCAGCACGATCGTCTCGGCCCTGTCCTATCCGGGTTTCCTGATCGTGTTCTCGATCCTGGTGGTGGTGTTCATCCTGGTCGCCGTATTCCCGAAGTTCTCGGTGATGTTCGCCTCGATCTACGACGAGCTGCCGGTGACGACCAAGATCTTCATTTTCGCCAGCGAGGCACTGACCCGCCATGGCGCGCTGTTCAGCATCGGCACGCTGGCGCTGCTGGCGGGCGCCCTGCTGGCGCTGCGCCGCCCCGACGTGCGCGAAAAGCTCGACCGCCTCAAATTGCGCCTGCCCTTTGTGAAGGACATCTTCATCAAGATCTATCTCACGCGCCTGCTGCGCGTGATGGGCATCTCGCTCGAACGCGGCGTGACCATTCTCGCCACGCTGGGCGCCTGCCGCAACGTGATCCCGAACGCGGAATTCCAGCGCTTTCTCGGCGAACTGGAAGTGCAGGTGACCGAGGGCCGCGGCATCGCCGCCGGCTTTCGCGACAGCCCGCTGATCCCGGTCAGCGTCAAGCAGATGATCGATACCGGCGAACAGACCGGTACGCTGGGACGGGTGATGGGACGCGTCGCCGACTTCTACGAACGCGACCTGACGCGCCAGCTGAACGCGCTGGCAAAAATGGCCGAACCGGTGATGCTGCTGGTGATGGGCATCCTGGTCGGGACCATTGTTACCTCGATCATTCTGCCTATTTTCAAAATGTCACGGGCTGTGCATTAAAAAACCACAATTGGAAAAAGTTAATGCGCATTGGCAACAAAAAGAGTTGGGGTTCATGCTACTCTTCGTTTCTACCTGTTAAGAATTTGCCGAAATGCAAACCGTCCTTAACCAACTAATGAAAATGACGATGACCTCCACTTTCCGCCGCCGCGCCGTCCAAGGCTTCACGCTTATCGAGCTTCTGATCGTCGTGATCATCATTGCGATCCTGGCTGCGATTGCGATTCCGCAGTTTGCAAACAGTTCCAACGACGCCCAGGAATCGGCGCTCGACGCCAACCTGAACACGGTGCGTTCGGCTATTGAACTCTACCGCGTCCAGCACAACAACCGGTTTCCAGGCGTGGCTGCATCGAATGGCGGCGACGCTGCCGCCTGCAACGCTGCGGGTGGCGCATTGGGAACCGGCGCGGTGAATACCGACGTCGCTTTCACCAACCAGCTGACTGGCTTCTCGAATGCGGCAGGCCAGACCTGTACCGTCGCTGCAGCCGGCTTCCTGTTCGGCCCATACCTGCGCGCGATCCCGAACGAGTCGATCGGCAACAATAACACCGTCAACATGGATCTCGTTGTTGGTGCTCCTGCACCGGCTGCCGGCGGTCTCGGCTGGCGTTTCAATACGATCACTGGCCGCTTCATTATCAACAACTCGTCGCCGGACCGTCGTAACGCTCCGCTGTCGAACCACTAAGCAAGCGACTTCCTTCGCCATGGGGGTGCTGGTCGCTACGACAAGGCGGCAAACCGGTGTCACCTTGGCGGAAATGCTCATCGTCGTTGCCGTCGTGGCGGTGGCTGCGTCACTTGCCATCCCCAAGGCCGATCCGCAAGCGGCATTCGCCGCCGATGCGGCAGCCGGCGAAATCGCCCGCGCCCTGCGCTTCGCCCAGCGCGAAGCGATCCGGACCGGAACCTACCAGCAGGTCAGCGTGGATCCTGCCACCCAGGTGCTGCGCGTTTATCAGCCCGCCACGTCTGGCAGCACCACCACCGCGCATCCCGTCGACAAACGCGATTACCAGATCAGCTTCGCAGCAAACGCCATGCCGCGCGCCACCATCGTCAGCGCCGTCTTCAAGTACGAGGGCGGACCCACGACCAATTTTGCGTCCTTCGGACCGGATGGCGCGCCCTCCTATGTCGACACCAGCAAATTGAGCCAGTTGTGGACCCTGCTGAGCGGCACCAAGGATGTCGACCCGCTGAAGGAAGACGGCCTGATCACGATCCGCTACGGGAACATCGAACGCGTGGTGCGCGTGGCGCCGGTGACGGGGCGGGTGACGCTGTGAGGGCGGCCGTTCGACAGCATGGCTTTTCGTTCGTCGAAGTCATGGTCGCCGTGGTGCTGCTGGCCGTCTGCGTCGTGCCGATGGCGGAGGCGGTGCGCAACGGCCTGTCCGCCTCGACGGCCGCCCTCGACAAGGCCGAGGAGCTGCGCTGCATGAAGAATTCGATGGAAACCGTCCTCGCTGAGTCCTACCCGGCCCTGTGGAGTGCCGCCGTCAAGGATGGCGGCGTGAGCTATGTGCTACCCGAAGATGCGGCGTGCCAGCGGGTCGTGCGCAGCCTCACGCTCGTCCTGTGCGAGCAATGTGCCCCCATCCCGGTGCCGCTGGCGCCAGGCGTTGCGCAGGACCGCCGTGAATCGGCCATGGTGTCGGTCTCGCTCACGTCAGACAAGGGATATTCCTTCACCGCGCTGGTGGCGCGATGAGCCTGCGCCTGCCTGCCCGCGTCCAGGGCCTCAGCCTGGTCGAACTGCTGATCGGACTGGCCATCACGGCCCTCGTCATGGCGCCCCTGGTGCCGATGCTGCAGACCGCCTCCGCTGCCGCCGGCGTGGGACAGGAACAGATCGCCCTGCAACGCGACGCCGACTTCGTCCTCGAACGCATCGCCTCGCGTATCCGCGCCACGCCACCGTCCACCACTCTGGCGGGGAAGCCGAGCGGCGACTGGCTGAAACCGGCTGTCTACAGCGTCAATAACGGCGTGCTGGTCGAGCAGCAGGGCAAGGAAAGCTATGTGCTGGCCGAGTCGGTGACGGCCTTCGAGCTCAGCACCCCCGTCAACGACAGCGCCCAGCCGCTCATCAAGGTGAGCCTGAGCATGGCCCGCGGCGGCAGCAGCACCAGCGCCGTGGCGACGGTGCGCATGGGGACCGCGCAGTGAAGGCCCAGCGCGGCATCCTGCTGCTGCCCGTGGCCCTGACGCTGGCCGTCGTCGGCACGCTGGCCTACGCAATGAGCCGCGAAGCCGGCATGAGCGTCGCCGACATCGACGCCCAGTACGACATCGAGGTGGCGCGCTACCTGGCCTCGAGCGGCGTCCAGTACGCCAAATGGCGCACTGCCAAGGGCGGCTGCGACCAGAACGCCGCCAATTTCGGCACCCTGACCCTGCGCGACGGGACCGTGACCGTCACCAAGACCGTGTGGAGGAAGCCGCTCATGACGGTCAGCGTGAGCGCTACCAGCAACCGTAACAGGGCCGGCGGGACGGTCAACGTTCTGAGCCGCGAAGAACTGATCGTCGATGCCAGCGAAGTCCGGCAAGCCACCATCATCGGCCCCGGCGACGCCGACACGACGATCGTGCGCGACGGCGGCGCCAGCGTATTCAATTCCGACACCCTGACCGCGACCGAAGGCGCTGCCCATCCCCTGGTCCTCTTCAAGCTTCCGGCGGACCTGGACCGCGCATCGATCATCCAGGCCGACCTGCGGGTCACCAAGAAGTCGGGCAATGCCAACCAGCCGGGGCGCTCCCTGGCAGTCCACCGCATCACGCGCGACTGGTCGAAAAGCACGACCTGGACCACGCCCTGGTCGCGCGAAGGCGGCGATTACGTCGACACGCCCGCCGCCAGTGTCGTGATCGATCCGGGCAGCAGCGCCTTCAACGGCGCCTATGTCTGGCGCATCGATCCGGTCGTGCAGGCATGGGCCAGCGATCCGTCCCAGAATTTCGGCGTGCTGCTCAAGCCGACCGCTTTATCGAACGTCTCCTTCTACAGTTTCGACGGCTCGAACAAGCCGGAACTGGCCGTACGTTATTTCAAGCGCTGCACCTGATTGAACCCTACAGCCATGAAAACAACTGCCCCTACCCTCAGCGATCTGTCCGGCGTCTGGTCCTGCCTCGACTTCGGCGCACCGGAGTTGCGCGACTACGCCACGCCCGTGATCACGCGCGAAACGCGGCGCGGGGTCGCCCTGCTCAGCCTTGTCGCCCTGATGTTCCTGGCCCTGGCGGCCGTCATCTCGGCCGTGTTCGCGCTCGGCACCTCCTACACCTATACCTACGGCGTGCTGAGCGCCCTCGCCCTGCACATCTACCTGTCGAGCGCGAAGGTCGAGCAGCTGCGCGCCCTGTATTTGCTGGCGATGCTGCTGCTGGTCGTGTGCGGCTCCTCTCTGGTGCTGCTGGCGCAGCGCTCGGGCCACCTGCACGCGATGCTGCTCCTGAGCGTAGCGGTGCTGATCATGCTGGTGCCGGTCGTGCCCTGGGGCCTGCGCGAAGCGGCGCTCACCACCGGCGCCATCTACCTGATGTTCACCGCATCGACTTACCTGAGCCGCTTTCGCTTCGCGGCGCTCGACCTGTGGGTGCTGCAATGCCTGATGCTGGTGGCGGCCGTGATCTCGCTGGCCCTGGTCGCACGCGCGCTCGGGCTGCGCAAGCACGATCTGGCCATGCGCTTCCAGTTGGAGCGGGCGCAGCGCGAGCTGACCGAACTGGTCAACCGCGACCACCTCACCGGCGCCTGGAACCGCAGGCATATCGAACGCGACTTCGACCGCGTGGTGGCGCACCACCATGAAAAGGAGAGCGCCTGCTGGTTCGGCCTGTTCGACATCGACCGTTTTAAATCGATCAACGACACCTTCGGCCACGGCAGCGGCGACGAAGTGCTGCGCGCGGTGCATGCGGCCTTCGGCGAGCTGCCGGGCGACGTCGAATACCTGGCGCGCCTGGGCGGCGACGAGTTCGCGCTGCTGATGTGCGGGCTGGATGTGCCGGCGCGGGTGGAGGCGGCGCTGGCCTCGATCGCCGGCAAGATGGCGGTGCCGCTGCCCGGTGGCGTGACGCCGACCGTCAGCCTGGGCCTGGTGCGCCTGGCGCCCGGCGACATGTTGAATTTCGACGGCGCCTACAAACTGGCCGACGAACTGCTTTACGAAGCCAAGCACGCGGGCGGCAATACGGTCCGTACGAACATCGAGGGGAAAGCTGCTGCATGAAGTCCTGGTTTGCTTCTTTGATCAACAAGGGCGCGGCGCCGCTGCCGATCGGCGTCGACTTCGCCGCCCAGCGCCTGAACATGCTGCAAGGCGCGCCCGGCCCCGGCGGCCTGGCCGTGCGCGCGGCCGTCTCGCTTCCCTACCCGTTAGAGCGCGCGCAGCTGCTGGCCGATCCGCGCCGCCTGAAAAGCTTCGTGCGCGAAGCGCTGGCGGCGGCGCCCTTCGCCGGGCGGCGCGTGGTGTCGGTCCTGGCGCCGAGCGAGGTGCGCATCCTGCCACTGACGGTGCACGTGCCGGATGGCCACAGCGAACCGCAGGCGGTGGCAAAAGCGGTGCGCGAACAGCTCGGCGCAGCGGCCACGGAATCGGTGGTCGACTACTACCAGGTGCGCAGCGTCGACGCCGCCGGCCCGGAAAAGCAGGTGCTGGCGGCAGTCGCCGCATCGAACAAGGTGCTGGCCTTCCTGGAGACCCTGCGCGGCGCCGGCCTGGAGCCGGTGGCGCTCGACATCGGCCCGGCCGCGATCGCGCGCCTGCTGGCAGCGATGCAGGACGACTTCGAGCAATCAGTCCTGTTGATCAACTTCGGCGCCAGCAAAAGCTACCTGACCGTGATCTGGGGCCGGCGCCTGATGCTCGACCGCGAGATCGACTTCGGCGAGATGCAGCTGGTCGACCGCCTGTCGCGTGCGCTGGGGCTGAGCCTCGACGTGGCGCTGGCGCTGCTGCGCGAGCACGGCATCGGCACCCCGGCCGGTGCGCCGCTGGGCAGCGGCGCGGCGCCCGACATCGGCCGTACCGTGCGCGAGATCCTGTACCAGGAATTCGCGGCGCTGGCCGAGGAGCTGGTACGCACCCAGGTGTACGTCGCCTCGCGCACGCGGGGCAGCGCGATCAGCCGCGTCTACCTGAACGGCAGCGTGGCGCGCTACCGCCACATCCAGGAGCGGGTCGAGGAACTAGTACGGCTGCCGGTCGAACTGCTCGATCCATTGAAAGCCTTCCAGGGCGCGCCCTTATCGAGCCCGGTCGGCAGCGACACGCACGGCATCGCCCTGGCCGCCGGCCTGGCATTACGGGGAGAAGCCCATGGCTGATATCGACATGATCCCGCGCAGCTACCGCGAGGGCTTGCGCGCGCGGCGCACCTTGACGGTCTACGGCGCCGCCCTGGCGCTGCTGCTGGTGGCGGGAGGCGCGAGCAGTGCCCTGCTGCGCTGGCGCCTGGCGCTGGAAACGCCGCGCCTGGAACAGGGCCGCGCCGCATCGGTGCAGGCCGCTGCGATGCGCGCCCAGCTGGTCAGCGCACAGGCGCGCAAGGACCTGCTGGCCGAGAACGTGGCGGCCTTCGAGGGCCTGCGCGGCAGCGGCGAAGTCGCGGCGCTGGCCAAGGTGATGGACAGTGCCCTCAACGAGCGGGTCTGGTTCGATCAGCTGCGGTTTGCGCACACCCAGGAATTGCTGCAGGGAGGGGCGCCGTCGCCGCTGCCGGCCGGCACCGTGCAGACGCGCGCGCCGCAAACCAGGGCGGTGCAGGCCTGGCGCCTCGGCAGCCATGTCGAGATCGCCGGCCAGGCGCTCGACAACGGCGCGATGTCCGCCTTTCTGACGGCGCTGGCCGCCGATCCGCGCCTGACGGACGTGCGCTTCCTGAACAGCAGCACGGCGCCGCTCGAGGACGGCGGCACCGTCAGCTTCAATGTCGCCGCCACGCTGGTCAAGGCAGGAGACAAGCCATGAACGCCAGCCTGATTCGCAAGGCCGCGGCGCTGCCCGCGCGCCAGCTGCACCTGATGGGCGCCGGCCTGCTCCTGATCGTCGCTTGCGCCCTCTGGTTCTATGCCCTGCGCGCGCCGCTGGCAGCCCTGCGCACGGTGCGCGCCGAACAGGCACAGCTGGACCTGGCCGCCGGCGATCCGCGCCTGCTGTCCGCACAATTGCTACTGCTCGGCACCGATACCGAAGCGCTGGCCAAACGCTTCGGCGCCGTGCCCGCGGCAGCGCCGGCGCAACTGCGCCTGGTCGGCGAGCTCGGCAAGCTGGCGCAGGCGCAGGGCGTGACCCTGCACGGCGTCACGCCCGCGCCCGACGAGATCGTGCTGGCTTTTGCCCAGACCGGCTTCGATGCCGACGTGAGCGGCAGCTACGCAGGCCTGCTGGCCTGGATGGGCGCGGTCGAGCGCGCGCAGCCGAACCTGGCCATCGCCAGCTTCGAGATGACGCCGTCCGACACACCGGGCCAGGTCGCCATGAAAATCCGTATCGCGGCATTCCGGCCGCAGGAGAGCAAGCCATGAAGCACGCGGCAATCATTCTGCTGGCGCTGTTCGCCAGCGCGGCGCAGGCCCAGCCCCTGCGCGACCCGTTCGCGCGCCCTGCCCTGCCGGCGCCGAGCGCGGCGCCCGAACCCGAGACGCCGCAGGCCGTGCCGCGCCTGCGCGCCGTCATGGTGGCGCCCGAACGCGCGCTGGCGAACATCAATGGCCAGATCCTCGCCACCGGCGAGTGGTTCGGCGACTATCAACTGATCAAGGTGGAAGAACGCGGCGTCACGCTGGTTAAGCGTGGCGTGAAAAGCGTTCTGGTACTGGACGAGGCATCCCGCAAATGAAGCAGAACGTGTTGAAACCGATCGTATTGGCCGCCCTCCTCGCTGCCGCCTTCGATGCCGCAGCGGCGAAGCAAAACACTTCCCAGCCGGCGACCGCCGTGTCGTCCACCGCATCGTCCACCACCGCGCCATCAAACAGCGCCCCGACCTCCTTCGTGTTCCGCGACACCCCGATCGCCGAACTGTTCGAGATGATCTCGCGCCACGAGCGGGTCAACATCATGCTCGGTAAAGGCGTGACGGGGAACGTCGCCGTCAGCCTGTACGACATGACGCCGCGCCAGGCGATCTACGCGATTGCGGAAGCCGGCGGCTACCAGGTGATCGCGCGCGACAACGGCTACGTCATCGTCAACCCGGCGCAGCCGGCCGACGCCGGCACCCTGCCCTCCGGCCAGCTCGAGGTGAAGGCATTAAAAGTGCTGTATTCGGAACCGCAGCTGGTGGCCGACATCCTGGGCAAACATGTCGGCCGCGGCGGCAAGGTCACCGTGCTGCCGTCGCGGCGCATGGTGGTGGTCGAGGATACGGCGGACGGCATCAGGCGCATCGAATCCCTGCTGCGCGAGATCGACACCCAGCCGCAGCAGATCATGATCGAAGCGAAGATCCTCGAGATCACGCTCGACGAGAACGAGAACTTCGGCATCGAGTGGAACAAGGTCTTCAGCGCCAACGGCGTCAACCGCATCGGCACCAGCGGCCTGGTTCCGGCGAATGGCGCGGGCCTGATCTTCAATTACGTGAACAAGAACGTCGACCTCTACCTGAATGCCCTGAGCAACAAGGGCCGCGTGCGCACCCTGGCCACGCCCAAGCTGCTGACACTGGAGAACCAGGAAGCGAGCACGAACATCGGCGACAAGCTGGGCTACCGCGTGACCACCACCATCAACAACGTCACCAGCGAGTCGATCCAGTTCCTGGAAACGGGCGTGATCCTGCGCGTGACGCCCTCGGTCGACAGCGACGGACGCATCGCCCTGCGCGTGCGTCCGGAAGTGAGCTCGGGTTCGCTGCTGGGCGGGATCCCGTCGAAGAAGACGACCGAAGTCAACACCCAGCTGGTGGCGGAAAACGGGCAATCGATCCTGATCGGCGGCCTGATCAAGACCAGCGCCGGCCTGCGCCGCACCGGGGTGCCGATCCTGGGCGAGGTGCCGGGTCTCGGTAAACTGTTTTCGAACGACGAGACGACGGGCAGCTCGACCGAGACCATCGTCCTGATCACGCCGCGCATCGTACCGACGCGCGCCGTCGGCGCCGATGCGCAGGTGGTCGAGCGGGTGCAGCAGGCGGCAGGCGAAATCCAGCAGCAGCTCAAGGGGCCGGCGATCCTGCCTTGACGCCGTATCGGCGCAGCCAATAAAAAACGGCCTCCGCGGAGGCCGTTCCTGTTTGCGTAGCGCGTAAAAGCTTACGCCGCCACGCCCGCGTTGTGCGCCTGCTGGTCCGCGTGGTACGAGGAACGCACCATCGCGCCGACGGCCGCGTGGACAAAACCCATCTCGTAGGCGGCTTCCTCGAACTTCTTGAACTGGTCCGGGTGCACGTAGCGGCGCACCGGCAGGTGCGAGTTCGACGGCGCCAGGTACTGGCCGATGGTCAGCATGTCGATATCGTGTTCGCGCATGTCGCGCATCACCTGCAGGATCTCCTCGTCGGTTTCGCCGAGGCCGACCATGATGCCCGACTTGGTCACCGCGTTCGGGTACATCTTTTTAAAATCGCGCAGCAATACCAGCGAGTGCTGGTAATCGGCGCCCGGACGCGCTTCCTTGTACAGCCGCGGCACGGTTTCCAGGTTGTGGTTCATCACGTCCGGCAAGCCGTCGGCGAAGATGTTCAGCGCCTTTTCCAGGCGGCCGCGGAAGTCCGGCACCAGCACTTCGATCTTGGTGTTCGGCGACAGCGCGCGGGTCTTCTGGATGCACTCGACGAAGTGGCCGGCGCCGCCGTCACGCAGGTCGTCGCGGTCGACCGAAGTGATCACCACGTAGGACAGGCGCAGGTCGGCGATGGTCTTCGCCAGGTTGCCTGGCTCGTTGACGTCGAGCGGGTCCGGGCGGCCGTGGCCGACGTCGCAGAACGGGCAGCGGCGAGTGCACTTGTCGCCCATGATCATGAAGGTCGCGGTGCCCTTGCCGAAGCATTCGCCGATGTTCGGGCAGCTCGCCTCTTCGCACACGGTGACCAGGTTATTCGCGCGCAGGATGTCCTTGATCTCGTAGAAGCGCGAGGAGGCGGTCGCCGCTTTCACGCGGATCCAGTCCGGCTTTTTCAGGCGCTCGGCGTCGGCGATCGGCACGATCTTGATCGGGATGCGCGAGGTTTTGCTCGCACCCTTTTGCTTGTCAAGGGCGTTGTAGGCGGGAGTCAGACCGGTATCGGTGTCGGTAGTCATATCGCTCTAGCCCGGGAGGGCTTCAGTTGGTTTGTTCGGTTCGGAGATCACGGCCAGGTGCCGGATCAGGGCTTGCGCCAGCGCCTCCTGCACGTCCGCCAGGGGCGCTTCGACGCCCATGGTGCGCATGTCGACGGTGGACAGGCCGGAATAGCCGCAGGGATTAATCCACGAGAACGGAGATAAATCCATCGCCACGTTCAGCGAAACCCCGTGGTAGGTGCAGCCGTTGCCGCGCACCTTCAGGCCGAGCGCGGCGATCTTGGCGCCGCGGCGCGGTCCTTCGGCAATATAAATGCCGGGCGCGCCGGCAATGCGCTCACCGCCGAGATTATACGCCGCCAGCACGTCGATGACCGCCTGTTCGATTTTTTCCACAAATTGCCGGGCGTACAACTTGCCGCCCGGCTTGTTGCGCCGCAGGTCCATCAGCAGGTAGATCACGACCTGGCCAGGACCGTGGTAGGTCACCTCCCCGCCGCGGTCGGTCTGCACCACGGGAATGTCGTGCGCCGGCACGCCGGGCCCGGCCAGCAGGTGGCCGCGGTCGGCTCCCAGGCCGAGGGTGAACACGGGCGGATGCTCGACGATCCAGAGTTCGTCGGGCGTCTCGGGCGTGCGGGCATCGGTAAACGCGCGCATCGCGGCAAACACGGGTTCGTAGTCGGCACGTCCCAGCGCGCGTATCAGCGGGCTGGCAGGGCTGGATGCTTGCATGGGATCCGGTGGGGAAGGTGGACAGCCCCGACATTATATGCCAGTGCCGCCTGCCCTGCCCGGCCGCGGGCAGGGCTTGCCTGCTTGATAAGGCTAAAGGAAACGCTTAGAGAACGATCTTGACCATCGGGTGCGAGGACAGCGTGCGGTAGATGTCGTCGAGCTGCTCGCGGCTGGTCGCACGCACGATGCAGGTCAGGCCCGTGTAGTTGCCCTTGCCGGAAGGACGCACTTCCATGCGGCCGTGGTGAAACGTCGGGTCGAAGCCGGTCACCACCTCGACGATGGTATTGGCAAAGGCGTCATGCGTCGGGCCCATCACCTTGATCGGGAAGTCGCTCGGGTATTCGATGAGGGATTCTTTGGGGTCCATGGTGGCTCCTGTGCAAACCGACATTGTAGCCAATGCGCGTGCGGCGCGTGCAATTGCTGAAAGGACATGGCAGGACCGGCTGCGCAGTCCTGCCCTTGCCGGGTCAGCGCTCCATCTGGCGCGCGCCCCGCTCCTGCTGGCGCCAGTTCTCCACACGGCGCGGCGGCGCGGCCTGCGGTGCTGCCTGCTGCGCCGGCGGGGCCGCAACGGTTGCCGGAGCGGGCGCTGGAGCCGGCGTCGGGGCAGGACGCGGCGCCGGCGGCGCTACCGCCGTGGCGACCGGCCGCGGCATCTGCGTTTGCGCCTGCGCCTGCGCGTGGGCGCGTGCGGCGGCCGCCTCCATCGCGGCGCCGACGCCGCCGCGCGCGCCGAACGGTGCCGAGGGCTGCGGCTGCGCTTGCGTCTCCCGCTCGGCGCGCTGCTGGAAGAGGCGCTGGCGCCGGCCGTCCTCGACGGCGTCGCGCGCCTCGCGCTGGGGCCAGTCGCGCTGGGCCTGCGGCGGCGAGGTGATCACGCCCGGCTGGCGCACGAAGCCCGCTTGCGGCGGCGGAGATTGGACGAAGGAGGGCGGCGGCGTGCTCGTCACCGGGGCCGGCTGGACGGCGGCCGGTTGCCCATCGCGTCCCGCCTGGCGGCGCCAGCCGTCGTGCGTATCACGCTCGTCACGCCGGCCATCCGGACGGCCATCGCCGTCGCGGTCGCGCCGTTCCCAGCCGCGTCCATCGCGTCCATCGCGCCCATCACCGCGGCGCGCATCGTCCTGGCCGCGCTCGCGCCAGTTGCGCGGCGCCGGCGGCACGGCGCCGGGCGCACCTTGCCAGTTGGCCGGCGGCCTGACGTGCTGCTCGTGCCTCACCACGACTTCGCCACGCCCGCCGAAGCGGTCCTGCGGCACCACGGTCAGCCCGCGCTGGCGGTAATCATGACGGCCGTCGCGCTTGCCGTCGTATTTGCCCTCGTGCGGATTCAGGCGGCGCAGGTAGCGGTCCGACAGCCGGTAGCCGGGCACGAAGCGGTCGTAGGGAGACAGCGGATACCAGCCCTGGGCGATCGACCCGCTGTTCACGCCGATGCTCCAGCCGGCCCCGCCGACCCAGCCGACCAGGGCCGGCGCCCACACCGGGTAGCGTTCCAGCCGGCCCGGCGCCCAGCCCCAGCGGTTGTTGAGTTGCACCCAGCGTCCGTAGTGGAAGGGCGCATAGCCCCAGGGCGCGTTGTCGACCCAGGTCCAGCCCCAGGGAGAAATCCAGGTCCAGCGGCCGTCGCGGTAGGGCACCCAGCTCGAGGAGACGGCCGGCAGCCAGACGCTGCCGTATTCGCTGTTCTCGGTCCAGCTGCCGTAGCGGTCCAGGTCCTCGTAGCCGGTCATCTCGGCCGGCACGTAGCGGGTGGCGCGCACGGCATCGAACTCGCGGTCGCGCACGGCGGCCCAGTCGTCGAAGGCGTCGGTCATCGCTTGCGTCATGCGCAGGTCCAGGCCCTGCATCTCGGCGCTGCGACCGCTGCGCACGGTCAGGCGTTCGCCGTTGCCCTCGACCACGGCGACGCCGTCGAACACGCGGATGCTGCTGGTGTCCTGCGTGCGTTCGGCGTCCACGCGCAGGCGTCCCGGCTGCTGCAGCAGCACACGGGTTTGCGGGGTGGTCAGTTCGAAGCCGGCCGCCACTTCCGCATTCACGACGCGGATGCTGGCGCTGCCGTAGTGCAGGCGCAGGCGCAGTTTCTCGTCGTCGAGCTGGACGACTTCGAGGGCCGAGTCGCCGTCGAGGCGGATCGCGGTCGAGCCGACCCGCAATTCGGTGCGCGCGCCGGGGGCGGTCGAGATGGTCTGGTTCGATGTGACCGGCCAGTTCACCAGCGCGGTATTGGCGACTTCGCCGGCGCTGCTGACGCTGACCTGGCCCTGGGTGAGAGCGACGCGCCCGACCCGTGCCGGCGGATCTTCCTGCGCGTAGACCAAGGTGGAACACACCGCCAGCGCCAGCAGCGTTGCGGACTTCATCGAACGGAGGTTCATCATGGGCTCCAGGCAGGTGGGACGGAATGCGTCGACCTGATTACACCGCACACGCCCAGGCCACGACAATCGGGGTTACAGACGGTTGCAACTGCTGCACAACCGATACATGAGGCTGCTCTCAGGCGCCTGCGCGTTTTACGAAAAAGAGCATCGAACCGACGACTACCAGCACGGCGCCGAAGAAGCGGTTCTGGATGCGCATCGCGCGCGGATCGCGGAACAAACGCTGCATCGACGCGGCCAGGGTCGCGTAACCGTGCATCACCAGGCTGTCGATGGTGACCATGGTCACGCCCAGGATCAGCAGCTGCGGCAGCAGCGGCGCGTCTTTCGAAATGAATTGCGGCAGCACTGCGACCATGAAGATGATGCCCTTCGGGTTGGTCGCATTCGTCAGGAAGCCGGTCAGCACGCGCTTGCCGAAGGAGGGGTGGGCGGTCAAACCCGCGCTGCTGGCCTGTGGGCCGGACTGGTCCTTCGAACGCCATTGCGAGATGCCGAGGTAGATCAGGTACAGCGCGCCGATCACCTTCACGACGAAGAAAGCCGTGGGCGAGGCCAGCAGCAGCGAGCCGACGCCGGCGCCGGCGATCGCCAGCACCAGCACCAGGCCGAACTGCAGGCCGAGCACGGTGGCGCTGGCCTTTTTCACGCCGTAGGCCAGGCCGTGCGACATCGACAGCACGGCGCCGGAACCGGGAGAAATGGCGATCACGGTGCCGGCGATGACGAAGGCGATCCAGGTGGCGAAAGACATGGGGAGAATTCGGAGAAACAAAAAAGACGGAGGCGCGCGGCATCATGCCGCAGCGCCGACCGGATGCCCAAAGGGCGTGCGGGGTATTACTTCTTGCGCGGATTAACGGCAGTCTTCAGGGTAGCGCCAGCCGAGAAACGCGGGGTTTTCGATGCGCCGATCTTGATGACTTCGCCCGTTGCCGGGTTGCGGCCCTTGCGCGCTGCGCGCTTGGTCACCGAGAAGGTGCCAAAGCCGGTGATGCCGACCGTGTCGCCTTTTTTCAGACGCTCGGTGATGATCTCGATGATCGTGTTGACCGCGTTGTTGGCCGCAGTGCCCGACATCTCGGTACGCTTGGCAAATTCCGCGATCAGTTCGCCTTTTTTCATGGTGCCTCCGGGGTTGAAAGAGCGGAAAGAGTAGCACAAATGTTTGCTACATGTAACTTTCTCGCAGACGTATGTCCCCGTGTTGCGCCGATGCCCGTTTTTTCGGGCATTTCAAGGCGTGCCCGTCAGAGCAGGCTCGGTTCGGCGCCGCTTGCCGCCAGGCGGGTGCGCAGGGCGGCGTTGATCAGGGTCTGGTAGCCGGTGCCGCAGCGCTCGGACAGGTTGCGGAACTCGTTCAGCACCTCGTCGTCGAGGTAGATCGTGATGCGCGTCTTGCGCTTCGGTGGACGGGTGCGGCGCAGCGGGGCGGCATTCTGGGGCTGGATCGAATTCAGGGGCGAGGTCATGGTCGGGGTCATCGTAATCTCCGTCAGCGAGGCGAGGCTGGCTTACCGCAGCCTTCGATACTGACTATACGTATCTGCTCCCTAGGCCGCGCGGCGAAAGCGACGAGCTGCAGATTTTCGGGCTTGAAGCGCAATTTATCGCGCTGAACCGTGTGCCCACGGCCCCCGCGCTCGGTTAAGATGCTGCCATATTGCTAATTCTCAGGAGTGCTCCATGGCTGCAGGCAGTTTGCTCGCATTACTCGACGACATCGCCACCGTCCTCGACGACGTCACCGTGATGAGCAAGGTGGCGGCCAAGAAAACGGCCGGCGTGCTCGGCGACGACCTTGCGCTCAATGCCCAGCAGGTGACGGGCGTCGATTCCTCGCGCGAACTGCCGGTCGTCTGGGCCGTAGCGAAAGGCTCGCTGATGAACAAGGCGATCCTGGTGCCGGCGGCACTGTTGATCTCGGCCTTCGTGCCCTGGCTGATCATCCCCCTGTTAATGATCGGCGGCGCCTTCCTGTGCTTCGAGGGCGCGGAAAAACTGGCCCACAAATTCCTGCACAGCCCGGAGGAAGACGCGGCCCACAAGGAAGAGTTGGCCAAGGCGCTGGCCGACCAGAACGTCGACATGTGCGCGCTCGAGAAGGACAAGATCAAGGGTGCGGTGCGCACCGATTTCATCCTCTCGGCCGAAATCATCGTCATCTCGCTGGGCACGGTGTCGCAGATGCCCTTCATGCAGCAATTGGCGGTGCTGATCATCATTGCGCTGGTGATGACGATCGGCGTCTATGGACTGGTCGCCGGGATCGTCAAGATCGACGACGCAGGCCTGTATCTGAGCAAGAAGACGAGCGGTTTCGCACGCAGCCTGGGCGGCATGCTGCTGGCCCTGGCGCCGCGCCTGATGAAATTCCTGTCGATCGTCGGCACGGCGGCCATGTTCATGGTCGGCGGCGGCATCATCAGCCACAACTGGGAAGCGCTGCACCACTATTCCGAAGGCCTGTCCGAGCGCCTCGGTGAGGTGCCGGCCATCGGCGGCGCGCTGCACGCGATCGGGCCGGTGATCTTCGATGCCCTGGTCGGGATCGCGGTCGGCGTATTGGTCGTGATCGTCGTCACGCTGGTGAATAAACTGCGCGGCAAAAAGGAGACGGTCGCCGCGCATTGAGACTTTGCTGCACTGCATTGCCGATTTTCCTTACGCTTTCCTGACGTATTCATAACTGTTGCATTTGGTACTACAGCACCCGTTGCAAATTGACATGCTCGGGTGCGCCCTCCAGACTGGACTGAGCAATAGCCGTTCAGACCACTATGAGGGAAGATCAATGCAACAAAACACGAAGAAAACGGTGCTGTCCCTGTCGATCGCCGCGATGTTTGCAAGCACGGCCTACGCCCAGGAAAGCACCAGCACGGAAAGCAGCGCCGCCACCGTCGTCGTCACCGGTACCCGCGTCGCCAACCGCAGTGCGCTCGACACCGCCGCCGCGGTCGACATCATTTCCGCCGACACCCTGAAAAACACCGGCACGACCGAGATGAACCAGGCGCTGTCGGTGGCCTTGCCCTCCCTGAACTTCCCGCGTCCCTCGCTGACCGACGGCACCGACACGATCCGTCCGGCCACGCTGCGCGGCATGGCGCCCGACCAGACCCTGGTGCTGGTGAACTCGAAGCGCCGCCATTCGTCCGCGCTGGTCAACCTGAACGGCTCCGTCGGTCGCGGCTCGGCAGCCGTCGACATGAACACGATCCCGACCGCGATCGTCAAGAACATCGAGGTGCTGCGCGACGGCGCCGCCGCCCAGTACGGGTCGGACGCGATTGCCGGCGTGGTCAACCTGCGCCTGCGCACCGACCGCGACGGCGGAGAGGCGAGCGTCACCTACGGCGCGCGCATCACCGAATACGACCTCTTCAACGACGTCGCCCCCGCCGGCGGCACCTGGACCGGCCCGGCCAAGCGCGAGCGCACCGACGGCCAGAGCGCCACCGTCAGCGCCTGGAAGGGTTTGCCGCTGGGCGAGACCGGTCACCTTACCATCGCCGCCGAATACAAGGATCAATCCCGCACCGAACGCGGCGGCTACGACATGCGCCAGCAATACCCGAGACTGGCCAACGGCGCCTTCGATCCGCGCGAAAACACGATCGACCGTTTCAATGCCTGGTACGGCGATCCGGAAATGCAGCAGACGACCCTGTTCGCCAACGCCGGCAACGACCTCGGCAACGGCATCAAGGCCTATGGCTGGGCCAGCTATCAGAAGCGCGAAGCCCGATCGAGCGGCTACTTCCGCCCGGCGCGCGACGACCGCAACGTCATCTCCATCTATCCGGACGGCTTCCTGCCGGTCATCGCCCCTACCGTGGACGACTTCGCCCTCACCGGCGGCCTGACCTGGACCATCGGCGACTGGGACCTCGACACCTCGCTCGGCTACGGCAAGAACAAGATGCAGTTCGAGATCCAGAACACGCTGAACCGCTCGATCGGCGCGTCCAGCAAGACCGAATTCGATGCCGGCGGCTTTTCCTATGACCAGCTGGTGTTCAACCTGACCGGCGTGCGCAAAGTCGACGTCGCCGGCCTGTCTTCTCCGCTGAACATCGCGGTCGGGACCGAGGTGCGGCGCGAAGGCTATGAACTCTTCGCCGGCGAGCGCGAATCCTGGGATTATTTTGGCGAACGCCTGGCCAGCGGCGCCCCGGCCGCACCGGGCGCCCAGGTGTTCCCGGGCTTCCGTCCAGCCAACGAAGTCGACACCCACCGTACGGCGGCCGGCGCCTTCGTCGACCTGGAAGCGAACATCACGCCCGAGCTGCTGACCTCCGTCGCCGTGCGCGCCGAGCACTATTCCGACTACGGCAATAGTTTGGCCGGCAAGCTCGCCGCGCGCTACGATTTCAGTAAATCCTTCGCCCTGCGCGGCTCGCTGCAGAACGGCTTCCGCGCGCCGTCGCCGCAGCAGCAGAATTTCACCTCGACCTCGACCAATTTCATCAACGGCGTCCCGTTCGAGATCACGACCTTCAAACCGACCGACCCGGTCGCCGTGGCGCTGGGCGCCCAGCCGCTCGACGCCGAAAAATCGGTCAACCTGTCGCTGGGCGCGGTGCTGCGCTTCGACCGCATCAGCCTGACGGTGGATGCGTATCGGATCAAGATCCGCGACCGCATCGTGCTGTCGGAAAACCTGACGCAAGCGAACGTGCGCGACTACATCGCCTCGCAAGGTTTTGTCGGCGTGGGCGGCGGCCGCTTCTTCATCAACGGCGTCAATACCACCACCGACGGCGTCGACATCGTCATGAACTGGCCGGTGAATGCGGGCGCGGCAGGGCGCTTCGACACCACGCTGGCGGCCAATTTCAACAGCACGGAAGTGACCAAGACCCCGGTCACGGCCCAGCTGGCGGCACTGAACCCGGCGCCGGTGCTGTTCGACCGCGCCAACATCATCGCCATCGAAGAGGGACAACCGAAGAACAAGTTCAGCGCCAACCTGAACTGGAAACTGGGCCAATGGGGCGCCACCGCGCGCGCCACCCGCTATGGCAAGACGATGACGCCGGGTACGACGGCCGCCTTCGACTTCCAGCTCGGCGCCAAAACCATCGTCGACCTCGAAGGCCGCTATGCGATTACGCCAAAGCTGACCCTGGCCCTGGGCGTCGACAACGTCTTCGACCAGTATCCGGAAACGCTGCCGCCGGCGCTGAACACGACCGGCAACACGCCGTTCTCGAACTACTCGCCGTTCGGCCGCTCGGGCCGCTTCGTCTACGCCCGCGCCAACTACGCGTTTTAAGTTGAACCGAGGGTAGATAAAACGCGTCCGGGAGTCGATCCCGGGCGCGTTTTTTCATGGCGTGGCGGTCGGGATCTTTTCTCGCCGCCCGGCGGCGACGCCATCGCGCACGGCCCAGACCAGGGATAGCACCGACATCCCTGTCAGCACCCAGCTTGCCCAGCCGTAATCGACGCGCACGGGCGCCGTTTCGCCGGCATGCCACCACACCAGCGCATACCCGACCAGGGTGATCAGGATCCCGAGGTTGATGTACAGCAGCAGGTGCAGCACCCGTTCGGACACCGGCAGCACCCGCGTATCGCCCTCGACGATGACGTCGCGCGTGGCGGCGATCACTTCCAGCAGCAGCAAGCCGACGATCCACCAGACCCAGGCGCCATGCCACTGGTACCACGCCAGGCTGGCGAACACGCAGGCGAAGATCGCTTCGCGCACGGCGTGCAGGGCTTCTTCCTGCACCGCGTCGCCCCGCTTCGGCAGTTTGGCCAGCAACTCGTGGTTGATGACGATGTCGAGAAAGCCCAGCACGCCATGCAAGAGGAGCACATAGACATAGGGCGGCATGTTTTTCCTGTCTGCTCTAGACTGGCGTTCAGTCGCGCCGCAGGACCATGGCGCCCAGCGCCATGCCGATGGCGAAGGCGGCATACACGCCGGCCAGCGATTTCTTCGACAGGCGCTTTTCGTAGCCCGGTTTCAGGCGCTCGGGCGTCATCTTGTAGTCGGCGAAGCAGGCGATCGCCGAGGTGGCGGCGGACGCGGCCAGGGTCACCCGCAGGTCCTTGTGGTCGAGTTTTTCTCCGGCCAGCTTTTCGAACAGGACCGACCAGAAGGTGGCGCTGAGGTGGTGGATCGCATAGCCGGTGATCGTGTATTTCAGCGAAAAGCCATCGTGCTCGGCCGCTTCGTCGCCCCAGATCCAGTGGCTGACGGCATTCGTCGGCGCATAGGCGCTGCCGGCCTCGAGACGCCCGAGCAGGGCCAGGGCGGCGGTGGACACGACGCTGGACGCGGCCCCGCCGACCAGGCCGCGTTGCATGGAAGTTGACCAATCTGCCATAGTGTTCATCCTCGACTCGGTGAAAGGAATTGCATGCGGATCTTGCTCACAGGCGCCAGCGGCTTCATCGGACAACAGCTGTTGCAGGCGCTGCTGCTTGAGGGCCACCACGTCGTCTGCGCGGTGCGCTCCCCGAAAAAGAGCGCCGATCCACGCCTGAGCTATGTGCATGCTGACTTCGCCAACGATACCGATAAATCCATCTGGCTGGCGCGCTTGTCGGGAATCGAGGCCGTCATCAACACGGTCGGCATTTTCAGGGAGTCGGGCCGCCAGATCTTCGAGCGCCTGCATACCCTGGCGCCGCGCGCCCTGTTCGCCGCCTGCGCCGAATCCGAAGACGTGCGCACCGTGATCCAGCTCTCGGCCCTGGGCGCCGACGCCGAAGCGGACAGCGCGTATCACTTGTCGAAGAAGGCGGCCGACGATTATCTCGCCGCGCTGCCCGTGCGTGCCTTCATCGTCCAGCCCTCGCTGGTCTACGGCAAGGAGGGCGACAGCGCGCGGCTTTTCAAAACCCTGGCCAGCATGCCGCTCGCCCTGCGCTTCGGCAGCGCGCCGCAGCTGGTGCAGCCGGTGCACATCGACGACGTCGTCGCGGCCATCGTCGGCCTGCTGCGCCACCGCCTGCCGCTGCCTCCCGGCGTGACCGCGCAACGCGTGCCCCTGGTCGGCCCGGAAGCCCTGTCTTTCACCGACTATCTGGCACGCCTGCGCGGCGCCATGGGCATGCGGGAGCAGCGGGTGCTGGCGCTGCCCGATGCGGCGGCCCGCCTGCTGGCCAAAGCCGGACGCTGGCTGCCCGGCGCCCTGCTCGACGAGGACGCATTGCGCATGCTCGACCGCGGCAATACGGGCGACGCGTCGCTCATCACCCGGCTGCTGGGCCGTCCGCCGACGCCGATCGCCGCCTTCGTCACCGACCCGCGCGCCGAGCGCACCCAGGCGAAACTGGGCTGGCTGCTGCCGATCCTGCGCTGGAGCATCGCCGCGGTCTGGATCATCACGGCCATCGTCTCCTTCGGCCTGTACCCGGTCGAGGCCAGCTACGAGCTATTGGCGCGCAGCGGCATCCCGACTTCCTTGCAGCCGCTGATGCTGTACGGGGCGGCCGGCTTCGACCTGCTGCTCGGCCTCGGCATCGTTTTTTTACGGCGGCGGCGCTGGCTGTGGCTCGCACAATTAGGCCTGATCGGTTTTTATACGCTCGTGATAGCGTTCAAGCTGCCTGAATTCCTGCTGTATCCCTATGGGCCTTTGATCAAGAACCTGCCGATGCTGGCCGCCATCTGGCTTCTGTACGAACTCGAGGAAGAATAATGGATTACGTCGTCGTGAAATGGCTGCACATCCTGTCGTCGACGTTCCTGTTCGGCACCGGCATCGGCTCGGCCTGGTACATGCTGTTCGCCAACATCAGCCGCGACGTGCGCGCGATCGCCGTGGTCAGCCGCAACGTCGTGATCGCCGACTGGGTTTTTACGGCCACCACCGCCGTGATCCAGCCCGCCACCGGCTTTTACATGATCCACCTGGCCGGCTATCCCTTCCACAGCACATGGATCATGTGGTCGGTGGCCTTGTACGTGCTGGCCGGCGCCTGCTGGCTGCCGGTGGTCTGGATCCAGATGCGGCTGCGCGACCTGGCCGCCGAAGCCGTACGCAGCAATACCGACTTGCCGCCGCAGTACTGGCGCCTGTTTAAAACCTGGGTGGCGCTGGGGGTGCCCGCGTTTGCCGCCTTCGTCGTCATTTTCTGGCTGATGGTAGCCAAGCCGATGTAACGGAACACGGGCTGTGGACGGGCGCAGTAGAATGGCCCGCATTCCTTTCAGCGATGGAGTACACGATGCGGGCTTACCAGATTCTGCCGGGCGAGAACATCGACGGTTTACGGTGCGTGAATTTTCCCGAACGCGAACTGGCGCTCGGCGAAGTGCGGGTGCGCGTGCATGCCGTCTCCCTGAATTACCGCGACCTGATGGTTGCCAGCGGCAATTATCTGGTGAATGTGGACGATCCCATCATTCCCTGCTCGGACGGCGCCGGCGAAGTGCTGGCCGTCGGCCATGGCGTCACGCGGCTGCAGGTGGGTGACCGCGTCGCCGCCTCCTTCTTCCCCTACTGGCAGGACGGGCGTACGTCGCCAAGTAAGATCCGCCACGCGCTGGGCGGCGACATCGACGGCATGCTGGCCGAGGAAGTCGTGCTGCACGAGGATGCCCTGGTCAAAATCCCGCCGCAGCTGAGCTATGTGGAGGCATCGACCATGCCCTGCGCCGGCGTCACCGCCTGGAATGCGATCTTCGAGTCCAGTAACGGCATCAAACCAGGCGACACCGTGCTGCTGCTGGGCACGGGCGGCGTCTCGGTACTGGGCCTGCAGCTGGCTAGGGCGGCCGGACTGCGCACTATCATTACCTCGTCCAGCGACGAGAAACTGGCGCGCGCCCGCGAACTGGGCGTCCACCACACGATCAACTACCGCACGATTCCCGAATGGCAGGAGGAAGTGCTGCGCGTCACGCACGGCGCGGGTGCCGACGTGGTGCTGGAAGTGGGCGGGCAGGGCACCGTCAACCGTTCGGTGGCGTCCTGCGCGATGGGCGGCAGCGTCGCCATCATCGGCGGCGTCAGCGGTTTTGGGGGCGAAGTCAATCCCGCAACCCTATTAGCCGGCGCCAAGCGCATGGTCGGCATTTTCGTGGGCAGCCGCAGGATGCTGGAGCAGGTGATGAGTTTTGCGGCAACCAGCGAGATCAAGCCCGTGGTCGACCGCGTGTTCGGCTTCGAGCAGGCGCAGGAAGCGTACCGCTACATGGAGTCGGGCTCGCACTTTGGCAAAGTCGTGATCAGCGTCACCGGCTGAGCGTTCAGCGGCCTTCGAAACGCACCAATTCGATTTCGAACAGCTTCGGCCAGAATTTACCGGTGACATACAGCTTGCGGTGCTTGCCATCATAGGCAATACCGTTGAGCACGGCGTCGGCCGAGCTGGTGCCGCGTTTGTCGCGCGGCAGCAGGTTGGTCAGGTCGATCCAGCCCGTTACTTTACCGCTGGCCGGGTCGATGCGGGCGATGACGTCGGTGCCCCAGACGTTGGCATACAGTTCGCCGTCGACGATCTCCAGTTCGTTCAGGGAATCGATCGGCTTGCCCTCGGCCGTCACCTGCACCCGGCGCACTTCCTTCAGGCTGGCCGGATCCAGCACGCGGATGCTGGCGCTGCCGTCGCTCATGTAGACGTTTTTCGCATCGCTGGCCAGGCCCCAGCCTTCGCCTTCATAGGGGAAGCGCGCTTTCATGGCGAAGGTCTTGGCGTCGAACACATAGCCGGTCTTCGACTGCCAGGTCAGGCCAAGGATGTTGTCGCCGAAGGCAGTGGAACCTTCGCCGAATACTTCTTTCGGCAGTTCCGCCTTTTGCAGCACCTTGCCGGTTTTCAGTTCGATACGGCGCAGCGTCGAGCGGCCGGTCAGACCAGTCGTCTCGTACAGGTGGCCGTCGCGGAAGAACAGGCCCTGCGTAAACGCTTGCGGATCGTGCGGGTAGGTGTTCTTGACGATGAAGCCGTAGACGGGAATGGCCGCCATGGCGGCGCTGCAGGCGCAGCAGGCGCAGCTCGAGAGGACGAGGGCGGCGATGGCGGCAGGTTTCAGCATGCTGGAAAAGGGCGGTTATGCGAGGCGATCACTGTAGCATGAGGCGCACTCATACGTACGCCAGCATCCGGCCGCAGCTGATCACGCCGAGCCAGAGCAGGATCGACAGGACGGCGCCGAAGCGCGCCAGCGGCGGCGCCGCGTAATTCCGGTCCCAGCCGGCCACGCTGCGGTAGGGCAGCAGGTGAAAGGCGAGCGCATTCAGGCCGGCGAGGGCGATCAGTACGAGTTTCAATTGAAAGACGCGGTTGTCCGCCAGCTCGACCGGATGGGCACTGAACAGCAGCAGTCCGGCCGGAATCACCAGGATCAGGCTGGCCAGCGCCCAGCGCAGCAGGTGCCGGCCGAGCTCCGCCACCGGCAAGTTGCGGGCGAAGCCGAGCACGCGCAGGTCGAACAGCACCACGCTGCCGACCAGCACGGCAAATCCCGCGATATGGACGATCTCGACGATGGGATACAGCCAGGCGCCCTCGCGCATTGCAGTCGATAAGGGCGTGGCCGCCAGCGTGGTGAGTACGCCGGCGCCAATCTCCATCAGCGCAGCTCCGTCTTCTTGCCCTCGATCGTGATGTTTTCGGCGCGCAGTTCGTCGCCCTTGCTGCGGTGGGGATAACCGTGGACGGTCGCCTTCTGGCCAGGCTTGAGCATGTCCGTGGCCAGTCCTCGGCTTTCCATGCGCGAGGGCGGCGCCAGCACGACCAGCCATGTCTTGTCGGCTGTTTTCAGGCGCACGAAGCCGTGCGGCTGCTCGTAGCCGGCCTGCTCGATGGTACCGCTGAGGTCGAGCGGCTTGTCGGACTGGTATTCGCTCCAGCCGTGATGGGCAAGTGTGCCGGCGCTGAGGAGCAGCCCGGCGGCAAACAGGGTCAGGCGTTGCATGACGTTCTCCCGGTATGCGACGCGTCCGATTCTACGCCTGAATGGCCGCGTGCAGTGCTGCCGCGTCTATCGTGCCGGCGGCGGCAGGCGGCCGATCGGTTCCAGTTTGCCGTCACGCAGAATCGTCAGCACCATTTCTCCTTGCGCCAGCGAGACGCCGGTGAGGGCGCGGATGTTGACGTCGTGGGTGACCAGCACCAGCGGCGTCGTCTCGCGGCGCGCCGCCATGCGGGCGCGCAGGTCGCGCAGCTTGGCGGAGGCCGCCTTGTCGTCGTCATTGAACATGGAATCCAGGCTGGGCTCCGGTTCGGCACGCCCGAAGGCCAGTTTCGCCGTGTCCAGGCAGCGGCACCAGCGGCTCGACCACACCGCGCCCGGATTCACGCCGTGCGCTTTAAAAGCGGCGCCGATCGCCCGCGCGTCCTGGCGGCCTTTGTCCGACAGGTTGCGCTGGGTCGCGCATTGGGTCAGTCTGAAACCGGGCGGATCGCCGATGCCGGGGACCGTGGCCGCATGGCGCATCAGGACCGTCACGCCACCGGCGCGCAGCTTCTGCCAGAGGGCGTTCTCGTCCAGTTCGGCGGCGAACGAGGGAAAGCTGACGCAGGCCAGCAACAACAGGAAGCAGGGCGTGCGCATGGGATTCTCCGGAACTGGATGCGGGTCCCGGCATTATGGAGCCGCCGCCGCTTGTCAGGCGCACCGCTTATGTTAGGCTTTATGCACTGAATCTGATGAGAATGACAATGCGAAGCACCTTGCACCTGCTGGTTCCCCTGTTCGCCGCGGCGGCGATGTCCCCCGCCCTTGCCGCACCGAGCTGCGCCGCCTATGGCGGAGAGCTGGCCGCCATGGTGGAAGCGGCCGACACCCTGCGCAGCCAGGTCGACTACCTGGCCGCGCCAAGCGATGCCGCAGCAAGCCAGCGGCGCGCCGCCCTGGAGGAGGTGGAACGCACGAATGCCGAACGCCTGAACGCCTGGATGACGTCCTGCGGCTGGCCGCGGCGCAGCGTCGAAGGGGTGCAGGCAGCGCGCGCCGCCTGGTTGATCGCCCAGCAGCGCAGCACCGACGTCGGCTTCCAGCGCCAGGTGGTGCGCCAGCTCGAGCTGGCCGTGCTCGACGGCGAGGCCTCTCCCATGCACCTTGCCGCCGCGGCGGACCGGCTGGCGGTGCAGGAAGGGCGCCCGCAGCGCTACGGCACGCAGTTGCGCCAGGTCGCCGGCTGCGGCTGGGATTACTACCTGCTGGACGACCTGGCACGGGTCGAGGCGCGCCGCAAGCGGCTCGGGCTGCCCTCGCTGGAAGAACATAAACGCGCCATCAACGCCATGGTCACCGTCGAACGCTGCACCTCGCCGCTGTCGGACGCCCTCAGCAACGCACAGTAAAACATACAATATAAATCGTTTAATCTGTATGAATCATATAAACGATATGCTGCTTGTTTTGCTGTTTTTTTCTGGCAGTTATTTCTTGACCCAAAAAATGCCGAGAGACAATAAATCGGCCATTAAAATCAGCCTCCGAAACCCTCCAATACGACCTTGCCGCTGGCCGCGCCGCTTTCGATGAAGGCGTGCGCCCGGCGCAAATTCGCCGCGTTGATCGCGCCCATGTTCTGGGCCAGCGTGGTGCGGATGCGGCCGTCGTCGACCAGCTGCGCCACCTCGTTCAGCAAGCGGTGCTGGGCCTGCATGTCCGGGGTGTTGAACAGCGAGCGGGTGAACATCAGTTCCCAGTGCAGCGAGATGCTTTTGCGTTTCAGCAGGCGCACGTCGATCGGTTCCGGATCGTCGATCAGCGCCAGTTTCCCTTGCGGCTTGAGCGCGTTCACCAGCGCCATAAAATGTTTGTCGGTGTGGGTCAGGCTGATCGCGTAATCGACTTCGCCCAGGCCGGCACCGCTCAAGGCCGTGTCGAGCGGGGTGCTGTGGTCGACGACGTGATGGGCGCCGAAGATGCGCGCCCATTCGCGCGTCTCCGGACGAGAAGCGGTGCCGATCACGGTGATGCCGGTCAGCTGGCGCGCCAGCTGTACCAGGATCGAACCGACGCCGCCCGCCGCACCGACCACCAGCAGCTTTTCGCCCTCGTGGCCACCGAGCTGCAGGCCGAGGCGGTCGAACAGAAGTTCCCAGGCCGTGATCGCCGTCAGCGGCAGCGCCGCCGCTTCGGCAAAGCCGAGGCTACTCGGCATGCGGCCGACGATGCGTTCGTCGACCAGCTGCAGCTCGCTGTTGCTGCCCGCGCGGTGAATGGCGCCGGCATACCAGACCCGGTCGCCCGGGCGGAACAGGGTCACCTCGGGACCGACGGCGCGCACGATGCCGCTCGCATCCCAGCCCAGCACTTTCGGTTCCGCCTGCTCTTGCGCCGGCAAGCCACGCCGCACCTTGGTGTCGACCGGATTCACCGACACGGCATGCACCTCGACGAGTAAATCGTGGCCGGTCGCGACCGGATCGGGCAGTTCGATATCCTGCAGGGCGAGTTCGTTATCCGCAGGCAGGGAGGCGTAGGCGGCGATGGCTTTCATGGTGTTCCTCTTGTCAGTGTTGAATGAAGTCCAGTGTAGCGGCTGAAGATTGCGCTGATTAGACCGTATAATCCGGAAAGACTATCCAGCGGAGCGAACAATCATGAAGCTCGATGCCATGGCCTTGTTCGCCCAGGTGGCGGCCAGCGGCAGTTTTACCCAGGCGGCGCAGGTCGCAGGGATACCGAAATCGACCGTCAGCGCGCGTATCGCCGAGCTGGAAAGCGGGCTCGGTGTGCGCCTGCTGCACCGGACTACGCGCCGCCTCAGCCTCACCGCCGCCGGCCAGGTGTATCTGACCCACTGCCAGGCGATGCTCGATGCCGCCAACGCCGCCGACGCGGCCATCTCCCGCCTGCGCGACGAACCGGCAGGCCACCTGCGCCTGACCGCTCCGGAAGCGTCGGGCATCCTGCTGCTGCCGCCCCTGCTCGCCGCCTTTCATGCTTTGCACCCAGCCGTCAGCGTCGAATGCGTGATCACCGATGCCCATCTGGATCTCGTCGCCGAACGCATCGACCTGGCCCTGCGCACCGGCCAGCTCGCCGATTCCTCCTTCGTCTCGCGCCGGGTCGGTGCGGTGCGGCGCGTGCTGGTCGCATCAAACGCCTATCTCGCAACGCACGGCGCGCCGCAGCACCCGCTCGATCTGTCTCGCCAGCGCCTGCTGCTGCACGAGGTTCTGCCGCAATGGCCGCTGCACGCCGACGGTAAAGTCGTCCACGTCTCGGCCGCCGCCGCTCCGCTGCGCGCCAACAATTTGAATACCCTGCGCGGGCTGGCAGTGGCCGGCGCCGGCATCGCTTTACTCCCCTGGTTCATGGTGCGCGAAGCCTTGCTCGACGGCAGCCTGCAGCTGGTGCTGCCCGAGCATCCACCCACCGACAATACCTATTACGCGGTCTATCCGGGCCGCAGCCACCGTCCCGCGGCGCTGAGCGCCTTGCTCGAATTTATCGATCAGTTCGGGCTGGCAAGCTATCTCGCCTGAGGCCGCGCCGCCTGAATTAGCTGAAGCTAATTGTGCGCCGGTTACCGGCAGCTTGCTACTAAGATGGTCGTAACGGAATGACAACCCATTCTGCGCCGCCTGCCGCCTGCGCCGGGACCGGCGCGTCCGAACCATCCAGAAAGGATCCACCATGACCGCTCCCGAGCGCTATCCGCTCAGCCTGCGCATCAACGGCCAGGAACATCAGCTGCAGATCGAGGCCTGGGTCACCCTGCTCGACCTGCTGCGCGAGCGCCTCGACCTGACCGGCTCGAAAAAGGGCTGCGACCACGGCCAGTGCGGCGCCTGCACCGTCCTCGTCGACGGCAAGCGCATCAACTCCTGCATGACCCTGGCCGTGATGCAGAACGGCCGCGAGGTCACCACCATCGAGGGCCTGGCCGAAGAAGGCAAGCTGCACCCGCTGCAGCAGGCCTTCATCGACAACGACGCCTTCCAGTGCGGCTACTGCACCCCGGGCCAGATCTGTTCGGCGGTCGGCCTGATCAAGGAAGGACAGGCGAAGACGGTGGCCGACGTGCGCGAGCTGATGAGCGGGAACGTGTGCCGCTGCGGCGCCTATCCGGGCATCCGCAAGGCCGTATGCGCGGTGGCCGGCATCGATGGCGGCGACAATGCCGAGCGGCCGGTCGTGCCGGGGACGGTGCCGGCATGAACCCGTTTACCTTTACCCAGGCCGAGGACAACGCGGCCGCGCTGGCGCAAGTAGCAAACAACGCCAGCTTCGCCGGCGAAGCCGTGCGCTTCATCGCCGGCGGCACGAACCTGATCGACCTGATGAAAGAGGGCGTGATGGTGTCGAGCCGCCTGGTCGACATCAACCGCCTGCCGCTCGATGCGATCGAAGAAGAGGGTGAGGGCCTGAAACTGGGCGCCACCGCGAGGAATGCCGATACCGCTTACCACCCGCTGGTGCGCGAACGCTATCCGCTCTTGAGCGCCGCGATCCTGGCGGGCGCCTCTCCCCAGCTGCGCAACATGGCCACCAATGCCGGCAACCTGCTGCAGCGCACCCGCTGCTATTATTTTTACGACGTCGGCACGCCCTGCAACAAGCGCGATCCAGGCAGCGGCTGCTCGGCGATCGGCGGCATCACGCGACAACACGCGATCCTCGGCGCCAGCCCGCATTGCATCGCGACCCACCAGTCCGACATGTGCGTGGCGCTGGCCGCGCTGGAGGCGACCGTGCACGTCGAATCGGCGCGCGGCAAGCGGGAAATCCCGTTTACCGAATTCCACCGCCTCCCGGACGACGCGCCGCAGTACGACACCGTCCTCGAAGCGGACGAACTGATCACCCACATCTCGCTACCCGACATGCGCCGCTATGCGGCCCACTCGGCCTACATCAAGGTGCGCGAACGCCTGTCGTATGCCTTTGCCCTGGTCTCGGTGGCGGCGGCGCTCGACCTGGGGGCGGACGGCGTGATCCGCAGCGCGCGCATCGCGCTCGGCTCGGTCGCCCACAAACCCTGGCGCAAGCCGGAGGCAGAAGCTTTATTGGAGGGCCAGAAGGAAGATCCGGCCCTGTTCGGACGCGTGGCCGACCTGCTGCTCGATGGCGCCGTCGGCCAGGGTCACAACGATTTCAAGATAGGACTGGCGAGAAAAGCCGTCGTGCGCGCGCTGCAGACCGCGGTGCGCGGCACCGTCACCAATACCGGAGAAGCGCATGACTGACCTGATCCAGGCATTAAAAACGCCCGTGGCCGAACCGGGTACCGGACAGGTTGCCACCGGCACCGACGTCAAGCGCGTCGACGGCCGCGCCAAGGTGACCGGCGCCGCGCGCTACGCGGCCGAGCACCCGGCCGAGAACCTGCTGTATGGCGTGGTCGTCAGCGGCACGATTGCCAAGGGCCGCATCCGCGACATCGACACCTTCGACGCGATGCAGATCGAGGGGGTGGTCGAGGTGATGAGCCACCTGAACCGCCCGAAGATGCGCTCCGTCGATCTGGCCTACAAGGACATGACGGCGCCGCCCGGCTCGCCTTTCCGACCCTTCTACAGCGAGCATGTCCTCTACAGCGGCCAGCCGGTGGCGCTGGTGCTGGCCGAGAGTTTCGAGGCGGCGCGCCGCGCCGCGGCCCTGGTGCGCGTGCGCTACGTGGAAGAAGAATACGACACGCGCCTGACGGCCAACCTGGAACGCGCCCACAAGCCGATCCCCATGCGCGCCGGCTTCGAACCGCCGCCGCCGGAAAAGGGCAATGCCGACAAAGCCTTCCAGGCGGCGCCCGTAAAAATCGAGGCCGAGTTCCACCACGGCGTCGAGCACCACAATCCGCTCGAGCTGTTCGCTTCGACCGTGATTCGCGGCGAGGACGGCCACCTGACGATCTACGACAAGACGCAAAGCTCGCAGAACAGCCGCTGGTACGTGTCGCACGTGTTCGGCCTGTCGAAGGACAAGGTCACGGTGCGCAACCCGTATGTCGGCGGCGCCTTCGGTTCCGGCCTGCGTCCGCAATACCAGCTGACCCTGGCCGTGATGGCCTCGCTGCATTTGCAACGTTCGGTGCGCGTGACCCTCACGCGCCAGCAGATGTTCAGCTTCGGGCACCGTCCGGAGACGGTGCAGTGGGTGAAACTGGCGGCCGAGCGCGACGGCACCCTGGTCTCGATCCAGCACGAGGCGATCGGCGAAACCTCGCGCCTCGAGGATTACGTCGAAGTCGTCGTCAACTGGTCCGGCCTGCTCTACGCCTGCGACAACATCAAGCTCGGTTACAAGCTGGTGAAACTCGACCAGTACACGCCGATGGACATGCGCGCGCCCGGCGCCGCGCACGGCATGCATGCGCTGGAAGTGGCGATGGACGAGCTGTCCTACGAACTGAAAATGGACCCGTTGACGCTGCGTCTGAAGAACTATGCCGAGCGCTCGCCGGTCGACGACAAGCCGTATTCGAGCAAGGAACTGCGCGCCTGTTATGAGCAGGGCGCCGAGAAATTCGGCTGGTCGCAGCGGCCGCTGGCGCCGCGTGCGCGCAAGGAAGGAGACGAGTGGGTAGGCTGGGGCATGGCGACCGGTGCCTGGGATGCGCTGCAGATGTTCGCGCGCGCCAGCGCCGTGATGCATGCGGACGGCCGGCTGGTCGTCTCGAGCGCGGCGACCGACATCGGCACCGGCACCTATACGGTGATGGCGATGATCGCGGCCGAGGCCATGGGCTTGCCGCTCGAGCGCGTCACTTTTCAGTTAGGCGACTCGACCCTGCCGGCGGCGCCGGTGGAGGGCGGCTCCTCGCACGTGACCACGGTCGGTTCGGCGGTGGCGGGCGCGTGCGACAAGCTGCGCCTGACCCTGTTGCGCTACGCCCAGGCCGATCCCGATTCGCCTTTCCGTAACAAGCGTCTGAAAGATGTCGAATTCGCGGGCGGGGTGATGCGCCTGAAAAAGGACCCGGCCGCCTTCATCGCGCTGGGCGCCATCGTGCGCCACGCGGGCCGCGAGCGGATCGAGGAAAAGTACCTGATGCTGCCGCAGATGCTCAAGCAGCGTAAATTCCGGCGCATGGTCCATTCCGCTGTGTTCGTCGAGGTGCGGGTCGACGAGGAGCTCGGCATCGTGCGCGTGACGCGCGTGGTCAGCGCGATCGCGGCCGGCCGCATCATGAACACCAAGACGGCCGGCAGCCAGATCGTCGGCGGCGTGGTCTGGGGCATCAGCCAGGCGCTGCACGAGGAAAGCCATACCGACCACCGCTTCGGGCGCTTCATGAACCACAATCTGTCCGAATACCACGTGGCCGTGAATGCCGACATCCACGACATCGACGTCATCTTCGTGGAAGAGGACGACCGCATCGTCAGCCGCCTGGGCGCGAAGGGCGTGGGCGAGATCGGCCTGGTGGGCGTGGCGGCGGCGGTGAGCAATGCGATCTACCATGCGACGGGCAGGCGCATCCGCAGCACGCCGATCACGCCGGACAAGGTGTTGGCGGGCGGGCCATGAGGTCCGCCTCGACATGGAGGAGCACATGACGCCGAACGCAAAAGCGGCGATCGTCACCGGCGCCTCGCGCGGCATCGGGCGCGCCATCGCGCTGCGCCTGGCGCAGGACGGGTTTGCAGTTGCGGTGAACTACGCCAGCCGGGCGCAGGATGCGGATAAAGTGGTGCAGGAGATCGAAGCGGCCGGCGGCCGGGCCCTCTCTCTGCAGGGCGACGTGGCGCAAGCCGCCGACTGCGCGCGCCTGTTCGACGAAACGGAACGCGCATTCGGCGGCGTCGACGTCATCGTCAACAACGCCGGCGTGATCCAACCCGGTACGACGCTGGTGGCCGATACCGACGACGATTTATACGAGCGTATCTTCTCGATCAACACCCGCGGCACCTTTAACATGCTGCGCCTGGCTGCCACGCGCCTGCGTCCGGGCGGACGTATCGTGAATTTCTCCACCAGCGCAATCGGCCTGGCCATGCCGGGCTACGCCGTGTATGGCGCGGCCAAGGCGGCGATCGAGACCATGACCAACATCTTCGCCAAGGAGATGCGCGGCAAGGGCATTTCCGTGAACGCCGTGGCACCGGGCCCGACGGCGACCGACCTGTTCCTGGACGGTAAACCGGCCGAGCTGGTCGAGCGCCTGGCGAAGGCGGCGCCGCTGGAGCGGCTGGGGACGCCGGAAGACATCGCGCACACGGTGGCCTTCCTGGTCGGGCCGCAGGGGGAGTGGGTGAATGGGCAAACGCTGCGGGTGAATGGCGGGATCGTGTGAGAACGCACCGCGGCCTAGACCTGGGTCGCTCCGCCGGGTGCGCGCCGCTTTGTCCGGGGGGCGATGTGCGCACCCATGCCGACCCTGAAGATGCGTGCCGTCGCCGCCGGGAACGGTTTGGCGGCGCGCAGGGACGCTTCGAGCGCTTCGTCAAAACCGGGCAACTGTGAAGCCTGCAGCTTGTTCATGCCGATCACCTTGCCGTCGGCATCGAGGAAAACCTCGAATTCGACCGCGTAATCTCCGGGCCTGGCATCAGGCGGAGGGGAATACTGCAGCGCCGGCACATGCTCTTGCAACAGCGCCTGGTCGGGCGGATTGGCGCGCGGATCGTAGTTCCGGGCATCCTCCTGCGCCTGCTGCCGGGCGGCCTTGGCTGCGGCGCGCTCGTGGCTGCGCTCGGTATCGTATTCGTACATGAAGTGGCAAGCTTTGAAGAGCAGCACCAGCATCACGATTTTCACGAACCAGCTCGCCGCCTTTTCGCGCCTGCTACGCACGCGCGGCGCGTCGGGATCGTAGTCCTCGCACTGCGTTTCCCAATAGGCGACATTCTCCGGGTTCGTCACCACCTGCAGCAGCGCCGGAAACTGCGCCTGCATCCTGCGCAGTTCGCCGATGCTCTGATAAATCTCGCGCCAGTCCGCCTGCGTTTCCCGCCGCAGCAGCATCGCGATGCGTTCCTGCACCGAGCGCACGGCAATGGCCTGGCTGTCGAACAGGGCGCGCTCGTCGATCGCCGCGTTGAGCAGGTGGCCGAAATAATCGAACTGCGCCAGCCGCCGCCGGTCGTTCGCCCACTCGAAGGCCGCGACCGCCGCCGGAAACAAGGCTTCATGGCCGGGGCGCCAGCCATTCCCGAGCATGGAGACGACCTGCCATTCGAAGCGTGTGCGTGCACCGATGTTAATCAGTTCGTCGTCGCGCAGGCGCTCGGCGAGCAGCGCGTGCCAAGCGTTGGGGTCAGCCAGGCCTTGGGTTCGCGCCAATTCCCCCATGTCCGCCTCGAAGCGTTCCCATACCACGGCAGCAAGACGGGCGTCCTCCGCAAGCGGCGCGTGAGCCGACTCGGCGACATGCACGGGCGATGGCGCGGCCTGCATCACGTCCACAGGTGCGGTCATGACCGGTTCAGGCGTCTGCCCGGGTTCGGACGCGTGCGCCTCGTACGCCGCCCAGGCCAGCGCCGACTCGTAGGCTTCGCGCAGCGCCTGGAATCCGGCGGCATCGGCCTCCTGGTCGATATCCTTCAGCCGGCGCGCATAGGCACGCCGAATCGCGCGCGCATCGGCCGTCTCGTCCAGGCCCAGCGCATCGAGGAAGTCGTAGGTCGAGTGCATCGCCGCCTCAGGTCTCAGGCAGCAGGAAGCTCTGGTGCTCGAAATAATCGAGCACTTTCGCGAACTGCACGGCGGCCGGGACGATGCGGTGGCGGTCCTGCGTCTCGAGCGCGCGCTCGAACAGCATCACCTGCTGGCCCAGGTCTTCGCGCGGCGTGCCGCGCAGCTGCTGGTACAGGCGCTCGCCGCGCGCGAGCAGGGTGCGGTTCGCCATCTGGTCGCGCGGATGGATTTTCAGCTCCGACAGGGCGGCGAAACGCTGGGCGATCTCGGCTTCGCTAAGCAAGCCGGGATTGCCCTCGATGACGAGCGCGTGCACCTCGCCGCTGCGCGGCACGGTCGCTTCGACCTGCAGCAGGCCGTTGACGTCATAGGTCAGGCGCACGTCGACCGGGTTCTCGGCGCAGGGCGCCGGCGGCAGCTTGATGCGCAGCTGGCCCAGCTTAATATTGTCCTTCGCCATGCGCGCTTCACCCTGGTAGATGTTCAGCTCGACGGCTTGCTGGTTGTCCTGGACCGGAAAATAACGTTTGACCCGGCTCACCGGGATCACGGTATTGCGCTCGATGATCGGGTCGAAGTGCCCTTCCGAATAGCGTGCGCCATCGAGGGCGACGACCGTGTCGGTGCCCAGCGAATACGGCGCGACGTCGGTCATGACCACTTCGTCGAGCGCGGCATCGTTCATTTTCAGGCCGGCCTGCACCGCCGCACCCAGCGCCACGACCTCGTCCGGATTGATGTCGCAGGCCGGAAAGCGCCCGAACATGCGCGCCACCATGCGCCGCACGGCCGGCATGCGGGTGGCGCCGCCGGCCAGCACGATGTTGTCGAGTTCCGCGATCGGCAGGCGCGCATCGCGCAGCGCCCGTTCGACCGGATGGCGCAGGCGCGCCAGCAGGTCGGCGCAGCATTGTTCCAGCAATGCTTCGTCGAGGTCCATCGCGTATTCCGCCTTGCCGTCGCCGACGCGGATCGACGCCTGCGGCGCCTCGCTCAGCGCGCGCTTGGCCAGTTCGACCTGCGCGTGCAGGCGCTGCATGAAATGGGCGTCGCCGCGCAAGGCCGGCGGCACCTTGGCCGCCTCGAAGAAGCGCGCGACCAGCAGCGTGACGAAATCTTCGCCGCCCAGGACATTGTCGCCGGCCGAGGCGCGCACTTCCATCACGTTCTCGAACAAATCGAGCACGGACACGTCGAAGGTGCCGCCGCCCAGGTCGAAGACGAGGAACTTGGTTTCGCTGTCGCGCTGGTGGATGCCGTAGGCGAGCGCCGCGGCCGTCGGCTCGTTGAGCAGGCGTTCGACCTTGAGACCGGCGAGCTGGCCGGCGGCGCGTGTGGCCTTGCGCTGGGCGTCGGAGAAATACGCGGGCACCGTGATGATGGCTTCCTGTATCGGCTGTCCCAGCGCGGCCTCGGCGTCTTCCTTCAGCGAGCGCAGCACCATGGCCGACAATTCCTCCGGCCGGAAGGCGCGCTTGCCCAGGGTCACCGTGCTATTGCTGCCCATCAGGCGCTTGAAATTGGCGGCGCTCGCGCGTGGATGGGTCTGCAGGCGCTCACGCGCCGCGCGTCCGACCAGGATCGAACCATCGTCGTCGATGCTGACGCAGGAAGGCGTCAGCAGTTCACCCACGCTGTTCGGAATCAGGCGTGCCTGCCCGTTTTCCCACACTGCGATCAGGCTGTTCGTGGTGCCCAAATCGATTCCGACAATCACTTTATCCTCGCTAGACTAAAGATTGCAAAAATGCATCATATCCTAGCGATGGGACGAATTCCACGTAAATTGTTACCAAAGTGGAATGATGTATTGGTCGGTTGCTCTCAGCCGATCCGGATGTCGTAATGCACATCGTTGCGGTCTTGCCCTTCGGGACCAGCCACCAGGTAGCTGTCCCAGCCCAGCCGCCCGAGCGGGCTGCCTGCGCGCAGCGTGAGCGGGCGCACGTCGCTTGCACGCAGCACCAGTTCGATTTCGTATTCGAGGCACAGTCCCGTGAACAAGGTCAGCAGGCTGCTCAGGGCGCGCGCCGCCAGTCCGCCCGGTAAAAAGGCCGTAAAACCGTCGTGGTCGAGCGGGCCGACGACCAGGCGCAGGCGCAGGTCGCGTTGCCAGACGCGCTCGCCGGCGATCGCGCAGCTGCCGAGGGTGGCGCTGGGGCAGCCCAGGGTGCTTTGCTGGGCGGGCGGCACGGCGTACCAGGCGCCGACGAATTGTTCGACCACGACCGGCTGGCCGAAATACTCGGCTAAAACGCGCGCCATCTGGGTCGCAGAAATCGGACGCTGGCGGATCGCGGCGGCAAAGTATGCGATCGATTCGTCGAGCACGGCGCCTTTTCCGGAACCGGCCAGGCGCCGGCGCAGCGACGGATGGCCGAGGCCGGCCAGACCCAGCAGCAGCGGCAAAAAACTGTCCTTGCCGCTGCGCTCGTATCGCAAATGCAGCCGGTATTTGCGCCAAGCTTCATAAAACAGGGCCAGCGAGCGGTTCGAAAAACTGTCGAGGAAAGCGCGCGGCCCCTCGTCCTTGTCGCTTGCCTGCTGCTCGGCCACGCGTTCCGTGTAATGCGGCGGCAGCACGCCCTGTCCTCCCAACAGCCCCATGAAGGTCGGCGTAATGCGCACCCATTGTAATGTGCCCTCTTTCAGGGCCGCACCGAGCGCCTCGGCATGCGGCTCGACGGGCGGATCTGCCTGGATCGCTTCCAGCTGGCTGGCCGGAAAGCGCAACGAGGTCGAATTCTGGAAGCGCAGGAAGTTGGCGATGGCGCCCTGCTCCGGCGCGCCGTGCCTGCGCAGCCACAGTTCCAGCATGCGCACCGCCTGAAAATACTCGAAGCGGTAGGGCGCGCGGAACAGGCGCTCGATTACAGCAGGCTCAAATCGCCGCTTTTCGCTGTGCATGTATAAATCTCTTCCCCGGTTTTCGCCGAGACGATCACCAGTTGGGTAAAACTGTTGGCGTGCACGTACAGGGCGAGAAAACGTTCGACGATGTGGGCAAACGCGTGGATGCCGCTGCCAATAAAAGCCTCTTCGTCGATGGCGAGCCGCACCTGCACCCCGCGCACCAGGCAATTGAAGGGGTTGCCGGCGAGCCAGGCAGTGGTCGGCTGCTGTTCGATGGCATGGATACCGCCGATCTGGCGCTGAGACGAGGGAGAACGCGGCAGGTCGTACAGCGCCAGCATCTCGCGAAACGCTTCGACGCCGCCGGCGCTGATCGACAGGTGGTTCAGCGACAAATGCGAAATCAGGCGCCAGTGCGCGCTGCGTCCGCTGGCAAAACGCCAGGAGTGCGAAGGTTTGCGTAAAAAATGAATACCGCGCACGTTCGAGCCGCCCTCGAGGAACAAATCGCCGCCGGCCTGGCCGTAGCTCAGCTGCGAGGGCAGGTCGCGGTTCGAGCAGGTCAGTTCCAGATTTAAGGTGTCGGTTTCGACCGCGGCCGGGTCGAAATCGATGTCGACGATGGCGATCTGCGTCTCGAAGCCGGGACTGCGCTCGGCCAGGGTTTCATCGCGCCGCATCGCCCAGTAGTGGCCGTTCTGCTCGGCCGTCTGCGCGTGCTGCAGCGAATAAAACGGGCGAAATTCCACCACGGTTTCTCCTTGCGGCGTCTGACGCACCAGGTTCACCGAATCGATCGATTGCACCTCGAAGGCATAGGCGCGGCGCGCATCGGCCAGCACCGGGTAGCTGGGCGTGGTGTGGGTCAGGCGGATCGGCTCGCCGCGCTGGCGGAACAGGTTCACGACCGGCGTACAGCCCAGCAGCAGGTGGTTCGTGGACAGGGTGCCGAGCAGGCGCGCCATGTTCGAATCGCTGCGGATGCCGGACAGGGCCAGGTGCAGGGTCAGCGAGCTTGCCCCGGGGACGACGGCGCCCAGGGCCGCCAGGTCGATATCGAAAAAATTGAATTTTTCGGGAAAACAGAAGTATTCGGTCAGCAGGCGGTAGGCGGCGTGCGAGCGGGCCGGGAAATCGATGACGGATTCGTCTTCGCTAAAACCGGCGGCGCGGATCGGAATCGCGCACAAAGGCAACCAGCGCCCGCTGTCGCCGACTTCGACCCAGGCGCCGACGGTGCGCATGAACAGGGCGTCGCGCAGGGCTGCGCAGAACGAGGGTTCGCCGTCGATGAACACGCGCAGCAGGGGCAGGTCGAGCTTCTGGAAATCGAGCTGGCCGGCGCTGGCGGCAATCGTCAAACTGATGCCGGCCGAAGCACCGGCCGGCGCCCGTACCGACTCGGGCGCGCGCAGGATGTCGGAGAATCCGGCGTGACTCAAGGACAGCGGGGCGACGGCGACCGGGTACACGGTGCGGAAAGTGCAAGCGGCGCCGCGCACCGGACGCGTCGTCAGCTGGGTGCCGCGCGCAATGGTGCCGGCCGCGCCTTGCTGGGCGGCGCCGGTGCAATCGAAGCGCGCGATCGAGCAGGAGGGAAAGGGGCGCAAATAATGCGGATACAGCACGTCGAACAGGGCTTCCGTGAATTCCGGATAGTCGTCGTCGAGACGTTTGGCAATCCGCGCATTCAGCAGGGCGAAGGATTCGATCATGCGCTCGGTGTGCGGGTCCTCGCACACTTCTCCGCTGATCAGGAGGCGGCCGGCGATTTTCGGATAGCGCTCGGCAAACTCGCGCAGGCTGCGCCGCAGGTAGCCCAGCTCGCTTTCGTAATAGGGCAGCAGTTGTTCCACTGATTACGCTCCCGCCGGCGCGGCGCGACCGGCCTTGCTGATGCTGTAGCTGAGGGTCGAGGGTTGCAGGACGGCGTCGAAGTTGACGGCTTCCTGGGAAGCGCTGGCGACCAGCACCCCGGTGATCGAAAAATCCAGGCGGTTCACGGCGCCCGGGCGCATCTCGAGCGAGGCCTTGACCTTGCGCAGGCGCGGCTCGTGGCTAGTGATCGTCTTTTCGATGCAGGCGCAGATCAGGGCCCGGTCCGAGGGGCTCGACAGGGACAGCTCGGCGAAATCCTTCATGCCATAGCTGACGATCGAGCGGCTGCATTCCGGATAGGCCTTCAAAAAATCCTCCGGCAGCACAGCGCGGGTGTTCAGCAGCGCTTCCAGGTCGCGCGCGACGGCGTCCTTCATTTCTTCCGCCACAGAACGGGGAGCGTGGCCCTGACTTGCGCGCGCGGGCGGGCCGAGCAGGCGGTCGAACAGGCCTGGCGTAAAACGGTTCATCGCTTATTTCCTCCTTCTTCCCTCGTCGAGTGGCAGCTCGGTAGTGTCACCGCGCAAACTTCATTGAACCTTGAAGAAAGCTAAGGAAGCGTGATGTCGTTGTGCAAAGTCCACGCTTGAGGCAACGCAAACGCTGACCAAGGGCGACGGTCTACTGTGTCCGTTGGCAAAACGAGCTCAACAACAACGACAGGACGACAGGGACATGACGAGCAAAGTACTCTGGGGCGAAGGCTTGTTGCTGCGCCCCCAGCATTTCCAGCGCCAGGACCAATACCACGAACATTGCCTGCAAAAGGGCATCAAGGCGGTGCACCCATATGCCTGGGGCGTGGAGCGCCTGCAGGTCGACCGCGAGGCGCTGGCGAACAATGTGCTGCGCATCCTCGACCTGGCCCTGCGCTTCCAGGACGGCGAACTGGTCGACGCCCCGACCCTGGACGCGCTGCCGGACACGGTCGACCTGAGCCTGCTGCAGCAATCCCAGCAAACCGTGACCTATTACGCCGCGCTGCCCAGTTTAAAACCGTTCAGCGGCAATTTCGCCACGCCCGGCCAGGCCGCCAACACGGCGCGTTTTGTTCAAACGAATCAGGAAACCGCAGACCTGTACACGCAGGCGGCGCCGGTGCAATTGGCCTACCTGCAAAAGTCGGTGCGCCTGCTGCCCGACTCCGAGCCGCGCGACGCCTACGTCCATTTTCCCCTGCTGCGCCTGCGCCGCGCGGCCGTCGGCGGCTTCGAGCTCGACCCAGGCTTCGTCGCGCCCAGCCTGACGCTGGCCGCCGCCGCTCCCCTGTTCCAGCAGCTGCGGCGCCTGCTCGACGCGCTGCAGGCCAAGGTCAGCGCCCTGTACGGCCACCACCGCGAGCCGAGCCGCAACGTGATCGAGTTCCGCTCCGGCGACATGTCCTCGTTCTGGCTGCTGCACACGGCCAGTTCCGCCTACGCGACTTTGACTCACCATTTTCATCATCCGAGCCTGCATCCGGAGCGCCTGTACGAGCAATTGCTGGACGTCGCCGGCGGCCTGATGACCTTCTCGAAAAGCTGGACCCTGGCGGATTTGCCGTCCTACCAGCACGCCGACCCGGGCCCGGGTTTTACCAAGCTGCACACCATCATCCGCGAACTGCTCGACACCGTGATCTCGTCGAAATATTTCGCGATTTCTCTCAGCGAAGTGCGGCCCTCGTACCATATCGGCGCCCTCGATTCCGGCAAGATCGACGAGAAAACCACCTTTTATATTTCGGTCTCCGCCGACATCCCGGCCGTGCAGCTGGTCGACGTCGTGCCCCTGCGTTTCAAGGTCGGCGCGCCGGACGACGTCGAGAAATTTGTCTTGTCCGCCTTGCCCGGCGTGCGCCTGCAATACACACCGCAACCGCCTGCGGCACTCGCCGTGCGGCCCGACACCTGTTATTTCATGCTCGAATCGAAAGGGCAGATGTACGAGCGCATGCTCAAGGCGCAATCGATTTCGATCTATGTGCCTGCGGGGATGAAGGAATTAAAACTCGAGCTGCTCGCTGTCGCGGCTTGATTTGGATTGGAGACCAATATGTCCGGCCCCTTGATCGTCCTCGGCGACAAAACCTCCCACGGCGGCGCCGTCATTCAGGCTTCTCCCCACAGCGACAGCGGCGGCGTCCCGATCGCCCGCGTCGGCGACAAGACCGTCTGTCCGAAACACGGTCCGAATCCGATCGTCAGCGGAGACTCGAGTCTGATCATCGACGGCAAAGCCGCCGCGCGCCACGGCGACAAGACCGCCTGCGGCGCTTCTCTGATCGCCAGCCAGCAAGCCACGATCGACAACCTGTAATCGACTGCCATGACTTCGACCACCGTCTCGCCGCCGCGCCCGCTGCCCGGCTGGCTGAAAACCACCCTGCTGGCCGCCGGCATCCTTGCTCTGTGCTGGGGCGCGGCGATCGCCTACTGGCGCGCGGCCGAGAATGCGCCGGGCACGGGAGAATTGGCACTGGTCCTGCTGGGCACGCCCCTGGCCCTGCTGCTGGCCTTCTGGGGCGGCAAGAAGCTGATGCAGGCCCGGCCCGCGGCCGCGGCGGCTGCCGGCACGGCGCCGGCCAGGCAGGCGGCGCCGGCCGCGCCACCAGCGCCGCCACTGGCAATCCTGGCCGCCGCCTTGCGCGCTCCGCACGGCGACTCTCCGGAGGAATTGACCGGCGCCATGGCCGACGGCAAGGCACGCCCCGACCTCGATCCGGAACTGGTCGACGACGACGGTTTTCCCGTAACAAGCGCGCGCAGCGAAGCCGCCGTCGACGAGGCGCTGCAGGAAGAAGTCCGGGAATGGCTGACCTTGAACGGCATGGCCGAACTGCATCTGGGCGAGGCCCACTGGCGCGCGCTGACCCTGGGGACCGCTGTCGTGCGCGAGCTGGCGCACGAGGCGATGCTGGCGCTGTCCGCCGATGTTGTACAAGCCATGCAGTTGCGGCTGCTGCCGCTGCTGCCGGCGGGATGGACGGTCGAGCAGCGCCATGCAGCCGGTCTGTGGTTCAAGCATACGGTGGCGCAATTCGGCTGGCCGCTCGAGCACCTGACCCGCATCGATGTTCCGCGCGATGCCGGCCCGGCCCTGGTCCTCGGAGCGCATGAGACGCAAGGCGTTACCCTCGTGCTCGCTTGCGATTCCTGCATCGACCAGGAAACGGTCGACGCCTGGTCGTCGAACGGCACCCTGCACGGCGCCACCCGGGCCCAGGGACAAATTCCCGGCGAAGCGGCGGCCGGCCTGCTGTTGACGAGCCTGGAGACGGCCGGCAAGATCGACGGCGCACTGTTCGGGCAGCTATACCCCGTGATGGACACCCGGCGCGAACTCTCGGCCGACAGCGCCAAGCGCCCCGAGACCAAGCGCATGGCCGAGCTGGCCGAACGTGCGGCTCAAGCCGCCGGGATTCCCTTGCCGGACGTGGCGACGATTGCCGCCGATACCGACCACCGCAGCAGCCGCACGCTGGAACTGATGAGTTTTACATCCTCCGCGCTGCCCGAACTCGACGCCACAGGCGACATCCTGTGCAGCGGCGTTGCCCTGGGCAACTGCGGCGCCGTGCCGCTGCTGTGCGCACTCGCACTGGCACGCCATGCCGCGCTGGCGAAGAACGCACCAGCTCTGTTCGTCAGCAACGACGACCCGTTTACTTGCTGCATGGCGGTGGTCGGCCCGCTGCCGGCGCCAATTCACCCTGCCTGACGCCTGCATGGCGTCATGTGCCGCGATAAACGGCTACCATCGATCCCATGGTTCATTACGCCAAGGAGATCGTTATGGCTGGAAACAAGCAATACGACGCAGGAACGAGCAGGGCCGGTGCAGACACGCGCGGCCCGGATTCATTGTCGGGCAGGTCCGATCCCGCGAATGCCGATACGGGCCAGCGCCAGCAGGACTCTGCTCACTACACGGGCAGCTCGCAACAGAAGGGCGAGCGCGACGGCGGCATCGTCAGCGCGCCGCCCGAAAGCAATGTCGGCCCGGCCGGGGCGGCGCAAAGCGACCGCAGCGCGAATGCGGCCGCCCAGCAGCGCATGACAGGGGCCGCGGCCGGAGGCAGGCCAGGCACCTCGGATACGGGCAGCAGCACCGGCCAATCGGTCGATGCGTCCGTATCCGGCACTAGCACGGACGAGCTGGCCAAGCAGACGCCGGACAAGCCGGGCGGGGCCGACTCGCGCTGAGCTTATTTGTCCTGCATACACGATGCCGCTGACTCAGCGGCATTTTTTTTGATCCTCGTCAGTACCCTCTGCTTTACTGCTCAGGCGTGACAATTCGATAGTCTTTTGACTGTTCTCAACAGTTACCATCCGGCACTGCATTTACCGGCCGGCCGGTTTAGCTGGCTTTCTGATCGATAACAATCCTGAAAGAGAACGGCAACATGAAAAAACAATTCATCCTGCTGGGCCTGGGTTCCGCCCTGGTCCTGTCCGGCTGCGGCGGTGGCGGCGGCAGCAGCGGCACCACTACTGGCGCCGGCGCCGGCGCACCGGTGGCCACGCCCGTGTCCACGCTGTCGTCCGTGACCACGGCGAATGCGACCCAGGTCGCCGCCAGCGCCTATGCCAGCAGCGTGGCGCTGAGCGACTCCTCGGCACCGGTCAACGGTCTGCTCACCGGCGTCAGCATCGACGGCGCCAGGGCCGGCGCGGTGGCGCCGGTGCTCAGCCTGGTGCGCAAGGTCTATCCACGCACCACGCCCCTGTTGACGGGCGTCGTCATGACCGAAGCCTGTACAGGTGGCGGCACGATGACGGTCGACGCCAACCTGCGCAACCAGCAGACCATCAGCAATGGCGACACCCTCAAAATCACCGCCAACAATTGCGTCGAGGACGGCGTCGTGATCAACGGCAGCATGTCGATCGCCATGTCGAACATCACGGGCGATATCGTGAACTCGTACAACTGGTCAGCGACGCTGGATACCACCTTCAGCAACTTCACCGCCCGCAGCGGCAACGAAACCGCAGGCATCGGCGGCGACATGAAGATCGCGATGGCGCAAACGAGCATGAGCAACAGCACGATCAACGTGTCGGGTAAATCCCTGCAACTGGTCGAACAGCGCAACGGTCTGACTCTGGGCACCTACACGCTGTCCAACTACACGATGAACGAAACCGTCAATGGCGCGGCCGTGAGCAGCGCCGCCAGCTTCTCGATTGCCGGCAATAGCAGCGGGCTCGGCCAGTTCTCGTACACGGTCAAGAACCTGCAGCCCTTCGTCAGCATCGGCATGGGCAATCCTTCCAGCGGTTCCCTGATCGTCAACGGCGCCTCCTCCTCGGTAACGCTGACTTCGGCTTCCACCAGCAGCGTGCGCCTGGAATACAGCGCCAAGGGCGACGGCGTGATCACGCAGATCAGCAACCTGAGCTGGGCGGAGTTGCTGGCAGCGCTCTGATCGCCGCTGTCACACACCAGGGCAAGCCGGCGCCAGCTTGCCCTTCTTTTTCGATGGAATGTATATGAAGCATGTCGTGCGCGCCTGTGCAGGCGCGGCCTGTTCCTTCTTGCTGATGCACCCGGCAGCTGCCCAGTGGCAGGGCAAGGCGGGCCTCGGCCTGCGCCACGCCAGCCACGCCGAATACGAGGACGAGCGGACGCTGGTGCGCGAACGCGGCTGGTTGCCGGGGCTCGTGCTGGAGGGCGCCTGTCAAGCCGGGAACGTCGCCTGGTTCGCGGGAGCCGACTGGTACCGCGCCGGCATCGGCTACCGCGGCCAGACCCAATCGGGCACAGCCGCCCGCTCGCGCACCGCGACCACGCTGGCCACGCTGCGTCTCGGCGCCCGTTACCAGCTGGCTGCGGATACCGCGCTAATGGCCGCTCTCGAGGCGGACCTGTGGCGGCGCGACATCCGCAGCACCGGCAGCGCTGCCGGATTGCAGGAGCGCTACCGCTCCGGGCGATTCGTCGTCGGCGCCGCTCAGACCTGGCGCCCGGCGGCCGGCTTGATCCTGAGCGACCTTGCCCTGGTGTTGTCGACACCGGAACGCATGCGCGTCGATTTTCATGGTTTGCTCGATCAGGCGACCCTGAGCACCCGCCGCGCCCCCGGCCTGCGCGCCGGCGCCAGTTTTAATCCGGGGTTTTCGCCGAACCTGGAACTGCGGGCCGCCTATGACTGGATGCGCATTGGCCGCAGCGGCGACGCACCGCTCACGCGCAATGGCCGCTTTGCCGGCACGGTGGCGCAGCCGGAACACGTGCGCCAGGGTGTGAGCCTGACGCTGTCCCGGCTGTTCTGAGTTAACTGAGCAATAAAAAAGCCCGGGCAATGCCCGGGCTCTTTGTGATGGCCACTTGAATTATTCGACCGTCACCGACTTCGCCAGATTGCGCGGCTTGTCGACGTCGGTTCCACGCGCCAGCGCCGTGTGGTAAGCGAGCAGCTGCAGTGCGCAGACGTGCAGGATCGGGGACAGCTCTCCATAGTGTTCCGGCAGGCGGATCACGTGCAGGCCCTCACCGGAAGTGATGCGCGAATCGACGTCGGCGAACACGTACAGCTGGCCGCCGCGCGCACGCACTTCCTGCATGTTCGATTTCAGCTTTTCCAGCAGCGCATCGTTCGGGGCGATGGTCACGACCGGCATCTCTTCGGTCACCAGCGCCAGCGGGCCGTGTTTCAGTTCGCCTGCCGGATAGGCTTCGGCGTGGATGTACGAGATTTCCTTCAGTTTCAAGGCGCCTTCCAGGGCGATCGGGTAGTGCATGCCGCGGCCCAGGAACAGGGCGTTTTCCTTACGGGCAAATTCTTCGGCCCAGGCGATGATCTGCGGTTCCAGCGCCAGCACGGAGGCGATCGCGACCGGCAGGTGGCGCATCTGTTTTAAATGCTCGGCTTCCTGTTCGTCGGTCAGGCGGCCATTCACTTGCGCTAGGGTGAGCGTAAGCAAGAACAGCGCGGCCAGCTGGGTCGTAAACGCCTTGGTCGAGGCGACGCCGACTTCGACGCCGGCGCGGGTGATGTAGGCCAGTTCGCATTCGCGCACCATGGCGCTGGTCGACACGTTGCAGATGGTCAGCGTGTACGGCATGCCCAGGCTGCGCGCGTGTTTCAGGGCGGCCAGGGTGTCGGCCGTTTCTCCGGATTGCGAGATGGTGACGACCAGGGTTTTCGGGTGCGGCACGCTGTCCCGATAACGGTATTCGCTGGCGATCTCGACGTTGACCGGCAGCTTGGCGATGCACTCGATCCAGTATTTGGCGGTGAGGCCGGCATAGTAGCTGGTGCCGCAGGCCAGGATCAGGACACGGTCGATGTCCTTGAAGATTTGATAGGCCTTGTCGCCGAACAGTTCCGGCATGATGCCGGTGACGCCCTCGAGCGTGTCGCCGATGACGCGCGGCTGCTCGAAAATTTCCTTCTGCATGTAGTGGCGGTACGGGCCCAGCTCGGCCGCGCCGGTGTGGGCGTGCACGGTTTTGACTTCGCGCTCGACCGGTTTACCTTCGCTGTCGACGATCCAGTAGCGCGACAGTTGCAGGTCGACGACGTCGCCTTCTTCCAAATAAATGATCTGGTTCGTGGTGCCGGCCAGCGCCATGGCGTCCGAGGCGACGAAGTTCTCGCCCTCGCCCACGCCGAGGATCAGCGGCGAGCCCTGGCGCGCGGCGACGACGCGGTGCGGTTCTTCGCGCGAGAACACGGCGATCGCATACGCGCCGTGCAGGCGTTTCACGGCTTGCTGGACGGTGTCGAACAGGTCGCCGTTGTACATGTGGTCGACCAGGTGGGCGATGACTTCGGTGTCGGTCTGGCTGGTGAATTCGTAGCCCAGTCCCTTGAGTTCGCTACGCAGCTCGTCGTGGTTTTCGATGATGCCGTTGTGCACCAGTGCGATGCGCGCCGTTTCTTCGTTCGGCGAGAAGTGCGGGTGGGCATTGTGCGAGGCCGGGGCGCCGTGGGTGGCCCAGCGGGTGTGGGCGATGCCCGTAAAACCTTGCAGGCCGGTGCCCTGGATCTGCGTTTCGAGGTCGGCCACGCGCGAGGTGCTGCGCGAACGGGCCAGGCGGCCTTCGACGTGCAGGGCGACGCCGCAGGAGTCATAGCCGCGGTATTCGAGGCGCTTCAGGCCCTCGATCAGGATAGGGGTGATGTTACGTTGAGCAACTGCGCCGACGATACCGCACATGAACAGACCTCGTTATAAAAAATTAGCAATGAAGGATATCCTACGGCAATGCGTATGAAATATGCTTTCAGAGCGCACCATTTTTTGATATAAAATTTCACGAACCATGAAAGATGAAACATTCTTTCATTTATCGATCAATTTTTATTGAAAATTTCATGACGACTAACGTTAGCCTGGACGAACTTGATCGTCGCATCCTGAACGCCCTGCAAACTGATGCATCGCAGACGAATGCGGAGCTGGCGGAACAAGTTCACGTCTCACCACCCACTTGCCTGCGCCGCGTCAAGCAGCTGACCGAGAATGGTGTTATCGCACGGCAAGTTGCAATTGTCGACCCCGAAAAGGTCGGGGCGCGCCTGACGGCCATCGTCGAGATCACGCTGGATATCCAAGCGGCTGAGCGCATGGCGGACTTCGAAAAACTGGCAGACAAGGAGCAAGCCGTGCTGCAGTGCTACCGCGTCGCGCCCGGTCCGGACTTCGTGCTGATCATCCAAGTGGCCGACATGCCGGCCTACCATGCGCTGGCGCACCGGCTGTTCGCCACGCACGCCAACGTACGCAACGTGAAGGCTTATTTTTCGACCTTCAGGAGCAAGTTCGACACCCGCATCGCGGTGTAAGTGCCTGTGGATAATCCTGTGCAGAAGGGTGTGCAATCACAGCGGATATCCCCTGCATAAGCGGGTGGATATCCCTGTGATTTTCGAGTCGATAAGCCCTGTACAAGCGGTGGATTACTTCGGCTTCTTGACTGGACGGGTCCAGCCTTCGATGGTCATCTGCTTGGGACGGGAAATGGTCAGCTTGCCGGCCGGGGCATCCTTGGTCAGCGTGGTGCCGGCGCCCAGGGTCGCGCCCTTGCCGACCGTCACCGGCGCCACTAACTGGCTGTCGCTGCCGATAAACGCGTCGTCCTCGATCACCGTGCGGAATTTGTTGGCGCCATCGTAATTGCAGGTGATGGTGCCGGCGCCGATGTTGACGCGCGAGCCGACTGTGGCGTCGCCAACATAGGCCAGGTGATTGGCCTTGCTGTGCGCGGCGACCTGGCTGTTTTTTACTTCGACGAAGTTGCCGATGTGGACATCTTCACCCAGCTGGGTGCCCGGACGCAGGCGCGCATACGGACCGATCTGCGAGGCGGCGCCGACCACTGCGTCTTCGATATGGCAGAACGGTTTGATCTGGGCGCCGGCGCCAATGGCCGCATTCACCAGCACGCAGTGCGGACCGACTTTCACGCCATCGGCCAGTTCCACGCGGCCCTCGAAGACGCAGCCGACGTCGATCACGACGTCGCGTCCGCAGATCAGTTCGCCACGCACGTCGAGGCGGGCCGGGTCCATCAGCGTGATGCCTTTTTCCAGCAGGGCATTGGCGATGTTCAATTGATGCCGGCGCTCGAGCTCGGCCAATTGGACCTTGCTGTTCACGCCCGCCACTTCCCATTCGCCGGCAGGAGAAGCCGAGACGACTTCGACGCCGTCGGCGACCGCCTGCGACACGATGTCAGTGAGGTAATACTCGCCTTGCGCATTGTTGTTCGACAGGGCGGCCAGCCAGCGTTTCAGGTGACGCGTCGGAATCGCCATGATGCCGCTGTTGATCTCACGGATCGCGCGCTCGGTTTCGCTCGCATCCTTTTCTTCGACGATGCGCACGATGCGGCCGTTTTCGCGGACGATGCGGCCCAAACCAAAGGGATTGGCCTGCTCGACGGTGAGAATGCCGAGCTTGTCGCTACCGGCCGCCTCGACCAGGCGGCGCAGCGAGTCGCTCGTCGTCAGCGGCACGTCGCCGTACAGCACCAGGGTCGGCACGTTCTCGTCGAGTTGCGGCACGGCCTGCATCACGGCGTGGCCGGTACCGAGCTGCGGCTGCTGCAGGGCGGTGTCAATCGGGGCTTCGCCATCCTGGGCCAGCCTGGCTACCATCTCCGGCACCGCTGCGCCCCCGTGTCCGTAAATCACGCATAATTTACTCGGCCGCAGGAGGCGGGCGGTATCGATGACATGCTGCAACAGCGGCTTTCCCGCCAGCGGATGCAACACTTTAGGCAGCGCGGACTGCATGCGCTTTCCCATGCCGGCAGCAAGGATGACAACGTTCATAAGCCGTATTCAAGAAGAGTTAATAAGATGAAAAAGTTTAGCACGCATGACCCCTTGTACCAGCGCACGCGTGGATTGTTCCTTATTGCTTTATTTGCATTGTTGGCCGCCTGCAGCACGATTCGTTTCAGCTACAACCACGGCGACACCCTACTGTACTGGTGGCTGGACGCCTATGTCGACTTTGAAGGCGATCAGTCCGATTGGGTCAAACGCGACATCAACGAACTGTTTCAATGGCACCGCAAAACCCAGCTCCACGATTACGCAGCCCTGCTCGGCACTTTCCAGCGCCAGCTGGCCGGCAATCCGACCCAGCAGGACCTGATCAACGACTACCGCGAAATTCGCAGCCGCACCGAAACCCTGGCCATGAAGGCCGTCCCCGACATGGTCGACCTGGCCCGTTCGCTCACCCCGGACCAGATCGAGCAGATGGAACAGCGGTTTAACAAGAAAAACGAGGAATACCGGCGCAAGTTCGTCAGCGGCAGCGTCGAAAAGCGCAACGAGGCGCGCTTCGACAAATCGATGGAACAATTCAAATTGTGGTTCGGCGGTTTCAGCAACGAACAGGAAAAGGCGCTGCGCCGTGCCTCGGATGCGCGTCCGCTCGACAACAACATCTGGCTCGAGGAACGCATTTACCGGCAGCGCAAGATCCTGGCCCTGGCGCGCAAGATTCAGGCGGAAAAGCCTGGCAAGGAACAGACCAGCACGATGATCACGGCCCTGATCCGCGAGTTTTTTACGCGCATGGATGCGCCGGAACGCAAAGGCTTTTATGACAGCTATATCAATGCGACTTCGAATTACATCCTGACGGCGATCCGGATTGCCACGCCGGTTCAGAAAGCCCATGCCCAAAAGCGCATGCAAGGGTGGATCGACGATTTCAATGCGCTGGCCAAGGAAGCCAAATAAGCGCCAGAGCGTTCGATGGGCCCCAGGGCAAGGCGCGGAGTCGAAGACAGTACACCTGTACGGCGAGACGACGCAACGCAGCCATGGGGTCTGTCGAACGCTCTGGTATAGTGCGCGCCATGCAGAAAAGTAAATCGCAAGGAGCGCACGGCCGCCCCCGTCTCGCTCCGCAACAGGTCCGCATCATCGGCGGCGAATGGAAACGGCGCCTGCTGCCGGTACTCGACGCCCTCGGCCTGCGCCCGACCCCGGACCGCGTCCGCGAGACCGTGTTTAACTGGCTGCACCACCAGGTCGGCGGCGACTGGGCGCAGGTCGATTGTCTGGATTTGTTCGCCGGCAGCGGCGCGCTCGGCTTCGAAGCGGCCAGCCGCGGCGCCCGTTCGGTGACCCTGCTCGATTTTCATGCAGCGGCCGCGCGCCAGCTGGAAGCGAACAAGGACACCCTGAAAGCGACCAACGTCAACGTGCTGCGCGGCGACGCTTTTATCGTGGCGCGTGACATGGCGGCACGTGGCCAGCGTTTCGATGTCATCTTCCTCGATCCGCCGTATCAGCAGGAATTCGTGGCCAAGGCGCTGCCCCTGTGCATCGACCTGTTGAAAGAAGACGGCCTGGTGTATGTGGAAGCGGAATACGCGCTGCCGCAGGGAGACGATATGCCGGACTGGCTGCTGCCTTGGGAACAAATCCGCGCCGACAAGGCTGGCATGGTCTACTACCACTTGCTCAAGCTCAAAGATAACTTGCACGAAAACAAGGCTTAAACGACCGAAGTTTGCTCAATTTGCGGGCAAAAAGGGCTCTATGCTGGGGCATCTGCCGGATTTTCAGGCATAATGCGCGTTCCAACACAGGTGTTTCTCACAGGGGAGCCGCAATGGTAGTAGCCGTTTATCCAGGTACCTTCGATCCGCTGACGCGCGGCCATGAAGATCTGGTCCGCCGGGCATCGGGCCTGTTCGACACGCTGGTCGTCGGCGTTGCCGACAGCAAGAACAAGAAGCCGTTCTTCTCGCTCGAGGAGCGCCTGGAGATCGCCAACGAGGTGCTGGGCCATTACCCGAACGTGAAGGTCGAGAGTTTTTCCGGCCTATTGAAGGATTTCGTGCGCAAGCATGATGCGCGCGTGATCGTGCGCGGCCTGCGCGCCGTGTCCGACTTCGAGTACGAATTCCAGATGGCCGGCATGAACCGCTATCTGCTGCCCGACGTCGAAACCCTGTTCCTGACCCCGTCGGACCAATATCAATTCATCTCCGGCACCATCGTGCGCGAGATTGCGATGCTGGGCGGCGATGTGTCGAAATTCGTTTTCCCTTCGGTCGACCGTTGGCTGCAAAAGAAAATTGCATCCATGAATCTGCCGCAAGCCTGATCAGGCATTCACTGACCAGGCATTCACATTAAGCAGCAACATCATGGCCTTACTGATTACCGACGATTGCATCAATTGCGACGTGTGCGAGCCCGAATGCCCGAACGACGCCATTTCGATGGGCGAAGAGATCTACGAGATCGACCCGCATAAATGCACGGAATGCGTCGGCCACTTCGACGAACCGCAGTGCCAGGCCCTGTGCCCGGTCGCCTGCATTCCGTTCAACCCGGCCTGGCGTGAAACGCGCGAAGAATTGATGGCCAAATACGAACGCCTGACGGCCGCCAAGAACGCCGCCTGAAGCGCCGCCCGGGTCGGCGCACCCGGGCGCGGGCCCTTATTCGGCCATGCTATGCTCGGCCATGGCCAGCGCGGACGATTCCTCCACCGGCGGCGCCTTGCCGCCGACCATCGACGAGAATATCGGCACGATCGCCGAGTATTGCGCACGCCATGAAGAAAAGGCGACGCCGGCCCAGAAAATCGTCGAGCGCATCAGCTTATTTTTGGGCAGTCCCGGCTATTTCGCCGTCAACGCCTGTTTTATCGTGTTCTGGATTGCCTGGAATTCGCTGGCGCCCGTCTTCGATTTGACCGAACTCGATGAGCCGCCGTTTTTCTGGCTGCAGGGTTTTGTTTCGCTGAACGCGTTCATTATTTCCACCACCGTGCTGATCCGCCAGAATCGGATGTCCAAACTGGCGGAGCGCAATGCCCACCTCGATCTGCAAATCAGCCTGCTGTCCGACGAAAAGACCAGCAAGATCATCGCCATGCTGGAAGAGATCCGGAAAGAGTCGCCGAATCTGGTGGATAAACCCGACGCGAAAGCCGAGGAATTGGCGCAGCCGGCGGATACCACTAGCGTGCTGGAAGCCATCGATCGCAAAAACCACTGAGCCCATCAAAATTCGTTTCCCGTTGTTTTGTGCCGTTGCAGCATTGAAATAGTCATTTTGTCTTGATTTTAGACAAGATTTTGGTGCTATATTGATATTGCTGTTTTAGCACGACCATTCTTTTTCGACGAGAAACGGGAAGTTCTGTGAACATCAATAACTTGCGCATCGGCCAGCGCCTGGCGATCGGCTTTGGCATCGTCATTTCCCTGCTGGTTTTATTGGCCGGCCTGTCCTATACGCGCCTGGCCAGCCTGAACGACGAGATGAGCGCCCTGATTCATTTGCGCTATGCGAATACGGTGAGCGCAAATGCCATTAAAGCCGACGTCAACGAAGCCACGCGCGGCATGCTCAGCGTGCTGGTGATGAGCGATCCGGACCAGGTGCGCAGGGAACTCGAAACCGTACAGAAAAAAAGCGCGAACGCCAGCGCCGCCGTCGCCGCGCTGGCGCACAGCACGGGCGAACCCGAGGGCGCGAAGATCCTGACGGCACTGGCCGCGATCCAGGCCAAATTCCTGCCGGCCCAGCAGGCATTTAGTAAGCTCGTGCTGGAAGAACGCAAGGACGAGGCCATGGTGAAATTCATGTTTTCGCTGCGGCCCCAGCAAACCAAGTATTTCGAGCAGCTCGACAAGTTCATCGCTTACCAGAACACGGCCATGACAGCGGCCGGCGAGCAGGCGAGCCAGGTCACCCGCCGCACGCAGCTGCTGGTCTTGATCCTGGCCGCGGTAGCGGGCGTCATCTCGCTGGGCGTGGCCTGGCTGGCGACCCGCAGCATCGTGCGGCCGCTGCGCCACGTCGTCAAAATCGCGCGCCGCGTGGCCGATGGCGATCTGACCAGCGAGATCCGGGTCGAGACGCAGGATGAAACCGGGCAGATGATGGGCGCCCTGCGCCACATGAACGACAGCCTGCAGCGCATCGTGGCCGACGTGCGCGTCAACACCGAAGCGATGGCGTCGAGCTCGAGCCAGATTGCCAGCGGCAACATCGACCTGTCTTCCCGTACCGAACAGCAGGCCGCCTCACTCGGCCACACGGCCGATTCGATGCGCACGCTCACCGATACCGTCCAGCAAAACGCGGACAACGCACGCCAGGCGAACGCCCTCGCCGCCCAGGCCTCGACTGTCGCCGCGCGCGGCGGGCAAGTCGTGGGGCAGGTGGTCGATACCATGGGCTCGATCACCCGCTCCTCGCAGCGCATCGTCGACATCATCGGCGTCATCGACGGGATTGCCTTCCAGACCAATATCCTGGCCCTGAACGCCGCCGTCGAGGCGGCGCGCGCGGGCGAGCAGGGGCGCGGCTTTGCCGTGGTCGCTTCCGAAGTGCGCAGCCTGGCCCAGCGCTCGGCGGCGGCGGCGAAAGAGATCAAGGTCCTGATCGGCGACTCCAGCGACAAGGTCAGGGAGGGCAGCCTGCTGGTCGAGCAGGCCGGCGCCACCATGCGCGAAGTCGTCGCCAGCGTGCGCCGCGTCACCGACATCATGGCCGAGATCACGGCCGCCAGCGCCGAGCAAAGTGCCGGCATCGCCCAGGTCAGCCGAAATGTCGTCGAGATGGACCAGGGCACCCAGGAAAACGCCGCCCTGGTCGAAGAGGCCGCCGCCGCCGCGGCCTCGATGCAGGAGCAAGCCGCGCAGCTGGCGCGCGCGGTCAGCATTTTTAAATTGGCAGCACCCGCCCTGGCGACGAACGACACGCTGCAGCGCCTGCCGGCGCCAGCCGGGGCGAACACATAATAATGACCAACGGAGACAACATGATTTTCATAAAGCACACCAAACTCGTCCTTGCCTGCGCCGCCCTGGCAGCCGCCTGCGGCGCCCAAGCCGCCGTCGACGTCAACGGCATCAAGTTCGAGGACACGAACAAGGTCGCCGGCAAGGATTTAAAGTTGAATGGCGCCGGCATGCGCACCAAGCTCGTCATCAAGGTGTATGCCGCTGGCCTGTATCTGCCGGAAAAGAAGAACAACGTGGCCGACATCCTGAAAATGGATGGTCCGCGCCGCGTCACCCTGGTGATGGCACGCGACATTCCAGCCGAAGACCTGGGTAAAGCCTTCATGGATGGCATCAACGAGAACCTGGATAAAGCGGAAAAGGCGAAGATCGTCGGCCAGCTCGGCAAGTTCGGCGAGATGTTCGCGGCCGTCGACGACATCAAGAAGGGCGACGTGATGCACATGGACTGGATTCCGGGCACCGGCACCGTGTGCGAACTGAACGGCAAGCGCATCGGTGAAGCCGCTTCCGACCTGAATTTTTATAATGCGGTGCTGCGCATCTGGCTGGGAGACAAGCCGGTCGACCGCTCGCTGAAACCGGCCCTGCTGGGCGACGCGCGCTGAGCGTCTTATCTCAAACAAAAACGCGGCGCCGGGAAACCGGACGCCGCGTTTTTTTATGCGGTATTGCTAGCTCAAGCGGTGCGCTGGCGGCGCGTAGTGCGTGGACGCACGGTCAGGACCAGAGCGCGCACCAGGCCGGAAAGCAGGGGACGGAAGAACATCAGCAGGCTGGCCACGAGCGACAGCACGAGGGCGCCACGCACGAGCTCGGCGATCGACAGCAGCGGCAAGGAATACATGGTGAAAGCGTCAGCGAAAGACATGATGTTTGACTACGGTATGTTGTTTTTTAGAACTATAGTGCAATGCAGCATATAAATCTAATTTCGTTTTCTGATGTGCCTTATATTGATCGTGAATGAAATCGGGTACACTTTGACGCAGACCAATAGACGCGTGTTGAACGCCAACGAGACATTGCCATGAGCTTCCTGACCCTGGACCTGAACCTGCTGCGTGTATTCGACGCAGTCATGACCGAACAAAACCTGACGCGCGCCGCCGGCCACCTGGCGATGACCCAGCCGGCCGTATCGAATGCCATTAAACGCTTGCGCGAAAGCCTGGGGGATGAACTCCTGATCCGCACCGCCTACGGCGTAAAACCGACGCCGCGCGCCGAAGCGCTGTGGCCCTCGGTGCGCGCCGCCCTCGCGTCGCTGGAAGCGGCTGTAATGCCGGAAACCTTCGATGTCTCGAAAGCGCAAGCCACTTTCCGCATGGCGATGGCCGACGCCACCGCCGCGTACTGGCTGCCGTCCCTGATGCGTTCGATCGAAAGCGAAGCGCCCGGCGTCAACATTCGCATGGTGCCGCTGACCACGCGCGAACCGCGTCCGATGCTGCTGCGCGGCGACATCGACCTGGCCGTCGGCTTCTTCCCCGGCGTGGCGGCGCAGTTATCGTATGAAACCGGTTCGCCGATCCGCCACGAGCGCCTGTATTCCGGCCAGTACGTGTGCGTGATGCGCAAGAACCACCCGCTCGCCGGCAGCAAGCTCGACCTCGATGCCTACTGCAAGGCGAACCATTTATTGGTGAGCTTCTCCGGCCGCGCCCACGGCCTGGTCGACGAAGCCCTGGCGCAAATCGGGCGCGAACGGCGCATTTTGCTGACCGTGAACCAGTTCTTCACGGCGGGACGGGTGGTAGCGAATTCGGACCTGATTACCGTGCTGCCGAAACACCTGATGGTTTCGACCGGCATGACCGAATCGCTGGTCTGGCGCGAATTGCCATTCCAGCTGCCGGCCGTGCACCTGGACATGCTCTGGCACGAACGCGACGGCCGCAGCCCGGCGCACCGCTGGTTGCGCAATAATCTGGAAGCGACGGCGGCGCAGGCGACGGCGCCGAAAGGCGAGCGCGTCGCGGCATAAACGCGGCCCATGGAATCGGTGGGCACTCTGTGCTGATGACGTAGGGTGGGCGCCCCGTGCCCACCGATGCATGCGCCGTGTTAACGCATCGTTTGGTGGGCACAGAGCACCCACCAAACGAATTATCGGATCGGCAGCTTGGTCGTATTCTTGACTTCTTCCATCACTGCATAGGTGTGCGTCTCGCGCACCCCCTTCTGCAGCAGCGTTTTACCCAGGAATTCGCGGTAAGCCGCCATATCTTTTACGCGCGCTTTCACGAGGTAATCGAAGCCGCCCGCCACCATATGGCATTCCAGCACTTCCGGAATCAGCTGCACGCTCTGTTTAAAGGCGTCGAACACTTCCGGCGTGGTGCGATCCAGCACGACTTCGATGAACACCAGCAGCGACACATCCAGCAGCTGGGGATTCAATTGGGCCGTATAACCCATGATGTAGCCGGACTCGTGCAGTTTGCGCACGCGCTCGAGACAGGCTGCCGGCGACAGGTTCACGCGGGTCGCCAGCTCGACGTTGCTGATGCGGCCGTCGTTCTGCAACTCGGCGAGAATTTTTTTCGAAATCTTGTCCAGCATGCCGTCTCTCCTGGGCGTAAATATTATTTGGTCGAATTCTCGCACCAAAAACTATCTATTGCTAGTGCCCATTAAAAACAGAATTAATCCAGAGGAAATCCTCATACAATCAAACGATTGAAGCACGTACCAAAACGCGCGCCGGCTGCTTAGCAGTACGGCGCGTTTTGCTGTGCGCCCCTTTGACCTGAACCTATAAGACACACCATGCAGATCGCCGCTCCGGCCGCCACCACCTTCGTTCCCTTCGACGCTTTCCAGGCCGAGATCAAACCCGAGCAGACTCCGCTGCGCAGCGCCATCACGGCTGCCTACCGCCGCGACGAAACCGAGGCCGTGCAATGGCTGCTGGCGCAAGGCGCGCGTCCGAGCGCGGAGGCGAAACCGCTGGCGCATCGCCTGGTCTCCGCCGTGCGCGCTAAACGCACGCGCGCTTCGGGCGTGGATGCGCTGATGCACGAATTTTCGCTGTCCTCGGAAGAGGGCGTCGCCCTGATGTGCCTGGCCGAAGCCCTGCTGCGCATTCCCGACAGCGCCACCGCCGACCGCCTGATCGCCGATAAAATCAGCCGCGGCGACTGGCGCAGCCACCTGGGCGAATCGCCTTCCCTGTTCGTGAACGCCGCGACCTGGGGCCTCTTGATTACCGGCAAACTCGTCTCGAGCAACAGCGAGCGCGGCCTCGGTTCGGCCATGACGAGATTGATCGCCAAGGGCGGCGAGCCGCTGATCCGCAAGGGCGTCGACCTCGCGATGCGCATGCTCGGCAACCAGTTCGTGACCGGCCAGACCATCGAGGAAGCGCTGAAAAACAGCCAGCCGAACGAAGCGCGCGGCTATCAATACTCCTACGACATGCTGGGCGAGGCGGCGCTGACGGAAAGCGATGCGCAGAGCTATTACGCCTCCTATGAAAAAGCGATCCACGCGATCGGCAAGGCCTCCAACGGCCGCGGCATCAAGGCCGGTCCCGGCATTTCCATCAAACTGTCGGCGCTGCACCCGCGCTACAGCCGCGCCCAGTCGAGCCGCGTGATGAGCGAACTGCTGCCGCGCGTGCGCAGCCTGGTGCTGCTGGCCAAGGGCTACGACATCGGCATCAATATCGACGCGGAAGAGGCGGACCGCCTCGAGATCTCCCTCGACATGCTGGAAGCGCTGGCATTCGATCCGGAACTGGCCGCTTTTGAGGGCATCGGCCTGGTGGTGCAGGGCTATCAAAAACGCTGCCCCTTCGTGATCGACTACGTGATCGACCTGGCCAAGCGCAGCGGCCGCAAGTTCATGGTGCGTTTAGTAAAGGGTGCGTATTGGGACGCCGAGATCAAGCGCGCCCAAGTGGACGGCATGCCGGGCTTCCCGGTCTATACCCGCAAGGTGTATACGGACGTGTCCTACCTGACCTGCGCAAATAAACTGCTGGGTGCGACCGATGTCATCTACGCCCAGTTCGCGACCCACAATGCGCACACCCTGTCCGTGATCTACACCTGGGCCAAGGAACGCGGCATCGACAACTACGAATTCCAGTGCCTGCACGGCATGGGAGAAACGCTGTACGACCAGGTCGTGGGTCAAGAGAACCTGAACAAGGCTTGCCGCATCTATGCGCCGGTCGGTTCGCACGAAACCCTGCTCGCCTACCTGGTACGCCGCCTGCTGGAAAACGGCGCGAATTCCTCGTTCGTGAACCAGATCGTCGACGAAAAGGTCGCCATCGACACCCTGCTGAACGATCCCTTCGAGATCGCCCGCGCCAGCGGCGGCGCGCCGCACACGGGCATCGCCCTGCCGCGCGCGCTGTTCGGCACGGAACGTGCGAATTCGGCCGGCATCGATCTGACCAATGAAGATGCGCTGCGCGTGCTCGGCACCGAGTTGTCGCGCCAGCGCCATTACCAGGCTGCGCCGCTGATCGCGGGCGTTGTTGCCGGCGCCGACACCCTGAGCGTCAAGAACCCGGCGCAACACGCGGATGTCGTCGGCCAGGTCCAGGAAGCGGCAGCGCTTGATGTCGAAACGGCCCTGGCGGCCGCCAGCGCCTTTGCCGGCGAGTGGAATGCCAGCGCCAACGGGGAGCGCGCCGCCATCCTGGCGCGCGTCGCCGATCTGTTCGAAGCCAACTGCACCGAGCTGATGGCCCTGGCCGTGCGCGAAGCGGGCAAATCGCTGCCGAACGCGATCGCGGAAATCCGCGAAGCCGTGGATTTCCTGCGCTACTACGGCGCGCAAGTGAAAGACGCCACGCAGGCGCAGGCCCTGGGTCCGGTCACGTGTATCAGCCCATGGAACTTCCCGCTCGCCATTTTCACCGGCCAGGTCGCCGCGGCCCTGGCGGCCGGTAACGTCGTGCTGGCGAAACCGGCCGAGCAGACCCCCTTGATCGCGCACCGTGCCGTCGAGCTGTTTTATGAAGCCGGCATCCCGCGCGCCGCCCTGCAGTTGCTGCCGGGCCGCGGCGAAGTGGTCGGCGCCGCCCTGACCGCGGATCCGCGCGTAAAAGGCGTCATCTTCACCGGCTCGACCGAGGTCGCCCAATTGATCAACCGCACGCTGGCGAAGCGCGGCGAAGCGGAGGGCATCGACATTCCGCTGGTGGCCGAAACCGGCGGCCAGAACGCCTTGATCGTCGACTCCTCGGCGCTGCCGGAGCAGGTGGTGCAGGACGTCCTCAGCTCGGCATTCGATTCCGCCGGCCAGCGCTGCTCGGCCCTGCGCGTGCTGTTCCTGCAGGAAGATATCGCCGACAAAACCATTCGGATGCTGAAGGGCGCCTTGCAGGAACTGCGCGTCGGCAGCCCGGACCGCCTGGCGACCGACATCGGTCCCGTGATCGACCTCGAGGCCCAGCGCAACCTGCTGGCCCATATCGAGCGCACCAAGGCGACCGCGAAGCAGCATTTCGCCTTGGAACTGCCGGCCGCGGTGACGGCGCAAGGCACCTTCGTGCCGCCGACCGTGCTGGAAATCGGTTCATTGGCCGAACTGAAGCACGAAGTCTTCGGTCCGGTGCTGCACATCGTGCGTTACCGCCGCGCCGACCTGAACAAGGTGGTCGAGCAGATCAACGCCACCGGTTATGGCCTGACGCTGGGCGTGCACTCGCGCATCGACGAGACCATCGATTTCATCACCACCCGCGCCCACGTCGGCAATATCTACGTGAACCGGAATATCGTCGGCGCCGTCGTCGGCGTCCAGCCTTTCGGTGGCGAAGGCAAATCCGGTACCGGTCCGAAAGCAGGCGGCCCGCTCTACATCAAGCGCCTGCAGCGCCAGGCGACGCCGCTGCTGACGCATGCGAACGCGCCCTACGCCGCGCTGGCGGCCCTGCTGGTCTGGGCCCGCAACAATGGTCACCAGGACATCGTCAGCCTGGGCGAAACCTATGCCCGCACCCAGCTCAACGGCACCACGCTGGCACTGCCGGGTCCGACCGGCGAGAAAAACAGCCTGGCCTTCTTCCCGCGCGGCGTCGTCCTGTGCGCGGCGAACTCGACCAAGGGCATGCTGAACCAGCTGGCCGCTGCCCTGGCGACCGGCAACCGCGCCTTCGTGCTGGCCGGTGCCGGCGTTGCCATGCCGGAAGAACTGCCGCCAGAGGTGAAAGACCGCATCCGTTTCATCGGCGCGGCCGAAGTGGACAAGTGCGAGTTCGGCATCGCGCTGCTGGAAGCGGGTGTACAGGGCAATGTGCGCTCGCAGCTGGCGGCGCGCACTGGCGCGATCGTCGGCATCGTCGATACCGATGCGTCGACTCCGGTCGCCCTGTGGCGCCTGGTGGCCGAACGCGCCGTTTGCGTCAACACGACCGCGGCTGGCGGCAACGCAAGCCTCATGACCTTAGGACTGTAACAATGTAGAAGTTTCGCCGTTCATATTGGAGGAAGACATGTTAGTTGGCGTTCCAAAAGAGATCAAAAACCATGAGTACCGGGTCGGCCTGACCCCGCCTTCCGTGCACGAGCTGGTCGCACGGGGGCATCAAGTGATTGTCCAGAAGAACGCCGGCAGCGAGATCGGCTTGTCGGACGACCAATATGTGGCGGCGGGCGCCACGATCGTCGAGACGGCACAGGAGATTTTTTCCCGTGCCGAGATGATCGTCAAAGTGAAGGAACCGCAGCCGGGCGAATGCGCGATGCTGCGCGAAGGGCAAATCCTCTACACCTACCTGCACCTGGCGCCCGATCCCGAGCAAACGGCAGCCCTGGTGAAATCGAAGGCGGTCTGCATTGCCTACGAAACCATCACCGGTCCGGGCGGCGGCTTGCCGCTGCTGGCGCCGATGAGCGAAGTGGCGGGGCGCATGTCCATCCAGGCCGGCGCGGCGCACCTGGAGAAATCGAAAGGCGGCATGGGCTTGCTGCTGGGCGGCGTGCCGGGCGTGGCGCCAGGCCACATCGTGATCATCGGCGCCGGCGTGGTCGGCACGAATGCGCTGCAAATGGCGGTCGGCACCGGCGCCCGCGTCACCGTGCTCGATAAAAACATCGACCGCCTGCGCCAGCTCGACCTGGTGTACGGCAACCGCATCGCCACCGTGTATTCGACCGGCCACGCGATCGAGGAAGCGGTACTGGCGGCCGACCTGGTGATCGGTGGCGTGCTGGTGCCGGGCGCGGCGGCGCCGAAGCTGGTCACGCGCGGCATGATTTCAAAGATGAAGAAGGGGGCGGTCGTGGTCGACGTGGCAATCGACCAGGGCGGCTGCTTCGAAACCTCGCATGCGACCACCCACGCCGATCCGACTTTCGTGGTCGACGGCGTGATCCATTATTGTGTGGCGAACATGCCGGGCGCCGTGGCCCGTACCTCGACCTTTGCGCTGAACAACGCCACCATCGGCCATGCGCTGGCCTTGGCGAATAAGGGCTGGCGCCGCGCCTTGCTGGACGACGCTCACCTGCGCCAGGGTTTAAATGTGTGCCAGGGCCAGGTGACCTATGAAGCCGTCGCTAAAACCCTGTGCTACGACTACGTGCCGGCCGATACCCTGCTGGCCTGATCGCTGACCGACACTTCTTCCTGCAGACAAAAGCGCCTGACGATATACAAGGCGTAACGCGCGGCCACCGACTTCACGAAACGCATGAAGTCGGTGGCCGCGTTTTCATTGGCGTTGTCCGAAATCGTGCGGATCACGGCGCAGGGCACGTCCAGTTCGTAGCAGACTTGCGCCACCGCCGCGCCTTCCATTTCCACCGCCACCAGTCCGGGCAGCGCTGCATTCAAGCCGGCGATGTGGGCGCTGTCCTTGATGAACTGGTCGCCGCTGGCAATCAGGCCGCGGTGGATGCGTGGCTGGGTCAGCCTGAACACCGCTTTTTCGCCGTCATCGATCGCTTCCATAAAATCCTCGTCCAGGAAAGCATAGGCGGCATTGAGCACGCGCGCGTTCAGGCGGTGGTCGGCCGTGAAATGCGTCAAACCGGTCAGCGGTACCTCGAAGCGGGGAAATAAAGGACTCGCATCCATGTCGTGCTGGACCAGCGAATCGGCCACCACGATGTCGCCCACCTGCACAGTTTGTTCGCCGGCACCGGCCACGCCCGTAAACAGGATGTGGGTAACTCCGAATTTTTCCACAAGCGTTGTTGCCGTCATGGCCGCGGCAACCTTGCCTATACGCGACAGAACGCACACAGCGTCGATTTCCCACAGCTGTCCGACCCAGTACTCGCGTTGGCCATGGATGAGCTTGTAGGGGCTCTGCATGGCTTCCACGAGCCCCTGCTGTTCTTCAGACAGCGCGCTGATGATCCCGAGACGCATTTTTTGATTGTTTTCCAGGTAAATAAACGGTGCTGGCAGCGTTTTGACGGCGGTGTTGAGCTGCTCAAGGGCCTTGTCCCCGCTGTTCACGCTGTCTGCTGTTTACAGTAATAAAGGTATGTATACATTCTGGTAGTGATAGTAAACGTGCATTCAACTGTGGATAAGAACGGTTTACTCCACAAGATCAGCAGTTTACGCATCGCCGAAAGAGCTGGACAAGGATTGTATCGAGCCTGCACCGATGTTGGAAAAAAAACGGCGGCTTGCAGATGCGGTCTGTTCTGCACATCGCATCCTGTGGATATACAGCGGCTTGTCCACAGCCGAGCGCTTTTTTTGCCTGCAATGGGCATGTTGCAGGCCATTTGGTGCGACCGGCCAGCATCCAGGCGACACAACGAAGGCGAGCAGGACGACAAGCTGGCATTCACCGCCGGCGTTCGCTTTTCTCTTCCTGCCAAACTTTTGGACAAAAAAAAGCCGACAGCGTGACGCGCGTTCGCGAACGCATGCGCGTCGATTTTTTTTTGGAGGCATGCAGACCAGCAGTCTCGTCTTCAGCCAAAAACCGCTGCCTTTTCTTTTTTTTTGCCAAACCGCTCAGCGCTCGAGCAGAGCCGGCCTGTCCTTCGGCCAGGCACGGGCGCGTGCCGCTGTTCACAGGGAAAGCCGCGTTGTTTATTTAATTAAGAGAGGTATATATAAAACTGGTAGTGATAGTAAACGCCGCCGTTTACTGTGGATAAGGCCGGTTTTCTTCACAGGCTCAAGGGTTTACGCGCGCTCCGATGTGCTGAACAAGCCCTGTATCGCGTTTGCACGAAAGGTGTACAGATTTTGGGTGTCCACCATCGCGGTCGTTTCTGCACATTCGTTCCTGTGGATATGCATGGGTTTGTCCACACCCTGCTTGCCAGAACGGTGCCGGGGTCTCCTTGACGGCAGGCCTTGGCCTCCAGGCCCGAACGGATTCCAGTTGCCTGAAGTAGTGAACGCGAATCCGACGCAAGCGTCCAACAGATGGCAGGAATCGAAAAAAAATTTTTTGCGGCCACGCGGCGGATGCGTCCCCAGGTTTACAACCAAAACAGGTATACAAGGATAGTAGTAGTGTTAACAACTGGCATTTTCTGTGGATAAGCCTGTTAACGGATGAGAAATCATTGGTTTACGCGCGGTATAAGCCTGTGACGGTGCGCTGTATCGCTGCCGGCACAAATCTGGACAAGATTTTCGCGTCCCGTAAAAGCCGCGTTTTTGCACAAACCGTTCCTGTGGATATGCAGACCTTTATCCACAGGGGCCCCTCTTTCATTCCTTTGACGATCTGGTAAGCTTGCCTTGGTGTATTGAAAATCGAATCCAGCAAACGGAGGCGGACATGCGCATTGACGACTTGTTCCAGGTACCGGTGATCCAGGGCCCGATGGCGGGCGGCTCCTGCACGCCCGAATTGGTAGCCGCCGTCTCGAATGCCGGCGCACTCGGCGCGCTGCCGTGTTCGCTGCTATCTCCGGCGACGATCGAGCAGCAGGTGGCGCGCATCCGCACGCTGACCGGGCGTCCTTTCCTGCTGAATTTTTTTGTCCAGGGTAAGCCGGCACCAAGCAGCGAGGAGGTGAGCGGCGCCGTCGAATTGCTGCGGCCAGTCTGGGAAAGCCTGGGCTGGAGCGAACTGCCGCTGCCGGCGCAGTGGAACGAAGATTTCGAGGCGCAGTTCGAGACCTTGCTCCGTTTGCGTCCGGCGGGCGTCAGTTTTACTTTCGGCATCCTCGAGCAAGCCCAAGTCGAACGCCTGCATGCTGCCGGCATCCTGGTGATCGGGACCGTCACGACCGTCGAGGAAGCGCTGGCCTGGCAGGCGATCGGCGCCGATGCCGTCGTCGCCTCCGGCGTCGAGGCGGGCGGCCACCGCGGCACTTTTATCGGACGCCAGGAAGACGCGACCTTGTCGGTCCGGGAACTCTGGCCGGCGGTGGTGGCGGCCGTGCGGATTCCCGTGATCGCCGCCGGCGGCATCATGACGGGTGCCGACATCAAACGCGCGCTGCAGCTGGGCGCCCGCGCTGTGCAGATGGGTACCGCCTTCCTGGTGACCGACGAAGCGTCGATCCATCCGGCGTATAGAGCGCGGCTCCTGAGCGGGGAGGGCGTGACAAGGCTGACGCGTAGTTTTTCCGGGCGTTACGCACGGGGCATCGAGAACGGTTTCATGCGCCGCATGGCCGCTGTCGAAGCGCAGGTGCCACCTTACCCGATCCAGAACGCGCTGACCGGGAGCATCCGCGCCGCCGCCGCCAAAAGCGGCGACACAGAAAATATGTCGATGTGGGCCGGCGCCGAGTTTGCCCGCGCGCGGCCGATGCCGGCGGGGCGCTTGATTGAGTTACTTGCATCCGAAATGCAGACCTGAGGAGACGTGGAACGTGGAATCGGCTGGAGAATACGACTACATCATCGTTGGGGCCGGTACCGCGGGCTGCGTGCTGGCGAACCGGCTGACGCAAAACAAGAACGTCGAGGTGCTCTTGATCGAAGCGGGGGCGCGCGACGATTACCTGTGGATCCACATTCCCGTCGGTTACCTGCACTGCATCGGCAATCCACGCACCGACTGGCTGTTCAATACCGAACCGGATCCGGGCCTCGGCGGGCGCGCCTTGATTTATCCGCGCGGTAAAGTCCTGGGTGGCAGTTCCTCGATCAACGGCATGATTTACATGCGCGGCCAGAAGCAGGACTACGAGCGCTGGGCCGAGGCCTGCGGCGACGATGCCTGGCGCTGGGAGCGGGTGCTGCCGCTGTTCAAGAAAAGCGAGGACCATTACCGCGGCGCCAGCGACGTCCACGGCGCCGGCGGCGAATGGCGCGTCGAAAAGCAGCGACTGTCCTGGAAAATCCTGGACGCCTTCCGCGATGCCGCGGCCGAGGTCGGCATTCACAAGGTGGACGATTTCAATACCGGGGACAATGCCGGTTCCTCGTACTTCGAGGTCAACCAGCGCCGCGGCATCCGCCTGAACACGGCGAAAGCGTTCCTGAAACCGGCGGCGCAGCGCCAGAATCTGACCATCATGACGGGCTGCCACGTCGAGCGCCTGTTGATCGAGCAGCTTGACTCTGGCCCAGTCTGCCGCGGCGTGCAATTTACCGGCGGCGGCAAGGCATATAGCGCCCGCGCACGCCGCGAAACCCTGCTCGCGGCCGGCGCGATCGGCTCGCCGCACATCCTGCAACTGTCGGGCATCGGCGAGGGCGGGCACCTGCAGCGCCATGGCGTGCAACCGCTGGTCGAGCTGCCGGGCGTGGGAGAAAATTTGCAGGATCACCTGCAGCTGCGCATGGTCTATAAGGTGCAGGGCGTCAAGACGCTGAACACGAGCGCGGCATCCTGGTTCGGCAAGATGAAGATCGGCATCGAGTATGCCTTCCTGCGCAGCGGTCCGATGTCGATGGCGCCTTCGCAACTGGGCGCGTTCGCAAAATCCAGCCCGCAGCAGGCGACGCCGGACCTGCAATACCACGTCCAGCCCCTGTCTCTGGAAAAATTCGGCGACCCGTTGCACGGGTTTCCGGCATTTACGGCCAGCGTCTGCAACCTGCGCCCGACGGCGCGCGGCCACGTGCGCCTGAGCACCCACGACAGTTACGCCCCGCCGAAAATCACGCCGAATTACCTCAGCACCCAAGAGGACCGGCAGACGGCGGCCGCCGCCTTGTCTCTGACGCGCCGCATCGTCTCTGCCCCCGCCTTGTCGCGTTACCAGCCGCAGGAATTCAAGCCGGGTCCGCACTATCGCACCGAGGAAGAGCTGGCCGAAGCGGCCGGCCTGATCGGCACCACGATCTTCCACCCGGTCGGCACCTGCAAGATGGGCAAAACGGATGATCCGCTGGCCGTGGTCGACAGCCAGCTGCGCGTACGCGGAGTAGGGCGCCTGCGCGTGGTCGACGCCTCCATCATGCCCTTCATCACCTCCGGCAATACGAATTCGCCGACCCTGATGATTGCGGAAAAGGCAGCCGAGCTGGTCAAGGCCGCACACGGATAAGTACACAGCTGTTCATTTACGCACAACTGGTCTGCGCAGACAGGGCAGTTGTGCGCGGCTGCACAGGTAACCCTTGTATTGTGTAAAGAACTGATCTGTGTAATATTTGCCAAGTAGTTCTCGACGCTGTACGTAACGCTGTACGCAATACAAGCACTGGAGACACGATGGCAGACGTCATTCTTGAGACGAAGAAACTCACCAAAGAGTTCAAGGGTTTTACCGCAGTGAACGATGTCGATCTGCGCGTCCAGCGCGGACACATCCACGCCTTGATCGGCCCGAACGGCGCCGGCAAGACCACCTGTTTTAATTTATTGACCAAGTTCCTGGTCCCGACCTCGGGCCAGATCCTGTTCAACGGCCGCGACATCACGCGCGACAAGCCGGCGCAGATCGCGCGCCAGGGCATCATCCGCTCCTTCCAGATTTCCGCCGTGTTTCCGCATTTGACCGTGCTGCAGAACGTGCGCATCGGCCTGCAGCGCGAACTCGGCACCAGTTTCCATTTCTGGCGCAGCGAATCTTCCCTGAAGTCGCTGGACGAGCGCGCCATGGCGCTGCTCGAGCAGGTCGACCTGGCCGGGTTTGCCGACACTGTCACGGCGGACCTGCCCTACGGCCGCAAGCGCGCCCTGGAAATCGCGACCACGCTGGCGATGGAGCCGGAACTGATGCTGCTCGACGAACCGACCCAGGGTATGGGACATGAAGACGTGCACCGGGTGACGGCATTAATCAAAAAAGTGTCGGAAGGACGGACGATCCTGATGGTCGAACACAATATGAACGTGGTGTCCGGCATCTGCGACCGGATTTCCGTGCTCCAGCGCGGCGCCATGCTGGCCGAAGGCACGTATGCCGAGGTCTCGAAGAATCCGCAAGTGATGCAGGCCTACATGGGCACCGCGGACGGCGAACTCGAAGCGGGGCACGCATGACGGCCGCATTAGAGATTTCCAACCTCCAGGCCTGGTACGGCGAATCCCACATCCTGCATGGCATCAGCCTCTCGGTCGCCCCGGGCGAAGTCGTCACGCTGCTCGGCCGTAACGGCGCCGGCCGTACCACGACCCTGCGCGCCATCATGGGCCTGACGGGCAAACGCACCGGCTCGATCCGCATCAACGGCGTCGAGTCCGTCGGCTTGCCGACCCACCGCATCGCCCACCTCGGCGTCGGCTATTGCCCTGAAGAGCGCGGCATTTTCTCTTCGCTCTCGACCGAGGAAAACCTGCTGCTGCCCCCAAGCTTGCAGTCGGGCAGCCACGCGATGTCGATCGACGAGATCTACGAGATGTTCCCGAATTTAAAAGAGCGCCGCCACAGCCAGGGCACGCGCCTGTCGGGCGGCGAGCAGCAGATGCTGGCGGTGGCGCGCATCCTGCGCACCGGCGCGCGACTGCTGCTGCTGGACGAGATCTCGGAAGGTCTCGCGCCGGTCATCGTGCAGGGCCTGGCCCGCATGATCACCATGCTCAAGGCGAAGGGCTATACCATCGTCATGGTCGAGCAGAACTTCCGCTTCGCGGCCCCGCTCGCGGACCGCTTCCACGTTGTCGAACATGGGCAAATCGTCGAAACCATCGAGGCGCAAGACCTCGAGGCGCGCATGCCCGTCCTCACCGAGCTACTCGGCGTTTAATAGAAGCACCATCAACCAAGAACGGAGACAAGATGAAACGCACCGCCCTCGCCCTCGCCGCCAGCGCCGCACTCACCGGCTTCATGGCACCTGCGCACGCCCAAATCAGCGACGACACCATCAAGATCGGTCTCATCACTGACCTGTCCGGCGTCTATTCCGACGTCGACGGCAACGGCGGCGCCGAAGCCGTGCGCATGGCGATCGCCGACATGGGTGGCGCCGTGAATGGTAAAAAAATCCAGTTCATGGTCGCCGACCACCAGAACAAGCCGGACATCGCCGCCTCCAAGGCGCGCGAATGGTTCGACCAGCAAGGCGTCGACATGCTGATCGGCGGCACCAACTCGGGCGCCAACCTCGCCATGGCGAAAGTCGCGGGCGAGAAAAAGAAAGTCTTCATTTCGATCGGCGCCGGCACCGCGCAGCTGACCAACGAGCAGTGCTCGCCCTACACCGTGCACTACGCCTACGACACCGTGGCGCTGGCGCGCGGCACCGGTTCGGCCATGCTCAAGCAGGGCGGCAAGAGCTGGTACTTCCTGACCGCCGACTACGCCTTCGGCCAGTCGCTGGAAAAGGACACCACCGACGTCCTGAAGGCCAACGGCGGCCAGGTGCTGGGCAGCGTCAAGCACCCGCTGTCGGCGTCGGACTTCTCGTCCTTCCTGCTGCAGGCGCAATCGTCCAAGGCGCAGGTGCTGGGCCTGGCCAACGCCGGCGGCGACACGATCAACTCGATCAAGGCGGCCAAGGAATTCGGCATCACCAAGAACATGAAGATCGCCGGCCTGCTGGTGTTCATCAACGACGTCCACACCCTGGGCCTGGATGCGACCCAGGGCATGTACCTGACCGACGGCTGGTACTGGGACATGAACGCCGACACCCGCGCCTGGTCCAAGCGCTATTTCGCCAAGATGAAAAAGGAACCGTCGATGCTGCAGGCGGCCGACTACTCGGCAACGGTGAACTACCTGAACGCCGTGAAGAAGATCGGCACCGACGATTCGACCAAGGTCATGGCCCAGCTGAAGGCGACCAAGATCAACGACATGTTCGCCAAGAACGGCGTGATCCGCGAAGACGGCCGCATGGTGCACGACATGTACCTGATGCAGGTGAAGACCAAGGCCGAGTCGAAGTACCCATGGGATTACTACAAGGTCGTCGCCACCATCCCGGGCGACCAGGCGTACACCAAGAAGTCCGAAACGAAGTGCGCTGCCTGGAAGTAATGTCGTATTGATGTACGCGCAGTAATGCGAACGTGAGTTGAACGCGTGGACGGCAGAACCGTCCACCCTACGTGGCGCGAACTGTAGGGTGGACGGATCCTCCGTCCACGCGTTCAACGATCGTCTGCACGGCGAAACGCCGACCTGTACGACTGACTTTGCTTCATCACACCCCTTGGCCGGTCCGGCCGCTTCGGCCGCCGCCATCCCGTCTTTTTGCTTTGGGTATCTATGGAAATCTTCGGCGTCCCCCTGCAAGCCATGATGAGCCAGCTGCTGCTGGGCTTAGTGAATGGTTCCTTCTACGCGATGCTTTCGCTCGGCCTGGCCGTGATTTTCGGCCTGCTGAACGTCATCAATTTTTCCCACGGTGCGCTGTACATGATGGGGGCCTTCCTGGCCTACATCGGCGTCACCACGTATGAGCTGAATTACTGGATGATGCTGGTGCTGGCCCCGCTGCTGGTAGGCGCCTTCGGTATCGCCGTCGAGAAGTCGATGCTGCGCTGGCTCTACAAACTCGATCACCTATATGGCCTGCTGCTGACCTTCGGCATCACGCTGCTGCTGGAAGGCGTATTCCGCTCCTTCTTCGGCGTTTCCGGCCAGACCCTGGACGTGCCCGAGCAGCTGCAGGGCGCGACCGACCTCGGCTTCATGATGCTGCCGAACTACCGCGCCTGGGTGGTCGTCTCCTCGCTGGTGGTCTGCCTCGGCACCTGGTTCGTGATCGAAAAAACGCGGCTCGGCGCCTACCTGCGCGCCGGTACCGAAAACCCGAAACTGGTCGAAGCCTTCGGCATCAACGTGCCGCGCATGGTCACGCTGACCTATGGCTTCGGCGTCGCCCTGGCCGGCCTGGCCGGCGTGCTGGCCGCTCCCGTGATCAACGTCACCCCGCTGATGGGTTCGAACCTGATCATCGTCGTGTTCGCCGTCGTCGTGATCGGCGGCATGGGTTCGATCCTCGGCTCCATCATCACCGGCCTGCTGCTGGGGGTGATCGAGGGCCTGACCCGCGTCTTCTATCCGGAAGGCTCGGAGGTCGTCGTGTTCGTGGTCATGGTCATCGTGCTGCTGCTGCGCCCGGCCGGTCTGTTCGGTAAGGAGAAATAAACCATGAACAAGAAAATCGCCTATACGCTGGCGCTGGTCGTCGCCCTGGTCGCGCCCTTCGTCGGCTACCCCGTGTTCCTGATGAAGCTGCTGTGCTTCGCGCTGTTCGCCTGCGCCTTCAACCTCCTGATCGGTTTCACGGGACTGCTGTCCTTTGGCCACGCTGCCTTCTTCGGCAGCGCCGGCTACGTAACGGGCTACCTGCTGGCCAGCGTCGGCCTGCCGACGGAACTCGGCATCCTGGCAGGCGTCGCCGCCAGCGCCGTGCTCGGTCTCGTCATCGGTTCGCTGGCAATCCGCCGCCAGGGCATCTATTTTTCGATGATCACCTTGGCCTTGGCGCAGATGGTGTATTTCGCCGCCCTGCGCAGCCCCTTTACCCACGGTGAGGACGGCCTGCAGGGTGTGCCGCGTGGAAAACTGTTCGGCATGATCGATCTCGGCAACGACCTGACCCTGTACTACGTCGTGCTGGCCATCGCGGTGGCCGGTTTCGCGCTGATCGTGCGCACCGTACACTCGCCCTTCGGCCAAGTGCTGAAGGCGATCAAGGAAAACGAGCCCAGGGCCATTTCTTTGGGCTATGACGCCGACAAGTACAAGCTGCTCGCGTTCGTGCTCTCAGCGGCCCTTACGGGCCTTGCAGGGGCGACTAAAACGCTGGTGCTGGGCTTCGAAACCCTGACCGACGTCCACTGGACCATGTCGGGCCTGGTCGTCCTGATGACCCTGGTGGGCGGCATGGGCACCATGGCCGGTCCGATCATCGGCGCCTTCATCATCGTCGCCCTGGAAAACAAGCTGGGAGAGCTGGGCAATTTCCTGGCCGAGAGCACGGGAATATCCTGGTTCTCGAGCCTGGGCGAGTCGGTCGGCATGGTGACCGGCCTGATCTTCATCGTGTGCGTTCTGCTGTTCCGCCGTGGTATCGTCGGGGAAATCGGCGCGCTGCTCGAGCGCATGGGACGCAAGCCCCAGGCGCCAGGCAGCCGCGTCGCCGCTACGACCGACCGCGAAGCAGCCTAGGAGAACGCATGAAACAGGAGACCCTCTATCTGACCGTGAATGGCCTGCGCATGCAGGTCCAGAGCGCAGGGGAGGGTCCCGCCGTCGTGCTGCTGCATGGTTTCCCGGACACCCACGTCGTCTGGCGCAAGCAGATCGCGCCGCTGATGGCGGCCGGCTACCGGGTGCTGGCGCCCGACCTGCGCGGCTATGGCGGCAGCGATGCGCCGCAGGCCGTGTCCGCTTACCGGGTGGAGGATATCGCTTCCGACGTGCTCGCCATGCTCGACCAGCTCGGCGTCGCGCGAGCCCGGGTTGTCGGCCACGACTGGGGTGCCCTGGTCGGCTGGCTGCTGTGCATGGGGGCGCCCGAACGCATCGAACAGTATGTCGCGCTGTCGGCCGGCCACCCGACCGCCGTCGCCCGCGCCGGCCTGCTGCAAACCCTGCGCATGAGTTACATGATGTGGTTCATGGTGCCGGGCCTGGCGGAGAATTCATTGAAGGCCGGTGATTTTTATTTGCTGAACCGGTTCACGAGCGACCGCGCCCAAGTCGGACACTGGAAGAAAAATTTACGGGAACCGGGCCGCCTGACGGCAGCCCTCAACTATTACCGCGCGAATGTCCCCCATGCCATGCTACTTGGCAGCAAGACGGAACCGGTGCGGGTGCCCGTAATGGGTGTCTGGAGCAGCCTCGATCCCGCGCTGGGCGAAGCGCAGATGTGCGACTCGACGGCCTATGTCGCCGACTACTTCCGCTACGAGCGCATCGATGGCGCCGATCACTGGCTGCAAGTCACGGCCAGCGAGCGCCTCAACGCCCTATTGCTCGATTTCTTTGCAGCGTCGGGCGGCGCTGCGTCTACCTTTTAATTCTATAAAGCCGCGGCGTAGATCGCGCGTGCATCGGCACGGGTGAGCTCGCGCGGGTTGTTGCCGAGCAGGCGCGTCTGCAACATGGCGTCGTCCGCCAGCCGGTCGAGATCGTTTTCGCTGATCCCCATTTGAACCAGCTTGGTCTGGATACCGCTGCGTTGCGCGATCTGCTGCATCGCAGCAATCAATGCTTCGGTCTTGTCCTCGGCGCTACCGCCTGTCCCTGGTACGACGATGTCCGCCAATTCGGCGTACAGGGGCGCTGCGTGCGAAGCATTGAAGCGCAGTACATGCGGCAGTACGAGTGAATTAGACAGGCCGTGCGGTACGTGGAAAATGCCCCCGATCGGATACGCAAGCGCGTGCACGGCCGCCACCGGTGCATTCGAAAATGCCTGGCCGGCCAGGCAGGCGCCGAGCAGCATGGCCTGGCGCGCTTCCAGATCGCTGCCGTTTTCGACGGCAACCAAAATGTTCCTGGATAGTAGGGCGAGCGCCTGGCGCGCCAGATTATCGGACAGCGGATTCTTCTTGTGCTTGCTGGTATAGGCCTCGATCGCATGCACCATCGCATCGATGCCGGTTGCCGCCGTCACCAGCGGCGGCAAGCCCAGCGTCAGTTCCGCATCCAGCAGGGCCAGGTCCGCATACAGCTGGGGCGAGACCACGCCCATCTTGGTGGTTTCGCCAGTGGTGACGATGGCGATATTCGTGACTTCGGAACCGGTACCGGCCGTGGTCGGCACCTGGATCAGAGGCAGTCGTTGACCCGTGACCTTGCCGATGCCGTAGATCTGGTTCAGAGGCTGCTCGCTGCCGGCCAGGACCGCCACCAGTTTCGCCACGTCCATCGAGCTGCCGCCGCCGAAACCGATGACCAGGTCGGTCTCGTGTGCGCGCGCGCAGTCGACTGCCTCAATGACGATCTGCTCCGGTGGGTCGGCGACGACGTTCGAGAAGATCTGTACCGCCAGCCCTCGCTCGGCCAGGCTGGCCCGCGCAGGTTCGAGCAGGCCGGTGCGCAGGAAGCCGGCGTCGGTCACGATCAGGGCGCGTCGGGCGTTCGTAAAACGTTCGGCGACGAGCGGACCGAGGCGGGCGGCGGCGCCCGGTTCCGAAACGATGCTGGCGACGGTGTGGAAGGCGAAGGCGGTCATGCTGGGTCCCCGTTGATTATTATCGGCTTAGCTTACACCAGAAACTGAACGGTGGAAGGGCAGTGCTTGGCTCAGTTGCCGTACAATTTCCCCCTTCGAATTTGCAAGCGAAAGCAGTAGATGATTGACTTCGTATGGCTCGGCGGCGCCGCCTTTCTTGCCGGGCTGGTAGACGCCGTCGTCGGCGGGGGCGGCCTGATCCAGGTGCCCGCCATCTTTTCCTTCCTGCCGAAAGAAGCACCGGCGACCCTGCTCGGTACCAATAAACTGGCCAGCATCTGCGGCACCAGCGCCGCTGCGGTGAACTACGCCCGCCGCGTGCGCGTTGCGTGGAGCGCGGCGGCGCCGGCGGCGCTGGCCGCGTTTGCCTTATCCTTCGTTGGCGCCTGGACCGTCACGCGGGTGCCGGGCGACTTCGTGCGCAGCCTGCTGCCGTTCATCTTGCTGGCGGTGGCCGTCTACACCTTCCGCAAGAAGGATCTGGGATCGGTGCACGCGCCGGTGCACAGCGGCCACGCCGAGCGCTGGTGGGCGGTCGGCATTGGCGCCGCGATCGGCTTTTATGACGGCTTCTTCGGTCCGGGTACAGGCAGCTTCCTGATCTTCCTGTTCGTGCGCTTTTTCGGTTTCGATTTCCTCAGCGCCTCGGCAGCAGCCAAGATCGTGAATGTCGCCTGCAACCTGTCGGCGCTGCTCTGGTTCGGCTACAGCGGCCACCTGCTGTTGCAGTTGGGCTTGCTGATGGCGGCCTGCCAGATCGGCGGCTCGGTCGTCGGTACGCGCCTCGCGATCAAGCATGGCAGTGCGTTCGTGCGTAAATTGTTCCTGGTCGTGGTGTCCACGCTGATCGTAAAAACAGCGTTCGATGCGGTCGTTCGACTGGCGAGTTGACTGTTTCACGTGAAACAAAAGCTGGGCAGCTCGTCGCTGGCCCAGCTTTTTTTTCGCCTGGTCGTCCCCATTGTTTCACGTGAAACAGCACCAAAAGCACTTTCTACTGTGTTCCACGTGAAACAAAATCGCTTCCGTTTTCCAGCGGCGCTGAGATTGCGAACGCAAATGCTTCTATAATCGCCTATTAGATTCCTCGCCTCACACCTCCATCATGCTATTTCCAACTGAATTTGACGTGATCGTCGTCGGCGGCGGCCATGCCGGCACCGAGGCCGCGCTCGCGTCCGCACGCACGGGACAGAAGACGCTGCTCCTGACTCACAACATCGAAACCCTGGGCCAGATGTCCTGCAATCCGTCGATCGGCGGCATCGGCAAGGGCCACCTGGTGAAAGAAGTGGATGCCCTCGGCGGCGCGATGGCGATCGCCACCGACGAAGCCGGCATCCAGTTCCGCATCCTGAACTCCTCAAAAGGCCCGGCCGTGCGCGCCACCCGCGCCCAGGCCGACCGCATCCTGTATAAAGCGGCGATCCGTTCGCGGCTGGAAAACCAGCCGAACCTGTGGCTGTTCCAGCAAGCCGTCGACGACCTGATGGTCGAGGGCGACCGCGTCGTCGGCGCCGTGACCCAGATCGGCCTGCAGTTCCGCGCCCGTGCCGTGGTGCTGACCGCCGGTACTTTCCTCGACGGTAAAATCCACGTCGGCCTGCAGAACTACACGGCCGGCCGCGCCGGCGACCCGGCAGCCGTCTCGCTGTCGAGCCGTTTAAAAGAGCTGCAGCTGCCGCAAGGGCGCCTGAAAACCGGCACGCCGCCACGCATCGACGGCCGCAGCATCGATTACTCGGTGCTCGCCGAACAGCCGGGCGACCTCGATCCAGTCCCCGTGTTCTCGTACATGGGCAATGCCGCGATGCACCCGAAGCAGGTGCCGTGCTGGGTCACGCACACGAATGCGCAGACCCACGACATCATCCGCAACGGCCTCGACCGCAGCCCGATGTACACCGGCGTGATCGAGGGTGTGGGCCCGCGCTACTGCCCGTCGATCGAAGACAAGATCCACCGCTTCGCCTCGAAGGAATCGCACCAGATCTTCCTTGAGCCGGAGGGCCTGACGACCCACGAGATCTACCCGAACGGGATCTCGACCAGCCTGCCCTTCGACGTGCAGCTGGCGCTGGTGCGCTCGATGAAGGGCATGGAAAACGCCTTTATTTTGCGTCCCGGCTATGCCATCGAATACGACTATTACGACCCACGCGGCCTGAAATCCTCGCTCGAAACCAAGGCCATCCGCGGCCTGTTCTTCGCCGGCCAGATCAACGGCACCACCGGTTACGAAGAAGCGGCAGCGCAAGGTCTGCTCGCCGGCCTGAACGCTGCCCTGCAAACCAAGGGGCAAGAAGCCTGGACCCCGGGCCGCTCGGAAGCCTATCTCGGCGTGCTGGTCGACGACCTCACGACCCAGGGTGTGGCCGAGCCCTACCGCATGTTCACCAGCCGCGCCGAGTACCGCCTGTCGCTGCGCGAAGACAATGCCGATATGCGTTTGACCGAAATCGGCCGCAAGCTGGGCGTCGTCGGCGATGCGCAGTGGGCTGCTTTTGAAACCAAGCGTGAATCGGTGGCGCGCGAGCTGGAACGCCTGCGCTCGACCTGGGTCAATCCGCGCATCCTGGCGGCCGCCGAGTCGGAACGCGTGGTCGGCCAGGCACTGGAACGCGAGTACAACCTGGCTGATCTGCTGCGCCGTCCGGGCGTCGAATACGAAACCCTGATGACGATGACGGGCGTCGAAGGCCAGCCGCTGGCCGGCCCCGGCGTGGAAGACCCGGCGGTGAAAGAGCAGGTAGAAATCCAGCTGAAATACGCGGGCTACATCGACCGCCAGGCCAAGGAAGTGGAGCGTCACGACCACTATGAAAACCTGAAACTGCCCGAGAACCTGGATTACCTGGAGATCGCGGCGCTCTCGATCGAGGTGCGCCAGAAGCTCGATAAGCAGCGTCCCGAAACCCTGGGCCAGGCGTCGCGCATCTCCGGCGTCACCCCGGCGGCGATTTCCCTGCTGCTGGTGCACCTGAAAAAACGCGGCGCCAAGGGTTTTAGCAGTGTCCCGGCCACCAATGAGGAGGCCGCACAGTGAGGGGTTTTGACCGCGAAAAATTGTTTGAAATCCTGAGCAACGGCATCGACGAGATGGATCTGCCGCTGTGGGCGGCCCAGCGCGAGCAATTGATGGATTACCTGGCGCTGATGGCCAAGTGGAACGGCGTTTATAACTTGACCTCTCTGCGCGACCCGCTGCAGATGGTAACGCACCACCTGCTCGATTCGCTGGCCGCAGTACCGGCGTTCAAGGATGCGAAAAACGTGCTCGACGTCGGGGCAGGGGGCGGCTTGCCCGGCATCGTGCTGGCGATCGCACGGCCGGACATGAAAGTGTCCCTAATCGACACGGTCCACAAGAAAACCGCGTTTTTGACGCAAGTGAAGGCCGAACTGGGCCTGAACAACGTGACCGTGTACACGATGAAGGTGCAGGATCTGAAAGCGGGACCCTTCGACACGATTACTTCGCGCGCTTTTGCCGACCTCTCCGATTTCGTCAACTGGTCCGGGCACCTGCTGGCCGAGGGCGGACAGTTCATTGCCTTGAAAGGCACGGCGCCACCCGAGGAGCAGGAACGGCTGCCGGGCGAATGGAAAGTGAAAGAACTGCGGCCGATCAAGGTGGCGAAACTGGAAGCGGAGCGGCACCTGGTTTTCATCGAAAAAGCAGCACAGACCAACCAATAATATAAATCGTTTATACCGTTTAAACGATATAAACCAGATGAACGGTTTATTGAGTATGAACGGTATGAACTGAAGTGTCTCGCTTGAAAGAACAGATGGCAAAGATATTTTGTGTTGCAAACCAAAAGGGCGGCGTCGGCAAGACGACCACCAGCGTCAACCTGGCGGCAGGTCTCGCCAAGCTCGAGCAGCGCGTGCTGTTGGTCGACCTCGACCCGCAGGGCAATGCGACCATGGGCGCCGGCATCAACAAGGCCTCATTGAACGCCTCGACTTACCAGGTGCTGCTGGGCGAAGCCGAAGTGCCTGAAGCGCGCCAGCGTTCGGAAGCAGGGCGCTTCGACGTGCTGCCCGCCAACCGCGAGCTGGCCGGCGCCGAAGTCGAAATGGTGGAACTCGACAACCGCGAGCGGCGCCTGAAACATGCACTGGCGAAAGTGGACGCCGACTACGATTTTATTTTGGTCGACTGCCCTCCCGCATTGTCGATGCTGACCCTGAACGGCCTGTGCGCCGCGCATGGCGTGATCATCCCGATGCAGTGCGAGTACTATGCGCTCGAAGGTTTGTCCGACTTGGTGAACACGATCAAGAAGGTGCATGCGAACCTGAACACGGATTTAAAAATCATCGGGCTGCTGCGCGTGATGTTCGATCCGCGCATGACCCTGTCGCAGCAAGTCTCGGCCCAGCTCGAGCAGCACTTCGGCGGCAAGGTGTTTAAAACGATCATCCCGCGCAACGTGCGCCTGGCCGAAGCGCCCTCGTACGGCGTGCCCGGCGTCGTCTTCGATCCGTCCTCGAAGGGCGCCCAGGCCTATATCGCGTTCGGGGCCGAAATGGTCGAGCGCATCAAGACCATGTAATTAGAAAGAGTTATCCACAATGGCAACCAAAAAACTCAAGGGCCTCGGCCGCGGTCTCGATGCGCTGCTGGGCGGAGACATGGACGCGACGCCTGCACCCGCCGGCGCGCCGTCCTCGCTCCCGGTCTCCCAGCTGCAGGCCGGCAAATACCAGCCACGCACCCGGATGGACGAGGGCGCGCTGAACGAACTGGCGGCGTCGATCAAAACCCAGGGAATCATGCAGCCGGTGCTGGTGCGACCCGTCGATGGGGGACGTTACGAAATCATCGCCGGCGAACGCCGCTTCCGCGCGGCCCAGCTCGCTGGACTCGAGGACATCCCGGTCTTGGTGCGCGAAGTCGACGACCAGGCCGCCGCCGCGATGGCCCTGATCGAGAACATCCAGCGCGAAGACCTGAACCCGCTGGAAGAAGCGCAGGGCATCGCGCGCCTGATCTCGGATTTCGATTTCACGCACGAGCAGGCGGCAAGCGCCGTCGGCCGTTCGCGCAGCGCGGTGTCGAACCTGTTGCGGCTGGTGAACCTGGCGCAACCGGTGCAGACCATGCTGATGGCGGGCGATATCGACATGGGCCATGCGCGCGCCCTGCTGTCGGTGGACAACGCCAGCCAGATCGCGCTGGCGAGTCACGTGGTGGCGAAACGCCTGTCGGTGCGCGAAACCGAGAAGCTGGTGGCGAAAGCACTGGAAGAGCAGGCCAGCGACAACACGGCGCCGCGCCAGAAGGAAAAGTCGGGAGACATCGTGCGCCTGGAAGAGGAGCTGTCGGACAAGCTGGCGACGCCGGTCGTGTTCAAGATGGGTCCGAAGGGCAGGGGACAGATGATCATCGATTTCGCCGACCTCGATATCCTGGAAGGGGTGCTGGCGCGCCTGCGTGCCTGAGCGGGTAGAACGCGCTTGTGGATAAGCCTGTCGACAAGCGCGTGAACAAGGGTGTACAGGAATGTGGAAAGCCGGTGGGGAAGCGGTGTATAGCCATGGGATAAACCACCAGCACTATCTGGCGGGCTCAGCATTGCGGCATGCGAGCGCTTGACCGCGTGGGCATGGAGTGCCCACCCTACGAAAACCCTAACTCAACTGTGGATAAGTTTGTTCACAAGCCTGTACGCAGCTTGTGAGCTGTGGCTGCACAACTTCCGTTTTCTCTGACGCGCACCAGCGTAGTGCAGCTTTCACAGCCGTCGCTTGCCCCAAATACGGCGCGTCTCCGTTACCACATGACAACACCAGGCGCTACCGCAAAACTACGGTAAGCCGGCCATCCCGCCCTGCAGAGTCTGCCTTCACATCTGTATTTGTCGCGCCTAACTGCTGCGAAAACCCATGAATCGCGCAATATTTGTGTGACATTTTCGCCCCGTCCGACAGGAACGAGCACAACTGGAATCGTTTGACTCAGATGCACTAACGATCATATAATCCCGCTGATTCATGTAATTACCACACCGTAACTCGGTTCAAACGGCCAAGGCAAAGAATAAAAATGTTACGCCTGGTCTCCCTGCAATTGATCGCAACAGCAGTTGTCGGCGTCCTCGCCGCACTGTTGGGGGGATGGCCTGCGATGTTTTCGGCGGTGCTTGGCGGACTCTGCTGCGTCGTGCCCAATGGAATCATGGCGCTACGCTTGTTCGCATCAACGAAGACGGGTGGGGCCAATCCCCTCACGTTCTTCTTCTGGGAATTTATAAAGATCGGTTTAACGCTTGCGCTGCTGGGTGCAACTGCGTACTTGTACCGTGACCTGAACTGGCTGGCGCTACTCGCCGGGTTCATCGTGGCACTGAAAAGTTACATATTCTTATTATTTAGGCACTGAAAATGGCGACGACAACTGTAGAAGGCGCAGCGACCCACGCGCCCACCGCATCAGAGTACATCCGGCACCACCTCGGCCACCTCTCCAACGTGCACCAGCACGGTCCGGTTGACTTCAACGTCATCCACTACGACACCCTGTTCTGGTCGATCACCATGGGCGTGCTCGGCTGCCTGATCATGTGGATGGCAGCACGCAAGGCGACCGCCGGCGTGCCGGGCCGTTTCCAGGCTGCCGTCGAGATGCTGGTCGAAATGGTCGAGAACCAGTCGAAGACGATCGTCCACGGCGACCGCAGCTTCATCGCGCCTGCTGCACTGACCGTGTTCGTCTGGGTCGCCCTGATGAACTCGCTGGACTTCCTGCCGGTGGACCTGTTCTCGGCTGCCTTCCGCGCACTCGGCTTCGGCGAACCGCACCACCGTGTCGTCCCGACCGCCGACCTGAACGGCACCATCGGCATCTCGCTGGGCGTGCTGATCCTGATGCTGTACTACGGCATCAAGATCAAGGGCCTGGGCGGCTGGCTCCACGAATTGTTCGCAGCACCGTTCGGCATCTACATGGCGCCGTTCAACCTGCTCCTGAACATCATCGAATACGCAGCAAAAATGGTGTCGCTCGGTATGCGACTGTTCGGCAACATGTTTGCCGGTGAGCTGCTGTTCCTCTTGATCGCTTTGCTTGGCTCGACCGCAACCGTGTTTGGTTTCGCAGGCCAGGTGATTGCCGGCTCGATCTGGGCGATCTTCCACATCCTGATCGTGTTCCTGCAGGCATTCATCTTCATGATGCTGACGCTGGTGTATCTCGGTCAGGCCCACGAAGGCCACTGATCGGCGCCGCAAGCATCGAACAAGATAGTGGTTGTAACGAAGTTGTAGTTTTTAATCTAGTTTTTAAATTAACTTTTTGGAGTAATCATGACTGACGTTTCTTTTGTTGCACTGGCTTGCGGTTTGATCATCGGCCTCGGCGCTATCGGCGCATGTATCGGTATCGCTATCATGGGCGGTAAATACCTCGAAGCTTCGGCACGTCAGCCTGAACTGATGAACACCCTGCAGACCAAGATGTTCCTGCTGGCTGGTCTGATCGACGCGGCATTCCTGATCGGCGTTGGTATCGCCATGCTGTTCGCTTTCGCAAATCCGTTCACCCCGACCTAAATCACCGGGAAGTTTGGTTTTGAAGGGCCGAACCATCGCGGTTCGGCATCCGTTTTTGTGAGAAGGGAAAAACCGTGAACCTCAACGCAACTCTGTTTGCACAGCTCGCCGTCTTCCTCGTCCTGGCGCTCTTCACGATGAAATTCGTGTGGCCGCCGCTGATGAAGGCACTCGACGAGCGCGCCGAGCGCATCGCCAATGGGCTGGCCGCCGCCGACCGTGGCAAGGCCGACCTGGCTGCCGCCGAAAAGCGCGTGCAGGCCGAACTGGCCAGCGCCCGTGACGAAGGCCAGTCGCGCATCGCCGACGCTGAAAAGCGCGCCGCGATGATCATCGAAGACGCCAAGAAGACCGCCGCTGACGAAGCCGCCCGTATCGTCGCTACCGCCCGTGCCGAGGCCGAGCAGCAAGTGACCCGCGTGCGCGAAGAACTGCGTGGCCAGGTCGCTGCCCTGGCAGTGCAAGGCGCCGAGCAGATCCTCAAGCGTGAAGTGAACGCAGAAGCGCACGCCGCCCTGCTGTCGCAACTGTCGACCGAGCTGTAATCATGGCCGAACTCGCAACCGTCGCCCGTCCCTACGCCGAAGCGCTGTTCCGTGTCGCCCAAGCCGGCGACATGGCAGCCTGGTCCGAACTGGTGTCGCAACTGGCACAAGTCGGCGCCAACCCTGATGTGCAGGCGTTTGCCGCCAACCCGAAGCTGACGTCCGCCGACCTGGTCGCCACCCTGACCTCGCTGGTCAAGGCGCCGGTCACCCCGGAAGCTCAGAACTTCCTGACGATGCTGGCCGAAAACGACCGTATCGTGCTGCTGCCGGAAATCGGCGCGCAGTTCCAGGTGCTCAAGAATGCCCAGGCCGGCGCTGCCGACGCGGACATCGCCAGCGCCTTTGCGCTGAGCGACGCCCAGGTGGCAGAACTGGTCATCGTGCTGGAAAAGAAATTTGGCCGCAAGCTCAACCCAACCGTGACCGTGGACCCGTCGCTGATCGGTGGTGTGCGCGTGCTGGTCGGTGATGAAGTGCTCGATACCTCGGTACGCGCCAAGCTGCAGCAAATGCATGCTGCGCTGACTGCGTAAGCGGACATCGCACACATCGCCGCATCTCACGCCCTTGCCCTACGCATCAAGAAACTATTAGGAGTTAGCACTCATGCAACTTAATTCATCTGAAATCAGCGAACTGATCAAGAGCCGGATCCAGGGCCTGGAAGCGTCCGCTGACGTTCGCAATCAAGGCACGGTGATCTCCGTCGCCGACGGTATCTGCCGTATTCACGGTCTGTCGGACGTGATGCAGGGCGAGATGCTGGAATTCCCTGGCAACACCTTCGGTCTGGCGATGAACCTCGAGCGCGACTCGGTCGGCGCCGTCATCCTGGGTGCTTACGAGCACATCTCCGAAGGCGACACCGTCAAGACCACCGGCCGCATCCTGGAAGTGCCGATCGGTCCTGAACTGCGTGGCCGCGTCGTCAACGCCCTGGGCCAGCCGATCGACGGCAAGGGTCCGATCAACACCGCGCTGACCGCCCCGATCGAAAAGATCGCGCCAGGCGTCATCGCCCGTGAATCGGTCTCGCAGCCTATGCAGACCGGCATCAAGTCGATCGACGCGATGGTGCCGATCGGCCGTGGCCAGCGTGAGCTGATCATCGGCGACCGCCAGACCGGCAAGTCGGCCGTGGCTGTCGATGCGATCATCAACCAGAAGGGTCAGAACATGACCTGCGTGTACGTTGCGATCGGCCAGAAAGCATCGACCATCAAGAACATCGTGCGCTCGCTCGAGCAGCACGGCGCGATGGAGTACACCATTGTCGTGGCAGCATCGGCGTCCGAATCGGCCGCCATGCAGTACATCTCGGCCTACTCCGGCTGCGCAATGGGCGAATACTTCCGCGACCGCGGCGAAGACGCGCTGATCGTGTACGACGACCTGTCGAAGCAGGCAGTCGCCTACCGCCAGATCTCGCTGCTGCTGCGCCGCCCACCAGGCCGCGAAGCCTACCCAGGCGACGTGTTCTACCTGCACAGCCGTCTGCTCGAGCGCGCAGCCCGCGTGAACGCCGACTACGTGTCCGCCTTCACCAACGGCGCCGTCACCGGCAAGACCGGTTCGCTGACCGCACTGCCGATCATCGAAACCCAGGCAGGCGACGTCTCGGCCTTCGTTCCGACCAACGTGATTTCGATTACCGACGGCCAGATCTTCCTGGAGACCTCGCTGTTCAACGCCGGTATCCGTCCTGCGATTAACGCCGGTATCTCGGTCTCGCGCGTCGGTGGCGCTGCCCAGACCAAGGTCATCAAGGGCCTGTCGGGCGGTATCCGTACCGACCTGGCGCAGTACCGTGAACTGGCTGCGTTCGCGCAGTTCGCATCGGACCTGGACGAATCGACCCGCAAGCAGCTGGACCGTGGCGCGCGCGTGACCGAGCTGCTGAAGCAGCCGCAGTACTCGCCGCTGCCGATCTCGCTGATGGCCGCATCGCTGTTCGCCGTCAACAAGGGCTACTTCGACGATATCGAAGTCAAGCAAGTGCTGGCCTTCGAAAACGGCCTGCACGGCTACCTGAAGACCAAGCAGGCTGCGCTCCTGTCGAAGATCGAAGAAAGCAAGCAACTGGACAAGGACGCCGAAGCAGCACTCGCGGCCGCCATTGCTGATTTCAAAAAATCCGGCGCATTTTAATGAAAATGGATAGTCCGGCACGGCATTTTCCAATGCAGTGCCGGATGACCGGAAGGAGTAAGGACTCATGGCAGTAGGCAAAGAGATTCGTGGCAAGATCAAGAGCGTAGAAAATACGAAGAAGATCACCAAGGCGATGGAAATGGTCGCCGCATCGAAAATGCGCAAGGCGCAGGATCGCATGCGCGCCGCCCGTCCCTACAGTGAGAAGGTTCGTAACATCACCGCCAATCTTGCCGGCGCAAACCCGGAGTACACGCACGTCTTCATGGCGCAAGCCAAACACGTGCAGGCAAAAGCTGTCGGCTTCATCGTCGTCACGACCGATAAAGGTCTGTGCGGCGGCATGAACACCAACATCCTGCGCCAGGTGACGCTGAAGTCGAAGGAACTGGAAGCGGCGGGCAACCGCGTCGAGGCAGTTGCCATCGGCAACAAGGGCCTGGGCTTCCTGAACCGTGTCGGCGTGCCGATCGTGTCGCACGTGACGCAAATCGGCGACACCCCGCACCTGGAAAAGCTGATCGGCCCGATCAAGGTCATGCTCGACGCATACCAGGATGGCCAGCTGGACGCGGTTTACCTGTGCTACACCAAGTTCGTCAACACGATGAAGCAGGAACCGGTCGTCGAGCAGCTGCTCCCGTTGCCGGCCAAGCACCTGGAAGCGGACAAGGGCGCCATCTCGTGGGATTACATCTACGAGCCGGAAGCGCAAGTCGTCATCGACGAACTGCTGGTGCGCTACGTCGAAGCCCTGGTGTACCAGGCGGTCGCTGAAAACCTGGCGTCCGAGCAGTCGGCACGCATGGTGGCAATGAAAGCGGCAAGCGACAACGCAGGCAGCGTCATCGGTGAACTGAAGCTGGTCTACAACAAGACCCGCCAGGCAGCGATTACCAAAGAACTCTCCGAGATCGTCGCCGGTGCGGCAGCGGTCTAAACGACAAGAATTTAACTATATCTGAAGGAACGAACATGGCTGATGGCAAAATCGTTCAGTGTATCGGCGCAGTGGTCGACGTGGAATTCCCACGTAACGCCATGCCGAAAGTTTTCGACGCACTGAAAATGGAAGGCTCCGCACTGACCCTGGAAGTGCAGCAGCAGCTGGGTGACGGCATCGTCCGTACCATTGCACTGGGCAGCTCGGAAGGCCTGCGTCGCGGCATGACCATCCAGAACACCGGCAACCCGATCATGGTCCCGGTTGGCGTCGCCACCCTGGGTCGCATCATGGACGTGCTGGGTAACCCGATCGACGAATGCGGTCCGGTCAGCAACGAGCGCATGGCATCGATCCACCGCTCGGCACCTGTCTACGACGAACTGTCGCCATCGCAAGACCTGCTGGAAACCGGCATCAAGGTCATCGACCTGGTGTGCCCGTTCGCCAAGGGCGGTAAGGTTGGCCTGTTCGGCGGCGCCGGCGTGGGTAAAACCGTCAACATGATGGAACTGATCAACAACATCGCAAAAGCGCACTCGGGTCTGTCCGTGTTCGCCGGCGTTGGTGAGCGTACCCGTGAAGGTAACGACTTCTACCACGAGATGGCGGACGCCAAGGTCGTCGACCTGGAAAACCCGACCAACTCGAAGGTCGCAATGGTCTACGGCCAGATGAACGAACCACCAGGCAACCGTCTGCGCGTCGCGCTGACCGGCCTGACCATGGCCGAAGCCTTCCGTGACGAGGGTAAAGACGTTCTGTTCTTCGTCGACAACATCTACCGCTACACCCTGGCCGGTACCGAAGTCTCGGCACTGCTGGGCCGTATGCCGTCGGCGGTGGGCTACCAGCCGACCCTGGCCGAAGAAATGGGCCGTCTGCAAGAGCGCATCACCTCGACCAAGACCGGTTCGATCACCTCGATCCAGGCCGTCTACGTCCCTGCGGATGACTTGACCGACCCGTCGCCAGCAACCACCTTCGCCCACCTGGACTCGACCGTCGTTCTGTCGCGTGACATCGCCTCGCTGGGTATCTACCCTGCGGTCGACCCGCTGGATTCGACCTCGCGCCAGCTGGACCCGCTGGTCGTCGGCCAGGAACACTACGAGACGGCCCGCGCCGTCCAGGGTACCCTGCAGCGCTACAAGGAACTGCGCGACATCATCGCGATTCTGGGCATGGACGAACTGGCGCCGGAAGACAAGCTGGTCGTGGCACGCGCTCGTAAGATGCAGCGTTTCCTGTCGCAGCCGTTCCACGTCGCTGAAGTGTTCACCGGTTCGCCAGGCAAGTACGTTTCGCTGAAAGACACGATCAAGGGCTTCAAGATGATCGCATCGGGCGAACTGGACCACCTGCCGGAACAGGCGTTCTACATGGTCGGCACCATCGAAGAAGCGATCGAAAAAGCCAAGAAACTGGCTGCCTAAGTCGGCTCTTCAACTGAAGGACACACATGGCAAACACAATTCACGTTGACGTGGTCTCGGCCGAAGCGCAAATCTTCAGCGGCGAGGCGACCTTCGTCGCGTTGCCGGGTGAAGCGGGCGAGCTGGGTATCTACCCGAAGCACACCCCGCTGATCACGCGGATCCGCCCGGGCGCGGTGCGCATCGAGGTGGCCGGTGGTGGCGAAGAGTTCGTCTTCGTCGCCGGCGGCATCCTCGAAGTGCAACCGAACGGCGTGACCGTGCTGGCCGACACCGCGATCCGCGGTGCCGACCTGGACGAGGCAAAAGCGCAATCGGCGAAGCAGGCTGCCGAAGAGCTGATGCAGTCGCAGGATGCGCAGATCGACTACGCGAAAGCGCAGGCGGAACTGGCGTCGGCTATCGCCCAGCTGGCAGCGATTCAGAGATTGCGTTCGAAAGGCCGTTGAGCCTTTCCTTCGGTAGCAAACAAAAAGGCAGAGCTGCGGCTCTGCCTTTTTTATGGTCGCGGGGCTGGTGGTGTGCTGGCAAAAGGCCGTGGACTCGGGAGTCCACCCTACGTACCAGGCATGCTTCCACCGCGACTGGGACTAGCCAAGGACCGTAGGGTGGACTCCCGAGTCCACGCGTTTCACAGCTAGCCTAGACGCAGCGCCTCAGCAATCCACCGCTCACTCTCCCTTCAGCTGCAGCGCCACCTGCTCCTTGAAGTAGCTATTCTGCACATAGCGATACAGATTCGCCCCCGGACACACCGTGTTGTTCGAATAATCGCGGTGGCTGGCGATGTGCTCCACCGGCACCCGGTACTTTTTCGCCAGCAGCGCCATCAGCTTGACCACGGCATCCAGCTGCGCCTGATTCGGTTCCACTTCCTCGAAATTGCCGACCACTTCGATCAGCGCATGTCCGCTCGGGTCGTATTCCGTGTTGGTGTCGCCCGCATAGGCGATGTCGCGCCCCTCATACACCTTGCCTTCGAGGTCGATGATGTAGTGGTAGGGGATGTCGAGCCAGCCCTTGGTGTTCCTCGACCAGGTCTGCAGATTGCGCAGGTACTGGCGCGGATCGGTGCCGGCTTTAAAAGGTTCGCCCTGGTGGTGCAGGGTGATGTGGGTGATCGTGTGACGCCGCGCTTTGGCGGCATCGGCCGGCGTGCCGCCCCACTCGGCCACGGAAACGACCGCAGGTGCGGGCGGCTTGAGCGCGCAGCCGGAGATGGCCAGGGTCAAAAGGAGAGCGGCGAGGGAGGTTTTCATGGATGAGCCCGAGTACAGGAAGCCGCCATCTTTCCACAGCCGCCAGGCGCATGCAAACACACGGCGAACGATGCAAACCTGTTAAGCTAGCATCGAACAAAGACTACTGATGACGACCATGAGAACGATCCCCCAAATCCTCAACGACAGCAAAACCATCGCCATCGTCGGCCTGTCGAATAAGCCCGACCGCGCCAGCTTCGGCGTCGCCGAATACCTGCAGGGGCAGGGCTACCGCATCCTTCCCGTGAATCCCGCCTACGCCGGTGACGAGATCCTCGGCGAGAAGGTGTATGCCAGCCTGCAGGAAGCGGCCGACGCGATGGCGCCGAGCGGCACCCGGATCGACATCGTCGACTGCTTCCGCAAGTCGGAAGACATCCCGCCGCTGGCGCGCGATGCGATCGCGATCCGCGCCGGCTGCCTGTGGATGCAGCTCGAGATCGAAAACCAGGCCGCCGCCGACCTGGCGCGTGCCGCCGGTCTCGACGTGGTGATGAACCACTGCCTGAAAATCGAACACCGTAAGCTCAACGCCTGAACAATCATGTCCAAACTCCTCCTCTCCCTCGCACTGCTGGCGGCCGCCGCATCGAGCAGCGCCCAGACCACCGGCGTCGTCAATCCGCGTCCGCTGGTCGCCGCCACCCCGGCACCAAGCAGCTGCCCGGCCCTGCTGAAACAGAGTTTCAAACGCCTGCAGGACGAAGCGCCGCAGGACCTGTGCCAGTACGCCGGTAAAGTCGTGCTGGTCGTGAACACGGCCAGCTACTGCGGCTACACCAAGCAGTACGAAGGCCTGGAAAAGCTGTACACCAAATACAGCCCGCGCGGCCTGGTAGTCCTCGGTTTCCCTTCCAACGATTTCAAGCAGGAAGCGGCCAGCACCAAGGAAATCGCCGACCTCTGCTACAACACCTACGGCGTGAAATTCCCGATGTTCGCCCCGACCGTGGTGACGGGCGCGAACGCCAACCCGCTGCATGCCGCGCTGGCCAAGCAGACCGGGAAGGAACCGAAATGGAATTTCACGAAATACCTGATCGGGCGCGATGGCCAGGTCATCGAGTATTACCCGAGCAAGGTCACGCCGGAAGATCCTGAGCTGCTCAAGCGGATCGAAGCGGCGCTGTAAGCCTCAGGCGTCGACCAGGGCGGCCAGCAGCGGGCCGCGCAAGGCATTGCAGACCATGATGCCGTCCGCCCTGTCGAACATCTCACGCGTGATCACGCGCTCGCGCGCATCCCAGGCCGGCGCGGCCAGGATCACCTGGCGCATCACGCCGGGCAGCAGGCCGCAGGACAGCGGCGGCGTCCACCAGTGGCCGTCCAGGCGCACGAACACGTTGCTGCGGCCCCCTTCCGTGAGTTCCCCGCGCTCGTTGAAGAAAAGGGCATCGAAGGCGCCGTGGGCTTCGGCGGCGCGCCAGGCGGCGTCGTAGCGGCTGCGTACCGAGGTTTTGTGGCACAGGAAGACGTCGCCCGAGTGGGTCGGCGTATCGGCCAGCAGCACGCGTACCGGTTCGCTCAAGGGCGCCAGCGGCGCGGAGGTGATCGTCAAGGCGCCATCCGCGGCCAGCGCCAGGCGCAGCCGGTAGACACCGCCTTCGCGCGGCAGGCCGAGGCAGGCGTCGCGTACCAGCGTGTCGGCCGCGACGGCATCGAAAGGCAGGCCGAAATAGGCGCTCGATGCCCTGAGCCTGGCCAGGTGCAGGTCGAGGTGGCGCGGCCCGTCCTGCCACGAGGCTTTAATCGTCTCGAACAGTTCGAACTCGTTCGCCAGCCCGGTCAGGAAGCGCGCCTTCAGCTTGCACTCGGCGTATTCGGCCTGCGGGTCGCTGTCGTAGACGATGCCGGCGCCGACGCCCAGTTCTCCCCGCCGCACACCTTCTCCCGGCTCCAAAGCCAGCGTGCGGATCGGCACGGATAAGCAGAAGTCGCCGAAGGCGCGGCCGTCGCCGGGCGGATCGAACCAGCCGATCGCGCCCGTATAGATGCCGCGCGGGTCCGGTTCGAGTTCGTCGATGATTTCCATCGTCCTGCGTTTCGGCGCGCCCGTGATCGAGCCGCAGGGGTAGAGGGCCGTGAACACCTCGGCCAGCCGCACGTCCTCGCGCAGTGTCGCCTGCACGGTGGAGGTCATCTGCAGCACGGCGCCGAAGCGCGTCACCTCGAACAGTTTAGGCACCGCCACGCTGCCGGTCTGCGCCACGCGTCCCAGGTCGTTGCGCAGCAGGTCGACGATCATCAGGTTTTCGGCGCGGTTCTTCGGGTCCAGCGCCAGCGCGGCGGCGCGCTGGGCATCGGTCTCGGCATCGTCGCTGGCCGGTGCCGTGCCCTTCATCGGCCGTGCCAGTAAAGTGCCGCCCATGCAGCGCACGAACAGCTCGGGCGAGAAGGAGAGCAGGGCGCCGCCGTCGGGCAGGCCGACCAGGGCGCCGTAGGGCACCGGCTGGCGTGCGCGCAGGCGCTGGTACAGGGCATACACGGAACCGAAGGCGTCGAAGCGCAGGCGGTAGGTGTAGTTCACCTGGTAGGTGTCGCCGGCGGCGATGTAGGCGCGGATCGCATCGATCGCCTGCGTGAACTGCGCTTCGTCGACGTTCGGCGTGATGGCGGCCACGCCGGCGGGCGTCTCCATATGCGCGCGGGTCGTGATCCAGGCTTGCGCCTCCGTGGCGCTCAAGTGCTCGCAGCGTTCGAACAGCAGCACCTGCGCCAGCGGTTTCACAAGCGGTTTTGTCGTGGGGATGCCGAGCAGCTGCGCGCCCAGCTCGTAGCTGAGCAGGGGCACGGCGTACAGGCCGCGTCGTAAGGCCGCCTGCAGGTCCGCCAGGACGCCGTTCCAGCCGGCGGCATCCATGCAGGCCAGGGTGCCTGCGTGACCCGTGTACAGGCGCGAGCGCGCCTGTGCATGACCCTCCGCGCTCGCATCGTCGAGCAGTGCAAAGACCGTGTCCATGCTCAAGGTCGTCAGGCTGCCAGCAGCAGTGACAATTGTACGCCCGTGCCTTCGGCCGGGTTCTGGCGGAAGCCGCTCTTCGCGTAGCGGTGCCAGCGTCCGGTGACGTAGCTGACCAAGAGGCTGGCGCGGGCGGCGACGTCGTCCTCGATCCCGTGGCCCTGGCTCGCGGCCAGGCGCAGCGCGCCCTTGCACGCGAGCTCGACGCGGTCATAGAACATGTTCATGCGCAGCTGCAGGCGCTCGTCCTCGTTCACCAGCGCGTCGCCGATCAGCACCCGCGTCATGCCGGGATTGTTGGCGGCAAAGGACAACAGCATGGTGAGGATCGCATAGGCCTGGTCGACGCCGCGTTCTTCCTTTTCCGTGATCTGGTTGATGACGCCGAAGACGCTGGCCTCGATGAAGTCGATCAGGCCTTCGAACATCTGCGCTTTGCTGGCGAAATGACGGTACAGCGCCGCTTCCGACACCTCCAGGCGTGCCGCCAGCGCGGCGGTGGTGATCTTTTCTCCCTTCGGCTGCTCGAGCATGGCCGCCAGGGCCTGGAGGATTTGCAGTTTACGCTGGCCTGGCTTGGTACTTGCCATGGGATTCCGAAAGAGAGGTTAAGTAAAAGGGCGAAGTCGCCGCAACTGCTTCGGCAGCTGCCGCACGGATTTTACTTTGACATCGACATAATTGGGGCGAATCAGGCGCCGGGGGCGCGTTTGCGCAAGCGTGCTGCGTTCCTTGACGCGCAGGTACTGGGTCACCCAGACCGTGCCGAGGCCGAGCTGGCGCGCGCTTTTCAGATTCGCCAGCGTGTCTTCGACCAGAATGCAGTCGCGCGCCGCCACGCCATGCTTGCGCAGCAAACGCGCCAGCATCAGCTTCGAGGGCTTCGGGCGCAGCTGGCGGTGCACGTGCATCTGCTCGATCGCGATGTGGTGGGCGAAGTGGCGTCCCAGTTTCAGGTGGCGCATGACCTGCGTCGAGTAGTCGCGCGGCGCGTTCGTCAGCAGGATCTTGCGGCCCGGGAGTTTTTGCAGCAGCCTTCCAAGTCCCGTCTCCGAGCGCATCATCGCGCGCAGATCCTGCAGATCGTGGGTCTCGCTTAAAAAATGGGCGGCGCTGACGCCGTGGTGGCGCATCATGCCGAGCAAGGTCGCGCCATAGCGCTTCCAGTAGCCCAGGCGCGCGGCATCGACCCGGGCTTGCGTGACCGGCGTGACGCCGTCGTGCAGGACGCGTGCGATATACGTGTTCATGTTGGCGCTGATCGCGGGAAAAATCGCGTGCGAGGCGTCGTGCAAAGTATTGTCCAGGTCGAATAACCAGACGGGAGCGGCAGGGGTATGATTCGGCACGTTGAAATCGATGACAGGAGGAGTAGAGATGCGACGTCCGATTATAGTGATCTTCCTGAGCTTGTTCCTGATGGCGTGCCAGGCCTTTGCGGCGGAACGCGGCGCGCTGTTCAAGGTGACGGGGGCGCAGCATACGCTGTATTTGTACGGCACTATCCACGCGGGCAAGCCGGATTACTATCCGCTCGAGCCGCGCATCGGCCAGGCGGTCGCAGCGGCGCGGACGCTGGCGCTGGAAGTGGATACGGGGCGTGACCCGCAGGCCGTGGCGGCGGCTTTCCGCGAGCACGGCCTGTTCCCGGCGGGCAGCCCGGGCTATGCCAGCTTGCCGGCCGAGCGCCGCCGGAAACTGGAGGCCGCACTCAAGCGCCAGGGCATCGATCCGGCCGGCGTGGCGCAACTGAAACCCTGGGTGCTGGCGACGATGCTCGCGGTCGGGGACATGGTCAAGCTCGGCGTCGATCCGGCGCTGGGCGTGGACGTCCACCTGGCCAGCCTGGTGCGCGGCAAAACCCGCATCGCCGAACTGGAGTCGGTGCAGTACCAGGCGGCGCTGATGAACCGGCTGCCGCTCGACACCCAGTGGAGCCTGCTGGAAGAAACGCTGGAGAACATGGCCTCGGGACGCCAGCTGCGCGAGGCGCGCGAGCTGTTCGACGCCTATGAGCGCGCCGACCGCAGCGCGTTCGAGGCCATCGCCCGCCGCGTCGAGACCGACGACAGCGTGAGCGGCAAGTTCATGCGCGACGTGGTGCTGGTGGAACGTAACGGCCCGATGGCGGACAAGCTGGCGGCGCTGCTGGCGCGCGAAGACAATGCGGTGGCCGCGGTCGGGCTGATGCACTTGCTGGGAAAACAGGGCGTACCGGAACTGCTGCGCCAGCGCGGTCTGAAGGTGGAGCGGGTGTACTGAGAACTGCGGGGAGGGGAGTGGTGCCCTTGACGTGGATTGAACACGTGGCCTCTCCCTTACCAAGGGAGTGCTCTACCACTGAGCTACAAGGGCGGGTAGAGTCGCGGTGGGCAATGCCCGCCGTGACGATGTGGCGCGATCGCGCCACATTTCTTTAGTGCGACCGGATCATAGTGCCAAAAGCCTGTTCGGTCAAGACTTCCAGCAACAAAGAGTGCTCGATGCGGCCATCGATGATGTGCACGGTATTGACGCCCGACTTGGCCGCGTCCAGCGCCGACGAGATCTTCGGCAGCATGCCGCCAGAGATCGTGCCGTCTTCGAACATCTCGTCGATCTCGCGCGCCGACAGGTCGGTCACCAGCTTGCCGGATTTATCCTGCACGCCCGCGATGTTGGTCATCATGATCAGCTTTTCGGCTTTCAGGATTTCCGCGATCTTGCCGGCGACGACGTCGGCATTGATGTTGTAGGCCTGGCCGTCCTGGCCGAAACCGATCGGCGAGATGATCGGAATGAAGGCGTCGTCCTGCAGCGCTTTCACGACAGCCGGATTGATCGCTTCGATTTCGCCGACAAAGCCGATGTCGAGGAACTCGCCCGGTTTGGTCTTGTCGGGCATGGCCATCTTGCGCGCGCGGATCAGGCCGCCGTCCTTGCCGGTCAGGCCGACTGCCTGGCCGCCGTAGTGGTTGATCAGCATGACGATGTCCTGCTGCACCTCGCCGCCCAGCACCCACTCGACCACTTCCATGGTTTCTTCGTCGGTGATGCGCATGCCTTGCACGAAGGTGCCTTGCTTGCCGATCTTTTTGAGGGCGTTGTCGATCTGCGGACCGCCGCCGTGCACCACGACCGGGTTCATGCCCACCAGTTTCAGCAGGATGACGTCGCGCGCGAAGCCGTGCTTCAGGCGTTCGTCGGTCATGGCATTGCCGCCGTACTTGATGACAATCGTCTTGCCATGGAAGTTGCGGATGTAGGGAAGCGCCTCGGCCAGGATCTGTGCCTTGATCTGCGGGGAGACCGCGGTCAGGTCACTCGATTGTTCCTCGGTCTTCAGGCTGGTCAGCTGAGCGTTCATGGGGAGTCCGAAATAAATGTGGCGGAGATTTTACAGGCAACACGGGCGCCCTTGTGGGCATTCTATGGCGTGATTGTTGTATTTTATCGTGTGACCGGATCGCGATCGCTGCCGATGAATGCTTCTACGATATTACACATGACGAATAATTGCTGGCGCAAGGCTGCGCCATGAGCGTTTGTTCCCGCTGCGGCGCCCCGTTCGGCTGTGCCATGGCCGATGGCGGCGACGCCCCTTGCTGGTGTACCGAACTGCCGCCGGTGGTGCCGGTACCGGGAGCAGAGGCCGGCTGCTGGTGCCCGGCCTGCCTGCGCGCGCACATTGCCGCAGCTGCCTCCGACGCGGCGCTCGAAAAAAGGTTCCCACGCGACGATTGAGGGGCAGCGGCCTGGTGCAAGGCGATGGCGTGCATCATGGATCTGTCGCGCCGTTGACGTGAGACGCCGGAACCGGACCGCAGGACGCGGTTGGCATGGGGCTCATCTCAGCGGTGGGTACTGAAAAAGCGCAGCATCTCGCGGCTGGCGTCCGGTCCCTTGCCGTCCGTATAGGTGCCGCGCGCGCTGCCGCCCGACCAGGCGTGGCCGGCGCCGTGGATCACCCAGTGCTCGCCATGCACCTTGCCGTCGGCGCCCTTGTGCAGGGTGCGGGTAAAGGCGTGGCCGCTCGGTACCCGGCCGGGTTCGACCGCCATGGCGTGCGCGGCGTCGCGCGCGTGCACCATCAGCTCGTCGCCATTGGTCGGGTGCACGGTATGGTCCTGGTCGCCGTGGAACACGATGATCGGGATCGCGCGGCCGGGTTGGGTCTCGTCCGCACGCTGGCGCTGCAGCTGGCCCTGCATGGCGGCCAGGGCCGACGGCAGATCGTTGGCGGCGGCGAAGGGCAGGCCGGAGTGCACGCCGACGGCCGCGTACAGGTCAGGGTACAGCGTGCCCATGATGGTGGCCATGGCGCCGCCGGCGGACAGGCCGGCCACGTACACCTGGCCCGGGTCGATGCGGTAGCTGCCCATGATTTTACGGGTGATGCCGGCGATGATCGAAGGCTCGCCGCGGCCGCGCTGCTGGTCGACGTCGTTGAACCAGTTCCAGCAGCGAGAAGCATTCGCCTGGCGCGATTGGGCCGGATACACGACCAGGCAGCCGGTTTCTTCGGCCAGCGCGTTCATTTGCGTGCCGAGCGCGAAGTCGTCCGGGTCCTGGGTGCAGCCGTGCAGCATCACGACCAGGGCCGCTTTCTGGCCGGCGTCCGCGGCCTCGCTGTTGGCTCGATACGTGCTGGGCACGTACAGTTTATAACTGCGGGTGCCGGCGGCATTCGTGTAGCTGCCTTCGCTGAAGGTGCCGGGCAGCGTTTCGGCCGGTTCGTTGGCGGCGGCGCCGCCCTGGCCGAAGGTACGGCTCAGTTCGGCCAGCATATCGGGCACGTCGGCCGGCGTGCGCAGGTGGGCGTTGCCGTTCGCCTGCGACAAGCCGTGCAGTTGCGCCTGCGCGGCCTGGGTCATGGCCGACGCGTTTTTCAGCGCATCCTGGATCACTTTATTCGTGTCCAGTTGCGGCTTGTGCAGCAGGTTGCGGGTGGCCGCGCGCATTTGCGCGATGAGTTTATTGTTCATGAGTTTCATGTTGTTCTTTCGGTTGTGCGCTACTGGATGCGCTCGGCCAGCGCCGCTTTCACCGCGCTGCTGGCGTGCAGGGCGCCCAGCACCGAGATCGATTCGATGGTGGCCAAGGCGAGTTCGACCGGGACGTCGGCGGCAATGCTGGCCATGCCGAGCACCTGGATCTGCAGCCGGACACCGGCCTGCTGCGCCGCTTCCAGGTCGGCGCGCGAATAATGGTGCATGCCGAGCACCAGGCTGCGCCGCGCCACGGTTTGCCGCACCACGTCGGCGTGCGTGTTCAACTGGTTGCGAATCGCCGTGCGGATCAGGTCGGTGCGGTTGCTATAAAAGCCTTCGCTCACCAGTAAATCGATCTGGCCCAGGTCGATCATGCCCAGGTTGATCGTGATCTTTTCCGAATCCGCGACCTTCGGTTTCAGCTCGTTGGTCGTCATCATTTCGCTCCGCATTTCTTGCACCATCCTTTCCAAACCATCCTGTTACCATCCATGTGGATGGTGAAAACTGGGTGCAAGTCTACGCTTGTGAGCCTGGAGGTCAAGCGCGATTCGATTGAATCGGGTAATCTCTTTCTTCATGAGTCCAGAATTACAACCCGGCCTGCGCTTCGCATGGCAGTACACGGTGCCGCCGCGCGCGACCGTGCCGCAGCTCTACCACGACACCCCGTTCTGCCTCGACATGCCCGAGGTGCTCGCCACCGGCTACATGGTCGGCATGATGGAACTGGCCTGCGTGCACGGGATGATGCCTTTCCTCGACTGGCCGCGCGAACAGAGCCTCGGCACCATGGTCAGCTTTCAACATCTGGCGCCGACGCCGCCCGGCATGACCCTGCGCATCGAAGGCGAGGTGCTGGAAGTCGAGGGCAAGCGCGTGCGGTTCAAGGTGCAGGCCTGGGATGACCAGGAGCGCATCTGCGAAGGCACGCACGAGCGCTGCATCATCGATCCGGTCCGTTTTAATGCGCGCGTGGCCAAGAAGCTGGCTGCGCACGGGGAGACGGGCGCATGAGCACGCTTTCTTCGCCCGAACTGCAGACCCCGGTCCCGTCTCCCTGCATCAGCCTGTGCGAGATGGACGGGAAAACCGGCCTGTGCCGCGGCTGCCTGCGCACGATCGACGAGATCATCGCCTGGGGCAGCGCCAGCGACGACGCCAAACGCGCGATCTGGACGGAAATCCGCCGGCGCGAAGCGGACCTGGATTTTGGCTGAGATGGCGCCGCCTCTGCCCGACACCATGCGCGTCTTCGAGCGCGGCTGGCTGTCGGCGAACAATGTCTTGTTCACCGGGGAAGAAACGGCGCTGGTCGACAGCGGTTACGTCACCCACGCGCCGCAGACGCTGGCGCTGGTGCGCCACGCGCTGGGCGGCCGCCCCTTGCAGCGCCTGCTGAACACCCATTTGCATTCGGACCACTGCGGCGGCAATGCGGCGTTGCAAGCCGCCTATGGCTGCCGCACGGCCATTCCGCAGGCCGAAGCGGCCAAGGTCGCCGCCTGGGACGAGGCCGCGCTGAGTTACCGCGCCACCGGCCAGCAATGCGCGCGGTTTACGTTCGATGCGCTGCTGGCGCCGGGACAGCAGCTCGAGCTGGGCGACATGCGTTGGGAGGTGCTGGGCGCGCCTGGGCACGATCCGCATGCGGTGTTGTTGTTCTGTCCGGGCGAGGGCATCCTGATCGCGGGCGACGCGCTGTGGGAAAACGGATTCGGCGTGATTTTTCCGGAACTGGGAGGCGAGTCCGGTTTCGATGAAACCCGCGCCACGCTCGACCTGATCGGCAGCCTCGATGCGCGCGTCGTGATTCCCGGCCATGGCCGCCTGTTCACGGACGTGAAGGGGGCCTTGGGGCGCGCGTATTCGCGGCTCGATTATTTATCGGCCGATCCGAGGCGCAATGCCGAGAATGCCGTCAAGGTGCTGGTGAAATTCCTGCTGCTCGAGCGGCAGCGGATTGCGTTGGCCGATGTGCCGGGGCTGCTGGCGGGGATTCCGGTCGTGCGCAGTGCGATGGGGCAGATGGATGTCGCGGCGCTGGCGCAGGATCAGGCGCTGGCCGAACGCGTGGGCAGAGGATCCGCCCACCCTACGTCGCAAGGCATGCCAGACGGTCCGGTCGATGCCGCCATGACGCAAGCACAGACCCGTAAGGTGGGCGGGTTTCCCGCCCACGCGTCCAGCGCACATTCGCACGCCGGGCAAGCCATTGACCCCGCCTACACGACCCTGGCCAACTGGGCCATCGCCTCCCTGATCCGCGCCCAGGCCGCCCGCCTCGACGGCAATTTCCTGATCGACCAATGAATTAGAGCCACCGATCTAGCACGATCGTGCTTTTTTGACCCTATAATCTGACAGCCAGTCCGAATAACCCCAAGCCGAAAGCTGCCCATGACGCTGCCTACCGTACTGCAAAACCTCTCCTTACCCGTCATCGCTTCGCCGATGTTCATCGCCAGCGGCCCGGCCCTGGTCGCAGCGCAGTGCAAGGCGGGGATCGTCGGTTCCTTCCCGGCCCTGAACGCCCGTCCGGCCGAGCTGCTCGACACCTGGCTGACCGATTTGCAGCAAGAACTGGCCGACTACCAGGCCGCCCATCCGAACGTGAAAGTCGGCCCGATCGCCGTCAACCAGATCGTGCACGCCTCGAACGCGCGCCTCGAGCACGACGTCGAAGTCTGCGTCAAGCACAAGGTGCCGATCATCATCTCCTCGCTGCGCGCGCCGCCGAAAGAGATGCTGGACGCCGTGCACAGCTACGGCGGCATCGTGCTGCACGACGTGGTGTCCATTCGCCATGCCCAGAAGGCGCTGGAAGCCGGCGTCGACGGCCTGATCCTGGTCGCAGCCGGCGCCGGCGGCCATGCCGGTGCCCTGTCGCCGTTCGCGCTGGTGGGCGAAGTGCGCAAATTCTTCAGCGGCCCGATTGCCCTGTCCGGCTCGATCGCCACCGGCGACGCCATCCTGGCCGCGCAGGCCATGGGCGCCGATTTCGCCTACATCGGCTCGCGCTGGCTGGCGACCAAAGAGTCGAACGTCAGCGACGATTACCGCGACGCCATCGTCGAGTCGAGCGCGGCCGACGTGGTGTACACGAATTTGTTTACAGGCGTGCACGGCAACTACCTGAAAAAATCGATCGTGAATGCCGGCCTCGACCCGGACGCGTTGCCGGAATCGGACAAGAGCAAGATGAGCTTTGGCGACGGCAGCTCGAAGGCCAAGGCCTGGCGCGATATCTGGGGCGCCGGCCAGGGCGTGGGCCTGATGCACGACGTGCCGACGACCGCCGAGATGGTCGAACGCCTGAAGCGCGAGTACGAAGCGGCGCGCGCACGCTTGTCGCTGCGGTGATTTGGTAGGGTGGGCACTCCGTGCCCACGCGGTGCAAGGTATGCTTGTCGAGAGGCTTCTCAAAGCCAGTAGGCTTATGTACAGGTTTTTCGCTAGCACTAACGATATTCAACGGTTCGACCGCGTGGGCACGGAGTGCCCGGTGAACCCGCCATTGAGGCCATTGGCCTCAATGGCCCCTACAAAATCAAAAGGCCTCCATCGCGGAGGCCTTTGCCTTACCTTGAACACTCCGTTTCAGGAGGGTTTTGCATCCGGAATCGGATACTCCGGTTCCGCATCGATCGGCGTCAAATCCTGCGGGCTGATCGACCACAGGCCGGGCAGGTTGCGCCAGTAGCCGTACACGTCCATGCCGAAGCCGACCACGAAGGCGTTCGGCAAGGTGAGGCCCGTGATGTCGGCCACGATCGGTTTTGCACGTCCAATATCCTTGTCCGCGAACACGGCAATGATGACCTCGGCCGCGCCCATGTCGAGCAGGCGCTGTTTTACATGGGCCAGGGTTTCGCCCTCGTCGAGGATATCGTCGAGCACGACGATCGTGCGGCCGGCCACGTTCTGGCGCGGGATGACTTTCCACACGACTTGTCCGCCGCGGTCGTCGTCGCCGTAGCGGCTGACGTGGATGTAGTCGAATTCGAGCGGGAAGGCGAGCTGGGGCAGCAGGGTGCCGGTGAACACGACGGCGCCGCCCATCACGCCCAGCACCAGCGGGAAGCCGGCGCCCGGCGCCTGGAAGCGTTCGTTCAGGACATCGGCCACCTTGCGCACCGCATCCTGCACCTGTTCCGGGGTAACGATCTCGTGCGCATGTTCAAGCAAGGCCTGGGCGCGGGTAACATGAAAATCTTGCATGGTATTGACGGTAAAGGACAATGCGCCAATTATCGCCAATATTGCCAATGACAGGCGGACATTTGGTATAGACCAGTTCCAGCGCTATTTTTCTTCCTTGCCATGCATGACCATGATGGTCTGCTGCATCAGCGCGCACAGCGTTTCCTTGTCCCCTTTGAGCGCGAATACCTCGGCTTGCGTGACGATCAGCGTGCGCCCCGGACGCACGACCTTGCCGCGCGCTACCAGGCGTTCGCCATCGGCCGGCGCCATCAGGTTCATCTTGTATTCGACCGTCAGCACGGACGTGCCCGGCGCCGCCACGCTCATGGCCGCGTAGCCGGCGGCCGAGTCGGCGATCATGCCGACCACGCCGCCGTGAATGAAACCGTGCTGCTGCTCGAGTTCGGGCGCATGCGGCAAATGAATCTCGGTGCGGCCGTGTCCAACCACTTCCAGGCGCGCCCCGATCAGGCGCATCGCGTTCTGGCGCGCGAAGCTGGCACGCACGCGCTGCGCGATATCAGGATCCAGCATCGTCATCTCCTCAAGTGTAGTCGCGCGCATCCTCGATCAGCTTGCCGTCATCCAGCAGCGTACCGGGTGCAACGAAGGCCACTTCGCCGCGCAGCTTGGTTACCTCGCGGATCGAGGCGCCGATCGCCGCGGCCAGCGCCGGGGCCGGCGAGCCGGCTACTTCGCAGTGCAGCGTCATCACATCGTTCGCCATCTGCCCCGACACGACCAGGCGCGCCTTACCGATTTCCGGATGCCGGCGCACGATATTCTGCACTTGCGACGGGTGCACGAACATCGCGCGCACCTTGGTGGTCTGGTCGGCGCGGCCCAGCCAGCCTTTGATGCGGCTGTTGGTGCGCGGACCGGGCACGGGATCGAGCAGCAGCGCCGACAAGTCTCCGGTGGCGAAGCGGATCAGCGGATAGTCGGCATTGAACAGGGTGACGACGACTTCGCCGATGTCGCCCGGCGCCACCGGCTCGCCGCTGCCGGGCCGCACGATTTCCAATAGCACCTCCTCGTCGAGCACCATGCCCGGATCGAGCACGCCATCGTTGGCCGTCTCGTAGGCGATGCTGCCGATGTCGGCCGAGGCATAGGTCTGGATTACGTTCGGTACGCCGTTCTGGCGGAACCAGGTACGCAGCGATTCCGGCAACGCCTCGGCGCCGAGCATGGCGTTGCGCAGGCTCGAGATGTCGGCGCCGGTTTCCCGCGCCTTGTCGATGATGATGCGTAAGAAGGAGGGTGTGCCGACATAGGTGCTTGGCTTCAGCGCCGCCATCGCCTCGACCTGCATCTCCGTCTGCCCGGTCCCGGCCGGGATCACGCCGCAGCCGATGCGGGCAGCGCCGCTTTCGACCATGAAGGCGGCCGGCGTGAAGTGATAACTGAAGCAGTTCTGCAGCAGGCCGCCGGGGCGGACGCCGGCCGCATACAAAGGCCGGGCGAAGCGCCACCAGTCTGCGCCGCGCCCTTCCGGATCGAAGATCGGACCCGGCGACATGAACACGTGGGCCAGCGCGTCGATCGGCGTCGCATTCAGGCCGCCGAAGGGCGGCAGCGCCGCCTGCAGCGCCTTCAAATCCGATTTGCGGGTGATCGGCAAGGCCGCCAGTGCGGCGCGGCTGGTGATGGCGGCCGGGTCGACCCCGTCGAGGATGCGGGCCCAGCCCGGCGCCTCCTTGGCACGCGCAACCAGGCCGGGCAGGCGCGCCAGCAGGTCGCGTTCGCGTTCTTCAGGGACGCGCGTTTCCAGCGCATCGAGCGTGATGCCGTTCATTGCTGCCTCCTGTGGATTTATGCTAGCCAGCGCTTGCGGCGGCGATAGAACTTCATGTCCCTGAAACTCTTACGGCCGGCTCCCGAGACGCCCAGATAAAACTCCTTGACGTCTTCGTTGTTGGCCAGGTCGTTCGCTGCACCCTCCATCACGACGCGGCCGTTCTCGAGGATGTAGCCGAAGTCGGCGTAGCGCAGGGCGACGTTGGTGTTCTGCTCGGCCAGCAGGAAGGAAACGCCTTCCTTGTCATTCAAATCCTTCACGATGCCGAAAATCTCGTCCACGATCTGCGGCGCGATGCCCATCGAGGGTTCGTCGAGCAGGATCATCGAGGGATTCGCCATCAGCGCGCGCCCGATCGCGCACATCTGCTGCTCGCCGCCCGAGGTGTAGCCGGCCTGGCTACTGCGCCGCTCTTTCAAACGCGGGAAGTAGTGGTAGACCGATTCCAGCGCCGTTTTCAGTTCGCCACGCCCGATGTTGCGGGTGTAGGCGCCTGTCAGCAGATTCTCTTCGATCGTCAGGTGGCCGAAGCAGTGGCGTCCCTCCATCACCTGCGACAGGCCGCGCCGCACCAGTTCATTGGGCGTCAGCTGGTCGATACGTTCGCCCTGGAAGCGCACCTCTCCCTTGGTCACGTCGCCGCGTTCGCCGCGCAGCAGGGTCGAAATCGTCTTCAAGGTGGTCGACTTGCCGGCGCCGTTCGCGCCCAGCAGGGCCACGATCTTGCCTTTCGGGACCTGCAGCGACACGCCTTTTAAGACCAGGATCACGTGGTCGTAGATGACTTCGATGTTGTTCACCGACAGATACGGGGCGCTGGCGTTGTTCATGGCTGTCATTTCAAAAACGTCCCCACCAGCGGCGGGGACGGTCCATCGAAGGTGATTACTGCATGCAGGCTGGGGTGATGTTCTTTTCCTTGGCATAGGCAAGGGACGACTCTTCGAGCAGCTTGCGCGTCAGGGCCTTGTCGCCGACCACCCAGTTCGGCGTGATCGCGACCCACTTCTTGCCGTCCCACTGCTGCACCTTTACGGCGCCAGAACCCTCGTGGTCGTCGCAGCTCGTTTTCACGGTCGGGAACATGCCGAAGGCGCCGATCGCCTTCTGGCGCGCCGCGTCGACGTTCAGGTTTTCCAGGCCCCAGCGCACCTGCTCACCGGTCATGGTTTTACCTTTGCCGAACTTTTCCTGCGCCGTGCGGATCGCCTCGACCCACAGTACGCCCAAGGTCACGCCGCGCATGTGATACACGGAACCGATGCGGCCCTGGTCGGCCAGGTTGCCCTTGCCGCTTGCGTAGACCTTCTTCTTGATCTCGTCGATGAGCGGGTAGTTGCCCGGGGTGTTGAAGGTCATCGAGGTGTAGCCCTTGGCCGCTTCGCCCGACGGGATCGTGTCTTCTTCCGAACCGGCCCACCAGACGCCGAGGATTTTCTCGCGCGGGAAGCCGTTACGCTGGGCGGTCTTGATGGCCACCGAATTCATCACGCCCCAGCCCCACAGGATCACGTGGTCCGGGCGCGCCTGGCGGATCTGCAGCCATTGCGACTGCTGCTCGCTGCCCGGCGGCGCCACCGCGATCTTGATCAATTCAAAACCGTACTGCTTGGCCTGCGCGTCCAGCACCGGCATGGCTTCCTTGCCGAAGGCCGAGTCGTGGTACAGGTAGACGATCTTTTTACCTTTCAGCTTTGGATAGCCGCCGTTCTTGTCGGCCAGGTACTTGATCATCGCCGCGGCCTGGTTCCAGTAGCTGGTAATTAGGGGGAACACATAGGGGAAGACCTTGCCGTTGGCGGCGTCCGAGCGGCCGTAGCCGAGCATGGTCATCGGGATCTTGTCGGTGGCGACGCGGTCGACGATGCCGTAGGCGATGCCGGTCGAGAGCGGATCAACCAGGGTGGCGCCGCCGTTCTTCGTTTTCATGCGCTCGTAGCATTCGACGCCGCGCGAGGCGTTGTATTCGGTCTCGCATTCTTCCCAGGTCATCTTGACGCCGTTGATGCCGCCGTTGGCGTTGACGAGGTTGAAATAGTCGATCATGCCGCCGTAGAAGCCGGAACCGCCGGCGCCATACGGACCGACGCGGTAGGAGGGCAGGGCGACGAACTGGTCGGCGGCGAGTACCTGTGCGCCCGCACCCATCAGGGCGGCGGCAAGCACGATGGATTTGATGACTTTCATGGTGTCTCCTTGTTATTAACGGCGTTTAGTGAGCGAATATGAGCGAATCAATGGGGGAACGGCCACAGGCGCAGCTTCTCTTTACCGATTTGCCACAGGCGCGCCAGCCCGTGCGGTTCGACGATCAGGAAGAAGATAATTAAACCCCCGAACACCATCAGTTCCAGGTTCGAGGCGTAGTTGGTCGCCAGCCCGAGCGAATGGGCCAGCATGTTCAGGAAGATCGGCAGCAGCACGATGAAGGCGGCGCCGAGGAAGGAACCGAGAATCGAGCCGACGCCGCCGATGATCACCATGAACAGGATGCGGAAGGAGAGATCGAGGCTGTAGGCTTCCGGCTCCACCGTGCCGAGGTAGGCGAATGCGTAGAGCGCGCCGGCGACGCCGCAGTAGAAGGAGCTCACCGCAAAGGCCAGCAGCTTGGTGCGCAGCGGCCGGAAACCGATCACCTCGGCCGCCATGTCCATGTCGCGGATCGCCATCCAGGAGCGCCCCACGTTCGAGCGGATCATGTTCTTGGCCAGCAGCGCCATCAAGGCCACGATGCACAGCACCAGCAGGTACTTGGCTTGCGGCGTGACGAACTGGTAACCGAACATCTGCATGGTCTGCACCGTGACCACGCCGCTGGCGCTGTAGTTGGTCAGATACGGGATCTTGGTGAGACACCAGATCACGAAGAACTGGGTCGCCAGCGTTGCCGCCGCCAGGTAAAAGCCGCGGATGCGCAGCGAGGGCAGGCCGAAGGCGATGCCGACAATCGCCGCACTCAGGCCGCCCAAAATAAACGCCAGCAGCAGCGGAATGCCGGGAATGCGCGCGACAAAATTAAACGAGGCATAGGCGCCGACGGCCATGAAGGCGGCCGTGCCCAATGACAGCTGGCCGGCGTAACCGGTCAGGATGTTCAGCCCGAGCGCGGCCAGCGAAAAAATCAGGAACGGGATCAGGATCGCCGACAGCAGGTAGGGAGAAGCAAGCAGCGGCACCGCCAACAAGGCCACCGCCAGCAGGGTGAATAAGGCGATGCGGTCCTGGCGGATCGGCAGGATCTGGCCATCGGCCACATAGCTGGTCTTGAATTGTCCGGCTTCGCGGTAGAGCATTGTTTAGATCCTCCGGATGATTTTTTCGCCGAACAGCCCTTCGGGCCGCACCAGCAGGAACAGCAGGGCCAGCACATACGGGAACCAGCCCTCGATGCCGCCGCCCACCATCGGCCCGATGTAGACCTCGGCCAGCTTTTCGCTGGCGCCGATGATCAGGCCGCCGACGATGGCGCCCGGGATCGAGGTGAACCCGCCCAGGATCAGCACCGGCAGCGCCTTTAAAGCGATGAAGGTCAGCGCGAACTGCACGCCATTGCGCGCGCCCCACAGCATGCCCGCCACCAGTGCCACCAGGCCGGCGACCGACCACACCACGACCCATATTCTCTGCAGCGGAATACCGACGGCCAGCGCCGCCTGGTGGTCGTCGGCCACGGCGCGCAGCGCGCGCCCGACCCGCGTTTTCGTGAACAGCAGTGCCAGCGCGATCACCAGCAGCGCGCAGACGATCGCCGCCGTCATGTCGAACTGGGAGACAAGGATATTGAAATGCTCCATCAGGTATTCGTTGGGCACGTCCTCGATCGGCAGGTCGAGTTTACGGACCTGCGAACCCCAGACCAGCTGCGCCAGGCCTTCGATGAAGAAGGCCAGGCCGATGGTGGCCATGAACAGCGTGATTTCCGGCTGGTTGACCAGCGGCCGCAGCACGACGCGTTCGATCGCAAAGGCCAGCGCGATCATCACCAGGATCGTGAGCGGGATCGCGATCCACAGTGAGACGCCGAACTTGTCGATGATGCCGACGCAGGTCAGCGCGGCGAAAAAGACCATCGCCCCTTGCGCGAAATTGAACACGCCCGAGGCCTTGTAGATCAGGACGAAGCCGATCGCGACCAGCGCGTACATCACGCCCGACAGCAGGCCGCCGAGCAGCACTTCAATGAAAAAGCTCATGCTGCCGTCTCCCCATGCGCCTGGCCCAGGTAGGCCTTGATCACGTTCTCGTTGCTGCGCACCTCGTCGGGCGTGCCGTCGCCGATCTTCTTGCCGTAGTCGAGCACGACGACGCGGTCCGAGATGTCCATCACCACGCCCATGTCGTGCTCGATCAGGACGATCGTCGTGCCGAACTGGTCGTTCACGTCGAGGATGAAGCGGCACATGTCCTGCTTTTCCTCGACGTTCATGCCGGCCATCGGTTCGTCCAGCAGCAGGATCTCGGGTTCGGCGGCGAGCGCACGGCCCAGCTCCACGCGCTTTTGCAGGCCGTAGGGCAGGCGCCCGACCGGCGTCTTGCGGATCGCCTGGATTTCGAGGAAGTCGATGATTTCTTCCGCTTTCGCGCGGTGCGCGATTTCTTCGCGTCGCGCCGCACCGAGATAGAAGGCCTGCTGTAAAAAATTGGTCTTCATCTTGAGGTTACGGCCGGTCATGATGTTGTCCAGGACCGTCATCCCCTTGAACAAGGCGATATTTTGAAAAGTGCGGGCGATGCCGGCTTTCGCCGCGCCATAGCAGTCCATGTTCGTGCGGCTTTGCCCGCGCAGCACGATCTCGCCTTGCTGCGGGCGGTACACGCCGTTGATCACGTTCAGCATCGAGCTTTTGCCGGCGCCGTTCGGGCCGATGATGGCGCGGATCTCGTGCTGGCGCACGTCGAAGGAGATGTCGGTCAGCGCCTTCACGCCGCCGAAGGAGAGCGAGATGTTTTTCAAATCGAGGATCACCTCGCCGATGCGGCGATGCGCCTCGGGCTGGCCCGGTGGCTGGGTCATTTCCATCACGCGGCCTCCTGCAGCACGGGGTAAGTGGCGGCATCGACGATGCGCAGGTCGGCGCTGACAAGACCGCTGCGGCCATCCTCGAACTTCACCTGCGTGCTGATGAACTGCGAGGTCTTGCCCGCATACAGCGCGTCGATCAGCACCGCGTATTTCTCGGCGACGAACTTGCGGCGCACCTTGCGGGTGCGGGTCAGCTCGTCGTCGTCCGGGTCGAGCTCCTTGTGCAGCACCAGGAAGCGGTGGATTTGCGTTTGCCCCATCAGCGCTTCATTGGCGAGATCGGCGTTCACCTTTTGCACGCACTCGCGCATCAGTTCCAGCACCTGCGGGTTGGCGGCCAGGTCCGTGTAGCCGGAATAGGCGAGATTCCTGCGCTCGGCCCAGTTGCCGACCGCCTCCATGTCGATGTTCAGGAAAGCGCAGACCTTATCCCGGCCATTGCCGAAGGCGACCGCCTCTTTGATGAACGGGAAGAATTTCAGTTTATTCTCGATGTAGTTGGGCGCGAAGATGGCGCCGCTGTTCATCTTGCCGACATCGGCCGCGCGGTCGATGATTTTCAGGTGACCATCGCTGTCGAACATGCCGGCGTCCCCGGTATGGAAGTAACCCTCGCTGTCGATCACTTCGGCGGTGGCGTCGGGGCGCTTGAAGTAGCCATCCATGTTCGATACGCCTTTGACTAATACTTCGCCGTTCTCGGCCAGCCGCACTTCGACGCCCGGCGCGGGAATGCCGACGCTGTCGAACTTTATGTTCCCGTCCGGTTGCAGGCAGACGTAGGCGCAGGTCTCGGTCGAGCCGTACAACTGCTTCAGGTTGACTCCGATCGAGCGATAAAAGCGGAACAGGTCGGGACCGATCGCGGCACCGGCCGTGTAGGCAACGCGCACGCGCGACAGGCCGAGCACGTTCTTCAGCGGCTCGTAGACGAACACGCGGCCCAGCGCGTATTGCAGGCGGTCGAGCATCGCGACGGGCTTGCCGTCGAGGATGTCGCTGCCGCTGCGGCGCGCCACGTTCATGAAATGGTCGAACATGCGGCGCTTGATGCGGCTCGCATCCTCCATCCGGATCATGACGGTGGTGAGCATGTTTTCAAAAATGCGCGGCGGCGCAAAATAATAGGTCGGGCCGATCTCGCGTAAATCGGTCAGCACAGTGTCGCTCGATTCCGGGCAGTTCACCGTAAACCCGGCCACCATCGCCTGCGCCAGCGAAAACAGGCAGTCGCCGACCCAGGCCATCGGCAGGTAGGACAGCACGTCGTCGTGGTCGCTCAGCTTGTCGAAGCCGACGCCGCCTTCGCCGGCGGCGATCAGGGCCGCATGCGACTGCATCACGCCCTTCGGCTTGCCGGTGGTGCCGGAGGTGTAGAGGATGATGGCGGTATCGCTGCCCTGGCCGCGCCGGATCGCTTCGTCGAACACGCCGGGATGCTCGCGGTCCCAGGCGCGTCCCATCTCCTGCAGGGCGGCGAAGGAGAGCAGGCCGGCATGGCGGTAATGGCGCATGCCGCGTTCGTCCTCATAGACGATGTGGCGCACGCGCGGGCACAGGGCTTGCAGTTCGAGGAGTTTGTCGACTTGCTCCTGGTCTTCGACGACGGCGAATTCGATGTCGGCGTCGTTCAGGACGTGGGCCATGTCGGCGGCCGGGGCATCCTGGTAGAGCGGCACCGGCACGCCGCCCAGGCACTGGGCCGCCAGCATCGCCCAGTACAGGCGCGGGCGATTGTCTCCGATGATGGCCAGGTTCATGCTGCGCTTGAAACCGAGCGCCGCCAGGCCGCAGGCGAGGGCGCGCACTTCCTCGTTCGTTTGCGCCCACGACCAGGTCTGCCAGATGCCGAGGTATTTTTCGCGAAAGGCCGGACGCTCCCCGCGCTCTTGCGCATGGGCGAGCAGGCGCCGCGGAAAAGTCTGCAAAGGCAAGCTCTCCGATGTCTCCATCGCTGTCTCCTGATGTTGTCGGGCTCGGCAATCAGTTTGTTGCCGGCGCGTTTTATGTAAAGATAGTAGCTGGCGTTTGCCTGTTAAGTTGTCATTTGAATGACAATTGGCCGACTTTCGATGACGCGTTGCACAATTCAACATGCCGACACAGACCCTGCTGGACCACCTGCGCGCCACCATCTGGGGACGCGTGCTGAGCCGTGACGAGATGGCGCGGGTCGAGGCCGACTGTTTCGAGCAGTTCGTGCCGAAAGGCGGTTTTGTGTGCCGCAAGGGAGAGCCGCTGGAAAACTGGGTCGGCATCATCGACGGCCTCGTAAAAATCAATAATTTTTCGCCGTCCGGGAAAAGCGTGACGTTTACGGGGGTGACGGCCGGCGGCTGGTTCGGCGAAGGTTCCCTTTTAAAAGACGAATTTCGCAAGTACGACGTGATGGCGCTGCGCGACACCCGCGTCGCCCGCATGCCGCGCGCCACCTTCGAGTGGCTGCTCGAGGGCAGCCTGCCCTTCAACCGTTTCCTGCTCATGCAGCTCAACGAGCGCCTGGGCCAGTTCATCGGCCAGGTCGAGACCGACCGCATGCTCGACGTCGACACCCGGGTCGCGCGCTGCCTGGCGGCGATGTTCAATGCGCACCTGTATCCGGGCGTCGAGCCATTGGTCGGGTTATCGCAGGAAGAGATCGGTTATTTGTCCGGCGCCTCGCGCCAGCGCGTGAATGGGGCGCTGCAGCTGCTCGAGAAGGCGGGGCTGGTGCGCTTGGATTACGGCGGGATCAGGGTATTGAACGTCGAAGGACTGCGCGAATTCCAGGCCTGAAACGGTTGCGTAACGTAGGGTGGGCTCCCGAGCCCACGCGTACGTGCGGTTCAATACTGCAAAGCTCCTCGAAACCTCCGGCACACGCACTGTGGTGCTCCGCATGAGGTTTCGATCTGCATGCGTGCGTACGCGTGGGCTCGGGAGCCCACCCTACGGTGCACAGCCGCTCCCGGCTCGCGTTCGATGTTTAGATTTCCTTACCGTTAGGGGTATGATAAGAACCATGTCTACTCCATCCAATACCTCCCCTCGCGCCGGCCGCCTGCAGGCGCTGCGCGCCGCCATGGCCCGCCACGGCATCGACGCCTACATCGTCCCGTCGAGCGACCCCCACCTGTCCGAATACCTGCCGCGCCGCTGGCAGGGCCGCGAATGGATGTCGGGTTTTACCGGCTCGGTCGGCACCTTCATCGCCACCGCAGATTTCGCCGGCGTCTGGACCGATGGCCGCTACTGGACGCAGGCCGAAACCGAACTGGCCGGCAGCGAGATCGCGCTGATGAAAATTCCGTCGGGCGCCAGCCTGCTGCACATCGACTGGCTGGCGGCGAACATGCAGCCCGGCCAGACGGTGGCGGTCGACGCCCGCGTGCTCGGCCTGGCCGTCGAGCGCCTGCTGCGCGAAGCCCTGACGGCGCGTGGCGTCACGTTGCGTACCGATCTCGACCTGCTGGACGAGATCTGGAGCGAGCGCCCGAGCCTGCCGACGGAGGCTTTATACGAACACGTGGCCCCGCACGCGACCATGGCGCGCGCCGACAAGCTGGCCGCGACCCGCGCCGCGATGAAGGCGCTCGGCGCCGAGCGCCATTTCCTCTCCACGCTGGACGACATCGCCTATCTGTTCAACCTGCGCGGCGCCGACGTCAGTTTCAATCCGGTGTTCGTCGCCCATGCGCTGCTGGAAGGGGACGGCGCGACCCTGTTCGTCGCCGAAGGCAAGGCCTCCACTGAACTGCAGGCGCGCCTGCGCGAGGATGGCGTGCGCCTGGCCTCCTACGATGCGGCGGAGAAGGCCCTGGCGGCCCTGCCGGCGGGCAGTACCCTGCTGCTCGACCCGCGCCGCGTCACGGCCGGCATGCGCCAGGCCGTGGCCGAGGGCGTGAAAATCGTCGAGGCGATCAACCCGACCACCTTTGCCAAGTCGCGCAAGACCGAAGCCGAGGCGGCCCACGTGCGCGCCACCATGGAGCAGGACGGCGCCGCCCTGTGCGAATTCTTCGCCTGGCTCGAAGCCACCCTGGCCGACCCGAACCGCGCGCCACTGACGGAACTGACGATCGACGAGCGGATCACGGCCGCCCGCGCGCGCCGCCCCGGCTTCGTCAGCCCGAGTTTCAGTACCATCGCCGGCTTCAATGCCAACGGCGCGATCATGCACTACCGCGCGACGCAGGCTTCGCACGCGGTCATCGAAGGCGACGGCCTGCTGCTGATCGATTCGGGCGGCCAGTACCTGGGCGGCACCACCGACATCACGCGCGTGATTCCGGTCGGGCAGATCACGGCCGACCACCGCCGCGACTTCACGCTGGTGCTGAAGGGGATGATGGCGCTGTCGAGCACCCAGTTCCCGCGCGGGACCAAGGGGCCGATGCTGGACGCGATCGCGCGTGCGCCGATCTGGGCGGCGGGCGTCGACTACGGCCACGGCACCGGTCACGGCGTCGGCTACTTCATGAACGTGCACGAAGGTCCACAGGTGATCTCGCCGAGCGCGTCTCCCGATCCGCACACGGCGATGGAGCCGGGCATGATCACCTCGATCGAGCCGGGCATTTATAAACCGGGGCGCTGGGGTATCCGCATCGAGAACCTGGTGCTGAACGTCCCTGCTGGCCAAGGGGAATTCGGCGAGTTCCTGCGCTTCGAGACGCTGACCCTGTGCCCGATCGATACGCGCTGCCTGGATCTCGATCTGCTTCAGCCGATGGAGAAAGCCTGGCTGAACGACTACCACGCCCAGGTGCGCGAACGCCTGCTGCCGCATGTGACGGGCAGCGCACGCGAGTGGCTCGAACTGCGCACGAGGGCCCTCTAAATGGTTTCCGCCCGTTCCACCCGCGCCAGCGCCGCCGTCGAGCGCCTGAAACGCCGCACCGGCCACACCGGCTATTCGATGGCGCGTACCGCCAGTGGCGGCTTCTACCTGTCCGAAATGCCGGGTTCGCCGCCGCTGTGCGAGCCGCTGGAACTGGACGACTTCGTCCAGTTCGTGAACGGTCTTGGACCGCAGGAAGTCAAGCGCATGACCAAGAACGACATCGCGTTCGAGAAGCAGCTGGTCCGCAAGAAGCCTTGAGCGGCGCTGCCGCCGATCTTCCATGACGCAAGTCGATTTCCTGTCCCCGTATTGGTCGCCGACCGAGATCGCGACCAATGCGGTGATCCTGCTGCACCTGGCCGGCGCCCTGCTGCTCGGCCTGCTGGTGGGCTACGAGCGTTCCTATCACGGGCGCGCCGCCGGCATGCGCACCTATGGCCTGGTCTGCATGGCCTCGTGCGCGCTGACCATCGTCAGCGGCTATCCGGAGATGTGGTACGGCGGCCAGACCGGCGCCATCGGCACGGTCGACCCGACCCGCGTGATGCAGGGCGTGGTGACCGGCATCGGTTTCCTCGGCGCCGGCGTCATCATGCGCGAAGGTTTCAATATCAGCGGCCTCACGACTGCCGCCTCGATCTGGAGCTCGTCCGTGATCGGCATCCTGGTCGGCGTCGGCTTTTATCTGGCCGCGATGGGCCTGGCTTTCTTCTCGGCCATGATCATGATTTATTTGAACCGGGTCGAGGCGTTTTTACCCTCGCGCCGCGCGGTGGCGGTGACGCTGCGCTTTCGCGAAGCCTTCCTGCCGCGCGAGGATGCGCTGCGCGAAGCGGCGCTCGAACGCGGCTACCAGATCGCCGGCAGCTCGCTGACGATCTCGAGCAGTAACGGCCGCCAGGAATGGCGCTTCGTTGCCGTGGCCCTCTCTCGCCACAACCGCGCCACCCTCACCGAACTGGCCGCCGAACTGGCGGCCTCCGAAGGCGTCGAAGGTTTTCAGCTTTCGCACGCCCGTAATTAAAAATGCGCATTTAAAAATACGCATTTAAAAATGAACAATACTGGGATATAGCAATGCACGCTCAAGACGTTCTCGATTTCTGGTTCCTGCCGCCAAACGATCCGGCCTACGGTCAGCCGCGCCCCGAGTGGTTCCGCAAGGATCCCGTGTTCGATGCGCAGATCCGCGCCCGCTTCGGTAGCCTGATCACCCAGGCGGTGGCGGGCGGCCTGCGCGAATGGGATCTGGAGCTGGGACCGCAAGGAACGCTGGCGCGCATCCTGGTGCTCGACCAGTTTACGCGCAATGCCTACCGCGAGACGCCGGAATCCTTCGCCGGCGACTTGCTGGCCCTGAGCGCCGCCCAGTCCCTGGTCGACAGCGGCGCCGACCTCGGGTTGGCGCCGTTCCAGCGCGCCTTTGCCTACATGCCTTACGAACACGCGGAAGACGCGCGCATGCAGCAATGCGCCGTCGACCTGTTCGCGCGCCTCGCCGGCGAGCATGAAGGGTTTACGGAGATGCTCGACTACGCCCACCGCCACCGCGGCGTGATCGCGCGCTTCGGCCGCTTCCCGCACCGCAATCCCATCCTCGGGCGCGCCTCCACCGCCGATGAACTGCAGTACCTGAGCCAGCCCGGCGCCGGCTTCTGATGCGGCCGACGCTGAACATCGTCGGCGCCGGCCACGTCGGCCGCGCGCTCGGACGTCTGTTTCATGCGCACGCGGTGTTCGCCCTCCAGGATGTGCTGGCCCGCTCGCACGCCAGCGCCGAGGATGCCGTCGCCTTTATCGGCGCCGGCCGCGCGCTGGCGCAGGCCTCGGAGCTGCGCCCGGCCGCCGTCTGGATGCTGGCCGTCGGCGACGACCAGATCGGCCCCGCCTGCGCGGCGCTGGCCGCCACTGGCGTGCTGAAGGGCGCGATCGTGTTCCACTGCAGCGGCGCCAAGGCCTCGAATGAACTCGACACGGCGCGCCAGGCCGGCGCGCACGTGGCAAGCATCCATCCGGTGCGCAGCTTCGCCGACCCGGCCGCGGTCGCCGCCAATTTTGCGGGCACCTGGTGCGGCGTCGAGGGCGACGAGGCGGCACTGGCAAGCCTGCGGCCCGCGTTCGAGGCCATTGGAGCGCGCCTGGTCGCGATCGACCCCGCCGCCAAGACGGTCTACCACGCCGCCTCCGTCTTCGCCGCGAACTACCTGGTGACGGTGCTCGACGCCGCGCTGCGCGCCTATACGGCGGCCGGCGTGCCGCCCGGGGTCGCGCGCGAACTGGCGCAGCCGCTGGCGAGCGAAGCCATGGCGAACGTGTTCCGCCTCGGCGCTCCGGCGGCGCTGAGCGGCCCGGTCGCGCGCGGAGATAGGGACACGGTAAAGCGCCAGCAGGCCGCGCTGCACGACTGGGATGCACCCACCGGCGCGTTGTACGCGGCGCTGGTCGAAGCGACCCAGGCGCTGGCCGAGCGCAAGCGCCGCGGCGACGCCTGAATTTTTACTCGAACAAAAGGATTTATCGATGCTGTTGACTGCCTGGGCCACGCTGGCCATTCTCGGGGTGTATTTCTGGACCGGCGTGATGGCCGGCTACGCGCGCGTAAAGTACAAGGTGCCGGCGCCGTCCATGGACGGGCCCGCCGCGTTCCAGAGCGCGCAGCGGGTGCAGGCGAATACCCTGGAGCAGTTGCCGATCGTGATCGTGCCCCTGTGGCTGTGCGCGCTCTACCTGGGCGATGCCTGGGCCGCGGCCGGCGGCATGTTGTGGTGCGCGGGCCGTGTCGCCTATGCGCTCGGCTATTACCGCGATCCGGCCAAGCGGGAAATCGGCTTTGTACTTGGCATGGTGGCAAGTGCGTTGTTAATTGGCGGCACTGCCGTGGGTCTAATGATGCACTAGAGCAAAAAATATGCATCAAAGAATCGACAAAGTTCCCAAACGGAAATAAGCTTTGCTGCTGAATCCGTCATATCGGTGACTGGTGCGCGTCGCGCCCGGCCGGTTCGATGCGTAGGAGGCAACATGCTGTTTTTGAAGAGCACTGCGGCAATGAAGGCGCCAGGCATTTATGAAGTCGACATCGCCGCCAAGCCGCCCGGTAAAACCTTTGGCGTTTACCTGGCGACCGATCCCGACAATCCGCCCGCAGGCGTGCTTGCCGCATTGACCGAGCTCGGCTTCAAGGGCACGTTCCAGAAGAATTACACGCACCGCGACGGCGGCCGCGTGCTCGACCTGCATTTCGAGAAAGACGGCACCGACCTGTTCAAAGGCTGGAAGGCCGAAGAGTGCAGCGCCAACCTGGCCGCCCTCGACTCCCTGTTCGGCCAGCACGGCATCGCCGTCACGACCCGGGTAATGAGCATGGCCGAGGCCTACGCCTGAGTCTTCCCGGTGCCGGCCTGGCACCCGTTTTTCCTCCGTTTGAAACCGCACGATGCCTGCCCGGCTTCGTGCGCGTACGCCTATCCCTGCACCTCGATGTGGTACAGCGCCCACGGACAGGCGCCAAAGCGCGCCGCCAGCGGCTGCGTCGCGAATTCAGGAATCCTGTCCGCATCGTAGACTGCCCACAGCGGTCCCAATCCCCCGAGCGCCATCGGCTGCCCGTCGAGGTGCGTCGCGACCATCATCCCCCAGGCTTGCGCCTGGCGCAACGTGATCGCCACCGCATAGCCGTCGACCGCGCGCAGAATGATGCGCGTGTCCATGCCGCCCGGCGCACCCGCCAGGGCCAGCACCTCGGCCAGCTGCGGGCCGCGCAAGGCGTGCACCTTGCCGTCGTATTCCAGCGTGGGCCGGATGGTACGGGAAGGCAGGCGCGCCAGCGCCGCGAAATCGAGCGCATGCGCTTGCGTAAAGGCGAGCTTTTGCTTGGCCATCATCTGGTCCAGCGCCGGGTCGAGCGGACCGCGGTTCGGGCGTCTGATCGTGCCGCTGATCGTCAGCAGGACCGGTCCGGCCTGGGCAGAGGCGGCCTCGGCAATGCCGGGCAGGGCGCCGGCCACCAGGGCCGCACCCAGGAACTCACGTTTGTTCATGCGACAATTCTCCTTCTTGGCATCCCGCCATCATAAACGTCCCCATGGATCTGTTCGACAATCCCGCCGCCCTGGTACCGATCCCGATCGACGATGGCGCGCTGGCGCTGATGCGGCAATTGCCGCTGCCCTGGCCGAATGCCGAGGTGTTCGCGCGCCTGTTGGATGAAACGCCCTGGCGCGAGGAAAGCATCGTCGTCTATGGCAAGCGCCACCTGCAGCCGCGCCTGACGGCCTGGTACGGCGACGCCAGCTATACCTATTCCGGGCTGCGCCTGGAACCCCTGCCGTGGACGGAACTGCTGCTGCTCATACGCGCGGCGGTCGAGTCGGCCTGCGGGCGGCGCTTCAACAGCGTGCTGCTGAACCGCTACCGCAACGGCCGCGACAGCATGGGCATGCACAGCGACGACGAACCGGAACTGGGAGAAGAACCCGTCATCGCCTCGCTCAGTTTCGGCACGACGCGCGGCTTCGTTTTGCGGCATAAACGCAACAAACACACCTTAAAACTCGATCTGGACGATGGCAGCCTCTTATTGATGAGTGGGCAACTGCAGAGAAACTGGCTTCACGGCATTAACAAGTCGGCCCGTCCCCTCGGAGAACGCATCAATCTAACCTTCAGGTACATCGTCTAATTTGCTCGCTTCAGGCAGCATTTGGATGTCAAAATAACTGAACTATAAGTCAGTTATCTTACATTTGCTTACAGTTCTTACCAGATTCGCATGCACGTTCGCTTTTCATGATGCTATCTTGGACACATCGCGATTCACGATGAATGGCGAGCCAGACTAGACTCATGAAAAGGATTTACGTATGAAAAAGCTCATCTTTGCACTGCTCGCAGGTACCGCCGCCCTTTCCGCCGCTCAAGCCCAGACCACCATCACTCCAAAGCCCTACGTCGGTGTCGGCGCAGCGGGTGCCGACCGCGAATACAACGTCAATGGCGCAACCATGCGCGATAACGACGGCTACAAATTCTCGGGCAAGATCTTCGGCGGCGCCGAACTGAACGACACCTTCGGCGTCGAAGCCGGCTATACCGACTTCCGCAAGGCAGGCGGCAACTACACCCTGAACGGCGCGAACGTCAGCACCGAAACCGAAGGCTACGGCGCCTACATCGCCGGCAAGGCCAAGTACGCGTTCAACGACAAGGCTTCGGTCTACGCCAAGCTGGGTGTGGCTCACACCAGTAACGAGTTGAATTCGGCCACGCCCGGCGTGAGCCGCAAGGTCAGCGACAACGGTGGCTACGGCGCCCTCGGCATGCAGTACAACGTGACCCCGCAAGTCGCCGTGTTCACCGAGTACGAGCGCTACGGCAAGAAGCAGGATTTCGGTCCGAAGCCGGACGTCTTCACCGTCGGCGCGAAATATCAGTTCTGATCGCTGCTGACATAGTAAAAATAAAAAGGGCCTGCGGGCCCTTTTTCTTTTGCTGACGTAGGGCGGGCATGCCCGCGCGTGACGCCCGCATCGTGTTGGCAGGGTCTTTCCCGGAACGAAGCCAACACAGCGCGAAATTCACGCGTGGGCATGCCCACCCTACGAGCCATCATGCCGGTACCGCACTTATGCCGCCGCCGCGGCGCATGACCCAGGGCGGCAGTACGGGCGGCATGCCGGGTTGCGGCGCCGTCAGCCCTTCGGAAATAAACCGGTGCACCGAGGACCAGGGCCAGTCGTGGGCGCAGGCGCACAGGCCGTGGCGCACCGGATTGGTATGCATGTAGTCGATCAATGAGGCGTATTCGGCGTCGTCCGCGACCCGGAATTCCTGGTACTGGCGCGCCCAGATCGCGCCGTCGGCCTGGGCCGCCGCAAGCGACTTGCGCAAGGCTTTGGAGAAGGCGATTTTCACGGCGCGCCAGCGGCTCGAGCAGTCATGGTCGCCCGGCGGCAAGGTCCACATCGCATGGGCGTGGTCGGGCAGCACTACCCAGCCGTCGACATGGAAGGGCTTACGGACGCGCGCCTGGCGAATCGCGTCGCCGAAGGCGGCGATGTGGTCCGTCAACAGGGAACTGCCACGGTCCAGCAGGCGAACCGTGAAGAAAAAGGTTCCACCAGGAACCCGGTTGTCGCGGTAGTCTGTCATGGGCAAAGTGTGCCAATCGATGTTGGTCGCCATGTCGATTGGCGCAAAGGGGAGGCGAGAGCGCCTAACGCTCTTAAGTATTCAAGGCCTCATCAACGAACGATTTTACACACGGTGTTTAATCGCCTGCATTCCATTTCCGCGCATAAATTTTAAGCAAAAAAAAGCCCGGCAAGGCCGGGCTCTTCTGCATCAAGGCTGCGCTCAGGTCGTGAGCGGCTTGTAGCGGATACGCTTCGGCTTGGCCCCTTCTTCGCCCAGGCGCTTCTTCTTGTCCGCTTCGTATTCCTGGTAGTTACCGTCGAAGAAGGTGACTTGCGAGTTGCCTTCGAAGGCCAGGATGTGGGTCGCGATGCGGTCCAGGAACCAGCGATCGTGCGAGATCACCATCACGCTGCCGGCAAATTCCAGCAAGGCGTCTTCCAGCGCGCGCAGGGTTTCCACGTCGAGGTCGTTCGACGGTTCGTCCAGCAGCAGGACGTTGCCGCCTTGCAGCAGGGTCTTCGCCAGGTGCAGGCGGCCGCGTTCGCCGCCGGACAGGTTGCCGACGATCTTTTGCTGGTCCGAGCCTTTGAAGTTGAAGCGGCCCAGGTAGGCGCGCGACGGCATTTCGAAGCGGCCGACGCTGAGCATGTCGGCGCCGCCGGTGACGTCCTCGAACACCGATTTATTATTCGCCAGCTCGTCGCGGTGCTGGTCGACCAGCGACACCTTGGCCGTCTTGCCGATCACGACTTCGCCGCTGTCCGGCTGTTCCTTACCGGCGATCATTTTAAAGAGGGTCGACTTGCCGGCGCCGTTCGGGCCGATAATGCCGACGATCGCGCCCGGCGGCACGGTGAACGACAGGTTGTCGATCAGCAGGCGGTCGCCGAAAGCTTTGCTGACATTCTTGAATTCGATGACTTCGTTGCCCAGGCGCTCGGCCACGGGAATGAAAATCTCTTGGGTCTCATTGCGCTTCTGGTATTCGAATTCGGACAGTTCGTTGAAGCGGGCCAGACGGGCTTTCGACTTGGCCTGGCGGGCCTTCGGATTCTGGCGCGACCATTCCAGTTCCTTCTGCAAGGCCTTCTGGCGTGCCGATTCGGTCGCTTCTTCCTGTTTCAGACGGGCCTGCTTCTGGTCGAGCCAGGACGAGTAGTTACCCTTCCATGGAATGCCCGAACCGCGGTCCAGTTCCAGGATCCATTCGGCGGCGTTGTCGAGGAAGTAGCGGTCGTGGGTGATGCCGACCACGGTACCCGGGAAGCGCAGCAGGAATTGTTCGAGCCATTCCACGGACTCGGCGTCCAGGTGGTTGGTCGGTTCGTCCAGCAGCAGCATGTCCGGCTTGCTCAGCAGCAGTTTGCACAGCGCCACGCGGCGCTTCTCGCCGCCGGACAGCACACCGATCTTGGCGTCCCAGGGCGGCAGGCGCAGCGCGTCGGCGGCCATTTCCATCTGCAAATTCAGATTGCCGCCGTCGGCCGCGGCGATGATCGACTCCAGGCGTTCCTGTTCTTTCGCCAGCGCGTCGAAGTCCGCGTCTTCTTCGGCATAGGCGGCATAGACCGCTTCCAGCTTGGCTTGCGCCTCGAAGGCTTCGCCGAGGCCCGATTCGACTTCCTGGCGCACGGTTTTTTCCGGATCGAGCTGCGGCTCTTGCGGCAGGTAGCCGATGTTCAGACCCGGCATCGGGCGCGCTTCGCCCTGGATGTCGGTATCGATGCCGGCCATGATCTTTAAAAGCGTGGACTTGCCCGAGCCGTTCAGGCCCAGCACGCCGATCTTCGCGCCCGGGAAAAAGGACAGCGAGATATCTTTCAAGATCTGCCGTTTCGGTGGGACGATTTTGCCCACGCGGTTCATGGTATAGACGTAATTAGCCATTTTTGTGTCTGTAGAAATTCAAGGTGCAAAGGATACGATAGAAGCGCCCCCAGGGGCAGCCCTAACGTGAACTAACGCGAAACTTTCGCTGCCGGCACGGTGCGGCCGCGCTGCAATAAGCCTTCTCCGGCGAACAGGATCAATGCGCTCCAGATCAGGGCGAAGCCGACCAGGCGCTCATTGGTAAACGCTTCCTTGAACAGCAGCACGCCGAGCAGGAACTGGATGGTCGGCCCCAGGTATTGCAGCAGGCCGAGGATCGACAGCGGAATCTTGCGGGCGCCGCTGGCGAACAGCAGCAGGGGGATCGCCGTGATCGGTCCGGCTGCCACCAGCAGCCAGCGCGTGGTATCGGATGCGGTGTTGATGAAAGCATTATCGCCGTGCAGGGTGAGCCAGCCGACATACACGGCGGCGATCGGGAACAGCACCATGGTTTCAAAGGAGAGACCCTCGAGCGCGCCCAAGGCCGCGGTCTTGCGCAGCAGGCCATAGCCGGCGAAGCTGGCAGCCAGTCCGAGCGCGATCCAGGGCACGTTGCCCGCATGCAGGGTCAGCCAGGCGACGCCGAGGGCGGCGATGCCGATCACGGCCCACTGCAGGGGACGCAGCCGTTCTTTCAAGATCAGGAAGCCCAGCATAATGTTGAACAGGGGCGTAATGAAATAGCCCAGGCTGGCATCGATCACGTGGCCGTTGTTGACGGCCCAGATATACAGCAGCCAGTTGCCGGCCAACAGGACGGCCGAGGCAACGAAACTCCAGAACACGCGCGGCTGGCGTACCTGCTCGAGCCAGCGCCATTGTTTCCGGAACGCCAGCACGATCAGCAGGAAGGCGAGCGACCACAGCATGCGGTTGGCAAGGATCTGCAGCGGCGGGACCTCGCCGATGGCGTGGAAATACAAAGGGAACAGGCCCCAGCACAAGAAGGCCAGGGCGGCGGAAAGGATGCCGGTACGCATGAGGGATGGACGAGAAGAGTTGCCAGCCGAGTATTATCGGCGAATTGGCGCGGCCTTGCCGGCCGTCTCCGTTTTGCTCGCCGTCCTGAAAATGGCGAGCTAACGCGCGACCGGCCGAGCCGCCTTCGGGCACACTTGCCATACTACCCACCGTGCGTGCCGGCAGCGCCAACCCAGTATCGAATACTGCTTGCAATTTTCTTGTCGTTATTTTATGGTGCGCCGCACCAGAACAACAATATGGTGCAATCTTGACGTCGCAAAATAATAAAAGCGGCCTGGCGGCCATGACGCTGGCTGCGGTCGGCATCGTCTACGGCGATATCGGTACCAGCCCGCTGTACACCCTCAAGACCATCTTCGATCCCACCCACGGCCTCGCGCTGAACACTCCCAACCTGCTCGGCATCATTTCCCTGATCTTCTGGGGACTGACCCTGATCGTCTCTTTGAAATACGTGACCCTGGTGCTCCGTGCCGACAACCGCGGAGAAGGCGGGATCATGGCGCTGATGGCGCTGGCCCTGAATTCAGTGACCCGCCACTCGGGCTGGCATTACCCCCTGATGGTGGTCGGCGTGTTCGGCGCCACCATGTTCTATGGCGACAGCGTGATCACGCCGGCGATTTCCGTGCTGGGCGCAATCGAGGGCCTGGAAGTGGCGACGCCGGCGCTCTCGCACTACGTCGTGCCGCTGGCGGTGGTGGTGCTGGTCGGCCTGTACAGCCTGCAGCGCCACGGCACCGCCGGCATCGGCCGCTGGTTCGGACCGGTGATGATCGTCTGGTTCGCTGCGCTGGCGATCATGGGCGTGATCAATATCGCGAAAGCGCCGGTGATCCTGCAGGCCCTGAATCCCCTGCACGCGGCGCGCTTCGTCATGGAAAACCAGTTCATCGCTTTCGTCGCCCTGGGCGCCGTGGTGCTGGCCCTGACCGGCGCCGAAGCCCTGTATGCCGACATGGGCCACTTCGGCAAGAAGCCGATCCGCGTCGCCTGGTTCATGATCGTGTTCCCGGCGCTGGCGCTGAATTATCTTGGCCAGGGCGGCCTCCTGATCACCGATCCGACGGCCGTCGAAAATCCCTTCTTCCACCAGCTCGGCACCTGGAGCGTGTATCCCTTGGTCGTGCTGTCGACGATGGCGGCGGTGATCGCCTCGCAGGCGACGATTTCCGGCACCTATTCGATGACGAAACAGGCGATCATGCTCGGCCTGCTGCCGCGCATGCGCATCCTGCACACCTCGGAAAGCGAGATCGGCCAGATTTATATTCCGGCCGTGACCTGGATTCAATTGGCCGTGGTCCTGATCGCCGTGATCGGCTTCGGTTCCTCGGACCGCCTGGCCGGCGCCTACGGCATCGCGGTGACCGCCACCATGCTCGCCACCACCTTGCTGACCTTCTTCGTTACGCGCTACCGCTGGAAGCTGCCGCTGGTCGTATGCCTGGGCGCCACCGGTTTCTTCATGCTGATGGATATCGCCCTGTTCTCGGCCAGCACATTAAAACTGCTGCACGGCGGCTGGTTCCCGCTGCTGCTGGGCGCGATCCTGCTGACCGGCATGCTGACCTGGAAGCGCGGCCGCGAGCTGGTCTTCGAAAACCTGGAAGCGCATGCGATCCCGCTCGACGCCTTCCTTTCGTCCCTGTTCGTCGGGCCGCCCACGCGCGTGCCCGGCACCGCGATCTTCCTGCGCGGAGAAAGCGACGGCGTGCCGCACGCGCTGCTGCACAACCTGTCGCACAACAAGGTCTTGCACGAGCGCGTGGTCTTCCTGACCGTGCATATTCGCGAAGAACCCTGGGTTGCGCCCGCCGAGCAGGTGCAGGTGGTCGAGCTGGGGCACAACTGCTTCCAGCTGAATGTGCACTACGGTTTCAAGGACGAACCGCACATCCCGGACGTGATGCAGCATTGCGCGAGCCTCGGCCTGCCCTTCGAGATGATGGAAACCTCCTTCTTCATCGCGCGCCAGACCGTGATTTCGACCCCGGGCCGCGGCATGGCGCCCTGGCGCGAACACCTGTTCGCCACCATGTCGCGCAATGCCCGCGCCGCCGCCGACTATTACCAGATCCCGCCCAACCGCGTCATCGAGCTCGGCACCCAGGTCGAAATCTGATTCGATACAAAAGCCCGACAAAAAGCGGACACTCTTGTATGCATGGCTCACGTAAGGTACGGTGTTTCTTTTGTTAAACACCTACCTGCGTGAGCCTGTCCATGTCCTATAAATTTCCCCTGCTTGCCGCCTGCTGCGCGGCCCTGTTGAGCCTGAGCGCCTGTGGCGGCGGCGGCGGCGGCGACAGCACGCCGGCAATCCCCGTCAGCAATCCGGCCACGCTGGTGGTGAGCGACAGCGTCGTCGGCACGGGCGCCGTCGCCACCAACGGCAAGAAGCTCAGCGTCAACTACAGCGGCTGGTATTACAGCGCCAGCGCTGTGGATCACAAGGGCGCCCATTTCGAGACCGGCACGGTCAGTTTTACCTTGGGCGTGGGCGACGTGATCGCGGGCTGGGACCAGGGCCTGGCCGGCATGCGTGTGGGCGGCAAGCGCAGCCTGTCGATTCCTTCCACCCTGGCCTACGGCAGCAGCGGCCGCGGTCCGATTCCGCCGAACGCGGGCCTACTGTTCGAGGTCGAGCTGACCAAGGTCGAGTAATCAGCGAGGAGCAAGGCGTGCGGCGCCTCAGCGCAGCATGTCGATGTGCATGATGCCGTCTTCGTCGTACGGGGCGGAGACGGTCTCGAAGCCGAAGCCTTGATAAAACTTTTCGAGGCGCTGCTGGGCGCCGATGCGGATGCGGTGGCCCGGATGCAGGCGCTCGGCGTACTGGATGCCGTGGGCCACCAGTTCGCGCCCTGCGCCGGTGCCGCGCGTGTCGTTGGTGGTCAGGATACGGCCCAGCGACATCTCTTCGTATTTCGCGCCCGGCGCCAGGCAGCGCAGATAGGCGACCAGTACGCGCCGGCCGCCGATGTCGCGCCAGCCGAGCAGGTGGTGGGCGTCGAGGTCGTAGCCGTCGATGTCCGGGTACAGGCAGGTTTGTTCGAGGATGAATACCTGCTGGCGCTGGGCCAGTACTTCATACAGCTCCGCGCCGTTCAGCTCCGCGAAGCTGCTCCATTGCCATTCGATCATTCTGAATCCGTTTATGAAGTGTGGGCCGCCGTCTCGAAGCCTTCGAGTACGTTGACCGTGTGGATGCCGATGTCGGCCTGTTCGCGACCGCCCTCGAACACGAAGGCGGTAGGCAGTCCGAGCCAGGCGATGCGCTCGCCGATGCGCAGCCAGTCGGCGCCGTGCAGCGCAAAAGCGGCCTGCGCGTCGCTCCCTTGCGCGCCCACGCCGAGCGACACCACCAGCGCTTCGGGCGCGGCCATGCCGATCTTGATGCAGGCCGTCTCCAGCGCCGCCAGCCAGTGCGCGGCGTTGGCGCCGCGCGCGAGCGGCAGGTTCATGTTGTAGCCATCGCCCTCGCCGCTGCCCGTCTCGTCGGCGTGGCCGAGATAATACGGGAAGTCGCTGCGCGGATCGGCGTGGAGCGAGACCGTCAGCACGTCGTTGCGGGCATAAAAAATTCCCTGCGTGCCGCTGCCGTGGTGGTAATCGATGTCGAGGATGGCCACGCGTTTGAGGCCGTCGTCGAGCAGGTGCTGGGCGGCCAGCGCCGCATTGTTCAGGAAGCAGCCGCCGCCGAAATAATCGGCGCCGGCATGGTGGCCGGCCGGGCGGGTCAGTGCGAAGCTGCTTTTCCGGCCCAGGCGCAGGGCGTGGGCAGCATTGATCGCGCAGTCGGCCCCCGTCTTGGCCGCATTCCAGGTGCCGGCCGTGAGCGGCGTGGCGTCCATCGAGTACAGGCCGAGGCGTCCCATAAAACTGTCGGGTTCGATGTCGCTGCGCGTGCCCCGGATCGGCCAGTTGGAGGCGGCCGCATCGCGCTCGGCATGCTGCGGATCGAGCGCGCTCCATTCGCTCCAGGCGCTGCGCAAGAAATGCAGGTAGCGCGGGCTGTGGATGCGTTCGAGCGAGACCAGCGGCGCGCGGTGCGGGGTGACGATGTCGCCCAGGCCGCGCCGCTGCAATTCATTGAGAACCAGGTCGACCTGCCCGGACTTTTCGAACGACGCCGGGGCACGCGAAGAATGCGGGCGGTGCTGCGCATGGTGTTCGTTATAAAAAGTGAGCAAGGCCGCTCCGCCGTGGGTCAGGAATGATTACCGCACAGTGTACTGGTGTTGTAGGCGGCGACGAAATCGTCGAAGCTGCCCGTGTCCGTCTGCTCGACGATCGCCTGTTCGGCCAGCGAGGCGGCCGCCATCTCGGCGAACACCGCTTCCTCAGCCGGCATCAAGGGGCTTTCGCGGAAGTAGGCTGCGTGCAGGCGGCTTTGCTGCAGGCCGAAGGCGGCGGCCGAACCGAGTTTGCGCACCTCCATCAGCACCCGCGCCGAAGGCGTTTTATCCGGATCGGCGACCTTGGCCTTTTGCTGGGCCAGCGAGGCTTCGTGCACGCCGCTTTCGTTGTGCTCTTCGTCGAGCAGGCGCGCCAGCGGGCGGATGCGTTCGAGCAGCTCGTCGGCCCAGGCTTGCAAGAACACCTCTTCGCCGTCGCGGGTGAGCGTGAGGCCTGGTTTGCGGCCTTCCTTCACCGTGCGCGCGAAATTGCGGGCGTGGATCTGCCCTTCGGCGGCGCTGATCAGCGGGCTTTCCTCGAGCGTACAGAAGAGTAAAAACGCATCCAGGAAGCGGCCGGTCTCGACGCTGATGCCGATCGGCTCGAACGGGTCGACGTCCAGGCAGCGCACCTCGATGTACTGCACGCCGCGGTTGCACAGCGCCTGCACCGGACGCTCGCCGGTACGGATCACGCGCTTCGGGCGGATCGTCGAATAGTATTCGTTCTCGATCTGCAGGACGTTGGTCGACAGCTGGATCCACTCGCCATCCCTTTTCGTGCCGACTTCCGCATACGGCGCATACGGGCGATTGACCGCATCCATCAGGCTCGTGACGTAGCTCTCTAAACTGTTCTCGTGCGGACGCAGGCCGGATTGGGCATCGTTCTGGTAACCCAGGTCGCTCATGCGCAGGCTGGTCGCGTAGGGCAGGTACAGGGTGTCCTCGGACAGCGTTTCCAGCGCATGCTCGCGGCCGCGCAGGAAGCTCCTGGTGAGCGCCGGCGAGGCGCCGAACAGGTACATCAGCAGCCAGCTGTAGCGGCGGAAGTTGCGGATGGTCGAGAAATAGCTCTCCGACTGAAAGTCGCGCAAGGCGCTGCGCCGCTCTTCCGGCACGCCGTCGCTGGCCAGGATCAGCTTCCACAGCGCTTCGGGCAGCGAATAGTTGTAGTGGATGCCGGCGATGCACTGCATGGCCTTACCGTAGCGCAGCGCCAGGCCGCGCCGGTACACGTGTTTCAGCATGCCGATATTCGACTTGCCATACCAGCCGATCTCGATCTCCTCGTCCGGCGGCAATTCTCCCGGCATCGACGAACTCCACAGCATCTCGTCGCCCAGCTTCGAATAGGCGAAGCGGTGGGTCGCGTCGAGGCGGTGCAGCGCTTCGCCGATGTCGTGCTCGGCCGGGGTGATAAATTCGAGCAGCGCTTCCGCGTAGTCGGTCGTGATCTGCGGATTGGTGAGCGCCGAGCCGAGCTGGACCGGATGAGGCGTGCGCGCGAGCTGGCCCTGCGGGTCGATACGCAAGGTTTCGCGCTCGATGCCGCGCAGGCCCTGGCCAAGCAGGCCACGGTGGGCATCGTCGTCCAGCAGGGCCAGGCGGCGGGTCAGTTGGTTCGACACGGATGTTTCCTTTCTTATACTGCCAATAGCGATTGGGCAGAGAGTAACCGAAAATCGGCCAGCGCGTCGGCGCCAGGCTTATTTCTCCAGGGCGCCAGGCAAGGCCGGCTCGGCGACCGGGCCGGGGTGCTCCAAGGGCGGCGTGATCCCGGCCGCCGGCAGCTCGCCGGGACGCTTGTCGGCGCCCGCTGCGGGTGCGGGCGGCGCGGGTTTGACGGGTGCGGTGGCAGGAGGCGCGGGCGTCTCGGCCGGTGGCTTGACCGGGGCCGGGACCGGCTTTGCCGGTGTAGCGGGAGCGGCAGGCGCGCCCGTTGCAGGCGGCTTGACGGCGGCCGGCGCAGGTGTCGCGGCAGGAGCAGCAGGGGCCGTGGCAGGCGCCGTCGCGGGAGCAGCCGTGGCCGGGGCCTTTGCCGCTTCCGTCGGCGCCGGCGTCTCCGCTGCACCGAGCTGCGCTTGCACCCACTTGCCCATCTCGCGCTCGAGCAGCGGCAGCGGCAGCACGCCGTTGCCGAGCAGGGCGTCATGGAAGCGGCGCACGTCGAAACGCGGTCCCAGCGCGGCCTGCGCCTTTTCGCGCAGGGCCGTGAAACGCAGCTGCCCCGCCTTGTAGCTCAGGGCCTGGGCCGGCTGGGCGATGTAGCGGTCGATCTCGACCTCGTTGTCCTGCAGCGTGTTGGCCGTATTCGCGTTCAGGTAGTCGAGCGCCTGCTGGCGCGGCCAGCCGAGGGCGTGGATGCCGGTGTCGATCACCAGGCGCGCGGCGCGAAACAGCTCGTCGTTCAGGTAGCCGAAGCGGGAGAACGGATCCTTGAAAAAGCCCAGTTCCGGACCCAGGCCCTCGGCATAGGTGGCCCAGCCTTCGCCATAGGCGTCGTTCCAGCCCTTGCGCCGGAAAGCGGGCAATTCGCGCAGCGCGCGGGCGCGCGCCACCTGCAGGTGGTGGCCGGGCACGGCTTCGTGCAGGGCCAGGGTCTCGACTTCCCACAGCGGCTGGCTGCTTAAACGCTCGGTATTCACCACCAGCGCGGCGCTGCGATCCAGCGTGCCGGCTTCGTAATACGCCGCCACCTGGCCGGCGCCGCCCACCTGGCCGAGGCGCTTGACGCCGATGTCTTCCTCGGGAATCGTGCCGAACAGAAGCGGCAGGCGCATGCGGGCGCGCTCGATCACGCGGCGGTAGCGCGCCAGCAGGGCGTCGGCATCTTGCGCAAACAGGCGTTTGTCGCCGCGCGCAAAAGCGAGAAACTGCGGCAGGCTGCCGCGAAAGCCGGTGCGCCGGATGGTGTCCACCATCGCGATGCGGATGCGCGCGACCTCCTTCAAACCCAGCGCATGCAGCTCGGCCGGCGTCATCTCGCTGCCCGTGGCATTGCGGGCCAGGAAGGCGTAATAGCCGGGGCCGCCGGGGAAGCTGGAGGCGCCGAGGGTGTCGCGCGCCGCCGGCAGGTAGTCGGTCTTGATGAAATCTTCGAGCCGGCGCAGGGCGGGGCCGGCGCTGTCGTTCAGCGCCTGGGTGCCGGCGGCCAGCAACTCCTCGCGTAGTTTGGCATCGATGGTGGCGGGAATGCGGCGCAGCGGCGCGCCCAGCGGACCGTCGCCCAGGCGCTCGCGCAGGGCGCGCAACTGCTCGGGGACGGCGCGCATGCTGGCTTTCGGCGCCGTCCAGCCGGTCTTGATCCCTTCGCGCAGCTGCTCGATCAAACCGTCCACGTGCGCGGGCAGGGCGTTCAGGCGCGCGATGTAGTTGCGATAATCCTCCTCGACGGCAAAAGGCGTCTGCGCCACCAGGCGCGGCAGGCGCACTTGCAGGCCGTCCCAGCCGGTGAGCAGCTGCGGGTCGACCAGCGAAAAGGCGAGGGTGGCCAGCTGGCGCTCCTGTTCGAACACGAACAGGTCGAGCGACAGGCGCTCCTGCGCGGTCAGGCCCGCGCGGTCGACGGCGCGCGCCTCGTCGAGCATGGCGCGCAAGTGCTCGCGCCGGGCGCGCACGGCGCTGAGCGACAGGTCGGACAGGCGGTCGTTATAGCGCCGGTCGCCGAGCGTGGTCGCGTATTCCGGCTGGTGTTCCAGGCGCCACTGCCAGTCGCGTTCGAACAGGGCCGCCGCCGGGCCCGGCCCGGCATGGGCATGGGACAGGGCGGACAGCAGGAGCAAGAGGGAGAATAGGCGTCGCATCGGGAGCGGGAGGTGGCGGTGTGAGCATTGTAGCAACGCCGACCGGAAGGCCGCGCACCGGCTGCGGCAGGCTTACGTGCGCCGGCCGCCGCTGACCCGTTCGATCCCTGCCAGGTCGCGCCAGCTTTGCACGTCGGTATAGCCGGCATCCGCCAGTAGGTCCCGCACCGCCTGCGCCTGGTCGTAGCCATGCTCGAGCAGCAGCCAGCCGCCCTGTTCCAGGTGCGCGGGTGCACCCTGGACAATGGTGCGCAGCGCCGATAAACCGTCGGCGAAATCGGTCAGCGCGCCGCTCGGCTCGAAGCGCAAATCGCCCTGCGCGAGGTGTTCGTCGCCGGAGGCGATATACGGAGGGTTCGAGGCGATCAGGTCGAAGGTCTCGCCCGCCAGCGCCGCGAACCAGTCGCTGCGCAGGAAGCGGACCTGGGCCTGATTGGCCGCCGCATTGGCCCGTGCCACATGCAGGGCTTCTTCGCTGACATCCAGCGCCGTGACCTGCGCATCGGGCCGCGTATGCGCCACCGACACGGCGATCGCACCGCTGCCGGTACCCATGTCGAGCAGGCGCGCTTGCGGCGCCAGGCGTTCGAGCGCCAGTTCGACGATCAGTTCCGTATCCGGACGCGGAATCAGCACGGCCAGAGTCACCTGGAAGGGCAAACCGTAAAATTCGCGCTGGCCGACGATGTAGGCGATCGGTTCGCCGGCCAAACGGCGTTCCACCAGCGCAGACAGGCGCGCCGCTTCCTCTTCGGTCAGCACGCGTTCGCCGTTCGTGATCAGCCCGACGCGCGTGAGACCCAGCGCGTGGCACAGCAGGATGCGGTTTTCCAGCGCGTCGAGCGGCAGGCCGGTTTGCAGCGCCCGGATCGTGGCGCCGGCTGCGATCTTCATCGTGCGCGCCGCGTCGAGACCAGCACCCAGACCAGGCCAATCGTCAGCAGCACGAACCAGAGCGCCGACCACTGCGGGATCGACAGGCCGAACAGGCCATCGGTCGCGTTCTCGCACAGGCCGTCGGCCTGGAACAGCCAGGGCAGCAAGGTCGCCGTCGGGATCTTGTTCAGCATCGTTTCCATCGGATCGATACCGCAGGAGAAGCCGGGATTCGCCAGCACATACAGGTGCTTGCCGACCGTTCCCAGTCCACCGAGCGCCGCCAGCAGCGCGATCATCGCCCCGCCACGGATCTTGTGGCTCAGCGCGCCGATGAGAGCGGCAAAGCCGATGCCGAGGAAGGCATAGCGCTGGATCACGCACAGCGGGCAGGGCAGCATGTCGTGCGCGTGCTGCAGGTACAGGGCGACGCCGACCAGCGCGAAGCTGACGAAGGAAATGGCGAACAAGACGGAACGGGAACGTGGCATCGCGTGGGCTTTCGTGATCGAGGATGGGCGATTCTCGCACAGGAGAGAATCGCCCCGCATTTTCACATTGGCAAGACGTTATTGTCTTAACGTGAACTTAATCGCCCAGGGCCGCCAGCAGTTCGGCCTGGTGCTCGGCCGAGAGGGCGTTGGTCAGTTCGCCCAGGTCGCCGTCCATGATGAAATCGAGTTTATACAGCGTCAGGTTGATGCGGTGGTCGGTCAGGCGCCCTTGCGGGAAGTTGTAGGTGCGGATGCGTTCGCTGCGGTCGCCCGAGCCGATCAGGCTCTTGCGGGTGGCCGCCTCTTTCGATTGCTGTTCGCGCAGCTGCACGTCTTTTATACGCGCGGCCAGCACCTTCATCGCTTGCGCCTTGTTCTTGTGCTGGCTGCGGTCGTCCTGGCACTCGACCACGATCCCGGTCGGCAGGTGCGTGATGCGCACGGCCGAATCGGTTTTATTAATGTGCTGGCCGCCGGCGCCCGAGGCGCGATAGGTGTCGATGCGCAGGTCGGCCGGGTTGATGTCGACGTCTTCGACTTCGTCCGCTTCCGGCATCACGGCCACGGTGCAGGCCGAGGTATGGATGCGGCCTTGCGTTTCGGTGGCCGGCACGCGCTGCACGCGGTGGCCGCCCGACTCGAATTTCAGCTTTGAATACACGCCGTTGCCGATCACGCGCACGATGACTTCGCGGTAGCCGCCCAGATCCGAGGGAGATTCCGAGACCATCTCGACCTGCCAGCGGTTGCGTTCGGCGAAGCGGGTGTACATGCGCAGCAGGTCGCCGGCGAACAGCGCCGACTCGTCGCCGCCGGTGCCGGCGCGGATCTCGAGGAAGATGTTGCGCTCGTCGTTGGCGTCCTTCGGCAGCAGCATTTTCTGCAAGTCGAGGTCGAGCGCAGCGAGGCGCGCCTTGGCCGACTCGATCTCTTCCTGCGCGAATTCCTTCATCTCCGGATCGGCCAGCATCTCCTGGGCGGCGGCGATGTCGCCGTTGGCGACCTGGTACTCGTGGTACACGGCGACGAGCGGGCCGATCTCGGCGTGCTCCTTCGTCATCTTCCGATAATTGTCCATGTTGGCGGTGGCGCCTTCATGGCCCAGCAGTTCGTCGAGTTCGACCAGGCGGTTCGCAAGTTGGTCCAGCTTGGCCAGCATCGATGGTTTCATAGCGGTTCGGGAAAGAGTGAAAACGGGAGGCGCATGGCGCCGGGACGCGTCCACGGGGGACGCGAAGCGGAAATAAGGGGACGCTAACGGCGGCCGCGGAACAGCTGCGGCAGCAGGTTCGCCAGGCGCGCGCGTTCGTCGCCTTCGGCGCGGTGCAGCGCCTGCTGCGGACCGTGCAGGAATTTCGCGGTCAGACCTTTCGACAGCGCTTCCAGCACGGCGTCGACGTCTTCGCCTTTGGCGAGGAGTTTACGGGCGCGTTCGAGTTCGGCCAGGCGCAGCGCCTCGCTCGACTCGTGCAGCTGCTGGATCACCGGCACCACGGCGCGGTCGCCGATCCAGTGCATGAAGGAGGCGACCCGGGTCTCGATGATGGCCTCTGCCTGCGCAACGGCGGCCTGCCGGCTTTCCATGCCGGTCTGCACCACTTGCGCCAGGTCGTCGACGGTGTACAGGAACACGTCGTCCAATCGCGCCACTTCCGGCTCGATGTCGCGTGGGACGGCGAGATCGGCCATGAAGACCGGACGATGCCGGCGCGCCTTAATGGCGCGCTCGACCAGGCCGAGGCCGATCAGCGGTAGCGTGGACGCGGTGCAGGAGACGACGATGTCGAACTGGTGCAGTTGCTGCGGCAGGTCGGCCAGGCGGATCGCGCGGCCGTTTAGGCGCGTGGCGAGCGATTCGCCGCGTTCCATGCTGCGGTTGGCGATGGTGATCGATTTCGGGTTCTGGGCCGCGAAGTGGGCGGCGCACAGTTCGATCATCTCGCCGGCGCCGATGAACAGCACGTGCTGGTCCGAAATGCTGTCGAAAATGCGCTGCGACAGGCGCACGCAGGCCGCCGCCATCGAGACGCTGTGGGCGCCGATTTCGGTGGTGGTGCGCACTTCCTTCGCCACTGCAAAACTGCGCTGGAACAGCTGGTGCAGATAGGTGCCGAGGCCCCCGGCTTCCTCGGCCGTGCGCACCGCGTCCTTCATCTGGCCGAGGATCTGCGGCTCGCCCAGCACCATCGAATCGAGGCCCGAGGCGACGCGGAAGGCGTGGCGCACGGCGTCGTCCTGGGGCAGCATGTAGAGGTGCGGGCGCAGCTCGGCGAAATTGAGTGCGTGGTAGTGCGCCAGGAACTGGGCGGAAGCGTCGAGCGGATGCGGCACGCCGCTGGCGGCGTACAGTTCGGTGCGGTTGCAGGTGGAGAGGATGGCCGCTTCATCGCCGCCAGGGGCATCGCCGCCGAAGCGGCCGAACCATTCGCGCGCCGCGTGGACGGCCCGTCCCAGCTGTTCGGGCCCGAGCGCCAGCTGCTCGCGCAGCGAGACCGGTGCGGTCGTGTGGTTCAGGCCAACGGCGAGCAGTTGCATGCTGGAGGAAATGGGGAAACGGACAGGCCCATTATACCCGCATGCGCGCAGGCTTTCATGGGCTCGTAGGGTGGGCACTCTGTGCCCACGCGGAACGTTGCACAGCGGTGGCCAACGGGGCGATAACGGCGGTGGGCACGGGGCGCCCACCCTACGAATTATTGCGCCCCCAGCTTTTCCAGGCGATAACCGTAGCTATACACCGGCACCAGCCTGAAACCGTTTTCCGGACGCAGACTGAGCTTGTTGCGCACGCGCGAAACGTGGGTGTCCATGGTGCGCGACGGCACGGCCGTTTCGCGGACCCAGACCGATTCGTGGATGTAGGCACGCGACAGCGGGCGGCCGATATTCCGGAAGAACAGCAGGGCCAGATAAAACTCTTTCTGGGTGACGTCGATGACGCTGCCGTCCTTCAGCAGGCGGCCCGGGCGCGTTTCGAACACGTAGGAGCCGAATTGCAGCTGTTCGGTGCCGGTCTGGGCCGGGTAGGCGCGGCGCAGCAGGGCCGAGACGCGCGCCACCAGTTCGCCGCGGCGCAGCGGTTTGACCAGGTAGTCGTCGGCGCCGGCGGTCATGCCGGCCACGATGTCGTCTTCGGCGTTGCCGCTGACGAGGAACATCGCCGGTGCGTCGGGCGACATTTTTTCCTTGGCGCGGCGCAGGATGTCGGCGGCTTCGAGGTCGCCGGTGGGCCAGTCCATGATCAGGAGGTCAGTGCTGTCCTTGCGCATCTGCGCCAGCATTTCCTTGCCATTGTCAAAAAACTGGCAGCTATGGCCAGCGGCGCTGAGCACCTGGCAAACCAGGTCTGCCTGGCTACGGTCACTATCGAGGACGGCTATTCTCATGGAGGCACGCAATTGTTAAAGTCGTACTGTAGGAGCCCTCCTACAAGGTTAAACCGACTATAACAGACTTTCACAAAATAATGCTACTCGTAAACTTCTGTTTTTGATCGCGGAGCCAGTCGGGGAGCCCGATTGCGGGTGTATGCAGGGTGTGTAGCCCGGTAAAGACTCAATTTCGACAGTTCGATGATGTAGGAGTGCAGCTTGCCCGAATGCGGCTGAAATGCAACATTCACGACAAAAAAACAACATCTTTTGCCGGCATCACAGCTTTGTGTCGTATTCGAGAAAAAGGCGGGCGGAAAAACAAACGGCAGCGCGAGGCTGCCGTTGTGGGAGAGGGCGGCGGGACTCAGGCGTCCGGCAGCACCACGTTGACGTCGAGCACTTCCAGGTTGCCCTGGCGGTCGAGCGAGATCTTGATGTCGTCCGCGTTGACCTTGGTGTACTTCGAAATCACTTCGATCAGTTCGCGGTGCAGCGCCGGCAGGAAGTCGGGGCCGGCACGGTTGGTGCGCTCGCGGGCGATGATGATCTGCAGCCGTTCCTTGGCTGCGTTCGCGCTCTTCTTCTTTTCGGGGAACAGGAATGAGAGCAGGGCCATATCACTTGGTTCCAAAGATGCGCTGCAGCAGGCCCGGCTTTTCGTAGTTCGTGAAGCGCAGCGGACGTTCTTCGCCCAGGAAGCGGGCGACCACGTCTTCATAGGCTTCGGCCACGTCGGTGCCCTTGAAGTGAATTGCCGGATTGCCCTGGTTCGAGGCGTGCAGCACCGATTCCGATTCCGGGATGATGCCGATCAGCGGAATGCGCAGAATTTCCTGCACGTCCTGGTAAGAGAGCATTTCGTCGTTTTCGACGCGCTTCGGCGAATAGCGGGTAATCAAGAGGTGCTCCTTGACCGGCTCGCCGCCGGTCTGGGCGCGGCGCGACTTGGCCTGGATGATGCCGAGGATGCGGTCCGAATCGCGCACTGAGGACACTTCCGGGTTGGTCACGATCAGCGCCTCGTCGGCGAAGGTCAGGGCCATCAGGGCGCCGTGCTCGATGCCGGCCGGCGAATCGCAGATGATGTACTCGAAGCCCATCTGGATCAGCTCGTTGAGCACGCGTTCGATGCCGTCTTCCGACAGGGCATCCTTGTCGCGCGTTTGCGACGCCGGCAGGATGAACAGGTTTTCGCAGTGCTTGTCCTTGATCAGGGCCTGGTTCAGCGTCGCTTCGCCATTCACCACGTTGACCAGGTCGTACACCACGCGGCGTTCGCAGCCCATGATCAGGTCGAGGTTACGCAGGCCGACGTCGAAGTCCAGCACGGCGGTCTTGTGGCCGCGCAGGGCCAGGCCGGTAGAGAAGCTTGCGCTCGAGGTGGTTTTGCCCACGCCGCCCTTGCCGGACGTCACAACAATAATTCTTGCCACAAAAATGTCCTTTACAGTATCTGGTCTATGTCTTGCCTATGCGCGCGACGAAGCCGGAGTCAGCGATGCGAAGTAAGAGATGATATATCGATCCGGTCGCCGACCAGGCGAATTTGTGCCGGCTGGCGTGCCAGCTCGGCCGGGAAGCCGTCGTCGAAGGTGCGGTACACGCCGGCGATCGACACCAGTTCCGGCTGCAGCGACAAGCCGAAGATGCGCGACTGCGCATTCCCGGAGGCGCCGGCCAGCGCGCGGCCGTGCATCGGCGCATACACGTGGATGCTGCCGTCGGCGATGATTTCGGCGCCATTGTTCACCGCTGCCGTGATGATCAGGTCGCAGCCGCGCGCATACACGCGCTGGCCGGCACGCACCGGGGTGTCGACGATCATCGCCGGCAGCGCCACCGTCTGCGGCGCCTGCGGCTGCGGTGCCGGCTGGGGCGCCGGCGCGGCCACCGGGGCGATGCTCACGGCGGCGCTGGCCGCGGTGGCGGCCGCCACGTCTTCGCGCGCACGGTCGGCGCCGGCGGCGCCATCGTCGAGCGCCAGGCCGAGGGCCTTGACGGCCTCGCTCATGTCCGGCGTCGCGCCGCGCACGGCGACCGCGTTCAGGCGGTATTTCTTCAGCAGGTCGACCAGCGCGCGCCAGTCGATGTAAGGCGTCTCGGCGGCAATGGCGCCGACGTCGATCACCGCGAATTCATCGTCGAAGAAGTCCGAGACGCCGCCGGTCATTTGCTTGAGGGCCGCATCGATCGCAATCGGGTCGCTCGAGTGGAGGATCGCGGAGATCGCGACGACCGTGGAAATCTTGATTTCGATGGGCAGGCTGGACGGGCTTTTCGACATAAACGGTTCAGGTTGGATTAGCCCGTGCATTCTACTGTGAAATTTGCTGAAAAGGGAGGCATTTCCCCCATCATTCCATAGGGCAACTGGGGCTGCAGCGGCGTTCCTTACTTTGCTGGAAATCATCGTGTGGAAACCCCTTATCAACCTATCGGCTTTACTGGTTGTTTTCCGTGGATAAGCTGATAAGATTGACTTCGCTCAAACGTAAACGCAGGCGAGAAACCTAACATCCGAGGTTTCCGCCGGGCCGAATCGGCAGCCACGTATCCCACCAGGGTACCCACCTATCGCCATAGAGCGCATCGAGCGTATTGCTGCCTATCAACCTGGCTCAGCCAGAACTGGAGAGAACAATGGAAGACGTCGTCATCGTAGCCGCCGGCCGCACCGCGGTCGGCAAATTCGGCGGGTCCCTCGCCAAGATCCCCGCCGCCGAACTCGGCGCGCAAGTGATTCGCCAGCTGCTGGCGAAAACCGGCATCGATCCCGCCACCGTGAGCGAAGTCATCATGGGCCAGGTGCTGACCGCCGGCGCCGGCCAGAACCCGGCACGCCAGGCCGTCATCAAGGCCGGCTTGCCCGACATGGTGCCGGCGTACACCATCAACAAAGTCTGCGGCAGCGGCCTGAAGGCGACCCATCTCGCCACCCAGGCGATCCGCTGCGGCGACGCCAGCATCGTGATTGCCGGCGGCCAGGAAAACATGAGCGCCTCGCCGCACGTGCTGAACGGCTCGCGCGACGGCTTCCGCATGGGCGACGCCAAACTGGTCGACACCATGATCGTGGACGGCCTGTGGGACGTGTACAACCAGTACCACATGGGCGTCACCGCCGAGAACGTCGCACGCAAGTATGAGATCTCGCGCGCCGAGCAGGACGAGTTCGCGCTGAATTCGCAACTGAAGGCCGAAGCCGCGCAGGCCGCCGGCAAGTTCAAGGACGAGATCATCCCGGTCGAGATCGCTTCGAAGAAGGGCACCGTCGTGTTCGATACCGACGAGTATCCGAAAGCGGGCAGCACGATCGAGGCGCTGGCCAGCCTGCGTCCGGCCTTCAACAAGGAAGGCACCGTCACCGCCGGCAACGCCTCCGGCCTGAACGACGGCGCCGCCGCCGTGATCATGATGAGCGCCTCGAAAGCGCGCGAACTGGGCCTGACCCCGCTGGCGCGCATCAAGGCCTATTCGTCCTCGGGCCTGGACCCGACCATCATGGGCATGGGCCCGGTGTCGGCTTCGCGCCTGTGCCTGCAAAAGGCCGGCTGGACCCATGACCAGGTCGACCTGATGGAAATCAACGAAGCCTTTGCCGCGCAAGCGGTGGCGGTCAACAAGGAAATGGGCTGGGATACGTCGAAGATCAACGTCAACGGCGGCGCCATCGCACTGGGCCACCCGATCGGCGCGTCCGGTGCGCGCGTGCTGGTGACCCTGCTGCACGAAATGATCCGGCGCGATGCCAAGCGCGGCCTGGCCAGCCTGTGCATCGGCGGCGGTATGGGCGTGGCGCTGGCGGTCGAGCGCGACTGAAGCATGCTTTTGTAGTGAAGTATCGGGGCCTTGAGAAACCGTAGCGAGCGGAAGGAGTGTTGGCTGAGGAGCGGAGCTGTACGAATGTACAGCGAGCACCGCAGGCCGACACTCCGACGCGCAGTAGGTTTATCAAGGCCACCTCAGATAAAAACTCAGGAGAAGACAAATGGCACGAGTTGCATTGGTAACGGGTGGTATGGGCGGCCTGGGTGAGGCCGTGTGCATCAAGCTGGCGGCACTCGGGTACACGGTGGTCACGACCCACTCGCCGGGCAACACCAAGGCCGAGGGCTGGCTGGCCTCGATGCGCGACCAGGGTTTCAGTTTCAAGGCCTATCCCTGCGACGTGGCCGACTACGAGTCGGCGCAAGCCTGCGTCAAGCAGGTCGAGCAGGAAGTCGGTCCGGTCGACGTGCTGGTGAATAACGCCGGCATCACGCGCGACATGACCTTCAAGAAGATGGATAAAGTGAACTGGGACGCGGTCATCAAGACCAACCTCGATTCCGTGTTCAACATGACCAAGCCCGTCTGCGACGGCATGGTCGAGCGCGGCTGGGGCCGGATCATCAACATCTCCTCGGTCAACGGCCAGAAGGGCGCGTTCGGCCAGACCAACTACTCGGCCGCGAAAGCCGGCATGCACGGTTTCACGAAAGCGCTGGCGCTGGAAGTGGCGCGCAAGGGCGTGACCGTAAACACCATCTCGCCAGGCTACATCGGCACCAAGATGGTGATGGAGATCCCGAGCGAAGTCCTGGAAAGCAAGATCATCCCGCAAATCCCGATGGGCCGTCTCGGCAAGCCGGATGAAGTCGCCGGCCTGGTCGCCTACCTGTCGTCGGACGAAGCGGCATTCGTGACCGGCGCCAACATCGCCATCAACGGCGGTCAGCACATGTCTTAATTGTGGCTGGGCGCGCGAACATAGGCGCTTGAGTTGAAAACCGGCCCGGACGAGCAATCGTCCAGGCCGGTTTTTTCAGGAAGGCAGCGTCGTCAAGCTGCCTGCTGGTCTTCGGAAGTCGGTTTATTAACATCCTGGGCAACCTGACCGTTGTGTAGGACAATTACACGCTCTGCCATCTGGATCGTTTCAGGACGATGGGCAACGATGATGCGGGTCAGCGGGATCTTTTGGATGGCCTGGTTGACGGCTTGTTCATTCCACACATCCAGATGGCTGGTCGCTTCGTCCAGAACCAGAATTTTCGGGTCCTTGTATAACGCCCGTGCCAATAGGATGCGCTGCTTCTGCCCGCCCGACAGGCCGGTGCCAATATCGCCGATCAGCGTATTGAAGGCCATCGGCATAGCGGCGATCTCGGGCGCGATGGCAGCAAGCTCGGCGCAGCCGTAGACCCGCTGCATATCGACCATCGGATCGAAAAAGCTGATGTTGTCCGCGATCGATCCAGCAAACAGGGTGTCGTCCTGCATCACCGTGCCCAGCATTTGGCGGTAGTTCGACAGGCCAAGCGTACCTAAGGGCATTCCACCGATACGGATTTCGCCCCCGGTCGGCGTAAGCAGGCCAAGCAGCAGCTTCATTAGGGTCGTCTTGCCGCAGCCAGAAGGTCCGGTGATCGCTATGGATTGCCCGGCTGGGATGCTGAGGTTGAGTTCGTGGATGACCTCGGGCTCGCTGTCGGAATAGCGGAAACTCAGGTTATTGATCTCGATCGAGGGCATGATATGGCTCGCGTCGACTTCGGCTGCATCATCATCGCGTTCCGCTTCGGCCAGCACGATGTCGGCCACGCGCTCGCCATGCAGGCGCATCATCCGCAGCTCGAACAACTTATCGATCAGGCTCGCCGTGCGCTGGCTGAACTGGTCCTTGTAGCTGATGAAGGCGAACACCATTCCGACCGAGAATTCATTGCTGAGCACCGCAAGGGCTGCGAGCCAGATCACAATGACGCGCTCGCCGCTGAACAGAAGGGTGTTGGTTGTCTGATACGAGACCGACAGCTTGGCGATACGGAGATGGGCATTGAATTCGTCGGTCAGCGAGTTCATCCAGCCTGAGCGGCGCTCTTCGCTGCGTCCGAATAGCCGGATACTCTGCATGCCACGGACCGTCTCCATGAAGTGGCTCTGCTGTTTGGCGGCGTGGATGATCTGCTCTGAGTTTGCATCGCGCAGGGGGCGGAATATTGCCCAGCGCAGCAGCGCGTACAGCAACACGGCGATGCAGGCCACGGCTGCCAGCGTTGTGCTATAGAGGAGCATCATGACCAAGGTGCCCAGCACCAGTATGCCGTCGATGATCCCTTCGACGAATTGGGTCGTCAGGCTGGTCTGGATCTGCTGGATTGAACTGAAGCGCGAGACGATGTCGCCGGTGTGGCGCTTCTCGAAGTAGGGCAGCGGCAGCTTCAGAAGGTGGACAAAGGCATTGCCCAGCCATTGCAGGTTCAGGCTGGTGGATAGCACCGTCGTCACCCAGGAACGCACGGCCCCGATTGCGGTCTGTAGCAGGACGAGCAACAGAAAGCCGCAGCCAAGTACTGTGATCAGGTCGCGGTCTGATGCTAGCAGGGCTTCGTCCACGATCCACTGCATGTAGAAGGGGGCGATCAGGGCGCACACCTGTAGGGCCAGGCCGAGCGCGAGCAGCTGGAGCAGGCCGCGGCGCAGGCCGACCACATGACCCATAAGGGAAACCAAAGAAAATTGCTGGCGTTCTTCCTTGGCGGTGAACTGGGCGGTTGGCGTCAGCTCGAGCGCGATGCCGGTAAAGTGCTTGGCGAACTCGTCCAGTGCCATGCGCCGTTCGCCGACGGCAGGGTCGTGCACGACGACATGGGTGGCCCAGACCGATTCGAGCACGACAAAGTGGTTCAGGTCCCAGTGCAGAATACAGGGCAACTTCAGTTCGGGCAGGTGCTGCAAGTCCAGCTTAAGCGGGCGTGTTTGCAAGGACAGACCGCTCGCGATCGCCATCAAGCCTTTCAGATTTATGCCCTTCATCGACACGGAGAAGCGGCGGCGCATGCTTGGGATATCGGTCCGATGACCCCAATAGCTGGCGACCATCGCTATGCATGCCAAGCCACATTCGGCCCCTTCGGTCTGGAGCAGTACAGGTAGTCGACGGCTGCTCCAAAAAGTTAGCTCGGGAAGAATAGAAAATCGCATGATTCAGTTGTCATCACAAGTTGGGCTAGCCACGCATCAGGCGGTGGTCGGCGGAGTGGTGATACAGAACAGTCTACTTATAGACGGCCCGAGATGCTGAACAGCGGCTCTAACACCCATTCGTATAGCTTGCGGCGCTCAAGCATGACGTTGGCGTCAACCAGCATGCCGGAGCGCAACGGCATAGGGGCACCGTACGCCCGAACAGACTGTTGCTCGAGTGCAAGCCGAATTCGGTATACCGGTTCCGACTGTGCAGCGCCAGGCATTGCTGCCGTAGGCAGTTCTTCAAGGCGTACCGAGGTCGTGGCGACTTCGCGCACACGCGCCGGGTGCTGGCCGAATTTCTGGTAGGGGAAAGCCCGGTAGCGCAGCATGGCCGTCATGCCAGGCTTGATGAAGCCCACCGCATGCGAAGGCACATACATTTCCGCTTCCAGCATACTCTCTTCCGGTAGGATGGATGCCAGCGAGGTCGCAGAGCCGACGGTCTGACCGAGATTCGCCGCAATCGCCGTGATCGTGCCGCTCTGGCGTGCCCGGATGGGGATTTCGCGCCGTGCCTCATTCTCGGTCAGGTCCTGTTCAAGCGTCGACGCACTGCGGCGCAATGCATTTTCGTCGCGCAGCGCCTGCACCGTCATATCCTGCTCTTCTGCTTGGGTACTTACCAAGTCGCGCTGAGTCGCGGATCGGATACGTTCGACCTCAAGCAGGCGCTGACGCTGGTCGAGCAGCTCGGCTTCCCGTTCCTGCAGTTGCGCGGCCGAGATGTAGCCGGTCGACTTCAATTGTGCGAATCGTGCCACGGTCTGCTCGGACAAGGTGATGCGCTGCTGTTGCATGAGTGCTTGATTGTCGAGCCGCGTGATTTCTCCCTGTAGATCACGCGCACGCTGTTGCAGGGCGGTCCTCCGATGTCCGGCTTGTGCCTTGGCCTGCTGCAGCTCAGTACGGAAGCTGTCGCGACGCTGCGCCAGCAATTCGGAAACTAAGGCTTCCGTGGAGCGTGAATTGGCAGTGCTGCGCTCGCTGGACACGACGAACAGAATCTCGCCTTCTCGTACGAACTGGCCTTCCTTAATGCGGATTTCTTTAATGATGCCAACCTGGTTGGAAAAAACCCGGATTACCCCGGCTGTAGGTACCAACATGCCCTGGACTGGCGCCTTACGGGTTGTTTCGAATAGGGCGAAGAATGCGATGAGTAACGATACCAACGTCATAAATACGCCAGTGAGAACAATATGACTAACTGGGCGGGTCAGGATTACGGTGCCGTATTGGCGCACCGTTATATGTTCGACAGCCTGCTGACGAAACAAAGTCTTAGATGCAGAGTTGGTGGGTCGCGAGGACTTGTTTTCTGTTTTCTCGCCCGAAGGAGTTATAGCATCGCGCAAGGTAATTTCTCTCGAGTGGCATATCAAAATTTTCCGGAACACTTATTGTATAAGTGAAAGATGTAAGAATTTGTATAAGCTAAGCCGAAATATTGATGTAAATCAGGATTATTGCCGATGAGTTTCCACAAAAAGTTGGATAGAGAAAACTAATGTAGTAGTTGCGACAACAGACCGCAGTTTCAGACTAGCAACGCGACAAGGAACATGGGGCTAATGAAAAATTCCGTTGCGTTTAGTGGAATGGCAGAAGCTTCTCTAAAAAAATGAAAGAACGGTCTAAAGTCTATTTTAGTAGACGATTTTACTAAGGGCGCAATTTTTGAAGAGATTGCTAAGACTTCAACTAAATCTGCTTGTTTACTAGTTCTCGTTGATACTAATTAAACAAACATCGAAAACGTTAAGCTGTATCAACGTCAACCTTGCAGAACCGTAATCCACTAATCCAATATTCGCTTCGCAAAAGTATGGACGTCTTGTCTCCCGATACAGGTCTCTTCCTAGGCATTCTCAAGCGTTTCGTCAACACTCTTACCGCTGCTATTTCCACGTGTTGGAAAAGCTTAACGTGCTGTAGTTAAAGCTAATGATTCAAGTCAATCCAGTGTTTGCGGAATCTCCTCGTTGTCATGAGAATTGTTTCCCATAATTAACTGTCCTTGAAAATATGAAATATTTCCTGGATTGTCTTGATGCTTATGTTGGAGGAAAAATGAAATTTTCTTGCCAAGAATTAGAAGCCTTTTACAACACACTTCCTATTCCTGCGCAATTGTTTTTAATTGCCATGGGAGCAGCAATTTTATTTATGTCTGGTGGTGTGATCGGATCCTCGATAGGAAAAGCGCTCTACTTTTTGATTAATTGATAAATCTGGACTTGGAGGCTTTATGAACGATATTCGTCTGATTGAATTGACCGATGCTGAGATTGACGAGGTGTCCGGCGGGTTCCCTTGGGTAGCAGTTGGTGTGGGTATATTCTTAGCGGGTGCAATTGTTGAAGGGTACAATGCCTACAAAGAGGAAAAGAAAGCTCAAGCGCAGGGCAAGACTAAATAACTCCATTATATTTTTATAGGTGATTTATGAACGCTATTAACTCCATCCCCCGTACCCTTGGTATGCAAGAACTGACTGACGATGAAGTGCTTGAGGTGAGTGGCGGGCACCCACTAATTCCAGTTGCTGGCGTTGCTGCTGCAGTCGCCGGTATTTGGACTGCAGGAGCGACAGTAGGAAAAGCTGTTGGTAAAGCCGTTGCTAATCTTACGAAGGATTAAAGTATTTCAATGCTGGGTGAAAATCAACGGCTTCGCGTTTGAAACCCATCTGCATTGAACTATAAAGGGTCCGACTTCTTCCATGGTCGGATCCTTTTTGATTGAAATGTCAATAACCATACGACACCGTCAATTATCATAAATATCAGTGTGAAAGAGCTTCGGTTTTACTTCCTTCAATGCCCCCCGCAATATCTAATAGGTTAAGGAGGCGTCATGTCTAGGTTCGTTTGTCCTGTTTGGAGCTAGAAAGAAATAACTATCTCTATGCTTATCCAAACCTGTCGCGTTAGACGCCGTTCGGCCGACCGAGATGCGCATGTGTGCTTTACAGTAGAGATCTAGGCATTGCATCCCAAAGCGGTTATATACACCTGATCAATGGACTGGGATAACGCATTCATCGCATACCCATTTGGGGAAGATCGTCTGGGAGATCCAAAAGCGCGGCTAACCAAGGCAATTTTTTGTATCCTGCACGGGAGCCCACTACCGTGCAACAAACCCATGGATTCCAGCGAAACCTCCTCCGTAGTCAATCTTCCCAAACAGCTGCGCTACGAACATTTTATTCGGCGCGTGGCCGATACCGGCCGGGTCTGGGGCCTGGTGCGCGACGGCTGGGCCATCGGCAAGACCGATGATGGGGCGCTGGTCTTCCCCCTGTGGCCGACGAGCGAGCTGGCGCAGCAGTGTGCCGTGCTCGAATGGGAAGGTTATGTACCGCAGGAATTCGCCTTGCAGGAATTGTTCGACGAATTGCTGCCGCAGATCGAGGCCGACGGCATCCTGCCCGGCATTACCTATACGCCCGACGAATACGGGCTGACGCCCACGCACGCCGAATTGCGCGCCGACTTGCAGGCGAGATGTCGCCAGCGCACGGCACCCTGATACCACCTGTCGAAAAGATCAGCCCATGCATACCCTTCCGTACGACGGCCTGGTCCTCGCCGCATTGGACGAACAGATCCTGCACCCCGGCGTCAAAGGCTTGCCGATCCTGGAGCCGCTGCGCCAGGGCGCGATCGGCGTGCAGAACTGGAACGTATTGCACGCCGATACCAGCTTTCCGGTGGCGGTACTGAAAACGTCCCGCTTGCGCCATAACCTCGACTGGATGCGGCGCTTTTGCGAGCGCTACGGGGTGACGCTGGCGCCGCACGGCAAGACGACGATGTCGCCGCAACTCTTCGGTGCCCAGCTCGCCAACGGCGCCTGGGGCATCACCCTGGCCACGGCAAGCCAGGTGCAGGTCGCCTACCGCTTCGGCGTGCGCCGCGTGCTGCTGGTGAATCAACTCATCGCGCCTGCCGACATCCGGTCGGTGCTGGCCCTGCTGCGCAGCGACTCGGGTTTCGAGTGCATCCTGCTGGCCGATTCCCTGGCCGGCGTGGCGCGCCTGGCCGAGGCCGTGGCGCTGCACCCGCTCGCGCATCCTTTGCCCGTGCTGGTCGAACTCGGCCTGGCCGGCAAACGCGCCGGTTGCCGTACGCTTGAGGCCGCGATCACCGTGGCGCGCGCGATCGCCGGCGCGCCCGGCCTGCAGCTGGCCGGCTTCGAAGGCTATGAGGGCTTGCTCGTGACCGAGGACAGCGCGCAAGACCTGGCCGCCGTCGACGCCTTCCTGGCCCAGCTTACTGAGCTGGTGCGCAGCGCCGACGACGAAGGCCTGTTTACGGGTACTGAGATCCTGCTCTCGGCCGGTGGCTCGGCCTACTTCGACCTGGTCGCGCGCGGCTTTCAATCCGTGTCCGGCCTGTCGCGTCCGGTGCGCGCGGTGCTGCGCAGCGGCTGCTACCTGACCAGCGACCACGGCACCTATGAGCGCATGCTCGGCGAACTGAACGCGCGCGAAGGAGAGCATGACGGCTTGCAGCCCGCGCTGGAGGTGTGGGCCATGGTGCAGTCGCGGCCGGAGCCGACGCTGGCCATTCTTACCATGGGCAAGCGCGACGCCGGCTACGACGCCGACTTGCCGCTGCCCTTGGTCTACCACCGCCCCGGCCCCGGCACGCCGCACGCGCTGCCGCCGGGCTGTTCGATTTTTAAACTCAACGACCAGCATGCGTATCTGCGCCTGCCGGAGGGGGACCCCTTGTGCACGGAACTGGCTGTGGGCGACCTGGTCGGCTGCGGCATCTCGCATCCCTGCACCACCTTCGACAAGTGGCCTTTGATCCTGGCCGTGGACGACGACTATCACGTGCGCGGCGCCTACAATACGCTCTTCTGAACCCTCTTCTGGAAGGGTGGGGCGGTAAGCTACAATCCTTGCTCGAACATCAAGAGAGCTGCCATGCCCGCCACCCCGCCGTCGCTGTTCCCGCCGATCCAACCGACCCGCCACGGCATGCTCGCCGTCGATGATGTGCACACGATCTACTGGGAGGAGGTAGGCAACCCGAACGGCATTCCCGTGCTGTTCCTGCACGGCGGTCCCGGCGCCGGCCTCTCTCCCCAGCACCGGCGCTTTTTCGACCCGCACGCCTACCGCGTGATCCTGTTCGACCAGCGCGGCGCCGGCAAATCGACGCCGCTGGGCGAGTGGCGCAACAACACGACCCAACTGCTGATCGAGGACATCGAGCGCTTGCGCGTGATGTTCGGCATCAAGCAGTGGCTGGTGTTCGGCGGTTCCTGGGGTTCGACCCTGGCGCTGGCCTATGGCCAGACCCATCCGGAGCGCTGCCTCGGCTTCGTGCTGCGCGGGATCTTCCTGTGCACCAAGGCCGAAGTCGACTGGTTCCTGCACGGCGTGGAATGGTTTTATCCGGAACTCTACGAAGACTTCATCGCCCCGATTCCGCTTGAAGAACGGGGCGACCTGCTGAACGCCTATGCGCGGCGCCTGCTGTGCGACGATCCTGCCCTGTACTGGCCGGCGGCGCGCGCCTGGAGCCGCTTCGAGGGTAGAAGGGTCTTCCTGCTGCCGCAGGAAGAAGAGCAGCCTTCCGACACGCTCGACCTGGGCGTGGGCCGCCTGGAGGCCCATTACATGGCAAATGGCGCCTTCCTCGCGGAAGACCAGTTGATCCAGGACCTCGGGCGTATATCTCACCTGCCGGCCGTGATCGTGCAGGGCCGCTACGACGTGATCTGCCCGCCGCTGTCGGCGCACCGCCTGCAGCGCGCCTGGCCCGGCGCCAGGATGCGCATGATCCCGGATGCCGGACACGGCGCGCTGGAAATCGGCATCGCGCGTGCGCTGGTCGGCGCGACCGAACAGTTCAAGCGTTACGGCCGCTTCGATTGAGCGGGTTGCCGCTTGCGCGGCTGCTACACTACGCCTGACACATTACAACGCCTATAACAGTGTTTTCATGAACATCCAGATTAGCGACATCGGTCACATGATCCAGCTGGCGATCGCGCCGGTCTTCCTGCTGACCGGCGTGGCGACCAAGCTGACGGTGCTGACCAACCGGCTGGCGCGCATCATCGACCGCACCCGGGTGCTCGAGGACCGCCTGCAGATCGGGCCGAACGACGACTACACGGAGGAACTGGAAACCCTGTACACGCGCTCGCACCTGATCAACTATGCGATCACCTCGAGCACCGGCTGCGGTTTCCTGGTCTGCCTCGTGATCGCGATGCTGTTCCTGGGCGATAGCGCCAACATCAAGCTCGACCAGGTCATTGCCGCCTTCTTCGTGCTGGCCATGGTCGGCCTGATTTCCAGCTTCGTTTTTTTCCTGCGCGAGATCTTCATTTCCTCGCGCTTCATGCGCATGCGCCACGACGCCAGCCTGGTGCCGGGCGAGCGCCGCACTTAACTTTTTGATCGAGTTCCCCCATGCACGACTACCAGCGCCCACCCACCCTGCACCGCTACGGCATGCGCGACGAGCTCGAGCAGGCACTCAAGGCCGGCCAGTTCCGCCTCCAGCCGAGCAACGGCTTCCTGACGCTGTCCTTCTCGCAAGCCTGGAGCAAGACCCTGTTCGACGTGCTCGGCCCGGCCGATTGCTGCCTGGTGATCCACAACAGCGAAGAATTCGGCGAGCGCCTGCACCGCGCCGTGCAGCGCGCACTGCCGAACTGGGCCGGCATCGACGGCGCCGTCGAATACGGCCAGCGCTCGCCCTTGGGCGCGGCGTTCACCAAGAGCGGGGCCGAAGCCCAGGAACAGGAATGGAAGTTCGCCTGGCGCTCGCTGTCGCCGAATGCCAGCCTGAATCCGGTGACGGTGCGCATCGGCAGCATCGAGCAGTTCGCGGAATTGCGCGCGCCCGAAAGCCATCTGGTCTGACGTTTAGAACCACGCCTCGAAGGAATCCCGATTTAATGTCGGGATGACAAATACCGCCTACCCCCATCTGCTCGCCCCGCTCGACCTCGGTTTCACGACCTTAAAAAACCGCGTGATCATGGGGTCGATGCACACCGGCCTCGAAGACCGTTTTTATAACTACGGCAAACTCGCCGCCTTCTACCGCGAGCGCGCGGCCGGCGGGGTAGGCTTGATCGTCACCGGCGGCATCTCGCCGAACCGGCAGGGCTGGCTGCTGCCGCTGGGCGGCACCCTGAATTTCATTGGCGACGTCCTCAATCACCGCCGCGTCACCCGCGCCGTGCACGAAGAGGGCGGCAAGATCCTGATGCAGATCCTGCACGCGGGCCGCTACGGCTATCAACCCTTTGTCGTCTCGGCCTCGCCCGTCAAATCGCCGATCTCGAAATTCAAGCCGAAGGAACTCGACGAACGCGGCATCGAGGCGACGATCCGCGCCTACGTGCGCTGCGCGAAACTGGCGAAACTGGCCGGCTACGACGGCGTCGAGGTGATGGGCAGCGAAGGCTACCTGCTGAACCAGTTTTTATGCGCGCGCGTGAACAAGCGGACCGACCGCTGGGGCGGCCCGATCGAGAACCGCATGCGCCTGGCCGTCGAGGTGGTGCGCCGCATCCGCGCCGCCGTCGGTCCGGACTTCATCCTGATGTACCGCCATTCGGTACTGGACCTGGTCGAAGGCGGCAACACCTGGGAAGAAGTGGCCACCGTGGCGCGCGCCCTGGAAGCGGCCGGCGTCACCATCCTGAATACGGGCTATGGCTGGCACGAGGCGCGCGTGCCGACGATCGTCACCTCGGTGCCGCGCGCGGCCTTTGCCAGCGTGGCCGGGCGCCTGCGCCGTGAAGTGAACATTCCCGTGGTCGCCTCGAACCGCATCAACATGCCGCGCGAGGCCGAGGACGTGCTGGCGCGCGGCGACGCCGACATGGTGTCGATGGCGCGTCCCTTCCTGGCCGATGCGGCTTTTGTGGCGAAAGCGGCGAGCGGGCGCGTCGACGAGATCAACACCTGTATCGGCTGCAACCAGGCCTGCCTCGATCACACCTTCTCCAATAAACGCGCCAGCTGCCTGGTCAATCCGCGCGCCTGCCACGAAACGGAACTCAATTACACGAAGACCGACAAGCCGCGCCGCATCGCGGTGGTCGGCGCCGGTCCCGCCGGGCTGTCGGCGGCGACGGTGGCGGCCGAGCGTGGCCACGCGGTGACCCTGTTCGAAGCGTCGAGCGGGGTCGGCGGCCAGTTCAATGTGGCGATGCAGATTCCCGGCAAGGAGGAATTCGCCGAGACGATCCGCTACTTCACGAACAAGCTGGCAGCGAGCGGCGTCGACGTGCAGCTGAACCGGCGCGTGACGCGCGAGGAGTTATTGGCGGCCGGGTTCGACGAAGTCATCGTCGCCACCGGGGTGCGCATGCGCATGCCGAATATCCCCGGCATCGATCATCCGAAGGTGTTGTCTTACCTGGCTGTCCTGCGCGACAAGGCGCCGGTCGGCAAACGGGTGGCGATCATCGGCGCCGGCGGCATCGGTTTCGATACGGGCGAATTCCTGCTGCACGACCCGTCGCACCCGCTGCCGCAGCCGATCAAGACCTGGACCGGGGAGTGGGGCGTCGACCTCGATGCGACGGTGGAAGGGGGACTGGTGAAACCGGTGCCGGCGCATCCGTATCGCCAGCTGTATCTGCTGCAGCGCAAGAGCACGCGGCCGGGGGCGGGTCTCGGTAAAACCTCGGGCTGGGTCCACCGCGCGGCGCTGGTGCGCGGCGGGGTGCAGATGCTGGCGGGGGTGCAGTACGACCGCATCGACGATGCCGGGCTGCATATCACCGTGGGCGGCGAGCAGCGATTGCTCGAGGTGGACAATGTCGTCATTTGCGCGGGGCAGGAGAGCCTGGACGAGCTGACGATCGGGGCGGTGACGGGCGCGACCCGTTTCCACAAGATCGGTGGGGCGGTGCTGGCGGCGGAGCTGGATGCGAAGCGGGCGATTCGGGAGGGGGCGGAGCTGGCGGCGCGGCTCTGATCACATGCCGCAAACCGCGTGGGCTCGGAGAGCCCACCCTACAGGTACCCGGTTTTGTAGGGTGGGCTCTCCGAGCCCACGCGGTAGAACGTTCGAGTAGTCGAAAAAAACGGGGCTTGCGCCCCGTTTGTATTACTTCTTGCGCACTACCACGCAACCGATCGAGTATCCGGCCCCGAACGAGCAAATGACGCCGTTCGCGCCCTGCGGCAAATCGTCCTGGTACTTGTGGAAAGCGATGATCGACCCCGCCGACGAGGTATTCGCGTAGGTATCGAGAATCACCGGCGCCTCGTTCGGCTCGGCGTCGCGGCCCAGCAGGGTGCGCGCGATCAGCAGGTTCATGTTCAGGTTCGCCTGGTGCAGCCAGTAGCGCGACACCTGCGGGATCTGCAGGCCGGCCGCTTCGACCGTGTCCTTGATCATCTCGGCGGCCATCGGGCACACTTCCTTGAACACCTTGCGGCCCTGCTGGCGGAACAGTTTATCGGCTTTACCGACGCCCGACTCGTCGAAGCGGTTCATGAAGCCGAAGTTGTTGCGGATGTTGTTCGAGAACTTGGTTTTCAGTTTCGATTCGAGGATCTCGAACTGGTGTTCGCTCACCGCCGTCTCGGCCGCTTCGACGATCATCGCCGTGCAGGCGTCGCCGAAAATAAAATGGCTGTCGCGGTCGCGGAAGTTCAGGTGGCCGCTGGTGATTTCCGGGTTCAGCACCAGCACCGCGCGCGCCTGGCCGGTTTGCACGGCGGCCATCGCGGTCTGGATGCCGAAGGTCGCCGAGGAGCAGGCCACGTTCATGTCGAAACCGTAGCCCTCGATGCCGAGCGCTTCCTGGACTTCGACCGCCATCGCCGGATAGGCGCGCTGCATGTTCGAGGCGGCGACCAGCACCATGTCGATGTCGGCGGCCACGCGGCCGGCGCGCGCCAGCGCATCCTTCGCGGCGGCGACGCACATTTCGGCTTGCAGCGACAGCTCGTCGTCGCCGCGCTCAAGAATGCGCGAGGTCATGTGCTTCGGATCGAGGATGCCCTCTTTTTCCATCACATAGCGCGACTTGATGCCGGAGGCTTTTTCGATAAAACCGCTGCTCGAGGCTTCGAGCGCGGTGACTTCGCCGGCGGCGATCGCTTCGGCGTTCTCGGCGTTATGCAGCTCGACGTAGGCATTGAACGCCGTCACCAGCTCGTCGTTCGAGATGGAATACGGAGGCGTAAACAGGCCGGTGCCGCTGATGACGACAGGTTTCATGATCGGGACTTTCAAAGGAGATAACGGGGGATTCCCGTGTGAATGACGGCGATTCTACACAATCAATACAAACCTGGGAATTGTCGAGAGGACCATTAGAGTGCCTTGCAAAATCGCCATGGCTGCGTTGCAACGCCTTGCCCTGACGATTTTGTAAGACACTCGGCTTATTCAGGTGCCCCGTGACGCGCCAGGGTCGCGCCCGATGGCCGCTTCGACAACTGCATCGTCTCGCCTTTCAGGTGCTTCACCGCCTGCAGCAGCTGGAAATCGCCGGCGCTGCCGTAGGCCAGCGGCTGGCGGTCGCGCGCCGCGTCGAGCAGGGCCATCTGCTCGTAGATGTCGTCCGGACGGGTCTTGGTTTCGCCGTCGCCGTCGCCCGACAGGTGGTGATCGAGGTCGGCTTCGCGCAGGCGCAGGGCGTTCAGGCCGTCGTTGTCCGCGTTTTCGTCGACCGCGAAATCGGGGATGATGCCGCGCGCCTGGATCGAGCGTCCTTGCGGCGTGAAGTAGCGCGCCGTGGTGAGTTTGACGGCGGCGTCGCGCCCGATCGGGCGGATCGTCTGCACCGAGCCTTTACCAAAAGTCTGGGTGCCGACGATGGCGGCGCGCTTGTGGTCCTGCAGGGCGCCGGCGACGATTTCGGAAGCCGAGGCCGAGCCGGTATTGACCAGCACCACCAGCGGCAGCGTCTTGAATTTTTTCGGAATGCCGGCGAGCGGATCGGGCCCGCTGCGCAGCATGTAGTGTTCGGGCTGGCCATAAAAGCGCTGGCGCGATTCCGGCAGCTGGCCGTTGGTGGAAACGATTTCCGCGCCCTCGGGCAGGAAGGCGGCGGCGACGCCGATCGCGCCTTGCAGCAGGCCGCCCGGGTCGTTGCGCAAATCGAGCACCAGCCCTTTCAGATGGGGCTCCTTGCGCGCCAGTTCCTTCAGTTTCTCGGCCATGTCGTCCACGGTCGGTTCCTGGAACTGGGCGACGCGCAGCCAGCCGTAGCCCGGCTCGACGATCTTGCCCTTGACGCTTTTCTGCACGATTTCCTGGCGCTCGACGGTGAGCACCAGCGGCTGCGGCGTGCTGGCGCGGGCAATCGTCAGCGTGACGCGCGTGCCCGGCATGCCGCGCATGCGTTTCACGGCTTCTTCCAGCCCCAGGCCGCGTACATCGAGCCCGTCGATGCGGGTGATCAGGTCGCCCGCCTGGATGCCGGCCCGTTCGGCCGGCGAGTCTTCCATCGGCGCGACGATTTCGACGTAGCCGTCGTCGCTCTCTCCGATCTCGATGCCCAGGCCGACGAACTTGCCCTCGGTGCCTTCGCGCAGTTCGCGAAAGGCAGCCGGATCGAGGTAGGCCGAATGCGGATCGAGCGAATCGACCATGCCGGAAATGGCGCTGGTGAGCAGCTTGCCGCCTTCGACCGGTTCCACGTAATCGGAATGGATCACCTCGACCGCCTTCGCCAACTGCTGCAGCTGGTCGAGCGGCATGCTCGGCTCGACCGGTTTATAGGCGAGCGCGGAAAACTGCATGGTGACGGCGGCGCCGGCGGCCAGGCCGACGGCCAGCAGGCCGGTGTTTTTGAGAGTGGAACCCATAGTGGTCGATGGTGGGAAGGCGTCGCCCTGGCACGCATGAGATAGCGCCCCTCAGTATAAACCCGAATCGCCCGCCGCTCGGGCTGCGTGCGCGCAAACGGGCGCCACTTGTAAAGCGTCTTGTACTTCCAGTAAGTAATTGTAAGAGTGGTCACGCGGGGTGCGTGCCGGTTCTATAGTCGATTCCAGTTTTTCTCTCTCCACTCCCCAAAGTGGTTTCACCCACGGTTCCCCCACCGTGGGTATTTTTTTGCCTGGAGTACCCGATGATCAGAATTCGTTTTGTGCACGCCGCCGTACTGGCCCTGGCGCTGCAGGGCGCGGGCGCCGCCGCCGCGCCGTTGATGGACTTGCGCGCCGAGGATGTCCTGCCGATGGCGGCGCAGTTGCGCACCGAACTGGCGCTGAACGCCAACCAGCAGCTGCTGTGGCAGCAAAGCGAGGCGCGCACCCGCGCGCTGCTGCGCGAACGGCAAACGCGGCGCGAACGCCTGCAGGCGCAGGCCGTGCAATTGAGCGGGCGTCCCGACGCCGAACTGCGCGAGCTGGGAAGCGCGGCGGATGCCGAAGCGGCGGCCAGCGCCGCGGAAGACGGGCAGCTGCGCGCGATCTGGCTGACGATGAACGACGCCCTCGACGACCGCCAGCGCGCCAAAGTGCTGCGCTTCCTGGCCGACCAGCTGGAACGGGTGCGCGACGGCGCGCCGCCGGCACGCGAAGGCGGCGCCGGGCGCGAAGGCGGCCGCGGCGGACCGGGCACCGGGCCGGGAGGAGGGCGCGGACGCGGCGGAGGGGGCGGCAGCAGCATGGGCTTCTAGCCTTGTATCGAAAAGTAAAAAAGCGGCAAGGGCTGAAGCGGTCCGGGCGGCACTAGCTAGAATGGCCGGCTACGTCAATACCAATGACGCTGCCGGCCGCGGCGGCGCCGCCATAACAACGACATGAACAAGCTGATTTCCGCCGCCTGCCTGGCCCTGCTGGGCGCAGCCGCGATACCCGCCCTGGCCGCCGGCCAGAGCACCGAACCCGCCGCGCAGCCGGCACCCGAGACGACACCCGGCAAGACCTCCGGCACAAGCGCGAAAACATCCTCCGCGGCGCCCGTCGCCCAGGTCAACGTGACCGGCTCGCGCGCCAACGACACCGACCAGCGGCGCTTGTCGACCGCCTCGAAAATGGTGTTCGGCCGCGAGGAACTCGACCGCAACGGCGACACCAGCGTCGGCGAAATCCTGAAACGACTGCCGGGCGTGACGATGGGCGGGCCGCCAGGGCGCGGCGGCGGCGCCGTGCGCATGCGCGGCCTGGGCAACGGCTACACCCAGGTGCTGATCAACGGCGAGCGTCCGCCTCCAGGTTTTTCCATCGAATCGCTGCCGCCGGAGCAGGTCGAACGCATCGAGGTGATGCGCGGACCGGTGGCCGAGCACAGCACGCAGGCGATCGCCGGCACCATCAACATCGTGCTGCGCGAGGGCTATCGGCAAAAGGAGATCCAGCTGCGCGCAGGCGACAGCATCAGCGCCGGCCGGCATTCGCCGAACCTGTCGCTGTCCCTGCCGGGCCAGAGCGGCAAGCTGTCCTGGCTGATGAACGTGAATGCGATGGCCGGCCGCAGCCAGAGCGACAGCGACAGCTACGTGCGCGAAGAGGACCTCGCCGGCAACGTGACGCGCGAGCAGAACATCCATACCGGCGTCGAATCGCGCACGCGCGGCATGTTCCTGTCGCCGCGCCTGTCCTATAAATCCGACAACGGCGACACGCTGACTTTCCAACCGTTTATCGGCATCAACCGCAACGACAACGGCAGCGACACCTTCATCGACCACCTCGGCGGCACCCGGCCGGCGGAATACGCGAGACTGCGCACCGCCTCCGAGTCGGAGTCGCAATTCGTGCGCGCGATGGGTAACTGGCTGCACAAGATGGACGGCGGCGCCAAGCTCGACATCAAACTGAGCGGGGGCGCGAGCCGCAACGACAGCGACAGCTTCCGCTATACCTCGGACGCCGCCGGCGCCACGCTGCGCACTTTTAATGACGTCGACAACAGCCGCAACAGCAACATCACGCACAGCGGCAAGTACACGGCGCCGATCGGCAAGGACCATTTGCTGGCGGTCGGCTGGGACCTCGAGGGTGCGCGTTTAAAACAGGTGCACGTGGCGGAAAGCGATGGCGGTGCGCTGTTCGAGGATTCCGGCGCCAACCTGGAAGCGAGCACGCGCCGCCTGGCGCTGTTCGCCCAGGACGAGTGGGACATCACCGAGCGCTGGTCGATGTACCTGGGCCTGCGCTGGGAGGGCATCCGCACCACCAGCACGGGCAGCGACTCGGAAGTGAGCAACACCAGCCGCGTCTGGAGCCCGGTCGTGCACACGGTCTGGCGCATTCCCGGTTTCGAGAAGGACCAGGTGCGCGCGAGCCTGACCCAGAGTTACCGCGCCGCGCCGCTGAACGACATGATCGCCTCGCCTTCGTTTGCGACCTATAACGCGCGCGTCAGTCCCGACCGCAGCGGCAATCCGGACCTGAAACCGGAACTGGCGCGCGGCATCGATCTCGCGTACGAGCACTACCTCGGCAAAAGCGGCATCCTCAGCGCCAGCGGTTTCATCCGCAATGTCGATAACCTGATCCGGCGCGTGATCACCGAGCGCCCCACCAGCCAGGGGCTGCGCTATCTGTCGAGTCCCCAAAATATCGGCAGCGCGCGCACCAGCGGCATCGAGCTGGAAGCGAAGTTCCAGCTGGCCGAACTGGTGGCGAACAGCCCGGACATCGACTTCCGCTCGAACTACAGCCGCTTCTGGTCCAGCGTCGAGGGGATCCCCGGCCCCAACAACCGGCTCGACGGCCAGGCCGACCAGACGGCGAATGTCGGCATCGACTACCGCATGAAGGCGCGGCCGCTGACCCTGGGCGCCAGCTACAACTGGACCCCGGAAGTGCTGGTGCAGACCAGCGCCCTGGAGGCCAGCCAGGCGGGCAGCAAGCGCCAGGTCGACCTCTACGGCCTGTGGAAATTCAGCGCCACCACCCAGCTGCGCCTGTCCGTCAACAACCTGCTGGCCGAGGATTACGTGACCGCGCGCTACTACGCCGCGCCGAACGGCTTCGTGACGACCAGCGCCCATACGGATCCGACCTACGGCCTGCGCTTCGAGATGAAACTGTAATAAAAACGCAAGCCGCGGGGCGCCGACATATGCATATGCCGGCGCCTCCGGTTTGCCATAGCGCCCGTCAATACAGGCGCCCCGCAAAATGGCCGCCCCTGCGCCGGCAGCACATTTTTGCCACATTCCCTCTCGACGGATGGGCCGGGATCGGGCATTCTTGTGTGATTCCACATCGGTAAACGAGGCCCTCCCTTGAAACGCACCCTTCTGAGCACCCTGACCCTGTCCGTGCTGGCCACCTTCGCCCATGCCGGCGACGCCACCAAAGCAGCCGCTACCACAGCCGTCGCCGCCAGCGCGCAAGCCGCGCCGGTCTCCGGCATCGACACCCAGTTCATCGACACCTCGGTGCGCCCGCAGGACGACTTCTTCACTTACCTGAACGGCAAGTGGCTGAAAACGACCGAGATCCCGGCCGACAAATCCAGCTGGGGCACTTTTGCCAAGCTGCGCGACGACACCCAGCCGCAACTGCTGGGCATCATCGAAGCGGCGCAGAAGGATCCGAACAAGAAGACCGGCACCGACGTGCAGAAGATCGGCGACCTGTACGCCAGCTTCATGGACGAAGCGCGCCTCGAGACCCTGGGCGTGAAGCCGCTGTCGAGCGAACTGCAGCGTATCCGCACCCTGAAGGACAAGAAGGGCCTGCCGAACCTGATCGCCCACCTGTCGAAGATCGGCGTCGCTACGCCCTACGGCGTGCGCGTCGGCCAGGATGCGCGCGCGTCCACCAAATACGCCACCTACATCGGCCAGGGCGGCCTGGGCATGCCGGACCGCGACTATTACCTGAAGCTCGACGACAAGCGCATGGCCGACACGCGCGCCAAGTATGAAGCGCACGTGGCGCAGATCCTGACCCTGGCCGGCGAAAAGAACGCCGCCGAGCAGGCCAAGGCCATCGTCGCCTTCGAGACCGAACTGGCGCAGGTGCAGTGGACCAAGGTCGAGAACCGCGACCCTGTGAAACGCTACAACAAGATGAGCGTGACCGAACTGGCCGCGCTGACCCCGGGCTACGACTGGAACGCGGCCCTGGCCGCCGCCGGCGTCGGCAACAAGCTGGAGTACGTGATCGTTGCCCAGCCGAGCTACCTGACCGGTTTTAACAAGGTGGTCGAGAAGACCGACCTGGCGACCCTGAAGTCCTACTTCGAGTGGCAGCTGCTGCGCGAATACTCGCCTTACCTGTCGAAGGCCTTCGTGGACGCCAACTTCGCCTTCTACGGCACGGTCCTGACCGGCGTTTCGGAAAACCGTCCGCGCTGGAAGATCGGCGTGTCGACCGTCGAAGGCGCGCTGGGCGAAGCCCTGGGCCGCCAGTACGTGACGAAATACTTCCCGGCCGAGCGCAAGGCGCGCATGGAAGAACTGGTGAAAAACGTCACCGCCGCCTACGCCCAAAGCATCGAGACCCTGGACTGGATGACGCCGGCGACCAAGAAGGAAGCGCAGGCAAAACTGGCGAAGTTCACGCCGAAGGTCGGCTACCCGAACAAGTGGCGCGATTACTCCAAGCTCAGCATCGTCAAGGACGACCTGGTGGGCAACGTCAAGCGCGCTTCCGAATTTGCCTACAACCGCAACATCAACAAGCTCGGCAAACCGATCGACCGCGAAGAGTGGGGCATGACGCCGCAGACGGTGAACGCCTATTACAGCAGCTCGATGAACGAGATCGTGTTCCCTGCGTCCATCCTGCAGCCGCCGTTCTTCGACATGCGCGCCGACGACGCCGTCAACTATGGCGCAATCGGCGCCGTCATCGGCCACGAGATCGGCCACGGCTTCGACGACAAGGGCAGCCAGTCCGATGGCGACGGCAATCTGCGCGACTGGTGGACGAAAGAGGACCGCGCCGCCTTCCAGGCGCGTGCCGACATGCTGGTGAAGCAGTACAACGGCTACAGCCCGATCCCCGGCTACAACGTCAACGGCGAACTGACGCTGGGCGAAAACATCGGCGACAACTCGGGGCTCGCGATTGCCTATAAAGCTTATAAGATCTCGCTGAAGGGCCAGCCGGCGCCGGTGATCGACGGTCTCACCGGCGATCAACGCTTCTTCATGGGCTTCGGCCAGGTGTGGCGCAGCAAGATGCGCGAAGCGCAGCAGATCGTGCAAGTCAAAACCGATCCGCACTCGCCGGGCCAGTTCCGCGCCAACGGCACCGTCATGAACCACCCGGCCTTCTACGAAGCCTTCGGCGTCAAGGAAGGCGACAAGATGTACCTGGCGCCGAAAGACCGCGTCACGATCTGGTAAAGTCGATGAGCAGTCCGGGGCCACGAGCTTCGGGCCGCGAAGACCTGGTATTTATCCATCACCAAGAGAAAAAGAGAGACACATGAAACAACATCTGCTGAGCGCATTGACGCTGGCGCTGGTCGCCAGCGTCGCCAACGCCGAAACCACGACCGCCGCGGCCGGAGCCGGCGCCGGCGCCGCCGCCAAGAGCGCCAAGGCCCCGGTCCTGTCCTCGGGCGTCGCCACCGAATACATCGACGAGGGCGTGCGCCCGCAGGACGATTTCTTCGAATACCTGAACGGCAAGTGGCTGAAAACCACCGAGATCCCGGCCGACAAGGCGAGCTGGGGTTCGTTCATGCAGCTGCGCGAGAACACCCTGCCGCGCCTGCGCGGCATCATCGAAAAATCGGCCGCGACCAACCCGGCCGCCGGCACCGACGCCCAGCGCATCGGCGACTTTTACGCCAGCTTCATGGACGAAGCGCGCCTCGAGCAGCTGGGCGCGGCCCCGCTGAACGGCGAACTGACGAAGATCGCCGCGATCAAGGACAAGTCCGAGCTGCCGGCCGTGCTGGCGCGCCTCGGTAAAATCGGCGTCGGCGTGCCTTTCGACTTCGCCATCCACCAGGACAACAAGGATTCGACCAAGTACGTCGCCGACATCATGCAGGGCGGCCTGGGCATGCCCGACCGCGACTACTACCTGAAGGCGGACGACGCCAAGCTGGCCGCGACGAAAGCGAAATACCTGCAGCACGTCGAGAAGATGCTGGCCATGGCCGGCGACAAGAACGCCGCGGCGAATGCGAAAGCCATCGTCGACTTCGAAACCGAGATCGCCCGCGTCCAGTGGACCAAGGTCGAACTGCGCGACCCGATCAAGGCCTACAACAAGGTCAACCTGGCCGACATGGACAAAGTCGCACCGGGCTTCGACTGGAAGAGCTGGTTCGATGCCGCCAGCCTGTCGGGCAAGGCCAGCTACGTGATCGTCAGCCAGCCGACCTACCTGAAATCCTTCGTCGACGTCTCGAACAAGACCTCGCTCGACACCTGGAAAGCCTACCTGTCGCTGCACCTGATCGAATCCTACGGCAGCTTCCTGTCGAAGAATTTCGTCGACGAGCGCTTCGACTTCTACGGCAAGACCCTGTCGGGCGTCACCGAGATCGAGCCGCGCTGGAAGCGTGGCGTCGGCGCCGTCGAGCGTTCGCAGGGCGAGTCGCTCGGTAAGCTGTACGTGGCCGAGTACTTCCCGCCGGAGCACAAGGCGCGCATGGAAAAGCTGGTGGCGAACCTGCTGGCAGCCTACAAGCAGAGCATCGACAAGCTCGACTGGATGAGCCCGGCGACCAAGAAGGAAGCGCAAGCGAAGCTGGCCAAGTTCACCCCGAAGATCGCCTACCCGAACAAGTGGAAGGATTACTCGGCACTGGTCGTCAAGCGCGACGACCTGGTCGGCAACGTGATGCGTTCGCGTGTGGTCGAAGCCGACCGCGAACTGAATAAACTGGGCAAGCCGATCGACCGCGAAGAGTGGGGCATGACGCCGCAGACCATCAACGCCTACTACAACCCGGAGATGAACGAGATCGTGTTCCCGGCCGCGATCCTGCAGCCGCCGTTCTTCGACGCGAACGCGGACGACGCGGTCAACTACGGCGGCATCGGCGCCGTGATCGGCCACGAGATCAGCCACGGCTTCGACGACCAGGGCGCCCAGTACGACGGCAACGGCAACCTGCGCGACTGGTGGAGCCCGGCCGACCACAAGAACTTCAAGGCCAAGGCCGACATGCTGGTCAAGCAGTACAACGGCTACAGCCCGCTGCCTGGCTACAACGTCAACGGCGCGCTGACGCTGGGCGAAAACATCGCCGACAACTCGGGCCTGGCGATCGCCGCGAAAGCCTATAAGATCTCGCTGAAAGGTAAAAAGGCGCCGGTGATCAACGGCCTGACCGGCGAGCAGCGCCTGTACATGGGCTGGGCGCAGGTCTGGCGCGAGAAGATGCGCGAGCCGGCCCGGATCGCCCAGGTCAAGACCGACCCGCACTCGCCGGGCCAGTTCCGCGCCAACGGCACCCTGATGAACCAGCCTGGCTTCTACGAGACCTTCAAGGTCAAGCAGGGCGACAAGATGTACCTGGCGCCGAAGGATCGCGTGATCATCTGGTAAGGATGCAGCGCACAAAAAAAAGGACCCTGCGGGGTCCTTTTTTTACGCCCATGAGTGTTGCATAACATACTCAAGTGGAAAATTTTTTAATTGCAGTTGGTAAATACGTTGAGATATGATAAACAATTCAAACTGAAAGTCGACATGGCGCCGCCAATGAACCGAAATTGGCAGTTTGCCGCCTTCCTCAGCGTTGGCGTCGTTGCGACTGCAGCGCACTACCTTGTCATGGGTGTGCTGGCCAGCGGTTTAGGTGTCTCAGGCGTGGTGGCCGCATCTGGCGGCTATCTCGCCGGTGCGCTCGTCAGCTACGTTTGTAACTACCGGGTCACATTTAGAAGTACACAATCTCACGTCGAGACCTTGCCGAGGTTCCTCGGAGTCGTCCTGCTCGGTTTCGCCGTGAATACCCAGATCGTTGCTGCCGGCATTACCTGGCTACACCTTCACTATCTGCTGGCGCAAGGAATCGCGACCGTCGTGGTGTTTCTGCTTAACTTTACGTTGAGTAAAGTTTGGGCATTTAAGGAAAGATAACATGGACCAGCTTCCAGCCGCCGCACTCTTGCAACCCGCGCTCCTGTCGGTCATCGTGCCCGCATATAACGAGCACGAAGTCCTGCCCGAATTCCACCGCCGCCTGGCCGCCGTGCTGGCGCCGCTGCCCCTGCGCAGCGAGATCATCTATGTCAACGACGGCAGCACCGACAACACGCTGGACGTGATCCGCGAACTGCGCGCCAACTGGCCCGACGTGACCGTGGTCGACCTGAGCCGCAACTTCGGCAAGGAAGCGGCCATGACGGCCGGTTTCGATTTAGCGCGCGGCGATGCCGTCGTCGTCATCGACGCCGACCTGCAGGATCCGCCGGAACTCATCCCCGCGATGGTGGAAAAGTGGCAGGCCGGTTTCGACATGGTGTATGCCCAGCGTACCGTGCGCGACGGCGAGTCGCGCATCAAGAAAAGCACCTCTTACCTGTTCTATCGCCTGATCCAGCGCGTGAGCCGGGTCCGGATCCCGAAGGATACGGGCGACTATCGCCTGCTCAGCCGCCGCGCGGTGACGGCGCTCAATTCGCTGCGCGAGCAGCACCGTTTCATGAAGGGGCTGTTCGCCTTCATCGGCTTCCCCCAGACCGCCATTCCCTATCGCCGCGACCCGCGCTTTGCCGGCGAAACCAAGTTCAATTACTGGAAGCTGTGGAATTTCGCGATCGAAGGGTTCACCTCGTTCACGATCGCGCCGCTGAAAGTGGCCACCTACACGGGCATTTTTACATCCCTGGTGGCCTTCCTCTACGGGATGTATGTCGTGTATAAAACCCTGGTGCATGGGGAAAGCGTGGCCGGCTATCCGTCGCTGATGGTGGTGATGAGCTTCCTGGGCGGCGCCCAGCTGGCCTTCATCGGGATCCTGGGCGAATACATCGGCCGCATGTTCAACGAGACCAAGCGCCGTCCCCTGTATTTCCTGAACGCGTACGAGCCTTCCGACAGCACGGCGCCTGCCGCCATGGCTTCCGCCTGGAACGCCATGGCCCCGACGGGACGATGAGCGGCGCACGCATGCTCGGGCTGCTCGAGCGCGGATGGATGGCGACCGAGACCTGGGTCGCCGCGGCGCTGCTCGGCGCCGCCGTCCTGATCGGCCCTTACTACCTGGTGCACCTGCCGAACGCCGGGCGTGCCGGCACGCTGGCGCTGCTGGCCGCCGGCTGCCTGCTCGCGGCCGTGCTGATCGGTCCGATGGGCGGGCGCCTGCTGCAGCGCCTGCGCGCGGCGACCGCCGGGATCGACGCCGGCAACGGCTTTGCCTTCGTCCTGGCGGCGGGTGTCGTGGCCCAGCTGGCCGTGGCCCTGCTGACCCAGCCGATACCGAATTCCGACGGCGGCAACTACCTGCAGCTGGCCAATGACCTGGCGCTGGGCCAGCCCTACCAGGATCCGGAAGGCCACCGCGCCTTCTGGCCGCCCGGCTTCCCGCTGGTGCTGTCGCCCTTCGTCGTCCTGGCCGGCGCCAACCTGGTGGCGGTCACCCTGTGCAATTTGTTCCTGTACCTGGTCGGCGTCTTCAGCGCGCGCGGGCTCGGCGCGGCATTGTTCGGCGCGCGCACCGGCGTGATCGCCGCGCTGCTGTTTACCTTCTGGCCGAGCCGGCTGCTCACCGCGGCGGTCGCGTCCAAGGAAAACCTGACGATTGCCGCCGTCCTGGCCGGCACCATGCTGTGCGTGCGCGGCCTGCAGGGCGCGCGCCTGCGCTGGGGCCATGCCGCCGGCGCCGGCATCGCCTTCGGTATCGCCGGCCTGGCCCAGCCCGGCCTGCTGCTGTTCGTGCTGGCGATGCCGCTGTGCTACCGCCACCTGCGCGGCGCGAGCCTGTGGCGTTACTTCGGTTTTTCGGCGATCGTGCTGGCCTGCGCCGCGCTTGCCCTGGTGCCGTGGCAGATGCGTAACTGCGCCTTGTTCGAAGGCCAGTTCTGCGGCGTGGCCACCAATGGCGGCAGCGTGTTCTACCGGGCGAACAATCCGCTCGCGACCGGCGAGTGGACGGCCGAGGGCGCCATACCGATCACCCACCTGCCCGAACTCGAACAGAACCGCCTGGGTTTCGAACTGGGCAAACAGTGGATCCTGGCCAATCCGGGCGATTTCGCGATCCTGGCGGCCAAGAAGCTCGGCCTGCTCCTGCGTGACGACCGCTACGGCGCCTACTGGGGCGTGCTGCGCGGTACCGGTTTCGAACACACGAAGGCGATCCGCCTGGCCTCGTCCGAACGCATGCTGGCGTACCAGGTCCTGAACACGCTGTCCTGGCTGTTCTGGGCCGGCGTCACCGGCCTGATCGCCCACCGGCTGATCCGGCTGGGGCGGCGCGGCGACCGCGCCACCATCGGACGCCTGCTGCCCCTGCTGTATCCGCTGCTGTACAGCGCGGCCGTGTTCGCCGTCTTCGAAAGCGACCGCCGCCAGCACATGATGGCGCTGGCGCTGCTGCTCGTGCTCGCGGCCTGGGCCATCGAGCAGGGCGGCGGCGAGCAAGCCCCCCAGGCCGCGCGTTAATACCGCGCGGTTTTTCTTTTCTCTTCCAAAGGCGACACGATGACCAGCCGCGCTCCGCTGCATATCCCTTATCTCGACGGCTGGCGCGGCCTGGCGATCGTGTTTGTCCTGATCGGCCACTTCAGCCGCACGCCGGTGTTCGGCTGGCTCGGCTGGTTCGGCGTGGCCCTGTTCTTTGCGCTCTCGGGCCGGCTGATGGGCGAACTCCTGTTCGTCAAGCGGGTCAGGCTGGGCGAGTTCTTCGTGCGCCGCGCCACCCGCGTCCTGCCGACCTTCTGGCTGTTCATCGCGACCATGGCGCTGGCCACGCTCGCCCTGCCTGACTGGCACGCGAGCGGCGAGCAGGTGCTGACGACCCTGGCCTTCCTGAGTACGTATTTCCCGCCCGAGGCGAGTACGCAGCACCATGCCTGGCCGGTCGGTCATATCTGGTCGCTGAACGTCGAGGAACATACCTATGTCTGGCTGGCGGGATGCGCGGTCCTGGCCCGGGTCCTGCGCATTCCGGCGCAGTGGCTGCTGCTGGCCACGTTTGCGCTGGGACTGGCCTGCATGCTGCACTACATGGGCCTGGCCGACGCGCCGGCGCACTGGCAATGGCGCACCGAGGTGGCCTCGATGGCCATCGTCGCCTCGGCGGCGGTGCGCTGCCTGCCCCTGCTGCGCAGCCGCGCGCTGGCGCCGCTGCCGCTGCTGGCCTGTGCCCTGGCGGCCGTCTGCTACGCCAGCTACCTGCACAAGGGCGTCCACCTGTGGCTGGCATCGCTGTGCCTGGCCTTTGCCGTCAACTACCTGCACGTCACGCCCGCCAGGCTGCTGCAGCTGCTGGCCAGCCCATGGCTGCGCTGGTTCGGACGCTGTTCGTTTTCGCTGTACCTGTGGCAGCAGCCCTTCTTTGCGGCCGTCAACGCCGGCGCACTGCATCCGGTCCTGGGCCTGCTGGGCGGCGTGAGCGTCGGCGCGCTGTCCTTCTATCTGTTCGAAGATCCGGCGCGCCGCTACCTGAACGGGAAGTGGGCGCAGCGCGCGGCACGCCCGCTGCCGGCCGAAGTCAACGATGAAGAAAGGGCGGCCGGCTAGGTTTTAAAAGGTCGAAAAAAAACCCAGCCACCGCGGTGGCTGGGTTTTTTTATTGTCGCTGGGCGCGGCGCCGGCGATGCTTAGCGCGGCACGATCGCGAACTGCGGGCTCAGGCCATAGTCCGGCTTGACGCTACGCGACATGAAGGTGCTCCATGCGGCGGCGCCGTTCGGCAGGCGGGCATCGACCGAATAGGCCAGGGCCGGCTGCATGTTCGACGGATAGCCGCTATGGCCCGACGAATAACCCACCATTTCACCGACCTTCAGCTTCAGGTAGGCGGCCATTGCCGGGCTGTTGCAGGCGAGGCCGCGCAGTTCCGCCGGCTGGGTGGCGGCAACGGCTTGCGCCATCGTCGCGTACAGCGGGGTGGTCGCCGAGTCGCGGATGTTCAGCGAATACAGCGAAGCGTTGATCCAGCACAGGTCCGGATCGGTCATGCGCAGCAGCGGCGCCTTCGCTTTCCAGCTCAACAGGGTCTTGGCGCCATCGAAGCCGAGTTCGGCAGCGTGGCCGACGGCAGCGGTGAAGAAGTCGTCCTGCCACGGCGCGATGCCGCGCTTTGTGTTGTAGATCACCGCACTGCCCATGTCGAGCACACCGAAGATGTTGGCCGATGCGTTATTCGTATAGGTCTTGTTGTACCAGTCCAGGTTGCTCGTCAGGACACGGGCGAAATGCGGCTTCAGGCGGTCGCTGTCGGGCGTGATGTAGGCCGCTTCGGCCAGCGTGCGCAGGCTCCAGGCCTGGCCGCGTACCTGGTCGGGCCAGAGCAGGCCCTGGATGTTGCTGCGGTAACCCGGATTCGACATGAACACGTTGTACATGGCCCAGAACTGCAGCTCTTCCAGATAGTAGTAGTCGCCGGTGACCAGGTAAGGCAGGTAGGCGAAACCCGGCTGGTGCGAGGTGTCGGCGACGTTGCTCGAGCCGCAGACAGCGCCGACCGCGCATTTCGGGAAGGCTTCCAGCAGTTTCGTGGCGGGGTTGCGGGTATCGGTTGCCACGCCCAGGATGGTCATGTACGGAAAGTCGATCAGGCTGACCGGACGGTCCGTGTTCTTGTCGCGGTAATGAATGGTCCAGGTGCCGGCCAGGTCGCCGTTACCCAGCGTTACTTCCTTGGCACGTGCATCCATCGACAGCAGGTAAGTGGCCGCCCAGCCCGGCAGTAGGCCGATTTCGTCGCGCCCGCCGGTGCTCGGCATATAGGAGTTGGCTGTACCGACATTCATCGGTTCGATGGCCGTACCGGTCCACTTCGCCTTCAGGGCGGCCAGGGCCGATTCGCGCACGACCACGCTCTGGTCGTAGTTCGGCACCGCGCGGCTGGCGATCAGGTAGGCGATGTTGTGCTTGACGTGGGCTTGCGACGCGTCGCCGCCCCACCAGAAGGTCTTGCGCCAGCGGCTGTGGTGGTAGTGGGTCAGGCCCGGCTTCGAATACACGACGGCGCCGCGCACCATGACTTCGGCGTCATAGGTGAGATTCTGCGGATTCGGCTCGTAGGCCCAGGCGTTTTCCAGCGTGACGTCGACGCGCGCCTTCTTGATCGCGTCGTACCAGCGGATCGCGAAGCGCGCCGTCAGGTGCGGGTGGGCCACGCCGTCGACCGTCTTCAGCGGCGCCGTGACTTGCCACTCGTTGGCGACCGCGCCCGAGAGCCAGGTCTGGTAGGCGCCGCCGAGCTTGATGATGTCGTCGGCCGAGGCGTTGTAGCGCACGCCGTCGATGGTGGCGTGCACGGAACTGCTGAAACCGTTCATCAAGAGGGTCTTCGGACCCATGCCGGTGCTGCGCGGTGCGTTCGACTTCATCAGCGACAGCAAGCGCGTTTCGCTCGCGTTCATGCTCGGGACGATGCCGGACACCACGGCGTGGCGCACCGAACCATCGGGGTGGGTGGCCTTGACGTCGAGCTGCAATGGAATCTCGGTGCCGTTATCGAAGCGGCCGACCAGCGAATCGGCCGGCTGCATGTCGCCGGCGGCGAACACCTGGCCGAAGGTCACCGGCAGGTTCGTCTGGGCGGCGGCGGTGGTGTTCTGGATGCGCACGTCGGTGACCACGCCGAATACGCTGTAGGCGGTGGTGGTCGCGGCCGTGCTGGTGGCGGTCGTATTGGTTGCGGCCGTGCTGGTCGGGGCGGCAGGCGGCACGATGGTGTCCGCCGGCGCCGCGGCTACGGGAGCGGTCATGCCATTATCGGTGACGGTCGTGGCCGGTGCAGCCGCTGGCGGCTGGGTGGCCGGCGCCGTCGTTTGTGCCGTCGTGGTGGAAGGGGGCGATGCAGCCGACGCAGCCGAGGTAGCCGAGGTGGTCGTGGTGGCCGGGGTCACGCTGGCAGTCGAGGTGGAACCGCCGCCGCCGCCGCCGCCGCAGGCCACGAGTGTGGTGCCGAATGCCGCGATTGCGGCAATTCGCATTGCAAAGTGTTGGAGTGGGAGTGTCATGGCAGTCTTCGAGGAGTTACTTTGGAGAATAAATTATTGCTCCAAGGAATTCTCGAAGGTTACGCCAAAGCAAAACTGAACAACAGGAAAATCAAAGCCCTTGTTCCGAATTTCGTCCAAATACAACACAACGTTGTCGATTATTTTACGAATATTATTCGTTATGAAATCGAATCAGTATGTATTTATATAGTCATTGCGTGTATTGACGCAATAAAAAAACCGCCCATGCGGGCGGTTTGCGGTACTGCTTATTGTATAAGCTCAACGCGAGGAAGCGACCATGAAGTCGACGGCAGCCTTGACGTCGGCATCCGGCGCGGTGGACCCGCCTTTTGGCGGCATCACGCCGGCCTTGCCCTGGAAGCCTTTGATTGCATGCTCGTACAGCACGGCATTGCCCTGCTTGATGCGCGGCGCCCAGGCCGCCTTGTCGGCCATTTTCGGCGCACCGGCGATGCCGGCGCCGTGGCAGGCGATGCAGGCGCTGTTGTACAGGGCCTTGCCGGTGTCGGCACTGGCGACGGCCGGTGCAGCCGCCGCGGCAGGTGCAGCAGCTGGAGCAGCAGCTGGAGCAGCAGCTGGAGCAGCGGCCGGGGTGGCGCTGGCCGGCGTACCGGCGACCGGCGCCGCCGTGGCGGCGTTCGCAGCGACGGGCGCGGCGGCGGTATCAAGGCCGGCAGGCGCGGCGGCAGCAGCCGGCGCTGCTGCGGGAACAGCCGGCTCCTTGAACTTGGCGCCGCTCTGGTTGGCCATGTACACCACGGCGCGCTCGACTTCGACGTTGTCCAGGTCGGGATTGCCGCCCTTGGCCGGCATCGCGCGGATGCCCTCGATCGCATGTTTCACGAGCGTGTCGTAGCCCTGCGCCAGGCGCGCGGTCCAGTCGCCGGCACTGCCGACCTTCGGTGCACCGGCGGCGCCGCTGGCGTGGCAGGCCGCGCACACGGCCGTGTACACGGCGTTACCTGCTTGCAGGACTTTCGGCGCGTTCGCGTCGCGCAAGATAAAACCTTCTTCGGCGACCGGGCGCAGGCGCTGGGCTACCGCTTCCGGACCGAGACTGTTGGTGCCGGCGCCTTCGAGTTTGTCGTTGGTGACGAAGGAGACAAGCAGGATGATGCCGATGACGATTACCAGGAAGAAGCCTGCGACCACCCCGATGAGTTGCTTGGGCGTCCGGATAAACGATTGTTCATTGTGTGCGTCGCTCATGATTTCCTTAATACGATTAAAAAAACCTGCTACCCGGCGTTTGTTCTTCCTGCATGACTTTTTGGAAAGGCCCGCCAATCGGCGATTATAGTCTCAAAAGATGCCCTATGGCACATGACTCGTTTGCAACTTCTACTTTCCATGGACGGGGGCCGCGAAAGAATGTATCCTTCGCATCGCTCAGGCGTTTCCTCGCGAAGTGTCCTCGACGCGTTCCCCCGTGCGGCTGTAGCTCAGTGGATAGAGTATTGGCCTCCGAAGCCAAGGGTCGCTGGTTCGATCCCAGCCAGCCGCACCATTCGTACCGCCTCCCCGTACGACTTGTTTCCCTTCTGTTTCCATTGTCGTCGGCCATGCCGCTTGGGCAGGCGCCGTCATAGCGTAATGTAGCGCCGCAGGCGTCCGCCCAGGCTGTTCGCCACGCCCAGCGGCAGTTTCTGCCAGGCGCTTTCGATCAGCGGGCGCAGCGACGAGGCGCCGCCTTTCGCTGCCGGCGCGGCGATGGCCGCCACGCCTTGCGCATCCCATTCCTTCCAGTCGAGCGCCACCGGCTGCGCGCCCCATTGTTTCTTGAATTTATAGGTGCCTTCGCCGAAGGTCGAGCGGCCGAAGTCGAACTGGCGCACCCCGATCTCGCACAGATAAGCCTGGATCGCCCAGTACAGCAGCATGTTCGGCGCCAGCGAGTTGTATTCGGCCAGGGTCGAGGCCCAGGGAATGACGGCCTTGTCGCCGCAGCGCAATACCCAGCCGGCGCCGACCGCCTTGCCTTCGTTGCGCACGACTACCAGGAACATGTCGCCGGCCGTGCTGTAGTGACGGTGGATCGCGTCGAACCAGGCCCGGCTGTGCGGCGGACTGCCCAGGCGCCGCATGTTGCGGCTGTAGACGTCGTAAAAGGCGCCGACCGCATCGAGACCGGTGACCACCTCGGACGTCAACCCGTTCTTTTCCGCCTTGCGCACCTGGCTGCGCAGCTTGGGAGGGTAGGACTGCATCAGGGCCGCCGCGCTCTCGGGCAGGCCGAGCAGCATGCGTACCTTGCGGCCTTCGAGCGCGGCGTCTTCTTCCGTCCCCGGGGCCGAGCAGCGCAGTTCCAGGCCGGTCGCGCCCTGCGGCCCGGCATCGTGGCGCGCGCGCGCCATCAGTTCGTCTGCCACCTCGGACGAGACGGCCAGCGGCCCGCCCAGGTCGCAGAAGGGGAGCGAGATCCAGCGCGGACGCGACAAAGGACGGGCGACCGCGCACAGCGGCAGCATGCCGGCCAGCTCCCCGCCTTGCCTGGCGACCAGCACCTTGCCGGCATAGCCATAGGCGCCCGCAACGGCGCGGCGCCAGGCGGCCAATTGGTAGGCGTTGCCTCCCGGATGGGCACGCACGAAGGCGTCCAGCGCATCGTTGGCGGGGTCCATGTTGTCGAGGTAGGAGAATGTAAGGTCGTTCAAGCGCTGCTCCTGCTGTGGCATCGGTGTTGGCTCCGATGCATGATGGGTCGCGCGAGATTGTAATCGATCGACAACATTTTCCGCGTAGGCAATCCAAATGTGTGCAGCGCGCACGATTCATTTTCTTACGGAACTTGTCAGACAGAAAATGCTATATTGCACAGTGTCATGCGGGCGCCGAGGCTTGTTCTCCTGCGAACAGCGGTTCATGCTCCCTGAATACCCGGGCGCCGGCCAGTTCGGTCACCGCAGAGCATCAAAAAACAACGAAACAGGCGGATGCAAATACAACATCATTCCTGCATCCCTGTTGTTGATGGCGTACAAACGAGGCTGCTCAGTTGAGGCAAGTCTAGTTCCCATGCTATATTAAATATTGGCATAATTGCAAAATTTTATTCGATAACGGAAGCTGATAATGAAAGCAGATCAGGTCGTCGCGGTAGTAGGACTGGGTTACGTCGGGTTACCGCTCGCAGTGGAGTTCGGCAAGAAAGTACGGACGATTGGTTTCGACCTGTCGGCGTCGAAAATCGAAAACTACAAAAAATTCATCGATCCGACCGGCGAAGTGTCGACCGAGCAGCTGCAGGCCGCGCGCCAGCTGGAAGTCACCACCGATGCCAGCCTGCTGGCGCAGGCGGACTACGTCGTCGTGGCCGTACCGACCCCGGTCGACATCGCCCACAATCCGGATTTCACGCCGCTGATCGGCGCCAGCACCACGGTTGGTAAAAACCTGAAGCCGGGCGCGATCGTCATTTTCGAGTCGACCGTGTATCCGGGCGCGACCGAAGAAGTCTGCATCCCGCTGCTGGAAAAGCATTCGGGCACCAAGTGGAAAGAGGGTTTCCACGTCGGCTTCTCGCCTGAGCGCATCAACCCGGGCGACAAGGAACACACGCTGACCACGATCCTGAAAGTCGTCTCCGGCGACGACGCCGAGACCCTGGAAAGCGTCGCCCAGCTGTACGAGACCGTGATCACGGCCGGCGTGCACCGCGCCTCGAGCATCAAGGTCGCCGAAGCGGCCAAGGTGATCGAAAACACCCAGCGCGACCTGAACATCGCCCTGATGAACGAACTGGCGATCATCTTCGACAAGATCGGCATCGATACGCTGGAAGTGCTGAAAGCGGCCGGCACCAAGTGGAACTTCCTGCCGTTCCGTCCGGGCCTGGTCGGCGGCCACTGCATCGGCGTCGATCCGTACTACCTGACCCACAAGGCCGAGATGGTCGGCTACCACCCGCAGGTGATCCTGGCGGGCCGCCGCATCAACGACGGCATGGCGAAATTTGTTGCCGAAAAGACCGTAAAGTCGATGATTTCCTCGGGCTTCCAGGTCAAGGGCGCCAAGGTCAACGTGATCGGCCTGACCTTCAAGGAAAACTGCCCGGACCTGCGCAATTCGAAAGTGGCCGACATCGTCCACGAACTGCAAAGCTACGGCGTCGACGTGCACGTCTGGGATCCGCTGGCCGACGCCGAGGAAGCCCAGCACGAATACGGCATCAAGCTGGAAAGCTCCTGGGACGCGCTGCCGAAGGCGGACGCCCTGATCGCCGCCGTGCCGCACAAAGAAGTGCTGGCGATGTCGCTGACCGATTTCCAGAGCAAGCTGAACAACGGCGGCTGCTTCATCGACGTCAAGTCGCAATTCGACGAAAAAGCCATCCGCGAGGCCGGCTACTGCGTCTGGCGCCTGTAAGTATTGTGCGCGGGACGAGCCGCCGCTCCACCGCGGCGGCTTTGTGCGTTCCGCCAGCGTCCGAATGGACGACGTGCCAGTGCATCAACGAGAAAGTGTTCTGAAACTGTGAATAAGATTCAAGACGTTAGGCAGCAGCTGGGCCAGCAAAGCCACCACTGGCTGGTCACCGGCGCGGCCGGCTTCATCGGCTCGAACCTGGTCGAGGCCTTGCTCAAGCTCGGCCAGCGTATCACCGGGCTCGACAATTTCGCGACCGGGCACCGTCACAACTTGGAGCAGGTGAAAGAATCTGTCACAGAAGAGGCCTGGATGAAATTTAATTTCATCGAAGGCGATATTCGCAACCCGGCCGATTGTGCCCGCGCCTGCGACGGCGTGGAGTTCGTATTACACCAGGCCGCGCTCGGTTCCGTGTCGCGCTCGATCGACGATCCGGCCACGACCAACGAGGTCAACGTCACCGGCTTCCTGAACATGCTGGTCGCCGCGCGCGATGCGAAAGTCCGCCGCTTCGTCTACGCCGCCTCGAGCTCGACCTACGGCGACCATCCGGACCTGCCGAAAGTGGAAAACGTGATCGGCAACCCGCTGTCTCCGTATGCCGTGACCAAGTACGTCAACGAGCTGTACGCGAACGTATTCGGCCGTACCTACGGCATGGAAACGATCGGCCTGCGCTACTTCAACGTGTTCGGCCCGCGCCAGGATCCGAACGGCGCCTACGCCGCCGTGATCCCGCAATGGGTCGCCGCGCTGATCCGCAACCAGGAACTGCGCATCAATGGCGACGGCGAGACCAGCCGCGACTTCTGCTACATCGACAACGTGGTGCAGGCGAACCTGCTGGCGGCCATGGCGGCGCCGGAAGCCGTCAACCAGGTCTACAACGTCGCGCTCAACGAGAGAACCAGCCTGAACGGGCTGTACGCGATGATGCGAGATTTGCTGCGCGCGCGCTTCCCGCATGTGGACGCGCACCAGCCGCACTATGTCGATTTTCGCCGTGGCGACGTGCGCCACTCGCAAGCCGACATCGGCAAGGCCGCCACGCTGCTGGGCTATGCGCCCACGCACCGGATCGGCGAAGGCCTGCGCCAGGCCATGGATTGGTATGTCGACGACCTGCAACGGTCTGATGCAGCTAAGTAAGTAAAAAGAATCAGGAGGCTGACGTGTTCAGGATTTCTAACCATTACGTGTCGAAGATCGTATCCGTCCTGCTGGTCGTGGAAGTGCTGGTGCTGCTCGGCGCCGCCTACGCGGGTGCGGCCTTGCGCTACATGGACATCGGCACCACGGTGACGGTTCCGTCGCTCGACCATTTCTTCACCTCGGCCGTCGCGTTTGCGCTGGCGATCGTGTTCAGCATGAGCGCGATGGGCATGTACCAGCTCGATTTCGAGGAAGGCCTGCGCCATCCCTTCCTGATGAAGCTGATGCCGTCCTTCGTGATGGGCTTCCTGATCCTGACCCTGGTGTTCTACGTCGCGCCGGAACTGTCCTTCGGCCGCAGCATCCTGCTGCTGGTGTTCGCGCTGGCGGCGGTCGGCATTTTTATTGCGCGGATGATCTTCTTCAAGACTTCCGAAGCGCGCTTCCTGCAGTCGCGCATCATGTTCCTGGGCGGCGGACCGCTGGCTAAGGAATGCAGCGAACTGGCCGAGCGCGCCAATCGTTACCACCGCTACGACATCGCCGGCTTCATTCCGGCCCCGGGCGAGGAACTCTGCGTGAGCCAGTCGAACCTGCTCAAGATGCGCGACGGCGAATCGCTGCTGAAACTGGCGCGCCAATACAACGTGTCGGAAATCGTGGTCTCGGTACAGAACCGCCGCGGCGGCTTCCCGATCAAGGAACTGCTCGACTGCAAGCTGCAAGGCTACAAGGTCACCGACGCCGCCACCTTCTTCGAACGCGAAACCTGCCAGATCCGGGTCGATTCCCTGCAGCCGAGCTGGCTGGTCTTCGGCGGCGGCTTCGACCAGAGTTTCGTGCGCACCTTCATGAAGCGCACCTTCGACCTGGTGTGCAGCATCCTGATCCTGGCGCTGACCTTCCCGCTGATGATGCTGGCCGCGCTGGCCGTCTGGCTGGAAGACCGCGGTCCGATCTTCTATTCGCAGGAACGGGTGGGCAAGGACGGCAAAAGCTTCTTCGTCCACAAATTCCGCAGCATGCGCGCCGACGCCGAAAAGAGCGGCAAGCCGCAATGGGCGGCGCAGAACGACCCGCGCGTCACCCGCGTCGGCAACTTCATGCGCAAGACCCGGATCGACGAGCTGCCGCAGATCCTGAACGTGTTCAAGGGCGAGATGTCCTTCGTCGGCCCGCGTCCGGAGCGCCCATATTTTGTCGAGCAGCTGATCGAAGTGGTCCCGTACTACAATGTCCGCCACAGCATCAAGCCAGGCATCACCGGCTGGGCCCAGGTGCGTTACGGCTACGGTTCCTCGGCCGAGGACGCGCTGCAAAAGCTGCAGTACGACCTCTATTACGTCAAGAACAACAGCCTGTTCCTCGACTTCCTGGTCCTGATTAATACGCTCAAGGTCGTGCTGTTCCGCAGCGGCCGCTGAGGGAGACGCGATAAACCTACTGCGCGTCGGATCTTTGGCCTGCGATGCTCGCTGTACAGCCGTACAGCTGCGCTTCTCGGCCAAACCTCCTTCCGCTCGCTACGGTTTCTCGCATCTCCCTGAGCCTCTAACTAAGAGCCGATCGAAACAAATGATTTGCCCGGTTCGTCCACATGGATAGTGTCTCTCTCACCAGTATCGCTACTTACAGCTACGGCCTCGCGGCCCTCGGCTTCCTGCTGCTGGGCGTGCCGCTGCTGACCAGCTGGCGCGGGCGGGCGCATGGGCCGCTGCTGGTCGCCGCCTGCCTGATCTCGAGCTTCTGGGCCGCTTCCCTGGCCTGGGCCGCCACCGACTTGCTGATGTGGACCGACCTCTCGGACGGTTTCGAGGTCGCGCGCAACGCCGTCTGGTCGCTGTTCCTCGTCGTGCTGCTGGGCGACTGGCGCCAGGCCGGCAGCCGCCTGCCGTTTGGACTGAAGCCGACGCTGTTCGCGGCTGCCGTCTGCTATCTGATCGCGCTAGGCGCCGCCATCCTCGGCTACTGGGACCTCTCGCTGGGCAACAGCGTGCTGCCGGTGACGGTGCGCGTGGTGCAGGCGGTCGGCGGCATGCTGCTGGTCGAGCAGGCCTACCGCAACAAGACCACCCAGGAACGCTGGGCGATCAAGTTCGCCTGCCTCGGCATCGGCGGCATGTTCGCCTACGATTTTTATTTGTACAGCCACGCAATGCTGTTCCGCGAAGTCGATCCGGACATCTGGGCCGCGCGCGGCGTGATCAACGCGCTGACCGTGCCGCTGCTGGCCCTGTCGATGCGGCGCGCCAAATCCTGGCGCTCGCCGCTGGCGGTGTCGCGCCGCGCCATGTTTCACTCGGCCGCGCTGTTCGGTTCCGCGATCTACCTGCTGGCGATGGGCTCGGCCGGCTACTACCTGCGCTACTTCGGCGGCAGCTGGGGCACGGTGATGCAGGTGACCTTCCTGTTCGGCGCGCTGCTGCTGCTGGCCGGGATCCTGTTCTCCGGCACCTTCCGCGCCTGGCTGAAGGTCTTCATTTCCAAGCATTTCTATAGCTACGGCTACGACTACCGCGAAGAGTGGATGCGCTTTACGCGCACCCTGTCGGCGGCCGGCCCGCACCTGGGCGAGCGCACCGTGCAGGCCGTCGCCGCCCTCGTCGAAAGCCCGGGTGGGGGGCTGTGGCTGCGCCGCGATGGCGGCCGCTTCGAACCCGTGGCCGGCTGGGAAGTGCCGCTGCCGGTCGATGTCGAACCCGCCGATTCTCCGCTGTGCCGCTTCCTCGAATCGACCCAGTGGGTGATCGACCTCGACGAATACGCGGACGACCCGGCCAAGTACGATAATTTGCAGCTGCCCGACTGGCTGCGCGCCTGGCCGCGCGGCTGGCTGGTGGTGCCGCTGATGATGGGCACCGAACTGTTCGGCTTCGTCGTGCTGCAGACCGCGCGCAGCCCGGTGAAACTGAACTGGGAAGTGCTGGACCTGCTGGAAATCGCCGGCAGCCAGGCCGCCAGCTACCTGGCGCAGCAGGACGCGGCCAACGAACTGATGGTGGCGCGCCAGTTCGAATCCTTCAACCGCATGTCGACCTTCGTCGTGCACGACCTGAAAAACCTGGTGTCGCAGCTGTCGCTGATGAACGCCAACGCCGAGAAGCACAAGCACAACCCCGAGTTCCAGGCCGACATGCTGGAAACGGTGTCCCTGTCGGTGCAGAAGATGCGCCTGATGCTGCAAAAACTCTCGCGCATCGACGTCGAGGAAAAGCCGGTGCCGCTCGCGGTGGACCAGGTGGTGCGCCAGGCGGTGGCGAACAAGGCGGCCTTCGAGCCGCGCCCGCGCCTGGACGTGCGCGACACCGGCCTGCGCGTGCGGGCCGACCGCGAGCGCCTCGAGCGCGTGGTGGGCCACCTGATCCAGAATGCGATCGAGGCCACCCCGAAAGACGGCAGCGTCACCATCGCCCTGATGCAGGAGGGCGAGACGGTGCGCATCGAGATCACCGATACGGGGGAGGGGATGAGCGAAGAGTTCATCCGCGAGCGCCTGTTCAAGCCTTTCGAGTCGACCAAGTCGGCCGGCATGGGCATCGGCGTGTTCGAAAGCCGCGAATACATCAACGAGCTGGGCGGGCGGCTGGAAGTCGTCAGCACGCCGGCGCTCGGCACCACTTTCAAAGTCATCCTGCCCCTGTACCGGCAGGATGCGCTGCTCGTCGACCGTGCAGCCTGACACCGAGGATTGACCACTGTGACCCAGAACAAACCGAAACTCCTGATCATCGAAGACGACCCGGGCCTGCAAAAGCAGCTCAAATGGAGCCTGGACGCGTATGACGTGGCCGTCGCCGGCGACCGCGAAGCGGCGCTGGCGCAGATCCGCCGCCACGAACCGGCGGTGGTGACCATGGACCTGGGCCTGCCGCCTGACCCGGACGGCTCGACCGAGGGCCTGGCCACCCTGCAGCAGATCCTGGCCCTGGCGCCGGACACGCGCGTGATCGTCCTGACCGGCAACCAGGACCATGCGAATGCCGTGAAGGCGATCGGCCTGGGCGCCTACGATTTTCACCAGAAGCCCTGCGACCCCGAAGTGCTGAACCTGGTGATCCAGCGCGCCTTCTTCCTGCACGAGCTGCAGCAGGAAAACCGCCGCATGCAGAGAGAGCAAGCCGATTCGCCGATGGCCGGCGTGATCTCGCGCGCCCCGTCGATGCTGAAAATCTGCCGCAACGTCGAAAAGGTCGCGCCGACTTCGGCCTCCGTGATGCTGCTGGGCGAATCCGGCACCGGTAAAGAAGTGCTGGCGCGCGCCGTGCACGCATTGAGCCCGCGCTCGAAAGAACGCTTCATGGCGATCAACTGCGCGGCAATTCCGGAAAACCTGCTCGAATCGGAACTCTTCGGCTACGAGAAGGGCGCCTTTACCGGCGCGGCCAAGCAGACCAAGGGTAAAGTGGAACTGGCCCACGGCGGGACCTTCTTCCTCGATGAAGTCGGCGACCTGCCGATGCCGCTGCAAGCCAAGCTGCTGCGCTTCCTGCAGGAGCGCGTGATCGAGCGCATCGGCGGCCACGAAGAGATTCCGGTCGACGTGCGCATCGTCTGCGCGACCCACCAGAAACTCAAGGAGCTGTGCGCGCAAGGGCGCTTCCGCGAAGACTTGTATTACCGCCTGTCCGAGATCGTGGTGACGATCCCGCCGCTGCGCGAGCGCGAAGGCGACGCCGCCCTGCTGGCTCACCACTTCAAAAACAAGTTCTGCGCCGCCGAAGGCCGCGGCTCGCTGCATTTCGCGCCGGACGCGATCGCCGCCATCGAAGCCTATCCATGGCCGGGCAATGTGCGCGAGATGGAAAATTATATTAAACGCGCCGTGATCATGGCCGACGGGAACACGATCGTCGCCGACGACCTGGGCCTGCCGGGAGAGGGCCTTGAAGAAGAGCCGATCAACCTGCGGCAAGTGCGCGACGAGGCCGAATATAAAGCCATCGTCAAGGCGTTGGCACGCGTGGACGGCAACATCGTCAAGGCTTCCGAAATCCTCGGCATCAGCCGCCCGACCATGTACGACCTGATGAGCCGTCACAACATCAAGACCGCGGCATGAAGTGGATCGCAGCGCTGGCCGTACCGCTGGTACTGGCGGCGGCCGGCGCCGGTGCCGGTCTGGCTTTCCTGCAGTCGCAAGGCGTCACGCCGCGCGCGCTGGCGCCGTATATCCTGAAACGCACCAGCGGCCACAACGCCTCGATCGAAAGCGTGGGCCGCTTCACGGCGGCGACCTTGCTCGAGCTTGACCGCGGGCAGGCCGCTTCGTACGCGGCGCCGGCGCTGCGCCTGGGCGCCCAGCTCGAGGCCGTGCCGGCCCCGCCCGGACACGAGCGCCTGGTGGGCTCGGTCGACGAAGCGCGCCGCGCCATGGCGGTTGCCGTGCCGGGCGATATCATCACCTTCCTGCCCGGCGACTACCTGCTGCGCAAGACGCTGTACGCGACCCGGCCCGGTTCGGCGGCCGCGCCCATCGTCGTGCGCGCCGCGCGTCCGGGCACGGTCAACATCGCGGTCCAGGCCGGCGAAGGTTTTACGGTGATGGCGCCGTACTGGCGCTTCGATAATTTGCACCTGCGCGGCGCCTGCAGTGCCGACGAATACTGCGACCACGCCTTCCACGTGGTCGGCGGCGCCCATCACTTCGCCGCCCGCAACAACACGATCCGGGATTTCAATGCCCACTTTAAAATCAACGGCAATCGCTACGGCTTTCCCGACCATGGCCTGATCGAAGCGAACACCCTGGCCAATGCGGCGCCGCGCATGACGGCGCGTCCGGTCACGCCGATCGACCTGGTCGCCGCCAGCGACTGGACCATCCGCGCCAACCTGATCCAGGACTTCGTCAAGGCCTGGGGCGACCAGGTCAGCTACGGCGCCTTTGCCAAGGGCGCGGCCGAGCGCACCGTGTTCGAGCGCAACGTGGTGCTGTGCGAAGCGGCGCTCAAGGGGCAGCCGGGACAGCGCATCGGCCTGTCCTTTGGCGGCGGCGCCACCGGCAAGCGCTATTGCCGCGACGCGCGCTGCATCACCGAGCACGCCGGCGGCAGCATGCGCGCCAACCTGGTGGCCGGCTGCTCCGACGTCGGCATCTACCTGAACAGCGCGGCGGGCACGCAGCTGGTCGACAACACCCTGCTCGACACGGCCGGGGTGCAGGTGCGCTTCCCGACCAGCAGCGCCACGCTCGAAGGCAACCTGGTCGACGGCCCCCTGCGTGCCGACGACGGCGGCCTGCTGCGCGGCGAGAACAACCTCGCCACGCCGATCTGGCAGCTCTATCTCGGCCGCCATCCGCAGCGCGCGCTGTTCGCCGATCCGGCGCGGCTCGACCTGCGCTGGCGCGACCAGGCGCGGCACGAAGCAAGCGCAGCGGCCGTCGGGCTATGCGGGAGCGCCCGCGAGCGCCAACGAAGCTATGGCGCCTTCGACGATTTCAGCGCATGCCTGCGCGCGGGCGCACGCAACTGAAGCGATTTACCATTGTTAACCCTTCATGCAAGTGTGGAGTACTGAATGCCTAGTGTGACCTCCCGTTGGGCCGTTGCGATCTTTACGGCACGCGAATCGCTGCCGGTGCTGTCGGCCACCGTGCGCGCCGCGATCGCCGCCTGCGCCGGCCGGCAAGCGACGATCGATGTCCTCATCAACGGCAACCATGCGCTGGCCGCCGATTTCGCCGACGTGGCGGCGACGATCGCGACCGGAGGCTGCAGCTTGCGCGTCTGGTCGATTGCCGCGCCCGACAAGGCGCACACCTGGAACGAGTATATCCACCGCATCTGGGATACCGGCGGCCTCACCTTCTTCATCGATGGCTATGCGCGGATCAGGCCGGACGCCCTGGCGGCCATCGAGCGGCGCCTGGACAGTGCGCCGGATGCGATGGCGGCGAGCGGCGTGCCCACCTCCGGGCGCTCGGCCACGCGCCTGCGCGAAGCCATGCTGCGCAGCGGCGGCATCCACGGCAACCTGTATGCGCTGAAGGCGAGCAGCATGGAGCTGATCCGCAACGCCGGTTTCCGCATGCCGCTCGGGCTGTACCGCACCGACCCCATGCTGGGCGCGGTCCTGTGCTACAAGCTCGACCCCGCCAGGCACGAGTGGAAGGGGGGCACCGTCGTGGCCGTCGCCGATGCGACCTGGGACGTCGACGGGATCTCCGAACTGAGCTACAAGAAGCTCGTCGCCTACTTCAAGCGGAGATTGCGCCAGGCCGTCGGGACGCTCGAAAGCCGGGCGCTGCGCGAACACATGACGATCAAGCGCCTGCCGCCGCAGCAGCTGCCGGCGACGGCGCAGGACATGATCAATCAATGGCTGCGCGAGCAACCGGAGCAGGCGCGCAAGATGTTCCTGAAGGACCCGTCCTGCCTGTACGCCGCACGCCAACTGCGTGCGCCGCGCGACTGGTCGGCGGCGCAAGTGGCGCCCCTGTTGCTGCGCACGCAGCCATCGGAAGCGGTCGCGGCCTGACCCTGTCAGGCCGGCCGGATGTTCTGATTCGCGCGGAACAGGTTGTTCGGATCGTACTGCGCCTTGACCTGCCTGAGCCGCTCGTAGTTCGGACCGTAGGCTTCGGCGATGCGGTCGACCTCGTCCTCGTTGAGAAAATTGATGTAGACGCCGCCGGCCGCATGGGGCGCCGCCGCCTTGAAAAATTCGCGCGCCCAAGCCAGGCAGCCTGCATCCTCGTTCGGCGTGTCCCAGCGCGTGTGCACGTTCATCGCGTACAGCGCCTTGCGGTGCGGGTAGGCCGTCTCTTCGGGCGCGCGGGTATTCGCCGCGCCGCCGATCAGTCCCAGGAAAATCTCGCTTTGCGTGGACGGCAGCCTGCCGGCGTAGTCGATCACGACGTCGATGGCGGCATCGGACAAGGTATTGAAATTGTGCGACTTCCAGTAATTGCGCGCCGGCGGCACCAGTAGCGGGTCGAATGCCTGCTGCCAGGCGGCATAGGGCACGGCGCCCACGTGTTCGCCGAGCGGGGTACCGAAACTCCTTACCGTATCGAGCGCATCCTGTACCTGGTCCGGCGGCAGCGGCGAGAAAAAGGCGAGCGCCACGATCCCGCTGCCGTGCACCGATTCGGGCAGGAAGGGCAGCGGCGGCGCGCCGCGCAGCACGGCCCAGACCGAGACGTTGTCGTCGAGCGCTTCGACGTAGTCGCGGTAGCTGCGCAGCAGGGAACGCGCCTGGCCGAACGGGAACACGATCAGGCCGGCGGTGACCAGCGGTCCGACCGGGTGCAGGGCGAACTCGAAGGTGGTCACCACCCCGAAATTGCCGCCGCCGCCGCGGATGGCCCAGAACAGGTCGGGGTAATGGTCGCGGTCGACGTGCAGGCGCTCGCCGCCGGCGGTGACGATGTCGGCCGATACCAGGTTGTCGACGGCGAGGCCGTGCTTGCGCGTCAGCCAGCCAAAGCCGCCGCCGAGGGTCAGGCCGCCGACGCCGGTGGTCGAATTGATGCCGAGCGGCGTGGCCAGCCCATAAGCTTGCGTCTCGTGGTCGACGTCGCGCAGGAGCGCGCCGCCCTCGACCCAGGCGCGCTGCCTGTGCGGCGCCACCTGCACCGAGCGCATGCCGGATAAATCGATCACCAGGCCGTCGTTGACGAGCGCGCTGCCGGCGATGTTGTGGCCGCCGCCGCGCACGGCCAGCGGCAGGCCGCGCTCGCGCGCGAAGTCGACGGCGGTGCGCACGTCGGCCGCGCCGGCGCAGCGCACGATCATGGCCGGGCGCCTGTCGATCATCGCATTCCAGATTTTACGGGCCCCCTCGTAGTCCGCATCCTGCGGCAGCAGCACGGTCCCCCTCAGGCTGCCTTGCAAAACCTCCTTCTCGCTGCGTTCGATGGTGTCCATCACCTACCTCCGCATTGGTTCGTTGACGAACTTTCAGGATAGGGAAACACTGGAGAGATGCAAGCGAGCCCGGCGCCCGCCGGAGGGCCTGCTTACCAGCTGCGCAGCCAGTCGCGCGTCCAGTTCGATACCTGGTCCTGCCAGGGCCGCCTGGAGAAGGTGTGGTCGGCCTTGTCGATCTGCTGGCGCGTAAAGCGCGGCGCGCCCAGCAATTTCTGCCAGGCGCCGGGGCGGCTGGAAAGATCGGCGAATTCCTGGGCCGTCAGGTCGGCGCCGCTCAGCACGACCAGCACGCGGCCATGGAAGCCGGTCAGTGCGCCGTGCATGCGTTCAGGCAGCGGTGCGCCCTCACCGCCATCGCCGTCTCCGGCGCCGCGGTTCGGACTGAAGGCCTTGCCGACGTTGTCCCACAGCGAACTGACTGAAGCCTTGACGTCGAACTCGCCTTTTTTGATCTTGTTCCACAGGCGCGGATCGAACAGGCGGTCCTTGTAGTAATGCTTGATGGTGGCACGCGCGGCGCCTTCCTCGGTGCGGACCCAGGGATTCAGTAATACCAATCCGGCCACGCGCGCATCCTGCGGCGCGTACAGCGCGGCGGCCGAGGCGCCGTCGCACAGGCCCCACAGCACGACTTCCGTCATGCCCGGCACTTCGCTCATGAAACGGTCGATGGCGGCGCGCAGGTCTTCGTCGACGTTGTCGAAGGTTTGCAGGTCTCCCTCGCTGTCGCCCATGCCGCGGTAGTCGAAGCGCATGGCGGGGATGCCGGCGGCGGCCAGGTCGCGCGCGAGCAGGGTGAACTGGCGGTGGCTGCCGGCGCGGTATTGCGGGCCGCCGACGACGATCAGGACGCCGCGGCGCGCGGCCGTTGCCGCCTGCGGCAGGCTGAGAATGCCGTACAGCCAGGCGCCGCGGCAGGCGAAGGCGAGGGCGCGTTCAGTCATGGGATGTCTCCAGGCTGGCGAGCGTGGCCTCCAGCAGGCTCGGGCAGTCGACCGTTTCCGGCGCGGTCCAGAACTGTGGTCCCTGCACCGTGTGCACGTCGACCCGGCTGCCCTGCAATCTCCAGGTATCGGCCACGCGCACGGCGGCCGGCGGCAGCGGGCGGCCGGCCGTGGCCGTGACTTCGAACCAGCTGATCGGGCAACGGGGGCCGAGCGCGCGCGCATCGGCCGCGTCCAGGCCGGCGGCCAGCTGCGGGTTGAGCTGGTAGCCGGCGATCTCGAGCGATTCGCCGGCGGCAAGGGCTTCGCGCAGGACTTCGGTGCCGCCGCTGTCGCTGCCGCCGGCCAGCAGTTCGCCGGCCAGGCGCAGGCGCAGGAAGCCGTTCAGGTAGCCGGAGCCGTTGGTGACCGGCTGCCACAGCAGCAGGCGTTCGGGCGGCACGGCGGCGGTCTGGGCGTGGGCCACCGCGAGCAGGGCGCCGACGCGCAGGCCCATCAAGCCGGCCGTGCGTCCCAGGCGCTCTTCGATCCAGGCGCGGCCGGCTGTGATGTCGCGCAGCCAGCCGTCCCAGCTGGCGTCGCCGAAATCCCCGGCACTGTCGCCGCAGCCGTGCAGGTCGAGCAGCAGCACGCCGTAGCCCTGTGCGGCCAGGGCGCGCGCGCCCAGCGCGGCCATGCGGCGCGAGCGGTTCATCTCTTCGGCGAAGGGGTGGACGTAGACCAGTGCGCCGCGGCACTCGCCGACAGGCGCGTGGTAGAGGCAGAAGCGCTGGCCGTCGGGCGTGTCGAGGAAGAACGCGTCGGCGGGCGCGTGGCCGGGGAGGTCCATGCCCGGTTTATTCCGCGCGCTCGGCCACGAAGGCAGCCAGGCTGCCGAGGGTGGCGAAGGTGCTGGCGCTGATGTCGTCGTCGTCGACCATGATCCCGAAATGCTCTTCCAGGGCGCCGATCAGGGTCACCACCGCCATCGAGTCGAGCTCGGGCAGGCTGCCCAGCAGCGGCGAATCGGCGTCCAGCGATTGCCCGGCCGGGCCCAGGTTGAGCACGTCGATCAGGAGGGTTTTGACTTCTTGAAGGTACTTCATAGGCTTGTCGTCGTAGGGTGGGCCGGGCGGGATGGTGCCGCGGAGCGCGCGTCGAGCAGCGCATGCAGGCGGGCCAGTCCCGGCCAGCGGTAATAATTGACATGGTACATAGTGCGTACCTCTTCCGTCCAGCGCGTATGCCACTCCATCACGCGGCCGTAGAATTCCAGGCGGGTAAAACGGCCGTCGAACAGGGTACGGGTCGCTTCCTCGCGCATCAAGAGGGTGGGCGATAAATTCGACGGTACGCTCTCGTCGTAGGCCGTTTTCAGCACCACGATGCTGTCGCCATCCTCGACGCACAGGTCCATGGCCACCAGCTGTTCGCCGAAATAATAGCGGTAGACGCTGGCGGCATCGCGCGCCGCCATTCCTTCGAGCATGGCGCGGTAGTAGCGGCCCTGCGCATTCTCGCTGCTCACAGCCGTGCCTTCGCCGCCCTTCCAGCCCGTCGTTTCCAGGCGGCCGTAGTCGGCGACCGCCTGCGCCATGGCGGAGGGAGAACGGTCGACCACCATGCGCGTGATGACGCCTTCGCGTTCCAGGCGCGCGCGCTGCTTCTTTAAATTGCCGCGCAGGTTTTTGCCGCGCGCGTTCCAGTAGTCGTCGAAGGAACCGGCCAGCGTCACGCGCGCCGTGTCGATGTAGTCGAGGGTGCGCACCAGCGGGCCGTCATGCGGCCGCGGCGACAGCTGCGGATCCATCTGCGTCAGCGCCAGCAGCAGGGGGAAGCCGGGCAAGGCGCCGAGCAGGCTGCGCGCGGCGGCGGCCGTGTCGAGGCTTGCATCCTGCAGCCACAGCCCGACCGGGGCCTGGGCCGGCTGAAAAGTGCTCCAGGCGCCGCGCCGGCTCGGGCGCACGATCGCCATGGCGCGCACCCGGCCGCCTTCGCGCAGGCAGGCCAGCAGTTCGTCGCCGCGCCCGAAGGTTTCAATGAGTGGTGCAACAAAATCCACGGCCAGCAAGGAAGCGGCGTGTTGGGCGGCGTGCAGCCGGTCCCACTCCCCGGCGTGGCGCGCGAATTCGCGGGCGGGCGTTAAAGTCCAGCTCATGCCGTCACCGCCTCGCGCAGGGTGGCTGCGAGCCAGGTGACTTCTGCTTCCGTCAGCTCCTGGTGGCAGGGCAGGGCCAGCACGTGGGTGGCCAAGTGGGCGCTGTTGGCGCAGGTGCTTGCGTCGACGCCGCGCCAGAACGGCGTGCCGAAGCGCGTCAGCGGCACGCCGCGCGCCTGCAGGCGTGCGAACAGGGCTTCGGGATCGTCGGCCAGCAGCGGGAAGACCCAGGGACAGGCGCCGTCCGGCAGGCGCGGGTGCAATGGGCGCACGCCGGGCAGGTCGCGCACTGCCGTTTCAAGCCGCGCGTAATGACGGCGGCGCATTGCAGCGATGCGGCCCGGCGCGGCCAGTCTCAGCATGGCGCGCGCGAACAGAGACGAGCGTTTATCCAGCCAGTTCGGGTCGAAATTAAAACTGCTGTCGGAGGAAGCAGGCGCCAGCGCCGGGGCGGCACTGCCGCGCCGGCGTTTCAGCAGTCCCCACACGGCCGCCTTGGCGCGCAGCGGCAAGCTCAAGGCGGCGCGCACGGCCGGCAGGCGGCCGTAGGCGAAACCGCGCTCGAGCGAATTCAGGGCCACTTTCAGCTCGAAACCGGCGCCGGCCGAACGCAGCACGACTTTATGTAAAGGGTGGCGTGCCGAGACCAGCGCGCCGCCTTCATAGATTGGCAGGAATTTCATGCTGCTGGCGATCGCGTAATCTCCCCAGGCGCCGACCGGGCGGCCGTCGCGTTCGCCGATAAAACAGTGGGCGCAATCCTCGATCAGGGCGACCCCGCGCGCGTCGCACAGGGCGCGGACCGGCGCCAGGTCTTGCGGGAAGCCGAAATAATGGGTGACCATCACGGCGCGCACGCCGGGCGTCATTTTCTGCGCCAGGTCGGCGAGGTCGACCGAGGTGTCCATCTGCACGCGATAGAACACAGGCTCGGCGCCGCGCCAGAGCACCGGCGGCACCATCGAAGCGCTGTGATAAGCCGGCACCAGCACGCGCTGGCACGGCTGCAGGTCCAGTTCGCGCAGGGCGAGGGCGATCGCGACGCGGCCGCTCGTCACCAGGCGGACCTCGCCGGCGTCGAGCACGGTGCGCACGGGGACCTCATATGCGCGCCGGAACGAGGACGCCGACAGGATCGGCGCCAGCGGAATCAGGGGCCGGCCGGGAGATGGGTGCGCGAGCATCCGGCCAGTATAAACCGGCAGTTGAAAAATTTGCCACGAGACATCCCTCATTGCCGCGCCAGCGCGCCGATTCGGCAGGGCAGGGCAGCGCCAAGCTGTTAAGATTGCGGGCTGTGCGGCCAGGCCGCGCGCCTGCAGACGATTCCCGTAGCGATTCCGACCAATGACTGAGCTGATCCACGATTTCCTGTTCGATTCCGCCCGCCGCACGCCCGGCGCAGAGGCGCTCGTGTACGGCGCTGTACGCCTCGACTACGCAGCGCTAGCCGCGGCGGTCGACGGCGCGGCCGGCGCCCTGCTCGGCGCCGGCGTCAACCCGCGCGACCGGGTCGCCGTGTTCCTGGAAAAGAGAACCGAGAACGTGGCCGCGATGTTCGGCGCTTCCCTCGCCGGCGCCGTGTTCGTGCCGGTCAATCCGCAGCTGAAACCGGAGCAGGTGGCGCACATCCTGGCCGACTGCAACGTGCGGGTGCTGGTCACCTCGCCCGAACGGCTGCTGCAGCTGCGCGAGGTGCTGGCCGGCTGCCCCGACCTGCGCACGGTATTCGTCACCGGTGCGCCGCAGGACTACGCCGGGCTGGATGTGCGCGCCTGGGACGCGGCGCAGGCGGCGCCCGCGCCGGGCGTGCTGGCCGCGCGCCGTCCGATCGACGCCGACATGGCCGCGATCCTGTACACCTCGGGCAGCACCGGCAAGCCGAAAGGCGTGGTGCTCTCGCACCGCAACATGGTGGCCGGCGCCCACAGCGTCAGCAGCTATCTGGCGATCACGCCGCAGGACCGCATTTTATCGGTCCTGCCGCTCAGTTTCGACTACGGCCTGAGCCAGCTGACCTGCGCATTCTTAAAAGGCGCCACCGCGGTACTGATCAACCACCTGTTCGCGAAAGACATCCTGAAAGCCGTCGCGGCGGAACGCATCACCGGCCTGGCCGCGGTGCCGCCGCTGTGGTTCCAGCTGGCGAGCCTGCCCTGGCCGGACGATTGCCCGCTGCGCTATCTGACCAATTCCGGCGGCGCGCTGCCGACCGCCACGGTGGCCAGCCTGCGCGCGGCCTTGCCAAAGGCCGAACTGTTCCTGATGTACGGCCTGACCGAAGCGTTCAGGTCGACCTATCTGCCGCCGAGCGAACTCGATCGCCGTCCCGACTCGATGGGCCGCGCGATCCCGAACGCGCAGGTGCTGGTCGTGCGGCCCGACGGCACGCCCTGCGCGCCGAACGAAGCGGGAGAACTGGTGCACCGCGGCGCCCTGGTCTCGCTCGGCTACTGGAACGATCCCCTTAAAACCGCCGAGCGCTTCAAGCCGGCGCCCGGGCAGGATCCGGCGCTGCCGCTGGTCGAGATGGCGGTCTGGTCGGGCGACACCGTGCGCATGGACGAAGAGGGCTACCTGTATTTTATCGGCCGCAGCGACGACATGATCAAGGTCTCCGGCTACCGCGTCAGCCCGCTGGAAGTCGAGGAAGTCGTGTACGCGAGCGGATTGGTCGCGGAGGCGGTCGCCTTCGGCGTGCCGCATCCGCAGCTGGGCCAGGCGATCGTGCTGCTGGCGCTGCCGAAAGAGGCCGATACCGACACCGCCGCGCTGCTGAAAACCTGCCAGCGCCATTTGCCGGCCTGGATGGTGCCGGGCCATATCGCCCTGCACGATGCGGCCTTCCCGCGCAACCCGAACGGCAAGATCGACCGCAAGCTGCTGCAGCAATCCTTCATGACCCTGTTCGAAAGCACCGTATGAATGCAAAACCGGTCCACGCCGCCCAGACCCTGTTCCCGGTCGAGGACGACTGCCTGCTGGTGGGCGGCATCCCGCTCACGCGCCTGGCGCAGCGGGTCGGCAGCACGCCCTTCTATGCCTACGACCGGCGCCTGCTGAGCGAACGCGTGGCCCACGTGCGCGCGCATCTGCCGCCGGCAGTGGAACTGCATTTTTCGATGAAGGCGAATCCGATGCCGGCCCTGGTGCAGCACATGGCGGGCCTGGTCGACGGCATCGACGTCGCCTCCGGCGGCGAGCTGAAGGTCGCGCTCGATACCGGCATGGCGCCCGGCCGCATCAGCTTTGCCGGTCCCGGCAAATCCGAGGCCGAGCTGACCCGCGCGGTGGCGGCCGGCGCCGTCGTGCACGCCGAGTCCGAGCGCGAGCTGCGCCTGCTGGCGGCGATCGGCGAGCAGCTCGGCATTGCGCCGCTGCTGGTCCTGCGCATCAATCCGGACTATGAACTGAAAGGCTCGGGCATGCGCATGGGCGGCGGCGCCAAGCAGTTCGGCATCGACGCCGAGGACGCGCCGCGCCTATTGAACCTGTGCGCGCAGCTCGGCCTCACCGTGCTCGGATTCCACATCTTCAGCGGTTCGCAAAGTCTGAAGGCCGAGGCGATCATCGAGGCCCAGGCCCAGACCTTTAGCTTGGCCCGTGAACTGGCCAGCCACACGCGCGACCCGGTGCGCATCCTGAACATCGGCGGCGGCTTCGGCATCCCGTATTTTCCGGGCGAGGCCGCGCTCGACCTGGCGCCGATCGGAGAAGCGCTGGCAGCTGCCCTGCCGGGCGTGGGGGCGGACTTGCCGGATGCCCAGGTTTCGATCGAACTGGGGAGATACCTGGTAGGCGAGGCCGGGGTCTATGTGGCGCGCGTGATCGACCGCAAGGTCTCGCGCGGCCAGGTTTTTCTCGTCACCGACGGCGGCCTGCACCACCACCTGGCCGCCTCCGGCAATTTCGGCCAGGTGATCCGCAAGAACTACCCGGTCGCGATCGGCAACCGGATGAGCGCCTCCGCAGCGCGCGAATCCGTGTCCGTCGTCGGGCCGCTGTGCACGCCGCTCGACCTGCTGGCCGAGCGCATGGAGCTGCCGCAGGCGCAAGTGGGCGACCTGGTGGTCGTGTTCCAGTCCGGCGCCTATGGCCGCTCGGCCAGCCCGCAAGGTTTTCTGAGCCACCCGGACGCTCCCGAGGTGCTGGTCTGACCAGGCATGCCGTGAGGGAATATGTGGCGTGGGTGACGCAGTAGTTTCCGGAGGACAGCACGCGTGGCCATGCTTTCCACGATTCATATAGAATATGTGTTAAAAAGTAAAGACCACTCTGTGCCAGGCACATGCAGTAGTCCGCGCCGCCCGCTCCCACCCTGTTGAAACGCTCTCCATGATCAAGATTTCCAAGCTTGTCCGCCGTATCCTCGACGACAACCAGGGACGGGACGTCCCCGTCTTTCGCAAGATCTACGAAATCGGCTATTTGTATGTCACGCGCGGCTTCGGGCCAGGCTATTACTTCGACGCCGGACTGAGCCGCCGCGGCGCCCCGATGACTTTTAAAAAGGGCTTTTACGGTCACAAGCTGTACGAGAAGCGCGTGTCGGAACTGAACGATCCGCGCTATAACAAGCTCCCGCAAAACAAGTTGCCCGAAGCGGCGCTCTTTAAACTGCTGGGCATTCCCGCACCGCGTACTTTCGGGCACCTGTGCGTCAGGAAGGGCCTGGACATGCACGGCCTGCCGCTGCGCACGGGCGCCGATCTCGAACGCCTGCTGACCAGGGAAGGGGTGGAGCGCTTCTGCGCCAAGGAGACCGAGGGCTGGAATGGCCGCGGCTTCGTCGCCGCCGATGTCGTGCGCGAGAACGGCAAGCCGATGCTGCGCCTGCTCGGCTCGGGCGAAACCGTCAGCTGCGACGTCTTCGTCGAGCGCTACGCCCAGTATGCGCCGCATGGCAACCGCATCCTGCAGGAATTCATCGAGCAGCATCCGGTCATGCACGCATTGAATCCGTCGAGCGTCAACACCATCCGCATGATGGTGTACCAGCCGGAGAAGGGAGAGGCGCGCGCCTTCGGCGCGTTTGCCCGCATCGGACGCTCTGGCACCCTCGTCGACAACGTCGGCGCCGGCGGCATGTGGACCGTCGCCGACATCCAGACCGGCCGCCTGGGACCGGGCCGCCGTCCGCAAGTCGACGTCGATTACGTGGTCCATCCGGACCACGGCGCGCCGATCGAGGGCGTGATGGTGCCGTTCTGGGACGAGGCCAAGGAAGTGGCCTGCCGCACGCTGGCCGCCTTCCCGCATACGCGCTACCTCGGCGTCGACGTCGCGTTCACGGCCCAGGGTCCGGTCATCATCGAAGTCAACAACAAACCCGACTACATCGATTTCGCCATCCTCGAAATCCCGTCGCAAGTGGCGCTCAACGATTGATCTCGATGCGCGACCAGCCCGTCCCCGACCTCGAAGCGCGGCTAGACGAACGCCTGGGTGCGCTCCTTGCCCGCTTGCCGGGCTTGTCCGACTCAAGCGAGCGCATCGCCGCTTTCGTCGCCTGCGTCGAGGTGCCGCCGGGACGTCTCGGCTTCAAGTACATCGCACCCGAGGCGCGCGCCCTGCACGCGGCCGTCCTCGACGCGGCCGGCGAACAGGGCGCCCGCATCTTCCTGCTGGCCTGCCTGCTGGCGGCCGTGCGTTCCACGCTGCGTAGCAGCCGCGTGGAGAAGCTGCCCGCGCGGGTGCGCGCGCACCAGCTCAGGCAGTTCGAACGCATCGCCGCGCATGACGACGCGGTGCTGCAGTACTGCCGGCTCAAGGCCGACGTCTTTTTGAAAGAGCTGGGCCTGGCCACGCTGCGCCTGTATGCGGGCGCCTCGAGCGTCATCGACCCGCATTCGGGCGTCGGCCGCTCGCTGCTGTGGAAGGGCGGGTTGCGCCGGCTGCCCGGACGCCTGCTGCTGTTCGCGCGGGCCGGCGGCTTCCGGCCGTTTTTCGAGGTGCACGTCCATAAACTGTATCTCGACGAATTCAACGAGGCGGGGCGCAACGAGTGCTACCGCTGCTGTGTCGACCTGTACGCGCTGCACCCGGAGGTGCTGGGCATGATCGGCGGCAGCTGGTTCTACGACCCGGTCGTGGAAAGCATCAGCCCGCACCTGGCCTACCTGCGCACGGTGCCCGAAGCGGGCGGCGCGCGCGTGCTGTTCGTGTCGCATGACGAGCAGGCGGTGGCGAACGCCACCTCCAAATCGGAAAAGCGGCGCGCGCTGCATGCCGCCGGCCGCTATCGGCCCGCCTCGTGGACGCTGGTATGGTGCAAGCGCGACCAGCAGGCCTGGGCGCGCCGGCTGGATGGATTGGATAGGAATTGAAATGAGCATCAAACAAACGGTTCTGCGCGTCGCCCGGATGGCGGGCGTATTCGCGCTGATGCGCACGGTGACGCGCAAGTATCCGCGCATCCTGTGCTACCACGGCGGCAACCTGGGCGACGAGCGCCTGTACAACCCGAAGCTGTTCTGCACGCCCGGGCAGCTGCGCGAGCGCCTGGAGTGGCTGCGCAGTAAAGGCTTCGTGCCGGTCACGCTCGACCAGGTCGCCGACGGCTCGGCGGCCAAGGTGCGCGGTATCCCGGTCGCGGTGACGCTCGACGACGGCTGGTACTCGTCCTGGCACGACCTGCTGCCGCTGCTGGCCGACTTCGGCCACAAGCCGGCCCTGTACCTGCATACCGAAGCCTACGAGGCGGGCGCCCCGATCGTCGCCGTCAGCCTGCGCTACCTGTTGTGGAAAGCCGGACCGAAAGCGGTGCTGGTGCAGGGCATCGATCCCGCGCTGGACGGCCCCTGCAACCTGGCCGACGCCGCCGAGCGCCGCCGCCTGTGCGGCGCCGCCGAAGCCTGGCTGGCACGCCAGCCGCGTGCCGAACGGGCGGCCTGCCTCGAACGCCTGGGCAGCGCGCTCGGCGTGCCGCCGGCCCAGCTCGACCTGGCCTCGCGCCGCTTCAGCTACATGAGCACCGACGAGCTGCGCGCCGCCGCGGCAGGGGGCTGCAGCATCGAACTGCACGGCCACGTGCACGAATACGTGCCGGGCCAGGATGCCCGCAACCGCAGCAACATCGAGCAATGCCGCGAAGTCATCGAGGCGGCGGGCCTGCCGCGTCCGACCCACTACTGTTATCCGAGCGGCGCGTTCGACGCCGGCGCAGCGGCGGTGATGCGCGCCGCCGGCGTCGTCACCGCCACCACCTGCGTCCCCGGCCTGGTCAAGCTGCGCGACCGCGAGGGCCTGTTCTTCCTGCCGCGCTTTCTCGATGGCGGCGACGTCTCGATGATCGAATTCGAGGCCGAGATGAGCGGTGTGCTGCAGCTGCTGCGCACGCTGACGCGGCGCGCCGACCTGACCGCGCACGCCCTGCAGCCTTCGCCCACCTGATCGGGGAAAAGGTCCGCGGGAGGCGCGCACGATTGTTGCCATTGTTGACACATTTGATGCCTTGGTCTACTCTGCATTTGATAAATTTCCCACAATCAAAGGCTAGTGCACCAAGCCTGATCATGCATTCCGGCGCGTAAGCAGCTCCCGACGGGGCCGTCCCGTGGCCTCCAGCCACTGGTTCAATCGCAGCAAAGGTAGTCAGTACAGATGTCCCAGAAAAACAGCACCAGCATCACCGGCGGCGCCATCATCATGATCGCCATGCGCTGGATCGACCGCGTCGTCGGTGTCGTCAGTACCTTCATCCTCGCCCGCCTCCTCGTTCCCGACGATTTCGGCATCGTCGCCATGGCCTCGGTGGTGGTCGCCTTTGCCGACGTCATCTTCGACCTCGGCATCAACGTCGCCATCATCCAGCGCAAGAACCCGAGCCAGGCCTTCTATAACACCGCCTGGACGCTGCGCATCCTGCAGGTGGCCGCCGTGGCGACCGTCCTGATGATCCTCGCGCCCTTCGCCGCCGACTACTACAAGGACCCGCGCGTCATGCCGGTGGTGCAGTTGATGGCCTTGTCGATGATGATCGCGTCCTACGAGAACGTCGGCGTCATCACCTTCCAGAAGGAGCTGCGTTTCGCCGACGACGCGAAGTTCATGCTCTTTAAACGCCTGGTGAGTTTCGCCACGACGATCGCGTTCACCCTGATCCTGCAGAGTTACTGGGGCATGGTGCTCGGCGCGCTGTGCTCGCGCCTGTTCAGTACCGTGCGCAGCTACATGGTGCACCCGATGCGCCCGAAATTCTCGCTGGCGGAGATCGGCTCCATCTTTTCGGTCTCGCAGTGGGTGCTGGTCAAGAACATCAGCGCCTACCTGGACCGCAACCTGCACATCTTCCTGGTCGGCGGCGTGGCCAAGACCGGCGTGACCGGCGGCTATACGCTGGCCAACGAGATTTCCAATGTACCCGGCAACGACCTGCTGGCGCCGATCAACCGGGTGTTGTTCCCCGCGTTTGCGCGCGTAAAAGACGACCTGGCCGAGTTGACCCGGCTGCTGGTGCGGGTGCAGGCGGTGCAGGTGATGGTCACCTTCCCCACCTGCGTCGGCTTCGTCCTGACCGCGCACGAACTGGTGCCCGTGGCGCTCGGCGCGAAGTGGATGTTCATCGTCCCCTTCGTCCAGATCCTGGCGCTGTCGAACATCATCCAGGCGATCAACAGCAGCGCCAACTATGTCCTGACCGTGATCGGCAAGATGCGCCTGCTGGCCGTGACCAGCTGGGTCCAGATCATCCTGTTCGGCGCCGGCCTGTTGATGCTGCGTAGCGAGCTGCTGCCCGAGCGCATCGCCGCGGTGCGCATGGCCGCGATCGTGCTGACCTTCGGCGTGTCCTACTGGCTGGTGATGCGCAACATCCCCGGATTGACGGTCTCGATGCTGGCGCGCGGGACCGGACGCCCCACGCTCGGCTGCCTGGCGATGGCCCTGGCGCTGCCCTTGCTCGGCGCCGAAGTGAGTGCGCCGCCGCTGGCGATGCTGTGCATGAAGGTGGTGCTGGGCGCCTTTGTCTACCTCGTCACCGTGCTGGGCCTGTGGCACCTGTCCGGCTGGCCCGAGGGCGCCGAGACCTTCTTCCTCGACAAGCTGAAACGGCGCCGGCCGGTGGCGGCCGCGTCCAGCCAGAGCACCTGAGGCCATTCACATGTGGAGTGAGCACCCGTATGGCGCCCGTTAAACGTCCTGTCGTCCTGTTCGTCCTGCCCTGGTCCCTGCGTGCCATCGGCGGCGTGAACCAGGTCGTCACGCACCTTGCGCAGCAGATGCGCGACGCCGGTGCATTCGAGCCCATGGTCCTGATGGCCGACTGGGACGCGCCGCAACCCGTCTTCGAAGAGATCCACGGACTGCGTACGGTGCGCTGGCAGGTACGTTCGCACCAGGGCGACATGGGCATCAAGGCCGGCCTGGTCTACGCACTCTGGGAGCGCCGCTTCCGCAAACAGTTTACGCGCTTTTGCCAGGAACACGACGTGCGGGCGGTGAACCTGCATTATCCCGGCAGCATGGCGTTCACTTTCGAGCGCGTATTGAAGACGCTGCCGGCGCGCGTGCCGCTCTTGTTGTCCTTCCACGGCACCGATGCCACCAACCTGGCGGACCTGAGCGCCGCCAAAAAGGAGGCCTGGCGCCATCTGCTCGCGCGCAGCGACGCGGTCGTGGCCTGTTCGCAGGAACTGGGAAAACGGATCGAGCGTGCGCTGGCCGTGCCGGTGCGCCACCAGGTCATTTATAACGGTGTCGACACCGGCAAGTTCAGCGACGGCGTGGCGGTGCCGCAGACGAAACAGCGCATCCTCCTGCATGTCGGGAAATTCGATCGCAACAAGGGGCAGGACGTCCTGATCGACGCTTTCTCGCGCATCGCGCCCGCGCATCCGGACCTGCTGCTGCATCTGGTCGGCGGCGACGGCGCGCAGCTCGCGAGCCTGCGTGCGCAGGCGGCCGGCCTGCAGCTGGCCGAGCGGGTGCGCTTCTTCGTCGACATTCCGTTTACGGAGATTCCGGCCCATTTCAAGGCCGCCAGCGTGTTCGCCTTTCCCAGCCGGCAGGAAGCCTTCGGCCTGGTGCTGCTGGAAGCCGGTTCCTGCGCGCTGCCGGTGGTGGCCTCGCGCGTCGGCGGCATCCCCGAACTGATCCAGGACGGGGCGACCGGCCTGCTGGTCGAGCCGGACGATGCGCAAGCGCTGGCCCGGGCCTTGCAGACCTTGTTGGACGATCCGGCGCTGGCGCGCGGGCTGGGCGAGCGCCTGGCCGCACGGGTCGCGGCCGACTTCTCCTGGACCAGTACCCGCCTGCGCTACGAGGAACTGATCCGCGACGCCGGCCAGGCGGCGCGCGCCGCCTGAGGGATCACCGACAACTCAGGCCGCGCGCGAAGCCTCGCGCTTTGCGGGGCCATGCACGACCTCGTCGAACAGCGCACCCAGCTGGCGCGCGCGGTGGGCGCGCGAGGAGCGCTCCACCAGGTCGCGCGGTGCGACATGCGCCGCGCCCGCACCCAGGCGTTCCAGGAACAAGGCCAGCCTGGACGCGATCTCGCCCGCATCGTCGATGAAGGCCATGTCCTCGAAACCGCCGGCGCCGAGCACGCGCGCCGTTTCTCCGGCGTGGTCGACCAGGCCGAAGATCGGCTTGCGGGCGCGGAAGTATTCGTAGACCTTGGCCGGGATCTGGTTGTTGAAGGGCGTGCCCTGGAACAGCAGCAGGCCGTCGGCAGCCGCCATCTCGGCCAGCGCCTCGCGATACGGCACCGGCGCGGCGGTGGCGGCGATGTCGGCCACGCCGTAGCGTTCGATCAGGGCCGACACGGCGCCGATGTTGCCGGGCGCGCGCAGGATCACTTTCAGCTTGCCGGCGTCGATCACGCCGCGCGCCTTCAGCTGCGCCAGCGCGTCGAGGAAGGCGGACGGATCGCGGCCGGTATCGTACAGCAGGCCGCTGTGCACCAGCACCAGCGGACCGCTTTTTTCTCCAGGGGCCGCGCCGTCTTCGGCCGCGCCGAAGGCATCCTCCTCGTAGCCGTTTTCGATGACCACGAATTTATTGGGATCGAGGTCCGGGAAGCGGGCGCGGTAGGACGCCATCGCACCCTGGGTCGTGAACACGGCCTTGCTGCAGCGGCGGATCGTCTGCTGCTCGATCCAGGCGTACATGCGGCGCTGGCTCTTGTTGGTCGGATAGGCCGGCTGCAGCATCGGATCGCGGAAGTCGGCGACCCAGGGCAGGCCGGTCAGGCGATGCAGGGCCAGGCCGATCAGGTGCGCGGTCGCGATCGGGAAGGTCGACCAGATCAGGCGCGGACGCTGGGCGCGGATCATCGACAGGCCGGCGGGAATCGCACCCAGGCTCCAGGTGACCCAGCGGTCGGGCAGGGCGCTCGCATTCAGATAGCGGCCGCGCCAGCCCAGGTGATGCTTGGCGTCGAGCGCGAAGGCGCGGCGTACCGTCAGCTTGGGCGGGATGCTGGCCAGCTGCGACGGGTTCTGGTTCTGGTAGACGCTGGCGCGGGCGGTCAGCACCATCGGTTCCCAGCCGCTGGCGGGAAGGTGGCGCGAAAAACTCAGGCTGCGCTGGATGCCGCTGCTGGCTGCCTGCGGCGGAAAGTGAAATGCGATCAGTAACGCACGGTTGTGCATATTGCTATCCTTGAAGCTCATCGTGGTTGCCGGTTGCCGAGCGCCATCCAGCTGAGGAGGCGCAGGCCGAAGCGGAACGGGGTGCGGTCCCAGGGCCGGCTGCGCGGCAGCTGGAAGCGGTCCTGGTCGCCGGTAATGGCGCCGACGGCGGTGGTGAAGGCGGCGAAAAAGCCGGCCTGGCGCACCATCTCGACATGGCGCGCGTCGTAGTCCTGCCCGACCTTGCCGTTCGGGTAGGCGAACAGCCGCACCGGCTTGCCGACCAGGGCTTCGAGCTGGCGCTTGCCGCTGACGATCTCGACGCGGGCGCTGTCGTCGTCCAGGCTCGTCAAAATCGGGTGCGAGATCGTGTGGGCGCCGATTTCGACGTCGTTGCGGTCGAGCGCGACGAGCATCTCGGGCGTCAGCATCAGGGCATCGTGGTGCATGCCGCTCATGCGGTCCAGACGCGCGACCAGGTGCTCGCGCTGCGCCGGCGGCAGATACTTGCCGGCCTCGATCAGGCGCAGGGCGCTCTGCTTGCGCGCTTCCAGCGAGGTCAGCGCAAAGGAACCGAGTCCGATGTCGCTCAGGTCGAGGGTGTCCGCCGGCAGCGACTGGACGGCGTGGATGATGCGGTCGTTCCACATGTTGCCGGCGTCGGCGCCGAGGAAGCCGCTGGTGACGAAGACCGTGGCCGGCAGCCGGAACTTGCGCAGGATCGGCAGCGCCAGGTCGTGCACGGAACGGTAGCCGTCGTCGAAGGTAATGCAGACGGTGCGCGGGGGCAGGCGTCCTTCGTCGAGCGCGCGCAGGGCCTCGTGCAGCGGCATGACGTTAAAGCACTCGGCCAGCAGCGCCATTTGCCAGTGGAAGGCGGCGACGTCGGGTTCGGTGTCGAGCAGCGGGTCGGGCTGCGCCAGCACGCGGTGGTAGTTCACCACGGCCAGGCTGCGCTGGCCGCCGAAGCGTCCGATCAGGCCACCGGCCGCGCGCAGCAGGGCGGCGCCCAGGCGGCCCAGCTGTGCCGATGGCGCCGACGGCAGCGTTCCCGCCGTGTCGGAGGTCGCGTGCAGCAGCCGGTTGCGGTCTTCGGTGGAAGGCTCGGCCGGCCGGTCTTTTTGGGTTTCGGTTCTTGTGCTAGCGATCATGGTTGCCAGTAGCGCCCCGGGGCATCGGTATATCCGCAGACGGTCATGCACGCCGCTCCCGGCGCGTCGGCTCGAGCGGACGCGCGGCCGCAGCGAAAGCGTCCTTGGCCGCCAGCGGCTGCGGCATGCCGGGCACAGGCAGGACCGGCGCGCCGGCGGCCGGTTGCCGCAGCATCGCCGGCAGCAGGCGCTTCTCCAGCACGACGATCAGGCCGAACAGGCAGAAGATCAGGTCGACGTAAGCGAAGCTGAGCGCGGCGCCGCCGAGGGCGAAGGCAAATACGCTGAGCTGCAGCATCGTGGCCATCGTACTCAGCCATTCCGGAGCGCCGCCGCGCCGCGCGCGCCGCGCGACGCTGCCGGCCTTGAAGAAGGCGCTGATCAGGCAGCCCAGGTAGAGGGCGAGACCGACGAAGCCCTGCTCGCCCAGTACCTGGAAATACACGCTGTGCGCGGCGCGGGCGACGTCCGGATTCGGCAGCAGGGTCCCCGTATAGAACCATGGGTAGGAGAAGAAATCGCGCGACAGCGATGACCATACCGGGAAATATTCGAGCGACTTGAAGCCGCCGCCGAAGAACGGGTGCCTGGTGGCGAGGATGAAGGACAGCTTCCACGACACGACCCGGGACATGAAGGACGAATCTTCGTCGGCGGTCTGGATGGTGTCGAGGCGATGCGTATATTCGTCCGAGATATACGGAGTCAGGCCTGCGACCAGGATGGCGACCAGGACCGTCGCCAGCACCTTGCGCTTGCTCTTGATGAACATGTAGACGCCGAGGGCGGCCAGCGCCACGAAGCCGCCGCGCGAACTGGTGCCGATCACGGCGATCACCAGGGCCGCCATCGTGCCGAGCAGGCCCAGCTGCAGGATGCGCGAGCGCTTGCCGTATTCGCCCAGCAGATAATAGGCAACAGGCAGGATCATGACGAAGGCGAGCGACAGTTCGTTGCGGTCGCCCAGCACGTGGCCGGACATGCCGACGATCTTGTGGCCGCCGCCGCTGGCAAGGAACTTCAGGCTCTCGAGGTCGGCATAGAAGCCGACGGACAGCATCAGGCACCACAGGACGAAGTCCACATGCAGCTTGTCCTTGATGGTGAGCACCACGAAGACGAACAGCATGACGACCTTGAAGAAGCGAATCCAGTATTCCAGCGCGAGGTCGGGGCGGCCGATGGTGCCCGCCGTACTGCCGATCGTCCACAGGAAAAACAGCAGGACGAAACTGCCGATGACCCCTAATTCGATCTTCGGTTTGTGCTTGTAGAACAGGTAGCCGAGGATGGCGATGGCCGTGAATAACAGGTTGTAGCGAATATGTCCCGCGGCCCCGTAGACCCATCCGTTGGGAAAGAACAGCGCGGTCCAGACCCACATGCCGACGGCGATGAAGGGGCGCTGCGCCATCGTGTACAGCATGAGCGGCAGCACCGCCAGCAGAAACAGGTCACGCATGATTGTCCTTCTCGCTTGCCTGAATGGCCGATTGCGCCGCGGCTTCGGCTTCGCGGCGTTTTTCGGACTTCAGCGCCCACATGCACAGGTAGACGACCGCGCAAAGGTCGAGTGCCCACAGAAGAGATTCCATTGTGTCAGTCCATCCGTATCAGGTTCGTGCCAGCACGGGCATGCCGGCGCGGCGCGTCAGCACTTCCTCGAACAGGCGCAGCTGGCCGTTTGTCGTGTCGTCCCAGCTGAAACGCTCGGCGTAGCGGCGGGTCGCGGCGCGGTCCGGGTAGTTGGCGCGCAGCGCGTTGACCGCGTCGGCCACGCCCTGGTAGCTGCGCTCGGCCATGAGCACGCCCGCGTCGGGCGATGCTACCACCTCCGGCGTGCCGTAGACGCGGCTGGCCACCACCGGCGTGCCGCAGGCCATGCTTTCCAACAGCACGTTGGCCCAGCCTTCGCGGCTCGAGGACAGCACCAGTGCGTCGGCGGCGCCGTAGTGGCTGCGCAGCTGCGCCTGCGGCACCGCGCCGAGGAAGCGCACGCGATCAAGCACATTCAGTTCGCGCGCCAGGGTCTCGAGTTTCGATCGGTCCGGGCCGTCGCCGGCCAGCACCAGGCGCACGCCCGGCAGCAGGGGCAAGGCGCCGATGATCAGGTCTTGCGCCTTGACCGGCACCAGGTGGCCGACCGCGAGCAGGGTGAACATGGCGTTCGGCGTGCGTTCGGTCGGGCGGAACAGGTTCAAATCGACGCCGTTCCTCAGCGAGACCACGCGGTCGGCGTCGATCCCGAGCGCCACCACTTCGTCGCGCAGCGCGTTACAGACCGTGATCACGGCGTCGGCGCGCCTGGCCGCCCAGGTGATCATGCGGCGCGGCAGCGCGTAGTTGGGGAACAGGGTGATGTCCGAACCGCGCGCAGTGATCACCAGCGGCTTGTTGAAGTAGCGGCCGAGCATGGCGGCGGCGACGCCGTCCGGATAAAAGTAATGGGCGTCGATCAGGTCGAAGTCGAAACCCTCGTCGAGCAGGCGCGCGATCGCCGGTTTCGCCGCCTGCGCCAGCAGCAGCGGAGAGAGATTCATACCGACCTTCGGGATCACCGGATAACGCGGGTGCGCGACCGGGATCCCGTGGCGCACCTCGTGGCGCGGCGCTTTCGCGAAGCGGGCGTAATTGCCGAAGCGCGGGTTGGTCGAGGGGAACCAGGGCACCGGCGCCACCACGCGCGACTCGACTTCACCGCTGGCGACCAGATGGCGCAGGCGCGTCTCGACGAAAATGCCGTGGCCCGGCTTTTCGCTGTTCGGGAACAGCGTGCTGAACGTCAGGATCTTCATGCAGCCTTCAACTTTGCGCCCGTCAGCTGGCCGTAGATGTTCTTGTAGCGCGCCACGCTGACCGGCCAGTTGCGCTCGACTTCCACGTATTCGCGCCCGGCCAGGCGCAGCGCCGGCCAGGTCGACTGGGCGTCGAGCAGGTCGCCGACTTTATTGGCCAGCGCGGCCGGGTCGTCCGGCGCGAACAGGATGCCGGTCTTGCCGTCGGTGATCAGCTCGCGGTGGCCGCCGACGCTGGACGCGGCCAGGATGCGGCCCTGGGCCATCGCTTCCAGCGGTTTCAATGGGGTGACCAGGTCGGTCAGGCGCATCGACTGGCGCGGATAGACCAGCACGTCGAGCAGGTCATAGTATTTCTGTACCTGGTCGTGGGGCACGCGGCCGGTGAACACGACCTTGTCGGCGATATTCAGGTCCTTGGCCAGCTGGCGCAGATTGGCGTCCTGCGGACCGCCGCCGACCAGCAGCACGCGCAGGTCGGGAGCGCGCGCGACCAGGGCCGGCACCGCGCGCAGCAGCACGTCGAGGCCCTCGTAGGCATAGAAGGAGCCGATGAAACCGATCAGGCGGTGGCCCTGCAGGCCGAGCTGGCGTTTCAGATCCTGGTCGGCTTCGCCGCCGACGGCGAACTTGTCGATGTCGACCGCGTTCGGGATCACCGTGACCTTATTCGCCGGGATGCCGCGCTCGACGATGTCGCGGCGCAGGCCTTCGCAAATCGTGGTGACGGCGTCGGCACGTTTCAAGGCATAGGTTTCCAGGCCGCGCGTGAGTTTATAACGCAGGCCGTTTTCCGTGCTGGTGCCGTGGTCGACCGCGGCATCTTCCCAGAAGGCGCGCACCTCGTACACGACCGGGATGCCGAACTTGCGGCCGGCGCGCAGGGCGGCGATCGCGTTCAGGCAAGGGGAGTGCGCATGCAGCACGTCCGGCTTGATCTGCGGGATGATCTCGATTAAGCGCTTTTCCAGGCCCTGGATCACTTCCAGCTGGTTCAGCACCGGCAGTTTCGCCAGCGCGCCTTGCGACTTCGCGGTGCGATAGAAATGCAGGCCGTCGGCCGTTTCCTCGCGCAAGTCGTTGCCGCCCTGGTGCTTGGAACCGGTGACATGAAAAGTCTCCCAGCCGAGCGCGCGCTGCTCGCGCAGGATCGAGGCGGTGCGGAAGGTATAGCCGCTGTGCAGCGGGATCGAATGGTCGAGGACGTGGAGGACACGCATGGTATTGATTACTCCGAAAATCTGTTACGCGGCGGTGGCGATCAGGGGCGCGGCCACGCTGGTGGCGCTGTCGGCGCCGTTCTTGCGCAGGAAGGCTTCGAACATCAGCACCGCCCACAGCGCCGTGCTGTGGTCCTTGGTGCCGGCCAGGTGCTCGTCGATCATCTGCTGCAGGTAGCGCTGGTTGAAGATGCCGGTGTCGAGCAACAGGGGATTGAGCACCGCCGCCTTCATCGACTCGCGCAGCGGACCGCGCAGCCAGGAGGCGAGCGGGATCGAGAAGCCCATCTTCTTGCGGTACAGGATATCGTCCGACAGGTAGGGCTGCAGCGCCTTCTTGAAGATATGCTTGCCTTCGCCGTTGCGCAGCTTGCACGAGGACGGCAGGCCGGACACCCACTCGACGAACTTGTGGTCCAGCAGCGGCACCCGCACTTCCAGCGCGTGCGCCATGCTGGCGCGGTCGACCTTGGTCAGAATGTCGCCCGGCAGGTAAGTCTTCATGTCGACGTACTGGGTGATCGACAGCGGATCGTCGGTTGGGGCATTCGCTGCATGGCCGCGCATCACCTCGACGGCGCGGTAACCCTGCAGCTGGCTGCGGAAGTTCGGCGAGAACAGCTGGTCGCGCACGCGGTCGACCAGGATCGAGACGCCGTGGAAGTAGCCGTCGACCAGGTCGCGCGCCAGCGCCTCGAAGGTGGTCTTGGCGCGGAAGATGCGCGGCGCCCAGTCGGCCTTCGGATAGGCTTTGCCGAGGAAGCCGAATACCGGTTTGCGCAGGGCCAGCGGCAGCATCGAGCGCACCTGCTGTTCGCCCATCGCCATGCGGTAGCGGCGGTAGCCGGCGAAATTCTCGTCGCCGCCGTCGCCCGACAGGGCCACGGTCACGCGCTTCCTCGCCAGTTCGCACACGCGGTAGGTCGGAATGGCCGAGCTGTCGGCATACGGCTCGTCGTACAGGCCGGCCAGCAGGTCGACCAGGCCGTAGTCGTCCTTGTCGACGGTGTCGCACTGGTGATTGGTCTTATAGCGCTCGGCCACCTGGCGCGCATAGGTCGATTCGTCGAAGGCCGGGTCGTTGAAGGCGATCGAGCAGGTGTTCACCGGACCCTTGTTCAGGCCGGCCATCATGGCCACGATCGCGCTCGAGTCGACGCCGCCGGACAGGAAGGCGCCCAACGGCACTTCGGCTTCCAGCTGGCTCTCGACCGCTTCGCGCAGGCGTACGATCAGCTCTTCTTCCATCTGCTGTTCCGACATCGGCGCGTGCGGCGTGAACGGCACGTCCCACCAGCGTACCGGCTTCGCGTTCGCCGCGTTCGACCCGACGCGCAGGGTCAGCGAATGGCCCGGCTCGAGTTTGAACGCGTCCTTGAAGATGGTGCGCGGTTCCGGCACGTAGCCGTACGCGAAATATTCCTCGACGGCGCGCGGTTCGATCACGCGCGGCAGTTCCGGGAAGGACAGCAGGGATTTGAGTTCCGAGCCGAACACGAAGGTACCGTCCGGGAGGAAGGCGTAGTGCAGCGGCTTGATGCCGAGGTGGTCGCGCGCCACAAAAAAGGTCTGCTTGTTGCGGTCCCAGATGGCGAAGGCGAACATGCCGCGCAGGTGCTTGACGCAGTCTTCGCCCCATTCTTCCCAGGCGTGGACGATGGTCTCGGTATCGGACTTGGTCGCGAAGGTGTAGCCGAGGGCGGTCAGCTCTTTGGTCAGTTCGCGGAAGTTGTAGATCTCGCCGTTGAACACGGTGACGACCGTGCGGTCCGCGTTGAACAGCGGCTGCTGGCCGGCGGCCAGGTCGATGATCGACAGGCGGCGGTGGCCGAAGCCGACGCCGGGTTCGAGGTAGACGTCGCCCTCGACGGGACCGCGGTGGAACTGGGTCTGGTTCATCCGCTGGAGGACGGCGCGATCGAATGCGCGCATGCCGCGCGGGTCAAAAATGCCTACGATTCCGCACATGGTTGGGTGATCTCTCTAGGGGTTGTCTTGGTGTTGCAGAGCTGGTCGTACAGGGCCGTATAGGCGCCGACCATGGCTGCAACGCTGTAATGGCGTTCGATGTTCGAGCGCGCGGCGGCGCCGTGCTGCGCCACGCGGGCGCGCTCGTCGACGTAGCGGCCCAGCGCTTCGGCCAGCGCCTGCGGATTGGATGCCGGAACCAGGGCGCCGTTGACGCCGTCCTGCACCACTTCCGGAATGCCGCCGACGGCGGTCGCCACCACCGGCAGGCCGCAGGCCATCGCTTCCAGCAGCGTCACCGGCGTGCCCTCGGCAATCGAGGACAGGGCGAACAGGTCGAAGCTGCGCATCAGTTCCGGAATGTCGTTGCGCGCGCCTGGGAACCAGACCAGGTCCGCCACGCCGGCGTCTTGTGCCTTCTGTTCCAGGCGCGCACGCAGCGGGCCGTCGCCGACGATCGCCAGGCGCAGCTGCGCGCGCATGGCCGGACGCGCTGCGCACAAGAGGGCAAAGGCCTCGATCAGGGTCGCCTGGTCCTTGACGTCCTGCAGGCGCCCGACGGTGCCGATGACGAAGGGTTCATTGGCCCAGGGCGTGGCGGCGGCCGGCAGGTCCGGCGCGAAGCGCTCGGTGTCGACGCCGTTCATGATCAGTTCGCACCTGGCGGCCGGGATCCTGACGACCTGCTTCAGCCAGCGCGCCAGGTCGTGCGAGACCGGGACGTAGCGGTCGATGAATGGCACCAGCGCGCGGCGCAAAAAATTGTGCTTGCGGTTTAAACCCTGCGGGTCGCTGGCGTCGCGTCCATGCTCGGCGTGAATGCGCACCGGTACGCCGGCGGCCCAGGCCGGAGCGGCATATTCGGCGCAGGCGAAATTATAGGTGTGCAGCACGGCCGGGCGCAGCCGGCGCAGCAGCTTGAACAGTTTGACGTGCATGTCCAGGCCCAGGCCCGGCTGCTTGTGCAGGGCGAACAGTTCCACGTTCGGCGCCGTGATCTTGTCGGCGAAGGCCGTGTAGTCGGTCAGGCAGACGATCGCGTGGCGGTAGCGCTCGGGCGGCATGTGGTTGATGCAGTCGACCAGCAGGGTCTCCAGCCCGCCGAAGTCGAGCCGGTAAATCAGGTGCACGACCAGCGGGGCCGGCACCGGGTGGAGCTTCGTCACAGCCATGTCTTACCGTCCCCGTGCCGCCTCGAGCGTTGCCTGCAGCGGCGCCAGGTTCGCGTCCAGGAAGGCGCGCAGCGCGGCGCGCGCCGCGTCCGCATCCTCGCCGACCGGGGTCGCGACCATGATCGCGGCGCCGTCGTCGCCATGCATCATCAGCTTGGCCTGCGCCTGGCGCAGCTTGCCGAGATAGTCGTTGGCGATGAAGCGGCCGTCGATCCAGTTCCAGTGCCAGACCAGGTAGTTGCCGCCCGGTCCCTTGACGCGGGTTTCGCGCAGGGCCAGCGGCTGGCCCTTGATGGTTTCGCTGCGCGCGTTCGAGCCGATCTGCAGGTAGTCCTGCTTGCGCTTGTCGACACGGTTGACGGAGCTGATCAGGCGTTTATCGGGACCCTGGTTGCGGTAGTACAGCAGGTTCAGGCTGACCGGCGCGCCGGCGGCCGTGTAGCGTCCGTCCAGGGTGGCGTCGGCCGCCAGGTAGTCCGGGCGCCAGGCCGCCGGGCCGACCTTGGTCGCGTTCAGGCGCGAAGCGTCGAGCTGCACCGGCGCCGGATTGTGCGCCGCCTTGTCGCTCACGGCGGCCAGCAGCGGCCACGAGGCGCACACCAGCACGGCGGCGATTGCCACCCCGGTCAGGGAATGGGCAGGCAGCGCGGCAGCCGCGCGGGCGCCGGCAGGCGCCGCGGCGGGGGCGGCTTCGTCCTCGCGCCAGTAGCTGCCGATCCAGAACATGATGAACATGACCAGGCCGAAGAACAGCCAGCCGTAGATCAGGTGGTCGACGCCGGTGGCGAGGGCCATGTCGCTGGTGTGGCCGATCATGACGATCATGTAGGCGCGCAGGCCGTTGGCGATGATCGGCACGATGATCGACAGGCCGATGAACAGCACGCGGCGCTTGAGCGAGCGGTAGCTCAGGTAGGCGTACAGGCAGCCGAGGGTGATCGAGGAAATCAGGTAGCGCACGCCGCTGCAGGCCTCGACCACCGACCAGTTGCCGGTCGGGAGTTCGAACATGGTGCCGTTGCGCAGGACCGGAATGCCGGTGGCGCGCACCAGGGCGACGGTGAAGTCGGCGGTAAAATTAATCAGGGGCTGGACGAAGACTTCGCCGAAGGGCACCGCGAACAGCAGGAACAGCAGCGGGAAGGCGAGCGCGCCGGCCAGGCGCCGGCCCAGCAGCGCCAGGGCCAGGGCCGGGAACATGGCAACGAAGGCGTACTGCATCACGACCTGCACCTCGCCGGCACGCGCCAGCAGCCAGCCGGCGCCGCACAGGGCGAGCAGGCCCAGGGCCGGCCAGTAAGGCGCGGCCGGGATGCGGCTGAAGACTTCGCGCCGGCGCCAGATCAGCCACAGGCTGATCGGCAGGATGGCGTAGCCGTGGGCGAAGGTCTCGGAGCTGTTCCACACCGAGACCATCGAGGCGGCGGTGCTCCAGTAGAGCGCCAGCAGCGCCACGAAGGCGCCGACGATGACGGCGATCCGGGGCACCGACAGGCCGGTGGAGCCGGCGCCGGCCAGGGCCGGGTGTTCGTTCATCAGCATTCGAACCTCGCTTCGATCGGGGACAGGTGGGCTGACCAGCTGTAGCGACGCTCGACGCTGGCGCGCGCGGCCTGGCCCATGGCCGGATCCGGCTTGCGCAGCAGGGCGATCACGCTGTCGGCGTAGTCGTCCGGCGCGTCGGCCACGATCAGTTCGCGGCCCGGGGTGGCGTCGATGCCCTCGAAGGCCTGGAGCGAGGACACGACCGGACGGCCCATGGCCATCGCCTCGAGTACCTTGTTCTGGATGCCGCGTGCGATACGCAGCGGCGCCACCGCGGCGCTGCAGTGGGCGAGGTAGGGCCGCACGTCGGGCACGGTGCCGGTGACGACGATGGCGTCGCTGGCCAAGGCCTGGACTTCAGGAGAAGGGCGCGAGCCGACGATGTAGAAGCGGGCGTTCGGGACGGCGGCGCGCACGCGCGGCAGCACGTGCTCGGCGAACCATTTCACCGCATCGACGTTCGGCCAGTAGTCCATGGCGCCGGTGAAGACCAGCGCCTGCTCTCCTGCCGCAAACGGATTGTCGTAGGCGCGCGCCGGGCTGAAATAGTCGGTGTCGACGCCATTGCTGAAATGGCCGATCTTGTTGCGGTTTTCCGGCGCCAGGGTACGGAACAGCTCCGCTTCCGGCGCCGAGACGAACAGCGAGGCATCGAAGGTGTCGGCGATCGTGCGCTCGTAGTCGAGCAGGCTCTTCGCCTCGTGGCGGTACACCCAGCTCATCGGCCACTTCTTTTTCTCGGCGTATTGTCTCCATTTGTCGGAGTCGACGTCGCAGAAGTCGATCACGCGGCGCGCGGCCGGATAGTCTTCGGCATACTGCGCCATCACCGAGCAGAAGGTCATCACGCGTGCGATGCCCTTCTGGCGCATGGTGCGTGCGATCCAGCGTTTCATCTCGGCGTCGCGGTAGTACCCGATCGACAGCGATTTACCGGTGGCCAGCGCCCTGGCGCTGCGCAGCTTGCCCTTCAAGGGATCGAGCTTCACGAAGACGCTGCTGGCGCACATCGCCTCGACCGCCGGCACGTGCTGCCAGTCGTCGGCGTCGTCGACAAAGGTCGCGAGGTGCACGCGGTACCTGGTCGCCAGGTGCTTCAGCAGGTTGTACGAGCGGATCTTGTCGCCCTTGTTCGGCGGGTAGGGGATGCGGTGCACCAGCAGCAGCAGGTCCGGCTTGGCCGCCTCGGCAGCCACGGCCTGCTGGCGTTGCAGCGCGCCTTCGATGATCGAATTCATGGCTTGCTCAGGAAAATGCGGTCCATCCGGTCCCACGCGAAATCGCGGGCGAGGGCGGCAATGCGCCCTTCCATGCGCGCGATGTTGATGTAGTGACGGAAGCGCGCCTTGGCGCCCAGGCCTTCCGGCCGCGGCTGGCCGGGATCGACTTCCCACGGATGGAAGTAGAACAGGGCGGGCTCCTTGTCCATTTCGTTGACGCGCTTGACCATCCAGCGCGACAGCGCGTAGGGCAGCAGGCGGAAGTAGCCGCCGCCGGCCGGCAGCTTGCGATTGCCCAGCATGGCGGTGGTGATCGGGATTTCCAGCAGGCCGTCCGGGCCGTTCGGATAGAAGGCGAAACGCGGCGCGTCCGGCATGCCGTAGTGGTCGTGCTGGATCGGGTAGATGCTCGAGCTGTAGCGGTAGCCGGCTTCGGTCAGCGCGTCGAGCGCCCACAGGTTGCCGTGGCCGATCGAGAAGCTCGGGGCGCGGTAGCCGATCACCTGCTGGCCGCCGATGTCTTCCAACAGGGCTTTCGCGCTGCGGATGTCGTTGTCGAATTCGGCGCGGCTCTGGTCGGAGGCGCGCAGGTGGCCGTAGCCGTGGCTGGCCAGTTCGTGGCCGGCTTCGACGATGCGGCGCACCATCTGCGGATAGCGTTCGGCGATCCAGCCGAGCGTGAAGAAGGTGCCCTTCACGTCGTTCTTCTCGAACAGGGCCAGGATGCGCTCGACGTTGGCTTCGACGCGGCATTCGCGCGTCGGCCAGCTGTCGCGGCTGATGTAAGGGGCGAAGGCCGAGACCTGGAAGTAGTCCTCGACGTCGCAGGTCATGGCGTTGCGAATGCGCTCGCCCGGCTGGCGCTGCGGCCGGGCTGCGGGAGTCTGCATCTTCATTCCTGGGTATCCACGTGTTGGTTGGCGGCGACGCCGTTCGGCGGGGTGGCGACGATCTTTTTGAGGATCGACAGCACCGAGACGATCGACTTTTCGAGGCGCATCATGCGCTCGTCGAGCACTTCGGCGCTGGCGCGGCGCTCCGGCATCCCGCCCATGCCGTCGGCCAGCAGCCCGTCGCCGAGGCCGGCGCTGGCGCCGGCGGCCGGGGTGCCCATCACGTCGGGCAGCTGGAATTCTTCGCTGAGGTCGGCGATCACGGTCTGGATGTGGCCTTCGTTAAAGGCATGCAGCTCTTCCAGGTAGCCCATCAGCAGCACGCGGTCGAGCAGGGTATTGGTCTTGCGCGGGATGCCGCCGGTGTAGGCGTAGATGGCGGCGTGGGCGCCGTCGTCGAAGGCCGGGTCGCCGTTCCAGCCGACCGTGTGCAGGCGGTGCTCGATGTAGGCGCGCGTTTCCGGCGCATCCATCGGGCCCAGGTGATAGCTGGCGATGACGCGCTGGCGCAGCTGCTGCATGCTGGGGCTGTGCAGGGTGCCGCGGAATTCCGGCTGGCCGAGCAGGAAGGTCTGCAGCAGCGACTTGTCGTCGGTCTGGAAGTTCGACAGCATGCGCAGTTCCTCGACCGTCTTCGGGTTCAGGTTCTGCGCCTCGTCGATGACTAACAGGGCGCGCTTGCCCTGGCGGTCGACCGTGTGCAGGAACTGTTCGAGGCGGGTCAGGAGGTCGGTCTTGCTGGCGCCCTCGTAAGGCAGGCCGAACGCCGAGACCACCATGCGCAGGGTGTCGTCCGGATCGAGGTGGGTGTTGACGATGTGGGCCGCGACGATCTGGTCCGACGGCAGTTTATTAAACAGGTTGCGTACCAGGGTGGTCTTGCCCGCACCGACTTCGCCGGTGACGACGATAAAACCTTCGCCTTGCGACAGGCCGTATTCGAGATAGGCCATGGCGCGCTTGTGGCCCTTGCTGCCGAAGAAGAAGTGCGGGTCCGGGCGCAGCTGGAAGGGTTTGGCGGTCAATCCATAAAACTGTTCGTACATCGTGTCTCTCCGCTTAGAGCTGGGCCGTGATGGTGGCGCTGATTGCGTTTTCCGTGTAGTCGGCGCTGTTGAAACCACGTTCGCCGCGCGTGTGGCGCAGTTCGACCACGCCGGACACCTTGCGGCCGAAGCGCTGCGTCAGGTTCAGGCGCAGGGTCTGCTGGTCGCGCTCGAGGTTGGTGTTCAGGGATTGGGAGCGCGTCGCCGTCAGCGAGGCCGTGGCGCTGGTGCGCGCGTTCATTTTGTAGCTGTAGGCGGCGCTGGCGCCGACCTGGCGTACGTTGTCGTTCAGCCCGAACAGCTGGTTGCCCAGCAGTTCGCTGTCGACCTCGCCCGAGGACAGCGCGATGCGCTGGTCGGCGAACAGCGTCAGCACCGCGCCGTGCTGGCGCATGTTGTAAGCAGCCGAGGCTTGCGCCAGCTTCTGGCGGAAGTAGCGGTTGGTCAGGAAGTTGATCTGCTCGCCGGTGACTTCCGGCAGGCCGGCCAGCCGGATGTAGTCCTCGACCGCCTGGCGCCGCGCGATCGGATCGGGATAGGTCAGCGCGAACAGGCTGTCGAGCAGCGAGGCGGTGTCGATTTCCTGGCCTTGCGTGAACTGCTGGCGCGTGCTCGTCACCGAATCGGAATAGCTGGCGCGCCAGGCCGTGTGGCGGCTGCGGTGCGTGGCCAGCAGCGAGCCGGTGTTGCCGAGGAAGTGGCGGCCGGCCGAGGCCTGGACGGCGGTGCGCGCGGTCGGGTTCCAGGCAAAGCCGGCCGACCAGCTGGCGCCGGAGGTGCGGCCGCCGAAGTCGCCATAGTCGTAGACGTCGTAGCCGCCGGTGACGGTCAGGTTCAGGGTGCGGTGCAGGCGGTAGCTCAGGGCGGCCAGGGCATTCTCCGACGAGGATTTGCCGTAGCGCTCCATGTCGACGTCCTGGCGCGTGTAGCGCAGGTTCCAGCCGATGTCGCGCCAGGCGCGGCCGCTGTTCAGGTTCAGGGCGATGCCGTCGGACTCGCTCTTGCCGAAACGGGTATCGTCGGCTTCCACGCTGTCGTGGGTGTAGCGGACGGTCGCCGCGGCGAAGTTGCCGAAGCGCCGGACCAGGTAGGGGCTGATGCTCCAGTTGGCCAGCTGGGTGCGGTTCTCGCTGGTGTAGCGGTTGGTGCCGGTGTCGTCCGGGCCGAAGGCCGAGATGGCGCGGCTGCCGCCGTTCGCCTGCGCATCGACGTACATGAAGTCGTCGATGACCTTGAGGGTGCCGGAGGCGTCGTACTGCGAATTGTTGCGGCGCGCATTGGTCGGCCGGCCTTCGCTGTAGTGGAACAGCGTCGTGCGCGCGTTGGCGGTGAACTGCAGGCGCGAATTGCGGCCGTCCACGCGCAGCTCGGGCGTCAGCTCGGTGATGAACTGGCCGCGCTTGTTGGCGTCGCTGGCCAGGGTCGGGTTGTCGCTATAGGTCTCGGTCAGCGAGACCGACGGGGTGACGCGCCACTGGGCCTGGGCCGGCAGCGCCACCAGCAGCGCGGCCGCCAGCGGCGCCAGGCGCGGCATGCGGGCAGCGATGCAGGGAATGCGCGTTGGGAATCGTTTAGCCGTAGTGATAGTCATACGTCTCTTCGATCCCCGGGATGTCCCGCGCCTTGTTGTAGATGAGATTGACGTTGCTGCAGCCTTCGAGCTGGCGCAGCGCTTCCTTGACAGCGTGCTGGGTCGTGCCTTGCGCTTCGACCACCATCACGATCTGGCCCATGTGGCTGGCCAGTACGCTCGCTTCGCTGGTCAGCAGCAGTGGCGGCGAATCGAAGATGATGACACGGTCCGGATAGCGGTGCGCGATCTCGTTGACCAGGTTGCTCATGGTCGAACTGGCCAGCAGTTCGGTTGCGCGCGGCGTGCTGGTGCCGGCCGGCAGGATGCTCAGGGTGTCGACGTTCGTGCGCAGCATCACGTCCGACAGGTCGAGCTTGTCGTCGATCAGGATGTCCATCAGGCCGCGCTGGGCCGGCAGGCCGAGCGTGCGCAGCACCGACGGACGGGCGACGTCGGCATCGACCAGCAGCACGGTGTGGTCGAGTTCCATGGCGATGCTCATGGCCAGGTTGATCGCGCAATAGGTTTTACCCTCGCCCGGCAGCGAACTGGTGATCATGATCAGGTTGTTCGGGCGGCCCGGCGCGCCCTCGCTGAAGGCGCGCTTGAGCAGCGGGCGCTTGATGACGCGGAAGTCTTCCAGCAGGCTGGTACGGCCGCTGGCGGCGGTGACCATGCCGGCGTCGCGCATGCGTGCCAGGTCGAGATCGACCTTGCGCACGCCCGGCTTCGGGGCCGTCTTGCGCGGCGTGGCGCCTGGGGCTTCAACATGCGGCGTCGCGACATGCGGCGTCGCGATGTGCGAGGTGTCGGCGCGCGCTGCCGGCGCGGCGGCCGGCGTCGGCTGGACGACCGGCGGCGCCACTGGCGCAACTGGCGCGGCCGCAGCGTGTGCCGCGGGGGCTTCGGCTACCGGCGCCGCGCCTTGCGTTTCGAGGACGACGCTCTGGCCGTCGTGTTCGACGACCACGGGGGCCGGCGCCGCTGCGCGGCTATGGTCAATGCGGCTGGCCGCTTTTTCGATAATGCTCACGTTCGCTCCTAATATTGTCCGTTACGGCGCTCAGGCGCTGGCGCGCGCCAGCATCGTGGCCACGCCGACGCCGTAGGCGCCGATCAGCAGCAGTATCGCGGCGCCCACGCCGGCCAGGCGGCGCTTGCGCATGGCTTTCTGGCCGTCGGTCCAGTGCATGTTGATCGATCCCAGCACCGGCACGCCAGTCACTTCACGCAGCGCGGCGTGGCTGAGGAAGGTCGGGCGCACCTGGCTCATCAGGAATGCGCCGATCAGGCCGGCCACCAGGGCCAGGAAGAACACGCCGGAGAACAGCGCCAGGCGGTTCGGACCGCTCGGCTTGGTGGCGGCGATCGGCGGCTCGACCACGCGGAAGGTCAGCATGTCGGTGGCGGAGGACAGGTCACCGGACAGCTTGGCCTGCTCGCGGCGCTGCAGCAGCTGCTGGTAGTTATCGCGGTTGACCGTGTAGTCGCGGTTCAGCTGCACCAGCTGGGCCTCGACTTCCGGCGCCGTGACGCTCTGGCTGCGCAGCGTGGTCACACGCGCCTGGTATTCGCCGACGCGGGCACGCAGGGCGGCGACGCGCGATTCGGCGTCCGACAGCGAGATGCTCAGCTGCTGCATCATCGGGCTGGCGGCAACGCCCGGATCCGGACGGCCCTTCTTCATCTCTTCCTTCTTCTGCGCCTGCAGCTGGCCGATCAGGCGGCGGGTGGCGATGATGTCCGGGTGCTCTTCGGTATATTGCAGGCGCAGGTTGTCCAGGTTCTTCTGGGCGGCCGCGATGCGCGCTTCGAGTTCCGGATCGACCATGCCGGCGCCTTCCTGGCCGCCGCCACCGCCGCTCATGCGGCGGCGGATCGCGTTGCGCGACTGCTCGGCTTCGGCCAGCTCCAGGCGTGCCTGGCTGAGCGACTCGTTGGCGGCCGCGACGCGCGCGCTCCAGTCGCCGCCTTCGCGCGGCAGCAGGCCCATGTTCTTGATCTTGAATTCCTTCAGGGCGTTCTCGGCTGCGGCCAGCTTCTCTTCGTAGCTCTTGATCTGGTCGTCGATGAACTGGACAGCTTTGTCCGAATCCTGCTTCTTGCCGCCGAAGCTGCCTTCCACGAAGATCGTCAGCAGCGACTGGACCACGTCCTTGCCCAGCTTCGGATCGGTCGAGCTGTAGCTGATCGTGTAGATGTCGTCGCGCTCGGTGCCGGCGATCTTGATCTTCGAGGTCAGCTCTTCGATCATCTTTTCCTTCTGGGCGCTGCTGGCCGCCTTGACGTCGAGGTCGGTATCGCGCATCACGCGTTCGACGTTCGGGCGGCTGATCAGGGTCTGGCGCATGAACATCACCTGCTGGTCGAGGTTCGGCAGGGTGGTCATGCCCGACAGCAGCGGTTTCAGGATGCTCTGGGTATCGACGTAGACGCGGGCCGAGGTTTCGTACTGGTTCGGCAACCGCAGCACGATTGCCCAGCCGATCAGCGCCACCAGCCAGGCGATGGTCACTGCATGCCAACGGTACTTGCCGAGGGCCTTGAGGAAATTCAGAATTTGGGCTTGTATTTCTGCCATCTCAGTCTCGCCATGTCCGCCCGGCGCGGGGCCGGGCACAAATAATCACAAAAGAACACGCATCATCGCTTGTAGTTTGTGCAATTGCAATTGCGTGCTGGAAAATTGTGCTAATAAAAGGCGCTTCTTAGCACCCGTTACAACACAAATTCCATGCTGCAATGCTGAATTTCCCTATCCGACCTTCTCATCGGCGTTATTATTGCCAACCGACAAGCAACTGCTGGGAAAAATGTTGCATTTCATCAAGAATGAGGTGAGGAGCACATCGTCGTCATCGGAACCGTGACGGCGGCTTTACTTAACATCAAGCTGTTGTATTGTAATGTTTAATTTGCAAAAGGGCCTGCACGATTGATTCCTATTCGAAATAATGAATGTAAGCTCGCCAAGTCTGCAGGACGGCGCCGCATGCTGGCTGTCTGTACGGCCCTGGCGGCCTGCTTGACGAGCTTGCCGGCGGCCGCCGACAAGCTGGCGCAGACCATCGCCGCCGTCAAACCGTCGATCGTCGGGGTCGGCAGTTTCCTCAAGACGCGCAGCCCCTCGGTCGTGTTCTCGGGCACCGGTTTCGCCGTCGGCGACGGCCTGAGCATCATCACGAATGCGCACGTCGTACCGACTAACCTGGATGCCGGCAAGATGGAGCAGCTCGGCATCGTGGTGGGCGCCGGCCAGGACTTCCGCTTCCGTCCGGCGCGCCTGCAGGCGCTCGACCGCGCGCACGACCTGGCCCACCTGCGCCTGGAGGGCGGCCCGCCGCTGCCGGTGCTGACGCTGGGCGATTCGCGTACTGCCGTCGAAGGGCAGGCGCTGGCATTGACGGGTTTCCCGCTCGGGATGGTGCTCGGCCTGAACCACGTGACCCACCGCGCCACGCTGTCGGCGATCACGCCGATCGTGATGCCTTCGCTCAGTTCGCGCCGCCTCGACGCGCGCGCCATCACCCAGCTGCAGCGCGATCCCCTGCACATCTTCCAGCTCGACGGCACGGCCTACCCGGGCAACAGCGGCAGCCCGGTCTATGATGTCGAAAGCGGCGCCGTGCTCGGCGTGATCAATATGGTGTTCGTCAAGGGGCTGAAGGAATCGGCGATCACCAGTCCCAGCGGCATCAGCTATGCGATCCCGTCGCGCTACGTCCAGGAACTGTTGCAGCAGAAGTGAAAAGAAAACATTTCAATCGTGCACACCTTTCGTAGAAGCACGATTGCGATACAATCTGGCGGAGTTTGCTAGCTAAACAACAATTTTTAATTTGGTAACAACAGCCTGGCGCTGCCGGTGGCTGCTGTCGTGAAGGGGAATGACGTGAGCAAGATCGTGAAGAATCTGTCGAAACTGGCCTTGGCAAGCGCCTGCGCCCTGGCCGTGTCCGGCTGCGCACTGTGGAACAAGCCGGCTGCGCCCTCGGCGGCAGCGATGGCGGGGGCCGCGCCGGCCGACTACCTGATCGGCCCGGGCGACGCTGTCAACATCATCGTCTGGCGCAATCCGGAAGTGTCGATGTCGGTGCCGGTGCGTCCGGACGGCAAGATCACGACTCCGCTGGTGGAAGACCTGCCGGCGGCCGGCAAGACCTCGACCGAACTGGCGCGCGACATCGAAAAGGCGCTGGCCAAGTTCATCCAGCAGCCGGTAGTCACCGTCGTCGTCACCGGCTTCGTCGGCAACTACGGCGAGCAGATCCGCGTGATCGGCCAGGCCGCCAAGCCGCAGGCGCTGGCTTACCGCCGCGACATGTCGCTGATGGACGTGCTGATCGCCGTCGGCGGCGTCACCGAATTCGCTTCCGGCAACCGCGCCAGCATCATCCGCATGGTCGACGGCAAGCAGGAAAAGCTGAACGTGCGCCTCGACGACCTGATCAAGGACGGCGACATTTCGGCCAACATGCCGATGCGTCCGGGCGACATCCTGGTGATCCCGGAAAGCTTCTTCTAAGCAGATTGACTGTCGGGTTTTCTTACAACGGCGCCTGTGGGCGCCGTTGCCGTTTGCGGTAAAACCCGCGCTTACCGAGCTAAGTAGTTGATTCAATGTTGCATTTAGTCAACGTATCATGCTCTGGTCCGTATCTTGCTTACTGTAGGAAATATCCCCGTGCCTACATGTGTGTGGCATACTCTCAAGCACTCAGGAACCGTGTTTATGGACGATCAACAAAACAATTCCCCCATGTCGCCTGACACGCAGGCGACGCCGCAAGCGCCGCTGGACGCAAAAGGTGTGGCACGGCGGCGTTTTGCCCGTGCCAGTGCCGGCGCCACCGGTGTGATCCTGACGCTGCACAGCCAGCCCGGCATGGCCACCTTCAGCAAGACGATGTGCAAGTCGCCGTCCGGCTACATGTCGATGAAGCCGGGCGCCAGCGCGCGGCCCCAGGTGTCCTGCAGCTACAACCGTTCGCACGGCTACTGGAAGACCCACGAGAACAAGTGGGAATCGTTGGCGGGTATGTCCTCGAAAACCAAGTTCAGCACCTTCTTCCGCTGCACCGGGAACTATATCGGCCTGGCCAACGTGACGATGATGCAGGTGATCGATCCTACGCAAGCCATCAAGAGGATCGACCGCAACAACGTGGCGATGCAGTGCGTGGCTGCCCTGTTGAACGCGCGCGCGGCGCGCTCCGCCGGCTTGCCGACGGTGCTGCCGGCCGACGAGGTCCTCGAGATCTGGAACCAGTTCGTCACGCGCGGCTATTACGTGCCGGTCAAGGGTGCGACGCCCTGGAGCGGCGCGGTCATCGCTGCCTATCTCGAGAGCACCTTCCGCTAGGCCGTTTCGCTGCGCAGCATGACAAGTGTCCCGATCTGGCGCCTGGCCCCAGGCCAGCGCCTGCAGTACCGTTGCTGGGATGGCGAATGCGTGCTGTACAACGACCTGTCGGGCGATACCCATCTGCTCGACGAATTCGCCGTCGCCCTGCTCGAACAACTCAAAACGGAACCGCAGGCTGCCGCGCAGCTGGCCGCCGCCTTCGAGCTCGACGCGCAGGAAGAAGACGCCTTGCTGCAGACCGTGCTGGACGATCTCGCCGCCCTGTTCCTGGTCGACCTCCTGCCATGCTGACCGTTGCCGCACTCGGCCAGCCTGAGCTGAGCGCGCGCCTGCGCGGTCCCGGCCTGCGTTTGCGCACCGGCCCCTTCATTTCCTGCATCCGCAGCAGCGTGCCGGCGCTGGGCCCCGCCCTGGAACGCATGTATGGCGACTATCCGGTGCTGGACAACGACATCCCCGCCGACTTCGACGTGCTGCTGCGCCGTCCGCGCGGCTTGCGGCGCTTGGTCAAGCCGCAAGTCTTCTTTCACTACGACGGCATGGAACCTTTCCAGCCGCTGCCGCTGGCCCAGCTCTACCCGATGTTCGAATGGGCGATGAACTGGTGCGTTTCGAGCCATGCGCATTCCTGGCTGGTGATCCACGCCGCGGTGGTCGAAAAGGAGGGGAAGGCCGTGATCCTGCCGGCGCCGCCCGGTTCCGGCAAAAGCACCCTGTGCGCGGCCCTGGTCGCGCGCGGCTGGCGCCTGCTGTCCGACGAGCTGACCCTGGTGCGCCTGGATGACGGCCGCATCGATCCGGTGCCGCGCCCGGTCAGCCTGAAGAATGCCTCGATCGACGTGATCCGCGCCTGGGCGCCGCAGGCGCATCTGTCTGCGCCGGTGGCCGACACGATGAAGGGGACTGTCGCGCACATGCGCCCGCCCCGCGAGAGTGTCGTGCGCGCGGACGAGCCGGCCAGCCCGGCCTGGATCGTGTTCCCGCAATGGCGCGCGGGGGCCAGCGCCGAACTGGTGCCGGTGCCGCAGGCGCGCGCCCACCTGCGCGTGGCCGAGAACGCCTTTAATTACAGCCTGCTCGGCGCCGCCGGTTTTACGACGGCGGCGCGCCTGGTCGACGCCACCCGCACCTTCGATTTCAGCTACGGCGCGCTGGACGACGCCATGGCCGTGTTCGAGCGCCTGCTGGCAGAGCGCCGATGACCGGCTTGCCCTTGCTGACCCGGGTATTGCGCGACCCGTCTGCCATGGCACGCCTTGGCGCGCCGGAATGGGAGCTGCTGCTGCGCCAGGCGGTAGCGGCGGATTTGGGCGCCACGCTGGCCCTGCTGGCGCAGGAACACGGCCTGCTGCAGGCGCTGCCGCCACGGGTGCAGCGCCGCCTGGACTGGGAGTGCAGGGGCTGGCAGCGCCACGGACAGGCCGTGCGCTTCGAATTGCGCCAGGTACAGCATGCGCTGCGCACGACCGGGCTGCCGCTGATTCTATTAAAGGGGACGGCATATGTCGCCGCCGGGCTGCCGGCGGCGGCAGGGCGCCTGTTTAACGATGTCGACATCCTGGTGCCGAAGGACCGCCTGAACGAGGTCGAAGGCCTCCTGATGGCGCACGGCTGGGCCTCCAGCCACCACGACGCCTACGACCAGCGCTATTACCGCGAGTGGATGCATGAATTGCCGCCGATGCAGCACATGCGCCGCGGCACCGCGATCGACGTGCACCACGCGATCCTGCCGGAAACGGCGCGCGTGCGTCCGGATCCGGCCCTGCTGCGCGCCGGCGCCCGGGCGCTGCCCGGTCAACCTGGGCTCCATGTACTGGCGCCCTGCGACATGGTGCTGCACAGCGCGACGCACCTGTTTTCCGAGGGCGAGTACGACCATGGACTGCGCGACCTGTTCGACCTGCATCGCCTGCTCTGCCATTTCGGCGCCGAGGAGCCGGGATTCTGGACGGCGCTGGCGCAGCGCGCGCGCGAACTGGAGCTGAGCCGGCCACTGTTTTATGCATTGCGTTACTGCATGCGAGTGCTCGGCACCCCGGTGCCGGTCGCAACCGTGGCGGCGGCCGAAGGGGGGCGCCCGAACCTTGCCTTGCTGGCGCTGATGGATGCTCTGTTCCTGCGCGCCTTGCGCCCGATGCACCCGAGCTGTGCCGGCACGCTGACACCCGTGTCGGACGGTATGTTGTTTATTCGCGGAAATTGGTTGCGCATGCCACCGCTGATGTTATCGAGGCATCTGTTCAGGAAAGCTTTTTTGACCTCTGGAAATGTTAAATCCGATCAAGTTTGAGTTCCGAAAAGTATTATAATTCTTATAAGAAATTTTTGTGAAATAATCCTGTCGGCATACTTTACACATGAGTTCAAAGTGCTCTAAGGAAATAACTTAAGTCATTGATTTCAAAACATTTCTATGCGCTGGCACAGCGCTTGCTTATAGTCGAGTGTGTTTGCCCAACCATCAACTTAAGCGAGGAATGGAATTATGAAATTTATGAAGAAACTGGCATGCGCCGCAGCTGTTGCAATGTCCCTGGCCGGTGGCGCGAATGCTGCTACCGTCCTGAACGACTGGGTGTTCAACCCGACCGGCGGCGGCTTCGCCACTGGCCAGAAAATCAATGAATACCTGGACGTGAACGGCAACGCTTTCATCCAGATCAACCCAACCGGCGGCACCAGCTTCTCGTTCAGCGAACATGCTGTGTTCAACATCGTCCAGGCTGACAGCAAGGGCGCCCTGTTCCCAGTGAACTACCCAGGCGGCAACATCACCGCAACTTTCGAAGCGACCGGTACCGGTAACTTCAGCGGCGCCTTCTCGTTCTCGGGCGGCACCATCCGCATGTACCAGAACTCGACCAACAACCAGTACGCTACCACCGAAGGCATCTACGGCGCCAACCTGGGCAACCAGATCGCCGAGTTCACCGTGATGGCAGGCGGCGGCGGCCTGGTCGATGCAAGCGGCTCGCCAACCAACAACGGTCAAGTCACCGTGTTCGCGAAAGCCGAAGCCGGCTCGCTGGATTCGGGCTACTTCTTCCGTGAAAACGGCCAGGATCTGTCGACCGAGTCGATCATGGCCTTCGCCTTCACCAACGCCAACACCGTCGCCAACCCAGACGGAACCCTGGTGTCGGAAGTTGCTTGCGAATACGCCGGCTTCACCGGCCCAGGCTGCAACGGCGGTACCTATGCCAACACCCCAGGCTACTTCTTCGTCAGCAACAACGGTCAGTTCAAGCTGGCTGAAGTGCCAGAGCCAGGTTCGCTGGCCCTGTTCGGCATCGCCATGCTGGGCGCTGGCGTCGTGAGCCGCAAGCGCGCCAAGAAGGCCTAATCAGCCTCTGCGCATTAAGTAGCAAGAGAGAGCGGGCAAGCCCGCTCTTTCCCGTTGCAGAACGGAATACGCGAGTTGCTTGGGCAAGCGCTGCGATAACAACAACAAGATTGACCAGTAGGGAAATGAAAGCAAAAACGGCGTCGACCCTTGGGGCGACGCCGTTTTTTTATGCAGGAACGAAACGGCTCAGCGCTTCATCAGCTCTGCCACCGGGCGGCGTACCGAGCGCGCAGTCGGTGCCGGGCCATAGCCGAGCCGGCCCATGTAGACCGGGAACAGGCTGTCGTTGAAGATCAGGGCCTCGGTTTCGCGCTGCAGATCGCGCGCCGCGCCTTCGAGTTTCGGCTGCTTCGTAAAACGCGTGCCTTCGCGCGCGTACTTCGAGAAGATCAGCGGCGTCATCTCCGGCTGCATGTACAGGCCGAGCGTGGTCATGGTCAGCCAGAAGCGCTGCAGCGCGCGGCCGGCGGCGACATAGTCGTCGATCGATTGCGGCGCGCGCTTTGCCTTCAGGACGAAGTGGGCGGCGCAGGCCATGCCCGGCGCCAGATCCATCTGCAGGCGCGGCGCCCAGGTACCCATCAGGGTGTTGACGGTGTTCATGCGGCGCCAGCTGACCATCGCCCATTTCATCAGGTGCAGGGTCATGGCGTCGACGCCGAGCGCGCCGGCCGGCACTTTGTCCGGACTGTGCGTGCGGTTTTCCCAGTCGATGATGCTGCGGTGGGTCTCGAAGGCTTCCGGCATCGTCAGGCGCAGCCGCGCATTGTTGAACATCAGCTTGGCCGCCTGCCATTTCTGGGCGCGGCTTTCCAGCCAGCTCAATTCGTAGTCCGGAGCGACGGTCGCCGCCAGCAGGCGCTTGTGTTCGGCGCTGAGCGGCGTCGTCTTCATCGGCCGGCGCTGCACGCTGCGCTTGTCGATGACCTCGATCAGGGGGCTGCGCACGATGGAGGAATCCTGCACGAAGCGGACGTCGAATACGGGGTGGGTGTCGCGGCCTTCCGGGCGGCGGCTGATGTCGGCGCGCAGGCCGTGGCCGCTGGCGGCGATGGCGATCGTTTCCAGCAGGGTGCCGAAGGCGATCTGGCTCGGGTGACCGTCGAGGTCGTAGACGCAATGGTCGCGCGTGTCGTAGGCGTGCACGACCAGGTGATCCGGCGCCGCAATCTCGAAGCGCCAGGTTTGCATGTTGTCGCCGCTGGGCGCCCAGCGCGCCAGGTCGAGGATCCGTTCGATCGTGTTGTTGGTCATGCTGCTGCTCATGCTGCTGCTCCCGCGGCCGCCAGGTCCTTGGCCAGCTGCTTCTTGCCGATCTTGATCATCAGGCGGTGCAGGGGATTCTTGTTGCCGCCCGGACGCCAGGTGCGTACCAGCTTGTTGCGGTAGGCGTCGAACTGGATGCCCCAGGGCGCCGCCAGTACGCGGCCGCGGCCCAGCAGAATTTTCAAGGCTTCGGTGCCCATCACGCCGGCGCACAGCTGGCAGGCCATGATGGTCGAGGGGCCGCGGCGCTCGACGAAGTTCACCGCTTCCGGCACCACCAGATACGGACGGTGCAGGCCGGCCGGCGCCAGGCCGACCACGAAGTGGACGGCCTTGTCCGTTTCCGGCAAGTCTCCCCATTGAAAATATTCTTCGAAGGTCATCTGGCCCGGCAGGAAGTTCAGCAGCGCCGCTCCCATGCCCAGCGGCGCCACGGTGCTGGCGGGAATGCCGAGCCGCGCGCACAGCGCGAAGGTCTTCTGGCGGATGTCGAAGGCGAAGAAGTCGAGCGCATCGACATACATGTCGGTGCCTTCCAGGAAGGCGTTCAAATTGGCGTCGCTGATGCCCTGCTCGAACATCTCGACTTCGCATTCCGGATTGATGTCGAGCAGCATGCGGCGGATCACGTCCACCTTCGGCTGGCCCAGGGTCGAGACCATGGCGCCGACTTGCCGGTTGAAGTTGGGGACGTCGAAGGTGTCGAAGTCGGCAATGCGAAATTTCGTTACGCCCAGACGCGCCAGGGTCAGCGCATGCACGCCGCCGACCCCGCCGCCGCCCGCGATCGCCACCCGCTTGGTGCGCAGCCGCGCCTGCTCCTCGCGCGTTACCCAGCCGATGTTTCGGGAAAAAGCCTGCTCATAGCGGAAAGGATTGGTGGTCATGTGCGGAAACGGTAGACGAAAAAATAAAAACGGGGAGGGGAATGAAGGCCGGGATGACGAAAAACAGGCAGCGCCATGGCGGCGCTTCCTCGATCAAACAGCGGGAATGACAGGGCGGATTACGCCGCCTGGTGTTCGTCGATGCGGCGCAGGCGATTGATAATACCCTGCTCTTCACGCGGGGAGAAGAAATACGGATAGAACGAACGTTCCGTCGCAGCTTCGCTGAAGGTACCGCCATGCTTTTGAATCTGCTCGGTGACATACGCCAGTTCGATACGCAGCAGATAAGCCGGCGCGTTTACGCGCGGATTGTCCTTCAAATCGCCTTCGCGCTTGAATCCCAGCATATGCTCGTAAAAGCGGCGGTGGCGCGGATTGACTTCGATGACGATATCGGTGCAGTCGTGGATATCGCGGGCGTAAATGACGGCCAGGTGAAACAGATTGGCGAGCGAGGTTTTCGAGCGCACCGTCGGGTCGAAGGCGAGCTTGGTGAATTCACAGAGCTTGGCCCCGCGCGCACGGTGCACGTCGAGTTCTTCCTTGAAGATCTGGTCGGCCATCAGGCCAATGGGCGAATCGATACCGAGCGTCAGGGTGCCTACCACTTCGCCTTTGTCGGTGGCGGTGAGGGTGATGCGATTGGGATCGTCGCTGAACTGGTGCGTGCCAGCATAGCCGCGCCAAGCATACATCTTGTTGACCAGCATGCTGGCCGAATTGCGTCCTTTTGCCGTATCGGTAAGCCGGATTCCATATGAATCTTGGTTCACGATAACATCCTCTAGTTCTGAGTTCGTTATATTATCGCGATCCTCTGACACATGAGCGTTCAATAGAAATTCCTCGGTACGCTCGTCCAGCTCCTGTACCTCATCGGGATTCGTCATCTCAGGATACCTCGGGTTTTGAAGCACCGCCGCAAGGGCGGCGCTTTCTTTTTGACGCCTTACCGCGCCTCGCCGCAGGGGCGAAAAGCGCGGTGCTATTGGTTTTTATTTAGCTGAAATAGTAGACCGTTACAAGGCTTTTAGCAACGAACGGGCTTCCTCCTGCTGGGCGAACGGCTGGTTTTGTGCGAGCAGGCTCTCGAGTTCCTTGCGCGCGCCGGCTTTGTCGCCCGATTTATTCAATGCCACCGCCAGGTGATAGCGCACTTCCGGCAAAGCCGGCGCACCCGCCGCCGCTTTTTGCAGCAGCGGCAGCCCGCGCTGGGTATTACCTTGCTCGACCAGCATCCAGCCCAGCGTGTCCATGACCGAGGCATTGTCGCCAGCGATCTTGAACGCCTGTTCGGCCGTCGCCAGCGCGCGCGGATCCCTGGTTTGCTGGTAGGCGTAGGCCAGGTTGTTCAGCGCCACGCCATTCTCGGGGGCGCGCTTGACGATGTCTTCCAGCAGCGCCGCGGCAGGCTTGTATTCCTTCGCCGCCAGGTGCGATTCGGCCAGGTACATCGCCACTTGCAGGTCTTCCGGATGCGCCTTCGCATATTGCTGCACGCGCTGGCGCGCTTCGGCTTCCTTGCCCGACTGGCGCAGGGCCTGGGCGCTGCGCAGCAGGACCGCACCCGACTTGGTGATGGCGTAGGCCTTGTCATAGGCGACCGCGGCCAGCGCCGGCTTCTTCTGCTGCTGCTGCAGATCGCCTTCCATCAGGAAACCGACCGGCGAGCCCGGGACATCCTGCTGCAGCTGGCGGACCATCGCCAGGGCTTCGTCGCTGCGGCCGCGGCGCATCGCCACGCTGACCTGGGCGACGCGGGCCTGCAGCAGGTTCGGCTGCAGGGCGGTGGCGCGCTTGAGCGACTCGGCGGCGCCGGCGTCGTTTTTGAGTTTGCCTTGCGCGTCCGCCAGGCGCATCTGCGCCAGCGCCGATTTCGGCACGATGTTGACCAGCTTGCTATAGCTGTCGAGCGCGCCCTGGGCGTCGTCGTTGGCCAGCTGCGCCTGGCCGAGCAGGTCCATCAGCTCGGGATTCGACGGGTTCGCGGCCTGGAATTTACGGGCCAGCGTCAGCGCCTTCTTTTCCTGCTTGGTGGCGAGGTAGTGGTTGCCCAGCTTGAGCACCGGCGCGATCGCATCCGGATTCTCGGCCTGCGCTTTTTCCAGCCAGGTGGTGGCTTCCTCGGGACGCTTGTCCAGTATCGCCAGTTCGGCCAGCGCGCCCATGGCGCCGAAGTTCTTCTTGTCCTTTTCCAGGATCGCTTCGAAGCGCTTGCGGGCGGCGTCCGGCTTCTTCTCGATCACGTCGAGCTTGGCCAGGTTGGCGGCGGCCGGGAAGAAGGTCGGTTTCACCTGCAAGGCTTTTTCGAACGCGCCGCGCGCGCCCGGGACGTCGCCCTTGGCCAGCAGCACGGTCGCCTTCAGGTTGTAGGTTTGCGGATCGTCCGGCTTCAGGGTCTCGAGCTTGGCGGCGGCAGCCAGCGCCTTGTCGAAGTGCTTCAGCTTGATTTCGGCTTGGGTCAGCGCCGTCAGTGCGCGGTCCGACTTCGGATCGAGCTCGGTGGCGCGTTCCAGGTCGGCGATGCCCTTGGCGGTATCGCCTTGCTGCAGGCGCGACATGCCGAGCGAGGTGCGCAGCACGGCCACGTCCGGCGCCAGCTGGACCGCTTTTTCGAGGTAGGACGTCGCCTTGGCGAAGTTTCCCGCCTGCATATAGGACTCGCCGGCCAGCGCCAGCAGCTGCGGATCCTTGGTCTCGCCCAGGGCCGGCGCCAGGGTGGCGGCGGCGTCGTTCGGCTGCTGGCTCTTGAGCATCGCCTGCGCCATCAGCTTGCGCGCGTAAACGTTGTTCGGCTCGACTTCCAGGTATTTACGCAGGTGCATCTGCGCCTGCTCGGGCGAGTCGAGATTCAGGTCGACGGCGCCGGCCAGCAGCACGCTCGGCAGGTGATTCGGGGCGCTTTTCAGGATGCGCTGCAGCGACTCGCGCGCTTCCTTGTTCTTGCCCTCGCTGTAGTCGAGCAGGGCCTGGCCATAGGTGACCAGCAGGCTGCCCGGCGCGGCCTTCTGGGCGGCCTCGATCTCGGTACGCGCGGCGGTATACTTTTTCTGGTTGATGAGGATGTAGGCCTTTTCCAGATTCGCGTTGCGGTCGTGCGGACGCAGGGCGAGGACCTTGTCGTAGGCGGCGAGCGCCTCGTCGGGCTTGTCCAGGCCGCGCAGCACGCCGCCCTGGAACATCCAGACTTCCGGATTCTTGCCGTCCTTGGCGATGGCCTCGGCGCCGTAGCGCTGGGCTGCCGGGACGTCGTTCTTGACCAGGGCGTGGCGCGCCAGGCCGGTGAGGGCGGCGCCGCTGGCCGGATCGACGGCCAGCGCGGCTTCGAAGGCCGCCTTGGCGCCGTCGGCGTCGCCGCTGGCGAGCAGGGCTTCGCCGCGCATCGCGCTCAGGGGCGCCGACTTGGCGGCCAGTTCCGGCTTGAGCGCCTCCAGCGCTTCCTTGGCCTTGCCCTGGGCCAGCAGGGCTTGCGCCAGCAGCGGCAGGCTGCGTTCGGGTGCCTGGCCCAGGCTGGCGGCCTTGCGCAATTCCTTCTCGGCCGACACGGCGTCGCCCGAGTCCAGGTACAGGTTACCGAGCTGGAGACGCGCCTCGGCGTCTTCCGGGCTCTTTGCCACCGCATTCTTCAGCTGGATCAGGGCCGCCTTCTGGTCGCCCTTCTGTTGGTATTGCTTGGCTTCGGCCAGCAGGCTCGCAGTCGACTGGTCACGGTTGCAAGCGCTCAAGCCGCCAAGCAGGAGCGCACCGGAAACAACTGCGGTGGTGAATTTCATCTTGTTACGGGACATGGCTTCCTCAAGTTGGACATGCTGATGCCGCCCGGGGTATCACGGACGACAAGTTTCCTAGTCAACAATAATACCTCAAGGAACAGATTAATTACCGCACAATCAGCCCACCGTTGTAGGCAAGCGATTTCCTATTGGTACTAAGTGCCGATCCGGGCTGGCGTGGCGGGTCGGACGCCCGCCTGTGCGCCCGATTGTGCGCCTTTGCCGGGCTCGATGCCAGAGGTTGCTTGCGGATCAGCCCTCGTCGCCCTTGCGCAGGCGGCTGAGGAGGGCGTCGACGTCCTCGCCGACGGGCAGGCCGTGGCGGCGCAGCAACTGGACATGCAGGACCAGGTTCTCGAGCACCAGCTTGGCCGAGACGGCGAGCAGGGTCATCAGGCGGTCTTCGGTGCTGAAGTTTTCCATCGCGCCGGCCATTTCGCACAGGTGGTTCGCCACCAGCGCGCGCAGATCGTCTTCCGGGAAGGGCAAATCAGCGAAATCGATCGGGTCTTCCTGCTCGACTTCGCGCATCAGGGCGGCAAGATCTTCCGGCTTGATCGGCATGCGGAACTCCATGGATGGGTCGTGCAGCCATTGTAGGCAAAAAAAAGGGAGCGGCAAGCCGCTCCCAAGGTCTGACGGGAAACTAAACGCTTACTTGATCAGAAGCGGTACAGCAGCGAAGCCTCGACGGCGCGGCCGAAGATCGGACGGGCATTGATCGGACCGCTGGCCTGGGCGCCGGTCAGGCGCGAGTTGCCTTCGGTGAGGCCGAGCTCGTCGGTGAGATTGGTGGCCGACACGCGCACTTCCCACTTGTCGCCGATGCTGAACAGGGCGCCGAGGTCGAGCGTCTTGTACGAGGGCAGGTAGGAGCGGTTTTCCTGGTCGGCCCAGCGGTCGCCGATGTAGGTGTAGGTGCCGTACAGTTTCAGGTTGTTGTCGCCCAGCGGGATGCGGTAGCTCGGCGAGAAGCGGAACTGCAGGTTCGGCTGGCGCTGCACTTCGTTGCCGGCAATGGTCGGATTATCCTTGTATTCCGACTTCTGGTAGTCGCCCGACAGGCTCAATTGCAGGTTCTTGATCGGACGCAGCGCCAGTTCGAACTCGACGCCGTGGCCGCGCGAGCCGCTCACCGAATACAGCACGTTGCCGTTGGCCAGCAGCTGCTGGAAGGAGATGCCCGAGAAGTCGGTGAAGAACGCATTGATGTAGGCGCTGTACAGCGAGTTCGCGGTCTTGAAGCCGGCTTCGTACTGGGTCACCTTCGGCGTCGGGATGCGGTTGCGGTCGTTCAGTACGGCCTGACTGCCGGCGTTGCGCATGTCGTCGAAGTAGATGAAGGTGTGGCCCGTGTTGGCGCGCACGAACACGCTCGAGTCGCGGGTCAGCTTGTAGATACCGCCGGCGGTGAACGAGCTGGCGCTGTCGTCACGCTCCAGAGGGCTGAAGCTGCTGGTCGCCATCGAGGTGCTGTTGTTGTACACGGTCAGCGGATTGTTGTCGGTGTCGCCCGTAGCGAGACCCGAGATCGAGGCCTTCAGGCTCTGCTTTTCGCGGCGGAAGCCGGCATCGACACGCAGCGCATCGCTGATCTTCCACTCGTCGGCGATGAACAGGGCCAGGTTGTGGCCTTTATAGCGGGCTTGCGGCGCATAGTTGACCGGGCCGTCGACGCCGTTGCGCGACACCACGGTGCCGTTGGTGAGGCCGACGTCGATCAGGCGCGCGTTCGGCGTTGCCGTCATCAGGTGGCTGTTACCCAGGTACCACTCGTCGTCCGACTTGTAGTTGGCATAGTAGCCGCCGGCGGTCAGGGTGTGGCCAGGGAAGACTTCGCGGCTGACGCGCAGTTCATCGGTGAACGAGGTCAGTTTCTTTTCGACCGACCAGAGGCCGGCCTGCACCACTTGCTGGTTCGGATCGACGGCGCCGCCGCCATTCACGTAGGTGATGCTGCCCGAGGTAGCGGCTGCGGTGGGGTTGTAGCTGGCGTTGGCGGCGGCCAGGTAGGCGGCGGCCGTCAGCGGGTTGTTACCGGTGAACATGGCGATCGTGTTCAGGTCGCCGTCGAAATAATTCGCCTTGTTCGACACGTCCCAGCCGGCGACTTTCTGTTCATAGTTGACGCCCCAGACGGCGGCCTTCATGCCGCGGCCGTCGGCCAGGTCGCGCTCCAGGGTTTTACCGGGTGCGGCGTCGAGCGTGAAGTGGCGCAGCTCGTTGCTCATCAGGGTGCCGGTGAGCGGATCGAAGCCAGGGAATTCGGTGATGGTGCGGCCTTCGTTGCTCGAAATGAGCGGCACGCCCGTATAAAAGGCGTTCTTTTCGTCGGTGGCGCGCACGTAGGCGGTGATTTCGCCGCCGTCGAGCTTGCGGGTGATGGTCGCGGTCAGCTGGCCGCCGTCGTCGGCCGGGAACTGCGCATCGCGCACGCCGTCGGTCTTGCGGTAGAAGCCGCCGATGGTGCCGTACCAGCCTTCGGCGAGTTTACCGCCCAGGAAGACGTCGCCGCGGCGCAGGTTGCCGGTGCCGGTGGTCAGGCGGATCGTGCGCTCAGGCACGTCATCGCCCTTTTTCAGGATGAAGTTCATGGTCGCGCCCGGCTGGCCGACCGAATAGATCGTGCTCGGGCCGCCGCGCAGCACTTCGACGCGCTCGATGGTGTCGTCCAGGCGGAAGGCCGAGGTGCCTTCAAAAAAGGACAGCACCGGCACCGGATAGACCGGGTTGCCGTTCAGCTGGACCGAGACGAAGGGCGAATCGGAGCCCGACGGGAAGCCGCGCACCTCGACGTTGGCGCCCGACTGGCCGCCGGTCGCTTCCGCATACACGCCCGGCACCAGTTTCAGGACATCGGCGGTGCTGCTCGGCGAGGCCGACTTCAGCTGCTCTTCGGTGGCGGTGGTGATGGAGAAGGCGGTGTCGATCTTGCGCGTGCCGGAGGCCGAGGCGGTACCGGTGACGACGACCTGCTGGATTTCCTGGGTTACGGTGGCGTTGGTGCCCTCTTGTGGGGCGGCCTGGCCGGCGGCCTGGGCCTGGCCGACCAGGGTCAGCACGGCCAGGGCGACCGTGGACAAGGCGAACTGCTTGGATTGCTTCATGGAGTTGCTCTCTTTTTTATGGTTCAAAATCCGTCTCCTGGACATGCGGGCCTAGCGGCCGTTGAACGCGTCCCAGTGCTTGATCTGGTGCTTTGCTGATGCATTTTTTTGGTGCATTGGCGGGCTTGAATGGTGCAAGACGCCTGTCAATGCTGTCATTGAAGCAAGGAATGATATCGATGTCAATAAAATTGTTATCGATGTCATTTCGGGCTACACTGGGCTGTAAATCTGTCATAATTTGCCGCAGAGTTGTTTATCCTTCACCAGTACATGGCAACCAACAAAAACATCAAGCGCAGCAGCGAAGCCGGCATGACGATGGAAGACTTGGCCGCATTGGCCGGCGTATCCACGATCACGGTGTCGCGCGCCTTGCGCAACAGCCCGCTCGTGACGGAAAAGACGCGCGACAAGGTGCGCCGCATCGCCGAAGAGCAGGGCTACCGCCTGAACATCAGTGCGCGCAACCTGCGCATGGGCCGCAGCATGTCGGTGGCCGTGGTGGTGGAGATGACGCCGGTAAAAGGGCGGCCGATGTCGGACCCGTATCCGCTGGCCCTGCTGGGCGGGATCACCGAAGAATTGACCAGCGCCGGCTACACGGTCGTGCTGACTTCGCGCCAGCTGCTCGACAGCGCGCCGGTGCGCGGCGCCGACGGCATGATCCTGCTGGGACAGGGCTCGCATGGCGAAGCGGTGAAAGTGCTGCAAAACGCCGGCCTGCCGCTGGTGGTGTGGGGCGCGCTCGACGCCAACGATTCGTACGTGGTGGTCGGCAGCGACAACCACGCCGGCGGCGCCAGCGCCGCGGCACGCTTCGTCGAGCAGCGCCGGCGCAAACTGGTGTTCCTGGGCGACGTCGACCACGCCGAAGTGCAGGCGCGCTGCGCCGGCTTCATCGAGGGCGTGCGCGGCAAGGGCAACGTCCACATCGTGCGCCCGAAGGCGTTCACCTTCGAAGCCGGTTTCGACAGCATGACGACGCTGCTGAAGAAAAAGGGTAACGGCGCGGTGGACGGCGTGTTCGCCGCCAGCGATCTATTGGCCATGGGCGCGATCCGGGCCCTGGCCGAACATGGCCTGCGCGTGCCGGACGAGGTCTCGGTGATCGGCTACGACGACACGCCCGGCGCCGCCAGCTTCGTGCCGCCGCTGACCAGCGTGCACCAGGATCTGCGGGACGGCGGCGTCCTGCTGGGCCGCAAGATGCTGGCACTGCTGAACGACGAGCCGGTGGCTTCGGAAACCCTGCCGACGAGGCTCATCGTGCGCCAGACCTGAGTTTTACCTATTTCACGATTTTTCACCCACCGCCAGGCGTGCGCCGTCTGGTGCTGGCCCCTGTTTTGCCCTGATTTGACCGACACCATCGCTTCGAGGATTCGCCGTGCAGCCTTCAACCAGCCCCCTGTCTACTCTCCCGCTCGATCCGTGGTGCATCCGCGAGACCGCTTTCGACACCGCATCGCACTTCCTGCGCGAGACCCTGTTCGCGCTCGGTAACGGCTACATCGGCCTGCGCGGCACCGGGGAAGAGGGCTATACCGGCCCGGCCGGCACCTCGCTCGACGGTACCTACCTGAACGGTTTTTACGAGTCCGAGCCGATCGTGTATCCGGAGTCGGCATTCGCGCTGGCGAAAACCAATCAGTTCATGCTGAACGTGCCGAACGCGAAAGGCATCGCCATCGAGATCGACGGCGCGCGCTTCGATCCCTTGACCGGCACCCTGGGCCGCTACGAGCGCGAGCTCGACCTGCGCACCGGCGTGCTGGTGCGCTCGCTCGAATGGACCGCGCCGGGCGGCAAGCGTATCGCGCTGCGCAGCCGGCGCGTGGTCTCGTTCGCGAATAAACACCTGTTCGCGATCGAGGTCGAACTCACGCCGCTGAATTTCTCGGGCCGCATCACGCTGCGCTCCTTCGTCGACGGCGCCGTGAAAAACCAGGAAGCGGGCGACGATCCGCGCGTCGGCTCGGCGGTGTCGGGCCCGGCCCTGCAGACGGTGGCGGTGGAGCAGGACGGCGCCTTCTCGGCGCTGGTGCAGCGTACCCACAACAGCGGTTTTACCCTGGTCAGCGCGATCCGCAGCGTGGTCGAGGGCGTCGATGCCGACGCCTGGCAGGAGGGACAACGCGCAGGCCAGACCTTCGTGTGCACGGCCGTCGAGGGGCAGCCGCTGCGCCTGACCAAGTATGGCAGCTACCACTCCTCGCGCGACTATCCGGAAGGAGAACTGTTGGCGCGGGCGCAGGAAACCTTGACCGACGCGCAGGCGGCCGGCTTCGAGGCCCTGTGCGCCTCGCAAGCCGCCTTCCTCGCCGATTTCTGGGCCGGCGCCGACGTCGAGATTCTTGGCGACGACGCGCTCCAGCAAGGCATCCGTTTCAATGAATACCACCTGCTGCAATCGGTCGGCCGCGACGGCCGCACCAACATCGCAGCGAAGGGCGTGACCGGGGAGGGCTACGAAGGCCACTACTTCTGGGACACCGAGATCTACATCTTCCCCTTCTTCCTGTATTCGAAGCCGGAGATCGCACGCAAGCTGCTGGAGTACCGCTACGCGGGTTTGCCGCAGGCGCGCGAGCGCGCGCGCCAGATGTCGCATGCGAAGGGCGCCTTGTACCCGTGGCGCACGATCGCCGGCGGCGAGTGCTCGGCCTATTTTCCGGCCGGGACCGCGCAGTACCACATCAACGCCGACATCGCCTATTCGATCAAGTCGTATTACGAGGCCACCGGCGACCTCGATTACATGGCGCAGGCGGGCCTGGAGATCGTGCTGGAAACGGCGCGCATCTGGATCGGCATCGGCAGCGATGACCGCGAAGGGCGCTTCTGCATCAACGAAGTGACGGGCCCGGACGAATACACGGCCCTGGTCAACAACAATTACTATACGAATGCGATGGCGCGCATGCACCTGCGCTTCGCCGCCGACATGGCCGACCAGCTGGCGCGCGAGCGCGCCGGCGACTTCGCGCGCGTGGCCGCTGCGACCGGCGTGACGAGTGAAGAAATCGCCGTGTGGCGCGACGCCGCCGCGCGCATGCACCTGCCCTATGACGGCAAGCTCGGCATCCACGAGCAGGACGACAGCTTCCTCTCGAAGAAGGTGTGGGACTTCGCGAACACGCCGAAAGAGAACTATCCGCTGCTGCTGAACTACCACCCGATGGTGATCTACCGCCACCAGGTCTGCAAGCAGGCCGACGTGGTGCTGGCGCTGCTGCTGCTGTCGAACGAATTCACGCTGGAAGACAAGCGCCGCGACTTCGATTACTACGAAGCCGTGACGACCCACGATTCCTCGCTGTCGTCCTGCATCTTCAGCATCATCGCCTCGGAAGTCGGCTACCACGACAAGGCCTACGACTACTTCATGGAGACGGCGCGCCTCGACCTCGACGACACCCATGGCAATACCCACTACGGCGTGCACACGGCGGCCATGGCCGGCACCTGGATGGGCGTGGCCTACGGTTTTGCGGGCATGCGCGTCTCCGACGGCGCGCTGCGCTTCGCGCCGACCCTGCCGCGCAAGTGGCAGCACTACCAGTTCAAGATCCAGCTGCGCGGCGCCCAGCTGCAGGTGCGCGTGAGCGGTCAAGTAGCCGAGTACACGCTGCTGGCGGGCGACGCACTCGACTTTACCCACTTCGGCCAGGAGGTAGCGTTGACGCGCAGCGCGCCTGCGGCCCGCATCTCGATGGAGGCACAGGCATGAGCGGATTCAAAGCGGTTATCTTCGATCTCGACGGCGTCATCACCGACACCGCCCACTATCACTACCTGGCCTGGAAGGCGCTGGCCGAATCGGAAGGCGTGCATTTCGATCACGCCTTCAACGAGAACCTGAAAGGCGTGGACCGCATGGGGTCCCTGAACCTGATTCTCGCAGGTTCGCCGAAGTCGTACACGATGGAGGAAAAACTGGCGCTGGCGGACCGCAAGAACCGCCAGTACGTCGAGCTGATCGCCACCATGAGCGCGGCCGACCTGCTGCCGGGCGCGCTCGATGCGTTGGCCGCGGTGCGCGCGGCGGGCCTGAAAATCGGTCTGGCCTCGGTCAGCAAGAACGCGTTCACGGTGCTGGACCGCCTCGGCATCCGCGACCGTTTCGATTACGTGGTCGATGCGGCCCTGATCGCCAACAGCAAGCCGCATCCGGAGATCTTCCTGAATGCCGCAGCAAGCCTGGGCGTGGCGCCTGAAGACTGCCTGGGTGTGGAAGACGCGGTGGCGGGCGTGGCCTCGATCAAGTCGGCCGGGATGTATGCGCTCGGGATCGGCAGTCCGGAGGTGCTGACCCAGGCCGACCGGGTGATCCCGAGCCTGAGCGAATTCCGCCTCGAAGACTACTGACACGCGCATCATTATAAAAACAGGAGACAGCGTGAAAAACCAGCGCATTCTATTGGCCTTGTTCCTGATTTACTTCGTCTTCGCGATCCTGCTCAACAGCGTCGGCACGGTGATCCTGCAAGTCATCAACAACTACGAGGTGAGTAAGTCGAGCGCCAGCATCCTGGAAGCGTTCAAGGACTTGCCGATCGCCGTGGTGTCCTTCCTGGTCGCGTCCTTCTTGCCGCGCCTGGGCTACAAGAACGCGATGCTGGTCGGCCTGGCGATCGTCACCGCCGCTTGCGTCGCGATGCCGCTGGTCCCAGGCTTTGCGACGGCCAAGCTGCTGTTCCTGTGCGTGGGCGTGGCGTTTGCCTTGGTCAAGGTGTCGGTGTATTCGACGCTGGGCCTGATCGCCACGGACCGCCGCCATCACGCGGGCATGATGAATACCCTGGAGGGCGTGTTCATGGTCGGCGTGCTGAGCGCCTACTGGGTGTTCGCGCACTTCATCGATTCTTCGAATCCGAAGTCGCAGAGCTGGCTGCAGGTGTACTGGGTGCTGGGCGGCCTGTGCGCCGTGACGTTTATCTTGCTGCTGACGACACGCTTCGACGAAAGCGACGCCCAGCTGCCGGCAGGGCGCAGCCGCTGGGAGGATTTCACGGCGATGTTCAAGCTGTTTTTAAAGCCGCTGGTGTGCGTGTTCGTGCTGACGGCCTTCCTGTACGTGCTGATCGAGCAGAGCGTCGGCACCTGGCTGCCGACCTTTAATAACGAGATCCTGAAGCTTCCCGCGGCGATGAGCGTGCAGGTGGCGTCGATCTTCGCGGCCTGCCTGGCGATTGGACGTCTGTCGGCCGGCGTCGTGATGCGCAAGGTGCACTGGTACACGGTGATGAACGGCTGCGTGATCGGCATGGCGGCGATGGTCCTGCTGGCGCTGCCGCTGACGCGCGACCTGGCGCTGGACGCGAACGTCAGTTGGTCCAACGCGCCGCTGGCGACCTTCCTGTTCCCGCTGATCGGCCTGTTCATGGCGCCGATCTACCCGGGCATCAATTCGGTCATGCTCAGCTCCCTGCCGAAGAACCAGCATTCCTGCATGACCGGTTTATTGGTGATCTTTTCGGCGCTGGGCGGCACCACGGGTTCCTTCATCACCGGCTACGTGTTCGGCAATTTCAGCGGCCACTTCGCGTTTTATCTGACGCTGGTGCCGATCACGCTGGTGCTGATTACGCTGTTCTTCTTCCGCCGCCAGGTGGAGCGCAGCGGCGAAGCGGTGGCGCAGGCGGCGTGAGCGAAGCCCTTGCAAGTCATAAAAAAAGCCGGCATCGCCGGCTTTTTTTACGCAGCTTGCAGCTCAGCTTGCGCGCTTGCGGCTTGCTGCGGCTACGCCGGCCAGCGCGATGGCGAACAGGGCCAGGCTGCCTGGCTCGGGGACGTCGTTGCGCTCCGGGGCAAAGGTAAACACTTCGAAGCCCGAGATCGTCATGCCGGTGTAACCGTAGTTATTGCCCAGCAGGTCAGTCGACGTTGACGATGCGTAGGCATACAGGTTGCTGTACCCATAGCTCAAGTTTTGGTCGACATAGAGATCGTGGCCATTGCCGAAGGTCGGGCCGTAGCCGCCATAATTGTAGGTCTGGTACAAACCATTGTCTTGCGTGTACGAATAATAGGTTCCGCTCCACCAATCGTAATAGGAGTAGGTGGTCGAGTCGGTGCGTTGACGGAATACCGTGTCCGAATCCAGGTTGAACAGGAAGGCAGGGCGGCTGGCGACATCATAGGAAGGCTTGTAGCCGGAATAGCTGTCCCACGACTGGGGATTGTAGCCACCGATCAGGCCCGTCACGCCGGTGTGCTGGTTCGTCGCCTGCATCACGACGAAGGTCGGTCCCTTGCCGTCGACGGCATTATGGAAATCGTAGCTCGTGCTACCTGCGCTCTTGGCATAGACCTTCGTCAGGTCGACGCCCTGGCCCAGCCAGCCGCCCAGCTGCTCGACGTTCGCCTTGTTCAGCAGGGCGGAACCGCCGTTGATGACGCCGGCATGGGCGCTGCCGGCGCCGAAGGTAAGCGCAGCGACGAGCGAGGCGGTGATGATTTTGAACATTATTTGTTTCTTTCAGGAATATTTTATATCTTTTCAGTAAGCAATCACTGTGCCAGCAATGCAATTTTCTGCAGAATCAAGGGCTTGCGATTTTCTATAAGACCGATAAAGTGACTGATGTAAATTATTCCGACAGCATAAAGGTGATGTAGGGCAAAAATAAGCACTGGAGCTTGGAGCCGGCAGGGCGTGGCTCATCTAGAATGGCGAGATGATGCCAAAAAGCAATCCTATCGCCATCGGAATCGTTGGCGCCGGCACGGCCGGCCTGGCGAGCGCCATTGCCCTGGCCCGTCTCGGTCATAGCGTGACGGTCTTCGAGAAGCATGCTTCCCTCAGTCCTCTCGGCGCCGGCCTGCTGATCCAGCCGCAGGGCGTGGCCGCCCTCGATGCGCTGGGCGTGGGTGCGGCCTTTCACGCGGCCAGCGTGCCAGTGACGCGCCTGCTCGGCACCTGCCACCGCGACTGGACCCTGGTCGACATCCCGTATGACGAACACGAAGCGCGCGGCGTGAGCCGGGCGGCGCTGTCGCAGGTGCTGCTCGATGCCGCGCTGGCGTTGGGCGTGCGCATTCGCTATGGCGCCGCCGTCGACCGGGTCACGGTCGAAGGCGAGCGCGCGACCGTGCATGCAGCCGATGCGTCCACCTTCGACCTGGTCGTGATCGCCGATGGCGCGGCCTCTCGTTTGCCGGCCCAGGTCGGGCTGGCGGTGGCATCGACCGTCTATAAATGGGGCGCGCTGTGGGCGATGTTCGACGTCGCCGACTGGGACGGACAGGCGCTGCTCGAGCAGCGTTATGAGGGCACGCGCCGGATGTTCGGCCTGATGCCGACGGCGCGCGTGGACGGCAAGCTGCGACTGTCGATGTTCTGGAGTCTGCCTTGTGCCGACTACGCCGCCTGGCAGGCGCGCCCGATCGAAGCGTGGAAGGAGGAGTTGCGCAGCTTGTGGCCGCAGGCGGCGCCGGTGATCGACCAGATTACGCATCATGAGCAGTTTGCACTGGCTACCTACCGCCATGCGCGCGCCAGGCGGCTGGCGCAGGGGCCGGTGTGCGTCGTCGGCGACGCGGCGCACTCGATGAGCCCCCAGCTTGGCCTGGGCAGCACGCTGGCGGTGCAGGACGCGCTGGCGCTGGCGAACGCGGTCCACGCACGTGGCCTGCTGGCCGGCGCCGCCGCTTATTCCGATGAGCGCCTGTGCGCCGTCCGCAACTACCAGATGCTGAGCAAGGCCTTGACGCCCTGCTTCCAGGCCGACAGCGGCGGCTTGTGGCGCGACCTGATGTTCGCGGTGGGGCTGAAACTGCCCGGCATCCAGCGCCTCATGTACCGCAGCATCGCCGCGCCGGCACAGGCGCTAAAACAAATCCCTCCGGACGCCGTGCAGGCGTTGCGAAGGGATTGAGAACCAGCCCCGTCCGACTAGCTTATTCCGTAGGAAGATGAAGTGCCACGGTGGCTTTCAGCTTTTCGGCGAATGTGTAGAGATCGTCGATCTCGTCGAGTGCAAAGCGCTCTTCGGTTTTGTCTGCGCTAAAAATTCCCACAGCCAGCTTTTGCGTGTTATTGAAACGTAGTCGGCAGACCGGCTTCCGGTTGTTATCGTCGAGCAGGATCGCGCAATAGCTTTGATTGTCGCGCATGACAATGCGCCGTGGGCTGACGACATCCCGCAGGATCGATCGGACGATATGTAAGCCTTCGATTTCTTCTGCAGTCGTTACGACGGCGTCGCTGTCATCAACCCGTGGAATGATCGGAGCTGTATCTGCAAGCATTGGTGCTTCCACCGTCATTGCTCCCTTCAGCCGGGCGTTAATCCGTTCATTCAGGAGCTGTTCAAAAGCGCGCTTTGTAATCTGTGTGAATTGATCTTTGAGCGTTGGTGTAAAGCGGCGGCCAGCCAACAAATCAGTGGACAGTGCGCGAACGAACTCTTCCGGCGGCTCGGTGACCCAATCGTTGAGCCGCTCCTGAATAACGCGGGTGTATTTCAGGTCGCTTGCGGTGTTAAGAATGGTGTCCACATCGAAGGCCGACTTGGCGAACTTCTTGAGTTCGTCTACGTCACGTTCCTTGAAGTCCAGGATGTTGAACTCAAAGAAAGCGGTATCGTCCATCTTGTTGGGTTGTTCGAGATCTGTGAAAAACTTGTAGACCAAGCCGTTCGTCAACACTGCAAAACGCGCTGATGTAACGTGGAAGTAGCGGAAGAGCTGCCCGGCATGATTGATGTTGAGTTCGCCGCCGCACTTCTTGCATTCGAAGAGCATGATGGGCTGTCCACCATGGAGAATCGCGTAATCGACCTTTTCACCCTTCTTGGTTCCGATGTCGGCAACGAGTTCCGGAGTAACTTCAGTGGGATCGAATACGTTGTACCCGAGCATTTGAATGAACGGCATGACCATTGCATTCTTGGTTGCCTCTTCTGTTTGAATCAAGGCCTTGGTATTTGCAATTCGTGTTGCCAAGGCTTTCAGCTCATCTATCAGGTCCATCAAATTACTCCCTCACCCATAGGGCATGAAACGTCGTTTGGACTTCGAAGAATTTACTCAACAGAACCTTTGTATCTTGCCAGACTTTAGTTAGTTTTCAACAAGAACTGAGAGTAAGCGAGAACTTCGTAGCTTCATGTTGGGAAAACGCTGCTTGGTGCAGTTCAGGGAGCAAGGGGGAAGATGCCGAAGCGGGAAGAATGCGTCCCACGGACGGGGACGCGTGTTGGCTGGCGCACGAACGGCGCCAGCCGAGGATGCTACTTACATATTGCGGCGGTACTGCCCACCCACTTCGAACAGGGCCGTCGTGATCTGGCCCAGCGAGCAGACGCGTACGGCGTCCATCAGCTTCTCGAACACATTTTCGTTGTCGATCGCGGCCTGCTGCAGCGCTGCCAGGGCAGCTGGTGCCTCCGCTGCGTGCTGCGTGTGGAAGGCTTCCAGGCGCGTCAGCTGCGACTGCTTTTCGTCGTCGGTGGAACGGGCCAGTTCGATCGTGGCCGGGGCTTCCGCGCCCTTCGGGTTGCGGAAGGTGTTCACGCCGATGATCGGCAGCGAGCCGTCATGCTTCTTGTGCTCGTACAGCATCGACTCTTCCTGGATCTTGCCGCGCTGGTAGCCGGTTTCCATCGCGCCCAGCACGCCGCCGCGCTCGGCGATGCGCTCGAATTCCTGCAGCACGGCTTCTTCGACGAGATCCGTCAGTTCGTCCATGATGAACGAGCCCTGGTTCGGGTTCTCGTTCTTCGCGAGACCCCATTCGCGGTTGATGATCAGCTGGATCGCGAGAGCACGGCGAACGGATTCGTCGGTCGGCGTGGTGATCGCCTCATCATAGGCGTTGGTGTGCAGCGAGTTGCAGTTGTCGTAGATCGCGATCAGCGCCTGCAAGGTCGTGCGGATGTCGTTGAAGTCGATTTCCTGCGCGTGCAGCGAGCGGCCCGAAGTCTGGATGTGGTATTTCAGTTTCTGCGAGCGATCGTTGGCGCCGTACTTGTCGCGCATCGACACGGCCCAGATGCGGCGCGCCACGCGGCCGAGCACCGTGTATTCCGGATCCATGCCGTTCGAGAAGAAGAACGACAGGTTCGGCGCGAAGTCGTCGATGTGCATGCCGCGTGCCAGATAGGCTTCGACGAAGGTAAAGCCGTTAGACAGGGTAAAGGCGAGCTGCGAGATCGGGTTCGCACCGGCTTCGGCAATGTGGTAGCCCGAGATCGACACCGAATAAAAATTGCGCACCTGGTGGTGGACAAAATATTCCTGGATGTCGCCCATGACCTTCAGCGAGAACTCGGTCGAGAAGATGCAGGTGTTCTGGCCCTGGTCTTCCTTCAGGATGTCGGCCTGCACCGTGCCGCGCACGTTGGCCAGCACCCATTCCTTGATTTTCTGCGCTTCGTCGGCGGTCGGCTGGCGGCCGTTGTCGCTCACGAATTTGTCGATCTGCTGGTCGATGGCCGTGTTCATGAACATCGCCAGGATCGTCGGAGCAGGGCCGTTGATCGTCATCGAGACCGAGGTCGATGGGCTGCACAAATCAAAACCGTCGTATAGCACCTTCATGTCGTCCAGGGTCGCGATCGAGACGCCGGAGTTGCCCACTTTGCCGTAGATGTCGGGACGCAGGGCGGGATCGGCGCCGTACAGGGTGACGGAGTCGAAGGCGGTCGACAGGCGTTTCGCGTCCATGCCGGTCGAGACGAGTTTGAAGCGCTTGTTCGTGCGGAAGGCATCGCCTTCGCCGGCGAACATGCGGGTCGGGTCTTCGCCTTCGCGTTTGAAGGCGAACACGCCGGCCGTGAACGGGAAGGAGCCCGGCACGTTTTCCAGCATCAGGAAGCGCAGCACTTCGCCGTGGTCCTCGAACTTCGGCAGCGCGACTTTACGGATGGTGGTGCCGGACAGGGTTTTTTGCACCAGTTTGGTGCGAATTTCCTTGTCGCGGATTTTGACGACGTAGTCGTCGCCGGCGTAGGCCGCCTGCATGTCGGGCCACATCGCCAGCAGCTTTTTGGCGCCGGCGTCCATCGCGTTTTCGCGTTCGGTGATCAGGTCGTCCAGCACCACTTCGCGGTTGGCGGCGGCCAGCATGCGCTTGGTTTCGCTCAGCTGCTGGCGCTCGCGCGCCAGTTTCACCTGCTTGCTCGTGTTCTTGTGGTAGCCGCGCACGGTGTCCGCGATCTCGGCGAGGTAGCGCGCGCGGCTTGGGGGCACGATCACGTTCTTGCCGCTCGAGTGCTTCTGCGGCGGCACGGCCAGTTTCGAGGCTTCGACCTTCAGGCCCAGTTCCGCCAGCTTCGGCAGCAGGCCGTGGTAAAGGGCGGTCACGCCGTCGTCGTTGAAGCGCGATGCCTGGGTGCCGAACACCGGCATCTGGTCCGGGCTCTGCGACCACAGTTCGCGGTTGCGCTGGTACTGTTTTGCGACGTCGCGCAGCGCGTCCTGTGCTCCCTTGCGGTCGAATTTGTTGATCGCGATGAAGTCGGCGAAATCGAGCATGTCGATCTTTTCCAGCTGCGAGGCGGCGCCGAATTCCGGGGTCATCACGTACATCGAGGCGTCGACGTGCGGCACGATGGCCGCGTCGCCCTGGCCGATGCCCGAGGTTTCGACGATCACCAGGTCAAAGCCGGCGACCTTGCAGGCTGCGATCACGTCCGGCAGCGCATGCGAGATCTCGGAGCCCGCTTCGCGCGTGGCCAGCGAGCGCATGAAGACGCGCGCCTGGCCGGCCCACGGATTGATCGCGTTCATGCGGATGCGGTCGCCCAGCAAGGCGCCGCCCGACTTGCGGCGCGACGGGTCGATCGAGATCACCGCGATGTTCAGGCGGTCGTTCTGGTCGAGGCGGATGCGGCGAATCAGTTCGTCGGTCAGCGAGGATTTGCCGGCGCCGCCGGTGCCGGTGATGCCCAGTGCCGGCACCTGTAAGGTGTCGGCCGCTTCGACGATCTGCTTGCGCAGTTCCGGGTCGGCTTTACCGTTTTCCAGCGCGGTGATCAGCTGGGCCAGCGGGCGGTGGCGGTCGGCGATGTCGCCGTTTTGAAGCGCGTCGATGCTGGTCGGCGCGTAGGGGGACAGGTCGATGTCGCAGGCTTCGATCATCGAGCGGATCATGCCCACCAGGCCCATGCGCTGGCCGTCTTCCGGGCTGAAGATGCGGGTGACGCCGTAGGCGTGCAGTTCTTCGATCTCGCTCGGGACGATCACGCCGCCGCCGCCGCCGAAGACCTTGATGTGGGCGCCGCCGCGCTGGCGCAGCAGGTCGATCATGTACTTGAAATATTCGACGTGGCCGCCCTGGTAGCTGGAGATGGCGATGCCTTGCACGTCTTCGGCCAGGGCCGCGGTGACGACGTCGTCGACCGAGCGGTTGTGGCCGAGGTGGATCACTTCGACGCCGTTCGACTGCAGGATGCGGCGCATGATGTTAATCGAGGCATCGTGGCCGTCGAACAGCGAGGCGGCGGTGACGAAGCGGACCTTGTTGGCGAGCTTCGGCTGCTCCGGCAGCTCGAGCTTGGCGGCGGTGGTGATGTCGTTCATGGGGTTCCTTCTAGGAATCGGACGCGGACAGGTTCGATTTGTACGGTATATGACGTTAACGTTAACGTCAAGTTTGAATGTTGGGTGCGCAAAGGGTGGGCCCCGTAGGGTGGGCGGCTTCGCCGCCCACGCGGTGATCGTTACCGGCTCCGATTTCGAGCTCGATGATCTCGTGGCTAACTATCACCGCGTGGGCGGGGGACCCGCCCACCCTACGCGGCGCGTTTTTTGACGTTGCCGGACAGCAGCTCCGCCTTGCGAGCACGGAAGTTCTCGACCGCCTTTTCCTTCACGTGGCCAAAGCCGCGAATCTGCTCCGGCAAATTCGCCAGCTCGACGGCGGTGGCATACGAGGCGCCATCCAGCGACGGCAGCAGCATGTCGATCATCTGGCGATACTCGACGATCAGCGCGCGCTCCATCTTGCGCTCGGCGGTGTGGCCGAACACGTCGAAGGCGCCGCCGCGCAGGCCTTTCAGTTTCGCCAGCACTTTGAAGGCGCCCAGCATCCACGCGCCGAATTCCTTCTTCACGAGCTGGCCCTTGGCATCCTTCTTCGCGAACAGCGGCGGCGCCAAATTAAACTTGAATTTGAAGTCGCCTTCGAACTGCGATTTGACCTGCTCGAGGAAGCGGCCGTCGGTGTACAGGCGCGCGACTTCGTATTCGTCCTTGTAGGCCATCAGCTTGAAGTAGTACTTCGCCACCGCCATGGAGAGCTTGTTGCCGAGACCGGCCGCCGCTTCGGCCGCGCGCACGCGCTCGACCAGTTCGGCGTACTGGCCGGCATAGGCCGCGTCCTGGTAGCCGGTCAGGAAGTCGATGCGCTTCTTGATGACGGTGTCCAGGCTTTGCGGCATCTGCACCAGCACGGCCTGCGACGGCGTGGCGGTCTTTTCGACGCGTTTAAAGTCGACGGCGGCGCGGCGGCCCCACAGGAAGCTTTTCTTGTTGGAGGCGACGGCGACGCCATTCAGCTCGATCGCGCGCATCAAGGACGCCTCGGTCAGCGGGATGCGGCCCTTCTGCCAGGCGTAACCCATCAGGAACAGGTTCGTCGCGATCGAGTCGCCCATCAGGGCAGTCGCCAGCTTGGTCGCATCGACGAAGTCGGCGCCATCGGCACCACCCACGGCTTCCACGATCAGGCCACGCACATCCGACGCCGGGAACTGCCAGTCGGCGTTCTGGGCAAAGGTGCCGGTCGGCTGCTCGTGCAGGTTGACGATGGCCAGCGTGCGGCCCGGGCGCATTTTGGAGATCGCGTCGGCGGCGCCGGTGGTCAGCATGTCGCAGCCGAGCACCAGGTCCGCTTCGCCGGTGGCGATGCGCTGGGCGCGCAGGCGCTCCGGCGTAGCGGCAATTTTCACGTGCGAGGTGACGGAGCCGTTCTTCTGGCTCATGCCGGTCATGTCCAGCACTGATGCGCCTTTCGCTTCCAGGTGCGCGGCCATGCCCATCAGCGCGCCGACGGTGATGACGCCGGTGCCGCCGATACCGTTGATCAGGATGTTGTACGGGTGCTCGACGCTCGGCAGCATCGGCTCGGGCAGGGCGCCCCAGCCATCGTCGTCGCCCTTGCTGACGCCGGCCTTGCTCTTCTTGAGCGTGCCGCCTTCGACGGTGACGAAGCTCGGGCAGAAGCCTTTGGTGCACGAATAATCCTTGTTGCATGACGACTGGTCGATGGTGCGCTTGCGGCCGAACTCCGTTTCCTTCGGCAGGATCGAGACGCAGTTCGACTGGATGCCGCAGTCGCCGCAGCCTTCGCAGACGGCTTCGTTGATGACCATGCGCTTGGGCAGATCCGGGAATTCTCCCTTCTTGCGGCGGCGGCGCTTCTCGGCGGCGCAGGTCTGATCGTAGATGATGACGGAGACGCCCGGCAGCTCGCGCAGTTCGCGCTGGATGTCGTCCATCTCCTTGCGGTCGTGCAGGGTAACCAGGCTTGGGAGGGCGCTGCGGTCGGCGTAGCGCGACAGGTCTTCGGTGACGAGGGCGATGCGTTTCACGCCTTCGGCCGCCATCTGCTGGGCGATCATCGGCACCGAGGTCTGGCCGTCGACCGGCTGGCCGCCGGTCATGGCAACGGCATCGTTGTACAGAATCTTGTAGGTGATGTTGACCTTGGCCGACACGGCCGCGCGCACGGCGAGGTAACCCGAGTGGAAGTAGGTGCCGTCGCCCAGGTTCTGGAACACGTGCGGCACTTTCGAGAACGCGGCCTGGCCGATCCAGGGCGCGCCTTCGCCGCCCATGTGGGTGGTCAGCTTGTTCATCTCCGGATAGATCGAGGTCGCCATCACGTGGCAGCCGATGCCGGCCAGCGCGAAGGAGCCGTCCGGCACTTTCGTGGACGTGTTGTGCGGGCAGCCGGAGCAATAAAACGCTGGGCGGAACGGCGTGGTGATCGCCTTTTGCAGCACGGCGTCTTTGGCGTCGAGGAAGGCGAGACGGGCCTTGATCAGGTCGCGCGTGGTCTCGTCGCTGACGAGGCGGGCGATGCGGCCGGCGATCACGCGCGCCACTTGCGCGACCGAGAAGTCGGCTTTCGGCGGCAGCAGCCAGTCGCCGCGCGGCGCGACCCATTCTCCCTTGTCGTCGAACTTGCCGATGATGTGAGGACGCACGTCGTCGCGCCAGTTGTACAGCTGTTCCTTCAGCTGGTATTCGACGACTTGGCGCTTTTCTTCAACCACCAGGATCTCATCCAGGCCCTGCGCGAATTCGCGCACGCCTTCCGGCTCCAGCGGCCAGATCATCGCGACCTTGAACAGGCGCAGGCCAACCTTGGCCGCCATCGCTTCGTCGATGCCCAGCTCCTCGAGTGCTTCGAGCACGTCGAGATAGGATTTGCCGGAGGCGATGATGCCGAGCTTGGCGTTCGGGCTGTCGATCGTCGTGTGATTCAGTTTGTTTTCACGCGCGTAGGCCAGGGCTGCATAGATTTTGTAGTCCTGCATCAGCGCTTCCTGATTGCGCGCTTGCTGGCCCAGCGGGACCGAGGACAGCTTCGTATTCAGGCCGCCTTCCGGCATGACGAAATCCTGCGGCAGTTTCACTTGCACACGGTGCGGGTTGGCGTCGACCGAGGCGCTCGATTCGACCGTGTCGGCCAGCGCTTTAAAAGCGACGGCGCAGCCGGAGAAGCGCGACATGGCCCAGCCGTGCACACCGAGGTCCAGGTATTCCTGCACGTTACACGGATACAGGACCGGGATCATGCAGGCCGAGAAGATGTGGTCCGACTGGTGCGGCAGGGTCGACGAATAGGCGCCGTGGTCGTCGCCGGCCACCAGCAGCACGCCGCCGTTCTTCGACGTGCCGGCGTGGTTCATGTGTTTAAAAACGTCGCCGCAGCGGTCGACGCCCGGACCCTTGCCGTACCACATGGCGAACACGCCGTCGTATTTCGTCGGGCCGATCAGGTCCACGGTTTGCGTGCCCCAGACGGCGGTCGCGGCCAGGTCTTCGTTCACGCCGGGGACGAACTGCACGTGGCTCGCTTCCAGGTGGCCTTTCGCCTTCCACAGGGTCTCATCGAGACCGCCCAGCGGCGAGCCGCGGTAGCCGGAAACGAAGCCGGCGGTGTCCAGGCCGGCGGCGGCGTCGCGCTCGCGCTGCATCATCGGCAGGCGGACCAGGGCCTGGATGCCCGACAGGAAGATGTTGCCCGACTTCGCGGTGTATTTGTCGTCGAGGGTGACGGTGGTGAGGCGGGACGGGACTGCATCCTGCGCGGATTGCGGCGCGACGGTATCGGGCATGACGGACTCCTTTTGTAATCGGTATGGCCCCGCCCGATGCTCGGCGCCGGGTAGGCGCGGATCGAAGGCGGGGAGAGGTCGCGGTAGCGACATGCCCGATCAACGGCGGTTCATCGGGCGCGAGGAGTGTATGGCCTTCCCGTCAGCAGGGGAAATACGGATTACGGATAGGGGTATAAGAAAAACTGATAGCAGTTATTCACGAAGCTTGGCGCCGGGCCACGCGCCATTTGCGCACAGCATTTCGGTGACTTGCCGCACCAGGCGGCTGATGGCCGCGGCGGCATTCGTTAGAGGGATATTGCGCGAGGCGCACAGGGTGACGCTGCGCCGGATGGCGGGATCGTCGATCGGCGTCGCGGCCAAAAGGCCGCTGTCGATTTCGGCGCGCAGCGGCGCCAGCGGCAGCAGGGTGGCGCCCATGTCGGCCAGCAAGGCCGATTTCAAAATGGCGATCGAATTGATCTCGATCAGCTTGCTCAGCGCGAGGCCGGCGCCGGCCGCCGCCTGCTCGATCAGCGGCCGCACGCCATGTTGCTGGGCCGGCAGGATCAGGGTCGTGCCGAGCGCCGCACCCAGGGTGATGGCGGATGCGCGCGGTTTCAGGGCGGAGTCGGCGCGGCAGATGTACATCAGGTTTTCCTCGACCAGCGGCGTCGCCTCGAAACCGCCGAGCTGGCCGTCGTCGAACAGGACGGCCAGGTTCAGGCGGCCCGATTTCAGTTGCTCGATCAGGCTGCCCGAGATTTCCTCGGTCAGTTGCAGCGTGATTTCCGGATAGGTCGCGCGCGCGGCGGTGAGCAGGGGTAATGCAAGCGCGCCCGAAATGCTGTGCGGCAGGCCGAGGGTGACGCTGCCCGAGGGACGCGTGGTCGACTGGGTGACGGCCGAGCGGGCATCGGCCACCTGCTTCAGGATGGCTTGCGCATGTTCATAGAAGATCTTGCCGGCGTCGGTGCTGAGGACGCCGTGGGCCGAGCGGTGCAGCAATTGCGCGCCGAGTTCTTCTTCGAGCTGGCGCAGCTGCTGGGTCAGTGCCGGTTGCGCCACGTGCAGAACCAGCGCCGCGCGCGAGAGCGAGCCGTGATCGACGATGGCGACGAAATAACGAAGTTGTCGTAATTCCATGAAGAACTAATTTGTGCCTAGTTGCAACACTTGAATGACGAAAAGTTTATGTGCGGAAACGACCTTGATATACTTCATGGTCCCGCCGCGGTGGCGGAGATTAACACATCGCTGGACCCTTGCATGCTTAAGAAAATCGATTCCTCCCAGCTGCGCCTGGGCATGGCTATCCACGACCTCGACTGTGGATGGATGGAACACCCGTTCGTCCGTGCCAAGTTCGTCCTGACCAGCATGGACGAAATCCGCAAGATCACCAAGGCCGGCATCCGTAACGTGATCATCGATTGCTCGAAGGGGCTCGATGTGAAGGAAGCGCCGACGCTGGCCGAAGCCCAGGCCAAGACCGAGGCCGAAGTGACCGCCATCGCCAGTAAACCTGTCAAGCCGCTGCGTGCCTCGCTCGGCGACGAGATGCAGCGCGCGGTCGGCATCCGGCGCCAGGCCGTGAACCTGGTGCGCACGGTGATGCAGGATGCGCGCCTGGGCAAGGCGGTCGAGATGGAAAACGTCTCGCCGGTTGTCACCAACATCACCGAATCGATCCTGCGCAATTCCGGCGCCTTGCTCAGCCTGATGCGCATCAAGACCAAGGACGACTACACTTTCCTGCACTCGGTCAGCGTGTGCACGCTGCTGGTCGCCTTCTGCCGTTCGCGCGGTATGGACGAAGAGACGATTTACCAGGCCGGCATCGGCGGCTTGCTGCACGACACGGGCAAGGCGCTGGTGCCGGACAGTATCCTGAACAAGGCGGGACGCCTGACCGACGAGGAATTCGCGATCATCAAGAAGCACCCGCGCGATGGTTACGATCTGCTGCGCCAGACGCCGGAAATCGGCCTGATCCCGCTCGACATCACGCTGCACCACCACGAGCGGCGCGACGGCAGCGGCTATCCGGAAATGCAGAACGAATCCGAGATCTCGGAACTGGCGCAGATGGCGGCGATCGTCGACGTGTATGATGCGATCACCTCGGACCGCTGCTACCACAAGGGCATGTCGGCGGCCGATGCGCTGCGCAAGATCTACGAGTGGAGCAAATTCCACTTCAATCCGGCGCTGGCCCAGGAATTCATGCGCTGCGTCGGTATTTATCCGGTCGGCACGATGGTGATGCTGGAGTCGGGCCGCCTGGGCGTGGTGGTGGAGCCGCACGAAACCAATCTGCTCACGCCCAAGGTGAACGTGTTCTTCAACACCAAGAAAGAGATGTATATTCGTCCGGAGCTGCTCGACCTGTCGCGCGCGCTGGGCTTCGGCGGCGGCGACAAGATCGTGCGCCACGAGTCGCCCGAGAAGTGGCGTGTCGACCCCAACAAGTTCCTGCTGGTTCCTTGAAAAACCGCTGCTAGAAGAATTCTGCGGTGTCGTTCGTCGTCACCGTCTGCAGCAGCCCGCGCTCGACCAGTTCGTTGTAATGGCAGACCTGGTTGCGGCCGTGGGTTTTGGCATAGTACAGGGCCTGGTCGGCGTGGCCGAGCGTGACTACCGGTGAATCGTAGGGGCTGATGCTGACGAAGCCGACGCTCACCGTCACCTTGCCGACCTGCGGGAACTGGTAGCTTTCCACGTTGGTGCGGAAGCGGTCGATGATGCGGCGCGCATGCTCCAGCGTGGTCGAGCGCAGCAGGACCACGAATTCTTCTCCGCCGAAGCGGAACACCCGGTCCTGGGCGCGGAACGATGCCTGCAGCTGGTTCGCGATCAGAATCAGGACTTCGTCGCCATATAAGTGGCCGAAGGTGTCGTTCACCATCTTGAAATGGTCGACGTCGACTACCGCTAACCACCCCTTCTTTTCTCCCTGGCTGCAGCGCCGCTCGGGCTGGCCCGGCAGCGGCGCGTCCGGCTCGGCCGGCGCTTGCAGCATGCGCGCCAGCTGGTCTTCGAAGGTCTTGCGGTTGAGCAGGCCCGTCAGCGAGTCGCGTTCGCTGTAGTCGAGCAGATTCTGGAAATTGCGGTAGACGCCGATGACGCCCGAAATCGTGTGGACGATGGCGGCATGGAAAGGCGCCGTGCGCACGATCTCGATGCAGGTGGTGGCTTTGTCGCCGAACCAGATCGGCAGCCACAGGGTGCGGTTGCAGCCTGGACCGCAGGCTTCGGCGCTTGCTTCACGGCGGGCCAGGCAGGCTGCCAGTTCCGGATAACTGTCGAGCGGTTCGCCGGGAGAGCCGCCGTCGTGCAGGTCTTCGACGCGCGGCGTGTCCCCTGCGTTGATGCTGGCGCGGACCCGCAGGTAGGGGCGTGCGCCGGATGTGGAGATGGATAACACCCGCGTCTGCGCGGCGGCGGCCAGTTCCTGCACTGCCGCGACCACCGAGATGTCGAGCATCGCATGGTCGCGGTGGCCGGTCATGTCCACCATGTGTTTCAGAAGGGAATCCATGTCATTCTCAGAAATGTAATCAACCCGCCACTGCTTCTCTTCAGCCGGCCATCAACGCCGAAATTTCCGAAGAGCAAGCGAAACAGGATAATCCCTTTTTGTTATCCGAGCAATATTTGCGCTGCTTTTTTTGGCATTTCTGGGCGCATAAAGGCCGCAATCCGATCTGCATCAAAAGTTTTTCAAGGGAAACTAATTCCTCATGGAAAGCTTGTTCACAGTCAACTTACCGTGAGGCATCATCTTTTATAGTGAACTCACTGCAGCGGAAACGACAAAGCGAAGTGTGCAGCGTCAGGGGAATTTTCCTACCGCGGCAGGGTTGTTCTTATAAACCACCATATGGAGTTTGTCATGAAAACGATCTTTACCGCTGTGCAAGCCTTCATCGCTGACGAAGACGGCGTGACCGCCATCGAGTACGGCCTGATCGCAGCGCTGGTCGGTGTCGCAATGGCGGGTGCCGCAAAGTTGCTGGGTGCTCAGATCAAGACGACGTTTGATGGTGTCGTGACGGCTATGAAAAACGCGTAACCGAGTAGCTTTGCCCTCCGGATTTCGATCCGGAGGGCTTTTTTTTTGGGGAGTCCGATCATGCCGATTTCAATTTGGCTCGACCTGTTATTGACTGTCCTCGTCGTCAGCGCCGCGGTGACTGATCTGGCGATACGCAAAATCCCGAATCTCTTTCTTCTGCTCGCCTGGTGCGCCGTGATCAGCCTGCACCTGGCCGATACTGCGCCCCTACCTGCGATCGGCACCGCTCTCGGTGGCGCGCTCGTCGGCTTCGCCTTGTTCCTGCCTCTTTACGTCGTCCGCGGCATGGCTGCCGGCGACGTCAAGTTGATGTCGACGGTCGGCCTGTTTCTTGGACCTGCGGAAGCGGTGCAGGCCTGCATCTTTACCTGGTGTGCCGGCGGGATCATGGCCCTGGTGATGATCTTGTTTACGCGGCGCTGGTCCGACGCCTACGCCAATCTGCGCAGCCTGCTTCTGCCGATGGTGCGCATCGGTCCGACAGTGCAGGCAGCTTCGTTGACCCGACCCAGTGTCGGGTCGATGCCGTATGGGCTTGCAATCGCCGTGACGACACTGTGGTTGCTGGCACAACGCTACTTCCCGACCATTAGCTTGTAGCAGTGAAACAAGCAAGTAAGCAGAAAACCAGAATTAATTCCTTTGAGAAATATTGCATATTATCAACTTACTATACGGAAATTTTCCCTATAGTCGTCTTACTGCAGCGCCGTAGTAGGCCAGCATTGGGAGATCGCGTTGCAGGGTTGTTTCTATAACCCTTTTAGGAGTTTGACATGAAAACCATTTTTACTGCTGTGCAAGCCTTTATTGCTGACGAAAATGGTGTAACCGCCATTGAGTACGGCCTGATCGCTTCGCTGGTGGGTGTCGCGATGGCAGGTGCCGCAAAGTTGCTAGGCATCGAGATCCAGACGACATTCGATAAGGTGGTGACAGCTCTGAAAAATCAGTAAGCACTCAACCTTGCCTTCTGGACACGTGCCAGAAGGCATTTTTATTGCCAAGGCCTACGTCGGCACGCATTGATGTTAGCAGCACGACATTGTCACGAGATTAGCCGCTTGCTGCGCCTCAATGGCCGAAAAGACCCGCTGGCTAGAATGAATTCAATATTCCGAGGGAATGTTCCCTTACGAATGCTAGGAGAAATACGATGAACGACACGCTGTCATTTGCAGCGTCCGGTACGGTGATTGCACCCTCTCCGTCACCGTCCGCCGAGCTGGACGTGACAGCAATCCTGCCGCGCCAGCCGCGTACTGTCAGCGATACGGGACTCGACCTGCGGCTCCTGTCCACGCTGGTGCTGAAGACGCTTCACGTCACCGGCCGCGCGCCGCTGCCGCTCCTGTCCGGCAAACTGCGCCTGTCCGTCGGCGTGCTGCGCGAAGTGCTGACCGCGATGACCGCCGATCAGCAAGTCGAGGTGGCGTGGTCAGGCGATTCCGACATCGATGTGCAGTATCAGCTGACCTCGGTGGGCGAACGTTCCGCGCTGGCGCGCCTGGCCGAGTGCAGCTATGTCGGACCGGCGCCGGTGACGCTCGGCGCGTATCAGGTCATGGTGGAGCGCCAGTCCCTGCGCCAGCCGGCGCTGCGCCAGGCGAAAGCGCAGGGCGTGGCGGCGTCCCCGGTACGCCACCTGGCGCCGGCCGAACTGGCAGCCGTGCTGGCCGACGACGGCCTCGATCCGGCCTTGCGCGAGCTGCTCGGCGCCGCCATGCACGCGCAGCGTCCGCTGCTGCTGCATGGCCCGACCGGCTCCGGCAAGACGACCCTGGCGCGCAAGCTGGCGCGCCTGCTGCCGGGCGCGGTGGCCGTGCCGTACGCGATCCTGATCGGGGGGCAAATCGTGCCCTTCCACGATCCGCTGCGCCATCCGGCGCCGCTGCCGGTCGGCCGCCAGTATGAAGAGCGGCGCAGCTGCGACGCGCGCTGGACGATCTGCCAGCGCCCGCTGGTGCATGTCGGCGCCGAACTCGATGCTTCCATGCTGACCCTGCACACCGATCCCGCCAGCGGCATGCGGCGCGCGCCGCTGCAGCTGCAGGCCAACAACGGCATTCTCGTGCTCGACGATGTCGGGCGCGGGAAGGTGCCGCTGGCCGAACTGCTCGCGGCCTGGCTGGGCATGCTCGACGGCGGTCCGGCGCGCTTCGGCGGGGGCGGCAACGGCGACACCATGCCCTTCGATGCCATGCTCGTGCTCGTCACCAATCTGGCGCCGGCCAGCGTCTTCGATCCGGCCTTCCTGCGCCGCATCGCTTACCGCGTCGGCCTCGGGCCGCTGGCGGAAGCTCCCTACCGCGCGCTCGTACGGCGCGCCGCCCGCCTGCATGGCATCGACTGCGACGAAGCCGTGATCGATCACCTGCTCACGCGCCTGCACCGCGCCAGCGGCACGCCGCTGCTGGCCTGCTATCCACACGAGCTGCTTGGCCGTGTGCTCGATTTCGCCGGCTTTGCCGGCACCGAACCCCGCCTGACGATCGCTGCCCTGGAGCAGGCGTGGAGCAGCATGTGCACCAGCGGCAGCGCCCCGGCCTCGTGCCACGTCGCAGGAATCGAACCATGAAAAACAAGCGCGCCCTTGTCGTGATGGCCGTTGCCATCCTGTTCGGCCTGACGGCCGTGATCCTTGCGTCACGCTGGCTGCTGATGCAGCCGACGACCAGCGCCGGCCATATCGTGGTCGCCGCGGCCGACATCAACCTCGGCCAGCGCCTGACGCCGGAAATGCTCAAGCTGGCCGAGTGGCCCGCCGACAGCATGCCGAAGGGCGCCTTTACCGATCCGGCGAAGCTCGCCGGCCGGGTGCTCAAGAGCAGTGTCCTGGGCGGCGAACCGGTGAGCGAAGCGAAGCTGGCGCCGGCCGGCACGCTCGGCGGCCTGTCGGCCCTGATCACCGAAGGCAAGCGCGCGATCACGGTGCGGGTCAACGACGTCATCGGCGTGGCCGGCTTCGCGCTGCCGGGGAACTACGTCGACATCATCGTCAGCACCGCCAAGGATCCGGGACCGGAGACGAATGCACGCGAACAGAGCATTTCGAAGATCGTCCTCGAACGCATCCTGGTGCTGGCAGTGGCGCAGGAAGTCAACCGCGACGAAACCAAGCCGCGCGTGGTGAACGCCGTCACGCTCGAAGTCACGCCGGAACAGGCCGAGAAACTCGACCTGGCACGCAGCGTCGGCACGCTGTCGCTGGCGCTGCGCAACCAGGTCGATCCGCAATCGGCGCAGACCGAGGGCGCCACCAAGCTGACCTTGCTGCCGGTCGCGCTTCCGATCATCAAACCGGCGCCACCGAAGCCGGCTCCCGTGGCGCGCCGCCCCGAGAAGCCCGCCGTGCACCGGGTCGCCACGCCTCCGGTACGCCGCAACTGCGTCACCGTCATCAACGGCCTGCATTCCTCGCAAGAGTGCCTCTGATCCCTCTTACCGTGTCAGGTGAAACCATGAACACCAGTTCACAACCGTCCGGCCACCCGATCCATCCACGCGCCCGCCTGCTATCGCTGCTGCGCCAGTGTGCGCTGGGCGGCGCGGCCCTGGCGCTGGCGGGCGCCGCCCACGCCGCCCGTCCGAGTCCGCAGGCCGAGGCGGCGCCCGCCGCCGGCGCCGGGCCGCGCTGCAGCGGCGAGGCCGCCCGCCCGGCCCAGGTCGCGCTGCAGATGGGGAAATCGACCCTGATGCGCCTGCCGGAAGCGGTCCAGAACCGCAGCGTCGGCAATCCGGAGGTCGTGCAAGCCATGCTCGTCTCTGCGGACACGATGTACATCGCCGGTGTCGATGTCGGCACCACCAACATGATCGTGCAGGGCCGCAGCGGTCTGTGCAGCGTGCTCGATATCACGGTCTCGATGGACCCCAGCGCACTGCAGGCGACGCTGGCCGCGGTCATGCCCGATGAAAAGGACATCCGCGTGCTGGCGGCCGCCGATTCGCTGGTGCTGACCGGGACCGTGTCCGACGCGTCGGCCGTCGCGCGCGCCGCCGAACTAGCCTCCGCCCATGTACGCCGCCCGCTGCGCCCGCTGGGCGCGGTGCAGAAGGAACTGGCGCCGAATGGTCCGAACGCCGATGCTGGTAATGGCGGCGGCCTGCGGCTGGTGAATCTGCTGAGCGTCGCCGCGCCGCAGCAGGTGCAGCTCGAAGTAAAAGTCGCCGAGGTCTCGAAAACCCTGCTCGAAAAGCTCGAAAGCAGGGTGCAATGGAGCTTCTTCGGTTCGGGCAGCTGGTCAACCGCACTGGCGACGAACTTCCTGAGCGGCACCGTGAGAGGCGGCTTGGGTTCCGGGCGCGAGAATGGCAATGGCTATGGCTTCGCCGCCCAGAACCAGGACAGCCTGGTGCGCGTGCTGGCCGAACCGAACGTGATGGCCATCAGCGGCCAGGAAGGCAGCTTCCTCGCCGGCGGCAAGTTCTATATTCCAGTCGCACAGGACAACAACAAGATCACGCTGGAAGAAAAGGAATACGGCGTCGGGCTGCGGTTTACCCCGACGGTGCTCAGCGGCGGCCGCATCAACCTGCGCGTCGCGCCCGAAGTCTCCGAGCTGTCGCGTGAAGGGATCGGTGTCAGTGCATTCGGCATGTCCGGGGGCGCGATCTTGCCGGTCGTGACCACGCGCCGGGCCAGCACCACGGTGCAGCTCTACGACGGCCAGAGTTTCGCCATCGGCGGCCTGATCAAGAACAACCTGGTGACGGGCCTGAAAGGGCTTCCGGGACTGAGCGAGGTTCCCGTGCTGGGCGCACTGTTTCGCAGCACCGACTTTCAGCAAGACCGGACTGAACTGGTTTTCGTGATCACGGCGCGCCTGGTCAAGCCGCTGACGGCCACCGGCTACAAGCTGCCGACCGATAACGTGGATGCGCCGTCGCGTGCCGCCCTGATGCTCGGCGGGCGCCTCGAAGGCGAAGCCAAGCTGCCCGAGCCGGCCCCACGCGCGGGCCAGAGCGTCGACGGATTCCAACTCAAATAGGAGGCGGCAATGACGACCAGGACTATCGCAGGCATCGTGGCGCTGTTGCTGCTGCAGGGCTGCTCGACCGCGCCACGTTTCGAAAAAAACTTCGGCTCCTCGGTGCGCGCCAATCTCGCCGCGCAGACCATCGACCCGCGCGGCGCGGCCAACGCCAATCCCGCGATCGGGATCGACGGACCGGCGGCGCGCGCGGCGCAAGAGCGCTATCAGCAGTCGTTCATCCACCCCGACGGCGCGGCGAGTGCGCCGCTGCTCAATACACTCGGCAACGGCAAATAGGCCGGCCGCCGCCGCTACCCTTCATCGTTTTTCAGCCCAATGCTTCACGAGGACCGTCATGAAAGCCCTTCTGATCAGCCGCGACAGCTTGCTGTTTGCCGAGCTCGCCTCCCAGGGCGCGGCACGCGTGCCGCCGCTGAACGTGGCCAACAGCCGCGCCTCGATGCGCGAGGCGCTCGACCGGCCGTTGGGCGAAGCGCCTGACCTGGTGATCGTCGATGCCGGCGAGGGCGCGCCCGACGACGCCGATCTGCTCGAACGCATGGCGCGCCAGTATCCGGAAGCGCAGTTCATGCTGCTCACCAGCCAGCACCAGCCGGAGTTCCTGATCCGCGCGATGCGTACCGGCGTGCGCGAAGTGCTGCAGCTGCCGCTGGTGCACCGCGCCTTCCACGAAGCGATGGACCGCATCGCCACGGCGGCCGGCGTGGCAGGACTACGCGAGGGCAAGGTGCTCGCCTTCATCGCCTGCAAGGGCGGCAGCGGCGCGACCTTCATTTCGACCAACTTCGGCTACGCCCTGGCCACGCTGGCGGAAAAGAAGGTCTTGCTGATCGACCTGCACGGCCAGTTCGGCGACGCGGCCCTGTATGTGTCGGACCAGAAGCCGACGATGACCTTGTCGAACGTGTGCGAACAGATCGCGCGCATCGACGGTCCTTTCCTCGATTCCTGCCTGGTGCACGTCACGCGCGGTTTCGGCGTGCTGGCCGCGGCCGACGACCCGGCGCAGGGCAAGGAAGCCAAGCCCGAACACATCGATGCCATCCTGCGCGTGGCGCGCCAGCATTACGACTATATCGTGCTCGACGTCGGGCGCCAGATCGACGCCGTCTCGCTGCGCGCGCTCGACAGCACCGACACCATCTATCCGGTGCTGCAGCTGGCGCTGCCCGATATCCGCGACGCACGCCGCCTGCTCGACATCTTCCGCTCGCTCGGCTACTCGCTCGATACGATCCGCCTGATCGTCAACCGCTACGAAAAAGGCGGCCGCCTGCGCCTGCCCGACCTGCATGCGGCGCTCGGCTGCGAGGTCGTGCACACGGTGCCGAACGATTACGTCGCCGTCACCGATTCGGTCAACCAGGGCGTGCCGGTGCTCGAGCTGTCGCGCACGAGCGCGGCTGCGCGCAGCATGGCCGATCTGGTGGAACTGGTCACCGCGCGGCGCGCCCCCGAAACCCGCGGCTTGCTCGACCGTCTGTTCGGTCGCGGCGAAGCCGACTATTAAAGGAGATCCCCATGTCCTTGCGCGAACGCCTTTCCGTCCTCGACGAGGACCGCAAAACCAGCGCGCTGCCGGCCGAGGCCAGCAACGGGGCCTATCAGGAACTGAAAAAGATGATGCACCAGATGATCCTCGACCGGATCGACCTGGAACGCCTCAAGCGCCTGACCGCCGAGCAGTTCAAGCACGAGCTGGCGCTGCTGATCCAGCGCATCATCGAAGAAGAGCGCATCGTCCTGAACCAGCACGAGCGCCACAACCTGGTGCTCGACATCCAGCACGAGATGCTCGGCTTCGGCCCGCTCGAACCGCTGCTGAACGACCCGAGCGTCTCCGATATCCTGGTCAATACGGCCAGCCGCGTCTACGTCGAGCGCCGCGGCAAGCTGGAGCTGACCGACATCAGCTTCCACGACAATGCGCACCTGATGAAGATCATCGAGAAGATCGTCTCGCGCGTAGGGCGCCGTGTCGATGAATCGAGCCCGATGGTCGACGCCCGCCTGCCGGACGGCTCGCGCGTGAATGCGATCATTCCGCCGCTGGCTGTCGACGGGCCGATCCTGTCGATCCGCCGCTTTGGCGCCACGCCGCTGACGGTGCAGAACCTGCTCGAGTACAAGAGCGTGACCCCGCCCATGGTCAAGGTGCTGCAGGGCCTGGGCATCGCCAAGATCAACATCCTGATCTCGGGCGGCACCGGCAGCGGCAAGACCACCTTGCTCAACCTGCTGTCGGGCTTCATTCCGGCGAACGAGCGCATCGTCACCATCGAGGATGCGGCCGAACTGCAGCTGCGCCAGCCGCACGTCGTGCGCCTGGAAACGCGCCCGGCGAACATCGAAGGCAAGGGCGAGGTCACCCAGCGCGCGCTGGTCAAGAACGCGCTGCGCATGCGGCCGGACCGCATCATTCTCGGCGAAGTGCGCGGCGCCGAGGCGCTCGACATGCTGCAGGCGATGAATACCGGCCACGAAGGCTCGCTGGCGACGATCCACTCGAATACGCCGCGCGACGCCTTGTCGCGCCTGGAAAACATGGTGGGCATGGCAGGCGTGAACCTGACGCCGCGTGCGATCCGCCAGCAGATCTGTTCGGCGGTGACGGTGGTGGTGCAGGCCTCGCGCCTGATCGACGGCGGCCGCAAACTGGTCAGCATCCAGGAAATCACGGGCATGGAAGGCGACATCATCTCGATGCAGGAGATCTTCCATTTCGAGCAGACCGGCGTCGACCGCGACGGCAAGGTGCTCGGGCATTTTTCCGCCACCGGCGTGCGTCCGCGCTTTGCCGACCGCCTCAAGATGTACGGCGTCGACATCCCCGACGACACCTTCGACCCCGACCGCATTTTCCAATGAACCCGCAGGCCCTGCCTGCAGTGGAGCCGCGCCATGGATCTGCTTTTCTACAGCTTCACCGTCTTCCTGTTCGCCGCCGTGATCCTCCTGATCGAAGGAGTGTATCTGTGGTGGTCGGGCACCCACGGCAAGGCTGCGCGGCGCATCGCGCGCCGGCTGCAGGTCATGTCGGGTGGGGCGGGGCGCTCGGGCGAACGCATCTCGATCCTCAAGCAGCGCCGCTTCAGCACCCATGACGATATCGACCGCCTGCTGCACCAGATCAAGCCGCTGCAGCGGCTCGATACCTTGCTGCTCCAGGCCGGCAGCGCGTTGACGGTTGACCGCTTTCTCGCCTGTTCGTTCGCGGCCTTTCTGCTGGCGCTCCTGGCGAGCGCGGGCTGGCCGCTGCCCCTGGGCTTGCGCCTCCTGCTGACGCTGCCCGCGCTCGGCATACCGTATTTCCTGGTACGGCGCGCGCGCAGGCGGCGTCTGGCTCGCATCGAGCACCAGTTGCCCGACGCCGCCGACTTCATCGCGCGCGCCCTGCGTGCCGGCCACTCGTTCACGAACGTGCTGCAAATCGTCGGCAACGAGCTGCCCGAGCCGCTGAGCAGCGAGTTCCGCATCGCGCGCGAGGAAATCAACTATGGCGTGCCGATGGGCGAAGCCCTGCATAACATGGCGGCGCGCATTCCCCTGACCGACCTGCGCTACCTGATCATCGCGGTCCTGATCCAGCGCGAGTCGGGCGGCAACCTGGCGGAAATCCTCGGCAACATCAGCATCATCATCCGCAGCCGCCTGAAGCTGCTGGGGCAGGTGCGGGTGCTGTCCGCCGAGGGCCGGATGTCGGCCTGGATCCTCGGGCTGCTGCCGTTCGCCGTGATGCTGGTGCTGACGCTGGTCAACCCGGAATACGTCAGCATGCTGTGGACCGACCCGAGCGGTGTACGGCTGCTGTGGTACGCGGCCGGCATGATCCTGTTCGGCATCGTCTGGCTGCGCAAGGTCATCCGGATCCGCATTTGAGGAGCTGCAATGAATGCCGCACAATTAACTTTCCTGATCATCGTCTTCGGCATCGTTTGCGCATTGACCTGGCTGGGGATGATGCTGTTCGCCCCCGAGGCGCTGCGCACCCGCCTGCGCCGTTTCCTCGGCAAATCCGATACCACCCAGCTCGAGTCGGACGGCTGGGTCGAGCGGGTCGCCAAGGTCACCCAGCCGCTGACCAAGTTATCGATTCCGGAAGAAGGCTGGGAAAAATCGGCCCTGCGCACCCGTTTCATGAATGCAGGCTGGCGCAACCCGTTTGCGCCGACCCTGTTCTTCGCGACCAAATCGGCGCTGGCGCTGCTCGGCCCGGCCGTGATCGGCACGCTGGTCCTTGCTGCCGTGATCGTGCTGTCCGGCATAAAACTCCTGTTCCTGCTGCTGCTGACCGCGTCGATCGGTTACTACCTGCCGAATGTCACCCTGAACCGGATTGCGCGCCGCCGCCAGCGCGAAATCTTCGAAACCTTGCCCGACGCGCTGGACTTGCTGACCGTCTGCGTCGAAGCCGGGCTGAGCCTGGAACGCGCCTTCGTGAAAGTCGCCGGCGAGATCCATATCAAAAGCGTGACGCTGGCGCAGGAACTCCAGCTAGTACTGATGGAAATGCGGGCCGGCTTCAGCAAGGAGCGGGCCTTGCGCAATTTCGCCCTGCGTAGCGGCGTCAACGACGTCGACACCCTGGTCGCCATGCTGATCCAGTCCGAGCGTTTCGGCACCAGCGTCGGCGATTCGCTGCGCGTGTATTCGGAGAACCTGCGCAACAAGCGGCGCCTGCTGGCCGAGGAATGCGCGGCCAAGATTGGCCTGAAGCTGCTGTTCCCACTCATCTTCTGCATCTTTCCGACGCTGTTGATGGTCTTGCTCGGACCAGCAGCCATCCAGCTGGGCCGCACGCTTGCCGGCGTCAACGGCGGCTCTTGACTCGAAGGAGAAACCCATGCCTGCCAGCCGCATGTTGAAACACATCTCGGTCGTTTGCGCCAGTGCGCTCCTGCTCGCTTGCGCCGACGTCGCGCGCCAGCCCGGTATCACGCCGGCAGCCGATGCCGAGCGCGCCTACGATCAGGGGCGCCAGCATCACCTGGCCGGCCGCTACGACGACGCGATTGCCGCCTACCGCATGGCGCTGGCCGCGACGCCAGGCCACGTCGGCGCGCGCAACGCGCTGGCTGCGGCCTACGCGCGCCAGGGCGATTTCGCCCGCGCCATTCCGCTCTGGCGCGCCCTGACCGACGAACTGCGGCCGGGCAGCGGCCCCGACGGTGCCTACCTGTTTGCCAACCTCGGCTATGCCTATTTGCTGGGCGGCGATTTTCAGAACGCAGTGGCCGCGCTCGAAAAAGCCTGTGTCCTCGATCCGCTCGACCATCGCGCCTGGAACAACCTGGGTGAGAGCTTGCGCCGCCTCGGCCATGAGGAAAGGGCGGCCCTGATGTTCCGCCAGGCCGAGGCGCTGCGCCAGCACGACTTCCGTGGCGATGTCGCGGCGGCCGGCGGCACGGCGGTGGCGGCGATCGAAGCGGCAGTGGCTGCGCCGGCGCGCCCGGATAGCGGCTGGGCCGCAACCGAGGTACGCACCGCCGCCGACGGCACCCTCGAACTGTTGCGCCTGCCTGCACGGGCGACCCTGGCGCAGAGCGCGCCGCCGCCGGAGCCGCCGCCCCAGGCGCCACGCACACGGCCCGACCTCGTCTTGCTGGAAATTCGCAACGGTAACGGCGTCACCGGCATGGCCCGCGCGCTGTCGCAGCAGATCGTGGGCGATGGCCTGCAGGTGACGCGGCTGAGCAATGAAAAAGGTTTTCAGGTGCGCCGTACCCGGATCGAGCACCATGCAGATTTCCGCGCCGCGGCCGAACGGCTGGCGGAGCGTCTCGGCAGCGCCGGACGCGGACGCTTCGAGGCGGTCCAGGTCGTGCAAGTCGACAATTGCAAGCCGACCGACATGCGCCTGGTGCTCGGCCAGGATTTGGCGCGCGGGCAACTCGTACTGCGCCCGGCGCCGGCCGCGCAGCACATCCTGGCCCAGGCCGGACTGCCTGACAAGGCACCGTGACCGTTCCTGGCCGGGCACCTTTGTTCGGTATCAAACGCTCTCGGTACGCGCGCCTGAAAATGAAGCGATCTTCTTCATCACGGGAGCGTTGCCATGAACATTGCACAGCGTTGCATTTCGATGTTCGCCGCCTTCATGGTGTTCTTGCTGGTCGGCTGCGCGCCGACCAGCACGCGCGAAGGCACCGGTGAATACCTCGACGACACCGTCATCACCAGCAAGGTCAAGGCCGCCTTCGCGGCCGATCCCACCGTCAAAGCCACCGAAGTGAAGGTGGAAACCTTCAAGGGCACGGTGCAACTGAGCGGCTTCGTCGAGTCGCGCGAGAGCGCCCAGAAGGCGGTGCAGCTCGCGCGTCAGGTCAAGGGCGTGAAGGAGGTGCGCAACAACACCGTCCTGAAATAGCCGGCCCGGTTCAGCGCCAGTTTACATGGCCCATGCCGCCCGTCGTGGCATTTCTCTGGGCCGGCTTGCCATAGACGGTCGCCGAACCCATGCCGCTCAGGTTCAGGCTGGCCGCCGAGCTGGCATACACGGTTGCGCCGCCGAGACCGCTCATGTCGAGATCGACGGTTTCGGCGCGCAGCTTTTCCGCGTCCAGGTTCCCGATCCCGGCAAGCGTGGCACGCAGCGCGCGGGTCTGGCCGGTCACGGCAAGCTGGCCGGCACCGCGCAAGGCCAGGTCCATGCGCTCGGCCTTTGCCGCATCGATGCTCAGGCTGCCGACACCGCCGAGGCGGGCATCCACGGTGCGGTAGTTGCCGTTGAGCTTGACGGCGCCGGCGCCATCGAGGGAGACGACGATCTTGTCTCCGCTGAAACCGCTGACCGTGCTGGCGCCCACGCCTCCCGACACGAACTCGGCAAGGTTCGGTACGACCAGCTCGGCGCGCAGCTTCGCATGGCGCTCAAACGATCCGTTGTTGCGGCGCTCGGTATCGATCTGCAGCGTCTCTCCTTGCTGGCGGGTCGTCACGCGGGCGACATCGGCGCGTTCGCCCGAAATGACCAGCGAGGGCGTGGCGCCCTGGCGCACGACGAGGTCGGTCACGCCCTCGAGCTTGACGCGGGTGACGCGCGCATCGACAGGGCGCGCTTCGCGCACGAGGTCGTCTGCCAGCGCGGCGCTTGCGCTCAAGGCAAGGGCCGAGGCCAGTAAGGTGGTGCCAAGCAATTTGTTCATGGTTGTCTCCGTCGATTCGATGACGCCACTATAGGAGGCGGGATCGGCGGCGGCGCGTGCCGTGCGACGGGCTGCGCAATGGGCGGAATGAAACGCCTAAACCCGTACTCCGTACGAGCAGTCAACGACGCAGGGCTCGCCTGATCAGCACGCCTGCGCTGGCAAGCGACAGCAGCACCACCGTCAGCGCCACCCAGCCCTCGTACGCGTGAATCAGATGCGGCGTGTCGGCATCAGCGGCATGGGCAGGTAGCGCGCCGAAGGTGGCGGCAAGGACGGCAAGCAGGATTGCAGCGATTGGTACGAGACGGCGCATGAAATGGGGCATGACAACTCCTCAATCGAATGGAAGGGATTGGACTGCGGGCCGAACGGGCCGCCTTTACATCCAATCAAGCTCAGCAAGATCCATGCCTTTCATTTGCCTGGTTTTCGCATGCGACGAGTGAAGGAATGCACCCGGGTAGTGCGCCGGCAATGGCGCGCGCCGCAGCAACGCGCATTACGCCTCGAACAGGTGCCGCATTCATGGGACCGCGCACCGGAACTACATCTGGACAAGCCCGCGTGCTATCTGCCGAGTGCGCTAAGCCTTGTGTAGACCTGTTCCGTTTGACTTCGATCAAACGCCGAGCGGCTCCACGTCCCATCTTGAACCTCTCGCCTTCGGGCGATTTTTAGAAGGAGGACGCATCATGTTGAAACAACTTACTGCAGGCATCGCACTGGCATCGATTGTCTCCCTGCCGGCCCTGGCCGCGCCGGAACGGATGTCGAGCGCGCAGCTGGACGAAGTCGTGGCCGGCACCGACGGCACCTGCGGTTGCCCGACGCCTACCGGGAAGGGCAACAATGGCTGGGGCAACGGCTCGGATCCGAGTAACCCGGGCAGCGACAACGGCGGTACCGCGCCGTCGAAGACCGCCAACGACAACCTGCCGCCGGGACAGAACCGGCCGAATACCAACCCGACCGGCACGTCCGGACGATGAGCCATGCTCATGGGGGCGGGTCCTCGGCCCGCCTTTTATCCGGATGCCGGCATGCCTGGACGCTGTTGCTGGCCTTTCTGCTCGGCCCGATGCCCGTACGGGCTGAACGTCCCGTGCGTTCGCTGCTCGAAATCCGGCACGAAGCATTGCTTCCCCAGCGCTGGGACAATAGTTGCGGTGCAGCCACCCTGGCGACCGTGCTGCGCTACTACAAGGGCGTGTCCACCAATGAGGAAGCCGTGGCCCGCGGCATGCTGCGCCAGACCGATCCCTTGCGCGTACGCGTGCGTGGCGGCTTCTCGCTGCTGGACATGCAGCGCTATCTGACAGGACTCGGATTCCAGGGTGAGGGTTACAGGAACATGACGCTCGCCGACCTGGCCGAGCGGGTGCCGATGATCGTGCCCATCACCATGAACGGCTATGCCCATTTCGTGGTCGTGCGCCGGGTAGCCCCGACCGGCATCAATATCGGCGATCCCAGTTTCGGGAATTATGAGATGGCCCAATCCGCTTTCGCCGAGAAATGGACAGACGTCGGATTCGGCATCCAATAAACCGATGGGAAACCCATGAACAAGCTGATAGCCGGCGCCTTCCTGTTTGGCGCCGCAAGGGCATGCTGCGCCCAGAGCGACGAGGACTTGCGGCGCAAGATCGCCGAGCAGGCAGCGACGATCGAACGCCAGCAACAACGTATCCAGGTACTCGAACGCGCCCTCACACCGGCGCGCATCGGCGCCGGAACGCTGGCCGACACGGCGCCGCAGGACATTGCCGCCGACAGCAACCGTGCGCTCGAGCGCGCCCTGGTGCGGGAAAGGGCTTTGTTGCTCTCTTCCGGCACGGTCGAAGTCGAGCCGAACTTCGTTGCCTCGCACAGTTCTGGCGATGGCGGGTTTCGCCGCAATTCCTTCGGCCCGGGCCTGACCCTGCGCGCCGGCCTGCCGGGCCGCTCCCAGGTCGAGGCCAGCGTGCCCTATGTATTCGAACGTATCCGGAACGGCAGCGAGTCGACGCACTCCGATGGCGTCGGCGACCTGTCGCTGGCGGCCTCGCACCAGTTCATGGCCGAGACGGAGAAGTTACCGAGCCTGGTCGGCAATCTCAGCTACCAGACCGCCACCGGCCGCAATACCAGTTACGAGCAGGGGCCCCTGGTCGCGCTGGGAGGCGGCTTCCCTTCGCTACAAGTCTCGGCCAGCGCCACCAAGCGCCTCGATCCGCTGGTGTTCTTCGGCAGCCTGAGTGCCACCCGCTACCGCGCACCCGAAAAAGGTGGTTTTAACGTCCGCCCCGGGAACATCTACGGGCTGCGCTTCGGTAGCGCACTGGCGACGGCGCCCGCCACCTCGCTGCGCGCCGCCTTCAGCCTGAATTGGCTCGACAAGACCCGCATCGATGGCGCGCCGGTACCAACCGATGACGTCAACGCCTTTCTCGAGCTGGGCGGATCGGCCGTCCTGACGCCGTCGACCGCCATCGACATCGTGTTCGCCGCAGGCCTGACCCGCAATACGCCGGACTTTCGCCTGATGGTGTCGGTGCCGGTGCGGTTCTGAAAAAGGCAGCCTGAAAAACAAAAATGCCTTACGCGCAGTGCACGTAAGGCATGTGATGTTTGCTGCTGTCTGGTGCCGGCTGCCGGTTTCGAACTGGCCACCTGATGATTACAAATCAACTGCTCTACCAAATGAGCTAAGCCGGCGTAATCTGTACGGCAAGAATTATAACGCTATTTAATCCTGGTCAGCGTTGGGCGGCCGCCTTTTTTCGGAGGCTCATCGCCGTCGTCGGGCGAATGCGACACCTCCGTCGTTGGGGCTTCGCTGGTGGCAGCAGGCACGGCGGACAAGCTCGGTGCGCTGGTCGTTTCTTCCTCGGCCGCCGCCATTTCGGCCGCAGTGGTGCTGACGTCGAAGGCCATGCCCTGGCCGTTTTCGTTGGCGTAGATGGCCAGCACGTTTTGCACCGGCACATAGATTTCGCGCGAAACACCGGCGAAACGGGCGCGGAAATGGATCGCGTCATTGTCCATCTTGAGGCCGGACGTTGCCCCATAACTGATGTTCAGGATGATCTCGCCCTTTTTGACGTATTCCATCGGAACCGTCGTGGCCGCATCGACTTTAACCGCAAGATAGGGCGTGAAACCGCTGTCGGTGCACCATTCATACAGGGCGCGCAGCAAATAGGGCTTGGTGGAGATGTCGGGCATGTGCAGATGAGAGTAACAATGATCCGGCGATGTCGGCGAACGGTAACGCCAACGCAGCCACATGCGAACAGGCCGCAGGTCGTGCGCGCCATCGCATGTGAAACGTATCGATGCAAGTCGCCAGCTTACTGCGCTTTGTCAAACGACGTCGCAACACTGGCATCAACAAACGAGGTCCATGCCGCGTACGGCACAGCATGGACCGGGTACCGCTTAACGGCGCATGACCTTTTCCGAAGGCGTCAGCGCTTCGATGTAGGCCGGACGCGAGAAGATGCGCTCGGCGTACTTCATCAGCGGCGCGGCGGTCTTCGACAGTTCGATGCCGTAGTGATCCAGGCGCCACAGCAGCGGTGCGATCGCCACGTCGAGCATCGAGAACTCGTCGCCCAGCATGTATTTGTTCTTCAGGAACAGCGGCGCCAGCGTCGTCAGGCGGTCGCGGATTTCGGCGCGCGCCTTGTCGTGGGCTTTTTCGTTCGTCTTGTTGCGGTCGCTTTCCAGCACGTGCACGTGGACGAACAGTTCCTTCTCGAAGTTGAACAGCATCAGGCGGGCACGGGCGCGCATCAGCGGATCGGCCGGCATCAGCTGCGGGTGCGGGAAGCGCTCGTCGATGTACTCGTTGATGATGTTCGATTCGTACAGGATCAGTTCACGCTCGACCAGGATCGGAACCTGGCCGTACGGATTCATCGTCGAAATGTCTTCCGGCTTGTTGAACAGGTCGACGTCGCGCACCTCGAAATCCATGCCCTTTTCGAACAGGACGAGGCGGCAGCGTTGGGAGAACGGGCACGTGGTGCCAGAGTAGAGAACCATCATGGTTGGCGTTCCTTAAGAAACAAAGGGGCGAGCGCCGAGCGACTCACCCCGAATAATAATTGCCCGTATTATAGCCAAGCGGGCAATGAAAACGAATTACTTCAGATCTTTCCAGTAGGACGCGTTCAGTCGCCAGGCCAGGAAAGCGAATACTGACAGGAAAATTAGCACGATAGCACCAAGTTTCTTGCGCGTTCCTTGCGCTGGCTCAGCCATCCAGCTGAGGTAGGCAACCAGGTCGGCGGTCGCGGTGTCGAAGTCGGTAGCGGACATCGATCCCGGCGCCACTTGTTCCCAGCCGGCGAACTTGTGGATCTTCTTGCTGGCGTCGTGCGGATCGGTCTCTTCCACCATTTTCGGCGCCCGTACGCCCTGCAGCTGCCACATCACGTGCGGCATGGCCACGTTCGGCACCACCATGTTGTTCCAGCCGGTCGGGCGGGTATCGTCCTTGTAGAAGGTGCGCAGGTAGGTGTACAGGTAGTCGGCGCCGCTGCCCGCCGGCGACGATTTTGCGCGCGCGATCACCGACAGATCCGGCGGCACCGCGCCGAACCAGGCCTTGGCATCGGCCGGGCGCATCGCGGTCGTCATCAGCTCGCCCACTTTGTCGGCAGAGAACAACAGATTGCTCTTGATCTGCTCGTCCGACAGGCCGATGTCGCGCAGGCGGTTGTAACGCATGGCCGATGCTGAGTGGCAATTCAGGCAATAGTTAACGAATAGCTTGGCGCCGTTTTGCAGCGATGCCATGTCGCTGCGTTCCGGTGCGCGGTCGAGCGGGAAGCCGCCTTCGCTTGCGAATACCAGTCCCGGCACCAGCGCCAGGACCGCAAACAGTTTTTTTGTAAAGTTCATGGTTGTCCTTAAGCTTGGGTCCTGGGATCAATGCGGGTGGAAAGTCACGCGCGTCGGCACCGGCTTGAACCGGCCGGCGGCGCTCCACCACGGCATCAGGAGGAAGAAGCTGAAGTACAACAGCGTGCAGACCTGGGAAATCAGCGTGTAGGCCGGCGTCGGCAGCTGGGTGCCGAGGTAGCCCAGCGCCACGAAGGACAGGCCGAACAGCACGTAGAGCCACATGTGCCAGGTTGGACGGTAGCGGATCGAGCGCGCCGGCGAATGATCCAGCCACGGCAGCGCGCCGATGATCACGACCGAGGAGCCGAACAGCACCACGCCCCAGAATTTCGCTTCCAGCGTCAGCATGCCGATGATCAGGACCAGGCCGATCACGGCGGCCGCCAGCTTGGCCTTGTACGACAGGCGCGACTTGATCCAGAGGAAGACGACATACAGCACGACCGCGGCGATCACCACGTACATGAAGTCGGCCGTGGTGGCGCGCAGCACCGAGTAGAACGGCGTGAAATACCAGGTCGGCGCGATGTGCGGCGGCGTCTTCATCGAATCGGCCGGGATGAAATTGTTGTACTCGAGGAAGTAACCGCCCATTTCCGGCGCGAAGAACACGACGGCCGAGAAGATCAGCAGGAACATCGAGACGCCGAACAGGTCTTTCGTCGAGTAGTAGGGATGCGACGGAATCGCGTCGAGCGGATGGCCGTCAGGACCGAGGTGTTCCTTGACTTCGATGCCGTCCGGGTTATTCGAGCCGACTTCGTGCAGCGCGATCAGGTGCGCCGCGACCAGGCCCAGCAGCACCAGCGGCAGGGCGATGACGTGGAAGGCAAAGAAACGGTTCAGGGTCGCGTCCGACACGACGTAGTCGCCGCGGATCCACAGCGACAGGTCGGGGCCGATGACGGGGATCGCACCGAACAGGTTGACGATCACCTGGGCGCCCCAGTACGACATTTGACCCCATGGCAGCAGGTAACCGAAGAAGGCTTCGGCCATCAGGCACAGGAAGATCGCGAAACCGAAGATCCAGATCAACTCGCGCGGCTTGCGGTAGGAACCGTAGAGCAGGCCACGGGTCATATGCAGGTAGACGACGATGAAGAAGGCCGAGGCGCCAGTCGAGTGCATGTAACGCACCAGCCAGCCCCAGGGCACGTCGCGCATGATCGTCATCTCGACCGAATTGAAGGCGAGGGCGGCGTCCGGCTTGTAGTGCATCGTCAGGAAGATGCCGGTGACGATCTGCAGCACCAGGATCAGCATCGCCAGCGAGCCGAACAGGTACCAGATATTGAAGTTTTTCGGGGCGTAGTACTTGCCCCACTGGTCGTTCCAGAGTTTCGACAGCGGGAAGCGGTCGTCGATCCAGGCCAGGGCCTTGTGGCCGGCCGGCGCATTGGCCGGCAGTTTGGTTTCCTTGAATGCGGCGCCCATGTTATGCCTCGCCTTTCTCGTCTTTGCCGATCACGAGCTTGTTATCGGCCAGGTACATGTACGGCGGGATGTCCATGTTCGTCGGTGCCGGCTTGTTCTTGAAAACGCGGGCCGACAAATCGAAGGTCGAGCCATGGCAGGGGCACAGGAAGCCGCCGTGCCAGTCGTCGGGCAGGTTCGGCTGCGGGCCTTCGGCAAAACGGGAGGAGGGGGAGCAGCCCAGGTGCGAGCAGATGCCGACGGTGACCAGGACTTCCTTGTGCTCGGCACGCGAACGGAATTCGTTCTTCGCGTACTCCGGCATGTCGATCTGGTAGATCTTTTCGGATTTCGGGTCGGCGACGAGATTGTCGTTTTTCGGGATGCTGGCCATCATTTCCGGCGTGCGGCGCAGGATCCAGACCGGCTTGCCGCGCCATTCGACGACCTTCATTTCCCCGGGCTTGACGTCCGAGATATCCACTTCGACCGGAGCGCCGGCAGCTTTCGCCCGCTCGGAAGGTTGGAACGTGCTGACCAACGCACCTGCCGTGGCCACACCGACGACACCCCCCGCCGCACATGTCGCGACGAGCAAGCCACGCCGGCCTGAATCGACCTGCTTTTTATTACTCATACCAACCCCACTCCGTGAAATTACGAAACTTGAGAATCAATGAAGAGCTTGCAGCAACACAAAATTATATGTGAATGGCAATCTTTATTGGAGAAAAAATATTGCGTGTGCGAAGGCAGTGGAATGCACGTCCCCGGAAGGCCCGGCGCCGGGCCTTGTCAACGTGGTGCGCACGATCGAAAAGCGCTTGCGGTATCATCGCCTTGGTCAATTCGATAACCCGGGGAGAATACGATGTCGATGATGAGTGAGTTCAGGCAATTTGCAATGCGTGGCAATGTGGTCGACCTGGCGGTCGGCGTGATCATCGGCGGCGCATTCGGGCGCATCGTCGATTCCCTGGTGCAGGACGTCATCATGCCGCCGATCGGCAAGATCTTCGGCGGTCTCGATTTCGCAAATTACTATATACCCCTGAATAACCAGGCGACAGGCCTGGCACTGGCGGAAGCCAAAAAAGCCGGCGCGGTCATCGCCTACGGCAATTTCCTGACGATTTTGCTGAACTTCATCATCCTCGCCTTCATCATCTTCCAGATGGTGCGCCTGATGAACCGGATGCGCGAGCGCCTGGTTCCGACCGAGGCGGCGGCAGCGCCGGCCACGCCGGAAGACATCCTGCTGCTGCGCGAAATCCGCGACTCGCTGCGCCGCCCACCCACACAGTAAAACGTGAAAGACGACATCGTCACCCTCCGCCCGGCCTCGCCCTTGCGACGGCTGTGGCTGTTATTCGCCCAGGTGGTGACGGTCGCACTCGCCCTGTATTTCGTCGTGTCGGCCCTGCGTCCTGACTGGCTCGGACGCGTGCCGGTGCAGGTGCCGGTCGGCGCCGGCGCGCGCAACGTGCCCGTGCTGCAGGCACAGTCGGGCCCGCCGACGGCCAGCTACCGCGAGGCCGCCGGACGGGCGATGCCGGCGGTGGTCAATATCCTCACCAGCAAAGCCTCGCGCGAAGCCCATCCAATCCTGAAAGATCCGTTCTTCCGCCGCTTCTTTGGCGACCGCATGCCGCCCGAAGAGCAGATGTCGAGCCTCGGCTCGGGCGTGATCGTCAGCGGCGAGGGCTACATCCTCACGAATTTCCACGTGGTGGAGGGCGCCGACCAGATCGAAGTGGGCCTGGCCGACGGCCGCAAAGCGGCGGCGCGCATCGTCGGCACCGATCCGGAAACGGACCTTGCCGTGATCCGCATCGGCGAGCGCAATTTACCGGTGATGGTGCTGGGCCAGCCGGACGAAGCGCGAGTCGGCGACGTCGTGCTGGCGATCGGCAATCCGTTCGGTGTCGGCCAAACAGTGACCATGGGCATCATCTCGGCCGTGGGACGGAATAACCTGCACATCAACCACTTCGAGAATTTCATCCAGACCGACGCGGCGATTAACTTCGGCAACTCGGGCGGTGCCCTGGTCGACATCCACGGCAATTTGCTCGGCATTAATTCGGCGATTTATTCGCAGACGGGCGGCTCGATCGGCATCGGCTTCGCCATTCCCGTTTCGACCGCGCGCACCGTGCTCGAATCGATCATCAAGAACGGGCAGGTGGTGCGCGGCTGGATCGGCATCGAATCCCAGGACATCACGCCGGAACTCGCCGACAGCTTCGGTTTGGGGCGCAGCAGCGGCGCCATCATTGCCGGCGTGGTGCGCAACGGCCCGGCCGACCGCGCCGGCGTGCGCCCGGGCGACATCCTGCTCGCCGTCGAAGGAAAAATCGTCAAGAATACCGGCGACATGCTGAACCTGATTGCCCAGCTGGCGCCCGGCGCCAAGGCAAAACTGAAGCTCATGCGCCAGAACCGCGAATCGACGGTCGATGTCACCGTCGGCAAGCGCCCGCGCCCCTCCCCATAATTTATCTATTCCGGACCCTCCATGCACCTGCGTGACTTGACGCAATTTCTTAGCGAGCTAAGCGAAAACAACACCCGTCCCTGGTTCATCATGAACAAACCGCGCTACGACATCCTGCGCGAAGAGTTTTTAACGGTCGTCACCGAGCTGATCCGCGAACTGTCGAAGTTCGACCGCCAGATCGCCGCCGTCGACCCGAAGAAGGCGATGTTCCGCATTAACCGCGACATCCGCTTTTCGAACGACAAATCCCCCTATAAAACCCGGTTTTCGGCCGGCATCACGCCGAACAACAAGCGCCGTCCGAGCGAAGGCGGCGGCTCGACCTATTATTTTCAGATCGATGGCAATGGGACGCTTGGTATCGGCGCCGGCGAATACCTGCCGCCGGCCGCGCGCCTGAAAGCGATCCGCGAACACGTGGTCAACGATGCGACAGGTTTTGCGAAAGTGTTAAAGAATAAACACCTGCGCGCGACCTACGGCGACCTGCTCGACGAAGACAAGCTGCAGCGTCCGCCAAAAGGTTTCGACCCGGACCACCCGCACATCGAACACCTCAAGCTGAAAAGCTTTTTCGTGTGGACGGAACTGCCGCTGCGGGTAAACGACCCGGACGAGCTGGTGCCGCGGCTGGCGCGCGGATTCAAGGATGCCTTCGCGCTGGTGACCTGGCTGCGCGAGGTGCCGCACGTTAATGAAGAGGAATAAAAAAGGAGGCGACATGGCCTTGCAACACGCAGCATCGGGCGAACGGATCGCCTTGCAACGGGGCGAAGACGACATTGCCAACTTCACGTCGATCGCGCTGGCGAAGACCGAGCACATGGAACTCATCCGGCTGATCGTCCCCAAGGACAAGCCGATGCCGGAACACCGGGTCGAGGGAGAAGTGACCTTGCTGTGCCTGGAAGGCGAGATCATCGTCGATGCCCACGGCAACAGCGTGGTGCTGCGCCCGAACGAGATGATGTATTTGATCGGCGGCGAGCCGCATGGTATCCGCGCCAACGAGGATGCCGTGGTCCTGATGACGATTCTGCTGGGGCCGGTGCGCACCGGCGGACCGACGCATACCGGCGCCGGCGCGGGGCAGGATAAGTAGGCGTAGGGTGGGCGCCCTGTGCCCACCGAATGCATCGCCAACGCGACGTCACGTTTTGGTGGGCACGGGGCACCCGATGAAACCGTAGTCGAGGCCATTGGCCTCGCCCACCCCTACTGTCGATTACGCCAATTCGTTGCGCGGATCACGCGCCAGCAACTGCTTCGCCATCTCCGCCGCGTCATAGCCGTCGAACAGCACCGCCGCCACCGCATTCGTGATCGGCATGTCGACGCCCAGCCTGGCCGCCAGGTCGCGCACCGCCTTCGAGCACGGCACGCCTTCGGCCACGTGACCGAGTTCGGCGACGATCGTCTCCAAGGGTTTACCTTGCGCCAGCGCCAAGCCCACGCGGCGGTTGCGCGACAGGTCTCCGGTGCAGGTGAGGATCAGGTCGCCCATCCCCGTCAGTCCCATGAAGGTATGAGCCTGGCCGCCGAGCGCCATACCGAGGCGCGTGATTTCGGCCAGCCCGCGCGTGATCAGGGCCGCGCGCGCATTCAGACCGAGGCCCAGGCCGTCGGCCGTGCCGGTCGCGATCGCCAGCACGTTTTTCACCGCGCCGCCCACTTCCACGCCGACCACGTCGTCGCAGGCATACACGCGCAGGTTGCCGCCGTGGACGGTGGCGACGACGCTGTCGCGCAGGGCTGCCGAGGTCGACGCCACCGCCAGCGCGCAGGGCAGGCCGCGCGCCACTTCCTGCGCGAACGAGGGCCCGGACAAGGCCGCGCCCGGCACCGCGTCGCCCAGCACGTCGCGCACCACCTGGTGCGGCAGCAGGCCGGTGCCGTACTCAAAACCTTTGCAGAGCCAGACCACGTTCGGGATCGCGCGACCCTTCAATTGCTCGAGCAGGGGACGCAAGCCGGCCACCGGACAGGCGGCGATCAGCAAGGGTACTTCGTCCGGGCCGGCATCGACCACGTGCGCCAGGGCTGCCTCGAAATCCGCGCTCACGCGCAAGTTGTCGGGCAGCGGCTGTCCCGGCAAATAGGTCGTATTCTCGCGCGCCGCCGCAGTCGCGGCCATCTGCTCGGCATTGCGGCCCCAGAGCAGCACGTCGTGCCGCGCGGCCACCGCGATGGCGACGGCCGTGCCCCAGGCGCCCGCGCCGAGAACAGTGATCTTGTTCATTTTCTTGGTTTCTTGCATAGTCAGATTCAGATGCCAAAGACCTCGCCTGCGCGCACGAAGCCGGCGATGCCGTCCTGGTGGCGCACGCGGACCCACTCGGTCGCCTGGGGATCGACCAGTTCGAGCAGCACGCCCTTGTCGGCCGTCATCAGGATCGTGGCGTTATCGTCGGCCGCGGCGCGCACTTTGGCAAACGCCACCTTGACGACGACATTGCGCCGCGCCGACAGGCCTTTCGATTCGGTCCAGGCCAGTTCGCCGTCGACGTCGCGCACCTTGACCCAGTCGCCGTAGCGCGCCACGATCTCGACCGGCATGCCGCGCGGCGCGATGTAGCGCTTGCTCCCCTTCACCGACGGCGCATCATAGAGCACGACCGAAGGCGAACCGACCGAACGGAAGTCGGCGGCGCAGGCGTGCACGCAGGCCAGCAGCAACACGGCGGCGGTGGCGAAAATGCGGGAAATCGTCATGGCAGGGCCTCGGGCTCGGTAAACCAGACGCCAATATGGCAGGAAGGGCATCCGCACCGCACTTTTTTCTACGAAAAAAGGCGCGGCAAGGATGCCCATCACGCAAGCCCACCCATCCAGCGCATGCCGAACGGGCCAGGCAAGGTACAAATCAGTTTGCCGGTGCGGCTGCAGCGGCTTCAGCCATCGCCTGGCGGCGCTGCTGGTAGAACACTTCGAAGTTGATCTCGGCCAGGTGCACTGGCGGGAAGCCGGCACGGGTGATCACGTCGGCGATGTTCGAACGCAGGTACGGGTAGACGATGTTCGGGCAGCCGATGCCGAGCAGCGGATCCATCTGGTCAGCCGGGATGTTGCGTGCTTCGAAGATGCCGCCTTGCTTGCCTTCGACCAGGAAAGCGACCTTGTCCTTGACCTTGGCGGTCACGGTGATGGTCACGGTCGACTCGTAGATGCCATCGGCGATCGCCTCAGCGCCAACGTCCAGCGAGACTTCGATGGTCGGGGCTTCCTGCTCGAGGAAGATGGCTGGGGAATTCGGTTGCTCCAGCGACATGTCTTTCAGATAGACGCGTTGGATTTGGAAGACTGGTTGCAGGTTTTCGTCAGACATGGAACGCTTTCGTTATGAAGTAAAAGGGACGGCAAAGCGCCGCCCCCCGGTGCGGCTTGGAGTCAACGCAGCGGCAATTGTATCAAAATCAATTTGGATAACAATACCTCCCGCGGGACGTCTTTCGCCGCGCCTTACTCCCCCTTGAGCAGCGGATCCAACCGCCCCGCCTGGTCGAGCGCATACAAATCGTCGAATCCACCGACGTGGGTCTCGCCCACATAAATCTGCGGCACCGTACGGCGCCCCGTCTTTTGCATCATGATCTGGCGCTGTTCCGGGTCGAGGTCGACACGGATGCGCTCGATTTCGGTCACGCCCTTGGCTTCGAGCAGGCGCTCGGCACGGACGCAGTAGGGGCAGCTGGCGGTGTGATAGAGGACAACGTGAGCAGTCATGGTGTGTTCCTTCCTGTCTTGATTACTTAGTTACCGGCAAACCGGCAGCCGTCCAGGCCGTCATGCCGCCGTCCAGGCTGAGCGCGTCCTCGAAGCCGGCCGCCTTCAGCTGGCGTACGGCTTTATCGGAACGGGCGCCCGTCTGGCAGACGACGACCAGGGTACGGCCTTTCGACTTTTCCAGTTCGCCGATGCGATTGCCCAAGTCTGCCAGCGGAATGTTTTTCGCGTCGCGCACGTGGCCGGCGGCAAATTCGTCGGCGCCGCGCACGTCCAGAATCGTGGTCTTGCCGCGGTTGATCAGCTGGGTCACCTGCAGCGCGGTCGCGCGGCGGCCCTTCGGCGCCAGGGCTGGCCACAGCAGTGCGCCACCGGAAACGACGGCAATAGCGACGATGAAGATATTATCGAGGATGAATTTCACAAGGCTTCCAATGGTTGAACGCAATCCGGCCATTATAAAATAGAAGCCGGACAGGAATATTTTTGGCCCTCGATCGCTTGTAGCGGGTGCCTTCGCACGTTTTCTAAAACTGTAAAGAAGAGCTTATGTACAAAATCGTATTCATGCGCCACGGCGAATCCACCTGGAACCTGGCGAACCGTTTCACGGGCTGGGTCGACGTCGACCTCACCGACAAGGGCATCAACGAAGCGAAGACCGCCGGCCGCGTGCTGCGCGACGCCGGCTTCAAATTCGATCTCGCCTACACCTCGGTACTGAAGCGCGCGATCCGCACCCTATGGCTGGCGCTCGACGAAATGGACCAGATGTACCTGCCGATCAAGAACGACTGGCGCCTGAACGAGCGTCACTACGGTGCCCTGCAAGGTTTGGACAAAGGCGAGACTGCCGCGAAATATGGCGATGCGCAGGTGCTGGTCTGGCGCCGCAGCTACGATACCCCGCCCCCAAGCCTGGAAGCGAACGACGACCGCGCCTCCTTCAACGACCCGCGCTACGCCGGCCTCAGCAAGGAACAAATCCCGCTGACCGAATGCCTGAAGGACACCGTGGCACGCGTGATGCCGGTCTGGGACGAGGAAATCGCCCCGGCCATCCGCGCCGGCAAGCAGATCCTGATCTCGGCCCACGGCAACAGCCTGCGCGCCCTGATCAAGATGCTCGACAACATCAGCGACAGCGAGATCGTCGGCCTGAACATCCCGAACGGCCAGCCGCTGGTCTATGAACTGGACGAGAACCTGAAGCCGATCCGCCACTACTACCTGGGCGACCAGGACGCGATCGCCGCCGCGACTGCCGCCGTGGCGAACCAAGGGAAGGCGAAGTAAGTCTTGCGCCTGTCTACCAAGAAGTCGGCCGCCAGCATCCTGCTGTGCGGCTTGCTGGCCCTGTCCGCGGCAGGTACTGCCGCGGCCGCCAAGCCTACCGAACGCAGCAAGCAAAAAGCGGCGGCGGAGGCGCAACGCGCCGGTATCCAGCAAAAGCTCACGGCCCTGAAGAAAGAAATCAGCCGCACCGAGAGCGAAAAAGAGGACGTGGCCGACACCCTGGCCGAGTCGGAAGAGGCGATCTCGAACGCGAACCGCGCGCTGCGCGACCTGAACCAGGAAACGCTCGAGACCAATGTGCGCCTGCAAGACCTGGCCGGCGAACAGGAACGCCTCGCACAAACAATTGTCGGTCAAAAGAAACAATTGTCTGCCCTGCTGCGCGAGCACTATGTCGCGGGCAATGAAGACAGGATCAAACTGCTGCTGTCGGGAGACAACCCGAACCGCATCAACCGCGACCTGCAAATGATGGCCTATGTCTCGCAGGCGCAAGCCAAATTGCTGGCCGCGCTGAACGCGAACCTGGCGCAGGTCGAGGCAAACCGCGAAAAAGTCGAGAACGCCAAGGTCGAACTCGAGGAAATCGCCGAAGAACAGCGCGACCAGAAAGCCGTGCTGGAAAAGGAAAAGACGCGCCGCGCGGCCCTGCTGAACGAGCTGTCGGGCAAGCTGGTTGCCCAGCGCAAGCAGGCCGAGAACCTGCAGCGCGACGAGCAGCGCATGAGCGGCCTGGTCGACAAGCTGACGCGACTGATCCGCGAACAGGCCGAAGCCGAGCGCAAGCGCCAGGAAGCCCTGGCTGCCGCCCGCGCCAAGGCGAAAGCCGAAGCCGAAGCGCGCGCCCAGGCCCGCGCCGCCGCCAAGGCCGAACGCGAACGCCTGGCGCGCGAAGCGGCGAAAGCCGGCAAGCCGGCGCCGAAACCCTTGCCGCCGGAACCAGAAGAACCGAAGGTGGCCGAGCAGCCGGCGCAGGAAGAGCGCAAACCCGACATTTCGCTGGCACCCGCGGCCCCGGTCGGCGCCTTTGCCAGCATGAAAGGGCGCCTCGGCTCCCCGGTCAGCGGCACCATCGCGGCGCGCTTCGGCGCCAAGCGCGGCGGCGACGGCCCGAGCTGGAAAGGCATGTTCATCAAGGCGCCGGAAGGCACCGAGGTGCGCGCCGTGGCCCTGGGTCGCGTCGTGCACTCGGGCTGGATGCGCGGCTTCGGCAACCTGATCATCATCGACCACGGTGGCGACTATCTGTCGATCTACGCGAATAATCAAACCTTGCTGAAACGCCTGGGCGATGCGGTGCGCGCCGGGGAGCCGATCGCGAGCGCGGGTAACACCGGCGGTAACGAGGAATCAGGGCTATACTTTGAGCTCAGGCATCTGGGCAAGGCCTTCGATCCGGCAAGCTGGATCAAATTCTAGGGGCAGCGATGGGCAATAAGGTAAAAAGCATGGGCCTGGTCGGCCTGGGTGTCGTGGCCGGCGTGGCGCTGACGGTGCAAGTCTCTGCCTGGGCGCAAAAGGGAGCGGACAGCCCCTTGCCGCTGGACGAACTGCGCCAGCTGGCCGACGTCTTCGGCCTGATCAAAAGCGATTACGTGGTGCCGGTCGAGGACAAGAAATTGCTGTCCGAAGCCATCGGCGGCATGGTCGCCTCGCTCGACCCCCATTCCGTCTACCTCGACCAGAAAGCCTATCGCGAGATGCGCGAAAGCGTGCAGGGCAAATTCGTCGGGGTCGGCATCGAGGTGGCGGCCGAAGACGGCTACGTGAAAATCGTCTCGCCGATCGAGGATTCTCCTGCCTACCGCGCCGGCATCAAGGCGGGAGATTTGATTACCCGCATCGACAACGTCCCCGTCAAAGGCCTGTCGATCGACGACGCCATCAAGAAAATGCGCGGCAAACCGGGCAGCAAGGTGACGCTGACGATTGCCCGCCGCGGTGAGGACCGTCCCTGGGTAGTGCCGGTCACGCGCGAGGAAATCCGGGTCCTGAGCGTCAAGGCCAAGATGGTCGAGCCCGATTACGCTTGGGTGCGCATCAGCCAGTTCCAGGAAGCGACCCTGGAGGAGCTGGCGGCCAAGACGGCCGCCCTCTACGCCGACAATCCGAACATCAAGGGCCTCATACTCGACCTGCGCAACGACCCGGGCGGCCTGCTGCCGGGCGCGATCGGCGTCTCGACCGCCTTCCTGCCGAAGGAAGAACTGATCGTCTCGACCAAGGGACAACTTGCCGACTCGAACCAGAGCTACTATGGCCGGCGCGAATTCTATGCGCCGCGCGGCCAGGATCCGCTGGCGAAAATGCCGGCCGCGCTGAAAACCGTGCCGATGGTGGTGCTGGTCAACGGCGGCTCGGCCTCGGCCTCGGAAATCGTCGCCGGCGCCCTGCAGGACTACAAGCGTGCGATCGTGATGGGTAGCCAGACCTTTGGTAAAGGTTCCGTGCAGACGCTGCGGCCGCTGTCCGCCGACACCGCCATTAAACTGACCACGGCGCGCTACTACACGCCGAAAGGCCGGGCGATCCAGGCCAACGGCATCGTGCCGGATCTCGCTGTCGAAGAAACGGCCGAAGGCGACGGCCTGAACGCGCTGCGCGTGCGCGAAGTCGACCTGCAGCGCCACCTGAACGGCGAAAACGAAAAACCGGGCACCCCTGCCAAGGATGCCCGCGACGGCGCCGAACAGAAGCAGCGCGCGCTGGCCCTGCTGAAGAACCGCAAGCCCCTCGAACTGGGCGGCAAGGACGATTTTCAACTGGCCCAGGCCTTGAATCATTTCAAGGGTTTACCGGTCAAGCTCGCCAAGCCGGAAGCGGTCGAGGTGACCCCGCCGGCGCCGAAGGAATTGCCGGGCGCCGAAACCAAGCCGCCTGAGCTGAAGGGCTCGAAAAAGTGATGTCCCGTAGGGTGGGCGCCCCGTGCCCACCGAACCGCGGTGTCGCCGAACGTCCCTGGCATCTGCCACCATGAACGACGCCCAACTCCTGCGCTACTCGCGCCACATCCTGCTCGACGAGATCGGCATCGAAGGCCAGGCACGCCTGCTGGCGGCGCACGCGCTCGTCATCGGCGCCGGCGGCCTCGGCTCGCCCGCCGCCCTGTACCTGGCTGCGAGCGGCGTCGGCCACATCACCCTGGTCGATGACGACGCCGTCGACCTGACGAATTTGCAGCGCCAGGTGATGCACACGACAGAACGCATCGGCATGCCGAAAGTCGAGTCCGGCCGCGCCGCCCTGCACGCCATCAACCCCGAGGTCAGGGTAACGGCCCTGTGCGAACGGGCCGATGACGCACGCCTGCGCGAACTGGTGCAAACAGCCACGGTCGTGCTCGACTGCAGCGACAATTTTGCCACCCGCCATGCCGTGAACCGCGCCTGCGTCGCCGCCGGGGTGCCCCTGGTCGCCGGGGCCGCGATCCGTTTCGACGGCCAGTTGTCCGTCTTCGACACGGCGCGCGCCGACTGCCCCTGCTATGCCTGCGTCTTTCCCGAAGACAGTGGCTTCGAGGACGTTGCCTGCAGCACCATGGGGGTGTTCGCCCCCTTGGTCGGCATCGTCGGCACGGTGCAGGCGGCGGAAGCACTCAAACTGATCGTGGGGATCGGCAAGCCGCTAGCCGGCCGCCTGCTGCTGCTCGACGGACGCGCCATGGAATGGACCGAAATCCGCGCGGCGCGCAACCCAGCTTGTTCTGTCTGCCAGGAAAGACCTGCGCACGGCTGAGAAAGCGCAAGCTTTTGCTCTGCAATACAATGGCGCACCGCGACCAGTGGCCGCTCCCGGCATTCGGCCTTATACTAAGTCGATTGTTCCGATCCACCTTACCAAGATTGACTATGCAGATCGTTTCGCACCGCGCAGTTGGCCAGCGTCTTGCACGCGGCTTCACCCTCGTTGAAATCATGGTTGTCGTGGTCATCATCGGCATCCTCGGCGCCCTGGTCGTGCCAAAACTGCTGGGCCGTACCGGCGAGTCGCGCGTGGTCGCGGCCAAGACCGACATCGCCACCCTGATGCAGGCCATGAAGCTCTATAAACTGGACAACCAGCGTTATCCGACCACCGAGCAGGGCTTGACCGCCCTGACCACGAAGCCGACCTCGGGCCCGGCAGCGAATGGCTGGAAAGAAGGCGGCTACGTTGAAAAACTGCCGAAGGATCCTTGGGGTAATTCCTACCAATACCTGTCGCCCGGCCTGCACGGCGAGATCGACATCTTCTCGTTCGGTGCCGACGGCCAGGCCGGCGGCGAGGGCGAAGACGCCGACGTCGGCTCCTGGCAGGGGTAAGTCGTCATGGCTGGCGTCGCGACGCCGCGCAGGGCTAATGGCTTCACTTTGGTGGAGATCCTGGTCGTGATGGTCATCATCGGCATCACGCTCGGGATGGCCTCGCTCAACGCGATTCCGAGTCCACGCCAGGATCTTGAAAACGAGGCCAAGCGCCTGACCCTGCTGCTGCAGCTGGCGCGTGACGAAGCCATCGTGCGCAACCGGCAAGTCGCCTTCGAAGCCACGCCCGAGCGCTACCGCTTTCTGGTGCGCAACGATACCGGCTGGGTGCCCGTCACGCAGGACGATTTATTGCGCGAACGGGATTTCAAGAATGCCCCGGTGCGCCTGATGCTCGACCCGCCCGCGGCCGGCATTCCGGGTGAAACCATGCGCGTGACCTTCGGGCGCGAGCCGGTCGACAAGCCTTTTATTTTGACCCTGGCCAGCGGCAACAACAGCGTCGGCATCCGCGCCGATGGCGTCGGCCATTTCACGGTGATCGAACCGGGAGAGCAGCAGTGATCCGTATCAGGCAGCATGCCGGTTTCACCCTGCTCGAAGTGCTGGTGGCGCTCGTCATCGTCGGCACCGCGCTCGGCGCCGGCCTGCGCGCGATCGGCAGCCTGGCCTCGAACGGCGCCGGCCTGCGTGCCTCCATGATGGCGACCTGGTCGGCCGAGAACCGCCTCGTGCAGATCCGCCTGAACCGCGAATTTCCCGAAATCGGCAAGCGCAGCTATGCCTGCGGCCAGGGCGACCTGCGCCTGATGTGCCAGGACGAAGTGCTGGCCAGCCCGAATCCCCAGCTGCGCCGCGTCGAAGTCTCGGTCTTCGATATGGACAACCCCGACCGCCGCATCCTGAAACTGGTCCAACTCGTGCTGAGGCCCACCTCATGAAGCCGGCGCGCGGTTTTACCCTGGTCGAACTCCTGGTGGCGATCGGCATCCTGGCCATGGTGGCCGTGCTCGGCTGGCGCGGCCTGGACGGCATCGTGCGCGCCCGCGTCGCCCTGACCGACCAGATGGAAATGACGCGCGGCATGCAACTGGCCTTTGCCCAGATGCAGAGCGATTGCGAGCACACGGTCGACGCCACCATGCTCGGGCGCCGGCCCTTCCTCGAGCAGGCCGACAACCGCCTGACCCTGGTGCGCACCGTCTTCAACGAAAACGAACCGGCGCGCCTGCAGGTGATCGCCTACCGCCTCGTCAACGGCCAACTGACCCGGCGCGAATCGAATACGACGCGCGACCTGGTCGAACTCGATGCGCTGTGGCAGGCCTCGGTCAGCGATACCGATCCGACGCCGCCGGTGACGCTGCAGGGCGGCGTCCAATCGATGGCCGTGCTCGTCTGGCAGAACAATGCCTGGCAAAAGCAGCCGATCGCCACCGCCCAGGGCGGCGTCGTTCCCTCGGCCATCACCGGGGTGCAAGTGGTGCTGGCCGCGCGCAACTTCCCGCAGCCGCTCACCAAATCCTTCCTGCTGGGGAGCATCTGATGTGCAAGCCGATGCGTCATTCCCTCCGGCGCCAGCGCGGCGTGGCCGTCATCACCGCCTTGCTGCTGACCACGCTGGCGATCTCCATCGTCGCCAGCCTGTTCTGGCAGCAGCAGGTGCAGGTGCGCTCGATGGAAAACCAGCGACTGCACCTGCAGACGCGCTGGATCCTGCGCGGCGCCCTCGACTGGTCGACGCTGGTGCTGCGCCAGGATGCCTATAACAACCGCTACACGGCGCTGACCCAGGTCTGGGCCACACCCCTCGCGGAAACCCGGCTCGACCAGTACATCGAGCGCGAGCGGGTCGAAGGCGAAGTGTTCAATGCCAGTCTTTCCGGAAACATCGAGGACGCGACCTCACGTTACAATCTGCGCAACCTGGCCAGCAAGACGGCGAATGGCGCCGTGGTCGACGCGGCCAACCTGGCGATCTTCCAGCGCCTGCTGACCAGCCTGCAGATCAATCCGGCGCTGGCGAAAACGGCGGCCAACCTGATCGCAGGCAGCCAGCCGGCCGTGGTTGCAGCCGGCACGGTGGACCCGATCACAGGTCAGGAGATCGGCGGCCAGGAACGCGATCCGAGCGAGGGCGGCACGCCGGGGGTGGACGGCGCGCAGCCGGGCGTGGAGGGCGTGGAGGGCGGCGGCGAGGTCACCGAGGGCGACCCGGCGGCGACGATTCCGGTCAACCGCACGGGCCTGGGCCGGCCGATCAAGTTCCTCGAAGTCGAGGACTTATTGGCGGTGCGCGGCCTGACGCCGGAGATGCTGGAAAAGCTGCGCCCCTACGTGATCGTGCTGCCGGAACGCACGCCGGTCAACGTGAACACGGCCTCGGCCGAAGTGCTGGCGGCGGTGATCCCGAATTATTCCTTGTCGGAAGCGAAGTCCCTGCTGGCGCGGCGCCGCAACGTGCCCTGGGACGACATCGGCAAGTTCCAGACCGAGATTTCCGGGCGCACGCCGCTGGCCGATTCGATCAGCGTGAAAAGCGACTGGTTCCTCGTGAACAGCCACATCCGCCTCGACCGCGCGGCATTGAATGCACAGTCGCTGATGCAGCGCAGTGCCAATCCGATCGGTGGTGGTGTAAAGATCGTTTGGGTTCGTCAAAACTAAAAGAAAGCGAGACGATTTGACTACACTTTATATCCGGCATCCGGCGCGTGCAGAAGGAGAGGGCGCGCCATGCCGTTATGCCGTCGTCGGCGACGGCGGCAGCATCGACGGGCAGGGAGAAGGCGCGCTGCGCAACCTGACCGACGTCGTCGCCGCCAGCCGCCGCGTCGTGCTCCTGCTGGCCGGCACCGACGTCAACCTGCTGTCGCTGCAGATGCCGCCCCTGACCGGCGCGCGCCTGAAAGCCGCATTGCCGGGCCTGGTCGAAGAACACATCCTGGGCGACCCCGCCGATACCGTGCTGGTGTCCGGTCCCGCGGCCGCCGACGGCACCCGTCCGGTGGCGGTGGTCGCGCGCGACTGGTTCGAGCCGCTCGTGCGCACCCTGCTGGCGCAAGGCGCGCGCAGCGTGTCGGCCCTGCCGGCCCAGCTGTGCCTGCCCCTGCAGCCGGGCGGCGTCAGCGCGGCCCTGAACGGGTCCGAACTGCTGCTGCGCCAGAGCCAGTACGGCGGCCTCGGCCTCGCGCTGGACGCCAATCCGGCCAGTGCCCTGCAGACGGCGCGCGCGCTGGCGGGCGACGCACCGCTCACCCTGTACGTGCCGCGCGAGCAGCTGGGAGAGTACGGCGTGCTGCTGGCCGAAGCCGGTCCCGGCACGGTGCTGGAAGCCGATGATTGGGCGCACTGGATCGCAGGCTCGAAGAGCATCGCTTTCGACCTGGTGCCCGGCCTCGGCAGCGCCGGTGCGCGCCAGACCGACTGGCGCCGCTGGCGCGTGCCGATCGCCCTGGCTTTCCTGGGCGTGGTCGTCAACCTGGCCGGCATCAACATCGAGTGGCTGCGCCTGCGCGGCGAGGCCGAAGGCGTGCGCAAGCAGATGGAGCAGACCTTCCACTCGGTGTATCCGAACCAGCCGATGGTCGATCCGGTCGCGCAGATGCGCCAGGGCATTGCACGGGCCCAGGCCGGCAGCGGCCAGGTCGGGTCCGACGAATTCATCTATTTGGCCGGCGCCCTCGGCGACGCCAGCAGGGAATTGCCGCGCCCGCCCGGGATTACCTCAATCGAATACAAGGAACGCGCGTTGCGGGTGCGGGTCAAACCGGAAACGGTCGACCCCGCCGCCCTGCGCCAGCTGCAGTCGGCGCTGTCCACACGCAGTCTTTCACTGGAAGCCGCCGCACCTGACAACTGGCTGGTGCGCAGCACGGGAGCCAAGCCATGAGTCTGAGTACGACTGTCGGGCGCGCGCGCGAACGCGCCGCCGGCTACTGGATCGCACGCAGCGAGCAGGAACGCCGCTATCTCGCCGCCGGGTTCGGCGTCGTCCTGCTGGCGCTGGTGTACACGGGCCTGATCGAGCCGGCCGTCGAAGGCCGCGCACGGCTGCAGCGTTCGCTGCCCGAGCTGCGCCAGCAGGCCGCCCAGCTGGCCGGCATGGCGGACCAGGCGCGTGCGCTGGCGGGACAGGCGCCGGCGCCGGTCACGCCGATGACGCGCGAAAGCCTGATGGCGAGCCTGAGCGCGCGCGGCATCACGCCCGGCTCGCTCACGCTGACCGGAGAATTCGCGCGCCTGCAGGTGACCGGCGTCTCGTTTGCCAACCTGGTGTCCTGGCTCGACGCGCAGCGCCGCGAGAACCGCATCGCCGTCCAGGAAGGCAGTTTTACTGCGCAAGATCCGCTGGGACAGGTCGACGCCAACCTGACGCTGCGCCAGGATAACGGGACCGCCCCCCGATGAAACGCGGCCTCGGATGGCTGCTCGTGGTCGCCCTGGCGATCGCGCTGACGGTGTGCGTTTTCCTGCCCGCCAGCTGGCTCGGCACGATGGTCGAACGCCAGACCGGCGGTCGTTTGACTCTCGGGGATGCGCAGGGTACGCTCTGGAACGGCTCAGCTTTCGTGGGCGGTGCGCCGGGCGAAGGCGGATCGGTGACGCCGCTGTTGCCGGGGCGCTTCGCCTGGCGCCTCTCGCCGCTGGTGCTGGTCGGCCGCGTGGACATGCAGCTGGAGAACCCGCAGGCACTGGCCCAGCCGGTCACTATCACGGGCAGCTGGTCGGCCTGGCAGGTCAGTGCAGGACAGTTGCTGTTGCCGGCGGAAGGCCTGGCCGGCTTGGGCGCGCCGCTGAACACGCTGGTGCCCTCGGGCGTGCTGCGCCTGTCGTGGGACCGGCTCGACCTGACGCGACAGCCGAACAGTGTGGCCGTGACCGGACGCACGATCCTGACGATGAGCGACATGGGTTCGCGCATGGCGCCGATCAAGCCGCTGGGCAGCTACGAGATGGTGATGGACTGGCGCGGCCAGCAAGCCGACCTGGTGTTGCGCACGGTGCGCGGCGCCTTGCTGTTGTCGGGAAATGGAACATTGCAGAATGGGCGCCTGCGCTTTTCGGGGCAGGCGTCGGCCGCCGATGGCTATGAAGAGACCTTGGGCAATATGCTCAACCTCCTCGGCCAGCGCCGCATGGTGAACGGTAAAAACATAATCGCATTAGAGTTCAGATAATGAAAACATCCTTCCGTAGCACCCCCGAAATCTCGCCACTGCGCCCGACCTTGCGCCGTATTGCCGCCGGCGCCCTGCTGTGCTGCGCGGTGGCAACGGCCCTGCCGCCGGCCCCGGCCATGGCCCAGGAAAATTCCGCCGCCCTCTCTTTCGTGAACGCCGACATCGAATCGGTGATCAAGGCGGTCGGCCATTACACGGGGATGACTTTCATCATCGACCCGCGCGTAAAGGGCACGCTGACCCTGGTGTCGGAAAAATCGCTGACCAAGAGCCAGGCCTTTGGCCTGCTCACCTCGGCGCTGCGCCTGCAGGGTTTCGCCGTCGTCACGACCGGCGAGGGCTATGCGAAAGTGGTGCCGGAAGCGGAAGCGAAGCTGCAATCCTCGCCGACCATGGTCGGCAAGCGCGGCACCCGCGTGCAGGGCGACCAGATCGCGACCCAGGTGTACCACCTGTCCTACGAGTCGGCCGCCAACCTGACTGCCGTGCTGCGTCCGCTGATCTCGCCGAACAATTCCATCATGGCCAATCCGGGCAACAATAGCCTGGTCATTACCGACTACGCCGACAACCTGCGCCGCCTGTCGCGCATCATCGCCGCGCTCGACGCGCCGGTGGCGGCCGACCTCGACGTCGTGCCGATCCGCAATGGCATCGCCAGCGACATCGCGACCCTCGTCTCGCGCCTGATGGAGCCCGCCGCCGGCGGCGATTCCGGCCGCGTCACCATCCTGGCCGATTCCCGTACCAACTCGGTGGTCGTGCGCGCGCCCTCGCAGGCGCGTGCGAATCTCGCCAAGTCGCTGATCGCCAAGCTCGACCAGGCGACCACCGAGAAGGGCAACATCCACGTCGTCTACCTGAAAAACGCCGACGCCAGCAAGGTCGCGCAGACGCTGCGCGCCGTCGTCTCGCAGGACGCCTCGGCGGTGCCCACGACGCAGCAGGGAACGCAGGGCGGTTCGATCCAGGCCGGCGCCCAGAGCGGCACCGGTACCGGCGGCCTCGGCGGCCAGCAGGGCCAGCAGGGCAGCATCGGCGGTGGCGCCACCGGCGGCGGTTTTGGCCAGCAGAGCCAGTCCAGCCTCAACGCCGCCGGCGGCGGTGGCCAGGGTTCCGGCTTCATCCAGGCCGACGCCTCTACCAACAGCCTGATCATCACGGCGCCGGATGCGATCTACCGCAACCTGCGCGGCGTCATCGACCAGCTCGACGTGCGCCGCGCCCAGGTCTACATCGAAGCCCTGGTGGTCGAAATGAATTCCCAGAAAGCCGCCGAGTTCGGCGTGCAATGGCTGGGTTTGTCGGGCAGCGATACCAGCAAATACCGGGTCGGCGGCGTCCAGTCCTTCAATTCGGGCAGCGCCAACAACATCGTCAACCTGGCGGCCGCGGCGCGCGCCGGCTTCGGCTCGGGCACCAGCAGCACGGTGCCTTCGCTGCCGGGCCTGACGCTGGGCATTTTTAAACAGATCAACGGCGAGCTCGGCCTGGGCGCCGTGGCCAGCGCACTTGAAAACGAGGGCGCCGCCAACATCTTGTCGACACCGAACATGATCACGCTCGATAACGAGCTGGCGACGATCAAGGTGGGCCAGAACATTCCGATCATTACGGGTTCGTTCACGACCGGCACCAGCGGCGCGAACAATCCCTTCCAGACCGTGGACCGCAAGGACATCGGCCTGTTGATGAAGGTGCGTCCGCAGATTTCCGAAGGCGGCGTCATCAAACTGTCGATCTACCACGAGAATTCGGGCATCGACAATTCCGTGATCCGCGCCGAAGGCATCGTCACCACCGTGCGCGCGATCGAAAGCAATATCCTGGCCGACGATGGCCAGATCATCGTGCTGGGTGGCCTGATCCAGGACAACGAAGACCACGGCGAAGAAAAAGTGCGCGGCCTCGGTGACATCCCGGTGCTGGGCAACCTGTTCAAGTACCGCAACCGCACCCGCAATAAAACCAACCTGATGGTCTTCCTGCGTCCGGTGGTGGTGCGCAGCAAGGAACAGAACAACGCCATCTCGCTCGACCGCTACGAATACATGCGTGCGCTGGGCGCGACCACCCGTCCGCAGGACGATACGATCCTCATGAAAAACCTGGGCGCGGCCGAATTGCCGCCCTTGACCAATGGCCAGCCGCCAATGGGCGGCACCATGGCGACGATGCCGCCGCCGGCACCGCCGACCGCGCGCCCTGGCGCTGCGACCGGCCCAGGTACCGGCAGCCAGCCATCCATGCAGCCTCAACAGAACCAGGCGCCCGTGCCCGAATTTCGCCCGGTAACGCCGCCGAACCAGAAGTGATGCCATCATGACTAACCTGTTGCCTTACGCCTTCGCCCGCGATCACGGGGTCCTGGCGCGCACCGGCGACGACACGGCCCCGGGCGCGGGACAAAGCATCGAGGTGCTGGTGTCGAGCAGCACGCCGCCGGCCGCCATTGCCGAGGTGTCGCGCCGTTTCGGCCGCATCGCCCTGCGCCGTGTCGACCGTAGCGAGCTCGACGACGCGATCGCCGCCGCCTATGCCTCCGCCGGCGGCGACGCCAACCAGGTCGCCGACGAATTCGATGCCGACCTCGACCTGACGCGCCTGCTGCAGGATGTGCCGGCCATCGAAGACCTGCTCGAATCGTCCGACGATGCGCCCGTGATCCGCATGATCAACGCGCTCTTGACGCAGTCGCTGCGCGAAGGCGCCTCCGATATCCACATCGAACCTTTCGAGCAGACCTCGGTCGTACGTTTTCGCATCGATGGCGCCCTGCGCGACATCGTGCGTCCACGCAAGGGCATTCACGCGTCTCTAATTTCGCGTATCAAGATCATGTCGCAGCTCGACATCGCCGAAAAACGCCTGCCGCAGGACGGCCGCATCACGCTGCGCGTGGGCGGTAAACCGGTCGACGTGCGTGTCTCGACCTTGCCGACCGGCCACGGCGAACGTGCCGTGCTGCGTCTGCTCGACAAGGAAGCGGGGCGGCTCGACCTGTCGCACCTGGGCATGAGCCCGGACCTGCTGCCGCAGTTCGACAAATTGATCAACCAGCCGCACGGCATCGTGCTCGTCACCGGTCCGACCGGCTCGGGCAAGACGACGACCCTGTACGCGGCTTTGTCTCGCCTGAACGCCTCGACCACCAACATCATGACGGTGGAAGACCCGATCGAGTACGACCTGAACGGCGTCGGCCAGACCCAGGTCAATGCCCGCATCGACATGACCTTCGCCAAGGCCCTGCGCGCGATCCTGCGCCAGGACCCGGACGTGATCATGATCGGCGAGATCCGGGATTTGGAAACGGCGCAGATCGCGGTCCAGGCTTCGCTCACCGGCCACCTGGTGCTGGCGACCCTGCACACCAACGATGCCGCCGCGGCCGTCACCCGCCTGCTCGACATGGGTATCGAACCGTTCCTGTTGTCCTCGTCCTTGCTGGGCGTGATGGCCCAGCGCCTGGTCCGCAAACTGTGCACGCACTGCAAGACGAGCGATGGCGTGCACTGGCATGCGGTCGGTTGCGAGCGCTGCGGCCACACGGGTTACCACGGCCGGGTCGGCGTCTACGAGTTGCTGGAGACGGACGAGGGCATCCGCGCCCAGATCCACAACCAGGCCTCGGAAGCCGAGATCCGCGCCGCCGCCCAGCACAGCGGCATGCGTACCATGCGCGAAGACGGCGAGCGCTGGCTCAAGGATGGCACCACGACGCAGGCCGAGCTGCTGCGCGTCACCAAGGATTAACCGATGCCGGCATTTCGTTATGAGGCTGTCGATGCGGGCGGCGCCACCAGGAAGGGCGTCGTTAATGCCGACAGTCCGCGCGCCGCGCGTGCCGATCTGCGTGTGCAGGGACTCACCCCCCTGAACGTCGAGGCGATCGCCGCCCAGGTCGACGCCAGCGGCGCCACCCGTTCGCGCGGCTTCGGCGAACGCCTGTCCTCGGTCGAACTGGCCCTGTTCACGCGCCAGATGGCCAGCCTGCTGGAAGCGGGCTTGCCGCTGGAACAGGCGTTTACCGCCCTGCTGGAACAGGCCGAAAAGCCGTATCTGCGCGACCTGATCGCTTCGATCCGCGCCGAAGTCATGGGCGGTATCGCGTTTTCGGACGCACTGTCGCACCACCCGCGCGACTTCGACCAGATCTACCGCGGCCTCGTGTCTTCGGGCGAACAGATCGGCCAGCTGGCCCGGGTGCTGTCGCGCCTGGCCGACTACATCGAGCGTCGCAACGCGCTGGTGCAGAAGGTGCGCCTGGCTTTCACCTATCCGGCCATCGTCACCGTGGTCGCGTTTGCCATCGTCATCTTCCTGCTCACCTACGTGGTGCCGCAGATCGTGTCGGTGTTCGCCAACACCAAGCAGAAGCTGCCGGTGCTCACCGTCATCATGCTGGCGGTATCCGATTTCATGCGCGCCTACGGCATCCTGCTGGGAGCGGCCCTGGTCGCCGCCTGGTTCGCCTGGCGCCGGGCGCTGCAAAATCCCGTGCTGAAACGGCGCTGGCATACCTGGCTGCTGACCGCGCCCGTGTACGGCAAGTTCGAGCGCAGCCTGAACACGGCGCGTTTCGCCAGCACGCTGGCGATCACCACCGGCTCCGGCGTGCCGATCCTGCGCGCGCTCGACACCAGCCGCGACACCCTGTCGAACGTCGCCATGCGCGAGCTCGTCGAACAGGCGACGGCCAGCGTGCGCGAAGGTATCAGCCTGGCGCGTGCGCTGTCCGTACAAAAACATTTTCCACCGATGCTGGTGCACATGATCCGTGCCGGCGAGATCACGGGCGAATTGCCGGCCATGCTGGAGCGGGCGGCCAATTCGCAGCAGGCCGATCTCGAACGCCGCACGCTGACCATTGCCGGCCTGCTCGAGCCGGTACTGATCCTGGCCATGGGCCTGGTGGTGCTGTTGATCGTGCTGGCGGTGCTGATGCCGATCATTGAAATCAACCAGCTGGTGCGCTAACAAGGAAACCGATGAAGCGTCTGCCTCTCCTTTTCACCCTGCTTGCCCTGATCTTCCTGGCGGTGTCCGCCACCTATTGGGGCATGCAGCTGTACAAGCCGCAGCAGCGCCCGATTGCCGCGGCGCCGCCGGCCGCCGTACCCGAGCTTTCTCCCGATGCCGCCGCCACGCTGTTCGGCGGCCAGGCGGTCGCGAATGTCGCCACCAATTACCAGCTGACCGGCATCGTTTCCGCCGGCCGCGACAGTGTCGCCATCATCGTGGCCGAAGGCCAGCCGCCGAAAGCCCTCAAGGTCGGACGCGAGCTGTCGCCGGGCGTCAGCATCAGCGAAGTGCACCCGCGCTACATCATGCTGTCCGAAGGCGGCGTCATGAAACGCATCGATCTCGCGGCCGACACCAAGCCGGCTATCGCGCTGTCGGGCGCCGTCGCGCCGCCGATGCCGGTGCCGCCGCAGATGGCGCGGCCGAGCATCGCGCCGGCCGGCGCCCTGCCGACGACCGAGCCGCAAACGGCGCCCGGCGCCGTGCAAAGCGCGCCGCCGCCGGGCGAAGTCAACCCGGTCGTGCCGCAGGGCCAGGAGGCGCCGCAGGAGCCACCGCAGGAAGGTCCGCCGGCCGACGTCGCTCCGCCTCCGAACCAGCCGCAAATGCCGGCGCCGACCCGCTCGGCCAATAGCCCGGTCAATAGCGACAATCCTGTCCGCTAAACGGTCCGATAAGCTGTCCGATAAGGTCCGTGGGGGAGGCGGCTCAGCGGCGCAGCGCCGTGAACGCCGTAAACTCCCACGACCTGAACCCCACCAATAACGTCATTCCTTCCCGCTCTTCCGGCGGCAGCCGGCGGTCATGCCGGTGCAGGCGCGTCAGTTCGCCCGCCAATTGATGGATCTTCTGCGCCAGTTCGGCCGCGCTGCCCGGCGACAGGCGGGCCGGCAGGCACATCAGCGTTTCTCCCTGGCCGTCGAAGCGGCCGGCAAAATAATCCGGCACGATCTGTTCGCGGAAGTAGTGCTGCACCGGTCCGTCCGGCAGCCAGTGGAAGGCGTTCGATACGCGCAGCGTGTAACGGTTCAGGGGCCGCAGTTCGATGATGCCCAGCCGGTCGAGTTCGGCCAGGCAGCCGATGCACTCCGCTTCGGTCAGGCGATAGGTCTCGACGATCTGCTCCATGCTCCAGTAGCCGAGGCAGCAGATCGCCACCAGCAGCAAGCGCGGCTTGGCGACCAGCGCGGTTTCCTGGGGGAGCGTCAAGGCGTCCGGCTGGGGCCGACTATCGACCGCACGGCGCAGCACATCCTCGAACGGGATGCCCGCCGCCTGGCAAATCTGCGCCAGGCGCGACAGCGGCATGTCCTTCTGGCCGAACATGCGTTTCACGCTCGACTCGCTCATGTCGATGCGTTCGGCCAGGGTTTTATAGGTGAGATTCGCTGCGCGCAGTTCGGCGCGCAGCACGTCGACGATCAGCTCGGGTGAGCTCATGGGGTTCCTGTACGTTTTGGCAATAGTGCGTTGCTCAATGTACAGGCGAACGGCGAGGCGGGCAAGCCGGGGCCGGGCGACGGGGCATCCGGACAGGTATCCGCTCTCCCGGCTTGATCCAAACGAGCTCAGCAGGAAGTGACTCCCATTAAATTCGTAGGGTTCGGAGTCCGAACCGAATCCACCGGCTCGCCGTCGCGCGCCGGTCAATCCTATAAAGGAGATGGTCGATGTCGAATAATCAGATTGTTGACGCCGGAACGATGAACGTGGCGATCCCGGCCTCGTCCACGGAGATCAGGCAGCAGGTCCGGCAGGCTTTGGTGCGCCCGCTGTTCGGTGCGGCCCAGCCGCAGCCCGAACTCAGCGGAACGGGGTTTACCTACCGCCACGATTGGGGGCCCCTGCATGGGCAGTGGATACTTCGGCTCGACTGGCCGGACCTCGGCCCGCGCTCGCAAGTGTTCGTGTCGGTCGGCGAAGGCGCGGCGGGCGGGCCGGACGCCGGCAAGTTCGTCGGCTCGGCACGCTACACCGTGCACAACGTGGCGCCGCGCGCCGGCGGCGTCGACATCTGGGTGAACATCGAATGGGAATCGGATATCCCGCTGTACGCCGACTACCTGGTGGTGAATCCGGCCGACGTCTCGCTCCGGACGGTGCAGGTCACCGTGCAGCGCCACAGCAGCGTTCCCCTGAGCGACGCCGATGCCGACCGCATCCTCGGCGACATGGGCACCATCCTGCAAAGCGACGACTCGGCTGCCGACGTCGCCACGCCGCTGCGCTTCGTGCGCAACGGACCGGTGCAGCTGCTGCCGGCAAATATTCCTGCGGCGATTCAGACCGAGGCCGACCTGCTGGCGCTGCTCAATGCGGGTTCGGGCGTCAAGATCGTCGATGCGATTCGCTGGTGTGGCGGGCCCGGCGGCTCGATCATCGGCTGCGCGCCGGTCGGCAGCCCGACCGTCAACCTGGCGGCCGTGCGCTTCACGGAAAACCAGGAAGGCCTGATCTGGGTGCACGAATATGGCCACAATGCCGGTCTGCCGCATCGCACGGACGACCTCCGGGCCGTCATGTATCCCAGCGTCGGCACCGACCACAATGTCGTCAATGCCGCCGAGTCGGCAAGCTTCCTGGCCGGTCCGCTTGCCGTCACCGGCGAATTCATGGCCTCGAGCTGCGAGCTCGGCATGGCGCTGCAGCCGCCGCGGGATGTGCGCGAATTCGTGTCGCAGCACTGGATCGCCGGCATCCCCTATGAAGCCGCGTCGCAATACGGCGAGCAGGACGCCCGGCTGCTGCTCGAGTGGCTGGTAAAGGAGCCCGAGCAGCACGAGGAATTCCTGGCGGAGATCGTGACCACGCTGTGCTTCATCGGCAGCGAGCTGGCGGTCCAGCCCCTGATCGATTTCGTGCAGAACGGGCGCGCCGGCCGGGCCATGTTCCGTGCCAAGCACGCAGCCCTGATCCACATGGGCGACCTGGTCAATAAATCGGGCAGCCAGGCGGGGCTCGCCTTCCTGATCGATCTTGCGACCGATACGGACAAGACCAGAACTCTGGCCATACCGCGGGCGACGGTTGCCGCGGCCGAGGCGGCGGTGGCGGGCGTGAGCGCGCCGACGCTGGAGATGCTGGGCAATGAGCTGGCCGTGTCCGCGACCTTCGGCCTGGCGCTGTCAGGCAAGCCGGAGGCGGAGCAGGCAATCCAGGGCCTGATGGCGGGCACGGCCACGCTGGCCCCGGTCAAGGCGGCGGCTGCGGAAGCGGCGGAGATTGCCCGGACCATGCGTGCGCACGGCCAGAAGGAGTATTACCGGAGCAAGTGCGCGGGCAAGCGTTACCCGTAACAGATCGGCAGAAGGGGAACCGGGGGCGAACCTCGAAACGAGGAGCGCCCCCGGCGTGTTCAGATAGCGTGGCGCCGCTCAGTCGTCTTCGGACACCAGCGGCGCCTTTTTCAGCTGGCGCTTGGCTGCCTGGCGTTCGCTCGAGAGCGGCTTGGCGTGCGGGCCGGCCGAGCGCCCTTTCGCCAAGGCCGCGATCGGGTTGCGCGGCTTGCCGAATTGGCCCGGATCGACGCGCAACATCATCTTTTGTCGCGTTGCAAGTGCCTTGTTCGCCATCTTCCTCTCCTACTGAGTGCCTTATGGCACGGTCTTACAGCACGTAGCGCGACAGGTCTTCGTTGGCCGACAGCATGTCGAGCCGCTCGTTGACATAGGCCGCGTCGATCGTGATCTGCTTTTCCTGCGTGTCGCTGGCGTGGAAGGAAATCTCTTCGAGCAGCTTTTCCATCACCGTGTACAGGCGCCGCGCGCCGATGTTTTCGGTGCGCTCGTTTACCGAGAAGGCGATCTCGGCCAGGCGGTGGATGCCGTCCTCCGAGAAATTCAGCGTGACCCCTTCGGTGCCGAGCAGCGCTTCGTACTGAGTCGTCAGGCAGGCGTCGGTGCTGGTGAGAATGCGCTTGAAGTCCTCGATCGACAGCGATTCGAGTTCGACCCGGATCGGGAAGCGGCCCTGCAGCTCGGGAATCAGGTCCGACGGTTTTGATAAGTGAAACGCGCCCGAGGCGATGAACAGGATGTGGTCGGTCTTGATCATGCCGTACTTGGTGTTGACCGTCGTGCCTTCGACCAGCGGCAGCAGGTCGCGCTGCACGCCCGCGCGCGAGACGTCGGCGCCGCCATGCTCGGAGCGCGTCGCGATCTTGTCGATCTCGTCGAGGAACACGATGCCGTTGTTCTCGACGTTGTGGATCGCCTTCTGCTTCATCTCGTCTTCGTTGATCAGGCGCGCCGCTTCTTCCTCGGCCAGCACCTTCATCGCTTCCTTGATCTTCATCTTGCGCGCCTTTTTACGGGCGCCGCCGACGCCGGCGAACATGGTCTTGATCTGCTCGGTCATTTCTTCCATACCGGGCGGGGCCATGATTTCCATCTGCGGCGGAGTATCCGCCACTTCGATCTCGACTTCGCGGTCGTCGAGCGAGCCTTCGCGCAGGCGCTTTCTAAACGTTTGGCGCGTGCTGTCGCCTTCCTTCGCTTCGGCCGAAGCGCTGACGTTGAAACCGAAATCGCGTGCCGGCGGGACCAGGATGTCGATGATGCGGTCCTCGGCCGCGTCCTCGGCACGCTGTCGTACCTTCTTCATTTCGCTGGCGCGGGTCTGCTTGACGCCGATGTCGATCAGGTCGCGGATGATGGTGTCGACGTCGCGCCCGACATAGCCGACTTCGGTGAATTTCGTCGCTTCGATTTTAATGAAAGGCGCGTCGGCCAGCTTCGCCAGGCGGCGCGCGATCTCGGTCTTGCCGACGCCGGTCGGGCCGATCATGAGGATGTTCTTCGGGGTGATTTCGTGGCGCAGCGGTTCCTGCACCTGCTGGCGGCGCCAGCGGTTGCGCAGGGCGATGGCGACGGCTCGCTTGGCCTTACCTTGGCCGACGACGTGCTTGTCCAGTTCCGAGACGATTTCGAGGGGAGTCATGTTCATGGTATGCGCGCCGGTCAGTCCAGCGTTTCGATGATGTGGGACAGATTCGTGTAGATGCACAGTTCGCCGGCGATGGTCAGCGCCTTTTTCACGACCTCGGCCGGGGGCAGTTCCGTGTTTTCCTGCAGGGCCTTGGCTGCCGACTGGGCGTAGATGCCGCCGGAACCGATCGCGCCGATGCCGTCCTCGGGTTCGAGCACGTCGCCATTTCCCGTGATGATCAGGGTGCTTTCCCTGTCGGCCACCAGCAGCATCGCTTCGAGTTTACGCAGCATGCGGTCGGTGCGCCAGTCCTTGGCCAGTTCGACCGAGGAGCGCAGCAGATTGCCCTGGTGCTTCTCGAGCTTCGCTTCGAAGCGGTCGAGCAGGGTGAATGCGTCGGCCGTGGCGCCGGCGAAACCGCACAGGACCTTGCCCTGGTACAGCTTGCGCACCTTGCGTGCCGAGCCCTTCATGACGACGTTGCCCAGCGTGACCTGGCCGTCGCCGCCCAATGCGACCTTCTCGCCGCGACGCACGCTCACAATGGTGGTGCCGTGAAATTGTTCCATATCTGCCTCATGATTAACTAGCCCTCCGCAAGTGGGGGTGTTGCACAAAATTGCAAGACAATATGAAGCTTAACGCGGCAGTAAAGTTGTCGAGACTGCTTTAGTACTTGTGTGCGTAGAGACGCGCGCAGTCGCCGTAGTTCAAGAGGCGCAGCAGGGCCGCTACCAGGTGGTTCAGCTCGCGCAGTTCGATGCGGCGCTCGTCGACGGCCAGGCGGCGCAAGGCGGCGTGCAGATTGGTCGCCGCGGCAAAGCCGATGCGCACCAGTTTGGTGCAATCGAGGACGACCGGTGCGGCCGGATCCATGGCGGCGTAGTTGTCGATCGCCGCCAGCAAGGGCGCGATGTCGCCGTCGACGGTGGCCGGCAGCATGAAACGCTGTTCGGCACCCGGCTGGCCCGCCGGCGTCGTGCCGGCGCCGGCCTGGGCCGGCAAGACTTCGAAAGAAGGCGGCGAGACTTCGAAGGTCACGCAATAATCCATCGCCGTTTCCTCGAAATCCTTTTCGCGTTCGAGTAGCTGCAGCAGTTCGAGCAGCAGCAGCCAGGGCGCTTCTCCGCTGCTGCGCTCGCCGATCGCGAGCATCGGCCGCAGCACCGCCAGCAAGGTATCGGCGCCGGCCAGCACGATGGCGCGGCGCGCCCCGCGCAAGCTTTGCAGGGCAGACAGCAGGGCGGCGCAGCCGTCGATCGTGGCATGCGTGATGGCGCTCAGGTCGATGCGCACCGGGGCGCCGCTGCTGGCCAGCAGCGCCTGCAGGCGCGGCGTCGCGTCGCTGCCGAGCGTGCCCGTCAGGCGCGCCGCCGGGGCGACGCCGGCAAAGGTTTGCTGCGGGGTGTCCGCCGGCAAGCGGTTGCTGTAGGCGGGCGGCGAGGTTTCGAAATGGCTGGCGTAGTCGATTGCGATGCTGTCGAAGTCCTGTTCGCGCCCTGCGGCCTGGTACAGGTCGAACAGCATCCACCAGGGCTGGCGCTCGCTGCGTCCGAGCTCGGCCAGGCAGCCTTGCAGCATCTGCTCGGCAAGTGCGGCTTGGTCATTGGCGTACAGGATCGCGCTTTCCTCGACTACCGGGGCCGCGGCCGGTGCGGCGGCGGCATCGGGCTGCTCGAGCATTGTAAACAGCTCGCTCTCGCCGGCCTCGTCGAGCACGGCGGCCGCAGCGGCCGGGGCGCGCCGCGTGTTGCCCCAGCGCGCTTCGGCATCGTCGAAGAAGTCGGTCGTCATCGCCAGCTCGATGGCGTCGATCTTGGCGGCGGTGGCGCGCGCGATTTCGCGCTGGCGCTCGCGTTCGGCATCGGAGGGCTGGCGCGGTGCGGTCTCAAGGCGTGCGGGCTCCGGCGGCGCCGCGGCTGCTTCGGGTTTCTTCTTGAGGAAGGAAAATATGCCCACGTTACCCTGTCGATCATCCGGCGCGGCGACGCCCGCAGCGCTCATCCATGACGGTAGCATGGACGCGCCTGCGCCGTCCTGCGCACACGTGCGCCCGCGCAAAGCCTGTGCGGGCGAGCGCTAGTGTATCCTATGGGAAAGTTTTTGATCGCACGAAAAGCGGCGACCAGGACGTAAAAAAGAGAAAAGCATGCGGCGGGCGCATGCTTTTTCGGGGGACAACTACAAGGCGGACCCGATCAGTCGCCGTACAGCTTCTGCTTCAGTTCGCGACGCTGCTGGGCTTCCAGCGACAGGGTCGCGGTCGGACGGGCGATCAGGCGCGGGATGCCGATCGGCTCGCCGGTTTCTTCGCACCAGCCATAGTCTCCGCCTTCGATGGCGGCCAGCGATTGCTGCACCTTCTTGAGCAGCTTGCGTTCGCGGTCGCGGGTACGCAGTTCGAGGGCATGTTCTTCCTCGATGGTGGCGCGGTCGGCCGGATCCGGAACGAGGACCGTTTCGCGCAGGTGCTCGGTGGTCTCGCCGGCGTTTTTCAGCAGTTCCTTCTCGAGCTGTTGCAGGCGGTCCTTGAAGAACGCGAGCTGGGCCGGGTTCATGTAGTCCTCTTCGCCCATCGCCCGAATTTCTTCTTCCGTCAAGAGTCGGTCTTCGGCCTGAGCGGCATTCGGTTTCGTTGTTTTAGTCATGACTTCACTTACCTTCGATACGACAAGAGGTTTTCATTTTATCAGCTAGCTCAGCCGTAGCACCCCGAACTCAAGGGTGCGCGCCCTTGCTGCTGCCATGACGGCCCGTACGATCCGCCGTCTCGCTGCCCTGGGACAGCGGTCCAACATCAGTCCCTGCAGCCTCCTCGTGGAAAGCAACCGGTACCGCTAAACCGGGATAGTTTATACCAAACATTGTTCTAATCCGCGGATAAATACGTCTTTTGGTAAATTTTTACCAATAAATACCATTTTGCTGCCACGGGTTTCATTTGCTTCCCACTTTGCGCCGAGGTCGCTACCCATGATTTGATGCACGCCCTGGAACACGACCTTGCGCTCGGCGCCCTGCATCGACAATACGCCCTTGTAGCGCAGCATGCTTGGCCCGAAGGCTTGCACCATGCTGCCCAGGAACTGGTCGAGCCGTTCCGGATCGAAGGCGCGCTCGCTGCGGAACACGAAGGCGGCGATGTCGTCGCTGTGGTGCGCATGATGGTGATCGTGGCCGCAGGCCTCGGTGTGCACGTGACCGTGTTCACCGCAGTGATCGTGGTCGTGATGCTCGTGCTCGTGCTCCTCGGCCCGTAAGAAGTCGGGGTCGAGTTCGAGCTTGTCGTTCAAATTAAAACCGCGCAGGTCGAGCACCTCGGCGATCGGCGCGCGGCCGAAATCGGAAGTCGAGATCGGGGCGCGCGGATTGATGCGTTTCAGGCGCATTTTCAGCGTTTCCAGGGCGTCGGCATCGACCAGGTCGAGCTTCGACAGCAGGATCTTGTCGGCGAATCCGACTTGTCGCTGGGCTTCCTCGTGGCGATCGAGCTGGTCCATGCCATGGCGGGCATCGACCACGGTCACGACGGCGTCCAGCATGTAGTAGCCGCCGACTTCCTCGTCGACAAAGAAGGTCTGGGCCACCGGACCGGGATTGGCGAGCCCCGTCGTTTCGATCACGACGCGGTCGAAGGCGATGTCTCCGGCTTCGCGCTTGCGCGCCAGGCTCGTCAGCGCAAGGACCAGGTCGCCGCGGATGGTGCAGCAAATGCAGCCGTTGTTCATCTCGACGATCTGTTCGCCGCTGTCCTGCACCAGGATTTCGTTGTCGATGTTTTCTTCGCCGAATTCGTTCTCGATGACGGCGATGCGCAGGCCGTGCTCCTCGCGCAGGATGCGGTTGAGGAGGGTGGTCTTGCCGGCGCCGAGGAAGCCGGTGAGGATGGTGGTCGGGATCGGTGACATGGTCGTGTGCAGTGCGGGCAAGCCCGGAAAAGGCATAGGGAGCCGAAGATTATGCCGCAATTTGCAATCTGCCACCATCAACCGCACCAGCCTTTGCGCCAGCTCAGGCGAACCTTTGTCTACTTCGCTTTCGCTCGCGGATGAGCTCGGTCATACACGGCGGCAAGATGCTGGAAGTCGAGCGCGGTATACACCTGGGTCGAGGTGATGCTGGCGTGACCCAGCAATTCCTGCACGGCGCGCAGGTCGCCCGAGGATTGCAGCAGGTGCGAGGCAAAAGAGTGGCGCAGCACGTGCGGGTGCACGTGTACCGGCGAGCCGGCTTGCAGTGCATGGGTTTTCAGGCGCTGCTGCACGACGCGCGGCGAGACGCGGGAACCGCGCTTCGACAGGAACAGGGCGGCGCTGCCATCCACAGCGGGTGGACGCACCGCCAGCCAGGCCGCCAGGGCCTCGCGCGCCGGCCCGCCGACCGGGACCCGGCGCATTTTGTTGCCTTTACCGGTGACCACGACTTCGCCGGCTTGCGCGTCATACCAGCCGAGCGAGCTGCTGCCCTCGGACTGCGTATAGGCCAAGTCCAGCCCGGCCAGTTCCGACACCCGCAGCCCGCTCGAATACAGCAGCTCGAACATGGCGCGGTTGCATAATTCGTCGGGTTCCGGGTGGCCGTGGCGGTTCGCTTCCAGCAGCTGGACGGCGGCGTCGACGGGCAGGGCTTTCGGTAAGGTCTTGGGACGGCGCGGGGCGCGCACGCCTTCGACCGGATTGGCCGGCAAGGCGATCTGGCGCGACAGCCATCCATAAAAGCCGCGCCAGCCGGATAGCTTGCGGGCAATCGAGCGCGGTTCCTGCCCGCCGGCATGCAGGCGCGCGGCGAAGCGGCGCATGTCGGCGTGGGTCAGCGCCGCCCAGTCGTCGTGGCCGGCCAGTTCGCGCAGTTCGGCCAGGTCGCGCCGGTAGGCGGCAATCGTGTGCGCGGACAGCTGGCGCTGGGTTTTCAGTTCGCCCAGGTAGCGTCCGGCCCAGTCTTCCATGGGATCAGCCGCGCAGGTGGGCCAGGGCGGCGCTGGCGGATTGGCCCAGCTGGACCAGGAAATCGGTCGCCATCACCGGGCTGAAGCGCTCGGCGTCGGGCGAACCCATCACCAGCAAGCCGAAAGTGACGCCGTCGCTGCTGAGCGGCAGCAACACGGTCGAGCGCATGCCCTCGGCATCGGCGAGCCAGCGTACCGCTTCGAAATCGTTATTCGGGCCGCAGTACGGAGCGCGCAGGCTGGAAGCGAACAGGCGCGCATCCTCGGCCACGCCGGCGGCGAACCAGGCGTCGGCATGTTCCGGTGCCACATTCCACAGGCGCAGCGTTGCTTGCGGTACGCCGAAGTGGGTCACCAGGCCGTCCACCAGGTCACGCGCCATGGCCGCGCCGCCGCTGGACTTCAGCAGCGCCAGATGCCAGGCATGAAAGTTGTTCAGGATGACGGTGTTGTCGTTTGCTACGCGCATCAGTTCGGCCATGCGCAATTCGAGCGCATTGTACTTGGCGCGCATGACTTCCATTTGCCGCTCCTGCAGCGAGACGGCCTTGCCGGTCAGCGGGCTCGACAGTTTGACTTCGCCCAGCAGGCCGGCATGTTCTTCAAAAAAGCGCGGATGGTCGGCCAGGTATTGGGCGACGGCGGCGGAGTCCAGGGTGACGGTCATCGGTAATCTTGCGAGAAATAGGGGGTGCGCAATTCTACCGCAGCAGAGAGTCCGCAGGCAGCCCGTGGCCGGCTGATTTGCCGTTCGGGGCGTCGTTGGCGGAACCGCGCACAGCATAAAAAAAAGGCAGGTGCCGCTCACGACACCTGCCTTCGAGATTCAAGCGAAGCGGGCATACGCCCGCATCAGCTTAGAACGAGTGGTTCACACCGATGGTGTAGAAGTTGATGGTTTCGTCGATGTTACGACGAGCCTGGCTCGATGGGCCATCCTTGCGCGATGCATCGACGTACAGGTAGGTACGCTTCGACAGGCTGTACTCGTAACCCAGCGAGAACTGCTTGGTCTTGAACGAGCCTTCTGGATCCTTCTGGCCATAGCCAGCCAGGAACTTGCCTGGACCCATGGTGTAGTTGGCGCCCAGCACCCATGCCTTGGTGGTTGGACCCGAGCTCGCTGGCAGGGCCAGGCCTGGCAGCACGTGTTCCTGATCATGGTGGCTGTAGAGGCCGGTCAGTTTCAGTGCCGGGGTCACGTTGAATGCAGCACCGATCGACCAGACTTTCGATTCGACGGCGTTACGTTCGTAGCCCAGCATGACGGCTGCAGGACCGTTGTTGTAGGTTGCCGACACCGAGAACGGGTTGGCCGATGCCTGGGCGCCGGCTGGGTACAGGGTGCCGTAAGCCGGGCCGCCGTTGTTTTCCTTCGAGGCGATTGCGGTGTTCAGCTGGAAGCCGCTGACGACCGGGCTGTTGTACCAGAAGGCGTTGGCCCAACGGTTGTTCGAGTTGGTCACTGGATCCAGCGGTGCCGAGGTGTAGCCGGCGACAGCCAGGTCGGTGTAGAAGCCCGACACGCTTGGCAGCGAGTGGAACGGCTCGAAGGCGCCGACAGTTTCCTGGTACGGGGTCAGGCCGCGACCGATGCGGACCATACCGAAGTCGCCCTGCAGGCCGACGCGGCTCTGGCCCTGGAACAGCGGACGGCTGCCGTTTTCAACGGTGCCGGTGTCCGGCTCGTAACGGATTTCCAGTTGGAACAGTGCCTTCAGGCCGTTGCCCAGATCTTCGGTGCCCTTGAAACCCAGGGTGTTCGAAGCGCGCTTGCCGATCGACAGGGTCTGGCCGCTGCGCTTTTGAATACCAGCATCGATGTTGCCGTAGATTTGAACGGCGGTCTGTGCGTGTGCCACACCGGCGAATGCGCCGAAGAGTGCGACTGCCATCAGAGATTTTTTCATTTATTCGTATCCTTAGAAGATGAATCGGAATCCAAAGAGCGTTGAGACTTTGTTTGCTGAACACTCGGACGAGTGAACCTTAAATGCTTAACGCGTCAAGATTGCCGGATTGGTTAATTATGACCGTTCGAATTGGTGGAAAGCCAATTTAACCAATCGTGCTGTTGTATTTTCGAAACGCCCGAGCTCGGCAAATGCCCCGTTTTTGTGCTTGCTGCACCGCAAGGTAGCAGAGTTCCATATCCCCACAAGGTGCTTGTTCGATATCAATCATTAAGCGGTTCGGGACGATTCGCCCCTGGCACTGGCTTAGACTTTTCACTGAACCGATGGGTGTGGGCGCGATTTCAGAAGTTCTTGTATATTGGCAACTTTGCCAGCGACAGCCCGTCCGTCGCGGCCTTCCGCCGATCCCGCCGGTTTTGCCCGCACCACGCCTGCCCACCAATTGATGAAGACTACCGATGGCTAATCGTGAAGAACTGGCGATCATTCGCGGCGCCCGCAGTGGCCGCGCCGACGCGCAACTCGAGCTGGGTAAACGCTATCTGTTCGGCAGCGCGGGCCTGCCGCGCAGCCTGCCCACAGCGCTGCACTGGCTCGACCGTGCGGCCCGTCAGGGCTGCGCCGAGTCGTGCGAACTGATCGGTAGTCATATTCCGCTCGACCTCGCGCGGACCCACGGCGCACCGCTGGCGCCCTGGTACGAACGCGCCTATGACGGCGGCAATGTACGCGCCGGCCTGGTGCTGGCCCAGCTGGTGCTGGACAGCGGCGCCACCGCGCCCGGCGGTTTGCACACCAAGGCGGTACGCGCACTGGAAGAGGCCGCGCGCGCCGGTTTTGCCGACGCCCAGTGGCTGCTGGCGCGCCGGCCCGAGATCGCCGCCGGGATCAATTCTTCAGCGGCAAGCACTGCCGCAGTGCAGCATCCGGCCGCGGTCGTTCGCGACCGGGCGGGGCCGGCGGCCGAGCAGCGCGCCCTTGCCCGGCCGCCTGCGCCGGGTGCCGACGCGTCCGCGGCGGCAGGGCAACCCTGGCTGCGCCGGGCTGCCGACAACGGCCTGGCCGAAGCCCAGTTCGCGCTGCTCGAGCAGAGCTGGGCAGCCGAAGCCTGGCAAGATTACCTGTCCCGCGCGCTGCCGCTGGCGCGTGCGCTGGTGGACGGGGGCGGCGGCAAACCGATCCGGCGCCTGGCGCCGGGCGAAGTCACCCTGCTGTCGCGTACCGCGCGCCTGCTGGCGGACGGAAAAGGCAACCCGGAGATCGGCAACGACGACATCCACGCCTTCTGGGAGCTGGCGGCGGCCGAGCACGACCGGCATGCCCAGCTGGCGATCGGCTTGTGGTACGCCCGCATGCAGGTCGACGGCACGCGTATCCAGGGCGGCACGGGCGCTGCGAATTTCAAAAAGGCGATCCGCTGGCTGCTGCTGGCCGGAGAGCAGGGCCTGGCCGAGGCCTGGTACGCCTTGTCGCGCATCTATCTGAAACCCGAGTTCTCGCAACGGAACGTGGCCGACGCCCAGCGCTACCTGGAGCGCGCCGCTGAAATGGGCTACGAGGTCGCCCAGCTGGAATGCGGCCACAACGCCTGGCGCGCGCGCCGCGAAAACGAAAGCAACGATGTGCGCGCCGTGTTCTGGCTGCAGCTGGCGGCGGCGCAGGGCAATACCGAGGCCGGCATTGCTCTCGGCAAGATCGCGCCGCGCCTGATTGACGTGGCCCACACTGAAACCGGCGCGCTGCGCGACTGCCTCGGAGATTTGTCGCCCCATCCGCTGCTGGCCGCGCGGCTGGAACTGGCTGCGCTATTCAACCTGTCGCGCGCCGAAACCCTGCTGCTCGACGTGGCCAGCGCCGACCAGGGGCATTGCCTGGTGATCGATATCCGCGCCAGCTACGGGCGCAGCAAGCGCCGCCTGGTGATGGTGAATACGGCCGAGGAGCGCCAGGCGCTCGACCGCATCGTGCGCCTGTTCGAGAACGTGGATTGCGGACCGGGCGGCCCGGAAGGCAACTACCGCCAGCGCCTGTACCGGCTGCGTACCTTGATGGCCGATGCGGCCATGTGCGGACGGCTGCTCGACGACGCCGAGGCCCGGCCTGGCTCGCCCTTGCCACCGGAGCGCGGTACTTCCTCCTACGGCATGGCGGCGTGAACGGCGAGACTGCTTGAGCAGACGCCTAGCCTGGTACGCTCTCTTGGTGCCCTCTTATATATTGATCTCGCCTTCGAACACCGTGACGGCAGGTCCGCTCAGGTGGACGGCTTGGCCTTCTCCTGCCCAGGCGATCGACAATTCGCCGCCGCGCGCGGACACCCGCACCGGCGAATCGAGCAGGCCGCGCCGGATGCCGGCAACGACCGCGGCACAGGCGCCGGTACCGCAGGCCAGCGTCTCGCCGGCGCCACGCTCGAACACGCGCAGCTTGATGTGGCGCCGGTCGACGACTTGCATGAAACCGGCGTTCACCCGTTTCGGAAAGCGCGGGTGGTGTTCGACCTGCGGGCCGAGCTCGGCCACTGGCGCTGTCTCGGCATCCTCGACCACTTGCACGGCGTGCGGATTGCCCATCGAAACGACCGAGACCGGGACCTCCAGCGGCGCGCCCTGCAGTTGCAGCGTCAGGGGCCACAGGGTGTCGTGCCCTTGCGGCAGGCCCGGTAAACCTGCGCTGTCGAAAGGTACGGTAGCCGGCTCGAGCACGGGCGCGCCCATGTCCACGGTCACGCTGCCATCGTCTTCCAGCGTCGGGGCAATGATGCCGGACATGGTCTGCACGCGGATGCTGCGTTCGCCGCTCAATCCCTTGTCGCTGACGAAGCGGGCAAAGGCGCGCGCGCCGTTGCCGCACTGCTCGACTTCGCCGCCGTCGCTATTAAAAATGCGGTAGCGGAAATCGGCGCCCGGCGCGGTCGGGCGCTCCACGATCAGGATCTGGTCGGCACCGACGCCGAAGCGGCGGTCGGCCAGGCGCCGCCACTGCTCGGCGCTGAAATCGATCTGCTGGTGGATGGCGTCGATCACAACGAAATCGTTGCCGGCGCCCTGCATCTTGGTGAACTTGAGTTTCATGGGGATGGGCTTTAAAGCAGCTATAAAGCGTCAATCGTAGAGCGAAGGCTCGCCCGCAGGGCGGGTTTTAAAACGTTTATGGGTCCAGAAGTATTCAGCCGGCGTTTCGCGCACCCGCTCTTCAATAAAAGCGTTCATCCGCCGCGTCGCGGCAATCATGTCGTCGCCCGGGTAATTTTCCCAGGCAGGGTAGAAGCGCACGCGCCAACCCTGGTAATTCGGTAAGTAAGTGGCCACTACCGGGATCACCTTTGCGCCCGTGGTGCCGGCGATCCGGCCCAGCGCCGTCAGCGTCGCCGCCGGCACGCCGAAGAAGGGAACGAACTCGGCATCCTTCTCGCCGAAATCCATGTCGGGCAACATGAAGTAGGGCAGGCCGTCGCGCAGCGCGCGCAGGATCGGCTTGATGCCCTCTTTGCGGGTCACCAGGCGCACGGGGCCGTAGCGTTCGCGCCCATGGCGCAGCAGCTTGTCGAAGGCGGCATTCTTTTGCGGCACGTACATGCTGCACACGGGGATCACGCGCGAGGCGACCCCGGCCACGTCGAGGCAGACGAAATGGGGGCACAGCAGGATGGTCGGGCCCGCTTCCATGGCCGCCTGCGGCACCGCGCCGTCGACGTGGATCAGGCTGCGCACCCGCGCTTCGGGCGCCCACCACAGGATCGAGCGTTCGAAGATGCTGCGCGAATAAGCCTTGAAATGCTGGCGCGCGAGGGCGCGGCGCTGCGCTTCCGACAGTTCCGGCATGCACAGGCGCAGATTGGTCAGAGTGATGTGACGGCGTTTACCGAGCACCAGGAACAGCAGGCTGCCCACCGCTTCGCCGAAACGCCCGAGCACGGGCAGTGGCAGCCAGTGCAGCAGCCACAGGAATCCGATGAGCACCCTCATGCCACGGCCTCGGCCTGTGGCGCGGCCACTCCTTCAGGTTGTTTATAGCGGTTATAGCTCCAGAAATACTGGGCCGGGCAACGTGCAATCAAGGCTTCCATCGCGCGGTTGATGCTGGCGGCCTGCTCGGCCGGCGTGCCCGACAGGTCGCCCTCGAAGGGGACGAAGCGCACGACGTAGCCACGGCCTTTCGGCAGGCGTTCGGCGTAGACCAGCAGGATGTCGGCCTTGCCCAGTTGCGCCAGTTTCGCAGGCAGCGTCATCGTATAGGCGTTGCGTCCGAAGAAGGGCGCCCAGACGCCTTCGCCTTCCTGCGGTACCTGGTCCGGCAGCAAGCCGATTGGCTGGCCGCCTTTTAGCGTTTTGGCGAGGATGCGCACGCCGGACAGATTGGCCGGCGCCAGGTGCAGGTTGTGGCGCGCACGAGCCCCTTCGACCAGCGGTTTCAGGGCACTCTTGCGTGGCGGCCGGTACATGACCGTGAGCGCCGTATGCAGCGCAATTTGCTGCGCCGTCATTTCGAAGCAACCCAAGTGTGGCGTCAGGAACACAATCCCGCGGCCGGCGTCGAGCACGCGCTGCACCATGTCCCAATTCTCGACCGTGGCATAACGATTAACGCGCTCCGGCTTGCCGCACCACACGAATGCGAGTTCGACGATGGCCTTGCCGGCCTCGGCGACGGCGGCACGACGCTGGGCGCTATAGCCGGCCTGGGCCAGATTGGCGTCGAGACGGCGCCGATACGAGGGGGATAACAGGTACACCAGCCACCCCAGCGCCGCGCCCAAAGCGTGGAGCATGCGAAGTGGAAAGACGGACAAGACTCTGAATAAAATAACTAGCATGCGATTGATCGGCGTCGAGGGACAAAGCGGGCCCCTCCGCCAAAAATTTCTTAAAGGAGCGTAAAATACCACTTTACGCAGGATCCGCCGAGTTAATAGACAACTTGCGAAGCGGAATATAAATGTCGCTAAAGCGTCGCAGGCACGGGTTGCTGCGGCAGTTTTTGAACAGTAACTGGAGCCTTCATGTCCAACGATTATCTCTTTACTTCCGAATCCGTCTCGGAAGGCCACCCCGACAAAGTCGCCGACCAGATCTCGGATGCGATTCTCGACGCCATCCTCGAGCAGGATCCGCGCGCGCGCGTCGCTGCCGAAACGCTGTGCAACACGGGTCTCGTGGTGCTCGCCGGCGAGATCACGACCCACGCCAACGTGGATTATATCGGCGTTGCGCGTAACACCATCAAGCGCATCGGCTACGACAACACCGATTTCGGCATCGACTACAAAGGCTGCGCCGTCATGGTCTGCTACGACAAGCAGTCGCCGGACATCGCGCAAGGCGTCGATGAAGGCGCCGGCCTCGACCTCGACCAGGGCGCGGGCGACCAGGGCCTGATGTTCGGCTATGCCTGCGACGAGACCGCGGAACTGATGCCGGCCGCGATCCACTACGCGCACCGCCTGGTTGAGCGCCAGTCGCAGCTGCGCAAGGACGGCCGCCTGCCATGGCTGCGTCCGGATGCGAAGAGCCAGGTCACGCTGCGCTACGTCGACGGCCGCCCGGTATCGGTCGATACCGTCGTGCTCTCGACCCAGCACCACCCGGACGTGTCGCACTCGCAGATCGAAGAAGCGGTGATCGAAGAGATCATCAAGCCGATCCTGCCGCGCGAATGGCTGCAGGACACCAAGTACCTGGTCAACCCGACCGGCCGCTTCGTCATCGGCGGTCCGCAGGGCGACTGCGGCCTGACCGGCCGCAAGATCATCGTCGACACCTACGGCGGCGCAGCCCCGCACGGCGGCGGCGCGTTCTCGGGCAAGGACCCGTCGAAAGTCGACCGCTCGGCCGCCTACGCCGCGCGCTACGTGGCGAAGAACATCGTCGCCGCCGGTCTCGCGCGCCAGTGCCAGGTGCAGGTCAGCTACGCCATCGGCGTCGCCCGTCCGATCAACATCACGGTCTACACCGAAGGCACCGGCGTCATCTCCGACGAGAAAATCGCCAAGCTGGTGATGGAACACTTCGATCTGCGCCCGAAAGGCATCGTGCAGATGCTCGACCTGCTGCGTCCGATCTACGCCAAGTCGGCCGCCTACGGCCACTTCGGCCGCGAAGAGCCGGAATTTACGTGGGAGCGCACCGACAAGGCGGCGCTGCTGCGCGCGGAAGCCGGCCTGTCGTAATGTAATGTAGGGTGGGCTCCGCCCACGCGGTTTGGCACGCGTGCCCATCCGCGTTAGTCAAAGAAGGCATTCCATCGGAATGCCTTTTTCTTTATCAACGCCGAGTTGTTGCAACCGCACAAATCCCCCTTAGCATGACCTGCGTCCGAGACGGCACCATCGCAGACGTGCTACACTCCTTCGTTCCGAGGAGCGTTGCGACGAAAGAATTCTCTTTTGCCAGGCTCGGATATCAACACTGCGCTCACGTTACTTTTTTCTTAACTTGAAAGGAGGGCGTGATGAGCGCCGTACTGAAACCTACCCAAGACTTCCACATCGCCGACATCTCCCTGGCTGCCTGGGGCGAGAAGGAAATCCGCATCGCCGAAACCGAAATGCCGGGCCTGATGGCGATCCGCGAGGAATACGCCGCAGCGCAACCATTGAAGGGCGCGCGCATCACCGGTTCCCTGCACATGACCATCCAGACCGCCGTGCTGATCCGCACGCTGGAAGCCCTCGGCGCGCAAGTGCGCTGGGCCTCGTGCAACATCTATTCGACCCAGGACCACGCCGCCGCCGCCATCGCTTCGGTCGGCACGCCGGTGTTCGCCGTCAAGGGCGAAACCCTGGACGAGTACTGGGAATACACCCACCGCATCTTCGAGTGGCCGAACGATGCCGCCGGCAACGCCGTGTACTCGAACATGATCCTCGACGACGGCGGCGACGCGACCCTGCTGCTGCACCTGGGCGCGCGCGCCGAGACCGATATCTCGGTGCTCGACAAGCCGGGTTCGGAAGAAGAAATCTGCCTGTTCAATTCGATCAAGGGCCGCCTGGCACGCGATCCGCACTGGTACTCCAAGCGCCTGCCGGAAATCCTGGGCGTGACCGAAGAGACCACCACCGGCGTGCACCGCCTGTACCAGATGCACCAGGAAGGCAAGCTGGCTTTCCCGGCCATCAACGTCAACGACTCCGTCACCAAATCGAAGTTCGACAACCTGTATGGCTGCCGCGAGTCGCTGGTCGACGGCATCAAGCGCGCGACCGACGTCATGATCGCTGGCAAGATCGCTGTCATCGCCGGTTACGGTGACGTCGGTAAAGGTTCGGCCCAGGCCATGCGCGCCCTGTCGGCGCAAGTGTGGGTCACCGAGATCGATCCGATCTGCGCCCTGCAGGCGGCAATGGAAGGCTACCGTGTCGTGACCATGGATTACGCCGCCGAACACGGCGACATCTTTGTTACCTGCACCGGCAACTACCACATCCTGACCGAACAGCACATGCTGGCCATGAAGGACCAGGCGATCGTCTGCAATATCGGTCACTTCGACAACGAGATCGATGTTGCCTCGCTGAAGAAATATCAGTGGGAAAATATCAAGCCGCAAGTCGACCACGTGATCTTCCCGGACGGCAAGCGCATCATCTTGCTGGCCGAAGGCCGCCTGGTGAACCTGGGCTGCGGCACCGGTCACCCGTCGTACGTGATGAGCTCCTCGTTCGCGAACCAGACTATCGCCCAGATCGAACTGTTCGCCAACACCGACAAGTACCCGGTCGGCGTCTACACCCTGCCGAAGCACCTGGACGAAAAGGTCGCGCGCCTGCAGCTCAAAAAGCTCAATGCCCAGCTGACCGAACTGACCGACGAGCAAGCCGCCTACATCTCGGTCAAGAAGGAAGGTCCGTACAAGCCGGACCACTACCGTTACTGATCGACGTTCGTCGGCATGACGAGGCCGTGACATAAGCGGCCGAGGCAACCTGTGGACGCGGCGCGTCCACAGGTCCCATAACAAGAAAACGCCCCACGAAAGCTGAACATGCGCCTGCTCCTGACCTGGCTGATCAATGCTGCCGCCTTGATGGCCCTGCCTTACCTCATGCATTCCGTGTCCGTCAGCAATGTCGGCACCGCCCTGATCGCCGCCCTCGTGCTGGGCCTGGTCAATACGCTGATCCGGCCCGTGCTGGTATTGTTGACCTTGCCTGTCACGCTGCTGTCGATGGGGCTGTTTATCCTCGTCATCAATGCGGTACTGTTCTGGCTGGTGTCGCAATGGGTCGAGGGTTTCGAGGTGGCGGGATTCTGGTCGGCCTTCCTGGCAGCAATCCTGTACAGCGTGATTTCGTGGGCGCTTTCTTCCTTGCTCCTGAATAAAGATGGAAACCCATAATTTCAGCATCGAGTTTTTCCCGCCCAAGACGCCCGAGGGTGCGGACAAACTGCGCGTCACCCGCCGTAAACTCGCCGAACTGAATCCGAAGTATTTTTCGGTCACCTTCGGCGCCGGCGGCTCCACCCAGCAGGGCACCCTCGACACCGTGCTCGACATCATGGCGGACGGCCACCTGGCCGCGCCCCACCTGTCCTGCATCGGCGCTACCCGCGAATCGATCCGCGCCATCCTCAAGCAGTTCCAGGAAAAGGGCATCCGCCGCCTGGTGGCCCTGCGCGGCGATTTGCCGAGCGGTTACGGCGGCGCGGGCGAGCTGCGCTACGCGAACGAACTCGTCGAGTTCATCCGCGCCGAGACGGGCGACTGGTTTCATATTGAAGTGGCCGCCTATCCGGAAGTGCATCCGCAAGCCCGTTCGCCGCAGGACGACCTGCTCAACTTCGAGCGCAAGATCAAGGCCGGCGCGAACGCCGCGATCACCCAGTATTTCTACAATGCCGACGCCTATTTCCAGTTCGTCGACAATGCAAACAAGCTGGGCATCGAGGTGCCGATCGTGGCCGGCATCATGCCGATCACGAACTACACGCAGCTGATGCGTTTTTCGGAAATGTGCGGCGCCGAGATCCCGCGCTGGGTACGTCTGAAACTGGCCAGCTTCGGCGACGACAGCGCCTCGATTAAGGCCTTTGGGCTCGACGTGGTCACGAACCTGTGCGAACGCCTGCTGGCGGGCGGCGCGCCGGGCTTGCACTTCTACAGCATGAACCAGGCGGTCGCCACGACGGCCATCTGGCAGCGCCTGGTGTAATGCCGGCAAGCCGGCTCCCTTGCCGCAAGGCGAAGGAGCCGGTTTCTTCCTTAAAAATCCACGTGGTAATGCAGTTGCAGCGAACGGGTTTTCGCCTCGTTCAGCTTGATCGCGTCGGATTGCAGCATCAACCGGAAATTCCCCGCTTCCACGCCAAGGCCGGCGCTGTCGAAACGCGTCTCGACATTGGCACGCAGCGTCAGCGGACCGACCCGGCGCGACAGCGAGAAAGTCGGAATCGTTTCACCTGCGTAGCGTGCAAGCTGCACGCCCGCACCCCAATCCCCATTCCGGTAGTCGAGCGTGGCTGCCGTGTAGCGCGGAATCCTGAAGTGTTGGTCCACCTGACGCTTGCGGCCGCTTAGCATGGGCGCAAAGTTGACGTAGCCATTCTCGTCATAGGACGTGACCTTGGAGCTGAGCGTCTCGGTATTGATCGGCAGTTTTTTCCAGCGCAGGCGGCTGGCGATATCGTCGGCCTGCAAGCGTAGCGTCCAGGCATCGAGCAGCGGCAGCGTGGCCGCCAGCGACAGGCCGCCGCCCGAGGCGCTCGGCGCGTCTCCCATAAACGGGTAGGTCATGCGGCTGTCGGCGTCGATGTGCTTGACGTCGAAACCATAGGTCCCGGCTTGCGGATAGCTCAGCACGCCGTCAACGCTGCGTTCGCGCAGCCGTTGCTTGCCGTACACTGCGCCGCTGATCTCGATCGTAGCGGAGCGCGCGCCGATGCGTGGCCCATCGAAGGTGTAGCCAAGCCTCAGGCCCGATGCTTTCCAGGAAAAATACTGGCCGTGCAGCGCGAAGCGCGCCGGTGGCGCCGGCTTGCCCTTTTGCTGGTACAGGTAGAACGCGTCGAGACTGTCGCGGTCGGTACTGAGCCAGGCATCCTGGCGCAACTCCAGCCCGAGGCGCAAGCCGCTTTTTTCGGCGCCGGCGGCGATGCGGCTGCGCATCAGGAAAATATTGCGGCCGGCGCGCGGCGAGTACGTGTTCCACTGGCCATCGAGCTGGCTGACCGGCACCGCGTCGCTGGCTTGCCAGGCGGAGAGGTCGGAATACACGGTCCAGCCGTCGGCAGGGCTGGCCGTCGTTTGTGCGCAGACGGTACTGCAGGCCAGCGCGCCACTTAACAAAATTGATCGCATAGTCGTGTGATAAAAAAAGCCTGGCGCGCTGCGCCAGGCCTGGGTACATCGTTTCGCCGGGATTACTTCAGCGATTCGGTGCTGCCATCGATGTAGCTGATGATGCCAGTTTGCAGGTTCAGCTCGGCAACAACCGCGCCGTCCTTGGTCACCTTGACCACACCCGAGGTGCTGGTGAACGAGAACGCCACGCCTTCTGCGCTCGACACCTTGACCAGCGGATGACGCTCGCCGGACTTGGCAGTCACGCTGGCATTGATCACCGAAGTGCCGTCGCGGTACTGGGCGCTGACGTCGGTCGTCGCTGGTCCGGTGCGGGTAGCGCCGACGCTCAGGGTCAGTGCCGGACGGTTCGGTACTGCCAGCGTGCCGGCGATTTCCACGGTGTCCGCGATAAAGTTCGTTGCCGACTCGGCCGCACTGGCGTCGTAGTTCTCGTAGCCGTTGCGGGCGATGGCGACATTACCGCTGAACACGGTCGCGTCCAGGTGCTTCAGGCTGCCCGCAAACGAGACCTTGGTCGGCACGTAGGTCGTCTTGCTCTTGTCCTGCTTGGCTGCAGAGGCACTCAGGGTGCCGTTGACAGTGGTGTTGCCCATGGTGCCGCGCAGCGTGAGCTGCAGTTCGTTGGCGCTGTTGACTGCCACCTTGCCGTCGCTGCCTGGCATTGCCACGCGCAGGAACGAGCTGCTGTCGACCTCGATTTTGCCGGCCGGTTGACCGGCCTTGACGGCGCCGAACTGGCCGCCGACCTTGTACAGGGCCAGGCCGTTGGCCTCGTCCGTGCGGGTCACGTCGAGCGCCCAGTCTTCATAGTCGCTGTCGAGCGTGCCGCCAGCGTTGAGGCGGCCGGTCATGCGGCCCTTGACGGCAAGCTGGGTCAGGGTTGTACCGTTGCGCGCGAATGCGATGTCGCCGCTGACGACACTGCCGATCGGCTCCTTCACGGTATCGCCCACGACCGTGAGGGTCTTGAAGTTGACCGTGTTTTTCTCGAGGTAGGCCGTGTAGCTGTACTCGGTCGTGCTGCCTGGTTTCGGCACGAGCTTGAATACGCGCGTCGCGTACACCCGCGTACCGTCCATGAAGCTGGTATTGAACGAGCCCGGCAGGTAGCTGTTCTGGACGACGGAGCAGGTCATGCTGAGCGGGCTGAGGACGATATCGCAGCCGCCTTCGCCATTTACAATGCTATAGGGCACCGGCGAATTGGACACGACGTTGTCGAGCACACGGGCGTAGGTGCGGTACCAGCTGCTGCTTGCGCGAATGGTGTTGAGATGATCGACAGCGGTCGACACAAACGTGGCCATGCCGCCGACGTCGCTGCCCAGCGGGGCGACCGTGTCGTTCAGGTCGGCTTTGACTGCATTCACGGTCGAGCGGAAAGCGTCGCCTTCGTCCAGGGCGCGCAGGTTGGTGCGCAGGCTGCCGAAGAGGGCCTTGGCGGCTTGCAGCTGGGCTTCGGTCGCGGTGGCCGGCGCCGGATTGGTCGGCGTCGTCGGCGTCGTTGGCGTAGTCGGCGTAGTCGGCGTGGTCGGGGCCGGATTCAGGACCGGGATACCGACAACCTTGTCCTTGCCGGTCTGGTTGATCCTCTTGTCTTCGGCGACGGCTTGCAGCGCGTCGCGGAATTGCGCCAGGCGATTCTGCTCGAGCGAGGGCTGGCCGTCCTTGACCGTGACCGACCCCGCCAGCTTGGTGACGACGCAGGAAATGCGCTCGCCCGGCGTGCTTTGTCCGCAGTCGGCAGAGGCCGTGCTGGCCATCTTCGAAATCGCGGCCAGGGCCAGACTCTGGTTCTTCTCGTCCTCGCTGGCGGTAGCGACCGCGGCGCTGTTCGAGTTGATCGGCTTGACGGTCTCGGGGTCGAAACCGAGCAGGGTACGCACGTTGGCCTTGGCCTGGGCAACCGCCTGCTGCGCCAGTTTGCCATCGGCGCTCTCGGCCGTACGGGCAACCATTTCGGTCAGCGGCGACACCGTACCTTCGTAGGTGCCGGTGGCATTGTCGGCCAGCGTGACGACGCTGCGCAGCTTCATGTCGGCGGGCAGCGGGAGGTCGGTGCCGGTCGCTTCGTCGGCCATCGTGGCGCCCGGCGCCGCGCTCACTTCGATCACGAAATTCTTGACCGACGCATCGATCTGCAATTTATAGGTGCCATCGGCGCCGGTGACGGCGGTCGCCAGTGCCGTAGCGGCACGCACGCCCTGGGCGTCGATCGCATACAGGCTGACCTTGGCGCCCTTGATCAGTCCCTTGGCCGCAGTGCCTTGGACCGTACGTTGCGCAACTGGCGTGCCCGGCGTGCCGGTTACTGGTTCGCCTGCTGCGGGTGCGCTAGTGCCACCGCCACCGCCGCCATCCGGCCAATGCCAGCGCCAATGCGACAGCACCCGTCTTGATTACCGTTCCATTCATTCTTTGCATTATTTTTCCACTCAGTATTAGGGGAGGCGCGTGTGACAGCACGCCCTCGTTGATCAAGCACTTTATTGCGCTGAGGCAATTTTAAGCGGCTGATTTGAAATACTGCAATGAGGAAAATCAATGACTTATGCTTGGGTATGGTGGAAAAACGACAGGTGTGACGATGTGTGAATTTGTTAAAAATCCTTTAATTCAAAGGCATCATAGGAGATGCGCCAACAGGCGTGAGAATGTGTGACTAAGATATCTAAAAGTAAAATTTGATAGCTCAGCCACGTTCGGTGATGACCTGATCGAGCGGAACGTCGTGGCTGTCGACGCTGAATTCCACCTGTTGGCACAGATAGGCAATGCCCACAGTGAGAGGACGCGGTGGCGCCGCCAATGTGCGGTCATAAAAACCGCCCCCATAGCCGAGCCGGTAGCCGTGTTCGTTAAAGCCGAGGCAGGGCACCAGCAGGGCCGGCGGGCGCTCGACGGTGCGCAGTGCGGCTGGGACCGCAATGCCCATCGGATCGACGCTCATCGCCTCGCCCGGGGTCCAGGCCGCGAAGGCAAGCGCCGCATGACGCTGTACGACAACCGGCAGGGCCAGGGCCGCGCCTTCGCGTGCCAGCTGGGCGTAGGTGTCCGACAAATCCGGCTCGCCGCTCAATGGCCAGTAGACCGCCAGCAGGGGCGGGCGGGTCCGTCTCCACCAGGCCAGGACCTGTTCTCCGATACTGCGGTCGCGCGCGCGTTTTCCTGCGTCGTCGAGGCCGGCGCGTGTAGCTTTCAAATGCCGGCGCAAGGCCATCTTGGCCGCTTTCGCTTCCTCGGCCGCGTCGCCGGACAGCGGCACGTTCATCGTCGTTTGTTGTTTTGGCGCATCTTTTTGAACAGGCGATGAAGTGGCCGCATGGACCCTTGCCACGTCGGTTTTTTCACTCGCGGCGGGAGGCACTGCAGGGGAACGATGGCCCCCGTCCAGCCCCGGCACGCCAGGCTCCGGTTCTGGTCGCGCCATGGATGCGCATGGTATTCTTGATTTGCCGGTCATGGTTCGATGAAGGGTTTACATTCGTGTTTTTGCTTCCGAAGAATTTCTTAGCCGGCGCTGTCCTGGCCCTTGCCAGTAGCGCCGTGCTGGCCGAGGCACCCGGGGCGAATCCGCCGCCGGTGCCGCCGGTGCCGGGCGCCGCCACCGTTCCCGCCGCTCCGGGAGCCGCTCCTGCTACCGAGGCCTCGCGTGCCGAGGACGATACTTTCCTGCTGCTGCGCGAAGCGGCGCGCCAGAACGACAGCGCCCGCGCCAACGCGCTGGCCTCGCGCCTGCCGAACTACGTGCTGGCCTCGTATGTCGACTATTATCGTCTGAAACCGCGCCTGCGCGAGGCGAGCGCGGACGAAATCCGCGCCGTCCTGCAGCGCCACCAGGGTACGGCCGTGGCCGAGCGCCTGCGCACCGACTGGCTGCTCGAGCTGGGCCGGGCGCGCGACTGGAATAATTTTGACCAGGAACTGGTGCAAGCCGCCCGCAGCGACGACCTGCAGGTGCGCTGCTACGCGCTGCTGGCGCGCGCCGCGCATGGCGAACGCATCGTGCACGAAGCGCGCGGCTTGCTGGTCAATCCGCCGGCTTACGGCGAAGCCTGCGCTGCGCTGATGGCGCAACTGGCGCAGACCGGCCAGCTGAGCCAGGACGAGTTGCTGGCGCAATTGCGCCTGGCGGGCGAGATGGGTGCCACCGGTCCCTCGCGCCGCATCGCCCTGCTGCTGGGCGCATCCGACACGCGCGCGGCCCAGGCGGTCGACGTGCCTGCGGTCGCCATGGCGCGCGGCATCGGCACCACCCGCGCCGAGCGCGAAATCTACCTGGTCGCGCTGGGCCGCATGGCACGTACGAGCCTGAAACTGGCGACCGTCGCCCTGGATAAAAACAGCAGCAAACTGAGTAGCGAGGAACGGGAAATCGGCTGGGCCAACGTGGCGCTGGCCGCCTCGATCGTGCTGGCGCCGGAAGCCTATGACTACTGGCGCCGCGCCGAGGGTGCGCCGCTGACCAATTTCCAGCGCGAATGGAAAGCCCGCATCGCGCTGCGCCGCGGCGACTGGAAGCAGGTGGCCGCCACCATCGACGCCATGCCTTCTCCGCTGCGCGACGAGTCGGGCTGGGTCTACTGGCTCGGCCGTGCGTATGCGCAGCAGGGCCGGCGCGAGGATGCCGAAGCCCTGTACCGCCGCATTGCGACCCCGAACAATTTCTATGGCCAGCTCGCGCTCGAAGAGCTGGGCGAACTGGTGTCGACGCCGCCGAGCGCGGCGCCGGTGACGCCGCTGGAGGTGAACCAGGTGGCCCAGCTGCCGGCCGTGCGCCAGGCCCTGAAATTCTACGAACTGCGCCTGCGTCCCGAGGGCAACCGCGAATGGAACTGGGCGACGCGTGCGATGAGCGAGCGCCAGTTGCTCGCTGCCGCCGAGTACGCGCGGCGCAACGATTTATTGGATCGCATGGTCGAAACCTCGCTGCGTACTCGTACCGAACTCGACTTCAATCAGCGCTTCCCGGCGCCGCACAACGACATCCTGCAGCCGACGGCGAAGAACCTGTCGCTCGACAGCGCCTGGGTGTATGGTTTGATCCGCCAGGAATCGCGCTTCGTCAGCGAAGCCCGTTCCGGCGTCGGCGCCTCCGGCCTGATGCAGGTGATGCCGGCCACCGGCAAATGGGTGGCGGCGAAGATCGGGCTGACCGACTTCGTGCACAGCATGCTGTCCGACGTGCGCACCAACATCACGCTGGGCGCCAACTACATGAACATGGTGCTCGAAAACAATGGCGGCTCGCAGGTGCTGGCCACTGCCGCCTACAACGCCGGCCCGGCCCGCTCGCGCACCTGGCGCGGCCTGCTGGAAGCGCCGATGGAAGGGGCGGTGTTCGTCGAGACGATTCCGTTCTCCGAGACCCGAACCTATGTACGCAATGTGATGTCGAACGCTACCAACTACGCGGCCCTGTTCGAGAAGCGCCCGCAGTCACTCAAGGCGCGCCTCGGCACCATTACGCCGCGCACCGGCGGAGCCGGATTGCCGTAGCGATTAACCTTTGACGAGGACCCCATGCGCGACCCGAATGTGGTGGTATTTGGCGGTTCCGGCTTCATCGGCAGTCATCTGCTTGCGCTGCTGGCCCAGGAAAGCATCCCGGCGCTGGTGCCCACGCGCCACTTCGAGCGCGCGCGTCATTTGACCACCTTGCCCGGGGTGGACGTCGTCGAAGCGGACATCCACGACGACGCCACCCTGCGCCGCCTGCTGGAAGGGCGCACGGCCGCCATCAACCTGGTCGGCATCCTGCACGCCAGCCGGGCCCACCCCTACGGGCCGCAACTGCGGCGCGCCCACGTCGACCTGCCGCGCCGCATCGTCGAAGCCTGCGCGGTCAACAAGGTGCCGCGCTACCTGCACATGAGCGCGCTCGGCGCGAACGTGAACGGACCCTCGATGTACAGCCGCTCGAAGGCTGACGGAGAATTGGCCGCGCGCAGCCGTCCGGAGGTGGCGGCGACCATCTTCCGGCCCTCGGTCGTGTTCGGTCCCGGCGACCATTTGCTGACCCTGTTCGCCAAACTCCAGCGCCGCTTTCCCGTCGTGCCGCTGGCCTGCGCCTCGGCCGCTTTCCAACCCGTGTACGTGGGCGACGTCGCCACCGCCTACCTGCATGCGCTGGGCGATGCGCACGCGTCGCACCACGTCTACCAGCTGGGCGGGCCGAACATGTATACGCTGGCCGAGCTGGTGCGCCTGGCGGGACGCTATGCCGGATGCGAGCGGCCGATCGTCGAATTGCCCTTGTCCCTGGCGCGGCTGCAGGCGCGCCTGTTCGAGCTGCTGCCCGGCGAACCCCTGCTCACGCGCGACAACCTCGACTCGATGAGCGTCGACAACGTGCTCGATCCGGCCGTCGGGGACTTGACAGCGGCCGCGCTCGGAATCAAGCTCACCCCGCTCGAAGCGGTCGCGCCGCACTACCTGGCGCCGAACGAACCGCTCGACCGCCTGCGCACCCGCGCCGGACGCTAACCAGCTTCTTTCACCAGGAACGCCATGCAGACCACGGAACTCGACCCGACTCTCTCGAATACGCTCGACAATGCACGCAAGCCCGGCCTGACGCTGGTCATCGGCAACAAGAACATTTCGTCCTGGTCGATGCGGCCCTGGGTGGCAGCGGTCGCATTCAACATTCCGTTCACCGAAGTGCGCCTGCTGCTCGACCAGCCCGACACCGCCGCGAAGATCGCCTCCTACTCGCACGCCGGCCGCGTGCCCGTGCTGCTGGCCGGCGAAATGACGATCTGGGACAGCCTCGCCATCTGCGAATACCTGGCCGAGCAGTTCCCCGACAAGCACTTGTGGCCGCAGGACGTGGCCGCGCGCGCCATGGCGCGTTCCATCGTGTGCGAGATGCACTCCGGCTTTGCCGCCCTGCGCAACGACATGTCGATGAACATCCAGGCCAAGTTGCCGGGACGCGGGCGCACGCCGGACGCCCAGGCCGACATCGGCCGCATCTGCGAGATCTGGGAGGATTGCCTGGCGCGCTTCGGTCACCGCGGCTTCCTGTTCGGCGAATTTTCGCTTGCCGACGCCTTTTATGCGCCGGTCGTGATGCGTTTCCGTACCTATGGCGTGGCACTGGCGCCGGCCCTGCAGGCCTATTGCGACCGCATGCTTGCCCATCCCGCCGTGGCGCGCTGGGTGAACGAAGCGATGCAGGAAACCGACCCGACCCCGCTGCACGACGCCGACCTGCCGCGCGCATGACGATGCACATCTATGTCGTCGGCGGCGCCGTGCGCGACGAACTGCTCGGCCTGCCCGTGCAGGACCACGACCACGTCGTCGTCGGCGCCACCCCGGACGAGATGCTGGCGGCGGGCTTTCGTCCGGTCGGCAAGGATTTCCCCGTGTTCCTGCATCCGCGGACGCAGGAGGAATACGCGCTGGCCCGCACCGAACGCAAGACCGCGCCCGGCTACCACGGCTTCGTTTTTCATACTGCCCCCGACGTCACGCTGGAAGACGATCTGATACGACGCGATCTGACCATCAACGCCATGGCGCGCGCCGAGGACGGCACGATCGTCGATCCCTACGGCGGCCGGCGCGACCTGGACGCGCGCATCTTCCGGCACGTGTCTGACGCCTTCGCGGAAGACCCGGTGCGCATCCTGCGCCTGGCCCGCTTCGCGGCGCGCTTCCCGGAATTCCGGGTGGCCGACGAGACGCTCACCCTGATGAAAAAAATGGTGGAGGAGGGCGAGGTCGATGCTCTCGTGGCCGAGCGCGTGTGGCAGGAAGTCGCGCGCGGCCTGATGGAAAACACGCCCTCGCGCATGTTCGAGGTGCTGCGCGACTGCGGCGCGCTGGCGCGCATCATGCCCGAACTCGACGCCTTGTGGGGCGTGCCGCAGCCGCCGCTGCACCATCCGGAAGTGGACACCGGTGTCCACATGATGCTGGTGATCGATTACGCCGCCGAGCAGGATCATACTCTGGCGGTGCGCTTCGCCGCCCTCATGCACGATCTCGGCAAGGGCGTCACCCCGGCCGACAAATGGCCGGCCCACCACGGCCACGAAGGCATGGGCACCAAACTCATCACCGCCCTGTGCAAGCGTCTAAAGGTGCCGAACGATTGCCGCGACCTGGCATTGATGACGGCCCGTGAGCACGGCAACGTCGCGCGCGCCTTTGAGCTGCGCGCGAATACGATCGTCACCCTGTTCGAGCGCTGCGACGCTTTCCGCAAGCCCGAGCGTTTCATCGACATGCTGCTGGCATCCGAGTGCGACGCGCGCGGCCGCGGCGACGCCCGGCACCCGCTGCGTACGCGTCCCTATCCGCAGCGTCCCTACCTGTCCGGCGCGCTCGCTGCCGCGCGCGCCGTGAATGCCGGCGAAGTGGCGGCGGGCTGCGGCGAGAACAAGGAGCGCATCCCCGAAGCGATCCACCGCGCGCGCGTGACGGCGGTGGCGCAGTGGATCGGCAGCGCCGAGGGCGGACGGCCTTATCTGGCGGGCGAACCCGGTCCTGGTTGACGCCCTATGCGCCATGACTGGACGGCGCCAGGGTACGCTCCTATAGTCGGGTTTTCAACTCGACAGGACCGGCCATGCAGCGAATCGACGTCAAGCCCTTCTGGCACGCGCTTCCCTTCGGCATCGCCGGCCTGACGCTCGTCTTCGTGCTGGCCTCGTCGGCCGGCCGCGCCGCCGCGATGTTCGGCCCGGCCAGCTGGCGCGCGTTGATGGCGGTCCTCTGCATCGCCATGGCCGCCTTGCCCTGGCTGGTGCTCAGCCGCACGGGGCGGCGCCAGATCGGCCTGCAGCGTCCGCGCAACTGGCGCTGGGCCGCACTGGGCCTGGTGCTGGGCGCGCTCGCCGCCACCTTCTGCTACCTGTTCGGGGCCGCCTTCTTCGGCGCCAGCGCCGAGCACCCCTTCGTCAGCGTCGCCCGCAACTATCAATTGCAGCCCACCGCCGGCTGGAGCCTCTTGCGCCTGCACCTCACGTTCACGATCGCCGCCTGCCTGTTCAGCCCGATCGGCGAAGAGATTTTCTATCGCGGCCTCCTGCAGAAGGTGCTCGAGGACCGCTGCGGTGCCCGGCGCGCGACCTTGATGGAGGCGAGCCTGTTCGCGCTGGTGCACCTGTGCCACCACGGCATCCTGGTGACGAGCGCCGGCTTGCAGGTGCTGCCGCTGTCGGGCGCCCTGTGGGTGGCGCAGATGTTCGCATTGTCCCTGCTGTTCGCCTGGCTGCGCCGGCGCGGCGAGTCGATCCTTCCCGCCATCCTCGCCCACGCCGCCTTCAACGCCGCGATGAACGGCTGGATTTTTGCCCGCCTATGGCCCTGAGCTGTGCTGATTTGTTACAAGACGTACCACGTGCGGCCTAATGCATGACAGGTTTGCTATGCTCGTCGCATTATGAGCAGATTGTCACAACAGACGGACCGGGTGTTTGCAGTACTGATGGGGCGCCTGGAGGCGATGGGGCCGCGCCAGCGCCTGCGCTACGGCGTATCGGCGGCCCTGGTGCTGGTGGCCTTGCTCGCTTTTCTCTACACCCGCACCACGGGCGTGGACGTCGATACCCAGAACCGGGTGATGTTCGACCTGCACGAACTGCAGCAGCTCGACGCCGCCTGGGACACCAATCTGCTGCGCGCCCACATCGGCAGCAACGTCGCCGATGCCCAGCTGGCCGCGCCGGTGCCGCAAATCGAGGAATTGACGGCGCGCCTGGGCGAGGCGCTGCCGATGACGCGCGGACGCAGCGCCCGCCAGGCCCATGCGGCGCTGGAAAAAGCCCTGCGTACCAAGGCCGCCCTGGTGACCCAGTTTCGCACCCTGAACCCGCCGCTGCGCGCAGCCCTGCTGTCGCTGCCGCCGGCGCTGGCCGACCTGAAAACGGAACTCGGCGGCATCGAAGGCGCGCTGGCGCCGGGCCGCCTGGTGGTGCGCCTGGATTTGCTATTGAACGATCTGCTGGCCGACACCCTGCGCTATAACCTGGTGCCCACGCCCGCGTTGGGGCATCGCATCGAAGCCAGCCTGATGCAGATCGAAGCGCAGAAGGAGCGCTTTTCGCTGGCCGTGAACGAGCAGATCGACGCCCTGGCGCGCGATACCCGCATCATCCTCGCTAACCGCCCGCGCGAAAACGAGCTGGAAACGCAGATCGCCGCCCTCGACACCGGCGAAGCGCTGGCGCGCCTGGGCCGCGAACTCGACCGCTCCTTCCAGGCCGAGGTGCTCGAGCGCCAGCGCTACCGCGGCTTCCTGTTCGCCTATTCGATCCTGCTGCTGGGTTTATTGGCCTACGCCGGCTGGCGCCTGCGCCGCAGCTACCGCATCATCAACGACGTCAACCGGCGCCTGAAGTCCATGAACGACACCCTCGAACACCGCGTGGCCGAGCGCACCGCCGAGCTGGAAGAGCAGTCGGCCAAACTGGCGCGGCTGGCCCAGCACGACAGCCTGACGGGCCTGATCAACTACGGCCAGCTGACCCGGCTGCTGGAACTGGCCCTGGTACGGGCGGCGCGGCGCGACAGCGTGGTGGTCACCATGTTCATCGACCTCGATGGTTTTAAAGCCGTCAACGACACCTGGGGCCATGCCACCGGCGACCTGGTGCTGCAGCTGGTCGCGCGCCGCGTACAAAAAGTGCTGCGCGCCGAGGACATCCTGGCGCGCCTGGGCGGCGACGAATTCGTGGTCATGCTGGAAGGAGTGGGCATGCCCGAAGGCGCGCTGCGCGTGGCGCGCCTGGTGCTCGACCAGATCGAAGGGATCAATGAGGCCGACGGCAACCCGGTCGCGATTTCCGCCAGTATCGGCATCGCCAGCGCGCGCGGCCGCGCCGGGGCAGAGTGGGGCGCCGCCGCCTTGCTGGCCGATGCCGACAAGGCGATGTACGCCGCCAAGCAGGCCGGTAAGGGCACGTTTATTATCAGTCCGAACGCGCACTGGAACGTCGACGAGACACCCGGCGTGCTTTGACTGTCGCGCGCGGCAGTATGGACGGCATTCCGCTAGAATAGCGGGATGGTGCAGTGCACAAAACGGACAATCCCTTCATGCGTGACAATTCGATCAAGAACTGGTTGGCCAGCCTGGCCGGCACCAGCGCGCATCCTGCGGTGCTGGTCAAGGCGCTGGGCAAGCGCGACCGCCGGCGCATGCTGAAGCATTTCCTGGCGCTGGACGAGGCCGACCGCCTGCTGCGCTTCGGCACCGTGCTGCCCGACGAGCAGGTGCACGCCTATGTCGACAAGATCGATTTCAAGCGCGACATCGTGTTTGGCGTCGTGAGCCGCGGCTTTCAGCTGGTCGGCGTCGGCCACCTGGCGTTTGCGCCGCCCGAGCCGGGCCGCGCCGCCAAGACCGACAAGCTGCGCGTGGCCGAATTCGGCGTCTCGGTCTCGAAATCGGCGCGCGGGCAGGGCGTCGGCTCGCGCCTGTTCGAACGCGCCGCCATCCACTGCCGCAACAACGACATCGACACCTTATATATGCAGTGCCTGTCGAGCAACCGCACGATGATGCACATTGCGAAAAAGGCGGGGATGGAGATCAAGCGGGAATACGGCGAAGCGGATGCGTATTTGCACCTGCCGCCGCCGAGCCCCGGCAGCGTGATGCGAGAAGCGCTGGAAGAGCAGTTCGCGGTGATCGATTACACGGTGAAAGCCAACGCCCGCGCTGCGATGAAGTGGTTTTTACCGAAAAAACGGGAATAGATCCGTAGGGTGGGCGCTCCGTGCCCACCATTTACGGCGGTGCGCACGGAGCGCCCACCCTACGGGTCAGCGTCCCGCATCCCCAATCGGCAGCGCCGTCGTCTCTTTAATTCTCTGCAGCGCAAAACTCGACTTCACATCCAGCACCGACGGATGACGCAGCAGCGTCGCCATCATGAAGCGCGAAAAGTGGTCCATGTCTTCCACGTGCACGCGCAGCAGGAAATCCATCTCTCCCGTCATCGCATAGCAGGCCACCACTTCCGGCCAGGCTGCCACCGCCTGCGCGAACTCGAAGCGCGGCGACGTGGCCGGCACGCGCGAATTGGCGGGACCTTCGCTGTGCTTTTCCAGGCGCACATTCACATAGGCCAGCAGGCCGAGACCGATCTTGTCCGGGTCGACCAGGGCCACGTACTGGCGGATCACCCCCGCTTCCTCGAGGCGCTTGATGCGCCGCAGGCAGGGGGAGGGCGACAGGTTGACGCGTTCGGCCACATCCTGGTTCGACAGGCGGCCATCGGCCTGCAGGATCTCGAGGATCTTGCGGTCGGTCTTGTCCAATTCGATCTTTGACATAAATTCCCCTTCTACTCAGCACAGCCGCAATTTTATTGCGCAATGGGCACGGCGGGGGGAATTGATTGGTATTTTATGCCGGGCCCGGAAGACTATACTGACGCCCATTACGGAGGAGACCTCTCCGTCGCGGCGCCAACAAAAACAACAAACGCGCCGATCCACCCCTACGGAGACACCCAATGAACGCACCCCTGGACCGTTCCCAGCTTCAGCCATCGGAGCCTGGACACGACATCACGCTCGACGACAAGTGGACGCTCGAGCGCGGCCGCGCCTTCATGACCGGCACGCAAGCGCTGATCCGCCTGCCGATGCTGCAGCGCGAGCGCGACCTCAAAAATGGCCTGAACACCGCCGGCTACATCACCGGCTACCGCGGCTCGCCGGTCACCGCCGTCGACCAGACCGCGATGAAGGCGAAAAAACACCTGGACGCGCACCACGTCAAGTTCCACCCGGGCATGAACGAAGACCTGGCGGCGACCGCCGTCTGGGGCACCCAGCAAACGAACCTGTACAAGGACGCCAATTACGACGGCGTCTTCGCCATGTGGTACGGCAAGGGCCCGGGCGTGGACCGCTGCGGCGACGTCTTTAAGCACGGTAACAACGCCGGCAGCGCGAAGCACGGCGGCGTGCTTGTGCTGGCCGGCGACGACCATGCAGCCAAATCCTCGTCGACCGCGCACCAGTCGGATCACATCCTGACCGCCTGCGGCATTCCGGTGCTGTATCCCTCGTCGGTGCAGGAATACATCGACTACGGCCTGCACGCCTGGGCGATGAGCCGCTACACGGGCCTGTGGGTGTCGATGAAGTGCGTCACCGACGTGATCGAGTCGGGCGCCGTGGTCGACCTCGACCCGGACCGCGTCCAGCCTATCATCCCGACCGACTTCGAAGTGCCCGAGGGTGGCCTGAACATCCGCTGGCCGGACGCCGTACTGGACCAGGAAGTCCGCATGAACAACCATAAATGGTATGCGGCCCTGGCCTATGCGCGCGCCAATAAACTGAACCAGATCATCTGGGACAGTCCGCAGCCGAAAATCGGCATCATCACCGCCGGTAAAAGCTATGTCGACACGCGCCAGGCGCTGGCCGACCTCGGCATCGACGAGCAGGCAGCAAGCGACATCGGCATCCGCCTGTACAAGATCGGCATGACCTGGCCGCTCGAGTCGGAAGGCGTGCACGAATTTGCGCGCGGCCTCGACGAGATCCTGGTGGTCGAAGAAAAGCGGCAAGTGATGGAATACGCGCTGAAGGAAGCGCTGTACAACCTGCCGGACGGCGAGCGTCCGCGCGTGGTCGGCAAGTTCGACGACACGGGCGAGTGGAGCAACAAGGACCGCAAGGGCCACGGCGACTGGCTGCTGCCGGCGACCTATGAATTGAACCCGGCGCAGATCGCGCGCGCCATCGCCTCGCGCATCTCGCACTACTGCGCCGGCCATCCGGTCGAGCAGCGCGTCAAGGAGCGCATCGCCTTCCTGGAAGCGAAAGAGCTGGTGCTGAAAGCGATTCCCGCGAAAGCCAATCCGGAAACCGACCGCATCCCGTACTTCTGCTCGGGCTGCCCGCACAACTCGTCGACCAAGGTGCCGGAAGGCTCGCGCGCCATGGCCGGCATCGGCTGCCACTACATGGTGCTGTGGATGGACCGCGAGACCTCCACGTTTACCCACATGGGCGCCGAAGGCACGACCTGGATCGGCCAATCTCCGTTCACCAGCGAAAAGCACGTGTTCGTGAACCTGGGCGACGGCACCTACTTCCACTCGGGCATCCTGGCGATCCGCGCGGCGGTCGCCGCCAAGGTGAACATCACCTACAAGATTCTCTACAACGACGCGGTCGCCATGACCGGCGGCCAGAACGTCGACGGTCCGCTCGATCCGGGCATGATCACGCGCCAGATCGCGGCCGAAGGCGTGCGTCCGATCATCGTCGTCACCGACGAGCCGGAAAAATACCCGAGCGACTACGCCTGGGCCGAGGGCGTGACCGTGCGTCACCGTTCCGAACTGATGGACGTGCAAAAGGAATTGCGCGAGATGCCGGGTGTGTCGGCCGTGATCTACGACCAGACCTGCGCCTCCGAGAAACGCCGCCGCCGCAAGAAGGGCGAGTTCCCCGACCCGGCGAAACGCGCCGTCATCAACGAAGCTGTCTGCGAAGGCTGCGGCGACTGCTCGGTGCAGTCGAACTGCCTGTCGGTCGAGCCGCTGGAGACGGAACTGGGCCGCAAGCGCCAGATCAACCAGTCCTCCTGCAACAAGGATTTCTCCTGCGTCTCCGGTTTCTGCCCGTCCTTCGTGACGGTCGAAGGCGGCGGCCTGAAAAAGCCGAAGAAGGCGGCTGTCGGGACCGATAACGCGCTCCCAAGCCTGCCTGCGCCGGCCATCCCGGCGATCGACAGCCCGTTCGGCATCCTGGTCGCCGGCGTCGGCGGCACCGGCGTCGTCACCGTCGGCCAGATCCTGGCGATGGCGGCCCACGTCGAGGGTAAAGGGGCGATCGTGCTCGATCAGAGCGGCCTGGCCCAGAAGGGCGGTCCCGTGATGTCGCACGTGCGCCTGGCGCAACGCCAGTCGGACCTGCACTCGACCCGCGTCGGCACCGGCAGCGCCGACCTGGTGATCGGCTGCGACCAGATCGTCACCGCCGCCCGCGATGCGCTGAGCCGCATGGGCGAAGGCCGCACCTGGGCCGCCGTCAACGCGACCGGCTCCACCACCGCCGCCTTCGTGAAAAATCCGGACTGGCAGTTCCCGGCCGAAGGTTCGCGCGGCGCCATCCTGCAGGCCTGCGGTGCGGACAACGTCGATTTCGTCGATGCCGGCCAAATGGCGACGGCCCTGATGGGCGACGCGATCGCGACCAATATGTTCATGCTCGGCTACGCCTTCCAGAAGGGCCACGTGCCGCTGCTGGAAAGCTCGCTCATGAAGGCGATCGAGCTGAATGGCGTCTCGGTGCCCTTCAACAAAGCCGCGTTTAATTGGGGCCGTAGCGCCGCGCACGACCTGGCGTCGGTGAAGAAGCTGACCACCCCGGCCAAGGTCGTGGAATTCAAGCGCGCCCAGACGCTGGACGAGCTGGTGAATCGCCGCGTCGAACTCCTGACGGCTTACCAGAACGCCGGCTACGCCGCGCAATACAAGGCTTTCGTCGACCAGGTCCGTGCCGAGGAAGCAAAGCTGGGGAAATCGACGCGTCTGACCGAAGCCGTGGCCCGCTACTTCTACAAGCTGATGGCTTACAAGGACGAGTACGAAGTCGCGCGCCTTCACACCGATCCTGCCTTTAAAGAAAAGATCGCGGGCATGTTCGAAGGCGACATCAAGATTAAATTCCATCTGGCGCCGCCGCTGCTGGCCAAGCACGACAAGGAAGGCCGCGCGCTGAAAAAGGAATACGGTCCGTGGATGATGAGCGCCTTCGGCGTGCTGGCGAAACTCAAGGGCCTGCGCGGCACTCCGTTCGACGTGTTCGGCTACACGGCCGAGCGCAAGACCGAGCGCGCCCTGATTGGCCAGTACCGCGACACCGTGACGGCGCTGCTGCCGAAGCTGTCGAGCGAGAACCTGGCGCAAGCCGTGGCGATCGCCAGCATCCCGGAAGACATCCGCGGCTATGGCCACGTGAAGGAACGCCACCTGGCCTCTGCCAAGGCCAAGGAAGCCCAGCTGTTGTCGGCCTTCCACAACTCGGCCGGCGTCACGCGCGCAGCCTGATTGTCCGCAAAACTGTTGTTGCGCCAGGACTGGTTTAGGCCAGTCCTGGCGTTTTTGCTTTACGGAATCAAAAAATGCTCCATAAAATGGACGATTCAAGCGTGCGAGCTTTCCGGATCGGCACGCTTGTCCTAAGCTTTCTTGACGAACTCGCCTGACAGACACTGCTCATGACATCGCCAACTTCCTCCACCGGTCGCCTGACCGCCACGCTGCGCCTGCTGTCCACCTGCCTCGCGGCCGCCCTGACGCTTGCCGCTTGCGGCGGTGGCGGCGGTAATCCTGGTACGGTCAGTAATCCGCCATCGACCACCACGCCGAATACGGGTACAGGCGCCGGCACCGGCAATGCCGCGGCCGATCCTGACCTCGCCACCCTGGGCGACGCCTTCGATACCTACTGGAACCTGTGCGCCAAGCCGCGCACCGGCATCGATCCCTATACCGGCAAGCCGTATCCGGACAAGCAGGGCACGCTGCGCGACGAGCTGACCTTCCTGCGCGCCTGGTCGAACCAGTACTACCTCTGGTACAACGAAATCCCGACCGACTTCCGCATGGCCGATTTCACCAATCCGGTCGACTACTTCGACAGGCTGATGTCCCCGCGCGACAAGGACATGTACCACTTCACCTATCCGACGGCCGAGTGGGACAAGCTGACCAATTCCGGCATCGAGCTGGGATATGGCGTGACCTGGAGCAGCGGCAGCGCGACCGCACCGCGCACCTGGCGCGTCGCGCTCGTCGAACCGGGTTCGCCGGCAGCCGCCGCCGGCCTGCGCCGCGGCGACCAGCTGCTCACGATCGACGGCGCCGACTTCGTCAACGGCAGCGACGCCGCCACGGTCGACAAGATCAATGCCGGCTTGTTCCCTTCGGGCGCCGGCACTTCGCACAGCTTCACCCTGAAACGCGGCATTGAAACGGTCGCGGTGACGATGCAGGCGCAGGAAGTGGCGGCGCTATCGGTGAAGTACACGAAGGTCATCGACACCCCGACCGGCAAGGTCGGCTACCTCAGCTTCGAGAACCATAACGCCGTAGCCGAGCGCCAGCTGATCGATTCGATCACGACCCTGAAGGCGGCCGGCGTCAACGACCTGGTGGTGGACCTGCGCTACAACGGCGGCGGCCTGCTGCACATCGCCAGCGAACTGGCCTATATGATCGCCGGACCGGCCACCCAGGGCCAGGTGTTCGAGCGCCTGCAGTACAACGACAAGATCGAAGCCGCGCAAACGCCGCAGATCATCCGCTTCAGCGACAAGGCCGTCGGCTTCTCCGCCGGCGCAGGCACGGTGGCGGAGGGCACGACCCTGCCGTACCTGGGCCTGAGCCGCGTCACCGTCCTCACCACCTCGGGCACCTGCTCGGCCAGCGAAGCGCTGATCAACGGCCTGCGCGGCGTGAACGTGGAAGTGAACGTGATCGGCGCCACCACCTGCGGCAAGCCCTACGGCTTCACGCCGGTGCCGAACTGCGGCACGACCTATTTCTCGGTCGAGTTCAAGGGCGTGAACGCGAAAGGTTTCGGCGACTTCGCCAACGGCTTCACGCCGACCTGCAGCGTGGCCGACGACCTGGATCACGAGCTGGGCGACACCAGCGAGGCACTGCTGGCGGGCGCGCTCAGCTACCGCGCCACCGGCATCTGCCCGGCCCGCACCTCGGCCCAGGCGATGGCGATTGCGGTGCCGGCCCAGGTGCGGCCGCGCGCGTCGCAGATCGCGATCCATTACCGGTCACGATAAGGCGGCCTGTCACGCGAAGCGCCACCTGCGGGTGGCGCTTTTTTTTGCCCTGTCGCGGGGGACAAACCGACTATAATTTTCCGCTTTGCCTCTCCCTCTCACTCTGCCGGAGCTTCACCGATGATTCGTTCTGCGTTACTGCTTGCCCTGCTGGCCGCCCCCCTCTCCCATGCCGCCGCTCCCGACCTGACGACCGTCTCCGAACGCTCCGGCTTCCAGGCCACGGGCCGCTACGACGAAGTGGTCAAACTGTGCGCAGCCTTTGCCAAGGCCTATCCGAAAGAGGTGAAGTGCGTCGAGTTCGGCCGCACCCCGGAAGACCGCCCGATGCTGGCGCTGATCGCGACCCGTAGCGGCGCCTTCACGCCGCAGGCAGCAAGCAAGAAGGGCTTGCCGGTCACCCTGATCCAGGGCGGCATCCACGCCGGCGAGATCGACGGCAAGGATGCCGGCTTCCTGGCGCTGCGCGAAATGCTGGAAGGGCGCCTGGCCAAGGGCGCGCTGGACAAGCAGGTGCTGGTCTTTGTGCCCGTGTTCAACGTCGACGGCCACGAACGCTTCCAGCAGTGGAACCGCCCGAACCAGCGCGGCCCGGTCGAGATGGGCTGGCGCACCACGGCCCAGAATTTCAATCTGAACCGCGACTACGTGAAGGCCGACGCGCCCGAAATGCAGGCCATGCTGGCGCTGGTGAACGCCTGGGATCCGCTGACCTATGTCGACCTGCACGTGACCGACGGCGCCAAGTTCCAGCACGACGTGTCGATCCAGGTCGAACCCGTCAACTCGGCCGATCCGGACTTCCGCAAGGCCGGCCTGGCGCTGCGCGACAATGTGATCGCCGACATCACGAAGCAGGGCTCGACGCCGCAGTCCTATTACATGTCCTTTGCCAAGACCGACGATCCGCAATCGGGTTTTGTCGACAGCGTCTCCGACCCGCGCTTCTCGACCGGCTACTTCCCGCTGCGTAACCGCATGGCGATGCTGGTCGAGACCCACTCGTGGAAGGATTACCCGACCCGCGTGCGCATCACCCACAACAGCGTGATCTCGGTGCTGGAGCAGGTCGCACAACACGGCAAGGCGTGGCAGGTGGCCGCCGCCGCGGCCGATGCCCGCGCCGCGCGCCTGGCCGGCACGCCGGTCGCGCTGACGTATAAAACGCTCGAGAAATCGAAGCTGGTCGATTTCAACGGTTACGAATACACGCGCACCCCATCTGACGTCTCGGGCATCCTGATGACGCGCTACGACGAAAACAAGCCGCAGGTCTGGCGCGTGCCGCTGCGCGACGAGGTCGTGGCCGACCTCGAAGTGGCGGCGCCGCGCGCCGGCTACATCGTGCCCGCCGCCCACGCCGCCATGGTGGCCGCGAAGCTGAAGCAGCACGCTATCGCCTTCCGCACGCTGGACAAGGCACTCGACCGTGTCGACACCGAGACCTTCCGCGCCGACAAGGCGAGCTTCGGCGCGAAATCCTTCGAATCGCACCAGCGCTTGACTGTGGAAGGCAGCTGGAAGCTTGAGCCGCGCAGCGTCGGCAAGGGCGCGCTGTTCGTGCCGATCGCCCAGCCGAAGGCGCGCCTGGTGATGGCGATGCTGGAACCGCAGGCGCCGGACTCGCTGCTGGCCTGGGGCATGTTCAACAATGCCTTCGAGCCGAAGGAGTACATGGAAGAGTACGTGGCCGAAGAAGTCGCGCGCGAGCAGATGGCGGCCGACCCGGCCGTCGCCGCGGAATTCAAGCGCCGCGTCGAGAGCGATCCGGCGTTCGCGAAGAATGCACACGCGCGTCTCGAATTCTTCGCGCGCCGGCATGCGTCGTGGGATGAGCGTTTGAATTTGTATCCGGTGATGCGCACGAACGTCGCGCCATAACGCTAATTGAGCGGCGTCGTCGGTGACGCCGCGTGGACGCGGACGGTGATTCGCGTGGGCATGCCCACCCTACGTTACGCATCAGCCGCGGACGGTGGTGCACCGTAGGGTGGGCATGCCCACGCGGTACGGAACCGATGCGTACTCGTACCGTCACGCTCCCAGCAACTCCCGCACCGCCCCCACATACCGCTCGCTCACCGCCACCTCGGCCCCGCAGCGCAGACGCAGCAGATAACTCCCATCCCCCACCACGCTCAAACCCACTGCCTGGTCGCGCCGCACGATGGCGCCGCGGTGCACCCGTAAAAACCGCGCCGGATCCAGGTGCGCCTCCAGCCGGCTCAGCGCCACCCGGTGCAGCGGCGTAGTCGACGCCGTATGCAGCGCCACATAATTCCCCTGCGCCTCGCACCACAGGATGTCGGCCACCTGCACCTGGTCGATCCGTCCCACGGAGCGTACGCCGATCTGCTCCAGGTAGGCCGGCCCGTCGGCGTAGGCACGCAGGGCGCGCCCGTAGGCGCCACGCTGGCGTCCCGCCAGCAGCAGGCGGGCGCGTTCCAGCGCCTGCGCCAGGCGCGCATCGTCCAGCGGTTTCAAAAGATAGTCGAGCGCGTGGACCTCGAAGGCCTCGATCGCATGCGCGCTGTGGGCGGTGACGAACACGATTAATGGCGGTTCGGACTGCTGCGCCAGTTCGCGCGCCAGCTGCAAACCCGACTCGCGCGGCATCTGGATGTCCAAGAACAGCAGGTCGATGCGGTGCGCGCTCAAGGCTTCGCGCGCGCGCACCGCGCTGTCGCATTCGAAGGCCAGACACCAGTCCGGGTGAGCCTCCATCGCCAGGCGCAGATTGGTGCGGCCCGGCTCCTCGTCGTCGACAATGGCGTAGCAAATTCCCACGGCCGTCAGTCCTGCAGCGCCAGCGGCAGGCTGATCTCGGCCGTGAAGCGGCCGTCCTCGCGCCCGGTGCGCAGGCTGGCGCGCGCGTCGAGCAGCGCCAGGCGCGCCCGCGTGTTCGACAGGCCGAGACCCGTTCCGGGATTCGGCGAACTCCACTCGCTTACCGGATTCATCACGCGGATCAGCAGTTCGTCGGCGGTGCGTTCGAACGAGAGACGGATATCGCCGGGACCGTCGTGGCAATCGAGGTCGTGGCGCAGGGCGTTCTCGATCAGCGGCTGCAGCAGCAGGGGCGGGCACTCTCCCTGCCTTACCTGCTCGTCGTCGCCGTCGATGCGGATGCGCAGGCGTTCGCCATAGCGCAGGCGCTGCAACGCGAGATAGTCGCGCACGAAGCCGAGTTCCTCTTCGATGGTGGCGCGTTCGCGCTGGGTGGCGGCCAGGGCGTAGCGCAGCAGGTCGGACAGGCGGCCGATGCCGGCCAGGGCGTCGGCCTTGTCGCCGGCGCGTACCAGGGCGCTGATCGCGTTCAGGGCGTTGAAGATGAAATGCGGCTCGAGCTGGGCGCGCAGGGCCAGCATGCGCTGCTGTTCCAGCGCCAGGTACAGGTTCAGGTTTTCCGCCTGCGCCCTGGCGAAGGCTTCGCTGCGTGCCCGTGCTTCGCGCTGGTTGCCGATGGCGACCATGGCGACAAAAGTGCCGGTCATCCAGGCGGTCTCGGTAAACCAGGTCATCTTGTTCATCTTCGTCAGCTCGATCCAGCCGGACGTCAGTGTCAGCACTTCCCCGCGCAGCAGCACGTCGGCGCAGCTGAGGAAGAACCATTCGACGGGCAGGAACAGCAGCACCAGGCCAGCGTAGGTGCGGATCACAGTGCGGCGCTCGGTGAACAGGGTCGGATGGCGCACCAGCACCAGGCTCAGGGTGCTACTGAGGGCCATCACCGGCACGTGGCCGATCCACCATTCGAGCAGGATGGTGGTGAAGGGAGCCGGACGGCCGAAGCCGATGCGGTCGGTGTAGACGCCGAGCGCACCGGCGATGCACAGCGCCGTCCAGAAGGCGACGTGGGTCAGGATGATGCGCGCGGTCTTGAGTGCTGGCAGGTGCATGGTGCGCCGAGTATAGCAGCGCCCGAACGGGTAAAAACGAGGAGGCGACGACGCTCGTCACAGCGCGGCGGACTTTCGTCACAGGGCTGGCGCGACAGAGGGTGGCGGCCCTAGAATCGCTGCTTCCGAATCCGAACGCGCCCGTCATGAAACGCCTGCCTTTGCTGCTCCTGCTGTCTCCCTTGCCGTATGCTTGCGCCCAGGAGGGGCCGCCGGCCCGGGTCGAGGTGCACGGCAAGGCGCAACAGCCCGATGCAGCTGCTGCCGGCAAGGTGGTCGGGCGCGCCGAGATCGCGGCCTACGGCGACGGCAACCTGGCCGATGTGCTCAAGCGCCAGAGCGGCATCTCGGTCGTCGGCGTTGAAGTGCGCATGCGCGGCCTCGGTACGGGCTATACCCAGATCCTGGTCGACGGCGAGCCGGTTCCCCAGGGTTTCACGATCGATGCGATTGCACCCGAACTGGTCGAGCGCATCGAGATCGCGCGCAGTCCGACGGCCGACCGCAGCGCGCAGGCGGTGGCCGGCACCATCAACATCGTCCTGCGCAAGCGCAGCGCGAGCGGGCGCGAAGACAAGCTCGCCAGCGGCTACCAACGCGGGCAGTGGAGTCCCTCGGTCTCGACCCAGTGGAGCGGCAAGCGCGGCAAGCTGGCCTGGTCGCTTGGTGCTGCGCTCGAGCGCAGCGTGCGCATCGACCGCGTGCTGACCGAGGAGACGACCGAAGGGGCGGGCGTGGCCGATTTTGCACGCCGCCTTACCGAGACCGGCCTTGCCCGCAACACGCGCCTGAACCTCACCCCGCGCCTGAACTGGACCTTCGAGAATGGCGACACGTTGGGCTGGAACACGCTGCTTGGCCTGGTACGCACGCAGAACGCGCTGCGCGAAGACGAAGAGACGCTGCTGGGCGCGCCGACGGCCTATCCCGACAGCGCCGCCGGCATGCGTTCGCACACGGCCAACCTGCGCAGCGACCTCGCCTGGGCGCACCGTTTTACAGGCGCCGGCAAGCTGAGCGTCAAGGGCGTGGTCGATGCCAGCCGGCGCCGCGGCGATTACCTGTTCCTCGGTACGCGCCCGGATGGCGTATTGGGGCTGGCGCGCGCCGTGGCCTCTGGCGCGGACGAGCGCAGCGCGAGCCTGAACGGCAAGTACCTGATGCCGCTCGGCGCGGCGCACAGCCTGGGGCTCGGCTGGGATGCGAGCCGCACCACGCGCGGCGAACACCGCAACCAGTTCGATTCGATCGACGGCGTCCCGAACGCGGCGCAGCGCCTGCAGGACTACACGGCGCGGGTCGAGCGCCTGGCCTTGTTCGCGCAGGACGAGTGGAGCATCTCCGAGCAGGTCGAAGGCTATGCGGGCCTGCGCTGGGAAGGCCTGCGCACGGGCACCGACGGCGCCGACCTGGCGCGCGTGGCGACCAGCAGCAGCGTGGCCAGCCCGATCCTGCAGCTGCTATGGAAGCTGCCCGCCAGGCAGCAGCTGCGCCTGGCGCTGGCGCGTACCTATAAAGCGCCCCTGACGGGTAACCTGGTCCCGCGCCGCTATACCATCAACAACAACAACGGCCCGGCCAATCCGGACTTCGAGGGCAACCCGGACCTGCGCCCGGAGTTGAGCTGGGGCCTGGACCTCGCCTACGAGCACCCGCTCGGGAAAGAGGGCACGGCCGCGCTGTCCGGCTATGCCAAGCGCGTGAGCGACGTGACGACCCGGCAGCTGTACCGCGACGGCGGCAGCTGGGTCGCGCGTCCGGTCAACAATGGCGACGCCGACCTGGCCGGCGTCGAGTTCGACCTGAAGGCGCCGGTGAAGATTGGCGCCGCGGTATTCGAGCTGCGCCTGAACGCGGCCCGCAACTGGTCGCGCGTGCGCAATGTGCCCGGTCCCGACAATACCCTGGCCGAGCAAGTGCCGTTCACCGCGAACCTCGGCGCCGACTACCGTGGCGCCGGCAGCTGGAACGCGGGAGCGAACCTGAATATCCGTGGCGCGTCCACCAGCCGCTCGGTCGACGGCGTCACCACCTGGCTGGGCCGGACGGCGTCGCTCGACTTCTACTGGACGCGCAAGCTCGATCACCAGTGGCGCCTGCGCGCGAGCGTGGCGAATGCCCTGGGCCGCAAGCAGCGCGGCGGCACCGTCTATCGCGCTGCTGACGGCAGCGTCGTCACACGGTCACTGGCCTGGGACGGCATGGCCAGCCTGCGCGTGGGCCTGGAGCGCGCGCTTTAAGGCGCGGCACCGGTCGGCGGCACGGAGGTGAACAGCACCGTCGTCACCCCGTCCGGGCCGGGAATCAGCTGGTACACGCGGTCGTATTCGTTGTCGGCGATCTCAGTTCCGGGCTGGCCGCCGAACAGGCGCACGAGTTCCGATAAGGTGTTCGAATGGCCGACGACGAGCACCGGTCCATTCAGCGCCTTGACTTTCTCGACCAGCGCCCGCGGCGCGCGCGGATCGTATTCCTGTACCGGCAAGCCGCTCGCCTGCGCCAGCGGCTGCGCGGTCTGGCGCGTGCGATTCGTCGGTGTGCTGAAGACGTGGGCGATGCCGGTTTTACTCAGCAGGGTCGCGATGTTCTGCGCGCGCTGCCGTCCTTGCGCCGTCAGCGCTGGGTCCTTTTCGTCAGGCGTCTTCTCGCCATGGCGCACGAGATAGACCATGCTTGGGGCAGCGAAGGCGATCGAGGGCGAGATCATGGAGAGAGAAAGCGCAAAGACGGTCAGCAGGCGTGGCAGCAGGGGCATGGGATGTCCTTTATTGGATTGGATCGATTGTAATACTGCCACCGAAAAATGCCGACGGGCCGTGTTTTGAATCTACAATCACAGCATGAGCAGCCATGCGAACAGCGCACCGAACACCTCGCCCGGGCCAGCCTCGCTAGCCGCGCGGCGGCCCTTCCTGACGGCCTTTGCCCTGTCGCTCGGCGCCGCCGTCTCGCTGGGGCTGACGCGCTTTTCCTATGCGCTGCTGTTGCCGCCCATGCGCGCCGACCTTGACTGGTCCTACTTCCTGTCCGGCGCCATGAATACCGGGAACGCCCTCGGCTACTTTCTCGGCGCCCTGGCCACCCCCGCCCTGATGCGGCGTTACGGCGCGCAGGCGGCCCTGGTCGGCGGCGCCGTGCTGGCCAGCCTGTTCATGCTGCTCTCCGGCTTCGTGACCGATGCCCAGGTGCTGATCGGCCAGCGCGTCCTGGCCGGCATCGCCAGCGCCTTCATCTTCATTTCCGGCGGCCTGCTGGCGGCCCGGCTCGGCCTGCTGCATCCGGAGCGCGCCGGCCTGCTGCTCGGGATTTATTATGGCGGCACGGGCCTGGGCATCGTCGCCTCGTCCCTGCTGGTGCCCGTGGCGATGGATGCCGCCGCTACGCACGGCGCCGCGCACGCCTGGCAATGGGCCTGGATCGCGCTGGCGGCACTGTGCCTGCTGGCGACGCTGGCGATGATCCCGCCGGCGCGACAAGTCGATGGCGCGCCGTCCCAAGCGAACTCTCAGGGCGGCTTCCGTCTGTCTCCCTTCGCCTTCGGGCTGGCGGGCTACCTGATGTTCGGGGTCGGCTATATCGGCTACATGACCTTCGTGATCGCCTTGCTGAAAGAGCAGGGGATGGCGGGCGGCACCATCACCCTGTTCTACGCCATGCTGGGCCTGGCCGTGATGGCCTCCTCGCGTATCTGGGCCCGCATGCTCGACCGCTTCAAGGGCGGGCGGGCGATGGCGATCCTGAATGCCCTGCTCGGCGTGGCGACCATCCTGCCGGCGCTGACGGCTGCACCCGCATTGATGTTCGTCTCGGGCCTGCTGTTCGGCGGGATCTTCCTGTCGGTGGTGGCCTCGACCACCGCCCTGGTGCGCCACAACCTGCCGCAGCACGCCTGGTCGGCCGGCATCAGCGCGTTCACCACCGTGTTCGCGCTGGGCCAGATCGTCGGCCCATCGACCATCGGCTGGATCGCCGACGGCCCCGGCGGCCTGCAGCGCGGGCTGGTGTTTTCCGCGCTGGCATTGTTCGTCGGGGCGCTGCTGGCGTCGCGCCAGCGCGCCCTTGTTTAACGCTTTGGAGCCATCGATGATCGTCCTGCAAACCGAACGCCTGCGCGTACGCCACCTGACGCCGGACGACGCCGCATTCATGCTCGGCCTGCTCAACGACCCCGCCTGGCACCGTTTCATCGGCGACCGCGGCATCCGCACCGTCGACGGCGCGCGCGAGCACATCGTCAACGGGCCGATGGCGATGGTGGCCCGTCTCGGCTTCGGCTTCTACCTCGTCGAACGCAAGGCGGACGCCTGTCCGATCGGCCTGTGCGGCCTGGCCAAGCGCGACTTCCTCGACGACGTCGACATCGGCTACGCCTTCCTGCCCGAGTATGGCGGCCAGGGCTATGCCTTCGAGGCGGCGCAGGGCGTGCTGGCGCATGCGCGTGCGTTGGGTTTGAAGCGTCTGGTCGCTACCGTCGTCCCTGAGAACGAGGCCTCGATCCGCCTGCTCGAAAAACTGGGACTGCGCTTCGAGCGCAGCTTCGAGGCACCGGACAGCACGCGCGAGCTGCAGCTGTTCGGCATGACGCTGGCCTGACGGCGGACGAAAAAAAGCAGCGTCGCAACGCTGCCTTTTCGATGAGGCCCGAACGATTTACAGCTGCGTCAGCGAAATCGTGTTGGTAATCGGCGTCGAGCATGGCTCCTCATCGAAAGCGATGTCGCCGTTCGGATTGGCGATGCCATCGGTCTTGAGGTCGACGAAGCCGAACAGGTTGCGGTCCTGCAGGTGCGACGGCACCACGGTCGACAGCGACGAGAACACGTTCTCCACGCGGCCCGGATGCTTCTTTTCCCAGTCGCGCAGCATGGCCTTGATCTGCTTCCTCTGCAGGTTTTCCTGCGAGCCGCACAGGTCGCACGGAATGATCGGGAAGCCTTTGACTTCCGCATAGCGCTCGGTATCCGCTTCCTTCACGTAGGCCAGCGGGCGGATCACCATGTGCTTGCCGTCGTCCGACACCAGCTTGGCAGGCATGCCTTTCAGCTTCCCGCCGAAGAACATATTCAGGAAGAAGGTCTCGAGGATGTCGTCGCGGTGGTGGCCGAGGGCGATCTTGTTGCAGCCCAGTTCATCGGCGACGCGGTACAGGATGCCGCGGCGCAGGCGCGAGCACAGGGAACACGTGGTCTTCCCTTCCGGGATCAGGCGCTTGACGATCGAATACGTGTCCTGGTTTTCGATGTGGTAAGGCACGCCCAGTTTGTCCAGGTAGGCCGGCAGCACCTCTGCAGGAAAATTCGGCTGCTTCTGGTCCAGGTTGACGGCGACGATGTCGAAGTGGATCGGCGCGCGCTCGCGCAGGGTCATGAGGATGTCGAGCAGGGCGTAGCTGTCCTTGCCGCCGGACAGGCAGACCATCACCTTGTCGCCGTCTTCGATCATATTAAAATCGCCGATCGCCTGGCCGACGAGGCGGCACAGGCGCTTATGCAGCTTGTTGTTCTCGTGCGCGATTTTTTCCGCCTTCTTGGCGTCGAGTTCCACGCTGTCGTTCAGTACTGCGCTCATGCTTCATCCTTGATCTGAAATACTTCCACGCCGACGCCTTCGCAATCGGGATACACGTCCGGCTTCATCGTCGAGACGCGCGCGGCGCGCACGCGCGGGTGGGCCAGCATGGCGCGCACGACGTCGTCGCACAGGGTTTCCTGCAAATGCACGTGGCCTTGCGCCATGCGCTGGGCGATGGTCTCGCGCATGAAATCGTAGTCGACGACTTCATCGAGCTGGTCGGCCTTCGGAGTCGATTGCGCCAGCGGGATGTACAGGTCGACGTTGATCAGGACGCGCTGCTCGCCCTTCTTCTCGAAATCGTGCACGCCGATGTTGATCATCACTTCGTAATTGCGCAGGAACAGCCGGCGGCAATCGCGCAAGCTCGGGTGGGTGAGGGCGGACAGCATAGGAAAGACCTTAATAAATTATTTGGTAAGGAACATCACGTCGCGCGCCAGCGGCACCAGGTGCTGGCCGCCGTCGACCACCAGCGTCGTGCCGGTGAGCGCGCGCGCCGATGCCGCGTACACGACGGCGTCGGCAATATCCTGCGGGGTCGAGGAGCGTCCCAGCGGCGTCACGGTGTGCGCCTTGCTGAAACCCTCTTCGCTCTGGTCGCCCGACACCATGGTGATGCCGGGCGCCACGCCGACGATGCGCACCTGCGGCGCCAGCGCCTGCGCCAGCATGGTGGTCGCGGCATCGAGCGCCGCTTTCGACAGCGTGTACGACAAAAAATCCGGGTTGAGATTGTACAGTTTCTGGTCCAGCAGGTTGATGACCACCGCCTGGCTGGTTTCCGGCGTCGCCGCATGTAAAGCCTGCGCCAGCAGCAGGGGCGCGGCCAGGTTGGTGTTCATGTGCGCCGTGAGCAGACCGGGCGAAAACGTGGTGGCGCTGTCGTATTCGAACAACGAAGCGTTGTTGACGATGCAAGTCACGCGGCCCAGGGCTGCGGCGGCGCGTCCCGGCAGCGCGCGTACGGCCGCCTCGTCCGCCAGGTCGCAGGGCAGCAGCGCGGCGTGGCGGCCGAGCGCGCGGATCGCGTCCGCCGTCTCCATCGCTTCCTGCTCGGAGTGGCGGTAGTGGACGGCGATGTCCCAGCCGGCGGCGGCCAGCCCGAGGGCGATGGCGCGGCCGAGGCGGCGTCCGGCGCCGGTCACGAGCGCGACCTGCTGGCTTGCAGTTGGCGTGATGTACGTCATGGTCTAGGCGAGTGGCTGAAATTGTTGATCCGTGCCGATCTGGCTACAATGCCGGGATGTCCCTGCCCCTTCCCGACAGCGACGCGCTGGCCGCGTCCCACGCCCTGCAACAGGAAATTGCCGCCGCTATACAAGAGGCGGGCGGCGCCATTCCCTTTTCGCGTTTCATGGAGCTGGCGCTGTATGCGCCCCGGCTCGGCTACTACAGCGGCGGTGCGGCCAAGTTGGGGGCCAGCGGCGATTTTACGACCGCGCCCGAGATTTCTCCCCTGTTCGGGCAGGCGCTGGCGCGCGCGGCAGCCGCTATTATCGCCCAAAGCGCGCCCAACATCATCGAATTCGGCGCCGGCACCGGCAAGCTGGCGCGTGATGTGCTCACCGCGCTGGCCGAAGAAGGTGTGCAGGTCGAGCGCTACACCATCATCGAACTGTCCGGCGAACTGCGTGCGCGCCAGCAGGAGGCCTTGAAAGATTTCCCGCAGGTCGAGTGGCGCGATGGTTTCCCGGAAGCCTATCAAGGCGTGGTGCTGGCCAACGAAGTGCTGGACGCGATGCCGGTCGAGCTGGTGATCAAGACGGACTCGGGCTGGCGCCGCCAGATGGTGACGGTCGAGGAGGGCCGCTTCGCCTATGTGCAGGCCGAGCTCGATGCGGCGCTGGCGAATCAGCTGGCGCGCCAGATTCCCGACGCCGAGTCCCTGCCGGAAGGCTATCTCTCCGAACTGCATCCGGTTGCCTGCGGCTTCATGGGCTCGCTGGCCGCCATGTTCGAGGGCGGGAAGGGCGCGGCGATCCTGCTCGACTACGGTTTCCCGGCCCACGAGTTCTACGTCGACCAGAGAACAGGCGGCACCCTGATGTGCCATTACCGCCACCATTCGCATCCGGAACCCTTCTTCCTGCCGGGCCTGCAGGACATCACGGCCCACGTCGATTTCACGGCGATGGCGCTGGCGGCCCAGGATGCCGGGCTGGAGGTACTGGCCTATACGAATCAATCCGGTTTCCTGCTGGCCTGCGGCATCGGCGAGCTCTTGATGCGCACCGATCCCGAGGATGCCGTGCTTTATTTGCCACAGTCGAAGGCGGTTCATAAACTGGTGGCGCCGAGCGAAATGGGCGAATTGTTCAAGGTGCTCGTCGTGGGCAAGGACGTCGAGCTGCCGGATGCAATCGTGCGGGCCGATCGCAGCCATCGCTTGTAACATTGATAACTTGCACTGGGGATACAAACCCGGCTATGCTGTCTCGGTTGGGCGCCAGGAACCGGCTGGAACGCTAACGAGAACCTGCACGCGGCACTACTGACCATGGCCAAGATCCACACCCATTACGACAACCTGAAGGTGGCGCGCGGCGCGCCGCAGGAAGTCGTGCGTGCGGCCTATAAAGCGCTCAGCCAGAAATACCATCCCGACAAGAACCAGGGCGACGAAAAGGCCGCCCGCATCATGGCGATCGTCAACACCGCCTACAACATCCTCTCCGATCCCGTGCGCCGCAAGGAGCACGACGAATGGATCGCGGCCGAGGAATGGGAAGTCGAGTGGCTCGAGAGCAGCGGAGAAGAAGCGCCGCGCACCCGTGGCGAGAACTGGGAATCGCCGCCACCGGCGCGTAACCGGCGCCGCCTGCTGCGTGAACCGCGCTGGTGGATCGGCCTGCTGGGCGGCGTGGCGCTGGGCGCCGCCTGCGCCTTGTTATTGGTGCAGCAGCCGCGCCTGCTGCCGTCGGCGCTGGCCTTCAACGGCAAACCGGAAGCCGCACCCGTGGCGCCGGTGACCTCGGTTCCCGCGCTGGACCCGGACGCCTGGGTCATGCCGGCCGGCGCCAAGACCCCGCCGGCAGTCGTCAAAGCCTTGGCCGTGACCCAGCTGGTGGTACCGGCGCGCCAGCCCGAATGCGATACCGACCTGGCCACCCCTACCGCGCCGAACGGCGAACCCTGGCCCGATCAATCCGGCTACATCCCCGGCTACCCGACGGGCAACAGCGGCCGCGAGATGACGGTCGTGGTCGACAACAGCGCCAATGCCAATCCTGTGTTCGTCAAGATCTGGGACCTCGAACGCCGTTCCAACGTGCGCCACGCCTATGTGCTGGGCAATGGCACGCTGACCATCGACGGCCTGGCGGCGGGCAAGTACGAGGTGCGCTACCAGAACGTGGTGAGCAATACCGCTCATGCCGAGTGCAAGAATCGTGCGGCAAGGCGCGCCGCCGCGGGCTTTTAAGCGCCCCCAGCCGCGCCAATTCTCACCAACTGTTGCTTTTTCCCACCTGCAAGCACGTTTTCCGCAAGTCACTCCTCAATTCAGCTAATTTGTTCCTCTGCCGTAATATACTCGTCCGGCAGCGGCCAGCGTAGCCGCAACTTGCCGCGGCCCGAACGGAAATCGCCATGAACGAATTAGACGGCCTCACTGCCCTGCTCATCGAGCCCCATTCGGGCATGCGGGCGAACATCCACAGCATGCTGAACATGTGCGGCCTGACTCGCATCGAGCATGCCAGCAGCGCCAATCAAGCCGTCAAACAACTGACCCTGCGCAGCTTCGACCTGGTGCTGTGCGAATACGACCTGGAAGGCGGCCAGGACGGCCAGCAGCTGCTCGAAGACCTGCGCCACCACAAACTGGTGTCGCTGGCGACGATGTTTTTCATGGTCACCGCCGAAGGCGACTACGGCAAAGTGGTCAGCGCCGCCGAACTGGCCCCCACCGACTACATCCTGAAACCGTTTACGGCCGACCGCTTGCTCGAACGCATCGCGCGCGCCCTCGAAAAGAGAAATGTCTTCCTGCCCGTGTACCGCCTGATGGAAGCGGGCGCCCAGCACGAGGCGATCGAAGCCTGCCTGGAGGGAGAGCAAAGGCACCCGCGCTACGCGGTCGACTTCCTGCGCCTGCGCGCCGAACTGCACCTGTTCCTGGGCGAAGCGCACCTGGCCGAGCCGATCTACCGCCAGCTGGCCGAGAGCAAGGCCATCGCCTGGGCGCGGCTGGGCCTGGCGAAAACCCTGTACCTGCGCGAGGAGTACGAGGAAGCCGGCAGCCTGCTGACGGAACTGGTGCAGACCAACACGAATTTCGTCGACGCCTATGACTGGCTGGCGCGCACCCACACGGCGATGGGAGAGCTGGAGAAATCGCAGCAGGTGCTGGGCGCCGCGGTGGCAGTCTCGCCGCATGCCGTGCGCCGCCTGCGCACCCTGGGCGAAGTCGCTTTCGAGGCGGGCGACGACGAGACCGCCGAGAAGGTGTTAAAGCAGGTGGTGGCGAAGGCGAAGTATTCGGAATTTCGCGATCCCGAAGACCACGTCAAACTGGTGCGCACCCTGGTCCGCAAGGGCGATCCGGTGGCGGCCGCCTCCGTCATCCGCGACCTCGACCGCTCGATGGGCGGCAAGGCCCATGCCGACGCCTGCAGCGCGATCTCCTCGGCACTGCTGCATGAATACACGGGCAACGAGGAGCGCCTGCTGCAATCGCTCGACGCGGCGCTGGCCGCCAGCCGCGACCTGCCCGCCATGTCGGCCGATCTGAAACTGGAACTGGCGCGCAGTTGCCTGGCGCACGACATGGCCGAAGGGGCGACAGGTCTGGTGCGCGACGTCATGCGCAATGCGGCCGACGCCAGCGCCATGGACCGCGCCATGAGCGTGATGGCCCAGGCCGGCCACGCGGAACTCGGCACCACGCTGGCCCAGGAAACGCGCCAGCACGTGGTCGACCTGGTCGCCGGCGGCGCCGAGCGCGCCCGCGGGGGAGATTACGCGGGCGCTGTCACCCTGATGCAGGAAGCGGCGCAGCGCATGCCGGGCAACCCGCAGGTCGCCTTCAACGCCGCGCTGGCGCTGCTGCGCTGTCTCGAGCACACCGGCTGGGACGACAAGCTCGGCCAGCAGGCGCTGGCGCAGATGGCTGCCGTGCGCCGGCTCGATCCGCGCAATCCGAAGCTGGCCGCGCTCACGGCGCTGCACCAGACGGTGCTCAAGAAGTACAAGAAATCGAATAAATAATCCCGGATATCCCCCATGGTTGAAGCAGTCCAGCCGCCCGACGAAGGCGCGACCCGCCGCGTGCGCGCGGCATTGATGCAAAAAGTGAACGGCGACGAAGAGATGTTCGCCCTTGGCGGTTCGATCGCGCGCGTGATCGAGCTGGCCGATTCCGACGAGCCGGGCACGCACGATCTCGCCTATTTCGTCCTCTCCGACGTGGCGCTGACCCAGCGCATCCTGCGCCTGTCGAACACGATCCGCTACCGCACGATCTCCGGCACGGCCGTCACCACGGTCTCGCGCGCGATCGCGCTGCTCGGCTTCGACAACGTGAAAACCACGGCGCTGGCGATGCTGCTGGTCGACACCCTCGACAACGGCGCCCATGCCGGCAGCGTGCGCGTCGAACTGGAAGCGTCCCTGTGCGCCAGCCTGGTCGGACGCGAGATGGCCAGGCTGTCGCACTACCAGGGAGCGGAAGAAGCAGCGATCGGCGCGCTCTTCAAGAACCTGGGCGCCTTGCTGGTGGCCTCGCACGAACACGCGCGCTACCGCGAGATCAACCAGCTGACGGCGGGCGGCAAGCACACGCCGGCACAGGCTTCGCAGATGATCCTCGGCTGCAGCTACGACACCCTGTCGGCGGCCGTGCTGGCCGAGTGGAAGATCCCGGACCTGATCGTGCGCGCCCAGGCGGCGCTGCCGCCGGGCTCTTTGAAAGCGGCGGCCAGCCGCGGCGAATGGATGCGCCAGGTGGCCTCGTTCAGCCTGGACGTGGCGCGCCTGCTGGGCAAGAGCGGCGCCCCCGCCGGCACGCCGGAAGCACGCGCGCTGCTGGCGCGCTACGGCGCCGCGTTCGAACTCGATGCGGCCGCGCTGGAACGCCTGTTCGTCAACGTGGCCGAAGGCATGCAGGGCCTGTTGGAGAGCATGAACCTGCAGCCGCTGCCGAAGGAAGCGCCGGACAGCGGCGACGGCCTGCCCGACGTGCTGATGCTGGCCACGCTCGACGCCGGCGAGGAGGAAGAGGGCACCCACCCGAGCGGCAAGCCGAAGAACGCGCGCGAGCTGCTGCTGGCCGGCGTGCAGGACGTGACGCAATTGCGCGCCGGCGGCAGCGCGCGCGTCAATGACGTGATCCTGGCCGTGCTCGAGACCCTGTACCGCGCGCTCGGTTTCAGGTTCGCCACGGTCTGTTTGAAGGATGCGCGCGCAGGGCAGTACCGCGCGCGCGTCTCTTTCGGCGCCGACCAGGCGCGCGTGCAAGCCGGCTTCGCCTTCCCGGTGCCGGCCGGCGGCGGGCGCGACCTGTTCCTGCTGGCGATGGAGAACGATGCCGACCTGATGATCTCGGATGCAGCCAGCCCGAAGATCCGCGAATTGCTGCCGTCCTGGCACCGTACGCTGCTGCCCGACGCGAAAAGTTTCATCGTGCTGCCGCTCGTGGTGGGCAAGGCGCAGCTGGGCTTTTTCTATGCCGACCGCGCGCAGCCCGCGCCCGAAGGCGTGCCGCCCGACGAGACGGCGATGATCCGCGCCCTCAAGCGTCAGGTACTGGCTGCGCTTGCCGCCGGATGAATTCGCGGAACTCGCGCGCCGGCATCGGCCGCGCGAACAAATAGCCTTGCGCTTCGTCGCCCTGCTTGTCGCGCAGGAAGCCCCACTGGGCCTCGGTCTCGACCCCTTCGGCCACCACGGTCAGGCCCAGTGAGTGGGCCAGGCCGATGGTGGCGGCGACGATCACCGCATCGTTCGGATTATGCTCGATGTCCTGCACAAAACCGCGGTCGATCTTGATGCGGTCGATCGCAAACAGTTTTAGATAAGCCAGCGACGAATAGCCGGTGCCGAAGTCGTCGATCGCGAGTTTGAAACCGCGCGTGCGCAGCTGGCGCAGCAGCTGGCGCGTCGCTTCCGGATCGCGCATCGCCGCCGTTTCCGTGATCTCCAGTTCCAGCTGCGACGGATCGATCCCGTGCTGCGCCACCAGTTCATCGAGCCGCGCCAGCAGGGTCGAGCCCGAGAACTGGCGCGCCGACAGGTTCACGGCCAGGCGCAGGTCTTCCAGGCCCTCGCGCTGCCATTGGGCGAGCAGGGCCATGGTCTGGCCCAGCACCCAGTCGCCGAGCGGCACGATCATGCCGCTTTCCTCGGCCACGGGAATGAAGCGGCTCGGCTCCACGCTGCCCAGTTCCTGGTCGTGCCAGCGCAGCAGCACTTCGGCGCCGATCACGCGTCCGGTGTCGAGTTCGACCTGGGCCTGCAAATAAAGCTCGAAACCCTCGGCATTCAGCGCGCCCCACATGCGGTTTTCCAGCAGCAGGTGCTCGTGGGTGGCCGCGTTCATCTCGGGCGAGAAGAACTGGAAGTTGCCGCGCCCCTCGCGCTTGGCCGCGTACATCGCCATGTCGGCGTGGCGGATCAGGGTGGCGGCGTCTTCGCCATCGTCCGGGAACAGGGCCACGCCCACGCTGCAGCCGCTGTGCGCGGTGGCGCCATTGAGTTGATACGGCTGCGACAGCGATTCGACCACGCGCACCGCGACGCTGGTGACGCTGTCGGGCGTCAGCGGGCCGGCCAGCACGATGATGAATTCGTCGCCGCCCAAGCGGGCAAGTGTGTCCACTTCGCGCAATAAATCCTTCATGCGTTCGGCGGCGCCGACCAGCAGCTTGTCGCCGGCCGCGTGACCGAGCGAATCGTTGATCTTTTTAAAATGGTCGAGGTCGATGAACAGCACGGCCGCCGGTTCGCCATGGCGGCGCGCGCTGGCCAGTTGCTGCTCGAGGCGCACGTTCAGGGCAAAGCGGTTTTCCAGTCCGGTGAGGGCGTCGTGGTGGGCCAGCCGGTAGATACGTTCCTGCGCGCGCTGCTGCTCGCTCAGGTCGCGCAGGATGCAGACAAAGAAGGCTTCGCGTCCCATCAGCACGGGCGCCACCGAGATCGACAGCGGCACGGCCTCGCCGCGCGCATTGCGGCCCTCGAGCACGCAATCCTCGGGCGGCGCCGTGGCCAGGCGCGCCAGCTCGGCGCCGGCATCGTCCGCCGCGCCGCCGGCCTTGGGCACCAGCGCGCTGAAGGACAGCCCGTCCAGGTGCGGCGGCGGGTAGCCGAACAGGCGCGCGGTGGCGGCATTGCTCGACACCAGCACGCCGTGCGCGTCGACGGTGACGATGGCGTCGGCCGCGTTGTCGAGGATGGCCTCGAGGCGCGCTTCGCGGTCGCGCAGGCGCGCAGTGCGGTCGGCCACCTGCTCCTCGATCACGGCGCGCTCGCCGCTGATGAGCAGCATCAGCGCACCCAGCATCCCCGTCATCAGGAGGCCGGCCGAGAGCACCATCCAGCTGACGGCGCCGGTCTCGGTTTCCATGTAGGCCGCAGTCGGCCGGAAGCTCAGCTGGTAGCTGCGTCCGGCAAATTTCAGGCCGACCTGGTAATCGTCGCGTTTCCACTGGCCCAGGGAGCCGGCCACCGGCAGCGCCGCGCCGTCGGTGACGTCGACCAGCGCTGCATTGAAACCATCGAAGCCCGAGCGCGCGATCGCCTGCTCCAGCAAGCCCTTGGCGTTCAGCACGAAAATCACGACCCCGGCCGGCGGTCCTTCTCCCTCGCCGACGGCGCGCAGCAGGCTGATGCCCAGGTCGCGCGTGGTCAGCAGGGTGAACGGTTCGGAGGCGACCGGCGCGCGCGAACCCATCGCGCGTGCGGCGACGGCTGCGCGTCCGGGGGCGGCCAGGAAGTCGACGCCGCGGATGAAGTTGTTTGTAGGTGGCCACAGGTAGAGCACTGGCAGGTAGCGCTCGCGCTCGTTCGCCGTCACCAGTCCGCCCGCCTCGTCCATGTCGGCGATGCCCTTGAAGGCCGGGTCGACCGTGCGCTGCACCCAGTCTTCGAAACCGGCGCGCTCGGCGTGCGTGACGGGTACGCCCCAGTTGATGCCCTGGATCTCGGGGCGGCCGTCGGCGTAGCCGCCGGCGATGCGCAGGAACTTGTCGCGCGCCAGGATGTGCTCGGTGTCGGCGAGGGTGCGGGCGAAAGTGCCGACGAAACGCACGTGCTCGTTGAATTCGGCCTGCAGCACGTCGGCCGTCTGCTGGGCTTTCAGCCGGTAGGGTTGCAGGTGCTGGTCGTGCTCCCAGCCGAGCGACAGCCGGTAGATGATCACCACGGCGCTGCTGGCAACCAGCAGCGGTAGCGCCACCAGCGGCGCACGCCGCCGCCACAGCCGGCGCGGCGCGCCGCACACGATCCAGCATAGCGGCGCGGCCAGCAGCACGCCGAGCGTGTCGCCCGCCCACCAGGCGAACCAGAAGCGCAACTGCGCGACCTCGTCGAAGGCACCCAGCGCAAACAGGACCGGGACCGATATCGTGGCACTGGTGAGGCAGACGAGCGGAGTCAGCAGAAAGAAGGCAATGACGTCGTGACCCGAATCGATCGCCGGACGCATATGGCGGCGGAACTGGTGCCCTCCCAGCCATGCCTGCAAAGTAGCGCCAAGGGTACCGGCGAAAATCGCGATCCAGGTGCCGGCCTCCGATAGCGCCTGATTGCCTTGATGTAAGGGAAACGCATACACGAAGGCGCCGAGGGCCACCGCAGGTAGCACGCGCATGCCGCCGGCAGTGGTCATCGCAAGGGCGATCCCGGCAGGAGGAAACAGGGGCAAGGCATAACCGGCCGGCAAAGCAAGCCAATTGTTGATCAGCCGCATGGCAATAAAAAACGCGATGATCGTGACGCCGGCAACGAGGATCTGCGGCCAGCTCCAACGGGGGTAGTGGGGCGCCTTGCTGTCCATGTGCAAAAGTATTTACATGCCTAGTGCATACAGTACAGCACCGGCGGGTCAGGTAGCGCACTCCTCGTGAAAAAAGAGCCTTGCAGTTTCTTACCCCGAACGGTTACAATCACGCCCCGAAGCAACGCTGCTATTGAGCCAAGCCTGTAAGGATGGCAAAAATAGTTGACAGCATGTTGAGCTTGCTTCATACTCTGCGGTTCTTCGCGGTGGGGTGGCCGAGTGGTTAAAGGCAGCAGACTGTAAATCTGCCCTCTCTGAGTACGCTGGTTCGAATCCAGCCCCCACCACCAAATGAAGAGTTCGTGAAGTCGAATTGAAGTTGTTCCTCGCGGGTGTAGCTCAATGGTAGAGCAGAAGCCTTCCAAGCTTACGACGAGGGTTCGATTCCCTTCACCCGCTCCAGTAAATTGTGCTGCAGTCTGTGCGGTGCAAACAAATAAGCCCTTGTAGCTCAGTGGTAGAGCACTCCCTTGGTAAGGGAGAGGCCACGTGTTCAATCCACGTCAAGGGCACCAGAATTTAGAACGGCAGTGCGCTGTACTCGTCCGTCAGGTGTGCCTGGTAATTCTCAAAATATCGTTAGGAGTCTCAAATGGCAAAAGGTAAATTCGAACGGACCAAGCCGCACGTCAACGTCGGCACCATCGGTCACGTTGAC